>NZ_JAJJPP010000006.1:0-2685 GCF_020907215.1 Alcaligenes sp. MMA
ATTTCGCATCGTTTTACTTGTCAGTTTGCACGATGTTAAAAACGCACTCAGAAGCCCGCAAAACCGTTCTAAACTTTCAGCGTAGATTTGGGTGTTTTATAGGGTGATCGTGTCTTAAAATCGTTTCGAGGGGCTTTAATGGGGATGAACGGGAGGTTTTTGCTAACTAACTCGCCCGTTTAACATAAAAGGGATTGTATGAATCAATTTTAGCTAGAGTTTAAGGTTGTTCAAATTAATGTACAATGATTGCACTGTATAAATAACCAGGTGTAGCATGTATGGAAAAGCACTTTATCAATGAAAAGTTTTCACGAGATCAATTTACGGGGAATAGAGTTAAAAATATTGCCTTTTCAAATTGTGATTTTTCAGGGGTTGATTTAACTGATACTGAATTTGTTGATTGTAGTTTTTACGACAGGAATAGCTTGGAAGGGTGTGATTTTAATAGAGCCAAACTAAAAAACGCTAGCTTTAAAAGCTGCGATTTATCAATGAGTAATTTTAAAAACATTAGCGCCTTAGGTCTTGAAATTAGTGAGTGTTTAGCTCAAGGAGCTGATTTTCGAGGGGCTAATTTTATGAATATGATAACTACAAGGTCATGGTTTTGTAGTGCTTATATAACCAAGACAAATCTTAGTTACGCTAATTTTTCTAGAGTCATATTAGAAAAGTGCGAACTGTGGGAAAATCGCTGGAATGGCACTGTGATAACTGGCGCCGTGTTTCGTGGCTCCGATCTTTCTTGTGGTGAGTTTTCATCGTTTGATTGGTCTTTGGCTGATTTTACTGGTTGTGATTTAACGGGTGGGGCGCTTGGCGAGCTTGATGCAAGGCGAATTAATTTAGATGGAGTGAAGTTGGATGGAGAGCAGGCGCTTCAGCTTGTTGAGAGTTTAGGTGTTATTGTTCACCGATAAAATCTAGGTAAAAAACGCCTAATGCCCCAATGTGGTACTAATCAAAACGGAGCGAAGCGACATCTTCATCTTGTCTTTGCTTTTCTCCATGATCAGTTATTGGGTCATGGTCTCTTAGCTCGTTAATCTGGCTAAGTTTGGTTAGGTTGGGCTTCTTTCGACACTTCGCAATCCAAGAAATCCCTAGTCCGTTGATTGGTGCTCTTATCAGGTACGCACTGTAATCTTTCGATACCGCAGCGTGATTCGGAGGTAGAGCCGGAATTTCGTTTTCCGGTACGTTTTACTACCACAATTTGCCTGTTTATCCTTTCGGAGACCGGGCTAAGTCCGAGTCAATCAAGTGGTGCATTTGGGTTAATGTCGTTGGCTGGTATTTAATGAGAACGTGACAAGCGCCTCTCACGTTGCTAAGATTGGAATGCGACTTCGAAATCTTTAGCAACGAATGCACAAGATTTAGAGTACCAGAGCCCTGTGATGCTGTCACGGGGCTTTGTTACATCTGGAGTCTAGTAAACCTCATAAATTCAATTTGCAACGCTCGCCACAAGGCGTGAACTTGTTTCACGTCGAGGAAGCGGAATTTCTCGAAAGCCTTATACTGTCTCCGTTCACACATCATCGGAGGGGATCACCATGTCTCAATTATTTCGTTTGGCATCACCAGCAGATTACGAATACATCGAAGAATTAAATTTATGGGAATTGTCATTTGATAAGCGACCCGTGCAGGGCGTTCGTTGTGAAGATCCGGTGATCGGAGCAGAAAAATACAATCAAGGGCGTGAAAAATTTAAGGCGTTAGCGTCACGATATAAAAAACGCTGGAAACCGAATGGATTGACCTTTTCAGAGTTGATCCGCTGGGCAATAGAATGCGGAACTCCAGAACAATGTCAGCTTGTTTTAGCGTTATACCATTGCACAAACGATGATGATTATCAGGCGATGGGAATTCAGTTAAGCCGAAGTATTGATAATGCAAATGTCAGTCCGATCATCTTTTTCACAGGTAAAAATCAACGGTTATTAGGTGATATTTCGATGCTAAAACAGCTCGAAGAAAAGGTGCGCTGACGTTAGGTTTACCTATTATTTTATGTATTATCCTATCTATTATTCTATCTCTTATTTTATCTATTTCGTCTGTAATAGGTAGAATAATACATAGAATAAGATACAGAATAATAGATAGACACAAGATGACGTTGTGTTATTTCTTACCCATTAATCCACCTGTTATTCTACCTATTACTTTACCCGTTATTGCACCCAATTTAGGTATAACGGGCAGAATAACGGGTGAAATAATGGGTAGAATCATAGTTTTACTAACTTGCACCCCATGATACTTTCAGTATCAATGCCACTCATTTTCTGGACGAAAATGAATGACATAAGGCTCCGCCCTCTGGCTATTTTCTTCGGCTGGACGCCTGCGAAAAAAACCATTCACCCAAGCCCGTCAAACTCACTGCGTTCGTCTGACCACCCCCTTTTTTCGCCCCTGTATTTGGTCGCTCAAAAATGTGGTGGTCAGACGCTTCGCTTGACGGGGGGCTTTGCCCCCAAAACGAAACACGTTCACTGGGGTTCACTTGCCATCGCTGGGGCGTGTCATTTCGTTTCGGCTCCCCCTGTTTTTCCCTTTCTTCGCTGGACGCTCATCAGGATAAAAACAAAAAGCCTACCGCCCTCGTTTTACTCGGTTGGTCAAATCGCTTCTTGCCACAAAACAAGTTTGTGACTTTCAGCG
>NZ_JAJJPP010000001.1:0-1848369 GCF_020907215.1 Alcaligenes sp. MMA
CCCAGCTGTGTTCTGGTGGCATAAGGACCGGATCCCTGCGATCATCTCGTTCGGACGTCCCTTCCTTCCTCCTGGCCCGTTCTGGGCACCTTGTCTGCCTTGTTCTGTACGGCTTACTAGCGTCTGCTTCGGCTTGCCCCTCGGGTAGCTCCGCCGCGTAGCATCCGGTGCTGGCTAATACAGGTCGGAGCCTTCAGCCTCACCTTCCTTCCTTCTTCTGTACGGCTGTTGTCCGCCCCTTCTTCTCGGCTTGCCTCGGGTAGTTACGTGGATTGGCATCCAGTGAGCCAAGAAAGCCTTTGGTTTGATCGAGCTGATGGCCTATCGGCTGGGGGGACGCTGGATCTTCCCCATTCTTCTTCTACAACACCCCTCCATCCCACCCGTAAAAACTCATTCCGGGCGCTTCTTAACCTACCTTCCTTCCTCTGTTCGCTTACCCACCGTCGCTTCCATCGTCATGGTGCTTGCCTGACTCTGGCTGCGTGGGGTGTTTGTTGTTGATAGCTCTGCACACCTGCATCACCATCAGCCCGTTTCGGTTACCGATTCCCCTTCTTTCTATTCGGCTGCTGCCTACCGTGTCTATTGAGTATGTGGGGTGTGTACTTCCTCGGGATATAGGATTTATCTTCAGGCCGCTACTTCTTCTATTCATATGGTGGTAGCTCTGCCACTGTCATACGGTTAATGCCCAAAGTATGGGTAAAATGGTTCGGTATCGTTATTGTTAATGCTTGTTTCAGGAGAACCGAATGAATCAGCCCATTAGCCCCGAGCTTGAACCAGGCTTGTCGCTGCGCAAGATCACGCACATCTGCTATGGCTTGTTTTCTTTGGCTATGATCAGTGCAGGTATCTTCGGTGCCGCGGCTGTGGCAGCCGTGATCCTGGCCTACGTCAAACGCGGTGATGCGTCGGGCACCATTTATGCCAGTCACCTGGACTGGGTTATCAAGACTTTCTGGTGGGGTCTGTTGTGGGTGGTGCTGAGCGCTTTGCTAACGACCATCTTCATTGGTTGGGTAACCGCGCTGGTGGCCTTGGTTTGGATCGTTCATCGCTTGATCAAAGGCTGGTTGGCTTTGGCTGGTGGTCAGGCGCTGGGCCACGATTACTAGGCCGATCCAGTATCAGAAGAGTTCTGGGCCAGACCAGAAAGAAGTATTTTAAAAGGTGCTCTGATGAGCACCTTTTTTTATGTGATCTCGTTTTGCTCCATTCTGGGTACGATTAGTCTTGGGCCCTTTGCTTGCGGGGCTCTTTGCTTATGCGTGTTGACTCAGCCTCATCGTGACGGTTGGCAGCTTCTCTTCTCTGCGCCCTATGTCAGGGGGGCAAAAAAAATACAAGACGTTTTGCCCTGGTTTCAGGAGCTTAGGCCACTGCAAGCCAGGATGCTTGCTGCTTGAATGCTTGTACTGAAGGATGCCTGGTTTTATGTTGGGTGTTTTCCTGCATGGCTGGGTTTCTCTTCACCTATAAAAACCCCAAAGGGCAAGCCTCAGGGCGCCAGCAAGTGAACCTGCTCGATATGCATATGGTGCATGCATTCACGCAGCAGTAGCAGGTATATACCCAGGTTTTGATTGTTGACTAGCTGATGGATATTTTCCAAAGAGCTAGCGTTGATCATTTTCAGACTGACGGCCCCTTGGCTGGCGGCGGCATAAAGGGTGAACAGATCGTCGATCATGTCCCGATTGATGATGTGCTGTTCATTGCCTTGAGCTGTATGGAGCCAAGCATGTAGTTCTTCTGCATATTCAGCCGTGGCAAATACCGTGAACTGGCGTAGATCCAGACTGGCCGGCATGATGGCGTCTTCGACGACTTCAATGGCATGCTCCAACTGCGCCTGGCGTGAGCTTGAGTCCGAAAAACAATTGGCCAACAGCTGGACTGCGCTAAGTTCCGGGAAGTGCTCCGTATGTACAGGGGCGCCTTGATGCGCCAAGCTGATTTCGGCATGGTCTGCGCTGAAGTCCAGAACGGCCACTTGTGCTTGGGGATGAGCGGCTTGCAGGTTTTGTAGTAATACGGAAGTACTGATCGGAGAAGGTCGCTTGAAGCTATCTGACATAACTATCCTTAAGGTATTTCAATCCGCTTGTTCTTGCTCTCCTGCTTGCTTGAATAAGGCCAAAGCAAGATGCCGTTGTGTGTCATGGTCTACGATGGGGGCCGGGTAGTCTTTCCCTGACCTGAATTCGATAGGGAGCTGCTTGGCCTGCCAAGGCGCGTGAATAGCTTGTTTGTCCAGCGACGCCAGTTCGGGCACATATCGACGTATGAACTGTCCGTCTGGATCAAATTTACGCGATTGGGTTATGGGGTTGAAGATGCGAAAGTAAGGCTGCGCATCGCATCCGGTGGAAGCGGCCCATTGCCAGCCCCCCACGTTAGAAGCCATATCGTAATCAAGCAGCTTCTGGGCAAAATATTGCTCCCCCCATCGCCAGTCTATCAGCAAGTCTTTTACCAGAAAGGACGCACTTATCATGCGCAGCCGGTTGTGCATATAGCCTGACTGGTTCAATTGACGCATGGCGGCATCAACAATTGGATAGCCGGTCTGGCCGTCTTTCCAGGCCTGAAACCAGTCTTCGCGATTAGGGAAAGGCAGGTCCTTGTAGGCCGGCTTGAAGCTCTCTGTCGCCGTTTCTGGGTGATGCCATAGGAACTGCTGGTAGAACTCTCGCCAGATCAGTTCGCTCAGCCAGGTGGCCGCGCCATCGGAGTCGCTGGGCCAAGCCAGAGATACGGCTTGGCGTATGGATAGTGTTCCAAAGCGCAGATGGGGGGCTAAATAGGACACGCCTCGTTTGGCTGGAAAGTCCCGGCGTTCATGATAGGCATGGATTCTGGGCTCAAATTGTTCCAGCAATGTCTGGGCGCCTTGCCAACCGGCGGGACTGAGCAGTTTCGCGCGAGATTTTTCCTGAAAGCCTAATTCTTCCAAGTCAGGTAGGGCTTGCTCTGGCAGGGCGGCCCATTCTCCTTGCGAGCAGTCATAGGCTTGTGCATCCTCCGATTGAATACGCGCCAGCCAGTTCCGCTTGTAAGGTGTAAAAACCGTATACGGTTGTTTTTGCTGTGTCAGGATTTCATCCCGCGCAAAGATGACCTGGTCCTTGAATAGCTTTAGTTCCATGCCTTGGCCAGACAGGGTATGACTGACAGTCTGATCTCGTGCCATGGCCGCAGGTTCGTAGTCTTCATTGGCATAGACCGCCTTCGCATTCAGGCGGTTTGCCAACTCGGGAATTTTCTGTACTGGGTCACCGTGAGCCGTGATCAGTTCACTGCCATATTGGCGCAGTTGTTCCTGCACCTGCAGCAGACTGTCATGTATAAAAGCCAGCCGTACATCGTCGGCAGGCAAGGAGTCCAGGATTGTGCTGTCAAAGATAAATACACAGGCCACAGGCAAACCGCTTTTCAGGGCGTGGTGCAAGGCCGCGTGGTCGTGCAGGCGAAGATCGCGGCGCAGCCAGCATAGGACACGTGGGGTTTGATCGGGAGTAGTAGAGATTGACATCGATATGAAGATGCGAAGGCTTGATGATGACACATGAAAAAGGGCCGCAGCTGAAAGCTCAGCGACGCGGCCCGATACTGCCAAAGGTGCCTGAGCACCCCGCGCTTATTTCAGGTGAGCGCTGACCAGTTTGGTCAGTTCAAACATGGAGACCTGATCCTTGCCGAACAAGGGGCGTAGTTTGGCGTCAGCATTGATGTTGCGACGGTTCTTGGGATCCTGAAGATCGTGTTTCTTGATGTATTCCCAGATTTTCTTCGTAACTTCAGTGCGCGGTAGCGCGCCAGAGCCAATCACCGCAGCCAGTGTTGGGCTAGGAGTGAGTGGTTTCATGAAGGCTGCATTGGGTTTGCGGGTAGCAGGTTTTTTTTCAGTGCTGGCCATGAACGGAACTCCTGAGAAACGAGTTGAAGGGGCGGGTTATGCGCTAGGGCACGACTTGTCTGTCAGCATACCGTGATACTCCTTATACGTCCAAGCCCTTTGTGAGTAGGAGCTTTGCTGGTCTGTAAGCAGATTTTCCAGTGTTTACAGGCTGCTGCAACGCAGTATTGATTTGGGCTCGGGACTTCTGTGCCGACATGCGCAGCGCAGGCAGCTGTAGCATAATGATGGATTCGGCCTGCTGACAGGCAATTGTGGCACCTGTTGCTTTATTGACGGTTCAAAGCACGGAGCCTTTGTTTGATATTGAGTAAAGATATGAGCCCTACTGTGGATACCTTGGTCATTCGTCGTCCTGATGATTGGCATTTGCACCTGCGCGACGGTGCTGTGTTGGAGTCGGTCTTGGGCCATACTGCGGCACAATTTGATCGGGCTATCGTCATGCCCAATCTGACCCCGCCCGTTACGGCAACCGCACAGGCTCTGGCTTACCGCGAGCGCATTCTGAGCGCATTGGCCAAAACCGAGTACGTCGGTAAGTTTGAGCCTTTGATGACTTTGTACCTGACGGACAATACTCAGCCTGAGGAAATCGTTCGCGCCAAGGAAAGTGGGGTTGTGCATGGCGTCAAGCTCTATCCTGCCGGAGCCACCACCAACTCTGACGCCGGTGTGACGGATTTGCTAAAGAACTGTTCCCGGGTGCTGGCGCAGATGCAGGAATCGGGCATGCCTTTGCTAATGCACGGCGAGGTTACGGACCCCAGCATCGACTTGTTTGATCGCGAAGCCGTATTCATTGAGCGTGTGATGATTCCCATGCGCAAGGCTTTCCCCGAGCTGAAAGTGGTGTTTGAACACTTGACCACGGCAGAGGGTGCTGCTTACGTCAGCCAGGCCGAGGGCCCGGTTGCTGCGACCATTACCGCCCATCACCTGCTCTATAACCGTAATGCCCTGTTCCAGGGGGGCTTGCAGCCACACTGGTACTGTTTGCCAGTCTTAAAGCGCGAGAAGCATCGCCAGGCTCTGGTAGACGCCGCAACCAGTGACAGTAACCGTTTTTTCCTGGGTACAGACAGCGCACCCCACTCGCGTAGCCGCAAAGAACAAAGCTGTGGCTGTGCGGGTTGTTACACCGCGCTGCATGCTATGGAGCTGTACGCGTCGGCTTTTGACAAGGCCGGTCGTTTGGATCGCCTAGAGGCCTTTGCCAGCTTGAATGGCCCCGCTTTTTACGGCTTGCCCGTCAATGAAGGAACAATGACGCTGCAACGCCGTCAATTCACGATTCCCGAGTCTGTAGAGATGGCCGGTGAGCCATTGATTCCTCTCGCTGCCGGTCAGGCTCTGGACTGGAGTGTGGTGAGCTAGGGAAAAAAGAGGCGGCTCGGTTCCTGCGTCTTTAATGACGCTTAGCCGGGCGGCTCTTAATATCTGATCTCACTGCGAAATACGTCCGTGGAAACTGTTTTTCTTGATGTGGCGTGGTCTGCCTTGGCCGCACGCATGGCCGCGACCGCTTTGGTCGTGATCTTGGTTTCGTGGTCTGTGGGCGCATTTGGCCCCTTGATCGGTGGTGCCTTGGCGGGCTTGCCCATGGTGCTGGGCCCCGGCTTTTATTTTTTGTCCCAACAGTTTCCCGCCGATTATGTGCAGCAGGCGGCAACCTATGCCGTGTATTCGCTGAGTGCGACGCAACTGTTTTTGCTGCTCATCATTCTTTGCGCTCCCAACTTGTCGCCTTGGCGCACCTTGCTGTGTGCGGTCGCAGCTTGGGCAGTGGCTGCCTTGCTTTTGTCCTTCATGCCCGTGCAGCCTGTGCTGGGGCTAGCCTTGTTTATTGCCGTCACTGCGTTCAGCTTGCGCGCGTCGCGCCGTTTGGCCGGCATGAAAGGGACCAGCAAAGCGAAGGCGGGCTGGGGCTTGCTGATATTCAGAGGAGCCTTGGCAGGACTTCTGGTCGCTATCGTGACCACCAGCAGTTCTTTGTTAGGGCCGAGCTTGTCGGGACTGATTATGGCTTTCCCCATTGGCTATACCGTGGTGGCTGTGACCATTCACCAAACCCTGGGTGCTGCTAGCTTGGTAGCGACCTTGCGTTCGGCTTTGTGGGGGACGGGGAGTCTGGCAGGGTTTTGCACTACGCTGGCCTTGGTCTTCACGTATATGCACTGGCTGCCGGCCTTGCTGTTGGCCGCCGCCGTATCGATTGCGATTACCTTGCTATTGGTGTTTCGCCCCTGGTCCCGCCGGGGCTAAACACTTATTCGGCGTCGAACAATTCCTGACCCTGAGTGTTACGTGGTGGCGTTAGCCCCAAGTGACGCCAGGTGTTCAGGGTGGCAATGCGGCCTCTGGGGGTGCGTTGCAAAAAGCCGTGCTGGATCAGATAGGGTTCGATGACATCTTCAATAGTGTCGCGCTCTTCACCAATGGCAGCGGCCAAGCTGTCTACCCCAACCGGGCCACCGTCAAATTTATGGATGATGGCTTCCAGCAGTTTTCTATCCATTAAATCCAGGCCCTGCGGGTCCACTTCCAGCATGGACAGGGCGGCTTGTGCGCAGTCGGTATGGATGATGCCGCCGGTTTTGACTTCGGCGTAGTCGCGCACCCGGCGCAAAAGCCGGTTGGCAATACGCGGTGTGCCACGTGAGCGGCGGGCAATTTCGTAGGTGCCCTCGTCTGTTGTGCTGACATTAAGCAGGCCGGCACTACGTGCCACAATGTGCGTTAAGTCTTTGACGTCATAGAACTCCAGGCGGGACACAATGCCAAAACGGTCGCGCAAGGGGTTGGTCAGCATGCCTGCTCGGGTTGTCGCGCCGACCAGGGTAAAGGGCTGCAAATCCAATTTGACGCTGCGGGCGGCCGGGCCTTCACCAATCAAAATATCAATCTGGAAGTCTTCCAGGGCCGGGTACAGAATTTCTTCGACAACGGGGGAGAGACGGTGGATTTCGTCAATAAACAGGACGTCGTTGGGTTCCAGATTCGTCAGCAGAGCAGCCAGATCACCGGGGCGCTCCAGCACGGGGCCGGAGGTTTGACGTAGATTCACGCCCATTTCATGGGCAATGATGTGAGCCAGAGTGGTTTTACCCAGACCGGGCGGGCCAAACAGCAAAACGTGGTCCAAGGCCTCCTGACGTTGTCGAGCAGCAGCGATGAAAATTTCTAGCTGTTCACGCGCACGAGCTTGCCCGACATAGTCCTCCAGCATCTTGGGCCGTAAGGCGCGCTCGATGGACTCTTCGTTGGGCGACAAGGGTTTGGGCGTAATGATGCGCTGTTCAGAAGGCAGGCTGGAGAGCGAATCGGAGTGTATGGCCATGATGACTACGCTGATTGAATATACAGTATGGTACACCAAGCGCTAGCCGCCTGAGTACTGAGGCTCGTGGCAGCGTGCACAGAGTGCTTATGCAAATCGTCGCTCTGCTACAGGGAGGATCGTTTTGTGCCGACGGGTCTAGGCTGCTTCGCTTGGCATCCCGCATAATGTGGGTTGGAATTTTCAAACGAGATTTTAGCCATGTCCCTGGAATTACCTGATTTTGCTGATGTTGTGGCTGCCGCAGAACGCTTGGCGCCCGTGGCACACCGCACCCCGGTCCTGACTTCCACTACATTGAACGAGCGCCTGAATGGCGAAGTCTACTTCAAATGCGAGAACTTTCAGCGTATTGGTGCTTTCAAGTTCCGAGGTGGTTTCAATGCACTGGCGCGTTTGACGGATGAACAGAAAAAAGCCGGTGTCGTGGCATTTTCTTCGGGTAATCATGCTCAGGCTGTGGCCTTATCAGCCAAGCTCTTGGGTATACCGGCCACCATCATCATGAATTCGGATGCGCCGGCTCTTAAGCTTGCTGCGACGCGCGGTTACGGGGCCAAAGTGATTGAGTACGATCGCCTGACCCAAGACCGTGCCCAGATTGCCCAGGACTTGGTGGAGCGCGAGGGACTGACTTTGATCCCGCCTTTTGCGCATCCTGATGTGATTTCTGGGCAGGGCACGGCGGCTTTGGAGCTGTTTCAGGAAGTGCCCGATTTGCAGCAATTTTATGTTCCCTTAGGTGGAGGCGGCTTGCTGTCGGGCTGCTTGCTGGCCGCCAAGGCCATGGCACCGGCTTGTGAAGTTTTTGGGGTAGAGCCGCAGGCGGGCGATGATGCGCAGCAGTCTTTGCGTAGTGGGGCGATCGTCAAGATTGCACCGCCTGCATCGATTGCTGATGGGGCGCTGACCCAAGCGCTGGCCCCCATGACGTTCGAGCTGATTCGCAGCATGGTGACGGATATTTTGACGGTGCCGGATACCGAGCTGGTTCAGGCCATGCGTTTCTTTGCGGAGCGCATGAAGATGGTGGTGGAGCCTACAGGGTGTCTGGGTGCCGCAGCGGCAATGCGTCAGGGGGATTTGCAAGGCCGTAAGGTTGGTGTGCTGATCAGTGGTGGTAATGTGGATGTCTCCGCCTTGGGTCGGCTGCTGGCTTGATGAGGTCAGTGATTTGCATACGTAAGCATTTATCTTGCCGATGGTTCAGAAAGCGGATCAAACTGGAGTTGCAAACGAGCAAACGAGCAAACGAGCAAACGAGCAAACGAGCAAACGAGCAAACGAGCAAACGAGCAAACCGCAGTAAGCCAATAGGGCAATTAGCCAGTACATCATCGCATCAATAAGAGTCACGGCGGATACGCTGCCACATGGATAGATATTAAAAACCGGGCCGTTCAGATGAACGGCCCGGTTTCTTATTCATGGCAGTTTTTTGTCACGCGCGTGACAGCGACTTCAAGGCCTGCTTGATCCCTTCCGACACATCAATATCATCAGGTAGTGCTTTGACAGCAATACTGGCTTCCTTGTTGGAGTAGCCCAATGCCTCCAAGGCGTGCAGCACATCATCACGGCTATTGGGAACGGCGCTGACGGCGCCACCGCCACCCAGGTCTGCACCCAGCTTGCCACGCAGTTCCAGCAAAAGACGCTCGGCTGTTTTCTTGCCTATGCCTGGAATCTTCACCAGACGGGAAGTCTCCTGGCGGGTAATAGCATCGGCCAGTTCTTCAGCATTCATGCCTGAAAGCAAAGATAGGGCTGTGCGGGCACCAATACCGGTGACTTTGATCAGTGCCTTGAAGGTGCTGCGCTCGTTCAGGCTGGAAAAGCCAAACAGCACGTGAGCATCTTCACGAATGGCCAGATGGGTGAACAGATTGACCTGCGCCCCCAGCTCCGGCATTTGGTAGAGCGTACTCATGGGTACATCGATTTCATAACCGACCCCCCCTACATCCACGCAGATGGTAGGCGGTTGTTTTTCGATCAAGGTACCCCGGATGCGACCTATCATGATGTTCCTTCTGGATAGTTAACCCAAGATCCGGCCAGCGCGAATGCGACGGCGCGGCCCGCTTGTGAGAGCTCCGCTTTTTTGCAGACCACCCACCACACTGCTGTGATGGGCATGGCTGATGGCGCAGGCCAGGGCATCGGCCGAGTCCGGCGCAGGCAGGCCGTTCAACTGCAAGAGCCGTTGGACCATCAGTTGGATTTGTTCTTTGGCAGCGTGGCCGCTGCCGGTGACGGTTTTCTTGATCTGCAAAGCCGTGTATTCATGGACATCCAGCCCACCTACCGCCAGCGCACACAAGGCGGCGCCCCGTGCTTGCCCCAGCAAAAGGGTAGAGGCAGGGTTGCTGTTTACAAAGACTTTTTCAATGGCAGAGGTATCGGGCTTGCTTTGCTCAATCACTTCCGTGATGTGAGTCAAAATCAGCTTGAGCCGCTCTGCCAGAGGCAGATCGGGCGGGACCACGATGGTCCCGCTGGCCACATAGCGCAAGCTGGGCCCCTGGGCGTCGATCACTCCGAAACCAGTGCGACGCAAGCCAGGGTCTATGCCCAGGATTCGCATATTAGTGACGGAAGTGGCGTGTGCCGGTCAAGACCATGGCAATACCACGCTCGTTCGCGGCGGCAATGACTTCGTCGTCACGCACGCTGCCGCCGGGCTGAATCACGCAGGTGGCGCCAGCTTCGGCAACCACATCCAGACCATCGCGGAAGGGGAAGAACGCGTCGGACGCGACAGCCGAACCCTGCAGGGTCAAGCCCGCGTTTTCAGCCTTGATGGAGGCGATGCGGGCAGAGTCCACACGGCTCATCTGGCCTGCGCCTACGCCTAGCGTCATGCCTTGGCCGCAGAACACAATAGCGTTGGATTTCACGTACTTGGCCACGTTCCAGGCAAACAGCATGTCTTGCATTTGCTGGGCGGTAGGCTGGACTTGCGTCACGACCTTGAAGCCTTCGGTGTTGTCGCGGAACGTATCGGGCGTTTGCACCAACCAGCCGCCACCCACACGTTTGACGTCAAAAGCGTTGTGAGCCTGACCGGGCTGAATGCTCAGTACGCGCACGTTCTTTTTTGCGGCAAACACGTCCAGTGCACCTTGAGTGTAGGAAGGTGCCAGTAGGACTTCCACAAACTGGCTGCTGATCGCTTGGGCCGCCGCTTCGTCCACCTCGCGGTTAAAGGCAATAATGCCGCCAAAGGCCGAGGTTGGGTCTGTTTGGAAGGCTTTGCGGTAGGATTCTTCGGCGGTTTCGCCCAAGGCTACACCACACGGGTTAGCGTGCTTGACGATGACGCAGGCGCCCGCATCAAAGCTGCGTACACATTCCCAAGCAGCATCGGCGTCAGCAATATTGTTGTAGGACAGTTCCTTGCCCTGCAATTGCTTGTAGCGACCCAGCAGACCTTCACCAATGGTGCCGTCTGTGTAGAAAGCAGCGCTTTGGTGCGGGTTCTCGCCGTAGCGCAGCGTCTGTTCCTGTTTGAGCTGAATAGTCAGCACATTGGGCCAGGTGTTCACTTCGGGGGCGCTGTCCTGGGCAGGCTCGGCTTGAGCCAGGCTGCTCAGGTAAGCGGCAATGGCACCGTCGTAAGCGGCGGTATGGGCGTAAACCTTGGCAGCCAGTTCCAGACGCAGGCCGTAAGAAGGGTGACCAGCAGGGCCGTCCATATCAGCCAGTACGCGTTCGTAATCGACAGGGTCAATGACGACACAGGCGCCGCCTTCAGGCGTACCGTGGTTTTTGGCAGCAGCGCGCAACATGGCGGGGCCGCCAATATCAATGTTCTCTACCGCATCGGCAAAGGTGCAACCCGGCTTGGCAATGGTTTCACGGAATGGGTAGAGGTTGACGACCAGTAGATCGATACGGTCAATGCCGTGCTCTTCCAATGTCTTCAGGTGTTCGGCGCTGTCGCGACGGGCCAGCAGGCCACCGTGAATTTTGGGATGCAGTGTTTTGACACGGCCATCCAGAATTTCTGGCGAACCGGTGTGCTGGGCCACTTCGGTAACGCTCAGGCCGGCCTGGGCCAGCAGCTTGGCCGTGCCGCCAGTGGAGAGAAGCCGCACTCCGCGCTGGGCGAGTGCTTGGGCAAATTCGACAATACCGGTTTTGTCGGAGACAGAGAGAAGAGCTGTCTGGATTTTCATGGAAGGTGAGACGTGAGAGTTAGGAATCAGGGTTGCAGATTGTGGGCGCTGAGTTTCTTGCGCAAGGTACTGCGCGTGATACCCAGCATTTCTGCGGCCTTGGATTGGTTGCCCGCGGATTTCTCCAGGGCAACTTGCAGGACAGGCCGTTCCACGCAGGAGATGACCATCGACAACAGATCGCGTGGCTCGGATTCGCCCAGATCGGCGAAGTAGCGTTCGAGGCGTTCACGTACGGACTGTTCTAGTGGGTTGGTCGTTGACATTTTTTTCTGAAGGTATACGAAGTACTTAAATACAA
This sequence comes from Alcaligenes sp. MMA, assembly GCF_020907215.1. NCBI lineage: Bacteria > Pseudomonadati > Pseudomonadota > Betaproteobacteria > Burkholderiales > Alcaligenaceae > Alcaligenes > Alcaligenes sp. MMA. The sequence goes on from NZ_JAJJPP010000001.1 coordinate 11,748, forward strand.
AAGAGCCACACAGCTGTCTTTTATTGCAGGTAGGGCTGGTCCAGGTCGCATTCTTGAAACCAGTGAGTAATGGCTTCTAATTGATCTGCACAGTTTTCGATACGATTAATCTGATCCAGCCAGTGTCGGGAGTCCGGCATATCCGACAGATACCAGCCTATATGCTTGCGGGCAGTACGTACTCCAGTGTGCTGCCCGTAGAAAACGTAGTGGTCTTGCAGGTGTTCGATCATGCAATCGCGCAGCTCGCCAAAGGTGGGGGCTGCACGATGTTCGCCATGTTCGAGGTAATGCAGGATTTCCCTGAAAATCCAGGGCCGCCCTTGCGCGGCTCGACCAATCATGACGGCATCCGCTCCGGTGTACTCTAGTACGAATTTTGCCTTTTCGGGACTATCGATATCCCCATTGGCGATGACCGGAATAGAGAGGCTGTTCTTGACTTCGCGTATGGTGTCGTATTCGGCGTGGCCCTGGTAGAAGTCGCAGCGTGTGCGGCCATGCAGGGTCAACGCGGCAATGCCGATATCTTCGGCCAAGCGGGCAATACGAACAGCATTGCGCGATTGCGCATCCCAGCCAGTGCGGGTCTTGAGTGTAACCGGAACCTGGTAGGGAGTACATGCCTTGACAACGTGTTCAAGGATTTCAATGATGCGTGGCTCGTCACGTAACAGGGCTGAACCCGAGGCGACGTTACAGACTTTTTTGGCCGGGCATCCCATATTGATATCAATGATACGAGCGCCTTTGCTGATGTTGAATACGGCGGCTTCGGCCATCATTTCAGGGTCGGAGCCGGCAATCTGTACAGCGATCGGGTCAGCCTCTCCTTCGTGATTGAGTCGTCGTGCTGTTTTCACGCTATCCCACAAGCGCTTGTTGCTGGCGGCCATTTCCGAGACGGCATAACCGGCGCCCAGTGTCTTGCACAGACGACGATAAGGTCTGTCTGTGACTCCCGCCATGGGGGCAATGAAAATAGGGTTGGGAAGGGTCCAGGGGCCGATACGCATGGGGAAGATTTTAACCCTGCGACACGGCTTCGTGGGCAAGGACTTACAAGAAGAAAAGGACAGGCCCCGTATTAGAGCCCCTGTTGCTGGTGGGCCTAGGCGCGCATCCCTTGCAGCAGTTGTCGGGCAAAGGGCTGACGAGCGAAAGGCAGGGTGTCCATCGCCAACAGTCCTAGACCACAAGCGTGCTGGATCAAGGGGTTTTTGGTGGCAAACAGACGTGGCAAAGTGTCGGTGATGGCAGCAGTTAACCAGCGATCCGGACGACGCAGACGGGCATAGCGTGCCAAAAAGGGATCGGGGTTCTGGCTGCAATCGGCTTGCCAGGCGGCCAGACACTGTGACAATTGTGCGACATCGCGCAGGCCCAGGTTCAGACCCTGACCGGCAACCGGGTGCAAGGTCTGGGCGGCATTGCCTACAGCCAGCAGGCGCTCGGACAAGCGGCTGGGGCCAGCATGGAAGGCGAGCGGAAAGATGTGGCGCTTGGAGACCAGCTCCAGATGCCCCAGGCGCTCCCCAAAGGCCTGCAGCATGGCGGTCTGAAACGCGTCGACAGGCAGTTCGGCCAAGGATTGGCTGCGCTCCGGGCTATTGCACCAGACGATCGCGTATAGGTCCGGAGCGTCAGGGTGGGGCAGGGCTGCAAAGGGGCCATGTTCGGTAAAGCGCTCGTATGCCCAGCCGGTTTGAGGCTGGCTGGCGCGTACTGTCGTCAACAGGGCGTGTTGGCCGTAATCGCGTCGTACGCCGCTGGGACGGACGCCGTCACACTGCACGGCAATCAAGGCCGTGGCCTGACCGGCATCGTGGTCGACCAGAATTTGTTTGGGGGCGGAATGGGTACGGGCTTGCTGGGCAGGCAGCAGGGTGACGCCGCTGTCGCGCAACCGGGCATGCAAGGCCCAGAGCAAATCATCGTAGTGCACCACCGCGCCCAGATCGGGGACGCCCAGTTCATCGGCCTGAATCAGGCAACGGCCCAGACGCCCCTTTTGGGATACATGCACGGTGCGCATCAGGGCGGCGCGCTCGGGCCAGGCTTTGAGCTGATTCAGAATCAAGCGACGGCTGCCGTGATTCAGGGCCAGGGTGCGCGGATCGCCTTGAGCATGTTCGGTGCTGGCCAGATTGAAGTTTTTCCCCAGGACGGCGATGCGTGACGGGCTTGGGTGCTGGGCAGCCAGCATTAGCGCCAAAGATGCGCCTACGGGACCGGCGCCACAAATGGCGATGTCGTAGTCGGTGGCATTCATGGGGGACCTCATGACGGCAAGGAAGTAATTCAGGTATTGTACGGGAAGGTGGCTGTCAAATTGGCGTTAAGCAATTGACAGCTGTGCTCAATGGCTGGCAGCACAAGCCCGGATTGGATGCCTTGCATGTCTCAGCAGACTTTGTCATTTGTACAGACCAAACCTTTTCGCCATAAAGTCACCGCCGCGTGGCTGTCTCTTTTATTAGGCGTGGTGGGCGCACAGCACCGTTATTTGGGCCGGCGTTTTTGGTATGTCCCGTTGGCGTTTACCAGTTTGGCCGTTCTGGGAACGCTGGTGTTTGAGCAGGGGCTGGATTCGCTATTTCCCAATTTGTTGATCTTGCCAGTCAGTGCCGGGATTATCGAGGCCGTCATTCTGGCTCTGCGTAGCCCCGAAAAATTTGACGCGCTCTACAACCGGCAAAGCGATCAACATAACCAGCATGGCTGGCCCAGTGTCCTGACGGCGGTGGTGGCTGCAGTTGCCTTTGCCAATATCAGCCTGTTCTGGCTGGTGCACATCATCATGGCCTTTTATCGCTATATGGGCTGGCTGGATTTGTCTGTGTATTAAACACATCAAGTGCCTTGTAAAGTAAAGGTTTTTCTAGGGGGCTGCCTTGTGGAAGGGGGCTGCGCACGTTACACTACGGGTTCTTTAGTTTTATAGGAGCTGTGTGGTGAATCCCGACCCCGGCGACAGTGCTAGTCGATCTATGTTCGACCTATCTATGTCCAGGCGCGTTCAGGCCCGCTGATTCCTTCACAGCTTGCCGCGTCCTGGAAATTTCAGGGCGTGGTATCTCAGGCAGTTGTTCTTGCTGCCTTAACTTCCCCGCCATTTCATTCTCTGAAAGCCTTGCGCTTTCTGAATCCTGATGTGTTGCAACGTTAATGTGCAATAGGGGGAATGTATGCGTATTTTTGATCTCTTTTTGCGCCGTGCCGGCATCCAGGCCTCTGCCCTGCGTGCCCGTGCCCCTTTGTCCGTCTCCCGTTTGACGGTTGTCTGCCCTCGTGGCGATCTGGCCCAGATCCGGCGTCGTATTTACTCGGACCTGAACACGGCGGGTATCCGCGTGGCCAATGTGCAGGTGGACCATTCCGATACGCACGATACCGCGTGCGTGACCTTGACCTGCCCGCCTGAACTGCGAGCAGAGCTGATGCAGCGTGCCCGGTTGATTCGGGATTATCCCGGTGTGTTGAATGTGAAGTGGGCAGGCCGGGAGCGTATTGCTATAAACTAAACCGCAACTGGATTTGCGGATGGCGCTGCTATGTCCTTGCTCGACTGGCTGACACCTTGGGAGTTTTCTCCTGTTCTGCTTTTGACCTTCTTGCTGGTCATCACTTTGTACGTCCGGGGGCGGCAAGTACACCGCCCCAATCTTTTGCGCCAGTCCTTTTTCTGGATTGGCCTGATTCTCCTCTACCTTTCTTTGCACACGCGCCTGGACTATTACGCCGAGCGCATGTTCTTCATTCATCGGGCCCAGCATCTGATCTTGCATCATCTGGGGCCCTTGTTTCTGATGGGTGCCTATCCTGGTCAAACCTTGCGCGCTGGCTTGCCTTCAAGCTGGCGACGGGCTCTGGCGCACTGGTTGCGTCGACCCAGTGGCCGGCGTGTCCAGGCTGTCCTGACCAACCCGATACTGGTCGCTTTCCTGTTTGTTTTCCTGGTCCTGATCTGGATGCTGCCTACGGTGCAGTTCTATTCCATGCTGGACTGGCGTTTGTACCGTTTGATGAACTGGTCTGTGGTGATCAGCGGGATCATGTATTGGAACCTGATCCTGGATCGCCGGCCTTCGCCACCGGCCCGGCTGTCGGTGGGTGGGCGTATACTTTCGCCGGTTATTACGATGGTGCCGCAAATGATTGTGGGTGCCATCATCACCTTTACCGAATACGATCTCTATCCAATTTTTGATTTATGTGGTCGTGCCATTGCGGGCATGGATGCACTGGATGATCAGGTCATGGGAGGCCTGATCATGTGGGTGTTGGCCGGTCTGGTAGAAGTGTTTGGCCTTTTGTATGCCTTGGGCACCTTGATGCGCCTGTCAGCGCGTCACCGTTTGCCAGAATCTCGCAGGCAGACAAACGCTATGATGGTCAGGGCCAATTGATTTTGTCGGGAGTATCCATGCAGTTTAAACCCGCCCGTTCCGCACTTTCTCTATGTCTGGCACTGTCGCTGACGTTCAGTTCAGTGATACCTGCACAGGCGCAGCCTGTGGGCATTCCTTCAATGGGAGCCGCTTCGGGTGCCGAGCTGTCTCCGGCTTTGGAGCGGACTTTGGGCAATGCCATTATGGAGCAGGGCAGGCGCTCGCCCGAATATGTGTCGGACCCGGATATCAATCAGTATCTGACGGATATGGGCCGCAGGCTGGCTCAGTATGGCCCGGCCATGGCGCAGCCTGTGACGGTGTTTGTCCTGCGCGATAGCAGTATCAATGCCTTCGCCTTGCCCGGTGGCTATATTGGTATTCATAGCGGTCTCTTTACGGCTTCACAGTCTGAGTCCGAGCTGGCCTCGGTGCTGGCTCACGAAATTGCCCACGTGGCGCAACGTCACGTGGCTCGCGGTATTACGCAAAGTGCGCAAAGCAACCACTTGCTCATCGCCGCTCTGGCCGGTGCCTTGCTGGGTGCCTTGGCGGGCAGCGGTGATCTGGCGATGGGGGCGGCTGCCTTCGGACAAGCGGCAGCCGTGGATCGTCAGTTGGGATTTTCACGGCAGGCTGAGCAAGAGGCTGACCGGGTTGGTTTCGAGATGCTGCTCAAGGCCGGTTACGAGCCTCAAGGCATGGTGCAGATGTTTCAGCGTCTGGCGGCGGCTTCGCGCCTGAATGAACGCGCGACAGCCAATGAGTACGCCAGCACTCACCCCATGTCTCAGCAGCGTGAATCGGACATCAGTAACCGGGTGCGCGGTTTGCCGGCCAGCAGTTATCAGGACACTCCTTCGTTTTGGTATATCCGTGCGAAGTTGATGGTGATGCAGGCCGGGGGCGGGCAGTCCTTGCGCGTTCTGGAGCAGGCGCTGCAAAGCACGAACCAGTCACAAAGTGATCTGGAGCGCTCTGCGGCGCAGTACGGTCTGGCTTATATTGCGCAAGGCCGTCAGGATTATGAGCAGGCTCGTGTGCATTTGACCGAAGCTCGGGGGCAGGGCCAGTTCCAGGCTCCTGAACTGGATACCTTGGGGATCCGCATTGCGATTGCCGATCGTGATGTGCAAGGGGCTCTGAATTTAGCTAAACAAGCCTGGCAGCGGTGGCCCAAGAGCCAAGGGGTGGCTTTGGCTTATGTGCAGGTCTTGCAGCAATTGGGACAAAATGATCAGGCGCAGGCTTTCTTGACGGATCGCATCAAACAATGGCCTGATGAACCGCAATTGCATCAGTTGCTGGCCAAAACCTATGACCGTTTGGGCGATGGGGTTAAGGCTCGTCGTGCCATGGCTCAATATTATGAATTGGTCGGGGCATTGCCTACCGCGGTGGAGCAACTACAGCAGGCCCGCAATTTGACCCAGGATTTCTATCAGCAATCTGAGCTGGATACGCAGATTCGCCAATTGCGCGAGCGTGTTGAAAGTGAGCGTGTCTTGCTGGAGCGTTTCCGCTCCTGATGAGCCCGCAGGCCCGCTTTAAGCCGTTTTAGCTATTGGTTTCAAAAAAGCGGGCCAGTCTTGCGGGTAACCACCCCATATTGCCGGGAATACTACCTGTAATGAACCCGACGTGCCCACCCTCGGCTGGCTGGTGCAGCAAAATAGAATCCGAGCAGTCCTGAATGGTTGGCAAACTGGTGTGCGGCACGAAAGGATCGTTGCGGGCATTCAAAACCAACGTGGGGATTTTGATATTGCGTAGCAAAGGTTTGCTGGACGCGCGCGTCCAGTAGTCCAGCGCATGGCTGAAACCGTGCATGGGCGCAGTGTAAATATCGTCGAAGTCGCGTATGGTGCGGGCCTGGTTTAGGCGGGCAGTATCGACCATTCCTGGAAAGCGATGAGCTTTGTCCTGCAACTTGCGGCGCATACTTTTCAAAAAGTAGGGCGAGTAGAACCAGCGACCCATTCGGGATTCGGACAGGTAGCGGCCACAAGCGACCAGATCCAGTGGCACCGAAATGGAGGCACATGCCTGCAGCCAGGAGACCTCATCACCCGCTTCACCCAAGTACTTGAGCACGGCATTGCCGCCCAGCGAGGTGCCGGCCGCATGCCAGCGCACATTGGGCAGATGGCCACGAACGGTATTTAAGATAAAGCTGATTTCTTCCGAGTCGCCCGAGTAATAGGCGCGTGCCATACGATTTGGAAAGCCTGAGCAACCCCGGAAATGGGCGACAACTACAATCCAGCCGCGTGCGCGAAAGTACTGCGCAATGGCCTGGATGTAATGGCTGCGGCTGCTGCCTTCCAGGCCGTGAAACAGGATCAGAGCATGGGTGTCAGTGGTGCTGGGCAGGCTGTCCCAATCCTGGGGCTGCATCCAGCGGCGGGCAGCGGTACGGGATAGATGGGCGTCGGGCTGGGCGGTGGCGCCGTTGGCCAGCTTGTCTGCAAACAGGCCCGGCCCGGTCCAGTCCAGATCCAGAAAATCGCCATCGGGCGTATCAAGTCTTTGGCGGACAAAGGCAATATGGTGATGGCGGGCAAAAAATGCCCCGTGAATCGTTTGAAGGTGTCCGCCAGGCAGCCAGGCGGGCAGAGGGCAGGCGCTGGAATCCAGACGAGCAGTCACTTCGGCATGACGCCAAGGGTGCGCGTCTGCTCCGGGCACAGGGCCCGGCGCTATCGCATTGCCAGAGGGGGGAGCAGTGGGATCCAACGAAGCCAGCTTCAAAAATTAATGACCGTGAACCTTCTCGCCTTCTTTCAGGCGGTAGCGGGCACCACAGTAAGGACAAGCGGCTTCGCCAGTTTTGCTGATATCGATGAATACGCGAGGGTGCATATTCCATAGCGTGCTGCCAGGACGAGGGCAGTGTACGGGCAGATCGTCGGCTCCGACCATGATCAGTTCGTGATCTGCTTTTTTAGGTTCGATAGCGGCGCTCATAAGGTTCCTGATAACAATGAGAGGGTAACAATACCGTACACGTAACGGCGATGCTGAGCGTTACGTGCGTAGACTAGCGATTGTAGCAAGACCCGGCCTGTTTTTTCTTGACCATATTAATAGAGCAAGATGTTCGGGGCCGTCTTTTGCTTCTAGAATAAGAAAAATCACAAGTAAAGCTGCCTCCACAGATTACCGCTTGCGGGCAGCACATCTCAGGAGACGGCGTGTCAGCCTTCACAAGATTATCGGCCTTGTTGCCTAGCGCACAGGACCGTGTGCATATGCGCGCCGGTTTTATCGACTTTATTCCCGCTTTGATAGCCACTGTGGTCTGGGGTTTTGTGACGGGTGTGGCGATGGTCAAGTCTGGTCTGAGTGGCTTGGAAGCCACCTTGATGACCTTGTTTGTGTATGCAGGATCGGCCCAACTGACAGCCTTGCCGCTGATCGAATCTCACGCCCCCTTGTGGCTGATTTTCACCGCCGGTTTTATCGTCAATATCCGTTTCATTATTTTTGGAGCGGCCTTGCAGCCTTTTTTCCGCCATTTGAGTTGGAAAAAGCGTCTGGGCCTGGGTTACATCACCAGTGACATGGTGTTTGTTCTGTTTATGTCCAAGTATGGTGACTCCAAAGAGCGCGGCTCGCGCGAGCATCTTTGGTATTACCTGGGTATCATCCTGCCCGGTTGGCTGAGCTGGCAGATTGCTTCCTTGTCGGGCATTGTGCTCAGTGCGTATGTACCGCCTTCCTGGTCGCTGGAGTTTGCGGCCATTCTGGCTTTGCTGGCACTGTTGATTCCTCTGGTCAACAACCGTGCGATGTGGGCCTGTCTGATTACGGCCAGTGTGATTGCGTGGGTTGGACAGGCGCTTCCCCTGCGTTTGGGGCTGGTGGCAGCCGTGCTTGGCGGAGTGTTGGCTGGCGTGGCGGCAGAACAACTGCAACGGCATAGGGATGCACGGTGATGAGCGATTGGCAGTATGATTGGTACGTTTTGGGTGCAATTGCCCTGTTGGTGTTGTGCAGCTTGCTCACCCGTTCAGGCTATTTCATGTTTGGTGATTTGCTGCCCCTGACCGAACGTATGCGGCGCGCCTTGCGCTTTGCTCCGGTGGCTGCTCTGGCAGCAATCATTATCCCGGAACTTTTGCCTTGGGCTTACGGCGACACCCCTCGACTGGATATTAAAGCCTTGGCCAGCCTAGTGGCTGTGCTGGTGTTTATTCGTACCCGTAACGCTGTATGGGTAATCGTGGCCGGGATGGTGTCGTTCTGGCTGATACGTGCCGTGATGCCCTGAAATCCTGACGCGAGTACTTAATGCCTGTGGCCGCTGTTGATGCTGGCAGGCATCAGTTAAAATAGGATTGTTACAAATGCTTGCCACTGATGGCAAGCCGACTTTTTGCGTACATGACAGATAAAACTCCTTCGACTCCCAATGACCTTACGTTTGCTGATTTCGGTCTGCACCCTGGAATATTAAATGCCGTCACCGAGGCGGGATATTCCAAGCCTACGCCTATTCAGGCCGAGGCCATTCCCGTGGTGCTGGCTGGCCGTGATGTCATGGGGGCAGCCCAGACTGGTACAGGTAAGACGGCAGCCTTTTCTTTGCCTATCCTGAATCGTCTGATGGCACACGCCACGACCAGCGCTTCTCCCGCTCGTCACCCGGTGCGGGCGTTAGTGCTGACGCCAACACGCGAGTTGGCCGACCAGGTGGCTGAGAGCATTGCGCTCTATAGCAAATCGGTCCCGCTGCGCTCGACGGTGGTATTTGGTGGCGTGGATATCGGACCACAAAAAGAAGCCCTGCGACGCGGCGTGGAGATTGTCATCGCGACCCCGGGCCGTCTGCTCGATCATATTGATCAGCGCACCATCAATTTAAGCCAGGTCAGCATGCTGGTGCTGGACGAAGCAGACCGCATGCTGGACATGGGCTTTTTGCCCGATCTGGACCGTATTGTTTCCATGCTGCCGAAAAGCCGTCAGGGCTTGTTGTTCTCGGCGACGTTCAGCAAGGAAATTCGTAAGCTGGCCCGTAACTTCCTGAATGATCCGGTCGAGATTGAAGTGGCCGCCCGCAACGCGACCGCCTCGAATGTGACCCAGGTGGTATACCCCATGTCAGCAGACGAGAAGCGTCGTGCCGTGGCGCATCTGATCAAGACCAAGAAGTTGACGCAAACCATCGTTTTTTCCAATACCAAGATTGGTGCTGGTCAACTGGCACGCTATCTGGAACGTGAAGGCATCAAGGCGGAATCCATTCATGGCAACAAAAGCCAGCTCGAACGCATGAAGGTGCTGGATGCCTTCAAGAGCGGCACCGTGGATGTATTGGTGGCAACCGACGTGGCCGCTCGTGGTCTGGATGTGGCCGGGATGCCTTGTGTGATCAATGTGGACCTGCCGTATAACGCCGAGGACTACGTCCATCGTATTGGTCGTACCGGGCGTGCTGGTGCCTCGGGGGAGGCGATTGCCTTGATGGCCCCCGATGAAGAGCATCTGTTGCAGGACATTGAAAAATTGATTGGCACCGTTGTGCCACGTCTGAAGCTGGATCTGCCGTCAACGGCTTCGTCGCCCCGTTCCGGCCCCAAGCGCCATGAGCGTCGTTCGTATCAGTCAAACACGCCACCGGTGGATGATTTTTTCTTAAAGCCTTACGAGCCATCGACCGCTGCGGCGCCTAAGCCAGCGGTAACGTCTTCTTCCAACACAACGCGCAAGCGTTCGGTGGGTGTCCTTTTAGGCGGCGGCCGCTACTAAGGCGCGCAAATCTCCAGGCCCGGTATTAAGCACCGGGCTGCGTTCTGAGATGCTGTGCACCAGACGCGTCAGATGTTCGATATGAGGCAGCATGGGACCGTAAAAAACGGTCCCATTTTCGTTTTGGATCAGCAAGGTGGGGAAGTCTTCGATATCTTCCTCGCCCAGCAGTTCGGGCTGCTCTTCAATATCAATCCAGATCAGGCAGGCTTGGGGAAATTGTGTGGCTAAAGCCTCAAAAGCGGGCTGATATTGCTGACAGGTTTTGCACCATTGGGCACAGAAACAGGCAATCAGCAAAGCGTTGGGCGTAGCTTGCAAATGGGCAGCCAGAGCGGGCAGATCGTGTTGGGCGTTGAACAAGGCCATAATTTCATACAGACAAAAAGAAGCGACTGTGTCTATGATACTCGGGTAATCGATTTTGCTTCGCAGGAGCTGTATGTCCCTTTTTTCATCTGCCCCATCTCGATCGGGCCCGGCTGGTGGATGGGCCAGTATTTCAACCGCCTTCAAGCGTTCATTGGTGTCGCAATTTCAGCCACGCATGCTGGTGGCTTTGGTCATGCCTTTTCTGATCATGTTTGTGGGCCTGATTCTGTTGAGTTGGCTGCTTTGGACGCCTCTGCAGAACTGGTTGCTGGAGGTGTTGGGCGGCTGGAATACCTTTGAGTCTGTGGATCAATGGCTGGTGGGCCTGGGCCTGTTCTCGCTGAAAGTGTATTTGGCCCCCTTGCTGGCCTTGGGCATTTTATTGCCGCTGGCAGGGGTGCTGGGCCTGATTATTGCAGCCGTTCTGGTCATGCCTTTGGTTTTGGGGCACTTGCAGCAGAAGGACTATCCCGATGTGATCAAGCAAGGTCATAATGCGACGGCTTATAGTGTCTGGAATGCTGTTTGGGTGGGCACCTTGTTTTTGGTGGGCTGGCTAGTCACCTTGCCCTTATGGATTTTTCCTCCTTTTGCGCTGATTCTTCCCGTGCTGTGGTGGGTCTTTGCCCTGACGCGCATGTTACGGGTGGACTCCTTGGTAGAGCATGCCAATGTGCCAGAGCGTAAATATTTGTGGTCCCGTCTGAATAGTCAGTACTGGCTGATCGGCCTGGTATTTGCCTTGTTGAATCTGATTCCGCCCGCTTGGCTGGTCTTGCCCGTGTTCTCGGCCCTGGTATTTGCTCATTTCTCTTTGGAAAACCTTCGTCGCCTGCGTCAGCAAGAGGCAGCTGCGGCTTCTACTTCACTCATAGACCATGACAACTAAGGATCAAGCCATTATTCGTTTGATTATCATTGGCGACGAAATCCTGTCGGGACGTCGTTACGATAAACATTTTTTAAAATTGATTGAGTTGCTGGGGGCCAGGGGGTTGCAGTTGGGAGGCGCGCAGATCATCCCTGATGATCTGGATACGATTGCCGCTACGTTGGAGCGCAGTTTTGCGACACCGGATATTGTGTTTTGCTGTGGCGGCATTGGCGCGACACCGGATGACCAAACCCGTCAGGCGACGGCCAAAGCCTTGGGTGTAGACCTGACGCTGCACCCCGAGGCAGCGGCCTTGATTACCGAGCGTTGCGCTGAAAACGAACGTAATGGCGTGGGTAGTGCTGATATGTCCTTGCCCGAGAACCAGCAGCGCTTGCAGATGGGCATGTTCCCCGAGGGGGCAGAAATTGTGCCCAATACATACAACAAAATCCCCGGTTTTTTCATTCACAACCATACCTTTATGCCGGGCTTTCCCGTGATGGCCTGGCCCATGATGGAGTGGACGCTGGATACTCGCTATCGACAATTGCATCATCAGGCTCATCGGGTAGAGCATTCTTTCCTGGCCTTTAATTTGCCTGAGTCACGCATTACACCGGCGATGGAACATGTAGAGCTGACTTGGCCTGGGGTAAAAGCATTTAGTTTGCCTAGTGTGGAGGGGACAGATGGGCGGCCTCATATTGATCTGGGCGTAAAAGGCGACCCGGAACCGGCAGCAGAAGCGTTGGACTATTTGCGCAAACAGGTGCTGGATTTGGGGGGAAGCTTGAGCCCTGCGCTAAAATAGCGCTTGCCAAGCGCGCGGCCATTTCATATTATGGAATTTGTTGCGTTGCATCATAATTCTCCTAATAATGACAACAAATTCCTTTACGCCTTCTAACGCATCGCCAAGCAATGGTGGGCAGATGTCGATCCAGGTGCTGGAACGCGCCATGATCCTATTGGACGAACTGGCCAAGCAATCCGAGCCAGTGGCATTGAAGAACCTGGCGGCGGCAACTGGCCTGCACACGTCTACGACTCACCGCATCCTGAATGATCTGGTGGTGGGACGGTACGTTGAGCGTGTGGATAGTGGTTTGTATCGCCTGGGCATGCGTTTGCTGGAGTTGGGCTCCTTGGTGAAAGGCCGCCTCAATGTCCGTGCGGCTTCCTTAGCTCCCATGCGCGAGTTGCACAAGTACACCGGACAAACGGTCAATCTGTCCCTGCAGCAGGGCGATGAAATTGTCTATGTAGAACGTTCCTGGAGTGAGAGCTCCGGCATGCAGGTGGTGCGGGCCATTGGTGGCCATGCGCCTTTGCATTTGACCTCTACCGGCAAGCTGTTTTTGGCCTCCTGGGAGCCGCGTCAGGTTCGGGCTTACGTCATGCGGACCGGTCTGGCTGGTGCGACCCGCAACAGCATCACTCAATTGGAGTTGCTGGAACGTGAGTTGGCGCAAGTTCGCCGCTTGGGTTATGCCCGCGATAACGAGGAGCTAGAAATGGGCGTGCGCTGTATTGCGGCGGGTGTGTACGATGATACCGGCAAGCTTTTGGCGGGCTTGTCTCTGTCTGCGCCTGCTGAGCGTTTGCACGACGACTGGATTCCTGTTCTCTTGAGCACGGCCGCCAGGATCTCTGAAACGCTGGGGTACGACAAACAGCGCTAGGTCTTTGTTTTATCGCTGTTTTTAAGTTATTTATGACAAATAAATGACGGTTTTGTTGCAGCGCAACAAATTTCGTTGACTTTGGTTTGGATAGCGCTTAAAGTTGAATTGTTGCGGTGCAACATAGAAGGTTTGCCTTGCGTAGTTGCGAGTGGGCTGGGCCTTCTACAGACCCTTGTCTAGTAACACTGACATTAATTTCACGTTGGCTTGACCCAGGCCACGTATCTCCAAGGAAAACATCATGAGTGCTATTCCACAAAACGTACTGGAATCCCAACAAGCTACTTTGAACAACCTGTTCGCTGCCCAAGGTCAATTGCTGCAAGGCTTTGAAAAGCTGGTTGGTCTGAACCTGAATCTGCTGCGCAGTTCGCTGGAACAAGCGGCTGGCCAATCCCAGCAAGTCATCAATGCCAAAGACGTGCAAGACGTTGTGGCCCTGTCGCAAAACGTGGCCAAGCCTAATGCTGCTCAGGCTCTGGAATACGGCAAAAGCGTGTACGACATTTTCTCCGACCTGCAACTGAACCTGTCGCGTATCGCTGAGGCTCAACTGGCTCAAGGCCAACAGCACGCTGCTGACGCGATCGACCAACTGGCCAAAAATGCCCCTACCGGCACCGAAAGCGCTGTTGCTTTGTTGAAGTCCTCCTTCGCCACAGCTTCCAATGCTGCTGAGACCGTTGTTAAGGCGGCTCGCCAAGCTGCTGATGCTGCTGAAAGCAACATCCAGGCTGCTACCAACGCCAGCTTGAAAGCGGCTGCTCAAGTGACTGAAGCCAGCAACAAAACGGTTGAAGCGGCTGCCGCTGCTGCAACTGCTGCTACCAGCAAGAAGTAAATCGTTGCTTGCCTGATTTGATCAGGTGTTAAAGGAAAAGCCAGCTCGATGAGCTGGCTTTTTTGCTTCGTGCAGTGCAAGTTGCCAATTTGTTTCTGGCTACGGTTGCCCGCATCAAACGGGCAATAGGCGTTTTACAGAGCGCGAATGCACTCGGAAATCAGTGCGGGGCCTTTGTAAATCAAGCCGGTATATAGCTGCACCGCCTGGGCACCTGCCTGGATTTTTTCCTGAGCCTGACGGCCGGATTCAATACCGCCCACACCAATAATCGGGAAGTCCGGACCCAATTGCTCGCGCAGACGACGAATGACGTTCAAGGACAGCTCGTGCACCGGTGGGCCGGACAAACCGCCTTGCTCTTGGCCATGCTGTAAACCTTGAACGGCCTCACGTGACAAGGTGGTGTTGGTGGCAATAATGCCGTCCAGTCCTTGCGAGGGAACGGTGTCAGCGATGGCATCAATTTGTGATTGATCCAGATCGGGTGCGATTTTCACTACGATAGGCACGTAGCGTTGGTGTTCTTCTGCCAATTCGGTACGCAGCGCCTGCAAGGAGCCCAGTAGGCGGGCCAGCTCGTCTTGAGCTTGCAGTGCACGTAGGTTTTGCGTATTGGGCGAAGAGATATTCACAGTGACGTAATCGGCGTGAGGGTAGACCGCACGCAGGCAGGTCAGATAGTCCTGATCGGCCTGCTCAATAGGCGTGCTCGCGTTCTTGCCAATGTTCAGACCCAGAATGCCACCTTGTGAACGAAACTGGCTTTTACGCACATTCTCGATAAAGGTGTCCAGGCCGTCGTTGTTAAAGCCAAAGCGGTTGATCAGGCTATTGGCTTCAGGCAGACGGAACAGGCGAGGTTTGGGATTGCCGGGCTGTGCTTTCGGAGTAACGGTGCCGACTTCAACAAAACCAAAGCCCAGTGCGCCCAAGGCATCGATATGTGCGCCATTCTTATCCAGACCAGCGGCCAGCCCTACGGGATTGCGTAGCTTCATGCCCATCAGTTCCAGAGGCTTGCTGGGCAGGCTTTTGAGCAAGCTGCCCAAAATAGGGGTTTGGTGGGCGCAATGCAGGGATTTCAGAGTCAGTTCGTGGGCGTGTTCAGCATCCAGACTGAACAGCACCCGGCGAGCCAAGGGATAAAGGCTGAATAGGGCAGACATGGGGATCGATAAAAGAGGACGTTAAGCCAGCCATTCCCAACGACCTTTTATCAGGAGCTGGTAGGGGCGAAAGCGGGTTTTGTAGGTCATTTTACGGCTTTCTTCGATCCAATAGCCTAAATAGAGCCAGGGCAGGGATTGTTGACGGCAATAATCCAGTTGCCAGAGTACGGCGTAGGTGCCCAGACTGCCGGTGTCGTCAGGGTCAAAAAAGGTATAGACAGCGGAGAGCCCGTCTTGCAGCACATCAATGACCGCCACGATTTTCAAGGTGCCGTCGGGCTCGCGAAACTCCAGCAGGCGTGAGGTGACATGGCTGGCCAGCAGAAACTGGGCGTACTGGGACTGGTCGTCTTCGTCCATGCCGGCACCGGGATGGCGGCTGGCCTGGTAGCGGCGATACAGCTCGTAGTGCTCGGCGTTCCAGTGCAGGGGCAGATCTTGCACGATCAGATGGCCATGACGTTTTTTGGCACGGCGCTGGGCACGGTCAGGCTGAAAGTGCAGAGTGTCGCAACGCAAGGGCTGGCAAGCGCGGCATTGGTCGCAATAGGGACGATAGGTAAAGGTGCCGCTGCGTCGGAAGCCTTGTTGGACTAGCTTGGAGTAAACCGCGTCGTTAATCAGGTGCGCAGGAGCGGCAACCAGAGAGCGTGCCTGTTGTTCTGGCAGGTAGCTGCAACGGTAGCTGGCCGTGGAATAGAATTGCAGCGTTTGGGGACTGGTGGGTGCTTTGGGATAATTCATGCGACTCTGCCAAGCGTGATAGAGCCATTATGGGATGCTCGCGCCAGCCTAGCAAGTTGGGGGCTGGCCTAGTTGCAAAGCCCCGTGTGGCCAAACCGGGCTGGGCTGGTTCATGGCCCAGGCCAGGGCACCCATGAAATCCGCTCGGGGAATGGGGCTGGCGCCCAGACTGGCCAGATGCGATGTCTCTTGCTGGCAGTCTATATACGGTATCCCGGCAAATTTCAGAAAATCCACCAGATGGGCCAGGGCTATTTTGCTGGCATCGGTTTGTAAGGCAAACATGGATTCGCCAAAAAAGAAGCGGCCCAGATTCACGCCATACAAACCACCGACCAGCTTGTTATCCACCCAGGTTTCTATGCTGTGGGCGTAGCCGCTGTGATGCAAGTCGGTATAGACCTGCTGAATATCCGGGCTGATCCAGGTACCGGTGGCGCTGCGTTGCGCGGCGCATTGGCCGATGACTTGTTCGAAAGCCAGATCGCAGGTGACACGAAGGCGGGCCTCGTTCTGATCTTGTTGGCGTGCAATCTGGCGCAGCTTCTTGCCCAAGGAGCGGGAAATCTTGAATTTGTCCACTTCCAGCACCATGCGCGGATCAGGCGACCACCACAGTACCGGGTCGCCAGGGCTGTACCAGGGAAACATGCCCTGACTGTAGGCTTCTAGCAGACGTGGAACACTTAAATCCAGACCGGCAGCCACCAGCCCTTCCGGGCTGGCGTGCTCAGGGCTGGGCAGGGCCTGATCGGGAGTGACCCAGACAAGCGACATGATCAGTCGTGGTCGCGGGGGGCGATATCAAATTCGTGAATCTGGAAGCGACCAGCCTTGTGATCCTCCACGTAGCGCTCCAAGGTGGCGCTGACCGTGCGGAACGCCAGATTGTCCCAAGGAATGTCGTCCAGGTGGAAGAAACGAGCTTCCAGAGATTCCGGGCCGGGGTCCAATACGTCGCTGGTGACTTTGGCCAAGTAGTAAATATGCACTTGTTCTGCGTAGGGCACGCTGATGACGGTAAAGAGCGGGCCGGGTTCGACTTGGGCACCGGCTTCCTCACCCATTTCACGCAAGGCGCCTTGCCCCAGGGTCTCACCCAGTTCCATAAAACCGGCGGGCAAGGTCCAGGTGTTGTAGCGTGGTTCGATGGCACGACGGCACAACAAGATCTGATCGTCTTTCCAGGCAGGCACAATCCCGACCACATTACGGGGATTCTGGTAGTGCACCGCGCCGCAGTTTTGGCAGACATCACGCATGCGGTTATCGTCCGGGGGCACCAGTCGTGTCAGTTTGCTGCCGCATTGACTGCAGAAGTTTTGCGTGCGTGGAGCAGGGAAGTAAAAAGAGGCGGGTGGCTGGGTCATGCAGATTCTGTGATGGCGGTTCAAATAGGATCGGGCTCAGGCAAAACAATATACGCCAATTCGTCGGCGGGCGACACGCAGGATGACCAGACTGTCAGGGAACAGCGCCTGGGGTAGGCGGGTAAAGACCAGCCCTCGCTGTAATGAGGGTGCTCCAGATCCAGGCTGTCCAGGCCGTGTTGCTTTGTTCGCAATTGTTCCAGCAGCGCCGGAATATCGCGACTGGCCAATAAGGCCGGGCCGGTAGGGGTACGCAAATACAGCCGACCTTCAGCGCTGACGAACCACGCCTGGACGGCTTTTACGAGGCGTCCGGTGTGGTCTTGCAAATGCGCCAGATCTTCGGCCAGGGACACAATGAGAGGAGCGGCGTCCAGGCGAACATAGACACGCTGGGGGCCATTTTGGATAAACCAACGGCCTTGTTCATCCGTCTGATAATTGCGATTGAAAAATGCCAGCAATCCTGGGTGAGAAATGCGTTCACCCACGTGCTCGGGATGCTGGTTGGCATCGCCAGCCGGATGATGACGCCAATGGCCTGACTGATCCAAAGAAAGATATCCGCTGACAGCGGGTACATTGGGCCATTTTTTCATGGCTTCAATAACAGCAGCATCCATAAACCTCAGCCTTGCGGGGACGAAAACAAAGGGTGGCAACCGTATCGGTGCCACCCTTGATCATGTTGGGTCGACCACAAGGTTGACCTTTGGGCAGACGATCTTGCGCCTTAAACCATATAACTGCGCTGCATGGTTCCGGGAACGGTGTGCGAAAGAGGTTTTTCAATTTTGATTTCCCCTTTGCTATCGCTTTGCATGGCCCGGGATAACAAATTAGACAAGCGTTCACGCACGTCTTGGGGCACATGGCTAAACACACCCGAGAGCCACTCGATGTAATAGGGCAGCAAGTGCTCGCTTAACTCTTTGCCAGCTTCGGTCAGTTTAACAGTGAGTACACGGCGATCCGAGGCATTGTTTTGTCGCACCAGCAATTGCTGCTGCTCCAGCCCGTCTAGCAGGCCGGTAATGGTCGCGCGGGTGACACCGGCTTGTTCAGCCAGCAAGGCGGGACTTAAGCCGGAAGGTTGGCGGCTCAGCAAAAAAAGCAGAACCAGACGGCCTTCGGATAGGCCAAATTCGTTCAAGACGGTGCTGGAGGCGCGATTAATACTGGACGCCAGCGATAGAACGCGTAAACACAGTTCGATATCCTCGGTTTTAGGGTGAGCCTGGCGCTGGGATTCGCTCAGGATAGTTTGATATTTCAGATCGAGTAATTTCATAGTGCTGTGCCGTTGAGTAGTGCGCGGCAAAGAGCAGTAGTTATTTAGAAAGAATCACAAAGCCCAATAAAACCGAGCTTGCTTTCTTTTATTACTGAGCCGCTGCTTTTAAAGTGGAAATTTATCTTATTTTTTAATTCCATTTTCATTGATTTAAACACCTTTTATTGATCAGGAATTTTCATTTAGTAAAATAGTGCTGGTTTTTTTCAGTATTGTCAGTAGTGAGTTTATTGAATGGTCTCACTGTTTGTGTATACTCTTTTGCCTTCTTTTTTTCTCACATAACAAGGTTCTGGGACTCTCAATACCGGCATCTTGGTGATGATTGTTGATCTTGTGTTGTGAGTCTTATAGCGCAACAGCATCAAAATGATGCAAGCACGCAACGTTCGTGTTCAAAACGCCAGATCTTTGTTATGGGCAGGATGAGTGAGCTATATCAGAGGTAGACCGTCAAATTAAGTCGGTTCTCAAGCGCCAAGCAGAAAAACCAGGCGCAGCAACTCAAGAAAAACCGCAAAACGACGTGCAGGCGAGCGCTCGGCGTTTACAATGCTTACAGCGCTTCCCAAGCTCGACGATGCCTTCAAAAAAGGCGGTTGGATCATTCACCCCGCTTGGCGGATAGCAATACAGGCCCGTTTTTTACGGGCCTTTGCTTTCCGCAACTGGATACAAGCATTATCCAAAGCTTATTAGTGGTATTTGCCAGCATGTCCCCGAGCCCCTGCCCAGTTCGCAAGAAATGGCAGGGCTTTGTTCCGTTTGTACTCCGGGATTGAGTATGAGGCGTATCAGAAATGTCTTGCTATCGTTATTAAGGAAACGAAGGAATTATGAGTCAGTTCCGTATCGAACATGATTTGCTGGGAGACCGCCAAGTCCCCGATGAAGTCTATTATGGTGTTCATACCTTGCGTGCCAAGGAGAATTTCCACATTACCGGTACGCCTATTTCAACTTACCCGGAACTGATTAATGCTCTGGCACTGGTCAAGCAGGCTGCTGCTCAGGCCAATTTCAAACTGGGTTTGTTGGAGCAGGACAAGCATGACGCCATTGTGGCTGCATGCCAGGCCGTACAGACAGGCAAGTGTCATGAGCATTTTGTGGTAGACATGATTCAGGGCGGCGCAGGTACCTCGACCAATATGAATGCCAACGAGGTTATTTGTAACCTGGCTTTGGAGCATATGGGGCACAAGCGTGGCGAGTACCAATATCTTCATCCCAATGAAGATGTGAATATGGCCCAAAGCACCAACGACGTCTATCCAACGGCTTTGCACCTGGCGGCCTACCGTTCGCTGGATCCGCTGTTTGCGGCCATGGAACGTTTGCGTGATGCCTTTTTGAAAAAGTCCGAGGAATTCTCCTCGTACATGAAGATTGGCCGCACGCAGTTGCAAGATGCTGTGCCCATGACCCTGGGTCAGGAGTTCAACGCATTTGCCACCATGATTAACGAAGACATCGTGCGCCTGAAAGAATCGCGCAAACTGATGTGTGATGTGAATCTGGGTGGTACGGCAATTGGTACTGGTATTACCGCACACCCTGAATACGCCGAGCTGGCTGTAGCGGCTTTGTCCGATCTGTCCGGTGTTCAGCTGCGAGTGTCTGCCGACCTGATCGAAGCAACTCAGGATTGCGGTGGTTTCTTGCATCTGTCGGGCGTGTTGAAGCGGGCTGCCGTTAAGTTGTCCAAGCTGTCCAACGACTTGCGTTTGCTCTCTAGCGGTCCTCGTGCTGGTATGGGTGAAATTTGTCTGCCTGCCGTGCAAGCGGGTTCGTCCATCATGCCCGGTAAGGTCAACCCTGTGATCCCTGAAGTGGTCAACCAGGTCGCCTTTGAAGTGATTGGTGCCGACTTGACCGTGACCATGGCTGCTGAAGCCGGTCAATTGCAGCTGAACGCGTTTGAGCCTGTGATTATTCACTCCCTGCTGCGCAGCATGAGTTTGTTGAGCAATGCTTGCGACACGTTGACTCAGTTCTGCGTGGTGGGTATCACTGCCAACCGTGAATGCCTGGAAAGCAATATCGAACGTTCTATTTCCCTGGTGACTGCCTTGAACCCGTTTATCGGTTACAAAGCCGCTACCTCGGTTGCCGCCGAAGCCTTCCAGACAGGCACTAATATTCGTGATGTGGTTCTCAAGCGTGGCCTGATGGATGCCGAGACCCTCAATGAAGTGTTGTGTGCCGAATCGCTGATCCAACCTCGTGATCTGCGCGCTGCTGACCCAGCCTGAACCAATCTGAGCCAGGCATGATTTGGCCAACTTTGGCCAACGCCGGTAACAGTTTGGGAAGCCTCCAAGTTGGAGGCTTTTTTCTGCCCGCTCATTTCGCACAAGAAGGATACTGTGACCTTGTCTACATGCAGGAGCAGCAGGGGAATATGGAGTCGGTTTATTGGGCGGTTGCCTTTGGCGCCATTGTGGCCGGTTTTGTGCAGGGCCTGTCAGGTTTTGCCTTTGGTATGGTGGCCATGTCCTGCTGGGCCTGGTTTCTGGAGCCCCAACTGGCGGCGGTGCTGGCAGTGTGTGGTGCCTGGACGGGGCAGATGATTGCCGCCTTTACCCGGCGGCGCACGTCGTACTGGCAGATTCTCTTGCCTTTCTTATTCGGTGGGCTGCTTGGCGTGCCGTTGGGAACGTATCTGCTGCCTTTTCTGGATGCAGCGCTGTTCAAGGCGTTTCTGGGTACCTTGATGGTGATCTGGTGCCCCGTCATGCTGATGTCTAGCCGTCTGGGCCATGTGCGGGTGTGCAGTCGCTTGGCCAATGCTTTGGCGGGTTTGATTGGTGGTGTGATGGGCGGTCTGGGTGGGATGACCGGGGTGATTCCTACTTTATGGACCACCATGACGGGCCTGCCTAAAGACAAGCAGCGTGCCGTTATTCAAAACTTCAATCTGGCTACCTTGTCTGTGACCTTGCTGGCGTATATCGCCTCCGGTTCTATTGTCTCGTCCATGCTGCCCGCGATCGGGTTGGTCATGCTGGCGGTGCTGATTCCCGTATTGGCGGGCGCACGTCTGTATGTGGGGATCAGTCAAAGCACATTTCGCGCCATTGTGTTGAGTCTACTAACTTTGTCCGGGGTAGCGATGTTGCTGTCATCTGTCCCTGTGCTGCTGGCGCGCTAAGGCAGGTGGTTTAGACTTCTAGGGTAATGCTCTATATCGAAAAGGGGCTTGCTCCCCGCATAATAAGTGTCGGCGATGGGAGCGCATTTCGGGTTCCCGCCCACTGGAGCAGAGCCTGTGAGGTTTCTGGGATTTCAATTGTTGTTTGGTGATCATTTGGCACGCAGTGTGCGCGGGATATCCTGCGCTCCGCCCAGCCAGGCTTGAGTCAACGTTTCATGGCGTTCTTGCGCCGTATTTGATTACCTGATTGCAACTGGAGTCTGCTATGACTGACTTGTTTGAAAATCCAATGGGCCTGATGGGCTTTGAGTTCATCGAATTTGCCGCTCCCCAGCCTGGTGTGATGGAACCTGTGTTTGCGATGATGGGCTTCACCAAAGTGGCGGTACACCGTTCCAAGAAAGTGTCCTTGTACCGTCAGGGCGAGATCAACCTGATCCTGAACGAAGAACCCAAGAGCCACGCTGCTTACTTTGCTGCCGAGCACGGTCCTTCGGCCTGCGGCATGGCGTTCCGGGTGCGTGATGCGCAAAAAGCCTATGAGCGTGCACTGGAACTGGGCGCTCAGCCTGTTGATATTCCTACCGGGCCGATGGAGCTGCGCTTGCCTGCGATCAAAGGGATTGGTGGCGCGCCTCTGTACCTGATCGACCGTTTTGGCGAAGGTAACTCTATTTACGATATCGACTTCGTCTACCTGGAAGGCGTGGACCGCCACCCTGTGGGTGCGGGCCTGAAAGAGATCGATCACCTGACCCATAACGTGTACCGCGGCCGCATGGCCTACTGGGCTCAGTTTTATGAGCACCTGTTCAACTTCCGTGAGATTCGCTACTTCGACATCAAGGGTGAATACACTGGCTTGACCTCCAAGGCCATGACGGCCCCCGACGGTAAAATCCGTATTCCTCTCAATGAGGAGTCCGCCAAGGGTTCGGGCCAGATCGAAGAATTCCTGATGCAGTTCAATGGTGAAGGCATCCAGCACGTAGCGTTCCTGACCGATGATCTGATTGCCTCCTGGGACAAGCTCAAGGCCATGGGCATGCGTTTTATGACGGCGCCGCCACAAACCTATTATGAAATGCTGGAAGGTCGCTTGCCTGAGCACGGAGAACCCACTGCAGAACTGCAAAACCGTGGCATTTTGCTCGATGGCACATCAGAGGGTGGTCACCGTCGTCTCTTGCTGCAGATTTTCTCTGAAACGCTGATGGGGCCTGTGTTCTTTGAGTTCATTCAGCGCAAGGGCGATGATGGCTTTGGTGAAGGTAACTTCAAGGCCTTGTTCGAGTCCATTGAGCGCGACCAGTTGCGCCGAGGTGTCTTGCAGGCTGACTAAAAAGGTGTTGTGTCAGTTCTCAAGGTACTGATGCAGATCTGTCCCCACTGTTTGGCGATGGCAAACAGTGGGGTTTTTTATTGGAGCTCAGCTTTATAGTCAGTCCGGCTGGTCTCGCGGAGGCTGCAGGATTCTGAATAGCTCCAGCATCAGATCTGACTGGGTAATCATGCCCACCAGTTCTTTGTGTTCATTGACCACCGGCATGTGACGATGGCGGCCCTGGCTGAACAAGGGAATCAGCTCGGCCACAGACCAGTTTGCATTGGCGGTGACGGCAGGCGAGGTCATGACTTCGGCCACCGTGGGAGCCGATTGCTGGCGGGGGCTTAAAAAGCGCTTGAGTCGCTGGCGCAGATTATCAGGTTGATCCAGTCCGGCGCGCTGCAAGAAGTCCGACAAGGCCAAAATACCAATCACATGTTTGTCTTGATCCAGCACTGGCAGGGCCTTGATCTTGCGCTCGCGCATCATGTCCCAGGCTTGTTGCAAGGGCGTGCTGACCTGGCAGGACAGGGGGGCATCATTCATCAAGGTCGCGCAGCGTCGTGTGCCCAGATTGCGTCGGAAGGCCGACTGGTGAACGTAGCTGACCAACTTTTCCAGATCATCCTGGCTGATGTTCAGCGTCTGGTTGTAGTGGCTTAGTGCAGCATCGTAATCCTGGTCCGTAAAGCGTGACAGTGTGCTTGTCGCACGAGTGGTGGGCTTAGGGACGGGGGGATAGGTAACCCCGGTCAGGCGGTTGTACAGCATGCCCAGGCAAATCAGCACGCAAGAGTCAAACAGGACCGGAAACAGCGCAAAGTCGTAATTGTGAATCCCGTTCAGGGCGGGGAAAACCGCCATTGCCACGCTAGGCGGGTGCACACAGCGCAGCGCCAGCATGATGGGCATGGCCACACACACGGCCATGGTAATGGCGGCAATTGGGTGAGGTAGCAAAATGGCGCAACTAATCCCTGTCAAAGCACCGACCAGATTGCCCAGCAACACATTCCAGGGCTGGGCCAACGGGCTGGTTGGCACCAGAAAAATCAGCAAGGCACTGGCCGCCAGGGAGGCTACCAGCCAGTGGTGCGTGTGGGCAAAATCCGACAGGTACAGGCTCAGAGAGGAAACAATCAGTACGCTAAGCGTGGCGCCTAGCGTGGCACGCAGCATTTCAGGGCGTGCAATGGCCAGCGACTTGGGGCGCAGGCTGTCAAACCAGTGACGAAATAAAGCAGACATACCCACCAGGGGGAAGAAGAAAGACAGCTTTAAATCATACTGCTAACTCTTCACTTCAGGGCTGAGCCCCTTGCTGAATACCGGCAATGACGGCGGGGCCCTTACGCTCGGTGGCGATTTGTTGGGGCACGGCATCGACCGTAATCACAATATGCTCGCGCTGCAGCGAATCCAGCAGCACGCCTGGTGCCAGCTCCTGACCAGGGCGGTAGGCGCGCACCGCCTGTTGATTAATGCTAAGTAAGGCGGCCCCACCCTGACCACTCACAATCATGCCGTGCAAACGCAGCTCGGGCATGGCGGTGCTGCCTCCAAACCACTGCGCAATTTGTTGCGTGCTGATCTGTTCGCGGTGGTCCTGCTCCAGCACAGGCGCAATCGTTCCTTCCGAGGGTAGGAATAGATGGATCAGCAGGTTGATCAAGGCCAGAGCAATACCGGCCTGACACAAACGCAGCCAAAGATGTGACGGAAATATGGCGGAAATAATACCCATTTAGACTGCATCGAATAGTGCATTGGCAGACAGCCCGTATGGCTGTCTTAAGGGCTCTTAGTGTGCGTGTGCTGCATGAAGCCCGTATGACAAGAGCTTGGGTTTTTTGGGTGGCTTATTTCCTTCATGTCTCGATCTACTTTATCTCGCAGTCCG
Organism: Alcaligenes sp. MMA; assembly: GCF_020907215.1. Classification (NCBI taxonomy): domain Bacteria; kingdom Pseudomonadati; phylum Pseudomonadota; class Betaproteobacteria; order Burkholderiales; family Alcaligenaceae; genus Alcaligenes; species Alcaligenes sp. MMA. Next base: position 36,632 of record NZ_JAJJPP010000001.1, read on the forward strand.
GCGCGTCGTTTGGCCGGATCGGTTCAGTCCCGCGCTCAACAAGGTTTTTCTCTGATTGAGGTCATGGTGGTGGTGGTCATCATGGGCATTATGGCGGCCTTGGTTGTCCCCAGCCTGATGGACCGGCCCGATCAGGCACGTGCCGTCGCGGCCCGTCAGGATATTGCCGCGCTGACACAGGCCTTGAAGCTGTATCGCCTGGATAACGGCCGTTACCCCAGTACGGCTCAAGGTTTGGCGGCGCTGCACCAGCGCCCCGCTCAGCCTCCCGAGCCACGCAACTGGCGCCCTTATATGGACCGTCTGCCTAACGACCCTTGGGGCAATCCGTACCAGTATCTGCAACCCGGCGTGCATGGCGAGATCGATGTGTTCTCGCTGGGGGCGGATGGTCAGGCTGGCGGGGCGGGTAGTGATGCCGATATCGGCAATTGGGACTGATGTGGCACAGCGGGGCTTTTCCTTGATCGAGACCCTGGTGGTCTTGTTGATCGTGGGTATTGTCAGCAGCGCAGGTTTAAGCGTGCTGGTACTGGACCGGGATCAGGGGATACAGCGGGAAGCCCGTCAACTGGCCCTGCGTCTGGCGCAGTTGCAAAGCTATGTGCGCGAAAGTGGCCGCAGCGTCGCCTGGAATGCGGATCAGCAGGGCTATCGTTTCAGCCTGATTCCGGACGCTACCGATGGCTCCAGCCCCACTGTGGGCTGGCTGCGCGATCAGGCTCGTTTTGCCCAATTGTTTCCCCAGCGATCCTGGACGCTGGAATCAGTGCGTGTGCGCCTGGAGCCAGCCGGGCCCTGGGTTTTTGTGAATGAATGGTTGTCCGCGCCGCGTCTGCTGGAGCTGGATGATGGCCACGAGGTACTGCATCTTCGCAGCGACCCGACAGGCCGTTTTGATGTGCAGTCATGACAGAGCGTGGCATGAGTTTGATTGAGGTGTTGATTGCGCTGGCCATCGTATCGGTGGCCCTGACCGCCGGATTGCGTGCGCTGGGCCTGAGTGCTTCTGGCAGCCAGGCCATGCATGAGCGCAGCCTGGCTCTGCTGGCCGTTGACGGTGTGGTGGCCGAGATGCGTCTGCGCCGCCTGTTTCCCGATCCGGGTGAAACCGTGGTGCCTTGCCGCCAAGGTTCCTTGAATTTGCAGTGCAAGCAGACCGTGCAAGCCACGGCCAATCGCTTCTTTCGTCAGGTAACGGTACAGGCTGCCTTGCCCCAAGGCCCCGTGCTGGCCGAGCTGCACGCGACCTTGGCGTCCTTGCCATGACAGATACTGGCCAGGAAGGCTTTACGTTGGTTGAAATGCTGGTGGCCTTGACCATCATGGCCTTGATCAGCCTGATGTCCTGGCGAGGCCTGGATGCGGTCTTGCATGCGGATGAGCAACTTGGTCAGCAGGCACGTCAGACCCAGGCCTTGTTCAATGTCTTGGCTCAAATGGGACGGGATCTGGAGCTGCATCTGCCCCCCGTGCCAGGCCCCGTGGACCCGACCGGGGCGATGGCAGTACTGCCCGCCAGTATTCGCTGGCAAGCCCAGGGTGAAGGCCCGGCCATCCTGATGATTGAACGTCGTAGCGATGCTGGCGCGGGAACCCAGCAGATTCAATGGCGTTTGCAGCAGGGTGTGTTGCAGCGGGCCATTGCCCAGGCAGGAACGGTGTATCCCTTGCCCGAGCTGGGGCCTTTGCAAGCTGTGCTGGAGCAGGTCACTGCCTGGAATTTGCGTATCTGGATTCCGGCACGTGGCTGGCAAAGCTGGCCGTGGCCCGAGCAGGCTGGAGCAGCGGCGACTGGCATAGAGCTGACGGTGCAGTTGGAAGGGCAGGAGCATCCATACCGCAAAGTGGTGATGCTGCTATGAAGCGCAGATCCCAACAAGGCATGGCGGTGATCAATGCGCTGGTGGTCGTGATGGCAGTGTCCATTGCCACTATGGGCATTGTGCAGCGTCAAAGTGCACTGGCAACGCAACTGGCCAGCGAGCGTGACTACATGCAGGCCAACTGGCTGCTGCGTGGTGCGCTGGATTGGGCCGTGCTGGTCTTGCGTTTGGACTCGCAGCGTTCGGCTGTGACGCATAAAGGCGGCTTGTGGGCCCAGGCTCTGAGTGAGTTGAAGATAGAGACTCCCGACAAGACCCGTGCGGCTTACTTCTCTGGCTATATCCAGGACGAGCAGGGCAAATTCAATCTGGCTTTATTGCTGAGCGATGGCCGGATCCAGGCCCGCTACGTGCAGGCATTGGAACAGTTGTTGGGCAGCGTGCAGCAGGAACCCTCGTTGGCTTTGGAGTTGGCCCAGCGGCTGCAACGGGCTCAGGCTGGACAAGCGCCCTGGCCCTCCCATTTGCAGGACTTTTTCCCCAATGCGGTGCAACAGGCCAAGCAACTGGAGCCTTATCTCAGCTACCTGCCGCAAGCCAAATCCTTGAATGTGAATACTGCCAGTGCCCAGGTGCTGGCTGCGGTGCAGCCTTCCGTCAGTCTGGTTGAGTGGCGTGGCCTGTTGGCGCAGCGCGACCGGGGCCAGTGGTTCCGGGATCAGGCCGATGTCCAAGCCCGCTTGCAACGTCAGGAGGCGTTGGAGGGGCAAACGCTGACCGTGCGCAGTGAGTGGTTTTTATTAAGTGGTCAGTTACGACTTGACCATAGCCGGGTAGCGACCCAGGCCCTGATTAACAGGGCTGCGGACCGCAGCCGGATTGTCTGGATTCGTTGAAGTGATGAGCAAAGTGCTGCGTATTTATTTGGACTCCCCACCTAGGCTGGATCAGCCGGTGGACTTTGTGCTGCGCGACAAGCGTGCCAAGGTATTGCGCCGTGGCCGGGCAGCGATTCAGGAGTTCAAAGCCCTGGCCCGATCGTTGGAGCTGGTTTTACCGGCCGGGATGGCAACGGTGACTGAGGCGCGTATTCCTTCAGTCAGTGCGTCGCGGCGGCAGGCCGTGGCCTGCAGTGCGGTCGAGCCTTTGTGTTTGAGCCCTATTGAACAGGTGTGGGTGGCCTGCTCGGCACCGGGGCCTGCCGGTATGAGTCAATTAGTCTGGACGGAGCGCCAGCCCTTGCTGGCCTTGGGAGAGCAAGCGCGCCAGGCCGGAGTCCCTCTCAGTGGAGTCTATGCCTGGTCCGAGGGGCATGAGCAAGACAGGCAGGGCCAAGGTCAAATGCTGACAGTACCCGCTTGCTCCTTGTTGATGCCGGAGATGGCCGCCAGTGGCGGCGGGAACAGCGTGCTGCGCCAAAGTCTGTGGTGGACTCTGGCCGCCGTATTGAGCTGGACCTTGGTCTTGCAGCAGCAGGCGCAGTCCTTGCGCTCCCAGATGAAACAGGTACAGACCCAGATGGAGCAGGCTGTTCGACAAGCCTTGCCGCATTTGCCTGTCATTGTTGCGCCCTTGACGCAGGCCAGACAGCATCGTGACGGCTTGCTGGCCGATAAAAGTCCGGCCTCGGCGCCTTTTGATCGGTTGTTGATGGCCAGTGCTGTGCAATGGCCTGCCTTGCAAGGACAGGTGCGTGCATTGAATTTCAAGGACCAACAGTTGCTTTTGACACTGGCCAGCGATTTGCCTGCACCGCCTTTGCCTGCTGAATCGGAGCTGGAGTGGAAACAGGGCGAGTCGGCCCGCCAGTGGGAGATCGGTTTGAACAAAGCAGCGCAAGCGTCCAGCCAGCAAGGGGGGCAGCAATGAGCAAATTTTCCGCCTTTCAGCCTGTACTGCTGACTGTCCATAACAAGCTTGCCATTGCCCGACAGTACTGGCGAGCCTTGAGCCGTCGGGATCAGTTGGCCTTGTCGGTATTGGGGGCTGTGCTGCTTGTGATGCTTCTGTGGTTGTTGCTGTTACGTCCCGCTGTTCGTGATCTGGCCTTGGCAAAACAAGAGCTGCCGCGCCTGCAGTATGAGATGGCGCAACTGCAAACTGTGTTGTCGCAAATTCAGGTCCTGGATAAAGAGCTGGTCGCGCCGGTTGACGCGCAAGGACAAGACAAAGCCTTGCAGCGCAGCTTGCAGACTTTGGGCACCCAATGTCAGACAGAGGCGTCGCTGGCCGAGCAGCGTGTTCTGGTCTGCCAGGCCGTGGCCGCTCCTGCCTTGATGGATTGGTTGATGCACGCCCCTCGTGTGCTGGGCTTTGCCGTGCAAGAAGTCAGCCTGAGTCGCTCGGTGGTGGATAGCCGCGAACGTGCAGGTTTGTTGGATGGCCGTATTGTGTTGGGTGCAGGAGAGCCTGCATGAAGAAACTGACCAAAATCATGGCCTGGACCTTGTTGGCGGTGTGTCTGCTGCTGGCCGCCGTGCCCTTTTTGCCTGCCCGCATGATGTTGATCTGGCAGCCGGAGCAATTGCCGCTACGACTGGAAACGGCTCACGGCAATCTGGCTTCCGGGCAAGGTCTGCTGGTGGTGGGGTCGGGTTTGTTGGCTCGCACTGTTCCCGGCCCTGTCAGTTGGCGTTGGCGTTTGACGCCCTGGCCGCAAATGGAAGTAAGCCATGCGTGGCTGGACCAGCCTGTGCGCTTGCAAGCCAGCCTGCAAGGCTGGCGCATTTCTGGCCAAAACCTAACGGTTCCCGCTGCGCTTTTAGGGCGTTTGCATCCCTTGTTGCAGACCGTACAACCGCAAGGGCAGTTGCAGTTGCGCTGGCCCAGTCAGGCGCTGGCCGCTGAAAGTGGACCTTTGCTGGAGCTGGATTGGCGCAATGCGCGCTCGGCTTTGGCGGCCCAAGCCGAGCTGGGTGATTACCAATTGGCTGTCAGCCGCAAGGGCCAGGGTGTGCAGCTAAGCCTGCGAACCCTGGCGGGGGATCTGACTTTGGCAGGTCAGGGTCAGTGGGGGGCGGCAGGCGGGCTGTTTGAAGGACGTGCCCAAGCCAAGCAGGCCGACGATCAACGATTCAAAGAGTTACTAGAGGCCTTGGGGCCTCAGCGTCAGGGTGTGACCCAATGGCGAATAGCCACAACGACTAGCAAGCAGGAATAACCATATTTTGACTATGAGTACCTTGACCAAACGACTTCCTGGGCTGCGCCCTCGCTTCTTTTTAAGTCTGGGGGCCGCCGTCCTATTAAGCGCCTGTGCCAGCACAGGTCAGAAACCTGAGCCCGGCCCGGATCCTTCTTCGTTTTTTGCTTCGGTAGGCAAGACGCCTGTACGCAGTACCCAGGCTGATCCGCGCTTTACCAATGACAATACGCCTTCTGCTGCCGTGACGCGTCGGGTTCCGCAGCGAGTCGGGGGCCGGGCCGCTCCGATCGACCTGCCCGACCCGGCCGAGTTTCCGCAAGGCAACGACATTACCTTGAATTTTGTAGATGCTGAGCTGGACGGGGTGGTGGCCGCCTTGGCGCGCTTTACCGGCCAGAACTTTATTGTGGACCCGCGTGTAAAAGGGCAACTGACCTTGGTGTCCGAGGTGCCGGTCGACGCCCGCACTGCCTACGAGATGTTGCTGTCAGCCTTGCGGATGCAAGGGTTTGCTGTATTGCGCAATGGCAAGGTCAGCCGAGTAGTGCCCGAAACCGAGGCGCGTCAACAGGGCGGTGCCGTGCGTGCCGCAGGTGCCGGGGCCAGCGGCAGTGGCGAGCTGGAAACCCGTGTGTTCACCTTGCGTTATGAAAATGCCACGGCCCTGGTTCCCGTGTTGCGGCCCATGATTTCGCCCAACAATCCTATCAATGCTTACCCCTCCAATAACACCCTGGTTGTGACTGACTATGGTGATAATCTGGATCGCATTGCCCAGGTGATCGCCGGGATAGATACCCCTGCCGGTTTGAATACGGACATCATCCCGATTGATTACGGGGTGGCGCTGGATGTGGCGGCCTTGGCATCCCAAATGCTGGATACTCCGGGAAATGATGTGGCGCAACGCATCACGGTGGTGGCCGATCCGCGCAGCAATTCCGTGTTGGTGCGGGCAGGCAGTCCGGCTCGGCTGGATTTGGCGCGGGATTTGATACGCCGTATCGACAGCCCGGAAAGCAATAAGGGCAATTTGCATGTGGTCTATTTGCGTAATGCCCAGGCCGTACAGTTGGCTGAAGTGTTGCGGGCTGCTTTGACCGGGCAATCCGGCTCAGGTAGTGCGGCAACGGGTGGACAGCAACAGAGCAATAGTCTGGCTCCTGCTGGCAATGCCTCCAGCACCACGGGCGCGGCCAAGGCAATGGAAACGTCGGCAACAGCAGGTCAGTCCCAAGGCGAGATGGGCTTGAGTGCCGCTAATAATGCCAGTGGCACCGTGGCCTTTAGCGCCGGTGGGGCGACTGTTCAAGCCGACCCGTCTACCAATACCTTGATTATCTCGGCCCCCGATCCGGTCTACCGCAGCTTGCGTGAAGTGATCGACCAACTGGATCAACGTCGCGCTCAGGTGTTGGTCGAAAGTTTGATCGTGGAGGTGAATGCAGAAAATGCGGCCGAGTTCGGCATTCAGTGGATGACGGGCGGCGGCAATATTTCGGACGGCGGCTCGGGCTTTGTGGGCGGTGCCAATCTGGGCGGCAGCGGTATCACCAAGGCTGGGGCAACGACGCTTGATTCCTTGGCGGCTGGTTTGAGCCTGGGTGTGGTGAAAGGCACGGTGAACGTGCTGGGTCAGCAGATTGTCAATCTAGGTGTACTGGCGCGAGCGCTGGAGCGCCAGGGGGGCACCAATATTCTGTCTACTCCTAACTTGATGACGCTGGACAATGAAGAAGCCAGCATCATGGTGGGCCGTACTGTTCCCTTTGTGACGGGCCAATACACCACCACGGGCGACGGGGCCAGCAATCCGTTCCAGACGATTCAGCGTGAAGACGTGGGGCTGACCTTGAAAGTGCGCCCGCAGATCTCGGAAGGGGGCACCGTCAAGATGGCGCTCTATCAGGAAGTCAGCAGTATCGATACAGCCATGTCGGTATCGGCCAACTCGCCCGTCACACGCAAACGTGCGCTGAGCACGAATGTGCTGGTGGATGATGGCCAGATCATTGTGCTGGGTGGCTTGCTGGAAGACTCGATTGAGGACGGTACACAATCGGTGCCTTTGCTGGGAGATATTCCGCTGGTAGGCAGCCTTTTCAAGTACGAGAAACGCAAGCGCACAAAAACCAATTTGATGGTGTTCTTGCGTCCGCATATCGTGCGTAACGCGCAGGACAGCCAGAGTCTGTCTTTGGACCGCTACAACTATATGCGTGCCGTGCAGACTGGACTGCCGGATCGTTCCACCTGGTTTCACCCTGATGCGGGACACATGGTCTTGCCACAGGCCGCCGGTTCGTCCGCTGCGGTAGACCTGCGAGAGACGCTATGACCCGCCTGCCTTACTCCTGGGCACGTCAGCACCGCGCGGTGCTGACGCAGCAGCAAGGTGTGGGCACGCTGGTGATTAGCGAGCGCACACCGGATTGGGCCTTGGTGGAGTTGCGGCGACGCTATCCCGAGCTGGACGAGCGGCAAATCCCAGATGCCGAACTGGATACCTTGATTGATGCCAGTTATGCACAGGGCGACGATGCTGCCAGCGTGGTGGATGCCGCTGCCAACGAGGTGGACCTGGATCGACTGATGCAGGAACTGCCCGCTGTCACCGATTTGCTGGAAAATCAGGACGATGCGCCGGTCATTCGCATGATCAATGCCTTGTTTACCCAGGCCGTGCGCGATGGCGCCAGTGATATTCACCTGGAGCCGTATGAAACCCACTCGGTCGTGCGCTATCGGGTGGATGGCCGTTTGCGAGATATCGTCAGCCCGCGCCGGGCCTTGCACGGAGCCTTGGTGTCCCGTATCAAGATCATGGCCAGCCTGGATATTGCCGAAAAGCGGCTCCCACAAGATGGCCGTATTGCCTTGAAAGTAGGAGGCAGGGCGCTGGACCTGCGTGTCTCGATTCTGCCTACCGGACATGGCGAACGCGCCGTGATGCGCCTGCTGGACAAGTCAGCCGGGCAACTGGAGCTAGAGCGTCTGGGCATGGCCCCGGATATTTTGGCTCAGCTCGATGAGCTGATTCATCAACCACACGGCATTGTGCTGGTCACCGGGCCTACCGGCAGCGGTAAAACCACGACTTTGTATGCCGCTTTGGGGCGCATTGATACGGCACGCAGCAATGTGCTGACCGTCGAAGATCCGATTGAGTATGACTTGCCTGGCGTCGGCCAGACGCAGGTCAACCCTCGTATTGAATTGAGTTTCGCGCGCGCCTTGCGCGCCATATTGCGACAAGACCCGGACATCATCATGATCGGAGAAATCCGGGATCTGGAAACCGCGCAGATTGCGGTGCAGGCTTCCCTGACTGGCCACTTGGTGCTGGCTACCTTGCACACCAATGATGCGGTGTCTGCGGCCACTCGCTTGGTGGATATGGGGGTGGAGCCTTTTTTGCTGGCCTCTACCTTGCGGGGTGTGCTGGCCCAGCGATTGATACGCAAACTGTGCCGACATTGCCGTCAACCTGCCGAGCAGGGGCAATACCGGGCTAGCCCTGAAGGTTGCCAACAGTGTGCCCATACGGGCTATCAGGGGCGTACTGGGATTCATGAGCTGTATCGCATCGATGAACGTGCCCAGCACTTGTTAAATGACGCCGGAGCCGAACCCGCCTTGCGTCAGGCCGCGCGTGAATCGGGCATGCGAAGCTTGCGTGAAGATGCTCAGCGGTGGGTGGAGCAGGGTGTCAGTACGCCTGAAGAAGTATTGCGCGTCACGCGCGAGTTATAGGCGGGCAGGACAGTATGGGGACCTATCACTATGAGGCCGTGGATCAGGCCGGTCGCAGCGAACGGGGGGTGCTGGAGGCCGAGAGCGAGCGTCTGGCGCGCCAGCAATTGCTGTCCCGAGGTCTGCTGACCGTTTCCCTGAAAGCGGGGCGCAGTCGTGCTGTGGCTCGTGCCCGCAGTGCGGGTTTGCGCCGCACCGAGCTATCCTGGCTGACTCGTCAGTTAGCCAGTCTGGTGGCGGCGGGCTTGTCGTTGGAGGCCAGCCTGGGAGTGGTGATTGAGCAGGCGACGCGTCGGCCTTTGGTGCAACTGCTGGCAGCCTTGCGTGCTGATATCCGAGCAGGACAAAGCCTGAGCGATGCCCTGGGCAATCACCCTCGTGACTTTCCTGAAATTTACCGAGCATTGGTGCGGGCAGGTGAGCAGTCCGGTGAACTGGAACAAGTGTTGGATCGTCTGGCCAGCTTTATCGAAGATAGCGGAGCCTTGCGCGGCAAGGTGCTGACAGCCTTTATTTATCCCGCCATCGTCAGCCTGATTTCTGTGGCGATGGTGGTGTTTTTGCTGAGCTATGTCGTCCCCCAGGTGGTGGGCGCATTTACCCAAGCCAAACAGCAATTGCCCATGCTCACGCGCGTGATGATCGGCGCCAGCGATCTGTTACGCGACTGGGGTGTGGTGCTGTTTGTGGTGTTACTACTGCTGGCTGTGCTGGCCGCTTTCCTGTTGCGACAACCGGCCTTGAAGCTGGCCTTTCATCGGCGGCTGTTAAGCGTGCCCGTTCTGGGGGGCTATTTGCTGGGTGTGGATACTGCTCGTTTTGCCGCCACGCTGGCGATTCTGGCTGGTAGCAATGTGGCTTTGCTGACCGCTCTGGAAGCGGCAGGACGTACGGTCTCGAATCTGGCCTTGCGCGATGCGGTGAATCAGGCCGCTATTCATGTGCGCGAGGGTCTGCCTTTGGCGACTGCCTTGCAACGCAGTGCCTTGTTCCCGCCATTATTGGTACAACTGATTGCCAGCGGTGAAAAAACTGGCGAACTGGCCCCTATGCTCGATCGTGCGGCCACGACCTTGTCGACTGAACTGGAGCGCAAGGCCCTGACCATGACCGCCTTGCTGGAACCCTTGATGATTTTGCTGATGGGGGGCTTGGTCTTGCTGATTGTGCTGGCCGTGATGCTGCCTATTATCGAGATGAATCAGCTGGTGCAGTAAAAGGTGGCAGTGTTTCTGCTTTTTTTCTATTTAGAGCATTGCCACCATATTGACCGCTGCCGGCAATGACAGTGGCCCTTTTGTTCCGGCGTTGTTTTAGCTATGAGGAGGACATGGCTTTGATGCGGCGGATAGTCCTGGGGTGGACGTCATATTTCTTTGCCACAATGTTCAGTGGAACATGATTTGTCAGCGCAATAAGGGCTTCTTGATGTTGAGCAGGCGATAGGGCAGGGCGTCTGCCTAGTGGTCTGCCATTGGCACGTGCCGCTGCCATTCCCGCGCGAGTGCGTTCGCTAATCAGAGATCGTTCAAATTCGGCCAGGGCGGCCATCATATGAAAAAGCAATCTGCCGCCTGACGTTGTGGTGTCTATATTTTCCGTCAGGGAAATGAAATGGATATTCTCTTTGCCCAAGCGATCAATGGTATCGACTAAATAACGCAATGACCTACCCAGTCTATCTAGACGCCAAACAATCAGCGTGTCGCCCGATTTCAATTTTTGCTGCAGATGATTCAGTCCTGGACGTGAGGCTTTAGCCCCGGATATTCCTCTATCCGTATAGATATGATCACAATTCACTTTTTTTAAAGCCGCGATCTGTAGGTCCAGGTTTTGATCCTGTGTTGAAACGCGTGCATATCCATATTTCTTACTCATAGTACCCATCTTTCTAGCGCAAAGCGCAGCCTCCCCCCCCACTCGAGTACATCTCAATGCAATCGATCTTAGTAAACCCAAGGATGGTCTAGTGGAATGTTGGCCACGCGATGTCAAGTTTTACTAACCGCATGCAAACCTGCTGCCACGTAAACGGCGATTGAGGTCGCTCGTACTGCAATAAAAACTATTACGTAATTTTTTATTAACGCTGTGTTTCAGATGCAGATACTGATTAAGTGTTAGCGGCTGGCACATGTGTGTCAACACGAAGTAGGTCTGGCCGATGCACTTTCTGAAGAACGTTGCAGCTAGCCATAGGCAAGAGTCAACAATGGTTAAGAAAAGGCGTAAATAGGCCTGTAATTTTGACAAGAAGCCTCCTTTTAGTCCCAACCGAATAGCGCATCGAAATGATCCTTTTCAGCGTAGTTTCCACGTACAAACGTGTCTATTTGTTATGGAAATGATGTTGACATAAAGGAGGCTTTTTGACCGTAGCCCGGTTGAAAGTAAAGCGCTGATTCAGGCTCAGCGTCCAGAGTGTCGGCCGGCGATGCGGGGCGCGTAATGGGCGTCCAGTCGGTAGAGTCTTTGTCTTGCTGGTTGCAGAAAGCGACTCCTTCGGGCAGCTATCTGTTGTTAGGGCTGCGCAGTGTGCAGTCTCTTGCGCAGGCGTACGGTGGGGGGGTGTTTCGGCAAGCTCTTTTGTCCGCCATTCAGAAGCGTCTGCGTCTTTGTGGCGTGGCGCGTAGCGATATGCTGGTACTGGACTGTGCGGTGCTGATCGGCTTGAGCGATTGCCGTTTGCACTCCCAGTTTGACAAGGATCTGTTTCTCGAACGATGCAAGGCTGCCCTGTGCTATGAGCCAGTCAGGTGTGGCACTGAGCGCATCCTTGTGAATGTGGTACTGGCTTGGGTGGAAGCATCCGTTGACCAGCCGGCTTACCCCCCTCATCTGCGTTCGCTGGCAAGCACGATTGCCTTTTCCGAGCTCAAGTCTCAGGACTGCGAGCAGACTCGACAAGATATGGCGCTGGCAACCCGTTTCTTTGCAGAGATGCAAGACGGCAAGATTGCCCTGTCCTTTCAACCCGTTGTCTTTGTCCAGGACCACGATCACGTTCTGTACTACGAAGTGCTGTTGCGCTGGGACGATGCCGGCACAGGCTTTCAGTCAGTCTCGTGCGCACCCGTTGTGCAGGCGATTGAGCGCTTGCATGTTACGGAACGCCTTGATGCCAGTGTGCTTTGGTCGGTGGTGCAGCTCCTGGAGCGTTATCCGGACATTCACCTGGCCTGCAATATTTCTCCCTTGTCCTTGCAGCTCGGGCCGTGGTGGCGACTATTGATTGCTGTGTTGGGCAATGCTCCGCAGTTAGCCAGTCGCCTGACTTTGGAAATCACGGAGACGGCCTGCGTCTTTGACCATGAGGCTGCCGCCAAGCTGCTTTGCACCTTGCGCGGGCTGGGCTGCAAGGTGGCCATTGATGATATCGGAGCTGGTTTCAACACCTTGGAGCTGGCCCGTCAGATCCGCCCTCACGTCATCAAGATTGATAAGACCCTGGTGCATCAAGCACGGCACAGGGACGGTATTGCCGCCCTGAACTCCTGGGTTCAGGCCTCTTGTGGCATCAGCCAATACGTCATCGCAGAAGGCATTGAGACGGAGCAGGATTTCCGGCTGAGTGTCGATGCCGGTGTGCATGCCGTCCAGGGCTACTTCATTACATCTCCTTGCGTTCAACCCCCATGGGAGGGGGCGGAACCTTTGTCCGTTCGAGACAGTTTCAACCCCACACACACCAACTTTGCACTCAACAGATATTCCTTAAAGGATCAGGAACAGAGATGAATCACGTCTATAAAACCATATGGAATGAGCAAACTGGAACATTTGTTGCCGTTTCAGAGAACAAGACAGCGAAAGGAAAGCGCAGCTCTTCTTGCGTAAAAGGGGGAAAGTGTTCGGCTTTGTCCGCTCGTATGGGATGGGCGGCTTGTTTGACAGTGGGCGCTTTGGCAGTGAGCAATGCCTGGGCTGCTGTCGAGATTCCTGGCGACGGCCAGAGCAACCTGATTAACTTTACCGCTCCAGGCGGCACCATCCAGTTTACTGGGGGAGGCAGCATTGTCGGGTTGAGCAGCCTGACGGTCTCCGGTGCCTTGAGTGCTGATCAGATTACGGTAGGTGGTGAGTCTGTGGTGACCATGGCGCAGTTAACGGCCACTGCTGCAGATGTGCAGACCAATACTGGCAAGATTGATGGGCTGGAAGCTCGGGTTGCTGGCAATGAGTCCACTCTTACGGATCATGGGACTCGTATTACGGACAATGAAACAGCTATTACGAGTCATGACACCCGAATCTCGGGCAATGAAACGGCCATTGCTGATCAGGGCAGCCGCATTGGAACGGCTGAAGCAGGACTGGTAACGATCAACAATCATCTGACCGCCTTGGGTGTGGATGATACCAATCCTGGCGTGAAGTATTTCCGCGCCAATTCAGAACAACCCGATTCCGAGGCAAACGGCGAAGAGTCGATTGCGATTGGCCCTGAATCCAAGGCTGAGGGTGATCGCAGTATGGCCGCAGGCCAGGGGGCGTTGGCCGATGCCGACAGTGCCATTGCGCTGGGTGATGGTGCCCGTGTCGCCAGTGCAGACAGCCAGCCCAAACCGGAGGCGGCCATAGCCATTGGCAAGGACAGTGTGAGCAGTGGTCTGGCCAGTGTTGCGGTGGGTCGTGAAGCAGCAGCAGGTGGACATAATGCGCTTGCTTTGGGTACGCAAGCACAGGCCAGTGGGGTTAACGGTATCGCTTTGGGGCTGGGCGCTCAGGCCGATGCAGAAAACAATATTTCCATCGGTGGTGACGCCGGCAAGGCCACGGGCAATCATCTGCCTGGAGACCGCTCTCACAATATTGCGATTGGTCAGGCTAGCGGTCAGAACGTCAAGGGCCAGTTCAATGCGGCAATTGGTGACAATGCCGGCAATGGCGTGGATGGCAATCAGAACGTCGCTATGGGGAAAGGGGCTGGTTCCAGTGTGACGGGCGATGACAACATTAGCCTGGGCACCAATGCTAATCAGGGGCGTACGTCAAATCGTGCCGTGGGTATCGGTGCCAACGCCAGTGCAGATACAGAGGGCATTGCCATTGGCTATAACGCGGTCGCCGGCAATACCGGTGTTGCCGTAGGTCGCCAGTCAATGGCATTGGGCACGGGTACAGCCATGGGTCCAAATGCATATGCAGACAGTGGTTTTGTCGCTTTAGGCCTGAACTCTCACTCGGTTCAAGGTGATGTTTCCGGTACAGGCCGATTTACCAATCGTGGATTCTCCGGTAGTGCGGTTTCTGTCGGTAGCAGTGAGTCAGGAAATGCATTCACGCGTCGTATTGTCAATGTGGAAGACGGAGCCAATGATACTGATGCGGTGAACGTGCGTCAGTTGCAGGCGGTTGTGGATCAAGCTGCCTTGGGTGGCCCCGTGGATTACGACCAGTTGGCTGAAAAAATTGGCGATGACTGGGGGCAGCAGATTGAAGACAGTAAAACACGTTATTTCAGTGTGAATGACGGTGGTGTGGATAAGGGCAACAAGAACAATAACGGGGCGGCCGCCACCGCGATTGACTCGATTGCCATTGGCCCAGATGCCACGACCAAGGAGCGGGACTCGGTTGCAATCGGGCACATGGCGGGAGCCGAGGGAGTGTCCGCTGTTGTGCTGGGGCACAACATCAAGGGACTGGGGTTGAACTCCACCACCATTGGTAACTCACAATCGGAGGCCCGAGATGAGGGCGGTGTGGCGATTGGAACGCACGTCGTTAGCCGTGACAAGAACTCCATCGTCATTGGTCGGGATTCTTATACAGATCGTCAGGCCAATGGTCCTTCGGTCGAGAACTCAATTGTGATTGGTACAGAGTCCAGCTCCACGGCAGTGGAAGGGATTGTGATTGGTAAAGGCTCGGTGGTGAATGCGGCTCGCGGTATTGCCCAGGGTAGCAATGCAACGGCAACAGCCAATGACGCCATGGCCTTTGGCACCCGGTCACGGGCGGCTGCCGGTGATTCCCAAGCCAGCGGTACGGATGCCGAAACCTTTGCGGCACGCGGTATTGCCATGGGAACTCGCGCTCGCTCAGGCCAAGCTAATCCTGATGTGGAAAACCAGGACAAGAACCGCGACTCCATTGCGCTGGGTACGGATTCTGTAGCCGAGTTCAACAGCAGCATCGCGGTCGGACGGGAAGCACAGGCAACGGCTGATTATGCACAGGCACAGGGCAAGGGCGCTCATGCCTTTGGCGAAGATTCGATTGCGCAGGGCCGTGATGCCTGGGCTATCGAACGACAGGCGATTGCGCTGGGCGCAGACTCTCGCAGCACGGCTGACCGTGCTGTCGCTATTGGACAGGGCGCACAGGCAGGCAATGCACGTTCGGTCGCACTGGGGGATGCTGCGGTGACTGCAGGCGCAGTTGGCACAAGCAATGCTTCATTAAATGGATTGAGCTATGGCAATTTTGCCGGTACGAATCCTGTTGGCACCGTCAGTGTGGGAACGGAGCAGGACAAGCGCACACTGACAAATGTGGCTGCTGGTCGGATCAACCCCGGCAGCACAGATGCGATCAATGGCAGCCAACTGTATGCTACGAACGCGGTGCTGGGCAATGTGGCCAACACCACGAAAAACATCTTGGGTGGCAATGCCGCGCTGGCTTCTGACGGCAGCCTGAGCATGAGCAATATCGGTGATACCGGCGAAAACACGGTGCACGATGCGATCAAATATGCTGCTCAAGGCTGGCATGTGAGTGCCAATGGTGCCGCTAGCGAGAACGTCAAGCCGGGCGGCTCGGTGGACTTCAGCAATGACGATGGCAACATCACCGTCACGCGTACCGGCACCGATCTGGCCTTCAACCTGGCGGATGATCTGACCGTAGGCAACAGCATTACCGTGGGCGATACCGTGATCAACGGTGATAGCGTCACTGTGGGCGATACGGTCGTCAATGGCGATAGCATCACCACCAATAACCTGACCGTTCAGGGTGAAACCCGTCTGGGTGACAACTTTGTCGTTAACAACGCGGGTGATGTCATTTACAAGGGCAGTGAAGTCGCTACCCAGAATGACGGCTTGAGCTTTGCAGGCAATACCGGTAGCACTATTGCCAAGACGCTGGGTGATAACACGCCATTGACCGTCTCCGGCGAACTGGCCGAGGGCGAAGCCTCTACCGGTGCGAACCTGCGCGTTGATAGCGATGGAAACAAGCTGAACTTGGTCATGGCTCAGAACCTGACGGATTTGAACAGCATCACCATCAACAATGGTGGTCCGGTGATCAACGGCGACGGCATCAATATGGGTGGCAAGAAGATCACCAATATGGATGCTGGCACGGATGACACCGATGCGGTGAATGTATCGCAGTTGAAAGAGGTCTCGGACGTTGCCAACGCAGGCTGGAACATCAGTGCCAATGGTGGTGCTGCCGAGAACGTCAAGCCAGGTGCTTCGGTGGACTTCAGCAATACGGACGGCAACATCAACATTTCGCGTGAAGGCACGGACCTGGCCTTGAACCTGAACAAGGACATTGATCTGGGTGCGGATGGCAGCCTGACGACAGGAAATACGGTCGTCAATAACGACGGTCTGACTGTGGATGATGGGGCCGGTAACAAAACCTCCACGACAGCGGCAGGTACCACGGTCAGCAATGCCGCCGGTGACACGACTACCGTAGGCGCAGGTTCGATCACGGTAGCAGATGCGGCCGGTAACAGCACGGCTATCGGCAGCACGCAGGTTGTGGTGGGCGGAGCAAACCCGGTCACGATCAATGGTGATACTGGCCGAATTGGTGGCCTGACCAATCTGACTTGGGATCCGGACAACTACACCAGCGGTCAGGCGGCTACTGAAGACCAGCTCAAGCAAGTCAATGACCTTGCCAGCGCTGGTTGGAATGTGACCGATGCGCAGGGTAATAGCGCCAATATTGGCCCGAACGGCCAGGTTGCGTTTGTCGGTGACAAGAATGTCACGGTCGAGCAGACCGGCACCGATGATTCCGGACAGCTTGAAGTCAAGCTGAACAAGGACATTGATCTGGGTGCAGATGGCAGCCTGAAGACCGGCGATACCGTCATTAACAACGCAGGGGTTGCGGTAGGAAACGACGTACACCTGGGTAACACCGGCTTGATCATCAACGATGGCCCGAGCATCACCCTGGCTGGCATCAATGCAGGTGATATGCGCATCACCAATGTGGCCGCCGGTCGCAATCCGACGGATGCCGTCAATTACGGCCAGCTCCAGCCTATCGAGTCCTTTATTGGTCTGGATGGAAACGGCTCGTTTGCTTACAACGGTGGCCAGCATTCCTCCTTGAAAGATGTTTTGGACAGCATGCACTGGAATGTTGAGGCACCGACGGATGGCAAGGAAGGCGGCAATACCGGTGGTTCCAATGGCAATGGCTCCGGCTCCACAGGCGGTGGCAATAATGGCTCCGGTGATGGCACGCCTATCCACAATGGCAACACGGTGGGCTTTGTTGAAGGTGACAACATCGTGATCTCCAAGACGGACCGGGTCAATGATGCAGGCCAGACCGTTGGCGCTGATATCAAGGTGTCGGTGTCCCAGGATCTGAAGGTCAACTCCATTACGGCGGTGACTGTTCAGGCCGATGAAATTCAGATCAATAACGGTGGCCCGATCATCAATGAGAACGGCATCAATATGTCCGGCAAGCACATTACCAATGTGGCGGCGGGTGTCAATGACACCGATGCGGTGAACGTGAGCCAGTTGAATCAGGTTGCGGGCAATCTGCAAGGCCAGATCAACAATATTCGTCACGATATCAATCGTCTGGATAACCGCTTGAGTGCAGGTGTGGCGGCTGCCATGGCAACAGCGTCACTGCCCCAGGCTTACTTGCCGGGCAAACACATGATGTCCATGGCTGGTGGTACCTGGCGTGGAGAGTCCGGTATGGCCATTGGTTTCTCCGGAATTACCGATAACGGCAAATGGGTCTACAAGCTCTCGGGCAACACCACCTCACGCGGTGATTATGGTGGTGCCGTGGGTATTGGTTATCAATGGTAAGTCGGCCCTGACTCTATGGTGCATCGGCGTATTGACGCCGATGCACAGCACACACTTTTGAAGGATTTCAGATCATGAAGAAAAATTGGTTTGGGGCTGCTTTGCTGGGCAGTCTGGTTCTTGCTGGATGCGGAACCTTGAGTCAGGTGGACTCGGAAGGTCATACAGAAAACCCGGTGTTTCCTGAAGTGGACAAAGCGACTTTTCACACGGGCTCTTACCCGAATATCGACAATCTGCGTCAGGTCCGGGAAGGCGTGACACGCGATCAGTTGTATGACTTGCTGGGTCGCCCGCACTTTGCCGAAGGTTTCAAGGTGCGGGAGTGGGATTACCTGTTCCACTTCAACACGGCACAGGGCATCAAGACGTGTCAGTTCAAGGTGCTGTTTGACCAGGACAAGCTGGGCCGCAGCTTTTACTGGAAGCCCAGTGAGTGTGCTTCTGTTCTGGATGCCACTCCAAAGACCGCGACAATTCAGCCTTTTTCGCTCTCCGGGGATGTGGCCTTTGCCTTTGGCAGTGCGACTTTGACCAGCGCGGGTATGAGCACGATTGGCGATATTGCCGGCCAGCTCAAGCAAATGTCCAACATTGAACGGGTGACGGTTTCCGGCCATACGGATCGGATCGGGAATGCGGCATCGAATCAGCGTTTGTCGCAGCAACGTGCCCAGACGGTACGACAGGCCTTGTCGGCGCAGGGTATACCAGCCGCCGCGATTGTGACGCAAGGCTTTGGCCAGGATCGTCCCCTTGTGCAGTGTGATCAACACAATCGCACTGAGTTGATCGCTTGCCTGGCGCCGAATCGTCGGGTTGATATTGAGGTTCAAGGCCAACGTTAAGTTGCATGCGGTAACCAGGCACGCACCCGGCTTGTCGGGCTGCGTGCCGTGATTGAGAAAATAATGAATATTCTGCACAAATTAGCGCTACTGGTTCTGGCGGGTGGCCTGGCTGCTTGTCAGCAAACGATGCCTCGCCAGGCTCCTGAACCTGTAGATCCGGCACCGCCTGTCATGCAAGGTTCAGCCTCGTCGGCCAAGGCCCCTGCGGTGGCAGCAACAGCCTCTCGCAATCAAGCGACAACAGTCATTACTCTGCATTTGGCGCAGGAGAAAGCGGAAGCGCCTTTGGTGGCTGTGGATGTGGGGGGAGCCTCTCTTTATGCGCTGCCCCAGCCCGTTTTGACGCAAGCCGATTTGCATCGCGTCACGCCTGTAACGACTCAGGATCAAGGTACGTTTTTGCTACTGGAGATGAACCAGAACGGCATCAACAAACTGCGCAGCGTCACGGCTCAGGCACGCGGCCACTATCTGCTGTTAAGTGTGCAGGGGCAGTTGGTAAGTGTGGCTCGTATCAGTGACACGATTTCCGACGGGCGTTTGCTGATCGGAACCCAGAACGCCCAGCATACACAGGCCATTATTAAATTGATGAAGGGTGGCCAGTGATAACAGGACTGCGTATCGCGCCCTATGTATGATTTTGATGTGGTTTTTCTCCTGATTGCACAGCCTGCATCATCGCGTGTGGGCGATATGCTGGCCCTGCATGATTATTTGGCCGGCTCCGGGGTGTGTACGACGGTAGCAACCAGTCCTACAGACCTTGCCATGTTTGGAAAGCGCTTGCGCATTCTGATTATTGACGGGGAGGGCGAGAGTGCGTTTGATGTGTACGCCGTTATTTCCGCGATGCGACAGTTGGACAATGTCGGCATTCTGTTTCTGGCCGATGAGTCCCCCTTATCCAGTGAGCGTGCCTTGTATGCAGGGGCCGATATCTGTATACCAGCCCGTACTGCTGACCGTGCTGTGTTGCACACGGTTGTAGAGCTGGCCAGTACCCAGAAACCGGTTTCCCTCAATGATGAAAGGGTGGTACTGAAAAGAAAGCGGCAACGTAGAAGGCATTACATTGGCTTGAGTCTTCGGTCACGCCACTCCCGTTAAGTCTGCTTGCAGTCGTTGGGCCTTGGCCTATATTTCACACTCATAACCATCAAAAAAAACCCCGATGCCAAGTACTGGCAGCGGGGTAAAAAGTGTGCGTGGTGCGCACGCACACATAGTCAGACAATAGAACGTTGGATTCAGAGTATTTAAGTCTTACAGGTAGGCGGGGATCCCCAGGGCTGGGTCGCTGACGCCATGTGCGCCAAACTCCACTCGACCTGCGAAGCGACGGTAGTAGCTTGGGTCGTTGCTGCTGCGGACCACGAAGTCGTACCAGTGGCCGCTGGACTTCAGGGCCCAGGACTGTTTGGACTGCTGGCCGGGTTCAACCGTCACTTCCCAAGGGCCGTCTTCGCGGTAGGCCATGGATTGGATGGTGAAGGTGCAGGCAGACTGGCCGCCGTTCATCATTTCCAGATAGACATCGCCTTTGGTGACTTCGTAGCAGACGCGAATTTCGGGGCGAGCGGCCTCGGACTGGCTCAGTACGCTGACATCGCCACGGAAGTGACGGTGAAAGCCGTTCGGGCCCAGTACCCACAGGTCGTAGTGACCCAGGTTATCGGCCTGAACGTCCCAGACATCGTCCAGCATCTGGTCGGGTTCGACCATGTAGCGGCGGGGAATGCGGTCCAGATTCAGCTTATCGTAGACATGGAAAACAGCAGCGGCTTTGCCTGTGTTGGAGAACAGCAGCTGTACGCCTTTTTCGCTATCGCAGCGGGCGCTGACGTGCAGTTCATAGGGCAGGGCACGCGACGGGCGCACACCGGTTTGCTGCACAGGAATGCGCTGATTGTCCAGGGGCTGAGGCACCTGAGCCAGGCGTTCCTGGGCGCGGCGGATGGCATCGGCCTCGTCACGGCTACGACGTCCGTTCAAGGTGGGCAGAGGTTCGTCGTTCGGGCTGGCGAAGTTAAAGGCACTGGTCAAGTCACCACATACTGCACGGCGATAGGGGCTGATATTGGGCTCCATCACGCCAAAGCGCTCTTCCATGAAGCGGATCACGGAGGTGTGGTCAAAGACTTGCGAATTTACCCAGCCACCACGGCTCCACGGAGAGATCACGTACATCGGAACGCGTACCCCGGGGCCAAATACCTTGCCGTCACGTGGAGGTTGACCCATCAAGCCTGTGGGGCTGGGGTAGTTGTAGTATTCAAAAGCAATCTGCTCATCGGTCAGGGTGGTTTTGCCCATAGGCTTGCCCGTGTCCGGATCAATGGATGGTGCCGAAGGGGACGGTACGTGGTCAAAAAAACCGTCGTTTTCATCAAAGTTGACCAGCAGAACGGTCTTGCTCCAGACCTCGGGGTTCGATGTCAGTGCATCGAGCAGTTCCTGCGTGTACCAAGCACCTTGCACCGGGCTGGATGGGCCAGGGTGTTCGGAGTAGGCGGCCGGTGCCACGACCCAGGAAATCTGGGGCAAATTCCCTTCTTCGACATCCTTGCGCAGTTGGCCGAAGAAACCACCGTCGGGCATCGTGTTGGCCACGCCCTTGTACAGGGGATTACCAATGTCATCCGACGGCTCGTAAGGGGTATTGTTTGGCTTGCCCGATTGTTCGTTGGCACGACGATATTGTTTGAAGCCTGCCAGCGAGTTGTCAGTAAAGTTGTCAGGCAGGTTTTGGTAGACCTTCCAACTGATACCGGCTTCTTCCAGACGCTCGGGATAAGTCTTCCACTCGTAGCCCAACGCCGAGGAACCCAGGCTGTCCCAGGCGTTGTTGACGGTACATTCACCCGTCCCGGTTGGGCCGTTAGTTCCCGTCCACATAAACATGCGGTTGGAGTTTGTACCGGTGTGCATGGAGCAGTGGTAGGCATCGCACAGGGTAAAGGCGTTGGCCATGGCGAACTGGAACGGCACCTCGGCTTCGCGGTAGTAGCCCATGGAGTGGGGGCGCTTGTACTTGGGCCAGAAAGCCATGCGGCCATGGTCCCAGGCTTGCTGCCCATCGACCCAGGCGTGGGGGGTGCCGTTGACCCGCTGAGCATTGCCCTTGGTGCTGTCCAAGTGGTAGGGCATGATGGTTTCGGTGGAGCTCAGGTTTTGCTGCCAGACATTGCGGCCATTCGGGAGCGGGATGGTGAAGCGGTCCCCGAAACCACGTACGCCTTTCATCGTGCCAAAGTAGTTGTCGAATGAGCGGTTCTCTTGCATCAGGACGACGATGTGTTCCACATCCTTGATGGTGCCCGTCTTGTTGTTGGCCGGAATGGCCAGCGCCTTGCGGATGCTGGGAGGGAAAGCGGCCAGGGAACCGGCAGCCAGGCTGGCACCGGTCATATTGCGTAGGAAATTGCGGCGTGAAGTCATTGTACTTAATCTCTTAGTCAATCAAGGGGCGCATTTCAGTTGCGGCGCGGGTTCGGGCGTGGGTTTGCCAGGCTCGGTGGGCTCTTCAGGCGAGCCTGTGTTACCCGAGCTATCGGTGTCGCTGCCACCACCGCAGGCAGCCAGCAGGCCGCAGAACATCAACAAGACGGATGCGCGTTTTAGGCGCTCAAAGGTGAGTGAAGCGTTCTTGGAAGTCATAAATAGTCCTTGCTTGGCGATCAGGGTTGGAGGCTGGACAGAGGCTGGCGGGATTCGTAAATGCTGGTCAGTTCGTCCGTGCTCAGGGCGCGGTCCCACATGGCCAGTTCGCCAAAGTCCATATTGATGTCGTTGCGTCCCCAGCGTTTGTAGTACTGGCCGGTAACGTCTTCGTTCAAGCCCAGTTCGCCCGTGCCGGTGCCCCCCAGGGCTTGCAAAGTGCGGGCTTCCAGAGCCACCGAGCCAAACTGCGCGCCTTTTTTGGGGTCAAACACGTGGCCCAGCATCTTGCCTTGGGCCTTGTCGATGACGACGGCTACATAGGCCCATTCGTCGGGGGTGATGTTGTAGCCCTGGCTCTCGTTGCGGCCGCCACCGTAGCCCGTGTTAAAGCGGATGTCGCAGCCGTTGGCGTTAAATAGGCCCAATGCAAAACCGGGGTTGTTGCCCGAGTCATAGTTCTTGTTGGCCATGATGGAGGCGCCATAGCCGTGGCAGTTGTTGGCAGTGCGCAGCCAAAAACCAATCGTCATTTGCTGCACGCTGCTCAGAGTGAACAGATTGCGGCTCATGGACAGGCGGTAACCACGGTTGCCGTTGCCATCGACATTGCTGCCCATGATGCGCAGCCCACCCTTGGGTGTGCTGGGGTCCAGGAAGTCAGCGGCAATCAACTGGCCGGCCGGCACGGCAGGGGTCGAGGTTTGCAGTGTGCTGCCACCTTTGGCGTCGGTAAAGGGCTGGCTATTGAAGGTGTAATAGCTGAGCAGGCCGTTTTTCAGGGTGTCAGCCAGCTTGGGTGGGGGCTGGTAGCCTACATCGGCTTTCAGGGTCGAGGCCGCCTTGCCCACCTGGACCGAGTAATACAGGGAGTAGGTTTGCGCGGTATCGGAGGCAGGCAGTGGATCGGAGTACTGGGTAGTGCCGGCAGGCAAGGTAGCGATCAGTTTGCCATCGCGCATGACCTGGATTTCTTGCGAGGCTTCGCCTTGCAGCACCCAGCTCAGGTCCACCATGTTCTTGTCGGCCGGTTTGCTGAAAACCAGATTGTGTACGCGGGTGTCGGCTTGCAGGGGCGAGCCACGGAAGCGGTATTGTTCGTTTTGCAGACCCAGGTGGGACAGGACGGTGGGCGCGATGTCAATGACGGCGGCCAGGGTGTTCATGTCCGTGCTGCTGGAGACTTGGCTGTCGATGGCAGGCAAGGAGGCCAGGGTTTTATTGGTAGCAATAAAGCTGGTCTTGTTGCGGTTAAATTGCGAGCCGGTGGTGCCGCCAAATTCGTCCAGGCCGTAGCTAGTGGTCAGGATGACCAGCCAGTCTTCCGACGCATCGGCCTGTGTGCGTTTGTCGATCAGGGCGAACAGCTTGTCCAGCGCAGCCAGGGAGTCGTTGACGGCCTGTTGGTAAGCCGGGCTACCCAGGCCTGCCTGATTGGCCGCACGGGCGGGGGCCTGGATTTGAGCCAGGATCAGAGATTTGCCTTCTTGCAGGTATTTCTGGGTTTGCTCGCTGACACAGCTATCAGAGTCGGTGCAGTTGGCCGCTTCGATGATGCGGCCTTCTTGCAGATCCTGACTCCACAGTGTGCGGTAGTCGGCGGTACTCAAGGCCAGGGCGGCCTGGGTTGGTTTGGAGGTCTGGGCGACCAAGGTGGGGCTATTGAGTTTGGTGTCTTCTTGGCCGACACCGCGCAGGCCGTGCTCGTCTGCCCAGACGCCGGTAATCAGGGAGGCCCAGCCAGGCAGTGGCAGGGTGCGTTGTTCGCTGGCAGTGCCTGCGTAGCCACCGGTTTGTGCGGGGGCAATGGTCAGGTTTTTCAGGGCAGGGTGCTGGCCTGCTTGACGGGCTTGCAGCAGGGCTTCGTAGCTTAAGCCGTCGAGAGTGACGATCAGGGCTTTTTTGCCGCCCAGCGCCTGGGGTTTGTCGCCGGGCTCTACGGTAGGGGTTTCGGGATTGGTGCCAGGGTTAGCTGGGCCATCATTACCACCGGAGCCGCTGCCGCAGGCGGTCAGCAGCAGCGCCAGGGACAGAGAGAGTCCGGCTTGTTGCAGGCGCTGCACGGTGGGGGATTTTTGGGGACGGGAGGTCAAGGTCATACAGCCACTCAAGGAGAGAAGGTGGAAAGAGAGGCCGGACTGTGCATGAGGGTGGGCTGCCCAGTCGGCATCGGATCAGGACTGCGGGCAGTGTAGGAAGGGCGTGTGACTGCCCTGTGAACGGATCAGAAAATCCGCCGATGATTGGATTGTGTTTTATGTGAAGGGTGGGGCGGGGAGGGGATCAGCGGGGCTCACAGCCTGGCTGGCTGCGGCTTGGCAGGCATATGACGGTGTGATGGATGGTTTGTTACGGTGGGGCAGTTTGGCGGGGCTGTAAGTGATTTTTATCTTTTAAGTAGCAAATTTAAGGTGGGTGATGGGTTTGAGTTGTAGTTTTTATCACTCTTCGTAGGTCGCCACTCGGGGCCTCGGAGCAGGGGGCGGAAGCGGACAACTTGCCGACGCGGCGGAGAGTGTCGGAAATTTTGTGTTCGAGCCTATGATTGTCTTGAAGGAGACAAGCGATGACACAAGAGCATAAGAAGGCACCCAGAGGTATGGTCTGAGTCAGGGATGGCTCGGGGTTTGGCGCGGCGCTGGCTGGCGTCACTCTCGGGGAGTTTGTTGTTGCTTTGTGCTAGTCCGCGACGATAGGGCGTGTTCCGGCTTGCGTCGGGAATGTCAGCATGGTGGGTTCTGCCAGTCCTGTCAGTGCTCGGATGACTTGTCGCGCTTGCTCCATGGGGGCGCTGCTGATGAAGGCGCTGTTGCCTGCTTGAGCCTGTGTGTTCAGGCAGTTAGCTTGTTCCAGGCGGCGGTGGACTTGAGCGGCGACCGCGAAGGAGGGTTCCAGGATATGGAAGCGCGAGCCACTGATGGATTCGATGGTGGGGCGCAGGAAGGGGTAGTGGGTACAACCCAGCACGAGTGCGTCGGCCTGGCTTTGCAGGGCAGGGGCCAGGCGGGCGCGCAGCTCTGCTTCGATTTCCGGGCCGCTTAACTGCAGGGCTTCGACGCGGTCGGCCAGGCCGGGGCAGGGGATACGGATGACTTCCACGTCGCTGGCGTAGCGTTCGATCAGGCTTTGCAGGCCGCCGCTGTCCAAGGTGCGACTGGTGGCCATCAGGGCGATGCTGCGGCTGCGACTCAGGGCAGCAGCGGGTTTGATAGCGGGTTCGATGGCGATAATGGGGATGCTTAGCGTGTCGCGCAAGGCCTGGGCTGCCACCAGGGTGGCGGTGTTGCAGGCGATGACCAGTGCTTTGCAGCCTTGGTTGACCAGCAACTGTGTCATGCACAGGGTGCGCTCAATGATCCATTCCGGGGAACGGTCGCCGTACGGGGCGCATTGTGAGTCGGCCAGATACAGCAGGTTTTCGTTTGGCAAGGACTGGCGCAGGGCGCGCCAGATGGACAGACCGCCCACACCCGAGTCAAACAGGCCGATGGGAGCCTGAGCAAAGGTAGGTGTTGTGGGAGAACTCATGGCGCTGAATATTTCTTGTGGAGCAAAGCTCGTATTATGGCGCGTTTGTGGATCTTGGAGCCGGTTACAGGGGCTGCTTGGGTAGAAAGTTAAGGTTTCCAGTTGCAACGAGTGGAGCTGATTTAGGGCGGCCCAAGATAGGCCGCCCTTTTGGGTTGCTTAAGCCAGTTGCTTCAGGACGCCACCGACGGCATCGAATAATGAATCAAGCTGGGCGTGTGTGGTGGTGAAGGCGGGGCCAAATTGCAGGGTGTCGCCACCAAAGCGTACGTAAAAGCCTTGTTTCCACAGCTGTAGGCCGGCTTCAAAGGGACGGATGGTGGGGTCACCGTTACGCGGGGCCAGTTGGATGGCACCTGCCAAGCCACAGTTGCGGATGTCGATCACATTCGGGCTATTGCGCAACTGGTGCAGGGCCTGCTCAAAATGCGGGGCCAGTTCGGCAGAACGTTGCAGCAGGTTGTCCTGTTCCAGCAACTCCAGGGCAGCCAGTCCGGCGGCGCAGGCGACAGGGTGGGCGGAGTAGGTGTGGCCGTGGCTGAACTCCACGGTGTGTAGTGGCAGGTCCTGGCCCATGAAGGTTTGGTAGATTTCTTTGCTGGCAATGACCGCACCCATGGGAATGGCACCGTTGGTCAGCTGCTTGGCCATGGTCATGATGTCGGGGGTGACGCCAAAGTAATCGGCTCCGGTGTAGGTGCCCAGGCGGCCCAGTCCAGTGATGACTTCATCAAAGACCAGCAGGATGTTGTGCTGATCGCAAATCTGGCGCAGGCGTTGCAGATAGCCGGTAGGGGGCACCAGTACGCCTGCCGAGCCCGAGACGGGTTCGACAAAAACGGCGGCAATGGTGCTGGCGTCGTGCAGTTCGATCAGCTTCAGTAGTTCGTCGGCCAGGGTAAGGCCCCCTGTTTCGGGTTGGCCGCGTGTGAAGGCGCAATCGGCTTGCAGCACGTGGGGCAGGTGGTCGGCATCCATCAACTGACCGAACATTTTGCGGTTGCCGCCGATACCGCCCAGGCTGGTACCGGCCACATTCACGCCGTGGTAGCCACGAGCGCGGCCAATCAGACGGGTTTTTGTTGCCTGGCCTTTGATGCGCCAGTAGGCTCGTACCATCTTTACGACGGTGTCGGTGCATTCAGAACCGGAGTTGGTGAAGAAAACATGATCCAGACCGTCGGGGGTGCGCTGGGTTAGTTTGTCGGCCAGTTGAAACGCGGTGGGATGTCCAAACTGAAAGGCGGGAGAATAGTCCAGTTGTCCGAGTTGGCGATGCACGGCGGCCTGGATTTCATGACGGGCGTGTCCAGCCCCGCAAGTCCAAAGCCCGGACAGGCCGTCAAAAATCTGGCGACCCTCCTGGTCATACAGCCAGTTGCCTTCGGCTTTGACGACCAGACGCGGGTCCTGCTGGAATTGTCGGTTCGCGGTAAAGGGCATCCAGTGGGACTGGAGATTGAGTTCACTGGCAATCTGCTGTGGCGCAAAGTAGGGTGAGTTCATGTTTGTCTCCTCAAGGCGGTGAATACCCTCAGTGTAGAGAGCTAAGTTGTTGAGTAAAATACGTTTTTATTTAACTTTACTTATTGTTTTATTTACCTATATGCAGCTCAAAGGACTGTTGCAGGTTTCCGATTTTGATTTGCGTCTGCTGCGTGTGTTCAGAACGGTGGCGCAAGTGGGCAGCTTTTCGGCAGCGGAAGGTGTGCTGGGGATTACGCGCTCGGCCATCAGCCTGCATATGAGCGATTTGGAAAAGCGCCTGGGCGGAATCCGCTTGTGCCAGCGCGGTAGGGCCGGTTTTGCTTTGACGGAGGAAGGGCGGCAAGTATTGCGGGCCAGTGAAACCTTGATGGCTGCGGTGGAGAATTTTCGCAGTGAAGTGAACCAGCTGCATTCCAGCTTGCGGGGAGATTTGAATATAGGCTTGATGAATAGCCTGATCTCGCAGCCTCATATGCACATCACCTCCGCTTTGCGTGCCTTGCGGCAAAACAGCGAGGCGGTGCGTGTGCATATCAGCATGAGCACGCCAGGTGAAATTGAGCGCGGTTTATTGGATGGCCGTTTGCATATGGGTGTGCTGCCCGAAATTAATGCCTTGAGCGGGCTGGAGTATCGCACGCTGTATGCCGAGCCTTATTTTTTGTACTGCTCCTGGGAGCATCCTTTGTTTGCAGCGGTACAAAAAGGGGCAGTGTCTCAGGAAGCCTTGCGCCAGGCTGCGGCTATTGCGCCCGCTTATCGCATGAGCCCGGAGGCGATTGGACAGCATCAGGATTTGAATTGTGTCGCTACCGCCAGTGATCGGGAAGGAACCGCTTTTTTGATTTTGACGGGAGAGTACATCGGTTTCCTGCCTGAGCACGTGGCGGCTCGTTGGGTAGAGAAGGGCCAGATGATTGCGGTGGACCCACAGCAGCGTCAGTTTACGATTCCCTTGTCCTTGGCCATGCGCAAGGACAGACGTGCCCATGCGATTGTGGATTATTTTCTGGGCTTGCTCGATAGCGCGGTTCAACACTGACATGACCAGCACAGGCTGGACTTTGCTCATGGCGTTGAACCAGTGTGCTTAGACCGGCTCGGCACGGTGCCACAGCAAGGTGCCCACGCCTAGTTTGCCAGCCACCACGACGGGATCACGGGTAGACAGTTCCAGCGCGTCTTGGGTAAAGCGTGCCAGGCGTAGCTGGGGAACGCCCACCCAATCGGGGTACAGAGACATATCAACAAAGTGGGTGACGCATTGGGTCGCCTCGTCTACTTCAAACGTACCTGCATAGGCCAGGTACGTATCCAGTAGGGACTGACAACTGTCCTGTACCGTTCTGGTGCTGCTGCCCAGTTGTGCCCCCATATGGCCTGTTTCTGTGTAAATCAGTTGACCAATGGGGTTGGGCCCCAGCCCCGGATAGCGGGGCGAGCCATCTGCTGGAACAAACTCAAAGGACTGCAATTGCCAGACACCGATCAGCTTGTTACGTAAGGTGTAGGCCATCAAAAACTCCTGAACAGACAGTGTGCTTGCGTGTGTAACTGCGCGATCATGCTGTCTTTTCTTTTGTCATTCAATAAGCTGCCAATTTTTATTTTCTATCGTCAGGCGCTACGTGCCTTTACTTTTTAAGTGGCAATGGTCGGCATAAGTTACCCAGAATCTCCAAGGCCTGATCACTGTGTTCTGTCCAGGGGTGGCCAAAGTTAAGACGCAGGCAATGGCTGTAATTCTGGGTGGTTGAAAAGATGGAACCCGGCGCCAGACTGATGCCCTGGGACAGGGCCTGACGATGTAATTCCAGGGTCTGCACGCTTTGTTCCAGTTCTACCCACAGGAAGTAGCCGCCTTCGGGGCGGGTGGCCCGCGTGCCTGCGGGGAAGTAGCGTCCCAAGGCTTTGGAGAACTGCGCATACTGGTTTTTTAACTGGGTACGCAAACGGCGCAGATGCTGGTCGTACGCGCCTTTTTCCAGATAGCTGGCCAAGGCTAGTTGCGTGGGCACGGGGGAGGTCAGGGTGGTGGTCAGCTTGGCTTGGGCGACTTCGCGTATATAGCGTCCCGGGACGGCCCAGCCGATGCGGTAACCGGGTGCCAGGGTTTTGGAAAAAGAGGAGCAGTGCATCACCAGACCTTGACGGTCGAAGGCTTTGGCGGGACGAGGGCGTTCCGTGTCGAAGTACAACTCGCCATAGACATCGTCCTCGATCAAGGGAATTTCATAGCGGGCCAGCAGCTCGACCAGTTGGGCTTTTTTAGTGTCGGGCATCAGGCTGCCCAGCGGATTCTGGAAATTGGTCATCAGCCAGCAGGCTTTGGGGGCGTGTTGCTTGATGGCGTGCTCCAGCGCTTCCAGATCAATGCCTTCACGCGGGTGGGTGGGCACTTCTAGGGCCTGCAGCTTCATGCGTTCCAGCGATTGCAGGGCGGCATAAAAGGTGGGTGACTCCACCAGCACAATGTCACCCGGTTGAGTCACTGCAGCCAGACAGAGGTTCAGTGCTTCCAGAGCCCCGTTGGTAATCACAATATCGTTGGCATTGATGGCCATGCCTTGAGCCAGGTAACGCAAGGCAATCTGGCGGCGCAAGGGAGCGTGGCCCTGGGTCAGGTCATCCACGCTGGCCCAAGGGTCTTGCTGTTTCAGACTGGCGGACAAGAAGCGCCCAAGCCGTTCCAGAGGGAAGAGCAGGGGGCTGGGAAATGCGGATCCAAAGGGGGCTACGGAGCGCTCGGAGCTGGATTGCAAGATCGCCATGATCAGGTCGCTATTGTTGACGCTGGTCGCTTGCAGAGGGGGTTGGGAGGCTGTATCTGCCTCCAGCGTATGAGGAGCCAGACTGGAGCACACGTAATAGCCTGAACGCGGTCGCGCCTTGATTAAGCCTTGTGCTTCCAGTCGGTAATAGGCCTGGAAAATCGTCGAGGCACTGATCTTGTGCTTATCCATCAATTGACGCACAGAGGGCATGCGCTCGCCTGCCGCTACGGTGCCGTCAAGAATGGCCTGGGCCAGTTCCTTGGCCAGCGTCTCGTACAGTTTCATGCTGCTCTGTGCTCCATCTGATACGGTAATTTTAATAAATGTGGTTTTTTTATTATCTGATGGGTATGCCGGTAAATACAAGCAAGTCGCGGTTTACACGGCTTTCAAGCCAACTGATAGGGTTTTTTAAGCATTAACTGATTCTTGGAATGCACTGTGCCGACGGGTAGCCTTGCCGGGTGTTTTCGTCCGTGCCCGTGTGGGCGGCGGGCCTATCTACTCAGAGGAATACCATGAACCCGACGGCGCTTTTGCTTGCCGCATTCATCCTGTCGATTGCCGGGCTTTTTGCCTTTATCTGGTCCTTGCGCAAGGGCCTGTTCGATGCTGACGTCAGTGGTGCACGCACTATTTTTCACAAGGGCGAAATCGGCCAGCCCGAAGAACCCTCTGCCGGTGATGCCCAACGGCAGGCGTTGAGTCTGGCTGCTGCCGACCATCTGGCAGAAAATCATGGCCAACAAGCCAGTGCCATTGAAATGGCTGCACGTGAGCAGGCTGACCGTTCCAGTTCCTTGCCTGCTTTTTTGCTGATTGTCTGTGCGGTGGTCTGGCTGGTGGTGGCTTCGTTTGCGGGGCTGATCAGCTCCTTGAAGCTGCACTGGCCCGAGTTTCTGGGGGATGTGTCCTGGTTGAGCTTTGGCCGTTTACGCACGATTCACCTGAACGGCGTGGCCTATGGTTGGGCGCCTATGGGCTTGCTGGGCCTGACCATCTGGATGCTGCCGCGCTTGCTGCAAACTCCCTTATTGGGTGGCCGTTTGGTGATGGTGGGCGGCCTGGTCTGGAACGCCGCCTTGGTGGCTGGGATGGGCGCGCTGGCCATTGGCTTGAATGCGGGCCTGGAGTGGCTGGAGATCCCTTGGCAAATTGGCGTGTTGTTTGCCTTTGGCGGCATGATGATTGGTATGCCGCTGGCCTTGATGCTCTCGCAACGCAAGGTCAAGCACTTATACGTGTCGGTTTGGTATATCGGTGCGGCGCTGTTCTGGTTCCCCATTCTGTATCTGGTGGCCAAGGTTCCTGGCGTGCACTTCGGGGTGGAGCAAGCCACCATGAACTGGTGGTTCGGGCATAACGTATTGGGCTTGTTCTACACCCCCATGTCGATTGCCGCCATTTACTATTTCCTGCCTAAAGTCATCGGGCGGCCCGTGCGCTCCTATAACTTGTCGCTGCTGGGATTCTGGACGCTGGCGTTTTTCTACGGACAGGTGGGGGCGCACCATCTGATTGGTGGTCCTATTCCTGAATGGCTGATTACCCTGTCCATCGTTCAAAGCATGATGATGGTGATTCCGGTGCTGGCCTTTTCGGCTAACCAGCACTTGACGCTGAAAGGTCATTTCAGTGCGCTGCGTCACTCGCCTGTTCTGCGTTTCATTGTCTTTGGCGCCATGATGTACACCGTCGCGTCTCTGCAAGGTTCTGCTGAAGCGCTGCGTTCGCTGAACTCCATTACTCACTTTACGCACTTTACGGTGGCACACGCTCATCTGGGTATGTACGGCTTTGTGACCATGGTGATTTTTGGTGGCGTGTACTTTGCCTTGCCACGCATTCTGAATACCGCCTGGCCTCGTCCCGCCTTGATCTCCTGGCACTTCTGGTTGGTGGTGGCTGGTTTTGCTGTCTACATGATCACGCTCAGCATTGGTGGCGTGCTGCAAGGCTTGGCCCTGCTGGATCCTGCGCGTGGCTTTATGGAATCGGTGGCGGTCACCATGCCGTGGCTGCAAGGTCGTTCCATTGGCGGCGCCATGATGACGCTGGGCCATCTGGTTTTCGCCCTGCACGTATTGCTGATGATTGTGAAGTCGGGTGCGTTTGCCTTGACCGAGTCCCGCTCGGCTCCTGTGCGCCGCATCGCTGAGCTGGAGGTTTAAGGTCATGGAAAACGAATTGAAGTTGATTATCGGGTCCATGGTGACTTTGTCCTTGGCAACGGCGGCCATGATTGTGGTGCCCTTTTTGCAACTGAAGGACGAGCCTGCCCCGGAAGGCTTGTCACCCTATACCAGTCAGGAAATACGGGGGCGGGCGGTGTATCGGGGCAATGGCTGCATTACTTGTCACACGCAGCAGCCCAGCACCACGGGTGCGGGTGTAGCCGATGCCAGCCGTGGTTGGGGGCGCGCTTCGGTCGCGGGGGATTATCACTACGACGATCCGCCTTTGCTGGGCACCATGCGTACCGGGCCGGATTTGTTCAATATTGGCGTGCGTCAGCCTAGTCAGGATTGGCATCTGGGCCATTTGTACGATCCACGCGCATACTCGCCGGGTAGCAATATGCCTCCCTATCGTTTCTTGTTTGAAGCCAAGAGTCCAGATCAGGTGCAGCCCGATGAGCGCGTCGTGAGTCTGCCGCCGGGTGTGGCACCGGAGGGCAAGGTGGTGGTGGCCCGTCCGGAGGCCTTGGATCTGGTGGTGTATTTGCAATCGCTCAAGCATGTGTATCCGATCTTGAGTGCGGATGCAGTGGGAGGTGAGGAATGAGTCGCCCTGTGCAAAGTCGTCAAAGCGAGAATGCGGATCCTCACGAGCAATACAACCCGGTTCCGCGCGTTGTGATTCTGGTGGTTTTGGCTTTGCTGGCTTGGGCGGTGTATTACATCGTGTCAGCTCAGCCTAACAGCTCTCCTCGCCTGGGGGATCAACGACCGTTGGCTGTGTTGGCTCCCGCTCCTGCCAGTGCGTCTGCGGACGGCAAGCAGTTGTATGCCAATGCCTGTGTAGCGTGTCACCAGGCGACGGGACAAGGTTTGTCAGGGGTGTTTCCGCCTTTGGCTGACTCTGAATGGGTGAAGGGAGAACCCAAGGTGCTGGCGCAATTGGTGCTGCATGGGATTACCGGGCCTATTACGGTGAAAGGTCAGGAATATCAGGGGGCGATGCCTGCGTTTGCAGAACAATTCAGTGATGCGGAGCTGGCGGCTGTGTTGAGCTTTATTCGCCATGAGTGGGGAAATGAGGTGGATGCTATCACTCCCGAGCTGGTTGCCCAGGCACGCACGGCCAGTGCTGATCGTAGTCAACCCTGGCAAGGGGAGAAGGAATTGCAGGACTGGATTGCGGCGCAGTGAGACGGCTGGGATGAGTTCTTCTGGAATTAATAATTAGAAGCACGTTTTGAAACGGTAGCCCGCCGGGAACAGGCCCCCGGCTTTTGAACCGATATCTCGCCCGACCCCAGGGTTGGAGATGTCGGTTTTTTTTGTTGGGTGTCTCGGTGTGGGGACGCCGCTTGGGGGCTGGGTCCAGGGGGGGCTTGACTACTTGCCGATGCTGCGCATCGGTGCCCTTGTCGATTCTGATATCCGGGCGCCCTGTGAACTCGCCCGGTGATTGGTCCCCTGGACCAATCACAAGCGTCGGGCTCAAGCAGCACAGGGCTTGCATCCCGGATATCAGAACCGCCTGCGGCAAGCAGTCTGAATCGCCCACCCCCCTGGCCCCGGCCCCCAAGCGGCTCAAAACAGAGAAATATAGAAAAACCGATTTGTGGCGGGAGAAAGTGCTGGTTGTATAGGAGACAGGGGGCTTTTTAGAGTTCCTTGGCTTGGCGCTTGGTGGGCTTAGGGCTTGTTGTTGGCCAAGTTGTTGAGATGGATTGAAGGGCTACTGCCATTGAGCGCAGTGAGGCCAGTTGAAAAAGCCCAAAAGCAATCATCAATGATGATCAGCATGCTTTCAGTACTCACACGTTAATGACTGGCATCTATTTGTATGTAGCGAGAACACGTAAGTCAGGGGCTTTTAGAGGGGGCTTTGAGGGTTGCGCTTAAAAATAGAGACCAGGCATTGAAATCTGTCTTTGGGCATCTAGATCTTGGAAGCAAACCAGCTTGAATCGTGGATATGCATCACTGTGAACCACTTGGGTCCCTCTACAGGGATTGGGCGGATCAGAGTACTTGCCGCGGTCAGGAGATAGCGTAGAGGTTCAAGCATCCTGCTGTTTGAGCCGGACGCTTGTACTTGGTCCGGGGGACCAAGTACCCGGCGAGTTCAGGATGCGCCCGTAGCTATCTCCTGACAAGGGCACCGGTGCGCAGCACCGACAAGTTCTCAGCCCAATCCCTGTAGAGGGACCCAAGTGGTGGCTTCACGGAGACCGTTTTCATCATTCAAAGGCCGATTTAACTCTCCGTGAAACCCCACTTATTAAAAACAGACTTACGCCGCCTTCTTCCGTAATGTCAGCCACAGACCCGCCAAGATAGCCACCAGTCCCAACCCCGCGCGAGCCGCCAAGGTATTGCCCAGAATCAGGAAATCCAATCCGGCTGTCACCACAGGAACCAGATAAAACAGGCTAGTGACATTGACCAGATTCCCGCTGCGAATCATGCGATACAGCAGCAACTGGGCCAGCACGGAAATCACCAGGCCAAGCCAAATAACAGGCCCCCAAAAGCCCAAGGTGTTCTCCCAGCGGATGTCTTGCCCCAAACCCAGAGACACCAGAATAAACAAGCCCAAAGACAAAGAGTATTGCAAAGGCATGCCCTGCAAAGCCCCCACAGGCTGGCGCTTTTGAACAATCGTCCCGACAGTAATGCTTAACAAAGCCGCAATGGCAAACACCAGACCCGTTACGGACAAACGGCTGACAATCAGGCTTTGATACACCACCAGAATCAGCCCGGTCAGCGACAGGGCCAAACCGGCTACACGGGTCAGGGAAAAACGCCGCTCGGTCAAGGCCAAGGTCAGAATCGGTTGTACACCCAGGATCGTTGCCAGCAGACCGGGCGTGATTCCCTGGGCCAGAGTTTCAAAATAGAAAAAGGAATACAGCCCGATCATCAGCAAACCGCTGATAGCCGGCAGCAGACGTTGCCCTTTGGGCGGTAGCCAGCCGCCATTGAAGTGCCCCAGCATAACCACCATAGGCAGGGCGATGGCAAAACGCAGGATCAGCATGGCCATAACCGAGCCATGGTCCAAACCGATACGAGTGAAAATACCCGCGCTGCCCCAAAGCAGCACGAACAAGGCAATAGCACCCCCTTGGGCGCGAGAAGAAGAAATCATGATCGTTCTTTATCTGTCTAAATAAATGAGACTTGTCTGCAAAGACATTCCAGGCGTATCAACCGCGCAGGAAAAGAAAAAGGGTCTTAGGAGCAGACGCTGTAGACGCGTGTGTCGACGACGACGTCGGACACGACTGCGGCTTGATCGACGACGCCTGGGGCGACGACAGTCAACAGCAAGACAGATGGGGGAGAGCCCGCCCGCAACGACGCGGCCCGCGACAGGGGCAGAGTGCTTAGCAAAGAGGATGCGGGGCGGTTCATGAAATAAGAATCAGATCGTTAAATCGATGGAGCACTTTAGCATGAAATGTATTTGGTACGTCAATCGTCAGCCGCTAGGGTAATCGCTAGTACAGACGATCGTCCGGGCTATGTAAGAATTGCATCGATCGCGATTTCAGATCGCTGAGACATTTCCGAATAGACACGACATCCGCTGCCAATGCTGCCAGCGCCGATGCTGGGCAAAGAAGCCCGGACCGGTTCATTGTTTGAACCGGTCCGGGCTTTTTTGTTTGCCTGAAATCAATTCGACCTTGTAATTAGGCTGCGAACTATTCGGACCATGCCTGCCGGCAATACGCCATCGCGATACACGGAGCTCATGCAGCACCAGGAGTTTCTGGTGCCAGCCAGGCCGGGATCGTCACCTTGTTTTGGAGGCTTATGCCATGTTGGGTGTTGCGCTTTTCTTTATTGGGGCTGTGCTGATTGTCAATGGCGTGGGTTTGACTGGACGTATTGAAAGTCGAGATCTGGCCCCCTTTAATTTACTGGTGGGTTTGTTGGCCTTGTTCATCAATTTGCTGGGCCTGCAGCGTGGTGAGCAAATGGCGGATTATTTCGCCGCTGCCGGCGGGCTGCTGTTTGCCTTTACCTACCTGTATCTGGCCGTGGTGCAGTGGTATGGCCTGAAAGGGGCGGGCTTTGGTTGGTATTGCTTGTTTGTTGCCGTCAGTGCCTTGGCCTTTGCCGGATCTGCCAGTGATCCGCGTTTGATCGCCATGTGGCTTTTGTGGTCCAGCCTGTGGTTCCTGTTTTTTGTGGCCCTGGGGCTGGGACGGTCCTTGCGTATTTTGCCCGCGTACACCGTCCTGATCGGAGCGCTGACTTGCTGGTTGCCCGGGACCCTGATCCTGATGGATGCCTGGTAGTTTTCATAGGGGTGCAAGCGTGGTGGGGGGCCAGATTCAAGCCGTTTTTTGGAGTAACCTGATGCTCGCTTGTCGTGTTTACTGGCAGGTCCGTTGACCTGCACCCCTACCATGCTAGACAGGAGATGGACTTTGGCTCACAACGAACCCGTACGCGTCGGCGTTCTTTATTCCGCAACCGGCATGACCTCTACCATTGGTCAGTCGCAATGGCAGGGCGCCAAACTGGCGATTGAGGAAATCAACGAGGCCGGTGGCCTGCTCGGGCGCGAGCTGGTGGCAGTGTGCTACGACCCAGCGTCCAAGCCCACTTTATACGCTGAACAGGCCGAGCGGCTGATTGTGCAGGATCGCGTCAATGTGATCTTTGGTTGCTATATGTCCAGCAGCCGCAAGGCTGTGATCCCGATTGTGGAGAAGTGGAACAAGCTGCTGTTTTATCCCACTCTGTACGAAGGTTTCGAGTTCTCCGGCAATGTGATCTATACCGGCGCCGCCCCCAATCAGAACAGTGTGCAGCTAGCGCATTTCATGACCAGCAATTTCGGCGCGCGGGTCTATATGATTGGCTCGGACTACATCTACCCCTACGAGTCCAACCGCATCATGCGCGAGCTGGTCATGCAGCATCCTGATAGCCAAGTGCTGGGTGAACACTATCTGCCCCTGGATGCCAGCGAGGTCGATTACAGCCGCATCATGCAAGATATACGCCAGAAACAGCCGGACTTTATCTTCTCCACCGTGGTGGGCGATTCCACGGCCAATCTGTACCGTGCCTATGCCAATGCGGGCTTCAATCCGCAGACCATGCCCATTGCCAGTCTGACGACCTCAGAGGCCGAGATCGCCCAGATGGGGGCCGATATTGCCTGTGGGCACTTTACCGCTGCACCGTACTTCCAATCCATCGAGTCGGCCGTCAATGCGCGTTGCCTGGCCAGTTTGCGCAAGCGTTTCGGGGCCGACTGCCACCCTAATCTGTGTTGGGAAGCGGCTTATTCGCAGATGCATTTGTTCGCCAATGCGTATCGGCAATCCGCCAGCGATGCGATCGGGGATTTGCTGCCCTACCTGCTGGGCAGCGAGCTGGATGCACCTCAGGGGCGGATCAAGATCGATCCTAATAATCACCACACATGGCTTTATCCTCGGATCGGACGCATCAATGCCGACGGCGAGTTTGTGATTGTGCGCCAGGCAACGCGCCCGGTCTCACCCGACCCCTATCTGGTCACCCATTCTTTGGGCGACTGGACTGCCAAGCTGGATACTTTGGAGACATAAAGCGTGGCCAACTCCTCTTCCTACGGTGATGAGCCGGCAAACAAGCCCTTGCGAACGCGGAATCGTTTTCCGCATGCCACCTCGCCGCAGCTCAAGGAACTGCGGCAATTGACGATGGTGGTCATGCATCCGGACGATAGCGATGGCCGCTTGCTGACCCAGCAACTGCAGCGTATCGGGTGTTCGGTCCAGACCATCTGGCCGCCCACGCAAAACCTGCCTTCAGGAACGGATCTGGTATTTCTGGCCGTGCAACCGGACCTCTTGCACCTGCGCCTGGACTGGGTCTGCGAGGAAGACGCCCCTACAGTGATTGCCGTGGTTAATTATGAAAACCCCACGATAGTTTCCGCTGTGCTGGATTTGAATATTCAGGCGATCCTGCCTTCGCCCATTCGTTCTTTCGGTTTGTTGTCCACGGTGGTACTGGCGCGCAAATACCATAAGGAATTGCGCCAGCAGCGTCGCCTGATCAGCAAGTTGCAGACCAAGCTGCTGGGGCAGCGGCATGTAGCGCAGGCCAAGACGATCTTGATGCGCACCCATCAGGTGTCGGAAGATCAGGCCTACGATCTGATCCGCGAGCAGGC
Source organism: Alcaligenes sp. MMA (assembly GCF_020907215.1). NCBI lineage: Bacteria > Pseudomonadati > Pseudomonadota > Betaproteobacteria > Burkholderiales > Alcaligenaceae > Alcaligenes > Alcaligenes sp. MMA. The sequence continues at coordinate 75,062 of NZ_JAJJPP010000001.1, forward strand.
CATGAACAAACGCAGCACGATTGAAGATATTTCGATTGCCATTGTGAACGCCAGTGAAGTGCTGTCTTTGGGGCAGAAAGGTTCGTCCTTGCTGGGGAATTAGCACTTTTTTGGCTAGTCTGATGTGCTGTGGGTAGCGAGAGCAGGCGTAGAGATAATGAGCAATCAGGAACATGAACCAGGCAGGCCGGTGACACAGGAGCAGCGCGCCGCCTGGGCGCAGCTGAAAAAAGACCGTGATCAGTTGAGCGAGCAAGTAGAGACTCTGGAGCGTGGTCACCAGGACTTGAGTAAATTTCTGCTCAAAGCCAAGCGCAATAATGGGATTGCCTGTACCTTGGTGGTGATTTTTACCGCTGCAGGCTGGCTGCTGGATGCTTCGGTCTGGCTGCGCTGGTATGTATTGCCGATTACGCTTTTTTGCTGCGCCTTGCTGTGGTTTGGTGGGAAGCGGCTGGAGCGGCTGATGCAAAGCAAGATTGCGAATCTATCCGAGTTTCTGCGACAGGCGGACGCACAAATAGAAAAGGGGCGGCCCATCTATGAGACAGACCACCCCCAAGCCAATCAAAGCTGAAACTACTTTGTCGGACTCGGTGCCGCTACTCCCCAACCCAAAGCCTGATACAAGGCAATCACATTCAGGTACGAGCCGGTTTCCGCCATTGCCAGCTCTTGCCGGGTCTGGTTCAGGCTGCGCTGATTTTCCAACACTTGCTGATAGGCCCCAGCGCCTATTTCATAGCGCGTCAAGGCGCGCTCATGGGCATTTTCCAGGTGTGACGCCGCCCGTGTCAGGCTAAGCAGGCTCTCCTGATGTTGAGTCAGCCTTTGCAAAGAGCCCTGAATTTCTTCCTGAGCTTGCAGCAGCACTTGTTGATAGTGCAGGCGTGATTCATCAGCCACGGCTTCCATGCCACGCAAGCGCGCTCTGGCATGACCCAAGCGCAGGGCAGGCCATTGCATGGCGGGTGAAACATCGAAGGCGCGGGCAGCATGGCCTAGGTCGCTACCCCTCAGAGCAAAGAAGCCGATAAAGCCAGCCAGATCCAGACGGGGGTACAGCTCGGCGGTGGCGGCGGCCACTTCGTGCGAACTGGCCAGGATTTCCTGTCGAGCGGCACGTACGTCAGGCCGGTTGAACAGCATGGCGTTGACGTCCCCCAAAGGCAGGGAGGCGGCCAAAGGTGCCTTGGCGCTAGGCAGCGGCGTATCAATACTCTCGGCTTGTCCGCCGCTTAGCACCTGGATACGCAAACGAGCCAGCTCCAGATCGCTGCGCAGTTGAGGCACCAGGGTTTTGGCTCGTTCCAGACCCGCCTGGGCATTGTCCAGATTCTCCGGCAGTTCCCGGCCCAACGACACACCAGCCTGCACCAGCTTGATGGTTTGTTCCCAACTGCGTACATCGTCCTCTGCCAGAGCCAGTCGTCGTTGCAAACCCTGTGCTTGCACATATTGACGCGCCAGTTCAGCGGCAATGGCCTGGCGAGTCAGATCCAATTGATCTGCACTGGCCTCGCTGCGAGCCTGGGCAGAGCGGGCTAATTGTTCCAGACGACCGAACAGATCAATCTCCCACGTGGCCTGCATGCCCAGGCGCCAGTTTTCGCTAATGCCGTGGTCAATGGAACCGTCTGCTGCGGCAAACTGTGAACCGCTACGGTTGTAGCTGGCGTGGGCCGTGACGGCCGGCAGGCGGTCGTGCTGGCGCTCGTCGATCAGGGCGCGGGAGGCCCGCCAGCGGGCCTGTGCCTGGGCAATATCCAGATTGTGATCCAGGGCCTTGGCAATCAGGGCGTCCAGTTGCGGGTCTTGCAGCAAGGTCCACCAGTTTTCGCCTTGTTCGGTGGTTTGAGCGAACTGGCTGTTCCAGTTGGTGTCGGCCAAGCTTGGGGCGGTGGGAATGGAGGTGTCCAGTCCCACGGCACAACCGCTCAGGATCAGGCTGGGGATCACCAGTCGCAGAGCACGCGCCACAGGCGCGAGCCTGTTTGATAATGGTGGCGTCATGATGAGTGTTCTCCAGTCGAAGGGCGCAGGGCCTGAGCCAAATCGCGCGCCCGTGGGGTGTCTGCTTGATGGGCGTGATCACGCGCCAGCAAGGTATACAAAGTCGGCAGGATAAACAGAGTGAAGACCGTGCCAATCAACATGCCCGAGACCAGCACCACACCCAGACCAAAGCGGCTGTTAGCACCCGCACCGGAGGCAAACAGAAGAGGCACCAGACCAAAGACCATGGCTCCGGTTGTCATCAGCACAGGGCGCAAACGAATGCGGGCGGCTTGCAAGATGGCTTCGGGCTTTTTCAGGCCCTCTTTGAATTGCAGTTCATTGGCAAACTCCACCATCAAGATGCCGTGCTTGCTGATAAGACCAACCAGCGTTAACAGGCCTATCTGGGTGTAGATGTTGAGCGTGCCTAATCCCAGGGCCAAAGGCAGCAGGGCACCGCATAGAGACAAGGGGACGGTGACCAAAATGATGATGGGGTCCACCAGGCTTTCGTACTGCGCGGCCAGCACCAGATAAATCACCACCAGTGCGGCCAGGAAAGCCCACACCAGAGACTGACTTTCCTGGGTAAATTGGCGCGATTCGGATTGCCAGTCATGCGTAAAGCCTGCCGGCAATTGCCGGGCGATGTCGTCCAGATAGCCCACCGCTTGTCCCAGCGTCACGCCCGGAGCGGGAATGGCTTGCAGCGTGGCCGAGTTTTGCTGGTTGAATTGGCGCAGGCTGTTCGGTTCTACTTCGCTGTGAATTTGGACCATGGTCGACAAGGGCACCAGCTCGCCATTGGCACTGCGTACAAACTGGCGTGTCAGGGCTTGAGCCGTCAGGCGCAGTTCACGCTGGCTTTGCGGAATGACGTCGTACGAGCGGCCATCCAGCGAGAAGCGGTTCAGGTAGTTCTCGCCCACCAGTACAGCCAAAGAGTCGGCAATATCACGCAGGCTGATGCCCATGCTGGCGGCTTTGCTGCGGTCAATTTCCACGCGGGAAACGGGCTTGTTGTAGTCCAGGTCGCTATCCACTACAACGAACAAGCCACTTTCACGGGCTTGCTGCTTCACCCATTCCATCGTGTCGTATACCGTGCGGTAGTCGCCGGGACTGCGCAGTACCAGTTGTACCGGCAGCCCGCCGCTGGAGCCGGGCAGGGGGGCAAGCTGGAAAGCAAAGATGCTGCTGCCGGGAATCGCGCTGACGCGTCCTTGCAGTTCGCCCTGTACGGCGCTGGCATCGCGGTCGCGCTTGCTCCAGTCCTTCAGGTTGATCCCGCCAAAGCTGGCGGCCGGGCCGTCTGTCCCCACAATCAACCAGGTGCTTTCGGTTTCGGCCACTTCACGATACGTGTCATCCAGCAGCTTGCCGTCGCGCTCGGCATAGGCCAGGTTGGCATTTTGCGGAGCTTTCACGGCTGTCAGCACGCTGGCCTGATCCTCAATGGGAGCCAGTTCACTGTGCGTCATTTGATAGAGCACGGGCAGGCTGATAAAGACCAGCAAGGCGACCGCGCCGGTAATCCAGCGATGACGCAAGGAGCGGGCCAGCAAGTGGCCATAGCGGGCCGACAGGCCACCAAAGAAGCTCTCTGCCAGATGGGCCATGCGGCCTTCATCTTGCTGCGAGGGCAGCAGCAAAGAACTCATCACCGGGGACAAGGTCAGGGCCACCACGCCGGATACCAGCACCGCACCGGCCAGGGTCAGGGCAAACTCTTTGAACAGTGCCCCAGTCAGACCACCCATCAGACCAATCGGGGCATAAACCGCAGCCAGCGTCAGGGTCATGGCGATCACAGGGCCGGCCACTTCACGCGCGCCCAGCAAGGCTGCCACCACGGGCGAGCGACCCGCAGCGATGTGACGGTGTACGTTTTCAACCACCACAATCGCGTCGTCCACGACCAGACCAATAGCCAGCACCATGGCCAGCAAGGTCAGCAAGTTGATGCTGAAGCCAAAGGCCAGCATCAAGGCCGCGGCTCCCAGCATGGACAAGGGAATGGTAGCCAGCGGAATCAGCACGCTGCGAAAGGAACCCAGACACAGATAAATCACCAGCACCACGATAATCATGGCTTCGGTCAGGGTCTTCAGTACTTCATCAATTGAGGCTTGAATGAAGCGGGCGGTTTCAAAAGCCAGGGCCACTTCTACGCCGGGTGGCAAGGTCGCTTCAATGGCTGGCAGGCGATCTCGAATGCCTTCCACAATGCGCAAGGGATTGCCGCCGGGAGTGGGGAACAAACCCAGGTGAATGGCGGGCAGGCCATCCATCAAGGCACTGGTTTCAGTTGCCGCTGCCCCCAGTTCCACCTTGCCTATGTCGCGCAGTCGTACCAAAGAGGTGCCGTCTTCGCGCACGATCAGGTCCTGGAACTCGGCCACGCTGGTCAGGTCCGAGTTGAGTTGGATGTTGCTCAAGACATGCTGGCCTTTGACCATGCCGGGAGCGGCCTGATAGTTGTTGGCGCGTACAGCCTGGGCAATATCGGCAGCAGTCAGGCCATAGCCAGCCATGCGGTCCGAATCCAGCCAGAGTCGCATGGCCAGTTTTTGGCCGCCAAAGGTCTGGATCTTCGCGACGCCATCAATGGTGGAGAACATGGGTTCCACCACGCGGGACAGATAGTCGTTCAGCTCCGGGATGGAGATCGACGTCGTGGAAAAGCCCACATAGGCCACGGCGGTGGAGTCCCCGGAGGAGCGCTCCACAACCGGGTCATAAGCGCCTTCAGGCAGGCGATAGCGCACCTGGCTGACCTTGCTCATGACTTCGGTCAGTGCCTGGGTGGAGTCGCGGTTCAGCTCCATGCGCAAGGTCACGACACTGCGACTTTGCACGGAGTGGGAGGACAGATAATCCACCCCTTCCACCGAGGCCAGTGCCTGGGCGATAGGTTGGGTGACAAAGCCTTGCATCAGCTGTGCAGAGGCGCCGGGGTACTCGGTGGTAATCGTGATGGTGGAGTTCTCCAGCAGGGGATACTGCCGGATGGGCAGCTTGTCCAGAGAGAACAGACCCAACATCAGGAGCAAGGCACTGACCACCAGGGCAAGAACCGGCCGACGCACGAACAAGTCGGTAAAACCGGGACGGGAGGCGGTGTTCATACGGGCTCCTTGTCCTTGGCGGTCTGTACCGTGGAGCCGTCCTGAATCTTGATCTGACCGGCGCTGACCACCTTGTCGCCTTCTTTCAGGCCCTCAAGGATCTCGACATGCTCATCCCACTGCTCGCCGGTTTGTACGGCTACACGCTTGACCTGCCACAGACCTTGGTCCTTGGGGGAGGCCACAAACACGGTCTGGCCGTAAGCGGTGTAGGTCAGTGCGGTTTCGGGCACGGTCAGTACGGGGGCTTCGGCGGGGCGTTTTAATTGAGCGCGGGCGTACATTCCCGCTTTGAGGCGATTACCTGGATTGGGTAGTAGGGCTTGCAGGCGCACCGTGCGCGAATCACCGATCAAAGGATCGACAGCGCTGATTTCAGCCTGGAAGTTTTCACCTGGCCAGGCGTCAACTTGCACCAGCAAGGTCTGGCCCACGCTTAAATCAGACAGATTTTGCTCGGGCACCGTCAGGTTTACGCGCAATTGGCTGTCATCGACCAGACTGGCAATAGCTTGGTCAGGTTGCAGGTAGTGGCCCTGGTGCAGGCTGGTGATACCGATGCGGCCCGAGAAGGGAGCGGTAATCTGCTTCAAGGCCAGCTCAGCACGTTGATATTGCAGTTGAGCCAGGGCTACCGCGTGATCAGCCTGGGCCTGATCCAGTTGCTCCTGGGTTGCGGCTTGCTGTTCTTTTAACTTGCGCACCCGCGTCAGTTGAATAGCGGTCTGTTTGACTTGCGCCTGCTCGCGGCGCACGCTGGCTTGCTCCAGTTCGTCATTAAGCAAGACCAGAGGCTGGCCGGCTTTGACGTGCTGTCCGGAGGTGAAATCAATCTTGCGAATACGACCACTGGTCTCTGCGCTCAGCGACACTTGCTGCCAGGCTTCCAGTGCACCGACGGCATGTAAAAGACGAGGGGCGGTTTGGGACTTGACGCTGGCCAATTCGACAACGGCAGGGGGATAGCCGCCTGCTGCTTGAACTTCTTGTGAGGCTGGCAGCAAACGCCAGCCTATGGCCAATACGCCGGCCACAATGGGAATCATGATCCAAGTACGACGCGAACTCATGCTGCTGGACCTCCTGTTGGGCAAGAGAGCCACAGGGGCTGTCTGTTCGGAAGCGTCCAGCCGAATCGCTGATCGCTTTGTGACCAGTCTTCGGGCTTGAAATGGATGGCTGCTGCAAGCGGCTTGCGGGCTTGGGTTGCCAGGGCAGTGTTGATTGTGCTCTGGCCAAGCACGGACTGCCGAAACCATGACAGAGGTCCGGCAAACATAGTCCAAATGAGGGGAGGCATGGCAGGTTCCTGTGACAATAAAGAGGCAGCCGATATGGCTTGCCTTAATTAGGTACCTGGACTATAAAACCTCAAGTTAACTTTAGGTCAAGGGGGTGGAAATGGCGAAAACAGTGGATTTCACGCGTGCGCTGACGGTGGGAGAGGTGGCCAGGCGCAGTGGCGTGCCCGTGTCCACGGTGCATTTTTACGAGGCGAAAGGTTTGATTGCCAGTACCCGTAATAGTGGTAACCAGCGTCGCTTTGATTCGGTGGTTTTACGCTACATAGCGATCATTAAAGTGGCGCAGCGTACCGGAATTCCTTTGGAGGAAATTCACGAGGCCTTGCAGGGTTTGCCACCGGGTAGCAGACCGTCCAGCAAACAATGGCGGGCCATGTCCAGCCGCTGGCAAGACAGTTTGAATGATCGGATTGAGCAGTTGACGCGATTGCGCGATGAGCTGACCCACTGCATTGGCTGTGGGTGCTTGTCCATGAGTGAATGTCCCTTGCGTAATCCGGCCGATATCCTGGGCCAGCAAGGGCCCGGCCCCCAGATTCTGGAAAGAAAGCTGGAGGCCGGATCAGAGGTTTAGGTCGGGTCGGGCGACTGTGCGTACAGAGCGGTCGCCTCGGAGGTGACCAAGGCCTGATAGCGCTCGAAGTGGTTCAGGATATCGTTAATGACCTGGCTGGAGGACAAACCCATCAAGTCATAACCCCGACTGCCGTCCGCAAACACGGTGCGTATCTGCCATTCCTGAGGATGTGCCTGCTCGTTACGGGCGGCTGCTGCCGTAAAGCTGGCAACTCGACGGGCACGCAGTTCCACGCCATAGACGAAGTTGCGCTGGTTATCCGCCTGAATCGTCAGTTGAGCGGTATCTTGATCGCTGGTTTCCAGGCTGACATTCAGATTGCGCTTACCTAGTTCGTCGGCCACCGCCTGCAGCGCAGGGATAACGGTCGCGCCCATAAAGCGACGAGCATCCCGTCGATTGGGCGTGTGCAAGATGGTCGAGAGCCGATGACGCCAGGACACTTCCGAGCCTGGTGCTGGGCCGGACATGGGGCTTTGGCGACGCATACGTGACATATCCGCTTTCATGCCTTTGAACAGTCCCAGTATCAGCAAAAAGACGATCACAGCAAAAGGTAGGGCACTGACCAAAGTGACAGTTTGCAGCGCGGTGAGACCACCGGCCAACAAAAGCAAGGCAGCGGCGACACCTTCCAGCGTGCACCAGTAAATCCGTTGCCATACAGGAGCGTCTTCTACGCCACCGGCTGCCAGTGTGTCGATCACCAGGGAGCCGGAGTCTGCTGATGTGATAAAGAAAATGGTAACCAGCAGTACCGCCAGAGCCGAGGTGACACCAGGCCAGGGCAGGTATTCAAAAAACTCGAACAAGGCCACAGAGGCGTTATTGGCTGCATCTTGAGCCAGCTGGCCAGCGGCAACTCCCATATCCAGGAAAATAGCTGTGTTGCCAAATACGGTCATCCAGAAAAAGGTGAACACGGTTGGAACCAGCAAGACCCCCAGGACGAATTCGCGCACGGTACGACCGCGCGAGATGCGGGCGATGAACATGCCGACAAAGGGCGACCACGCAATCCACCAGGCCCAGTAAAACAGGGTCCAGGCTTTCATCCAGGTTTGCTCTCGGAATGCTTGTGTACTGAATGAGCGAGCGAAAAAGTTATCCAGATATCCGCCAATATTCTGTACAAAAGCATTCATTAAAAAGGAGGTGGGGCCGACAGTCAGCACAAACAGCATCAGACACACGGCTACCAGCAGGTTCAGTTCGGAAAGGCGCCGAATGCCCACATCCAGACCACTGATCACCGATAAGGTCGCCAAGGCGGTGACACCGGTAATGAGTGCGATCTGTAACCAGGTCTCTTGAGGCCAGCCAAACAGGTATTCAAGCCCTGCGTTGATCTGTAAAACACCGAGACCCATGGAGGTGGCAATACCAAACAAGGTGCCGCAGACAGCAAAAATATCAACGCTGTCGCCAATCCAACCCTCGATGCGCTTGCCAAACAGAGGGTATAGGCCCGAGCGAATCGTCAGTGGTAGGTTGTAACGAAAACAAAAGTAAGCCAGTGATAGCCCGACCACGGCATAGACCGCCCAGGCATGCACCCCCCAGTGAAAGAAGGTGATGATCTGTGCCTGATGGGCTGACGTGGTTGTACTAGCCAGCCCTGAAGGGGGGGCCGAGAAGTGTTGCAGCGGCTCGGCCACGGCAAAAAACATCAAGCCAATACCCATGCCGGCGGCAAACAGCATGGCCATCCAGGTCAGGTAAGGGTAGTCAGGCTCAGAGTCATCGGGCCCTAATTTCAAATTGCCATAGCGGCTTAAGGCCAGATAAACCACCGCAAAGAAAAATAAGGCGACGGCAAGGATGTAGAACCAGCCGAAGCTTTTGATGACCCAGTCTTGCAACTGTTCAAAAATAAGCGCGGCGTCTTTAGGGAAAATGATCCCGATCAGCAAGAAAATCAGGACGATAAAGGTAGATCCCCAGAACACCCGTGGATGTAGCGTGCTTCTAAAAGGCAGCCCCATGTCATGCTCCGTTTGTAACTAAGAGGGCACAGCTTAACGAGAACGGCTGACAGTTGAAAGTCTTGTTAGATTAAGAAATATTTGCTCAGGCTCGGAAAGGATCTATGGGCAAAATTAATTCCTGATGTCCGGCCTGCCGTGTCAACTCCAACTGGTGCAGCACATTGGCACTGGCTGTATGCACAGCAGAATGCAGGTCTGCGCCCAATATCAGGTGAGCCAACAAGGTGGCGGCAAACAGATCGCCGGTGCCTTTGGCCGCACAGTCGACGCGTGGATGGCTAAGCAGCGTGTCGGCACGTGGTTCTTTGCGAGACATTAATAATTTGATCTGGCCATCTTGCCAGGATTCGGGGGCGGCACTGGTGGCAATGACCCATTCGGTACGGCCATTCAACAGGCCGTGAGCCGCGCTTGAGCTGGCCTGAATACTGTCACAAGACTGTTGAGACAGTAAGGACAACTCGTAGTTATTGGGTGTCAAGCCCGTAGCCAGCGGCAATAAGGTCTGGTGATAGACGGGGATCAGAGCCGGGTCTACATAGACGCCTACGTCCAGATCGCCAATGACCGGGTCCACAATGACCAGAATGTCGGGGTGCTCTTGCAGTAGCGCTTTTAACCAGCGCGCAATGATAATGGCCTGATTGGCGCTGCCCAGATAACCGATCAGCACAGCGCGCACCTTGTCCAGCGCACCGCGCAAGACCAGATCGTTCAGAAAGCCTTCTAGCCACTCATCGGGTACAGCACCGCCGTGCACCGTGGGGTATTGCGGGTTGTTGCTAAGCAACACGGTGGGAACGGCGGCTACTTTAAAACCGTGTCTACGCAAAGTCGGGCCGGCAACATTGTTGCCCACCCGACCGTAGACGACTTGGGACTGAATCGAAACGACATCCACATGGTAGGGATGTCGTTCACGATCAACAAACGTTACAGCAGTGTTCATGCAGCACAATCAGCGGAACTGGTTTGTTTAAGTTGGCTGAGCCAGTCGGTCAGGACCGTAGCGGCAGCGGCGTGTAGGCGCTTTTGTACCGCCATGGCTTCCAGACGCAGCATTTGCGGGTCGATATCCGCTTGGCCCAGTTCGTTGGCATGACCAACCAGCCAGCGCTCCAGCTTGCTGGTGTCGGCTTCCAAGTGAAATTGCAGGCCCAATACCTGGGTTCCAAAGGAGAAGGCCTGGTTGGGGCCCACATCCGTGCTGGCCAGGTGAATGGCACCGTCAGGAATATCGAACTGATCCCCGTGCCAGTGCAGGACAGGAATACCGCTAACTGCGGACAGGGGCGATTCTTTGCCCGCATCAGTCAGTTTCAAGGGAGAGAAACCGATTTCTTTCACACCCAGTGGATACACATTGGCTCCCAGGGCACGCGCAATCAGTTGTGCGCCCAGACAAATGCCCAGCAAGGGTTTGCCAGCCAGCAGGAATTTGTTGATCAGCTCCAGCTCATCGGAGAGAAATGGGTAAATCTTTTCGTCGTAGGCGCCGATTGGCCCGCCCAATACAACCAGCAGGTCAGCGTCCTGTTCACCCACGTGGCGCAGTGACTCGACGGAAGGGTCAATGTATTGAACTTGGTAGCCCTGCTCGATCAGAACAGGTTCCAGTGTGCCCAAGTCCTCAAAATGGATATGACGCAGTGCGATGACTTTCTTCATAGGGGGTTCTTTTAATTCAGATGGTAAGGATGTCAGCTCGTGGTACCAATGTCTACATTCATGGCGCCCGATAGGGGGAAGGTGCAACATGCCAGAGCATGACCTTGCGCCTTGTCCTGGTCGCTGAGGCAAAAGTCCGGTTCAGAGCGGTATTCGCCCTCCGAGATCTGTACCCGACAAGCACCACAAATTCCTGAACGACACTGACTGCGGATAGGAACATCGGCCGCTTCCAGCATTTCCAGCAAACTACTGCCGGGTTCGGGTGAGAGCGTCTGCCCTGTGCTGCGTACATTGATTTGCAAGGGAGCGCTGCCTGCTTCAGGCAGGATTTCCACACCGGACTTGGCAGGCGGGGAAAAAGCTTCAATCAACATATGCGAGATGGGATGCGCTTGAATCGTGTATTCGCGCAAGGCCTGGGCAAAGCCATGACTGCCGCAAATCACAACAGCCTGCGGGTCTTTCAACTGCTCCATGTTCTCAAAGGAGGGACGTCCCACTTTGAAATGCGCGCTTTCGCGGATTTTTTCTTGCGTGACAAACACCGTCAGTGTGAACCAGCTGGTGCTCAGATCCAGCTGCAGCAGTTCGTGCAAGAAGGGGATGTCGGCAATACGAGCAATACTGAGCAGCAAATGTACTTGTGGTACTGGCAAGCCATCCTGGGCTCGCGCCGCCAACTCACGCAGCAAGGCAATGGGCAGGGTAATGCCAATGCCGCCTGCGATCATGGCGATACGCTCATAACCCACAATAGAGTCCACCGAAATATCACCCGCCACATATTGCAGGGGCACGCTCATGCCCTCACGCAAGGTGGCGTGCAAATGATCGGAGACACTATTGCGGCCCGAACCTTTTACGGCAATTTCAATCAGGTCTGGATCAGCCATACGGGTGATCGAGTACATACGCTGTTGAATGGTGCCGCCGGTATCGGGGTAGCTCAGGGCGACATGCTTGCCCGCCCGCAAGGCGCTCAGAAAATCGAAGTGTTTACTTTGAACGCGCAAGGTGAACACTTTGACGTTTCCGGCCTCGGGGCGAACGGTCTCGCAGCGCGCCTGAATCGTGGCTGTCATTGCAGCGCCTCCTGTTGCTCGGCTTGGGCCTGTGCCTGCCCCGATTTGCTGTTCAAGCCAATGCGCTCGATCAGGCTTTCAACCGAACCGGTGTACACGCCAATCTCGTTGGAGTCGCCCGTATCGTGCAGGATGTCGCGAGCATTGGGGAAGTTCACCATGGAGAACACTTTTTCCCAGGCGCCCATTTCATTGTTGGCGAACATTTCCACGGTGCGCAAAATAATGGCACGCATGTGTTCACGCTCTTTCTGGCTCAGGCCGTGAATGATGTCCGAAGCGACAAAGCTGAACACGCTGGAGTGGCTCCATTCGTCCATGGCATGGGTGCGAGTGACTTCATGGCACACGGTCTGGATGCTCTTGTCCTCGGCCATGGTTTTCAGGTAGTCGGTAATCAGGGTCTCGGACGCGCAGGCAATGGCAAAGCGGGTCAGGCGACGTTCGGATTCGGAGCTGCACTGGCTCAGGATGTCATTGCGCCACTGCACCAGGTTGAAGTTGGTGAAGTCCAGCGGCTGCAGGCCGCGCATGGAATAGATGTAGTTGCACGCCATGATCGACATGCGGGTGTGCAGGGCCTCGTCCAACAAGGCTTGGGACATGACATCTTGCAGCAGATTGCGATTGGAGCTTGGGGGCGGCGTTTTGATGATGTCTTCGCAAGAAGGGGTAACCACGTTGCATTCAACGTAAATGGTTTTAAGGTTGTAAATACCCCAGGCATAGGACAAGCACTGCGATTTTAATTCCTCGGGGGCTTCCAACCAGGCCTGATGCTCACGGAAAGGCAAAAGGCATTCGCTGAAATCCGCCTTGCTGGGGTCGAACGCCAGATTGTTGTAGTCCGGCAGTTCCTGATTGACAGCGGCCCGGTTTTTCCAAAGTACAGACAGCTTTTGCAGCATATTACGTACGGCGTCATCAGTTTCGTAGCTTTTGATTGTCATTTCAAACTTCCTTGCTGTTGATTGCGATCTGTTCGAAATGAACAGGTCGTTTCTGTATTTCGCCTATCTCTATTTCCAAATGGAAATCCGCAGGCTTAAAAGGATTTGCCGGTCCTTATGAGCAAGGCCCAAAAAAACCCGTCATCGAGTCTCTCAAGTCTTGGGGATCAGCATGGTTGAACTGCCGTTAAAGCAATGGCGTTTCCTGTGGTTGTGGGGAACTGGGGATGTTTCTGTCGTTTGCAGATTAAAAAGAGTGATAATCTGTTTGAGCGAATAGAAGTATGGCTGTTGAGTATTCGTTGGCTGCATTCTAATGATCCTATGACAATAAATGACAGACCATTTCAAGATCATTTAACAGACCACTTAAAAGCAGAAAATAAAATCCCGTTTTAATTCTTGATAAGAATGATCGGGATTGGCTTTCTGGCTGTGTTTCAGAGGGTTTTTAATTATTTATGCTTTAAATGTTTATTTAAATAACAATAATAAAAAGTGGTCTGGTGAATAAAATTTTATTGGACTGCTTAATAACTTGATAAACAGAATAGGATGTGTATCTTTCGCCCTTGGAGCCATCAGGCCAGGGTTGAGTTTTTCTCTCGTGCCTGAAAAGCAGCCACGGTTGTAAAAGTAGCCAATCTTTGAACAGGAACTCCCATGAAGAGTCTTGCCGGTGGCGACACCCCCCACCAGCCTCTGGTGGGTTCGCAATTTCTACAGCAAAGTGATCGCAATCTTTGGGACATCATCGAAGCCGAGCGGGGTCGGCAACAACACACCATTGAATTGATCGCTTCCGAGAACTACCTGAGTCGAGCCGTTTTGGATGTGCAAGGCTCCTTGCTTAGCAACAAGCAGGCGCAGGGCTATCCAGGACAGCGGATCTACGGCGGGTGCGAACAAGCGGATCAGACTGAAGAGCTGGCTATCGAACGGGCCAAAGCGGTCTTTGGGGCATCCTATGCCAATGTGCAGGCGCACTCAGGCAGCCAGGCCAATCTGGCGGTATACCTGGCCTTGCTCTCACCTGGGGATACTATTTTGGCGCTGGATCAAAGCGCGGGTGGCCATCTTAGCCATGGTTCGCATTTCAATGTATCGGGCCGTTGGTTTCAGACCTGTTCGTATGGAGTAGATCGTCAGACCCAGTGGGTGGATATGGATGAAGTGCGTGCCCTGGCGCACAAGGAGCGTCCAAGGCTGATAATTGCCGGGGGCTCGTCTTATGCACGAACCCCGAACTTTGCCCAATTCAGAGATATCGCTAACGAGGTCAATGCCTATCTGATGGTGGATTTGGCGCATAGTGCGGGCCTGGTCGCAGCGGGTTTGATGGACTCGCCGGTCAAACATGCACACGTCACTACTTTTTCCACACACGGCACATTACGGGGTCCGCGTGGCGGCATTATCCTGAGCAATGAACCCAAGTTGGCCGAGCGCTTGAGCCAGGCCGTGTATCCAGGCTTGCAAGGCGGACCCTTGCTGAACATTATGGCTGCCAAGGCGGTGGCTTTGGGTGAGGCGATGAGCCCGTCCTATAAAGCCTACGCCCAGTCCGTCATCAATAACGCTCGCAGCTTGTGCCGCCGCTTGTCCGAGGGCGGGTTGACGGTGGTGTCGGGGGGAACAGACTGTCATTTTGGTGTGGTGGACCTGCGCCCCTGGGATTTGTCTGGCCCTTTGGTGGAGCGGGTGCTGGCTCAGCTAGGCATTAGTTTGAGCAAACACCGGGTGCCTTATGAGCAAGACAATGCGGCGTATTCGGGCGTGCGCGTAGGTAGTGCTGCTTGTACCACTCGTGGTTTAGGTGAGGATGATTTCAAAGAAATTGGCGACATGATTCTGGCTTTGCTGGGCGGTGTGCGTAGTGGCTCACGCAACCCACGTACCGAAAATGCCATTCTGGAAGGGGTCGCCGACCTGAATCGACGATACCCCTTGATGTACTGATACCCGGCTCCTTTAGCCTTTGCCCTGACGTAGGGCGTTGGCCAGACGCAACATGGCTGACTCGATTTCATAAGCGGTCAGAGACGCATAGCCCAGTAACCAGCCCTGTTGTTTTTCCTCACCAATGTACAGACGGCTCAAACCTGGCAGTTGAACCCCGGCACTTAAGGCGCGGCGCAAGGTGTGCTCCTCTGACCAGCCCGGCTCCAGAAAGCAGGGAATCTGCAAACCACCTTCGGGTCGGGCAGCACGAACAATGCCTTGCAAGTGCTGCTCGATGGCTTCCAGCATGATTTCCCGTCGTCCTGCGTACAACTTGCGCATGGCGCGAATATGAGAGTTGTAGTGTCCGTCTTCCATAAAGCGGGCCAGCGTCAGCTGCAGGATTTGCGGTGTGTGGCCGTCCATGATGCTGCGTGCCTGGGTAAAGGGTTTGACCAGTTCGGGCGGCAGCGCCATATAGCCCATGCGCAGGCCCGGATACAGGGTTTTGCTGAAGGTGCCTAAGTAAATCGTGCGCTGGTATTTATCCAGACCCTGCACGCATGCGGTGGGCAGCCCGTCGTAATGAAACTCGCTGTCGTAGTCGTCTTCCATAATCCAGCGGCCATTTTCTGCCGCCCAGTGGATGAGTTCCAGACGGCGTTCCAGTGACATGGTGGCCCCGGTGGGGTACTGGTGCGAGGGTGTCACATAAATACAGTTCGCGCCGCTTCGGTCCTCATTGAGCAAATCGGTGCGCAGCCCTTGTCTGTCCACGCCAATGGGCACCACACGGGCCTCGGCCGCTTCAAATGCTTTACGGGCGCCGAAGTAGCCGGGGTTTTCAACCAGAATGGGCTTGCCGGCATCGACCAGTAATTGCGCGCACAGAAATAAGGCTTGGCGTGTGCTGCTCAGAATCAGAATCTGGTCGGCCGAGACTTTGGCGCCACGCTCCAGATTCAGGTAGACGGCAATCGCTTTACGCAGGGACTCGGTGCCTTGCGGGTCACCGTGCAGCAGGATGTTGGCCCGATAGTCTTTCATGGCCTGACGTTGCAGGCGCTCCCAGACATCGGTGGGGAAGTTGCGGGTTTCCGGCAAGCCGGTGGCAAAGGCTTTGATAGTTTGTTGATCAGCAATGCCGCCGCTTTCAAACACGGCGCGACCGCGACGGCTTAAACCGGTGCCCGGTTCCATCACACTGCGTTTCAGATCTTGAGCTTTGATACGACGGTAGGCGCTGCCACGCAGCTCGGTGCCTACTGATTCGGAAACATAGCTGCCCGAGCCTTCACGACGCACGATAAAGCCGTCGCGATGGAGCTGAACATAGGCGTTTTCAACGGTATCGCGGGCCATGCTCAGGGACTTGGCCAGGGAGCGTGTAGCAGGCAGCTTGACCCCGGGGCCCAGCGCGCCATCCAGAATCAATGCCCGCAAGGCACGCTGGATGCGCTGATGGAGATCCAGGGATTGAAGTTCGTCATCGTTAAGACGCATCTTCAAGGTATCCAGTTCAAACGAACGCGTCATGCGGTCTGCTCCAGGGAATATTAATGGTCTGACTAGTCAGACCATTGTGCTCGTAGACTTGATTGTCATTGCCGAAATAGGGGGGGCCTGTTTCGGCGTTCAGGTTTGTACAGGATCTCAACAAGTATGTCCCGACCCTTTAATTTCAGCGCAGGGCCCAGCGCCTTGCCGATGGATGTTCTATTGCAAGTACGAGATGAGCTGCTTGATTTTGCCGGCACAGGGGTCTCTGTGATGGAAATCAGTCATCGTTCCCAGCCTTTCATGGATTTTGCCCATCGTACTGACACCGCTGTACGTCGTGTTCTGGCTGTGCCATCGGACTATCACGTCTTGCTCCTGCAAGGGGGGTCGTATCTGCAGTTCTCTCAAATCCCGATGAACTTGTTTCATCAAAAAAAAACAGCAGACTATATACATACAGGGTTATGGTCGGAACAAGCCGCCAATGCTGCTAGGCAATATGGGGAAGTAAGAATCATAGCGAGTTCTTATGAAACTGGATTTGATCGTATTCCGGAAATTAATGAATCTAATATTAATCTGGATGCAGCGTACTTGCATTACACAGAGAATGAAACCGCACAGGGCTTGCAATTTTCAAAACCACCCGTTTCATCTATTCCATTGGTATGCGATGCTTGCTCCAGCTTGATGTCAAAACCGCTTGACATCTCGGCTCACGATTTGATTTACGCTTCGGCCCAGAAAAATATGGGAATCGCTGGTGTGACAATGGTATTGCTCAATCCTGCTATTTTAGACAAGCCTTTAGCGAGTACGCCACAGGTGTTGGATTTTTCCATTCAGGCAAAAAAGCAATCCTTGCTCAATACCCCTTCTACATTTTCCTGGTATGTCTTGGGTTTGACTCTGGAGTGGATTGAGCGAGTAGGTGGAATAGACGTGTTGTATGAAATAAATAAGAAAAAAGCACAACATCTCTATGGCGTCATTGATAAAAGCAATGGTTTTTATACCAATGGCGTTTGGCCTGACGATCGATCCATCAATAATGTGCCATTTCATATTGCTGAAACTAATTTGGAAGATTTGTTTGTGAAAGAAGCCCAGAAAAATGGTTTTCACGGTTTGAAGGGCCATCAATCAACAGGAGGCTTGCGCGCCAGCATCTACAACGCCGTCACCTTGGACGCGGTACAGGCGCTGGGAGCGTTCATGCGTGAGTTCGAGCGCACGCACGGTTAGGGCGTGGGCCTGCTTTGCAAAGTGGCCAGGCAAGTGGCCGCAACGTGGATAGAATTTTTTTAAGGAAAAGCGATGTACGACAACACTCTCAGCCTGTCCGATTTTGACAAGGAATTGGCCCAGGCCATCCAAGGCGAAGAAAGCCGCCAGGAAGATCACGTAGAACTGATTGCTTCGGAAAACTATGCCAGTCCCCTGGTTATGCAGGTTCAGAACTCCGTGTTTACCAATAAATATGCCGAGGGCTACCCGGACAAGCGTTACTACGCCGGTTGCGAGTTTGTGGACGTGGCTGAACGTCTGGCAATCGAGCGCCTGAAAGCCGTCTTCGATTGTGACTACGCCAACGTACAGCCTCATGCCGGAGCGCAAGCCAATACCGCTGTGTTCCTGGCCTTGCTCAAACCAGGCGATACGGTCATGGGAATGAACCTGGCCCAAGGCGGGCACCTGACACACGGCAACCCGATCAATATTTCCGGCCGTCTTTACAATATTGTTCCTTACGGAGTTGATATCCAAACCGGGCTGATCGATTACGACGAAATGGAGCGCATTGCTATCGAGACCAAGCCCAAAATGCTGATTGGTGGCTTTTCCGCGTATTCGCGTGTGAAGGACTGGGCCCGCATGCGCCAGATCGCCGACAAGGTGGGTGCCTGGTTCTGGGTGGATATGGCCCACGTGGCGGGTCTGGTGGCGGCAGGTGAGTACCCCAGCCCTCTGCCATACGCGCATGTGGTGACCAGTACGACCCATAAAACCCTGCGTGGCCCACGTGGTGGTGTGATCATGGCTAAAGGGCAGAGCGAGGATTTGTACAAACGCCTGAACTCGGCTGTGTTTCCTGGCGTGCAAGGGGGCCCCTTGATGCACTTGATTGCAGCCAAAGCGGTCGCGTTCAAAGAAGCCCTGCAGCCCGAGTTCCGGACTTATCAGCAAAATGTGGTGCGTAATGCCCGCGCCATGGCAGCGGTACTGATGCAGCGCGGCCATAATATCGTTTCAGGCGGTACGGATAATCACATGATGCTGATTAACTTGTCGGCCAAACCTTACACCGGTCAAGAGGCCAGCGATGCCTTGGCAGATGCCTACATTACAGTGAACAAGAACTCGGTGCCCAATGATCCGCGTTCGCCCATGGTGACCTCAGGCATCCGGATCGGAACCCCCGCTGTGACCACGCGCGGCTTTACCGTGGCCGATTGCGAGCAGTTGGCACACTACTTGTGCGATGTGCTCGATGCCTATGAGGCAGGCACGCTGGATACGATCAAGCACGAGATCCGTGAAAAAATCGTGACCTTGTGTCGAAGCTATCCGGTGTATCAAGTGCAGACAGAACCGGCGCAGTTGTAATTCAATGAAAAAGCCCAGTCATTAGCATGACTGGGCTTATCTTTAGGCATGTTGCTTGGGACATGAAGCGGCTTTACCCACCACCTTTTATGTTGAGGCTTGAGGTATAGGTGGTAGTGGCCATTCAGTCATCCGTTTAGCTCATGAGCGCCTTGCGGTTCTGTCTTGTATCCGCCAGTCGGCATACCCTTTGGCCCGCAGTTCACAAGCCGGGCATTGCCCGCAGCCATATCCCCAGTCATGCAGCGTTTCCCGATTGTTCTGGTAGCAGGTGTGGCTGTCTTCCCGAATCAGTTGTACCAAAGCATCCGAGCCAAGCTGGTGGGCCAATTCCCAGGTGTCGGCCTTGTCCAGCCACATCAATGGTGTTTCCACGGTCAGTGGGCGCTCGATTCCCAGGCTCAATGCCACTTGCAGCGCTTTCAATGTGTTGTCGCGGCAATCCGGGTAGCCCGAATAATCGGTTTCCGACATGCCGCCTACCAGCGTATCCAGGCCCCTGCGGTAGGCCAGGGCACCAGCCAGAGTAAAGAACAGCAGATTTCGACCGGGCACAAAGGTATTGGGCAGACCGTCTTCCTGCATGGCGATCGTCATGGATTCGGTCATGGCGCTGCCACCTATCTGAGCCAGAACATGGGCATCGAGCACATGGTCTTGCCCCAGGCGCTCTGCCCAATGCGGGAACCGTTGGCACAGTTTGTCTTTTAGTGTCTGACGGCACTGCAATTCCGCATGGTTGCGCTGGCCGTAGTCAAAGCCCACGGTTTCCACAAAGGCAAAGCGGTCCAGAGCCCAGGCCAGGCAGGTAGCCGAATCCTGTCCGCCTGAAAACAAAACCAGGGCCCGGCGGTGTGGAGTGTGCGGCTTCATGCTTTGGCCTGCGCGATGCTTAGGGCGCGGCGCTTCATGGTGCTGATCAGGGAATTGAGCAGCACGCCATACATAGGTACAAACAGCAGCAGGCTGACGCCCAGCTTGATGACGTAATCGACGATGGCAATCTCGCCCCAGTGTTCGGCCATGAAAGGATTGCTGCTATGCCAGAAGGCGATACCGAAAAAGGCCAGCGTATCCAGTGCCTGCCCGAAGACCGAAGCAGCGGCTGGAGCAAGCCACCACTGTTTGTAGTCGCGACGGATGCGGTCAAAGACCTGTACATCCAGCAATTGCCCTAAGACGTAGGCGGCAAAGCTGGCCAAGGCAATACGAAACACAAAGCTGTTGAATTCGCCCAGTGCCTGCAGGCCATTGAATTGGCCTTCATGAAAGAGCACGGAGACGACATAAGAGGCGATGAGGGCCGGAAACATGGCGCGGGTAATCACACGGCGTGCTTCGGACTTGCCCATCAAACGGACGGTCAGGTCGGTAGCCAGAAAAACAAAGGGAAAGCTGAAGGCTCCCCACGTGCTATGGAAGCCGAACAATTCAATGGGAAGTTGAACCAGATAATTGCTGGCAATCACAATAAAAATGTGAAAGGCAATGAGAAGTCGCAAGTAGAACGACAGCCGTGAAGACGGCACGGTAGGCAGAGTCATGTCTGGACCTTTTTGGTGGATGGGGTGAGGGAACCCATTGGAAATGGACTGCAACCGACAATTATACGAGTAGTTGCGGTTCAAGGGAATAATTGGTGGCCACAAGTGTAGCGCGCAGCTCGGCTGCGCTTATACGTCAGGCTTGATGAGGCTTATGGCCTACAACATAAGAGGCCTTGCATGCCAATCAAGCCTGCTTGCCAATGCCATTGAGCTTGATTGCCTGATTTCAAGGGGGCGTGCTCAGGCAGACACGGGTTGCAGGCGCTCTATTAATAAGCGTTTGTGCAGGAGGCGGACTTCTTCAAAGGGTACAGGCGAGTGTTGCGGGCCTAAAACCAGCAAAACCATTAACCACATCAGGGAAGGGGAGGCCGCCTGGAGGTAGTCTGAGGAGCTGACATCGGGGCGGATAAGCCCTCGTTGGATACCCAACTGAAAAAAAGCCTGGTTGGCCGTGTAGTTCTGGTCCAAGAGTTGTTGGCCCCAATACTGGGCCAGATCGGGGACACGACCGCTTTCGGTCATTAGCAGCCTGAACATGGCTTGCACGTCCGGATTGGACAGGCGCTCATAGAGTTGATTGAGATACTCATCCACGAGACAGGACAGGGTGGCTGCCTCGCAGGTATCGGAAAGTTCAAAGGTGTTGCCTTCGGGGGGCAGCAGCGTGCTGCGGAGCATGTCCTCGAATACGTCATCTTTGCTGTTGTAGTGCGCGTAAATGCCGGACTTGGAGATTCCAGCGCGGGCGGCAATGCGCTCGAGCGAGGTTCCCAAAAAACCCCGGTGAGAAAATTCGTCAAAAGCTGCTTTCAGGATTTCGCGTTTACGCTCGGCCGAGGGCAGGTAACGTCGCTTGTTTGTGCTTTCGTTTTTATGAAGTTTATTTTGGTGTGTGTCTGTCATGTCATCCTGTGTGGATGGGCAAGATATGGGGCCTGCAGTATATCAGGCTGCTTTTCTCAGACCGCTGGCAAGCTACGTTCCATGAGACGTGACGTTTTGCTTGTTTTGTCACATAGTTGCAGAAATAATAGTTCTGCTCTGTGTTTGGGTGTTCGCGGGTTTAACTGAAATGCAGCGTTTTGTTTTTAAAAACCTTTTTTAAAAATGTTTTATTTGTTTTTTACTGATTTTCATTTCCTTATTTCATAACAAGCACGGTATAACAACAAATGGGGCTGACGTTGGCGGTTTTTTATCTGTCATGAACTTGATCTAACGCAAAGGTTTTTTATAGCTTCTTGTTAAAAGACCTGTATGCAAAAAGTTTAGATGTAAACTGGTGTATTATTAAAAAGACTAAGCAGTCGTATCTGTTTTTTGTGTACTTTTTGCGGAGTGGCAATGGTTAGCAGGCAGTCCCATGATCAGGCTGAACAGTTAGACGCATCCGCACGAGCCGCCTGGGCTCGTATCTGGAGTTCCATCTCCCCCGAATCACAATTTCTTGCCTGGATGGACTGGATACGTCATCTGGCCCTTAGCCCCGGCAAACAAGAGCAGTTACGGCAGTTGGCCCAAAAACAGTGGGAACAGTTGTTCCGCGAATGGAGCCAAGAGCTGGCTGCATCGGCCCAACAGTCCTTGCAAACTGCTCAACCAGCCCCCACGCCAGCCTACACAGACCGCCGTTTTTCTGATCCTGCCTGGGACCGCTGGCCTTTTAATTTGCTGCGACAAACCTATCAGGCGCAACAGCAATGGTGGCAAAGCGCCACGGAAGGTGTGGCCGGTGTTGAGCCCCATCATCAAAAACTAATTGCCTTTGGTGTCGAGCAATGGTTGAACATGCTCAGCCCCAGCAACTTTGCCTGGACGAACCCGCAGGTGTGGGACAAAACCCTTGCAGAGCATGGAGATAACTTTAGCCGTGGTCTGACAAACTGGCAGCAGGATATGCAAGCCCAGTTCGCCGGTGAGCCTCCCGTAGGTGCGCAAGACTTCGTGGTTGGCAAGGATGTGGCGGCCACTCCGGGCAAAGTTGTATTGCGTAATGAACTGGTTGAACTGATCCAGTACGCGCCAACGACCAAACAGGTTCATCCAGAGCCGGTGCTGATTGTGCCGGCCTGGATCATGAAGTACTACATTCTGGATCTGTCCGAGCACAACTCCCTGATCAAATATCTGGTGGATCAAGGTCATACCGTGTTTTGCTTATCCTGGAAAAACCCCGTTGCCCAAGATCATGCGTTCGGGATGGACGACTACATTGGCCTGGGCTGGAAGGCTAGCCTGGATGCGGTCAACGCCATTGTTCCCGGCCAGAAAATCCACGCGACCGGCTATTGCCTGGGTGGCACCTTGCTGGCCATTGCGGCCGCTGCCATGGCACGCGATGGTGATGACAGGCTTGCCTCCCTGACTTTTTTTGCCGCCCAAACCGACTTTTCCGAGCCTGGCGATTTGTCCCTGTTTATTGACGAGAGCCAGGTCAGCCTGCTGGAAGCCCAGATGGCTGATGAAGGGTACTTACGCGCCAATCAGATGGAAGTTGCTTTTCAAATGCTGCGTTCCGCTGATCTACTGTGGGCGCCCATGGTGAGTAAGTATTTATTGGGCGAACGTCGCCCCTTGAGTGACTTGATGGCCTGGAATGCAGATGCCACGCGTATGCCAGCCACCATGCACTCGCAGTATTTGCGCCGCATGTATTTAAATAATGATTTAAGTCAAAACCGTTATCCGGTACAAGGCCGTATTGTTTCTTTGTCGCAAGTTAATTTGCCTATTTTTTGCGTCGGTACGGTTTCCGATCACGTAGCACCCTGGCGCTCTGTTTATAAACTGCATTATCTGGTCCCTTCTGAGATCACCTTTGTCTTGACCACAGGCGGGCATAACGCCGGAATTGTCAGCGAACCGGGTCATCCGCGTCGCAAATATCAGACTCATACCCGCGCAGCAGGCACCGCGCCCATTTTGGTGGACGATTGGCAGGCCCAAGCCGCCTCCCATCAGGGCTCCTGGTGGCTCGCCTGGGCTGAATGGCTGAAAACCCGTTCGGGTGCGAATGTGAAGCCACCGCAAATGGGGGCAGCTAAACAGGGTTATCCACCTGTCGGTCCGGCACCCGGTCAATACGTATTAGTGAAGTAAGCAGTCAGCTCATACACGCTCTCTTTCGAGCTGAGCTTTTCGCGCTGTTTTATGTCGGCGATGGGGACAAAACCTATCGCTGACGTGCTGTTTTGCCTGGACGGCAGTTTTCTTTTTCTCATTAGGCATGTTTTCCCATGGCCCCACAGATCTCTGATTTGAGTATCAAGTATCGAAGTGCTGCGCGTCGCCCTCATTTCGCGCTGGCTGCCTTGCTGCTGACCTTAGCGGGTTGTTCCTCGATGGCACCCGATTACCAGCAGCCCGCCGCCCCCGTTCCGCAAGCCTATTCGGACTTGTCTGCAGAGCAGGCAAATGCGGCGCGAGCGCGTGACCTGGGCTGGCGCCAATACTTTACAGATCCGATTCTGAGCAAGCTCATTGAGACGGCACTGAACCATAACCGTGATATGCGCGTGGCTGTGCTACGGGTAGATGAGGCTCGCGCCATGCTGAATTTGCAGCGCAGCGAACGCTTTCCTGAATTTACCGTGGGTGGTCAGACTGCGCGTTCGCGTGTGCCAGGCGATATGAACCCGAGCGGCCAGGCCGTGACGGGCGGCGATTACCGCGCCCAGGTTGGTTTGACCAGTTGGGAGCTGGATTTGTGGGGGCGTGTACGTAGTCTGGAAGATGCCGCCTTGCAGGGCTGGCTGGCTACCGAGGCAGGCCGACAAGCCGCGCATGTGGCTTTGGTCTCGCAAGTGGCCATTAACTATATTGTGGTGCGCGAGCTCGATGAGCGCGTGCAGATCGCTCGTAAAAGTGTGGAGACGCGTCAGGAGTCCTACCGTATTTTCTCCCGCCGCTATGAGGTAGGAGCAACGTCCAAGCTGGATGTGACTCAGGTCCAAACCTTGCTGACGCAAGCCCAGTCCATGCTGGCCCAACTGGAGCAGCAACGTGCTGTGCAATTGCATGCCTTGCAACAACTACTGGGTGCTGATCCGGGAGTGCCTCTAACGGGAACGCCTTTAAATGACACGCTCATGTTGGCCGAGCTGGCTCCCGGTTTGCCTTCTGACCTGATGATCTGGCGGCCCGACATTATTGCGGCTGAACATAAGTTGCGGGCAGCCAACGCCAATATTGGTGCAGCCCGCGCTGCTTTTTTCCCGCGCATTGCCTTGACCGGCAATTTCGGCACAGCCAGCGCTGAGTTGGATGGCTTGTTTGAATCCGGCAGCAAAGCCTGGATGTTCGCTCCCACGATTTCCCTGCCTATCTTTGATGGTGGCCGTCGCAGCGCCAATCTGGACGTCTCTTACGTGCGTCGTGATATGCGTATCGCCGAGTACGAGAAAGCGATTCAAACCGCTTTCCGTGAAGTGTCGGATGCTTTGTCGACGCGTCGTTGGTTAAGTCAGCAACTGGAAGTGCAACTGGTGGCCCGTAGCGCTCAGACCGAGCGCGCCCGTCTGGCACAGATGCGTTACGACAACGGTTCAGCCGCCTATCTGGAAGTGCTGGATGCGCAGCGCGACCTGCTGGATGTGGAGCAGCAAGTGGTGCAAACGCGCCGTGCGCTCCTGGCCAGCCAGATTGCCATGTATAGCGCCTTGGGCGGTGGGCTGGACCCTGCCGAGCCCCTGACCAACACCCATAACTCCTCTCCATCGAATCCATCCTCGAGCCAGCTATGAGCAAACCATCTTCGTTGAAAAAAAATCTTGTTCCTGTCCTAATCGTTGCCGGGGTGTTGGGCCTGGGCTGGTGGGCATGGCAGAAAATGTCCGATACGGGCCCTGGAGAAGGTTTTGTCAGTGGTAATGGCCGTATCGAAGCGACCGAGATTGATATCTCTACCAAGTTTGCCGGACGTATCCAGAGTATTGCTGCCCATGAGGGCGACTTTGTGAAGGAAGGCCAAGTGCTGGCCATCATGCAGCAAGACAGTTTGGAAGCGGCTCGTGACGAAGCGGTGGCTGGTTTGCGTCAGGCCGAAAACAATGTGGCGGCCTCTCAGGCGCAAGTTGCCTTGCGTGAAAGCGATGCTATCGCCGCCAAAGCCCTGATTGGTCAACGTGAGTCGGAGCTGGATGCGGCCCAGCGCCGTCTGGCCCGTTCCACGACCTTGGCCAAAGAAGGGGCTGCCTCCGCGCAGGAGCTGGATGATGACCGTGCGCGTGTGCGTGGTGCACAGGCGGCCGTTGCCGCCACCAAGGCCCAGGCCAATGCAGCGCAAGCCGCCATTAACGCCGCTAAAGCTCAGTTGATTGGTGCGCAGTCGGCGGTGGAAGCTGCCACTGCGGCTGTTGCCCGTATTGAAGCCGACTTGCGTGACAGCAAGCTGGTCAGCCCCCGAGATGGACGAGTGCAAATTCGCGTTGCTCAACCCGGTGAAGTATTGGGTGCCGGTGGCCGTGTGTTGAACGTGCTGGACCTGTCTGATGTGTACATGACTTTCTTCTTGCCCAGCGAAGTGGCCGGCAGGGTGGCTCTGGGTACAGAGGTCCGTCTCGTGCTCGATGCCATCCCTGATATTCCGGTTCCCGCTACCGTGTCCTTTGTAGCCAGTTCGGCCCAATTCACCCCAAAAAGTGTAGAAACAGCCTCGGAGCGTCAAAAATTGATGTTCCGCGTCAAGGCTCAGATTGCCCCCGAGTTGCTGAAAAAGCACCTGGAGCAAGTTAAAACTGGCTTGCCTGGTGTGGCCTGGGTGAAGCTGGATCCTAATGCCAACTGGCCTGAGTCGCTGACTTCTACCTTGACGGAGTAAACCATGCTCAAGCAGCAAGCGGCGACTGTTGCTCGCGTTGTTGGGCTCAGCCAGCGTTATGGTGACACGCTCGCACTGGATCGGTTAAGCCTGGATGTTCCTGCTGCTTGCATGGTCGGACTGATTGGCCCTGACGGTGTGGGCAAGTCCAGCTTGCTGTCCCTGCTGGCCGGTGCCCGCATGATTCAGGAAGGCCATATTGAGGTGCTGGGTGGCGATATGGCGGAAAAAAGTCATCGCGACCAGATTTGCCCGCGCATTGCCTACATGCCTCAAGGTCTGGGCAAGAATTTGTATCCCACTTTGTCAGTGGAAGAAAACCTGCAGTTCTTTGGCCGTTTGTTTGGGCACGATGCGGCCGAGCGGCGCCGTCGTATTGACGATTTGACGCGCAGTACCGGACTACATCCTTTTCTTACCCGGCCTGCAGGCAAGCTTTCGGGCGGTATGAAGCAAAAGCTGGGTCTGTGCTGCGCCTTGATTCACGACCCGGATTTCCTGCTGCTGGACGAGCCTACCACTGGTGTGGACCCGCTGGCCCGCAAGCAGTTCTGGGATTTGATCGAGCGTATTCGCATCGAGCGCCCCAGCATGAGCGTGATTGTGGCCACGGCCTATATGGACGAGGCCCAGCGGTTTGACTGGCTGGTTGCCATGGATGATGGCCAGATTCTGGCAACGGGTTCACCCAAAGAGTTGCTGGAACGCACGGAAAGCCAAAGCCTGGAACAGGCTTTTATCCGCCTCTTGCCCGAGGACAAGCGCCAAGGACACAAAGCAGTAGAAATCCCGCCGCTGGATGTGGACGCAGACGATATTGCCATTGAAGCCGAGGGGCTGACGATTCGCTTTGGCGACTTTACCGCCGTGGACAATGTGTCTTTTCGGATTCGACGCGGCGAGATTTTTGGCTTTCTGGGATCGAATGGTTGCGGCAAGTCCACCACTATGAAGATGCTGACCGGCTTGCTGCCTGCATCCGAAGGTCAGGCCTGGCTGTTCGGCCACGAGGTGAACCCCAAAGACATTGATACCCGTCGTCGTGTGGGTTACATGTCGCAGGCTTTCTCTCTGTACAGCGAGCTGACGGTTCGACAAAACCTGGTGCTGCACGCCCAGTTGTTCCACGTTCCCGAGGATGAGGTGGATGGCCGTGTGGCCGAAATGGTGGAGCGCTTCGAGCTGGGGCAGATTCTGGACCGCCTGCCCGATGCAATTCCTTTGGGTATGCGCCAGCGTTTGTCTTTGGCCGTGGCCATGGTGCACAAGCCGGAACTGCTGATTCTGGATGAACCGACCTCTGGGGTGGACCCGGTCGCGCGCGACAATTTCTGGCGTTTGTTGATTGAGCTGTCGCGTCGCGACAAGGTCACGATTTTTATCTCGACTCACTTCATGAACGAGGCCGAGCGGTGCGACCGCATGTCCATGATGCACGCCGGTAAGGTGCTCGATAGTGACACCCCTGCCAATCTGGTGAAAAAACGGGACGCAGCGAGTCTGGAAGAAGCGTTTATCGGCTATTTGCTGGAGGCCAGTGGACCGGAAGCTGACGTAGAGCCAGCTACCGAGCAAGTCACCGTAGCCCAGGAACATAGCGACAAGCGCGATCACTTCAGTCTGCAACGTCTGTTGAGTTATACCTGGCGTGAAGCCCTGGAACTGCGTCGTGACCCGGTGCGCGCCACCTTGGCCTTGGCCGGTTCTTTGATTTTGTTGTTTGTGATGGGTTTTGGTATTACGCTGGATGTAGAGGATTTGCGCTATGCCGTCTTGGACCGTGACCAAACCAGTATCAGCCAGAACTATGCCTTGAACCTGTCCGGTTCACGCTACTTTCTGGAACAGCCCCCGTTAACGGACTATCAGGATCTGGATGACCGCATGCGGCGTGGCAAGATTGCGCTGGCCATTGAAATCCCGCCCGGTTTTGGGCGTGATGTTTTACGTGGCAGCAAGCCTGAAATTGCCGCCTGGGTAGATGGTTCCATGCCTACCCGGGCCGAGACCATCCAGGGGTATGTGAAAGCCATGCACCAGCAATGGCTGGTGACACAAGCCAAGGAACGCCTGGGGGCAGGGGCCTTGGTGGTTCCCGCCAGTATTCAGGACCGTTATCGCTACAACCCGGACGTCAAGAGCTTGCCCGCCATGGTGCCGGCCGTGATCCCGGTGCTCTTGCTGATGTTGCCCGCCATGCTGACCGCGCTGTCTGTGGTGCGCGAAAAGGAGCTGGGTTCCATCATCAATCTGTACGTCACGCCGGTGACGCGAGTGGAGTTTTTGCTGGGCAAGCAGATTCCCTATATCGGCCTGGCGATGGTCAATTTTTTGTGCATGTGTCTGTTGGCGATCACGGTGTTCGACGTGCCTATCAAGGGCAGCTTTTTGACTTTGAGCGTGGCCACCTTGATGTTTTGCGTGATTTCAACCGGCATGGGCCTGGTCGCATCCACCGTCACCAAGAGTCAGATCGCTGCCATGTTCTTTGCCATGATCGGCACCATGCTGCCCGCCGTGCAGATATCGGGTTTACTCAATCCCGTGTCCTCCATGGAAGGAATCAGTCGCTGGGCAGGCGAAATTTACCCGGCGACACATATGTTCAACATCAGCCGTGGGGTATTTAACAAGGCCCTGACGTTCTCGGACTTGCAGGGCGCCTTGCTGGCCCTGGCGCTGGCGATTCCGGTGGTCCTGGGTGCGGCGGTCATGCTGCTGAAAAAGCAGGAGAAGTGAGATGAGAAAACTCAAGAATGTGCTGTTGCTGGGCCGCAAGGAACTATGGAGTCTGGCCCGCGACCCCATGATGCTGTTGCTCATCGTGTATGTGTTTTCGGTCTCGATTTACACCTCGGCCACGGCCCAGCCCGAAACCTTGAACAATGCGCCTATTGCGATTGTGGATCAGGACCAAAGCCCCTTATCCGCGCGTATTACGTCGGCTTTCTATCCGCCGGAATTTATTCACCCGCGCATGATCGAGTACGACGAAATGGACTCCGGCATGGATACCGGGGCCTTTACTTTTGTGCTGAATATTCCGCCGAATTTTCAGCGTGATGTGCTGGCCGGACGCAGCCCCGAGGTGCAGTTGAACATTGATGCCACCCGCATGAGTCAGGCCTTTACTGGCAATAACTACATCCAGCAGGTGGTGATGGGCGAGGTCAACGAGTTCGTGCGGCGATATCGCAGCGTTGACACCCTGCCGGTGGATCTGGCTTTGCGGGTGCGCTTTAACCCTACCTTGGAAAAAGCCTGGTTCGGCAGTATTGCCGAGGTCATCAACTCGGTCGCCATGCTGTCCATCATTCTGACTGGCGCTGCCCTGATTCGTGAGCGCGAACACGGCACCATTGAACACTTGCTGGTGATGCCCGTCACTCCGGGCGAGATCATGGCGTCCAAGGTAACGGCCATGGGGCTGGTGGTGCTGATTGCGACCGCTGCGTCCCTGAACTTCGTGGTGCGTGGCTTGCTGGGCGTACCGATTGAAGGCTCCATCCCTTTGTTCTTGTGCGGCACTGTGCTGTGTTTGTTCGCCATGACCTCCATGGGCATTTATCTGGCCACTTTGTCGCGCAGCATGCCGCAGTTTGGCTTGCTCCTGATGCTGACCTTGCTGCCTATGAACTTGCTCTCGGGCGGACGGACTCCCCGTGAAAGCATGCCTGAAATTGTTCAAAACCTGATGCAACTGGCCCCCACCACGCATTTTGTGTCTCTGGGACAAGCCATTTTGTTTCGTGGCGCCGGTCTTGAAACCGTGTGGCAACCCTTTTTAGCCCTGCTGGTGATCGGAACGGCCTTGTTTGTTCTGTCGCTGCGGCGTTTTCGTAACACCATCTCTCAGATGGCTTGATGGGCTGGGCCCCATTACGGGGCACTTTTTTCCTTTAAGGAGATTTCGATGAGCATGGAAACACTTCCCTTGGATCTGTACAAGGCCAATGTTGAGTTGCAACTGCGTATCACTCGCCTGCTGCAGGAAGGAGGACATCGCTGGCTGGAATCTGTACAGAAGAGCAATTTGCGCAGCATGGAGCAGACCACCGCTGAAATCGAGAGCTTGCTGCAAACCGGCAATTGGCAGTCCTTGGCCGCCTTGCCCGCCGACACCTTCTGGCGTTTGTTCCAGCACGGTGTCAATGACAGCCAGACCATCAATCAGCTTGCGATCGAGAACCAGACTGAATTTACGTCCGGCTTGCAGCAAGCGCTGGAAGCGTGGCAGAAGTCGGTGATGGCGATCGTCAGCGATACCAGCGCGGCGGTGCCTGTGATGGATATTTTCAAGCAGTGGGGCGCACCTTGGGCAACGGCTGCCAGCGCCTCAGACACTAAAAAGGGAGCATAAGCGGTATGTCTACGGTTAAACGCACAGCGTTGGTGACAGGAGGGATGGGTGGTCTGGGCCAAGAGATCGCCCGTGCCCTGCATGATGCGGGCCACCATGTTCTGGTGACTCATTCACGTAGTGAGGCCGATGCCCAGGTCTGGTTAAAAGAGCAGGCCGATGCAGGGTATGTATTTCAGGGCTATCACGTTGACGTGGCCGATTTCGAGTCGTGCCAGCAAATGGCGCAAGCCATTGAGAAGGATGGCCTGCAGGTCGACATCCTGATCAATAACGCCGGTATTACACGCGACGGTACGTTCCGCAAGCTCAGCAAAGACAAGTGGGACGATGTGCTGCGTGTCAATTTGGACTCGGTATTTAACGTGACCAAGCCTTTTATCGACGGCATGCTGGAGCGTGCTTGGGGCCGGGTGATCAATATCTCTTCCATTAACGGTAGCAAGGGGCAGTTCGGTCAAACCAACTACTCGGCCGCCAAGGCAGGGATGCACGGTTTTACCAAAGCGCTGGCTCAGGAAGTGGCGCGTAAGGGCGTCACGGTCAATACCGTCTCTCCCGGTTATCTGGCCACAAAGATGGTCATGGCGGTGCCCGAGGAAGTGCGTAACAGCATTATCGCGGGCATCCCGGTGGGCCGTTTGGGCCAGCCCGAGGAAATAGCCGCTTTGGTGGCTTTTATTGCCAGCGAGGCAGCCGGATTTATGACAGGTAGTAATGTCGCCATGAATGGCGGCCAGCATATGTACTAAGCCCGACCCTGTTCGGCTGCAGCCTGGATGGGCCCGCTTGTCGGGCCTGCGACTTACGAAAGGAATGGATATGCACAAAGATATCGCGATTGTTGCTGCAACTCGCAGCCCCATCGGCCGCTTTCAAGGGGGGCTGTCGACGGTGCCCGCTCATGATTTAAGCGCACAACTGATTCGTGCTGTGCTCCAGAGCACAGGCGTGGCAGCCGAGCAGATTGATGAAGTCATATTGGGCCAGATTCTGACCGCCGGTGCAGGGCAGAATCCGGCCCGTCAGGCAGCGGTCAACGCCGGCCTGCCGTATGAAGTCCCCTCGATGTCTCTGAACAAGCTGTGCGGTTCAGGCTTGAAAGCGGTGAATCTGGCGGCGCAGGCCATCGCCCTGGGTGATGCGGATCTGGTGCTGGCAGGCGGCCAGGAGAGCATGAGCCTGGCCCCATTTGTCGTACACAAGGCGCGTACCGGCTTGGGTCTGGGCCATGCCATGATGGACGATACCTTGCTGCGTGATGGCCTGACCGATGCCTTCCACAATTACCACATGGGCATTACCGCAGAGAATCTGGCCGAGCGTTACGGCATCAGCCGTGAGCAGCAAGATGCGTTTGCCGTGGAATCCCAGCGTAAAGCTGTCGCCGCTATGGAAGCCGGACGCTTCAAGGACGAGATCACCCCGATCGAGGTTCCTCAGCGCAAAGGCGATCCCGTTCGTGTCGAGGCTGACGAGCAACCTCGTGCACAAACCACCTTGGAGTCCCTGGCCAAGTTGCGTCCCGCCTTCAAAAAAGAGGGTACGGTGACGGCAGGCAATGCATCCACTATTAACGATGGTGCTGCCGTGCTGTTGCTGGCCAGCGCAGAAAAAGCCAAGGAATTGGGCCTGCCTGTTCTGGCCTGGATTCGTGGTTGGGCCAGCACTGGCGTGGACCCGGCCATCATGGGCATTGGTCCTGTGTCGGCCAGTCGCAAGGTCTTGAAGAAGGTGGGCTGGGAGCTGGATCAGTTGGACCTGATCGAAGCCAATGAAGCCTTTGCCGCTCAATCGCTGGCGGTGGCCAAAGACTTGCAGTGGGATATGAACAAGGTCAACGTCAATGGCGGTGCCATTGCTTTGGGTCACCCCATTGGTGCCTCCGGCGCGCGTGTGCTGGTGACACTGGTTCATGAAATGCGTCGCCGTGGTGCCCAGAAAGGTCTGGCCACCTTGTGCATTGGCGGTGGTCAAGGCGTAGCGATTGCTATTGAGGCCGCTTGAACAGATAGCTGATTGAAGGGAGAAGATGATGACAGATAAGTCTCGTGATGACAGCACGGCTTGGTCCTCCTGGATGATGAATCCCTGGAACCTGGGTCAGACCGTCTCCTCGTACTTTGTGGATGCCTGGCAGCGCACCATTCTGTATGCCGACATCGAGCGTCAGGTCGGGGATCAGTACCAGACCCAACGCAAGCTTGACGTGCCCAATGTGTTGAACTTCCCGGCTGAACTGGTCATGTCGGGTCTGACTCTTCCCCGACCCGTTAACTATCTGATGGTGCGCATTCTGGCACCGGATGATCAGCCTACCGATCCCAGCAAACGTCCTTTCCTGGTGGTAGACCCCCGGGCCGGGCATGGGCCGGGCATCGGTGGCTTTAAGTCCGACAGTGAAATCGGTGCCGCGCTGCAAGCCGGGCACCCTTGCTATTTCGTCGGTTTTTTACCTGACCCTGTTCCCGGCCAGACGGTCGAGGACGTGATGCGTGCTCATGCCGCCTTTGTCAGCAAAGCGGCTGAACTGCATCCGGAAAGTCAGGGCAAGCCGGTAGTGATCGGCAATTGTCAGGCAGGCTGGCAGGTCATGATGGCTGCTGCTGTCTGGCCGGAGCTGTTTGGCCCGCTGATTCTGGCCGGCGCGCCCCTGTCCTACTGGGCCGGTCGCAACCCCATGCGTTATGCCGGAGGCTTGCTGGGGGGGAGCTGGTTGACCGCCATGACCAGCGATCTGGGCAATGGCCGTTTTGATGGCGCGTGGCTGGTCAAGAACTTCGAGAACCTGGACCCTGCCAATACCTTGTGGACCAAGCAGTACAACGTGTACGCCAAGGCAGACACTGAGGCCGAACGCTACATCGGCTTCGAGAAGTACTGGGGCGGTTATGTCTTTCTGAACGATGTGGAAATGCAGTACATCGTGGACAATCTGTTCATCGGCAACAAGCTGTCTACGGCTCAGTTACTGACTTCAGATGGCATCCGTATTGATCTGCGTAATATCCGTTCACCGATTGTGGTGTTCAGCTCCTTTGGCGATAACATCACGCCACCAGCACAGGCCCTGGGCTGGATTACCGACCTGTATCTGGACGACGATGATGTACGCAGTCACGACCAGACCATTGTATTTACGACCCATGATCGTATCGGGCATTTAGGTATTTTTGTGTCGGGCAGTGTAGGCAGCAAAGAGCACCGCAAGTTTGCCAGCACCATTGATCAAATTGATCTACTGCCTGCTGGTATTTATCGGGCCACCGTCGAGGAAACACCTGACGACGACACCTTGCTGAACGACCCGTATCTGATGTCGGTGCGTCAAAGCAATCTGGCTGAAATTGCCGAGATTGTGCAACCTGACCCTGAGTCAGACCGTCGCTTTGCAGCGGCCGCACGCTTGTCGGAAATCAACTTGGCTTTCTACAAGAGCACTTTACAGCCGTGGGTCAAAGCCTTGACCACGCCTTATACCGCTGCACTGCTGGAAACCTTGCATCCCATGCGCCTGTCCTACGAATCCTGGACCAGCACCCATCCTTGGGCCGCTACGATTCATCAATGGGCCGAGAACATTAGCCAGCAGCGTCAGACTGTCGACAAAGACAATCTGTTTCTGGAGGCGCAAGAGAATTTCTCCCAAGCCATGGAACGGGTCTTGAATAATTACCGCGACCGTCGCGACAGTATTTATCAGATCTGGTTTGACACGGTGTATGGTTCGCCTTTGCTGATGGCCTTGGCAGGGCATGCGCCGGGTGATTCTGCACCGGCACGCCCGCATCCTGGCAGCTCGCCTGAGCATCTGGCATTTGTGCGTCAGCAAATGCACAGGCTGGACGGTTTGTTGAACGAGGGCGGTTTGCTGGAAGCGGCACTGCGCGGTTTGTTCCATATTGCCAAACAGCGTCACAGCGTTGATGAGCGTTATCACCATGCCGCCATGCGCTTGCGCGAGCAGTACGATACGGGCCACGTTGATATTGAAAAAATGCGCGCAGCGATTCGCGAGCAAGCCTTGGTGCTGGCGCACCACGGTCATAAGGCCGTAGAAGCGATTCCGCATCTGTTGAGCAAACATAAGCCAGAGGAAATCCGTCTGGTAGCGTCCCTGATCAAGAAACTGATCAGTGCGATTGACGAGCAGGATGCCGCCCCCGAGGCGGTGGTCAAGGCCTCTGAAGAAGTGTTGGGCTTGTTCGAGGCAGCGGCTAAACAACAAGAGCAGGGCGGGAAGTCGAGCAGTGCGGACGACAAACCCGTTGCCGAAACGGCCAGCAAGGTCACAACGAAAGCCGCTGCTAAAACGACGCCAGCAGTGGCCAGGAAGTCGGCTGCTCCTGTGTCCGCCAAGCCAAGGACGGCCCAGCCAGTAAGGAAAACGGCTGCGAAATCGACGGGCACATCGTCAACAGGTACGAGCGCTAAAACAGCTGCAACAGCGCCAGTGAAAGCAGCCGCCAAGCCAGCAACAAAACCGCTTGCCCAAACCACGGCAGGCATTCCGGCTCACGCGGCGGCTAAGCCCGCTGTTGACAAGCCTGTCTCTCGCTCCGTAGGGGAGACCAAGGTCGGTGCCGCTACAAAAGCAAAGAGTAATGCCGTGGCTAAACCTCAGGCCAAATCGGTAGAACCCAGCAAGGAAACGGGTAAAGCAACTAGCGCTGCCGGGACTCCAGTATCGGGCGCTGCAAGTTCGGCGGCTCCGGCGACAAGCAAATCGCCAGCCTCTACGTCTGCAACGACGAGCTCAGTAGCACGGCCTGCGACAGGTTCAGCGACTAAGCCCGCCGCTACGTCGTCTGCTTCTGGGTCTTTGTTTCCTGCGGAACAGACCACAAGCAAGCCTGCTGCCAGCGTGCCTGCCAAGGCCGTCAGTGCAGACGCCAAGTCCGATCCGGTCAGCACGGCAACAAAGCCAGCCGTCAAGTCAGCACCTGCCTTGCCAGCATCCGGGCAAGGCAAGGTGGCGGCCACCAAGCCTGCCAGCACGGGTGCTGCATCCAGGACTCGTCAGCGCAAGTCTTGAGACTGGGTTCCAGTGAATTTTTGAAGGAGTTGTCAGTATGAAGTACTCATTTTCCGGCCATTCTGTTCTGGTGACGGGCGCCGCTTCGGGTATCGGTGCCGCAACGGCCCGCCTGCTGGCGGCCAATGGTCTGTCGGTTGTGGTGTCTGATGTACAGGCCGACGCGGTCCAGGCCGTGGTCAAGGAAATTGAGCAGGCCGGTGGCAAGGCGGTGGCGAACGTGGCCGACGTGACTCAGCCCGATCAGCTGAAAGCCGCTGTTGATGGCGCTATTGAACATTTCGGTGCTTTGCACTTTGCCGTCAATAACGCCGGTGTGGCCGGGGATTCCGGCCCGGCTGGCGAGATGGATCTGGACGGCTGGCGTCGCCTGATCGACATCAACCTGAACGGCGTGGCCTATGGTCTGCGCTATCAGATCCCCGCCATTTTGGCTGCCGGCGGGGGCGCTATCGTCAATATGTCGTCCATCATGGGGCTGGTGGCCAACCCCACTTTGCCCGGCTACAACGCCGCCAAACACGGGGTGATTGGCTTGAGCCGCTCGGCTGCGCTGGAGTATTCCTCCAAAGGTGTACGCATCAACACCATCCACCCCGGTTATGTGGATACGCCGATTCTGTCGGGTTTAGATGATGCCGCCCGTGCAGCACTCGTGGACCAACATCCGATTGGCCGTTTGGGTCATGCCGATGAAATTGCCCACGCGATTGCTTTCCTGCTCTCGGACGGGGCCAGTTTCATGACGGGGGCGTGTATGGTGGCCGATGGCGGGTATACCGCCAAGTAAGCGATCATGGTAGAAGTTCTTTTTTCGTTTGAAGGCATGAATCCGCCACCGTAGCTTGGGACTTAAACCAGTCAAGATGCCGATACTCGATTTTTATACGAGTATCGGCATTTTTCTTATTTCACACCGATGATCCTAATAGTGGTAATTGATACCGAACCGGGCGGCACTCCGGTGCCTGCATGAGCCTCGGTGATGGGGATATGGACTCTTGCAGAGCCGCCAATACCTAGCTGTTTGACGATGCTTTGAAATAAGGGGGGCAAATCTTTAGTCAGGCTGGTTTTGCTTTCTCTGGCGGCCAGTATTTCCCCTGTTCCCAGCTCTTCGTCCAGCTCAAACAAGATGTCGCTGCTGGCGGTCACCATGGGTGCTTTGCCTTTGTTCAAGATCTTGTAAACCGTGCCATCCTGCATTTTGACTGCCCCCTTTTCTGCCGCCGCTGCAGCCAGAACCGATTGGGCCTGTTTCTCGTTCTTGGACAGCATGGCCTGTTCCAATAGTTTGTCGACATTGGCCAGTTCTACGGAAATGATGCTGGAGGACAATTGCAGGCGCTGGTCTATCTTGTCGCTAAAACCTTGGGAGAAGGCTTGTAAATCTAGCTTCTTGCCGATAGAGGCCAGTTTCTGTGTCTCGTGTGGCGCACTGTCGGCATACCAGGTACCGATGGCGTAGCTAAGACGAACATCGGCTGATGCCGCATTATTTACAATCATGCGCCTGGGCACGCCAGTGGGTTTGGCCTGGTTTGAGGTCAGTGCTTGTGCGACCAGCCGGTGCTGCAAGTCTTGCTTTGCTGCTTTCAGGTCGTCAATGTCTTTCTTGAGAGAGGCTATTTCAATCGTCGCCTGCCTGCTGTCTTGTGACAGGCCATTGGGCAGGTCGTGGTCCCGGGCTTTTTGCAAGTTCTCCAGCTCTGATTCCAGGGCATGTCTCTGGTTCAGCTCTTGTTCCAGGCGCTGACTTAAATCCTTGATGCGCGCCAGGTTCTGTTCCTGATCGAGAGCAATGGGGGCCAAGATCATGGAGCCGTCTGGCTCTGCGTGTAGTTGCAGCAACTGTTGTTGCAGTTGGCTGTTCAGGTTTTCGCTATCTGACAAGCGTTGTTGTAAGGCGATCAGTTGTGTGTTGGCCTGATGCAGCTCGTTTCTGAGTAAGGCATGGTGCTCGGCCTGGTTTGTGGTGTTCGGTGTGACGGGGATGGCGTTGGCTCGTGCCGAGTGCTCGTCCCCTTGCGGGCGGGCAAGGCCATCGCCAATGATGTTTTCATGGGCCAAGCGGTCCAGAAGACCAGTGCCAACCGAATGGGACGCCTCGTAAAACAGCAGCAAACTGCAGCAAAGTGCTGCGTTCATGTACTTTCTCATAGCTTGTTCAGGCTTTGAACGCGATCCATCATGTTGGAATAGACAGCGTTATTAATCCGGACACAAACCAGAGATAGCATCTTATTGACTTCGGTCAGCATGACTTCAGAGGCGTTTTCATCAATCAATGCTTCATTGGATTTGTAAACGCCAAAATTCTCGTCAATAGTTTGCATTTGCTGTCGGTATTTTTCGTAGGCAAGCGGATCCAGATCTTTTAGCGCGGCGAATTCTTGATAGCATTTATCGTCCTGGCTGGAGGCAGTGGGCGCTTCAGTCGTGTGGGTAGGGGTGGTGGCTTGGCAAGCAGATAAAATAAAGGCGGCCACAATGGCCGCACCGGGAAAGGTAAATCGCATAAATTCCTCGAGATGTTCGACTATCTTTATTCCGTTTTTTGAGGGGCGAGCATTGAATTCGAGCCGTGCTGCAAACCGAGAAAATGGTGGGCCTGGCGCCTGTTTAGGCGATGGTCCGTTTGAATAGAGGCAGTTTGCATTAGCGTGTTGTGTGCATGAAATTGGAACATGCAGATTCAGCTTGCGAAGTAAGAACTATCTGATTTTCATGGCTTTCGATTATTGATGCAGGCAAAAAAATCGCCGCTTTCCATACAGGTCAGCGGCGATTTCATCGATAACGGCGAGTCTGTTGTGATCTTGGCAGACCCGGTTCTAAGGCTTGGTGTTTGTCGTTGTGGGCTGGATATAGAGTAGGGACAGCAGCAATAGCACCAGGCAGATAATGGCGGACAGAATATTGGTGCCGCCCCAGCCAGCAAAGCTGAACAGAAAGGCCGGAGCGAAGGCCCCCAGTGTGGCGCAGATGGAAACCCCCAGATCATTCACA
Source organism: Alcaligenes sp. MMA (assembly GCF_020907215.1). NCBI lineage: Bacteria > Pseudomonadati > Pseudomonadota > Betaproteobacteria > Burkholderiales > Alcaligenaceae > Alcaligenes > Alcaligenes sp. MMA. The sequence continues at coordinate 113,580 of NZ_JAJJPP010000001.1, forward strand.
CCCTGTACTTCCAGAGAGTGCGGTTTGCCTTCCAGGGCCTGTGTCAGCAAGGCGCTGCCACCCACATAAGTAAAGTTCCAGCCTAAGCCTAGAATCAATAAGGAAAGGCTGAGCGTCGTATAGCTGTGGCCCACGATGTTGATCAGGCTGCTCAAGAGCAAAAGTAAAATGCCGGTAATGGCAATGGTTTTCAAACCAAACTTTTGAATCAGAAAGCCGGTAAAGAAAGAAGGGGCGAACATGGCCAGTACATGCCATTGAATCGCGGTGCTGATATCTGAAAAATGTACATGCAGGTGGGACATGTGCATGGAGGCCTGAATCATCAGCAGGTTCATGATGCCGTAGCCAATCGCGGCGATGCAAATGGCGATGGCCAGTGTCTTGTTATGCAGTACCAGGTTTAAGGTCTGGCCACGGTTGCCTGGTTTGCGTGCAGCCTGTTGAGCAGGCTGTATGGGTTTGATGCAAAGATTCAGAATGAATGAGACGACGGCCAACACGGTGAAAGCGGCATAGCAGGCGGCAAATTCGGGCCCAAAGCTGCTGGTTTTCAAACCCCGTATCAGCAAAGGGCCCGATACGGCGGCAATCACCCCTCCGGCTACGACCAAGGAAATGGCTCGCGGTTTTAACGCGGCGCTAAGCCCGTCGGTGGCGGCAAAGCGGTTGAAGTTGGCAAAGGCAATATAAATACCCAGTAGGGCATGTGAGGCCACCAGCCAGGAAAACTGCTTCATTTCAATTGCCCAGTAACCGACCACGCCAGAGGCGGCCAAGGGCAGACAGGCCAGCAGAAAGGATTTTTTTCGGCCTATGGCGGCCATCAGCTTGGACGCAGGCAGGGTAAACAGCATCACAAACAGGAACTGAAAACCGTAAGGCACGGTCGATAGCCAGGCTTCGGGCGCCAGACTGCCGCCGACCAGTGCTGCCATGGTGACGGACATGACGGCAGTAGTCAGGTTGATGGATTGGGCCAGGAAATACAGGTAGGTTCGAGATGGAAGATGAGTGGATGTCATGGTGCTGCGCGGTGATAGATAGACCTTTCAAGGGGAACGACTGTCTCGGCTCCAACGGTGGCTGAGTGCGTGAAAACGGTGGGGACCATTTTGTATGTTCACGATGCGCTTGTCTCGAACAGTGGGTGTACTATCCTGAAAACTGTTAGTTAATTTTTTCTAACAGTGTTAAGAGGCAGGCAGCATGGATTTTTATGAGCGTCTGAAGGAAGCGATTGTTCAGGGTGAATGGGCGGTGGGGCAGCCGTTGCCGTCCATCCGCAAGATGATGGCGACAGAAAACCTGAGCCATCACACCGTGGTCAGTGCCTACACCCGTCTGGTTGGCCAGGGGATGCTGGAGGCCTTGCAAGGTCGCGGTTATTTTGTGGCTCGCTGGTCTGGTTTGGGAGAGCATTTGCCTCTGTCCCCTTGTGAAGCGGCACGGGACCCTTTGCTCAAGATCTTGCAGGCCAAGCCCGAGCAGTGCAAGTTGGGTTGTGGTTGGTTGCCTGTACCGTGGAGGGATACGGATGCCTTGGCCAAGGCTATACGCAAGACGGCGCGCTCGGGGCGCAGTGGTCTGGTGGAGTATGGAGATATTCAGGGCTATCTGCCGCTGCGCAAGCAGTTGTCCATGCTGTTGCGGCAATCGACCTTGATTGAGGTGTCCCCCCAGCAAATTGTGACGACCTTAGGTGCGACGCAAGCGTTGGATCTGATCGCGCGAATAGTGATTCGTCAGGGTGATTATGTTCTGGTGGATGAGCCTTGTAGCAGCAACCTGATCAAGCTGATCCGCTTGTGTGGGGGTGTGCCTGTCGGTGTGCCGCGCCTGGCCGATGGACCGGATGTGGCGGCTTTGGAGCAGATTCTGCAGGCGCACAAGGTACGGGCGTTTTTCTGCAATAGTACCTTTCATAATCCGACTGGGGCGGGCTTAAGTCCCAAGGTGGCTTTTGCCGTGGTCAAGCTGGCGGCGGAGCACGATTTCCTGATTGTCGAGGATGATGTGTATGGGGATTTCTTCCCCGGTGTGCGGCAGACTTTTGCGGGGCTGGGAGATTTGGAGCATGTGGTTTATATAGGCAGTTTTTCCAAGTCCTTGTCGGCCTCTTTGCGGATTGGCTATATCGCCTGTGGGACGTCGTTGCTCGACCCTTTGATTCGTTTGAAGCTGTTGACCAGTGTGGCTGTGCCGGGGTTTTGTGAGCGTTTCGTCAATACCATTTTGGCCGATGGCACCTATGCGAAACATACGCAGGCAATTCAGCGGCAGTTGATGACGCATCAGCACATTGCACAAAAGGCGTTGACGGAATATGGCTGGGTGTTTGAGGTTCCAGCGCAGGGCGGGATGTTTTTGTGGGTTGGGCACCCGGATATGCCGGATTTGACGGCTTATATAGAGAGGCTGGAACAGCAGGGGATCTTGCTGATGCCGGGGGCCTCGTTTGCTGTAGACAAGGATTTCAGGGACAGGATGCGCCTGAATGTGGCGCATTTGACGCAGGAGGTAATGCCTTGTTTGGGGTGGGTGTAATGCCTGCGCTGTTTGACTTCGTTTAGATTGTTTTCTTGTCTGAAGTGCCTCGGGTTGGTAGCAGGGGGGCTCGTTCTGAAAGACGCCATTCGGGTTCGCCCCAGGGCTGAGCGGCTGAGTCCTTGCCGACGCTGCGCGTCGGTCCCCTTGGCAATTGCAGGATACGGGCGCGCCCTTAACTTGCCCGGTGATGTGTCCCCCGTACACATCACAAGCGTCGGGCACGAACAGAAGGGCGCTTGTACCCCGTATCCCGCAATCGCCCGCGGCAAGAACTCTGACTCGCCGCTCAGCCCTGGGGCGAACCCGAATGGCTTATTGAAAGAAAATAGAGTCCCTCTGTGTTTACGATTTTGATGGCTTTGGCTTTGGCTTTGGCTTTGGCTTTGGCTTTGAACTGGTGGTGGATGCTTTGTCTTTGCCTGGCTTGGTCGGATGCGGGGGTATCGGGCCAGTTCGGGTGGGATCAAACGGTCTGAGTCCACTTAAGTGACTGAGCCGACAAGGAGTAGCCCGACGTGTTTGGCGTCCAGCTTGGGGTGCTGAAAGACGAAGATAGCTCAGAGTCGTATTTTTGTTGTTTTCGCTAGCTGGGTCCAAGCTAAACAGATTGCGTCTTTTAGTCGCTTTACTAAAGAAAGCCCTTGTCTGCGGTTGGCGGACAGGGGCTTGTTCCTGTGGTGCTTTGTTGAGCTTACGGTTTCAGGACGGGCTGGTGTCCTGCCAGTGGTTTCATGTTTTCCACGGCGTAGGCGACGTTCAGAATGCGGGCTTCTTCAAAGGCGGGGCCGATGATTTGCAGGCCCACGGGCATGCCCTCAGATATACCGGCGGGTACGGTGATGGCGGGTAGGCCGGTCAGGTTGCTGGGGCCGGTAAAGCGGATGCCTTCATCGATGAAGTCCAGGGTTTTGCCGTTGATATTGACGGTATCGGTGCCGATATTGGGTACCTGGCAAGGCAGGGTGGGGGCAATGATGACGTCTACGTCGTTGAAGGTGGCGGTAAATTGCTGTTTCAACGCACGGCGTACTTGCTGGGCTTGCAGGTAGTCGATGCCGCTGAACAGTTCGCCCAGTTCAAACAGAAAGCGGATGTCGCCGCCAAAATCCTCGGGGCGCTTGATCAGGTCCTGGTGGTGGATGGTGGCGGCTTCGGTCAGGCTGACTGCCAGTTCGGCCCATTCGGAGTAGCGCAGGGCGGGGACGTTCAGCGGGATGACTTTGGCCCCTTGTTTTTCCAGGTCGGCCAGGCGGTCACGGATCACTTTTTCGATACCGGCGTCTACGTTCTTGAAGAAATAGTCTTCGATGATGCCAATGCGCAGTCCTTTGATATTCCCATTGAGCGCGTTCAGGTAGGAGCCGACCGGGACCTTGGCGCACGTGGGGTCGCGGCCATCAAAACCAGCAATTACTTCCAGCATGGCGGCGGCGTCAGCGACGGTTTTGGACATGGGGCCTACGTGGTCCAGGGTCCAGGCCAGGGGGTAGACGCCGAATTTGCTGACGCGGCCATGGGTGGGTTTCAGGCCGACGATGCCGCATGCAGCCGATGGGATACGAATGGAACCGGCGGTGTCGGTGCCCAGGGTGTTGTAGGAGCTGTGGGAGGCCACGGCCGCACCCGAGCCACCGCTGGAGCCACCGGGGACGCGGTCGGCATTCCAGGGATTATGGACGGCACCAAAGTGCGGGTTGTTGTTGTCGATGCCCCAGGCGTATTCGTGCATGTTCAGCTTGCCGGTGAAGATCACCCCGGCATCGCGCAGCTTGGTAGCCACGGTGGCGTCGTCTTTGGAGACAAAGTCCTTGTGGATTTTGGAGGCCATGGTGGTGACCTCGTTCGCAAAGTAAATATTGTCTTTCAGGGCTAGCGGAACACCGTGGAAAACGCCTTTGTACTTTCCGGCCATGATGTCCTGTTCCGCTTGTTTGGCGCTTTTGCGGGCCTGCTCAGCGGTAACGGAAATATAGGCGTTGGTTTGCTTGTTGGATTGCTCGATATAGGCCAGCAGGTTGTCGGTCACTTCAACGGGAGAGACGGCTTTGCTGCGCAGCTTGTCGGCCAGGTCGATAACGCTCAGTTCAAGTAGGTCTTTATTCATGGTGGTCTCCTCCGGCCAGGTGTTTGATGGCGACGTCTGCATCGTCAATGGCAATGCCTTCCAGATTGCCTTTCATGGCCTGGATCTCGCGCCATTTGACCTCCAGCTTCTCCAGATGCTGGGGGCTGGGATGTATCCCTTTTGCGGCCAAGGCGTCTTTCACACTTACCGTCATTTGTCTTCTCCTTGTGGTGGTCATAAAACAGGCATGCATCAATCGCGCGCACAAAAAAAGCCCCACCCCTGGTGTCAGGGAGTGAGGCTTTATTGCCTGCATGTCGCTGGCAACTTTGGCAGCGCATGCATCTGTTTTGGCAGACGAAGATGTCTGCTTATTTAATCTACAAAATATGCCTTCTGAAAAATACTAGGGTTTTCCAGTGCTGTAGGCGACGACGTGTGCCCGGTGTATGCAACAGCAGGAAGTCATTGGAGTTTATCTGTCGTGCCCTGCCAATAAGTACATGAAGGGGCACAAGAGAACTTATAAGAATAGTCTTATTTATATGCTTTCTTGTGAATGGTTAAATGATCAAGTACCGGCAATAGGTGAATAAAAATGACGAAAAAATTAAATAGAAACATGAATGAAATTATCTTCATGTGTTTTTTTGTTCTTATGTTTTTTATAAATCCCAACGTATATGCCCAGACGTCACAATGCTACAGGGCAAGCGGCGGGCATATATATAATTGGGTCACTTACCCAATCAAGGGTGAGGTCTACAATAGACAGATTCTTGCCACTGCCTCTACCACTTTTCTTTTCAGTTATCCAGCCAATCTACCTAAGGCGTACGTGGAAATGAGGGGTGGAGCGGATGCTTTATATCCGGATGAGGTGGTCCCCATGCGCGAAATGCCTGGGGTAGGTGTGCGTATACGCTGGATGGGGCATTACGCTCAGGGGAGCTACAATTTTGTTCCTAGTCATGAAGCTCCGAGTGGGACCACGGTAACTAACCCCCATGAGTTCACTTTGCTGGTTGGATCTGCACCTGCAAGTTTTGGTATTTCCTATACCTTTCAGTACGAAGTGGTGGTTATTGATGCCAAAGCATATCAGGGAGGAAAGCCGGATTTTAAACGGTCGGGAATTGGTAACGGTCGGGTATTTGGAGGTCCTCTTCAAGGAAACCGATCTTTGTGCAGAGATGGTTCCTTCGATTTACTGGGAATGTTGTCCCAGGATACGACTGTTCCTGAGTTGCCACGCCCCTCCGTACCGACTTGTGCCTCGGCCGATTTGAATGTGGTGGCCACTATGTCGCCTGTAATGGCCTCTGAGTTGGCTTCGGCAGGCAGTCAGCGGAGCCAGGGAGTTACTGGGCAATACAATTTTGATCTGATCGGCAAGCGGTGTCCAGTGGGCACGACGATCAAAGCGTTCTTTACTGACGCACGTGCACCGTCTGCTTCTAATGCTTATGTCACATCGTCACACCCGGAAGTAGGAGTGCGGCTGTATCACCGTGATAGCCAGACAGCGATTAAGCTAGGGCCTGCTCCCGTTGGTTCAACGTTGCCAGAACGTCAGGCTGTCGTTGAGGGGCCATCCGCCAGTACTACAAGTGATATGTACATGCCAATTACTGCTCAGTATGTAATGATGCCAGGTGTGACTAAAACGGCGGTGACACCCGGTAGTATGAATGCAGAGGCAGTGGTCACTTTTATGTATGACTAATGGCCCAATGGTTTGAGCCTCTTGTATCGTTTGCCGGTTCTGTATCGTTTAAAGCCCTGTTCCTTTAGTTTGGAACAGGGTTTTTTTTATTGTTGATTGACAGTTCAAAAGATCAACTGAGGCTCCGGTTTTCCTAGACTGTTTTGTAGCTGACACGTTTTTTCGGATTATTCCTAGACCCGTCAAGCCGCTGGAATCTTAAGATTTAAAGCATCGATGATGGCAACTGAACCGCAAGGCGATTTGGGATGCACATCTCTTGTTGCCGGGGCTCTTCATGTTTGCACCTTCTACGTTTCAAGTACCGTCCGGATGTCTGACTTATCGACCTGCCCGGAAGCTGGCGCGTCCTGTGCGTCCTGTCCGTTCGGATGCGGCTTTGTGGGTGCCGGAGCGTGAGGCGCTCAATCAGTCCGGTGCCGCCATTATCAGTCGCTCTGTCTTGCTTGACGCCTTGCACAAGGACCAGATTCAGGCATGGCTGCAGCCCAAGGTGGCGGTACGCTCTCAGAAGCTGGTGGCGCTGGAAGCCTTGGCCCGTTGGCGTCATCCACAGCTGGGCTTGTTGTCGCCCCATGTATTTTTACCCTGGTTCAGCGAGCACGGTCTGGACGAGGCCTTGTTGATGCATATTTTGCAAGAGGTGCTGGGTCTGCAGGCTTACTGGCGGCGCCAAGGTATGGTGATGCCCGTGTCGGTAAACTTGCCTACGCATTTGCTCAATGATGCTGGTTTGCCAGATCGCTTGATGGCTTGTGTGCAAGCCAAGCAGGGTCGGGCCGAGGACATTACTTTTGAGTTGCTGGAGAACTCGGATACCAAGACGCCCTGTGCCTTGTTTATGGGGGCTTGTCGTTTGGTGGCAATGGGTTTTGGGTTGGCCCAGGATGATGCAGGCGTGCAGTACAGTTCGATGGAGCGGCTGGTTGGTGCGCCGTTTTCGGAACTGAAGCTGGATCGGCGTTTTGTGCATGGCCTGTCTGCCGATCGCCAGCAAGCCGTGCAGGTGTTGGATTGGATTGCTAGCGCCAAGGAGCGTGGTATGTGCGTGACGGCGGAAGGCGTGGAAGCTCAGGCAGATCTGGAGCTGTTGCAGCAAATGGGTTGTGATTATGCCCAAGGCTATTTATTTGCCAAGCCCGCTCCGGCCTTTGAACTGGATATGTGGATTCGGCAGCGTTGGGCCGTCTAGGTAAACAGGTTGTTTTGAGTACAGAACGCAATCAGGGCCTGGTTGTTGTTTACATTCAACTTGCGCATGGCGGATGCTTTTTGTGCGCTGATGGTTTTGATACTGCGATTTAATTGTTCTGCAATGCTGCTGATGGAGTCTCCCATGGCAAACAGGCGCAGTACTTCAAACTCCCGAGGGCTCAGGGATGCCAGACGATCGGGTACCGAGCTTTCCAGCACCTCTTTGGGTGTGTCTTGTTTGAAATTGGCCGGGTAGTACTTTACGCCCTGGCGCAGCAAATGCAGGGCGACCAGGACTTCAGACAGCTCGTCTTGTTTGAGGACAACCCCTTGTACGCCAGCGTCGTACAAAGAAGAAATAATCATGGGGTTGGACACCATGGTCAGTACTATCAGCTTGACCTCAGGAAAGCGGCGTCGCAGATAAGAAATGAAGCGCATTCCATCGCCATATTGCTCATCGCCGGGCATGGAATAATCGGTAATGATGGCATCGGGCTGGCTTTTTTGCAGATGCTCGACCAGCTCTGAGGGGCTGGCCGCCACGGCATCGACACTCAGGTTGATATCGCGTCCCAGCAGCTCGCGTATACCCATCAGGATTAATGGGTGATCGTCAGCAATGATGACGCGCAGTTTTTGAATCGCGGGCATACCGGGGTTCCTTGCTTGTTTTGCTAAGCTTGTTCGATCAGGTCGCGTAGTGCATTGCACACGGCGATGGCTGTTTGAACATGTGTGTCGGTTTGTTGAGTATTTTGCCTGAAATTCTGTTCCAGTTCTTTCACTTTGTCTGCGATTTCCTGCAAACCCATCATGACTAGCGCGCCAGCGATACGGTGCAAAATGGCTTGGCTTTGGGTCGCGTTTTTTTCTTTCAGGGCGTGTTCCAAGGCCTCCAGATCCTTGCTCATGGTGCTGCGAAAAATCTTCTTGTAACGCTGCGGTATGGGTGAGCGGATCAAGGATTCCAGCAAATTTCCCAAGGTGGCCAGATTCATGGGTTTGACCAGGCAGGCGTTCATGCCACTCTGTGTGCAACGCTGGGCTTCGTCGCGCATGGCGTTGGCGGTAATACCAACAATGGGGGCGTTCATGCCTTGAGCGCGTAAGCGTCGGGCCAGTTCGTAACCGGTCATATTAGGCATATTGACGTCAGTCAGCAGCAGATCGTGGCTATGGCCATCCCACAAGCTCAGTGCTTCTTCGCCGTCCTGGGCCAGGGTGACCTGGCAGCCCAAACGCTCCAACTGTTCACGCAAGGTGACCTGGTTGATCGGGTTGTCTTCTGCGATCAACACATGCGGACCGGGGCGGCTCGGGGGCGTGATGACCGTCTTGGTGACTACCGTTTTTTGTTCGGAGGGGGCGTGTTGTTGTGTCTGCCAACGCTCCAGCGCAAGGGCAATGCTTTCCGGGTTGGTGCCGTCGGCCTCGGGCAAGGTGGCGCTGCCGTCGCGTGCAGAAATGCTGATATAAGGGCCTGGCCAGTGGGGCGCCGGATTGCTGTTGGGCATCATCACATCGAGCAAGATATCTTCGGTTTTACCGGTCAGCGGATAGCTGGGCAGCATGGCCTGGGCTTGGGCATTCCAGCGATTGAGCCAGACGCAAATTGACTCGGATAGCTCGGCATGGGGAGTGCGTATATGCAGTTTCATGCCTTGCAGATCCGGTGCAGGGTGAGTTTGATCGCCTGCGGGTGCGATATCCAGGTTCAGCATAAAAGAAAAACTGCTCCCCAGACCGGGTTCACTGGTCAGTTGAATCTGGCTGTCCATCAGTTCGATCAGACGGGCGCAGATGGACAAGCCTAGGCCCGCCCCGCGTATCGTGTGCTCGCCTGAGTGGGCCACATAAAAGGGGGTAAACAGCTTGTCCTGGCGTTCGTGCTCGATGCCCACCCCGCTGTCGGCTACTTGAAACAGTAGTTGTGCTTTGTCCTGTGTAAGCTGCTCCAGACGCAATCGAACAATAATGTGGCCCGCCTGGGTGAACTTGATGGCGTTGCTGATCAGATTGCTCAGAATCTGGCGTATATGCAGCGGGTCGCCTAATACGCTGCGTGGTACGTTCGGGTCCACGTGACAGAACAACAGCAGGTTTTTTTGCTGGGCCATAGCGGTGTAGGTGGCGGTGCAGTCTTGTACCAGGGCGATGGGATCCAGCGGCACGGACTGCACATGCGTTTGGCCTGCTTCAATTCGGCTGATATCCAGAATGTCGCTGATGATTTGCAGCAGTTGGCGCGAGGCCCCCTGTATTCGGTCCACTTGCTGATGCTGCTGGCCATCCAGCTCGGTCATGGACAGCAACTCCAAAGAGCCCAGGACTCCGTACAAAGGCGTGCGAATTTCATGGCTCATGGTGGCCAGGAACGAGGACTTGGCGGTGCTGGCTTCGTCTGCCGCGGCGCGAGCACGTTCTAGTTCCCGCTGGATTTCCTCTTGGGCCGTCAAATCCATCAGAACGCATAGCAAGACGTCTTGCTCATGGTAGCGACTGGGCGCGCAGGCCAAGTGCAGACTGCGACCATCGGGCAAGTCCACTTTGCCTTCGTTCGCATCCGGTCCTTGTTGTTGCAGTTCGTTCAAAGCCAGGGACAGGGGAGATTGCTCGGGTAAGGTGTCGCCTGCATCCAGCTCCAGCCACTCCAGCGCCTGAGCATTGCCGAAAATAATCTGTCGCTTGTCCTTGCTGATCACGCACAGGGCCGCCGGTGAGGTATCAATAAGATTGCGATTAAAGTCCTGGCTTTCCAGCAAAGCGCGCTGTGCCTGACGGGCTGGCTCTACCACTTGGCGTCCATACCAGCGGGCATAGGCCAGGCCGCCCAGTAGGCTTAATAATAAGAACACCACAGTGCCCAATGGTACCCAGGTGCTGTTTAGCAGTTGTCTGGGGCTGATCAGATAGCGGCCCGTCCAGGTTCCCGAGGGATCGCTCATCTGGAAGGCCAATCCCTGCAGGCTGATGGTAAAGCCATCTTGTTCTAGGGCGGGGGAGTTGTTTTCCCCGATTAACAGGCCTTGTGCAGCATGGTGCAGCCAGAAGCGATAGCCCAGTGGGGCTTCGGATTGATTGAAGAACTCGCGCAGTCGGCCCTTGTCGAACAGACTCATTGCCTGAAACAGAGAGGGGTTCGCACCGGGCAGGGGCAGGCCAGGCAGGGAGATCGGAATGATGCCCAGCATGTGCAGAGGGTGTTCGGGTAAGGAAACCCATTTCACGGCAGATGGACTGGAGGCCAGTTCGCCGGGTGGCTGAATGTGTTGGCGTGCTTCTTTGTGCGAGGCAATGGGCAGGACCGTATCGGTGCGGGAAGACTCCAGCTCCGGAATGCTCAAACTGTCTTCCATGTCGGGATGAAACAGGAACAAGTAACCGGATGGGAAATAGGACCGGGCCCAGAAGGAGGCAAAACTATCGGCCAGATCGGCACCTAGCGTGCCGTAGTCCTGTTTGGATGCACGGCAATGCTGCTCGCAAATCATGGAAAAAGACACGCTGGCGGTGGGGCGCCAGATGCTGACGGCATGGCTGCTTTCTACGGGTGGGGGCTCGGGTTGTGGCCCGGCCTGCAACTTGGCTGCATCGGCCTTGAGCTGAGCCAAAAATCGTTCTTGCTCCTGTATGTAGGCCAAGGTCACGTTGAAGTCGGACGCCAGGCGGTGGCGTTCATTGCTGAAAAAGTGTTGACCGCCTACGACCAGCGCGCCGAGCAACATGAATGAGACAGGAATAACGCCCAGCAGCAGCCGTGTGTGTCCGCGCGAGCGTCGCGTCATACGATTAAAGGGTGAGTTGGCCATGGTTCTCCGTGGGGGCGCCGTGTGGGGCAAGTCCTGCCATATCATACCGTCCAGCGTCGTGATGGCGACGCGGGAGCCGTAGATGGTGAGGCAAACTTAGGGTGTCGGAGCTTGTAGGCTGGCGCGCAAGGCCGCCATCGGCAAAGGCTTGATCAGCAGGGCATCCATGCCTGCGGTGGACCATTCTTTGTCTTTGTCCAAAATGGCATTGGCCGTAATGCCAATAATGCGTCCCTGGTAGCCTTCTGCCCGCAGGGCGCGGGCCAGGCCGTAGCCATCCATGCCGGGCATGAACAGGTCGGTAAAGACAATATCAAAGCGGTTTTTGTCTGTCAGTTCCAAGGCCGCTTCGCCACTGGCTTCCAGGTGGGTAGTGCAGCCCAATACGCTTAACTGCTCCTGAAGAATCTGCTGGTTCACCGGATTATCGTCAACAACCAGCACATGTTGTGAGCGCATGGAAGGGCCAATATCTTGCCCGGCTCGTTGAGACGGGCAGGCCAGAGATTGAGCCAGTTGCACCGCCTGCGTGACGTGTTCCATCGCGCTTGAGGCGGTGTAGAAATGGTCTGGATTGTCTGCTTGTATAGCAGTAGTCTGAGCATGGGTTTGAACCATCACCTGGCGGCCTGTCCATTCAGGTGTGCTGGTGGCAAAAGATGGCCAACTGTGGACTAGAACGGAGCCGGGTTTGGCGGGCTGTCCGGTATAAGGCAAGGCATAGGCCCCCCAGTGGCGCAGCCATTTGCTGACATTGGAGACGATTTCAGGGATGTCCCCGGCGACATACACAGGCTGGAACGCCAGTTTGGACTTGGGTGCCGGCGGGGTTGCCGATGGGGTGGCTACCGGTAAAACCACCTCAAAGCTAATGCTGGTGCCCAGTCCGGGTTCGCTGACCACAGACAGGGAGCCACCCATCAAACTGGCCAGGCGCTGGCAAATCGGCAAACCCAGACCGGTACCCGGTTGCTGGTTGATGCCGCTTTTGTGGGCACTGAAATACGGCAAAAACAGCTTGGGCAGCATATCCGCGCTGATGCCCTGGCCCGAGTCCGTTACCTGAAAGCGCAGAGCCAGACGATTACCGGGCTGGGGTTCGGTATGCAGGCGCAGTACAACATGGCCGGAGGTGGTGAACTTGATCGCATTGCTGACCAGGTTGCTCAGAATTTGGCGGATTTTCAAGGAATCGCCAATGGTGGTGGTCAAGGCCCGTACCGGAGTCACTGAATACAGCAGCAAGCCCTTGTTTTGCGCTGTGGCCGCAAAGGCGGCAATCACGTCATCAATCTGCTCTTGTGGTGTAAATTCGCGCGGTTCAAGGGAAACGTGGCCAGCTTCAATGCGTGACAGATCCAGCGATGCGCCCACCACCCGGAACAGGGTTTCGGCCGAGCGGCGCAAGGTGTCCATGTAGGGCGAAGGGTGCTGATGTTTCTCGGAAAGCGATAGCAGTTCCAGTGTTCCCAGAATGCCGTACAGAGGCGTGCGGATTTCATGGCTCATCGTGGTCAGGAACTGGGTCTTGGCGATATTGGCATTTTCAGCCAATTGGCGGGAATGACGCAGGGCCGCCTCTTCTGCTTTCTCGGTCGTGATGTCGATGATTGAACACAATGCTGCCCGCTTGCCACGGTAGTTCAGGCTGATGGCATGCACACGCACACTACGACCATCCTTCAGGGTGATGTCGGAGCAGGCGCTTTGCTCATGCTCTTCTGGCAGCCGCGAGCGCCATTGATGGTCACCTTGCATCCAGGTTCGTGCTTGCAGGTTCTCTTGAAAGATCACCTGGCCCTGGGCATCGACCAGGGTCAGGCCGACAGGGGCCATGGCAATCAGCTTGCGATTCAAGGACACGCTATCGACCAGGCTTTGCTGTTGCTGGCGGGCAGGCAGCAGCAAACGGCGTCGGATCAGGCAAGCCCCGACCAGAACAATGGTGGTAAAGATGGTAAGGGTCAATAAGGCGGTGATCAGGGCGCCGCGACCATCGTGCAGCAATCGCTGAGTGGGCAGGGCGTAGAGCACTCGCAAACCCCCGCTGCCAATGGATTTGCTCAGAATGATATGTTCTGGCCAGGCTTTGCCATCAAAGCCAAAATAGTCTTGCTGTAGCCAGCGCAATTCAGACGGATCAGGTGGGGCGCTACTGTACAAGACGGCTTGACCGCGTATATCGAACAGGATGTGTTCGGTTCCGGGCGGGGGAGCGGATAAGGTCAGGGCTTGATCTATGTCTCGTAGTTCCAGACCCAGCCAGGCCCCCAGCCGGTTTTCTCGATCAATCGGTGTATAGGCCACCAGCCGCGAGGAAGGAGCATCATCATGATGCAGCCAGACCACGGTAACCTGACGGGCATGGGGTTCTTGATTGATCGTACTCAAGCGCGTGGCCAAGGCATCGATGTGCTGCTCCCACCTCAGATTCTGGCCATGTTGCTCCAGACGAAAATCCTGGGCAGGATTCAGCTTGATGTAACGCAGCTTGCCAGTGCGATGGATGGCGTTCCAGTGGCGGCGCGTCAGCAGCAAGGTGTAGTGATCAAGCGCGCCATTGTCTGGTGTGTCAATGGCTTGCAGATTGCCGCTATTGGCCGACAAGGTCAACGAGTCTGGGGAAACTGCGCTGGCGGCCACAGCACGCAAGAGAACCTCGCGCTGGTCAAAGAAGAGCTGAGCATGGTCTGCGGCGCTGTTGAGTTGACGGCGATACTCGGAAATCAGGTGTGTGGCAGACGAGTACAAATAGGCGCCTGTCCCTAGTGATGCGCATAGAATCAGAATCAAAGACAGGGCTGCCAACAAAACACTGGGAAAACGTGGAACCTGCATGGGGGGCAGGTTCTCACGCATAGGGCCGTGGCTTGATGGGTGGCTGGGCTTGCTCATGCTGCGCTGTCTTGGGCCTTGCCTTGCTTGGCCAGATTGCCGGGAAGGATAGGGTCAGGATCGCGGTGGACACAGTTCAGGCGGACCAGTTGATAGTTCAGTTCGTCTGTGTTCTCGGACAGCTCGTAGCGAGCGCGGCACAACTGACCGTTACGGCTAATGTCCAGGTGACCACGCATTTGCTCGGGGGACACCATGGTCAAGACTCGGCCTCGTGGATCTGTCATACCCAGTTGTTCGCCGGCGGCATTGCGCACCATGGCGCCAAAGGGCAGGGCGACTCCTTGTTCGTCATGTAGTTCAAACTGCACGCGGTAGCCCACCTCGGCCTTGAAAGTTGCCAGTGCAACAGCACCACGCGTCGGGACAATCTGCTGTACGGCGTTGTCGAATTCGGCGTTTTTGGGAGCGTGGCGTGTATCCAGACTGACGTGATTGCCGCGGTACGGCGTGGCATGCGGGATGATGGCGTAGCCATTTGAGCCTGTTTCGACACCGACATGGCTGGAGATTCCGACACCGGCTACGGCGGGTTCTACTTTGGCCAGCATGAAGGTCTCGCCCAGCGCCTGACCCAGGTTGACGCCGCCACCGTGCGCCACTATTGAACCGTTGGCCGAGAAGTTGCCGGAGTTGTGACGGTTGCCATAGGAGTAACCAGCATTCATACGGGCAAAAGAAGTGGTCGTGCCGACGTTGACCGATGCATTGCTTTCGCCGGCAACGGTGCGTCCACCTGCGACAGCGTAGCTGATCTCACGGTCGGTAGGTAGCAAGCCACTGGCACCGGCTTGGACCGAGTTGCCATTATTGTCGTGATTGATGCTAGTAAAGCTTTGTGGAGCATGGGAGCCGCTGCCCAAGGGCATGCTCAGCGTCAGCATGATGGCATTGTCATGGGAGCGCGTGGGGCTAAAGGAGGAGTGCAAATTCCGGGTGCGGGTGTAGGCCAGGTTGTAGTTCACCTTGCCGATATGGTTGCTGTAGCCCACCGACAGGCTGTTGGAGGAAGTGTTCTCCCAATGTTTGTTATAGGAGGCGTTCAGGTAGAGATTGCCACCGCCTAAGGGCTGGCTGATGTTGGCATCAATACGCTGGCGAGAGTTGTGTGACCCAGGCATGCGCAGGTGAGCAGGTGCTTGTGTTGCCTGCACATGATCGGACAGGGTGCGATAGCCACGGCTCAGGTCGTGACGCATGGTGACGGACACGTTCGAGCCAGTGGTTTCGAGGAATTTGTTGTAACGCAAGTTCACGCTGGTGCCCTGGGATTGCTGGCCTTGGACACGGCTGGTGGAACGGGTTGCATCCAGTGACACTGCACCTAACTGGGTATTCATGCCTACGCCCAGGGAGTAGGCGCTGAAGTTTTTGGACGCCTGTACCCCGGCGGCCAGCGTCGTATTGGCGCTGACGCCATATAGCATGGAGCCGCTAACAAAATTGGGGCGCTCTTGCATGTCTTCGTTCAGGCGTAGCTGGCCAGCCGCAATGTCATAGCTCAGGCGGCCCTCGCGCACCATCAGGGGCGGAGCGGAAAAGGCTTGGCGCAAGATGCGGCGCGAACCATCGGCTTCGATAATAGTGATTTCCAGATCACCGTTCGAGCCTGAAGGAGACAGGTCGCTGATCGCAAAAGGGCCGGGTGCCACGTTGGTGGTGTAGATCACATAGCCGTTCTGGCGCACTTCCACTGTGGCATTGCTCTCGGCCGTGCCACGGATCACGGGTGCGTAGCCTTGCTCGCTGTCGGGACGCATGGCCTCGTCCGAGTGCATTTGTACACCCATAAAGCGCACGCTGTTAAACAGTGGGGAGCGTGTATAGGTCTGCCCAGCCACCAATTGGCTTTTCAGGGCGACGATGTCGCGCTGAGCATAGGTGTTCTGACTGGTAAAGGTGCTGGAACGGTTGGTGCCCGAGCTGTAGTAGGAGTTGTTGCGTATACGCCAGGGGCCAATATTCACGCCCATGCGCAGGTCTGCGCTGAGGTCATTGGTAGCGGACATACCTTTGCTTTGATCCCGGCGCACGTTTACGCCGTAGTTCACAAAAGCAGCCGTCTGGCCCGAGTCCCACAGAGAAGGGTCGACATAACCGCGTCTGCTGGGATTCATGTAAATCTGTGGAATGTTCAGCAGCAGACGTAATTGGCTACTTTCATAGGTTGCAGTGGCTTCAGGCACGATCTCTGGCAAACGCAGGCAGCTTGCCTCGGCCGGCACAGGGGTAGGCAGTTTGCTCAGGTCAACACCGGCTTGTTCCAGCATCTCCTGGTTAAAGCAGGGTTCGTTGTCATCCGTGCGTGGGTTGCGTTTGAAGGTGATGTCGCGCCGCCCAGTGCGTTGCTGGTTGACATACAAGTCTACGCGCTGCACGCCTTCAGGGACGTTGCTGTTGGAGAGCAAGGTGCGCAGATCGGCTGTGGAGGCATTGCCTTGCAGGAAGGCCATGTTAAAGCCGATGGAGTCTGTTGTATCCAGAGCGGCAACTTGAACGGATTCTGCCTTGGTGTCTTCAGGAGCAGGAATGCGGATGGAGGAGTCTGTCTGGGCCTGGGTTGCGCAGGCCATGATGACCAGGCAGGGCAACAAAGCAAGACGCAACGTAGCCTGAGGTTGGCGGTTGACGGGGCGAATGCGATGGCAGGACAGGCGATTTTTTTTGGACATGACTCTGCACCCAAGGGGGCGTGTTGGACGATTCGAAGACGTGCAAGGGCTCCTGCTACTGGCTGGGAGCCAGTAGCCGAAAGGGTCAGACGTGAGGCGGGGGAGGCTGGGCGGTCTAGGCCGCCGTTTTATGGTGCGTCCGGATTTAAGGCGCGGCCCTGAACTTTGTTCTGCCCGTTCAGGCGAACTTCATAAGGGTCGGCACTGCCATAGTCGCTGATGGCCCGAAACCGCAAGGTGTCCTGGGCACCCGAGCGGCCCAGTGGCAAGAGACGAGTCTGGCCAGGGGCAATCATGCCGGGGTCTTCCATTTCCTGACCTTTGGCGGTGCTCAGGGTGGACATGGATACGTGGTAGGCGCTGGGGTTGTGCACCTCCAGCATGGGTTTGCCCTGACTGTTCACCACAGACCACTGCAATTGAGCGGGGGCCTGCTCTGCCGAACCGGGCAGGCCGTCAGGGCGGAAAAATAATTTGATGCGTTGGCGGATGGCAATCTGCAGTTGATTGTCGCCAGGGCCTTGCTGTGGAATTTCTTGAACGTTCAGCCACAGTACGGTTTCACGGTCGCGGGGCAGACCTTGCTCACCACCGGCGTAAAGCACACGCATCACCTGCTGTGCGTTCGGGGCAACTTTGACCAGTGCGGGTGTGATAGCAAAAGGTAGTTCCGCTTGATCGTGGTCGGTATTCGTTTCTAACCAGGACTGAATCAGTACAGGCGAATTTTCGTTGCGAACTACGATGGACGCTTCTTGTTGTTTTTCGGGCAGGATCAGGCGGGTACCACTCAAGGAGATTGATGCCTGTGCATGGCTGCTTAACAGCGCAGCGCCAAGGGTTAGACATCCAAAAGCCAGTTTCTTGAACGTTGAGATAGACATGGTTCATTCTCCTTGAGGGTGGGTGCTGGCAAGGGGAAATCCCTTTGCCAGCAGCTTAGGCAGTCTTATTCGTAAGACAGCTCGTAAGCGACGGTGGCATTGGCTTGGCCGCCAACGACATCAGCAACTTCAGTACCGGCTTTACGGGTGTAGTACGCGGTCAGAGGGATGTTGATGGAACCGTTAACGTAAGGAGCTTCCAGCTTGGCGGAGCCGGCGGTAAAGTCCAGAACGTTTTCGTTGCTAAGCAACATGATCTGCACGTTTTGTGCACCGCCAGTCACTGCAATACCCTTGCCGGAGGTAGTGGTAGGGGCCAGTTTCAGTTCAACTTTCGTACCGCTGGCACATTCAACTTGCATGTCGATGTTCTTGGCGATGGAGGTCAGGCCGCCTTCGGAGGTGGCAGGTACGGCTTCGGTACCCAGAGTCTTGGCCGAGACGGGGCCCATGTCTACCAGCATGTTGGCGCCGGAGCTGGATGCACCAGGGGTGCGCACGGTGCAGCTGTCAGCGTTGATGCTACCGATAAAGCTGATGTTGCCACGAGCACCAAGAACAGGTTCGGCTTGAGCACCGGCAGCGGCGAAAGCGGAAAGGATGGTGAGGCCTAAAAGGATCTTTTTCATGATTGATTTGACTTCCGGTTGTTGGACAAACGAAGCAACCTTGTTGTACGCCTTGGGGCGCTCGAAGGTTCCCAGGTATGTGCTTGGTTTAGAGCACAATTGAAGTTTAGGAAATCAATCGGTGAAAAGATTTAGGACTATTCTTAAAAATGAAATTAATTGATTGGCTGGGTTGGTTTTTTAATTAATCGCATGTCAAGAGGTGTTTGGGGTGACTTTGCAGTTATTGACAATTAACCCATGTAAGGTGTGATTGTATATAAGTCGTTGAAAAGTAAAACTAAGAATAGTCTGAGATAAATAAAGAATTCACACTCTTAAAATTTATTTCAAGCCGATTTGCATATAGGCCGGAATTAATTATGGATGAATAAGGAGTGTGATGTGACGAGCAGGCAAATCAAGAAACCGACTTTGCCCTTTCAACGAACCATGTGGGCTAAAGTTTGGCTCTTGCCACTTGCACAGCTTTGTTTTGGGGGGCAAGTGCAGGCGTAGCAGTCGTTCTGTTCCAACGGCAAAGTCGTGAACAATTCATACCAGACTTTTCAGAGGCTTTTGCGGTGCGGATGGTGGTGTCGTCATGATAGTGATGTATAAAAAAAGGAGCCGTTCTGGCTCCTTTTTTACTGCTTGTCCTGGCCTTGCTGCCAGCGCAAATAGGCGCTGCGAGTCTGGGCAGACACGGACTCCAACACTTTTTGATGAGTGACTTTATGGCGTGCTAGCAAGCGTGCATCGGCCACGGTTTTGGACTTGCAAAACCAGTGACAGCTATGTTGGAACAGATAAAGTTCGGCTGACAAATGATAGGCACGGCTTTTGGGGTCCAACTGCTCGGGATTGTCGACAACATGGCGCAAACCTGCGGCATGAATCTGCAAAAGCTGGCGAAAGTCGCGCGTCATGGACGGGATGATTCGTTCTGCGTAAGGCACACAAAAAGGCAACATGCCCACACGGGTGTTTTCTGCCGGTTCTTTTTGTAGTGCATCGGCCAAGGATTGAATCTGGGTAGCCACGGCGTTTTCAGTCTGGGCAAACATGTCCAGAACCTGCTGTTGGCGCGAGAGATCCTGTTCGCCAATCGCACGGGTATAGCCTTCTGTCAGCGTTTCCATGTGGCGTTCCAACTGAAAGCTGCTCAGATGGTGGCCCAGCAAGATAATGCGCCCGCGTTGATAGCGTGCCCGCACAAAATGAAGGGCAATAGCGGCGATCAGAAGAAGTATGACTGTGTCCATCACTCGTGTTTCCGTGCTGGGCCTGGCGCCTTGTTCTTGTTTCCCCGCAGCAGGGTTAGGCCAGGCTATAGAAAAATGCTGTCAAAGTAGCAGCCGGCCATTGTATCCCGTCATTCTTTATTCTTGTTTTCATTCTTATCAGGGATGGCCGCCGATCAGTCTGCTTGGGCAAAACAGGCATGGCATTGTAAAAGATGGCTGTGCCATTTCGAGCCGCCCCCAAAGTCGAATACGGGCTTCGGCGTTGGGGGGCGGCTCATGTCTTTAGTGCCTTCGCTTGGTTGGCAGCAGCCTTAGCACAAGGGCTGCTTATGGAAGGATTGCCCTGCGGACCACACAGCTTGGTGTTGGTCTGCAATCCGCTCTGCTTTTAGGCTTTCCCTGCTGCAGGCAGGGCGCAGGTGCCGGATGCCTGTGTCTGCTCCTGACTGATCTGACGTACCACCAGGAACATGCACAGTGCCGAGACAATAATGCAGGGGATGGCGGAGGTGATTACACCAGCAGCGCCATAGCCCTGACTAAGCAACATGCCTGCAATGGTGGGGCCCAGGGTGGCGCCAATACGGCCTACTGCGGCGGCGGTGCCAACACCCGTGGCACGCACGGCAGTGGGGTAGACGATGCCGCCAAAGGCATACAAGACACCCTGGCAGCCGATCACAAAAGCACCAGTCAAGGCGGCGGCCCAATACATCTGCTCCAGCCCGGAAGCACCGTTCAAACTGAGCAAACCGGCCAGGATTCCGCCATACATCAGGGCGATGACCAAAGCCTTGTGCCAGCGGTCTGTCAAATAGCCCAGCAAGACGGTGCCCACGGTTGCACTGACCATGAACCAGAATTGGGCGGTGCTGCCTTGTTTACGGCTAAAGCCCAGCTCCTGGAACAGGGAGGGCAGCCAGCTCAGCATCAGATACACCACCATCAATGTGAAGAAATAGCTGACCCACAAGAGCAGGGTACGGGCGGCAAGACCATTGCTGAACAGGTCCTGGAAGCGGCCTTGTACGATGGTTCGATTCTGGCGTGCTTGCAAAAACTCGCGTGACTCAGGCAGCAGCCACACCATCACGGGAATGACCAGCAGAGGCAGCAAGCCACCCAGGTAGAAGATGTTTTTCCAGTTCTCGCCAAAGTTGGAAGCGGCTACCAGCGACAAAATGGCTGCACCAACGGGCATGCCCGCATACATCATGCCCACGGCGCGGGCACGGTGTTCGGGTTTGACGGACTCGGCAGCCAAGGTGATCAGATTGGGCATGGCTGCGCCCAAACCAGCACCGGCCAGAAAGCGCACCAGCAACAAGGTGGCCAGGCTGTTGACCCAGGCGGTGAACAAGGTAAACAGGGCAAAGATGGCGACCGAGGCAATCAACACGGCTTTGCGACCGTATTTATCTGCCCAGCGCCCGCCCATTAGCGAACCGGGCAGTAGCCCTAGAATGCCTGCGCTTAGAAAATAGCCTTGGTAGGTTTTATCCAGACCGAACTCTGCCGCCACGCCTTTCACGGCAATGCCAGCGGCCTGGATATCCATGCCTTCGATAACAGCGATCAGAAAGCAGATCGCCACCGTAATGACCGCGTGCTTGCGGCCGTGGGTTTGTGTCATTTCAATGTCTCCTCGGTTTACCGGGACGTTTTTTTTCTTGCTTCTGCCACCTGCCCGCCCCGAATTCAGGGTGCAGAAACCCGACTCATCGCGCGATAAAGCGGCGGTGAGCCGGGGGTAGAACTTTTTAGTTTTTTGAAATCAGGCCGTGGTGCCCTGTCGTTGCAGCAAGTCCAGAGCCACGTCCACGATCATGTCTTCCTGACCGCCCACCATGCGGCGTTTGCCCAGTTCGACCAGAATGTCCACGGTTTTCAGGCCGTATTTCTGTGCGGCCACTTCGCTGTGACGCAAGAAGCTGCTGTACACGCCTGCATAGCCCAGGGCCAGGGTTTCGCGATCGACGCGTACGGGGCGATCTTGCAAGGGGCGCACAATGTCGTCCGCTGCATCCATCAAGGTGTACAGATCCGTGCCATGGTTCCAGCCCATGCGTGCGGCGGCAGCAATAAACACTTCCAAGGGCGCATTGCCGGCTCCTGCGCCCATGCCCGCCAGACTGGCATCGATACGGTCGCAGCCTTCTTCCACGGCCACAATGCTGTTGGCCACACCCAGGGACAGGTTGTGGTGGGCGTGAATGCCGGTTTCGGTCTCGGGCTTGAGCACGTCCTTGAAGGCGCGGAAACGGTCACGCACATCATTCATGTTCAAGGCACCGCCTGAATCGACCACATAGCAGCAGGTCGCTCCGTAGCTTTCCATCAGCTTGGCTTGTTCGGCCAAGTGTTGTGGGGTCGTCATGTGGCTCATCATCAAAAAGCCCACCGTGTCCATGCCCAGATTGCGGGCATATTCGATGTACTGCTTGCTGACGTCGGCCTCGGTACAGTGAGTGGCCACCCGCACGGTACGGGCACCGGCGTCGTAGGCAGCCTTCAGATCGTGGATGGTACCAATGCCGGGCAGCAGCAAGGTGGCAATCTTGGCATGCGTGACAACCGAGGCGACGGCCTCAATCCATTCCAGGTCGGTGTGCGCGCCAAAACCGTAGTTAAAGCTGGAGCCGCACAAACCATCGCCGTGGGCCACTTCAATGGAATCGACTTTGGCCTGGTCCAGGGCACGGGCAATATCCATGGCGTTTTGCACGCTGTATTGATGACGCACCGCGTGGCTGCCGTCGCGCAGGGTCACATCGGAGATATAGAGCTTCTTGTTGGGATCGTGTGCCATTGTGATGTCCTTGCGTGTCATGCGGTTTGCGTCAGCAGGCGGGTTTGGGCCAGACGCTCGGCGCAGGCCAATGCCGCACTGGTCATGATGTCCAGATTGCCGGCATAGGCGGGCAGATAGTGGGCCGCGCCCTCGACTTCGATAAACACCGAGGTTTTCAGGCCGGAACGCCATCCCAGACCAGGCACATTGATGGGCTTGTCCTCGGGGATGACATCGAACTGCACTTTTTGTTTGAGGCGATAGCCCGGCACGTAGGCCTGCACCTTGTCGGCCATGCGCTGGATGGATTGTTCGATTTCCGCTTCCTTGCCCGGATCGCTCAGGGTGTAGACGGTATCGCGCATCAATAAGGGTGGTTCGGCCGGGTTGAGCACAATAATGGCTTTACCCACGGTGGCACCGCCCACGACCTGCATGGCTTTGCTGGTGGTCTCAGTAAATTCGTCAATATTGGCGCGGGTGCCCGGACCAGCCGATTTGGACGAGATCGAGGCAATGATTTCGGCATAATGCACCGGGGTCACCTGCGAGACGGCCGCAATAATGGGCACGGTGGCTTGTCCGCCACAGGTCACCATATTGATGTTGGGGGCGTCCAGATTGTCGTCCAGGTTGACCACCGGGATGGTGTAGGGACCAATGGCGGCAGGTGTCAGATCAATCACCTGGATGCCGTGCTCTTGCAGGACGGCATTGTGACGGGCGTGGGCACCGGCGCTGGTCGCATCAAACACAATGCGAATGTCCTTGAAGTTGGGCAGCTTCAGCAGCCCGTCCAGGCCTTCATGGGTGGTGGGCACGCCCAGGCGGGCCGCACGGGCCAGGCCATCGGAGGCCGGGTCGATACCGACCATGGCGCCCATTTTCAGGTGCTTGCTTTGGCGCATCACCTTGATCATCAGGTCGGTGCCGATATTGCCCGAGCCAATGATGGCGACGGCAATGCCGTTGGGGTTTGTCATGTGTGTTACTCCGTACAAAGAGGACTTAGCCTGCGCTGAAGGTGACGGATACCGAGCCTATGCCCTCGATCACGGCTTCAAAATGATCGCCGGGGGCAACGGGTGCCATCGGGCCCAGGGCACCGGTCAGAATCAGATCGCCGGCCCGTAGCGGTTCGCCCAGTTTGGCCATGGTGCGAGCCAGCCAGGCGGCGGCATTAAAGGGGTGGCCCAGACATTCGGCACCACTGCCACTGGAGGCCAGTTCTCCATTGCGATGCAGGCTCATGCGGGCATTGCGCAGGTCCAGACCGTCCAGGCGGCGGGCCGGACCGCCCAGCACGTACAGACCGCTGGAGGCGTTGTCGGCCACGGTATCCACAAAGCGGATATCCCAGTTGGCGATGCGGCTGCCGACGATTTCCAGCGAGGGCATGACCCAGCCCACAGCGGCGGCGACATCGCCAAAACTGGTGTCGGCATGGGGCAGGTCGCGATCCAGCACCAGGGCAATTTCAGCCTCGATCTTCGGTTGCAGGACGCGCTCGACAGGAACGGTTTCGCCATCGCCATAGGCCATGTCGGCAAACAGGGCGCCAAAGTCGGGTTGCGACACGCCCAGTTGCTGCTGGACCTTGGGGTTGGTCAGGCCAATCTTGCGGCCTGTCAGGCGACGGCCCTGGGCAAGACCTCGGGCAATATTGATGCGCTGGATGGTGTAGGCTGCCTCGGCATTGTCTTCACCAATCAGGCTGCGAATCGGCTCGATGGACTGACTGCTGTTCTCGGCCTGGCGCAAACGGCTGGCCAGGGTGTCGAGCAGATCGCTGGATGTTTCGCTCATCTCAACGCTCCAGGAAATCCAGAACCAACTGGTTGAACTTCTCGGCATGTTCCCACTGCGCCCAGTGACCGCATTGGTTGTAGACGTGCAGCTCGGAATTGGGGATACCTGCCAGCAGGCGCAGGCCGGTATCGAAAGGCACAACACGATCCTGACGACCCCAGATGATCAGGGTAGGAGCGCTAATGCTGGGCAGACGCGGGCTGAAATCCGGGAACTGACGTGGGTTGGCTTCCAGCGATTTCAGGAAGTTTTCCAGGTGATCCTTGCGGCTGAGCATATTGTTCAGGCGCGCTTGCAGCAGCTCGTCGGTCAGCACACTGGCGTCGAACACGAACACATTGTTAAAGCGTTTCAGGTTTTCCAGCGTGGGTTCGCGGTACAGGCCGTTCAGCAGCTTGATACCTTCGCTGGGCATAGGAGTAAACAGGCTCATGCCACCCGTGCCGCCACCCATCAGAACCAGCTTGGCCACACGTTCAGGCCAGGTCAGGGCAAAGGCAACCGAGCTATGACCGCCCATGGAGTTACCCAGCATGTGGATTTTGTCTATGCCCAGTTGGTCAATAATGCTTTTCACCACACGGGCGTTCAGGTCCGAGCGCGAACCGCTGTTGACGATGGAATCGCTCTTGCCCCAGCCAGGGCAATCGATCAGCAAGACGCGGTAGCCAGCTTGCGTGAGCGGTTCAATATTGCGGTTGAAGTTGGCCCAGCCGGTGGCACCGGGGCCCGAGCCGTGCAACATGACGACCGTCTGTTCACCCTGGCCCAAATCGTTGTAATGGATGCGCAGTTCTTTGCCTTCCTCGACCACGGTCGCGAAACGGCTGTAATCAGATTCATTCAGACTCATGACAATCTCCTGAGGTTTTGTTGTGGTGGATTTCAGTTCTGGCGCGGATGGGCGGACAAGCCACCAAAGCCGGCAATCCACTCGGGAATTTCGCGGTAATAGCGATGCCCCGCTTCATAAGGGCCATAGGCTGACAGTCCGGCAAAAGCGGCCACCCAGGTCTTAACCTCGTGGGCACTGCGCCCAGCCAGTGCCGAGACGTCATCGTTCGCCACTTCATCGAGCTGTTGGTAGCTTTGTGTTTGAAGCAGATTCAGAAAGCCCTGGTCCCACTCGGGGTTGAGTGGGTGCAGAACAGAAGGGTCCTGAGTAAAGGCTTTGCCGGCATCAATGGTGCGTTGTGTACGGGCAGCACGCGCCTCGGGCGAGAGCGTGTAGCCCTCGCCATCGAGCGAGCGACGCACGGCATCGGGTGCCTCGGCATACACCGGCACAGGAGGTTGATGCGACAAGCCACCCGAACCGATCCACAGCACGCGCTTGCCGGTCGAGCGGGCCCATTGCCCGATGGCCTCGCCCAGCAAACGGGCACGTTTGAAGGTCGGCAAGGGGGCGGCCACCGAATTGATAAACACCGGGATGACCGGGTACTGATCCAGACTACCCACCAGATGTTCCAGCGGATAGGCGGCACCATGATCGAGCTGCATATCGTGCGAAATGGCCACATCCACGCCGCTATTGATCACATGGGTGGCGCATTGTGTCGCCAGCTCGAAGGGCACGTCCAGGCGTCCGGCCAGGCTGTCAAAATCACCAATGGCATGGGCGCCAGTGCCTATGCAAAAGCTGGGCATGACGTTGTAGAAAAAACCGTTGAAATGATCGGGAGTGAACAGCACGATCAGATCAGGTTTGAAAGCCGCGACACGTTCGCGGGCGGCTTTCTGTACCGCAAAGACTTCGTCCAGTACGGCTTGGGCTGGGTCGTGGTGACCCAGCAACGGCGTGTGTGAAAGACACTCCAGGTGTGCCTGCATGCCAGTCTCCTGACTCTGATTATGGGTGTAAGGGGGCCGCTGCTTCGACTGCCACTGCAGCGATTGCGGCTGGGCTGTTTGTTGCCTGTGCGATTTGTTTGGCCAGGTTGCGCAGGTTCTGGGCAGTGTCGTTCCAGACCTCCAGCGGCAGGACAGCCCGGCGTTCGATCAGCTCTTTAAGCGGGCGCATGTCACGGCCTTGATTGACGGTGATGGCTCCACAGATGGCCCCTTCGGGGTCCAGACCAATCAGGACAAAAGGAGGCGTGTCCAGATCGCCGCGCACAATCCAGTGGGCAGCGGCCATATCCCCGGCAAACTGGATGTTCATATCGCATTGGTCTGTCCAGAACCAAGCCGGGCTGGCCTGAGCCGGCTCCTGGTTGAGCATGTGGCAGACGGCCATGCAGGCTTGATGATTGGCGTTTTCCCAGGTTTCTTGCCGTTGCCAGCGTCCATCCATACCGATTTGCACGGTAGTGTCACCCGCCGCATAAATGGCAGGCTGGGAACTGCGACCATGCTCATCAATCACGATGGCACCTTGTTCGGTGTGCAATCCGGCGCTGTCGGCCAAGCGGGTATCAATCGTCACACCGACACCGTAAATCAGCAGGTCACCTTGCAGCTCCTGACCATTGTCCAGTGTCAGCACGACTTTCTGTTCTTGGTCGAGGTGGGCCTTGCTGACCTGTGTGCCCAGGTGAAAGCGCACGCCGCGCGCTTCATGTACGGTCTGCAGATACTGGCTGAGAACTTCCGGTGCGTTGCGCGACATGACCCGGGCGGCGGGGTCGATCAGTTCTACACTGGCACCCAAGGCGATCAGGCTGGAGGCCAGTTCCAAACCAATAACGCCCGCTCCGACCAGCAAGACATGGCTGCCAGGCTTGAGCTGGGCACGGATACGGTTGGCGTCGTCCAGCGTACGCAAGACATGCGATACCGAACCCAGCGCGTCCAGCTCGGGCAGACGGCGGGCTTGTGCGCCGGTAGCCAGCAACAGGCTGTCATACTTTAGGGTTTCGCCATTGGATAGGGTGACGCAGCCTTGTTGAGCATCAATCGTATCCGCACGAACCCCCAGTTTCAGGGTGATGTTCTGCTCGGTGTAAAAGTGTTCCGGATGCACGTTGAGCTGCACATTGTCCGGGTCCAACAAGGCATCTTTGGACAAGGGCGGACGCTCGTAGGGCAGGTACGGCTCCTCACCGACCAGGGTGATCTGCCCGGCAAATTCACGGCGGCGCAGTTCAGCGGCGGCCGTGGCTCCGGCTTGTCCCCCCCCGATAATCACAATATGAGGTGTCTGCATCACAGCTCCAGTCCACCGGCCACATTACGTATGCCGCGTATTCCCAGGCCTGCGTCGGCATTGATCATGACGCCGGTCAGCGTTTGGTTGTTCTGGCGCGAGGCCAGCAGCACAAACGGGCCGGTGAATTCCTCAGGCTCGGGAAAGAATTGCAGGGGCAAAATTGCTTTGATGGCGTCGGGCGAGCGCGAGTCCATGATGCGCGTATCTTGCTGGCCCAAGGCTTGTGGGCCACGCAGATCGGTTTTCATGCCGCAGGGCCCCACGCCGTTGACACGCACTTTAGGGGCCAGCTCAAACGCCAGCTCGCGAATCAGACCGACCGCTGCATGTTTGCTGGCGGTATAGAGCGGGCCGCCGCCTTCGGCGTAAAAGGCCGAATTGCTTAAGGTGAAAATCATGCTGCCGCAGGATTTGACCAGTTCAGCGGCGGCTGCCTTGGCACCGAGCAGATAGCCTTTGACGTTGATGGCAAACAGCTCGTCAAAGCCAGTGTCCAATTGCTCGATGCTGGTGTTGATCAGCCGGGCACCGTGGTCCCAGACTGCGGCGTTGCCAATAAAACAGTCCAGCTTGCCAAAGCGGGCAACCGTGGCAGCCACGGCTTTCTGGTTGTCCGCCGCGCTGCACACATCGCCCTGGATAGCCAGCACTTTGCCTGCAAACTTCTGTTCCAGATCGGCACATTTTTCTGCCGAGCGTTCCAGTACCGCCACGGATGCGCCTTCCTGGAGAAAGCGCTCCACCAATGCCAGACCCAGGCCTGAGCCGCCGCCGGTGATCAAAGCGACTTCGTTTTGTAGCCAGCCGTTCATGCCTGGGCCTCCAGATCGATATAGACCATGCCTTCGCTGATGATTACCGGATAGGTACGTAGCGCCTCGGTGGCGGGCTGGCACAGGGCCGCGCCCGTTTTCAGGCAGAAACGGGCAGCGTGCAGTGGGCACTCCACTGTGCCATCGTCCTCGACATAGCCTTCGGACATGGACGCGTTGCCATGTGTGCAACGGTCGTCAGTCGCATAGAAGGTGCCATCAATATTGAACAGGGCAATCTGACGGTCGGGAGTGTCTATCTTCAGTGCCTCGCCATCGGCCAGGGCACCGGTTTCACATGCGGTAATGCGTGTCATATCAATCAACATCGGAAAGTGAGCAGGGTCAGAACAGAACGCTCAGGTTGTGGGATGTAATGACCACTTGATCCAGAACGATCTCGCGTTCATACAGCTCCCAACCAAAGCGGTTGTCTGCACGGCGTACATAGTCCAGGCGTTTGCCGGCGTACCAGGTCTCGTCCTTCTCTTTCTGGGCGCGGTACAGGATGTAGTTGCTACGAATTTCGTAACCCTGGCCGTCGGCAGTGGGGCGAATACGCAGGTTGCTGACAAAGTGGCGGGTGCGCGAAGGAGGTTCTTCGGCCCAGGCCATGCCGGTTTCCAGGCGAGCGACGCGACGTTCCAGTTGGAACTTGTTGTCGTTAAAGATCCAGGTGGTGGGTGGCTGCACGCTGCGGCGACGGTCGCGGGTTTGCGCATTGGTGGTGCTGCGCATGTGGTAGTGCACATCCTCGGACAGCAGGTCCAGCCAGTCGCGAAACTGCCAGTCGTCCAGCAACTCGGCTTCCATGTACAGGAAGTCAGCAATTTCATGATGCAGTTGCATATCGACGATGGCTGTTTGGGTCGGTTCTTCAATGACGGCGCTCATTTCACCAACTCCTCTTCGTAGACGCGGCTGCGCTCCAGGACTTCATCCCAGGTCTCGGACACCATCAGGTCGGCCCAGTACTTGTACAGGCCGCGAGCGGCGGTTTCGGAGAAGATGTAGTTGGTGACGCCTGGCACGCCGTCGCTACGCAGACCTTCGTTACCCAGGCCCATTTCCATGCACAACTGGGTGCCACGGGCGCGTTTGCCACGCAGGATTTTTTGGATCTCAGCCCAGTTCTCGGAGTCGTCCTGCTCCAGGAATCCGGCAGGACCAAAAGCGCGGGTGGCGCTGCGTTCAAAGGCCGCCTTCACATTGTCGGGAGCGGCGGCATCGGCAATACAAAATGCCCAGACTTCCACCTGGTTCGGGCCGCGTGGATGCCAGACGCGCAGCGTTGCGGTACCGTTCAGCCAGCTCAGTGTCGGGAACATATTGTTGTGGCCAGCCAGACGCAGGGCACGCACTTCGCCCAGGCGCTCGTGCGCTTCGGCATAGGTGTCGCGAAAGTACTGCGAGACCTCACCGTCTACCCACACGTTGGCATCGGGCTGTTCGGTAAAAAAGAAGCCACTGCCATGGCCGCGTTGGCCATATTGGACGGCGTCTTTGGCGGTTTCCCAGACCGGGCGGGCGGTTTGACCGGCACCTAGCGCCTTGTCTTCGTCACCCGGTTTTTGGCCCAGCACCTGCACAGCAGAAGCGTGCGAGAACAGAGCGTGGTATTGGTCGGAAGCGAATTGCTCAGCGGGGAATTTCCAGTTGCATTCGATGGTCCATTTCTGAACCCCGCCAATGATTTCAGTCCCGCCTTCGCGTCGGTCCAACACACCGTCCAGATACCAGGCGATATCGCCCATGTATTCTTCCAGATCAGGAGCGCTCGCATCCCAGTTGCCAAAGACCAGACCCTTGTATACTTTGACGCGGGTCACTTCTTGCAGACCCCACTTTTCCTTGCACAAGCCTTGCGGATAGGCGCGCGGCTCCAGCGGTACGTCCACCAGATCGCCGTTGGTGCCATAGCTCCAGCCGTGGTAGGGACAGGTAAAGGCTTTGGTATTGCCCGAGTCGGCATAGGACACGCGCATCGAGCGGTGTCGGCATTGGTTCAGGAAGGCCTTGATCGAGCCGTCTTTTTGACGGACAACGATAATCGGGTCCTCGCCCATATAGGTATTGAAGAAGTCTCCCGCTTTGGGGATCTGGCTGGTGTGACACAGGAACAGCCAGGTGCGGCCAAAGATGCGCTCCAGCTCCAGCTCATAAATATCCGGGTCGGTGTAAATGGAAGGGGTAACGCGTCCATTACGTGCATCGACCAAGGCTTCGATTTTTTCAGGGTTGATTCCCATCGCTTGCTCCTCGCTATTGCAATGCGTGCTTTTGCGAAACAGGTTTTTGTCGCCAACGGCAAAATGTAGAAGCTTGAAATGAATTCGACCAATACTTGCTTTAGATCGGGTGATCGGCAAACCCGATAAGTCGGCTTTAAGACCCTGGCATGTATAGGGTTTAAGTCTGAAGGCCAATATTGATGCGGCTTTACAGGTACTTAGGGTTTACGAGAATCCCAATTGCTGCGCTGCAGCAATGAAAATCGCAGTCGCTTGTAACGCCTTTGGAGCAGCGACAATAGTGCTTGCAAGAACGGCTTGTTCGGGAGAAATACCGCAGGCCGAGCCCTATGCTGTTCGGGTCAGAGCCGGACAGGGCGACTAATTTGACAGGAGACTAACTTGGAATTGCGACACTTGCGTTACTTCGTTGCAGTCGCGGAAGAGTTGAATTTCACCCGTGCTGCTGAGCGGCTCTATACCTCTCAACCCTCCTTGAGTGAGCAGATCCGCAATCTGGAAGAGGATATTGGTTATCCCTTGTTGAACCGTACTCGTCGCAAGGTCGAGTTGACGGAGGCCGGAGCCGTTTTCCTGGATGACGCCCGCGAGATTTTGCAAAAAGTGGAAGAGGCGGTGATACGTGCGGGCAAGGCGGCTTCGCAAGCCAGGGAAGTGCTGACGATAGGCTTTGTCCCGGCGGCAGAGGTGCGTATCTTTCCAGCGGTATTGCCCGCTTTTCGGGCGGCTTTCCCCCAGGTGGATGTGGTGCTGCGTAGCCTGACATCCAACGAGCAAGAAGGCGCCATGGCCCGAGGGGAACTGGATCTGGCTTTCATGCGTGGCCCGGTGCGAGCCACCAATGTTTGTAGCGAAGTGGTATTGGATGAGCCCTTGCGGGTCTATCTACCCAAAGGTCATCGCCTGGAAGCGTATAGCTTGATTCCTCCGGCGCGTTTGAACCGCCTGCCCATGATTGCCGTGGATCGCTCTTATGGCCGCTCCATGCACGATGTGCTGGCTCGCTATCTGGCCCATCACAAGGTGGTGCCCGAGCATACCTACAATTCGGCCAACCCCCTGATGAGCATTAATCTGGTCGCGGCTGGATTGGGCTACACCTTGTTGCCAACCTACGCGGAATACTTCATGCCCAAGAACGTGGTGTCACGACCCTTGATCGGCGGCGGCCCGCGTTGCGAGTTATTGATGGCCTACCCACGAGAGACAGGCAGCATGAGCGAAGCGGCTGCCAGCCTGATAGAGCGCATACGAGAGCTGGCACGCTGGCATGGTTCAGGACCCTCCGCGGCCAGCAGTCATTTGAAACAGGCACCCAGCAAAATAGCCTGTATGTAGTCAGCAAGGCAGGCCTCATTTGTCTTCCACAAAGCGCATACGGAAGCGGCGACCTTTGATGTTGGCGTTGGAAATACGGTCAAAGAATTGACGGGCAATTCCACGATCCAGGGCCACGTAGGAGCGGGCGTCGGTAATGGCAATCTTGCCGACCTGGTCCCCTTTCAGACCGACATCACGCGTCAAGGCACCGAGCAGGTCGCCGGGGCGCAGCTTGTCTTTTTTGCCACCCTGAATTTCCAGTGTCATCATGGGTGCGCGCAAGGGTTCTTTTGATTGAGATCGCAAGGCTTTCAGATTGCCCCATTTCACTTCACGGCCCTGGAAGTCTTCAATCAGCTTGACCCAGCGCAGCTCGTTGCGCGAGACCAGATTCAAGGCCAGGCCTTTTTGATCACCACGACCAACACGGCCAATGCGGTGGATATGCACTTCGCTGTCTTTGGTGACGTCTACGTTGATGACAGCCCCCAGATTCTGAATATCCAGACCACGCGAGGCCACGTCGGTGGCGACCAGCACAGCGCAGCTCTGGTTGGAGAACTGCACCAGAATTTCGTCGCGATCACGCTGCTCAAGATCACCGGTCAAGGCCAGAGCCTGGATACCTTCGGATTGCAGCTCTTCGACGACTTCCTGGCAACGCATCTTGGTGTTGCAGAAAACCAGGGTCGAGCAGGGGCGGAAATGCTCCAGCAGGGTCACCACAGCAGACAAACGCTGCTCGGGGTGAACTTCGTAAAAAATCTGTTCGATCTGGCTGGCATCGTGCAGGGCTTCCACTTTGACTTCGGCGGGGTTATGCAGAAAGCGGGCGCTTAGCTTGCGAATGTTTTCCGGGTAGGTGGCCGAGAACAGCAGGGTTTGACGACGGGGCGGGCAGTGCGAGGCAATGGCCACGATGTCATCGTGAAAGCCCATGTCCACCATACGGTCGGCTTCGTCCAGTACCAGGGTTTTCAGGGCGGACAAGTCCAGGTTGCCGCGCTCTAGGTGGTCCTGGATGCGGCCCGGTGTGCCCACCACTACGTGAGCACCGTTGCGCAAGGCTTCTGTTTGCGGGCGCGAGGGAACCCCACCGCACAGCGTCAGCATACGTACGTTAGGAATCTGGCGGGCCAGACGACGCAGTTCGGTCGTGACCTGATCGGCCAGTTCGCGCGTGGGGCAGATTACCAGGGCTTGTGGCGTCAGTTTGCTGGGGTTGAGGGTTTGCAACAGACCCAGGCCAAATGCGGCGGTTTTGCCGCTGCCGGTCTTGGCTTGGGCAATCAGGTCGCGGCCTTGCAGAATCAGCGGCAGGCTCTGTTCCTGAATGGCCGTCATTTTTTCAAAACCCAGGCTATCCAGGGTTTCAAGCAAGGCGGGCAAAAGGGGAAGGGTACTGAAAGAGGTATGGGGCACGATGGGTGACATCAAAAAGAACTGCAAAATAAAGGATTTAGCGACAGTTTACCGGTATCGCCTGGTGTGCGGCATCTTAATGTTGTTGCTCGGATCACTGTGTGGCATCTGCAGCCCAGCGCAGGTGAGTCTGCCAGGAGCAGATCACGCTGCTGTGATCGACGGTCTGATTGCTTGGCTTGGCGCACAAAAAAATAAACCCCAAGTTATCGAACCTGGGGTTTATCGGCGGTCTGGGAAAGCGTGGCGAACCCGCTTGTTGTTGGCTTATTCTGGTTTGCGGACTCGTACGGCTGACACGGCAGCAATCGAGATGAGCGCGGCAACGATGATGTAGACCGCGACAGGCACCCAGGAGCCGTCGTAACGACTCATGAGCCATGTTGCGATCAGTGGTGCTGTCCCACCGGCCAAGGCGGCACCGATTTGATAACCCAGGGTAATGCCGGTATAGCGGACACGTGTGGCGAAAATCTCCGAAAACATGGTGCCCAGCACGGCGGTGATCGGTGCCCAGATCAGACCCAGGGCAACAACCGTAGCAATCATCAGGGATGTGGTAGAACGTTGGTCAAGCAGCAGGAAGTAAGGGACGGCAAACAAGGCCATGGCTACTGCCCCAGCAATAAATACTTTGACGCGGCCGATATAGTCAGACAGCAGTCCCATCAGTGGAATGCAGAAGGTGGTGACCAGCGTGGCGACGGTCACCGCGTTAAGAACATCAAAACGTTCGTACTGCAATGTGCTGCTGGTGGCGTAGCTGACTACAAAGGTCGAGAACAAATAAAATGGCGCCGTTTCCACAATCTTGGCACCGATGGCGATCAGCACTTCACGCCAATGGTCTCGCAAGGTTTCAACCAATGGCATTTTGGCGACTTGACCCTCCTGCTTGGCTTTTTGAAAGTCCGGTGTCTCATCAATGCCATTACGTACCCATAGGCCAAGAAAAACCAGTCCGGCGCTTGCCAGGAAGGGGATGCGCCAGCCCCAGCTCATGAACTGCTCATCGGGCAGCAGGCTCATCAAGGTCATGGCCAAGGTGGCCAGCAGCATGCCAATGGTCACTCCCATCTGCGGAACGCTACCAAACAGCCCGCGTCGGTTCGGCGCCGCATACTCATAGGCCAGTAACAAGGCTCCGCCCCATTCTCCACCAATCCCCAAACCTTGAATCAGACGCAGCAGCACCAGCAAAATGGGGGCCCAGACGCCGATCGTATCGTAGCCAGGCAGCAGTCCAATCAGAACGGTAGCCCCGCCCATCATGGATAAGGTGATGACCAGGGTTTTCTTGCGTCCGATTCGGTCCCCAATATGGGCAAAGATCAAACCGCCCAAGGGACGAATGAAGAAGGTCAGGGCAAAGGAGAGGTAGGCCAGCATTAAACCGACGACAGGGTCGAAGGTAGGGAAAAACAGCTTGTTAAAAACGAGTGCGGCGGTTGTGCCGTACAGAAAATAATCAAACCATTCAATAGAACTGCCTGTCAGGCTAGCCAGAAGAACGCGCTTGGCGGAGGCACGTTGTGCGGGAGGGGTGACGTTTGCCGTCATGAGGGGTTTCCTTGTTATTGGTTCGCGTTGAGCCAATCAGCCCGGTGTAAAAGTAGAGGATTGTTCTTGCCAAAGGTCATAAGCCAGTGTCGCGGCAGCCAGGTCTTCCAAGGCTGTGCCAACGGCTTTGAACAGTGTGATTTCGTCGGCACTCTGGCGGCCAGGGTGTCGGCCCTGACACAGATCTTCCAGCGTGGCGGTAATGTCAGCCGGATCGAATTTTCCGGATTTGATGGGTTCCAGAATGTCGCCCGATTTCATCGCTGCTTCATCGGTATCAACAAAAACGGTGGCGCGTGTAAAGCAGGCATCATCGCTCTCGCGCATGGTGGGCATGAAGCTACCGATCAGATCCAGGTGAGTGCCAGCTTGCAGCCATTCGCCTTTAATCAGCGGTTCGGTGGCCAGGGTGGCGCAGGTAATGATGTCAGCTTGTCGTGCAGCGCTTTCCAGCTCACGCACATGATGAGCGTCAAAGCCATCGCGGTTTAGCCGTTCGACCAAGGCGAGAGCATTGTCGGCATTCCGATCCCAGACCAAGACCGTGCGGATGGGGCGGACGGTGCGATAGGCATCGGCCAGCAGGCTGGCAATCCGACCTGCGCCAACGACCAGCAGTGTTTGCGAGTCTGGGCGGCTGAGCCAGCGTGCAGCCAGGGCCGAGGCGGCAGCGGTACGACGGGAGGTGATGACATCGCCGTTCAAGGCCGCCAGTGGTTTGCCTGTAGTCGCATCAAACAGGGTATAGGTTGAGTGCAGGCCAGGCAGGCCCTGAGTGTTATTGTCCGGGAAAATGGACACGGTTTTCAGGCCCAGATGTTTACCGGCTTGCCAGGCGGGCATCAGCAGCAGGGTGCCGGTTGCGTGACCGGCGTTTTCAATGGCGTGGTTATGCCGTAAAGGCACGTTGCAGCCTTCAATGAACATGGATTCGATTGCATCAAAAAGACGATCGAAAGGCATGGAGTGCTCAGTTTGAGCTTGATCCAGGATTTGCATGTGATCTACCATCAACGTACAGGCGCATGCCTGTAATTTTGAGAAAATATTTCTTATACGAAATAATATTGCCATATTGGAAAATCCTCTTTTAGGGTTTTCCATAGGTAGTGCATCCAGGAAGCCTTAAAAACTGCCATGACCCCCCCTGATGATCCCGTCAATGTATTGGCCGTCAAACTGAATCAATTACGCCGTCAGGCCAAATTGACCCTGCAACAATTAAGTGAGCGATCGGGGATTTCTGCCTCGGCCTTATCCAAGATTGAAAATGGGCAGCTCTCTCCGACGTACGAAAAAATCGCTGCCCTGGCCCAAGGATTAGATGTGCATGTGGGCGAGCTGTTTGGCCACACTTCCAAACCCACGCCCCTAGGTAGACGCAGCGTGTCTCGACGGGGGGAAGGGGTGGTGCACGATACGCGTCAGTACAGTTATGAAATTTTGCATAGCGATCTTGCAGATAAGCAATTTATCCCCTTGGTAACGACGATCAAGGCGCATGACTCCAAGGCCTTTAAGACCTTGTTGCGGCATGATGGCGAGGAGTTCATCTATGTGTTGACAGGGACGGTGGTGATACACACGGATTTTTATGCGCCTCTGGAGCTGGAAAGTGGAGACTCCTGTTACTTTGACAGCGCGATGGGACATGCCTGTATTTCCGGTGGCGAGCAGGACGCCACCGTGCTGTGGGTAAGTTCACATCCCTCCTTGGGTGAGTGACGCGCTGGCCGATCAGCAGGTAACAATGGCAAGGTCGGGCCGCCTCAGCGTTGCGCTTGGCATCGCGCAGGACGGCTTGGCTCGACGGTAAGATGGGCGCGGACGGCGCCCCTAAAGAACTATCTCAGTTACCAGATCCGGCTTAAATCCAGGGCCATAGAGCTTTTGACCTCTTCCATGACGGCAAAGGTGCGGGTTTCTCGGATACCGGGTAGTTTCCATAGCACGCGACCGGCAAAGTCCCGGTACGCACTCATATCTTCGTGGCGGGTTTTGAGCAGGTAGTCAAAGCCACCAGCCACCATATGGCACTCCATGACCTCGCGTCGATCCTGCAGCGCCAGCTTGAACTCTTCAAATACGTTGGGCGTGGTGCGGTCTAACAATACTTCAACAAACACCAACATCCCTGCCTTGAGCTTGGCCGGATTGAGCCGGGCCTCGTAGCCCAGGATATAGCCTTCTCGTGTCAGACGTTGCACCCGAGCCAGAGCTGCCGTTGGAGACAGGGCAACGGCTTCGGCCAGTTTTGTGTTGGCAATACGTCCGTCTTGCTGGAGCAAGTCCAGAATTTTCAGGTCTTGCTTGTCAAGTTGGTGCTCTTGGTCTTTCATGATTTATTTTTCACTATAGATCGATGTGAATATGGTGAGAAATTTTACATTTATTCCTTAATAATAGCGAAAAATTTGTCATCAATCTGTCTTTCGTATTTATTGCAGGGGTAGTTCATGGTCCTACAACAAGGTGCGTGCGCGTCGCCAGTTCGTGCAGCAGTCCACTCCTTTGCCGCTTTGACGCCTTGGTTGGAGCAATCCACGTTGCGGCAAGCCATTACTCGGGCCTGGCTGCGTCCAGAAACCGAGCTTGTGCCCAGTCTGTTGGAGCAGGCTCGTTTACCGGGTGAGATGGCGACCCGGGCGCAGGCTTTGGCACTGCGGGTTGCCGGAGCGTTGCGACAGCGTAAAACCGCCACCGGCAAGTCGGGACTGGTGCAGGGCCTCTTACAGGAGTTTTCCTTGTCGTCCCAGGAAGGCATTGCCCTGATGTGTCTGGCCGAGGCCTTGTTGCGTATCCCTGATACGGCAACACGCGATGCCTTGATTCGCGACAAGATCAGTCATGGCAATTGGCGTCAACACGTCGGCAAGAAAGGCGCGCCCATCTTTGTCAACGCCGCCGCGTGGGGCTTGATGGTGACGGGCAAACTGGTATCCACCTATAGCGAAACTGGAATGTCGGCCTCGCTGGGGCGCCTGATCGCCAAAGGTGGTGAACCCCTGATTCGCAAAGGGGTGGATATGGCAATGCGCATGATGGGCGAGCAGTTTGTGACGGGTGAAACCATCCAGGCAGCCTTGCAACACGCAGGCTCCTTAGAGGCCAAAGGCTTTCGTTATTCCTACGACATGCTCGGTGAGGCGGCATTGACGGCGGCCGATGCCCAACGCTATCTGCAAGATTACGAGCAGGCTATTCATGCCATTGGCAAGGCCTCTAATGGCCGTGGCGTTTATGACGGCCCAGGGATTTCCATCAAGTTATCTGCCTTGCATCCGCGTTACAGCCGTGCCCAGATTGACCGGGTGCACGAAGAGTTGTATCCCTTGGTGTTAAAGCTGGCCCGTCTGGCATGTCACTACGATATTGGTCTGAATATTGACGCGGAGGAGGCCGATCGCCTGGAGATTTCCCTGGACCTGTTGGAGCGGCTTTGTTTCGAGCCAGACTTGCGGGGCTGGAAAGGAATTGGCTTTGTGATCCAGGCCTACCAAAAGCGATGCCCGTATGTCATTGACTATGTCATTGATCTGGCCCGTCGCAGTAATCAGCGTTTGATGGTTCGTCTGGTCAAAGGTGCGTATTGGGACAGTGAAATCAAACGGGCGCAGTTAGACGGCCTGGAAGGTTATCCGGTCTATACGCGTAAGCCCTACACTGATCTGTCGTATGTCGCGTGCGCACGCAAACTGCTGGCCGCACCAGAGCAAATCTATCCCCAGTTTGCCACTCATAATGCTCAGACACTGGCTAGCATTTATGAGCTGGCTGGGCCTGATCAGTATCATTCGGGACAGTATGAATTCCAGTGCTTGCACGGGATGGGGGAACCCTTGTACGAGCAGGTGGTGGGCCACCCCGAGCAAGGCAAGCTGGGGCGACCTTGCCGCATTTATGCACCCGTTGGTACGCATGAGACTTTGTTGGCGTATCTGGTGCGGCGCTTACTGGAAAATGGGGCCAATACGTCGTTTGTGAATCAGGTCGCGGACGAGAGCATCGCGCTGGGCGAACTGGTGCGTGATCCTGTGTTGCAGGTCGAGCAAATGGCCGCGCAAGAGGGGCAGCTTGGCTTGCCGCATGCTGGCATTGCCTTGCCACGCGATTTGTATGGTGCATCTCGCCCCAACTCATGGGGACTGAATCTAGCCGATGAGCAGCAGTTAAAGACGCTTTCGCAAACCTTGCAGCAGGAAGCGAGCACGTCTATGCAGGTGCAAGCCATGTTGGGCACGGAGACGCCGCATGATGATTTGGCCGCAGCTGTGGTGACGGCGATCGTAAATCCAGCGGATCATCGCGATCAGCTCGGTCAGGTATACAGTGCGACAGCGCAGCAGGTGGAATTGGCCTTGCAGACGGCCAGTCAGTATTTTCCTCAATGGGCTGCGGTCGAGCCTGCCGAGCGTGCAGCAATTTTGTTGCGGGCTGCTGATGGCATGGAGGCGCAAATGCAGCCTCTGATGGGAATACTGGTGCGCGAGGCGGGTAAAACCTATGCCAATGCGATTGCCGAGGTCCGTGAAGCGGTGGATTTTCTGCGTTATTACGCCCAGCAAGTACAGGTCCAGTTTTCCAATCACAGCCATCGACCGCTAGGGCCAATAGTGTGTATCAGCCCCTGGAACTTCCCCTTGGCGATTTTCACGGGTCAGGTGGCTGCTGCTCTGGCGGCGGGCAATACGGTGTTGGCCAAGCCGGCGGAGCAGACCTCCTTGATTGCCGCCCAAGCGGTTCGTATCTTGTGGGACGCGGGTGTGCCGCGCCAGGCTGTGCAACTGGTGATTGGCCGGGGCAGTGTGGTGGGGCCACAGCTGACTTCGGATGATCGTGTGCAAGGCGTCATGTTTACTGGCTCAACCGAAGTGGCTCGTGGTTTGCAGGCGACGGTTGCCCAACGTATCGGTCGGCATGGGGGACCGGTGCCTCTGATTGCGGAGACGGGGGGGCAAAATGCCATGATTGTCGATTCGTCTGCATTGACTGAGCAGGTTGTGCAGGATGTGATCGTATCGGCTTTCGATAGCGCCGGGCAGCGTTGTTCGGCTTTGCGGGTTTTATTTGTCCAAGAAGAAGCGGCAGATCGTTTGATCACCATGTTGCAGGGTGCGATGGCTCAATTGCGAGTGGGCAATCCTGTTGAGTGGGCGAATGATATTGGTCCGGTGATTGATCAACGGGCTCAAGAGGGGATTGAGCGGCATATTGCAAAAATGCGTGCCAAGGGTCATGTCGTCCATCAGTTGAGTCTGGGCGGTGAGGCCGCCCGCACGCTGACAACGGCTAACGGCACCTTTATTGCGCCGACCTTGATTGAGCTGCCTGATCTGTCCGATTTGACGCAAGAGGTATTTGGCCCGGTACTGCACTTGCTGCGTTATCGCCGT
Organism: Alcaligenes sp. MMA; assembly: GCF_020907215.1. Taxonomy (NCBI): domain Bacteria; kingdom Pseudomonadati; phylum Pseudomonadota; class Betaproteobacteria; order Burkholderiales; family Alcaligenaceae; genus Alcaligenes; species Alcaligenes sp. MMA. The sequence continues at coordinate 153,743 of NZ_JAJJPP010000001.1, forward strand.
GATCAACTGGATGCAGTGCTGGAGCAGATCCGGGCCAAGGGCTATGGTCTGACCATGGGTTTGCATACCCGTATTGATGAAACGATTGACTATGTTGTGGCGCGCAGCCATGTGGGGAATATGTATGTCAATCGCAATACGGTGGGGGCGGTCGTGGGAGTACAGCCGTTTGGTGGAGAGGGTTTGTCGGGAACAGGGCCCAAAGCAGGTGGACCTTTGTACTTGTATCGCTTATTGGCTGAGCGGCCTGAACAGGCGCTCAGTCAGCCTTTCGGCACAGACGGGGCAGGCCAGTTCTTAGGGAACCCACAGGAGTCTGCGCGACAAGCCTTGGCCAATTGGTTGGATCAGCATCCGGAACTGGCTCCAACGCGTACTCCGATGACGTTTTTCAGTAACCAACGCTTTGAGCTGCGTGGGCCAACGGGGGAGTCCAATACCTATCGCTTAGTGCCTCGTCAGGCCGTGCTGGGCGTGGCAGATAATGAGCGCGATCGTATCGCGCAATTGTGCGCCGTGTTGGCTGTTGGCAGTCAGATGGTATGGGATGCGCATGATGAGCAGGCACAGAGACTACATGCCCGTTTGCCCGCCTTGCTGCGTTCGGCCATTACGCTGTCTGATGATCTGGAGCGCTGCTACATTGATGCCATGCTGCATCACGGACAGGCCAGTTCATTGCAACGTTGGCAGCAACGGATCGCGGCCCGAGAGGGAATGATTGTCAGTATTACGGCATTAGCTCCAGGAGACCATGCGATTGCGTTGGAGCGACTGGTTCAGGAGCGAGTCTTGAGCGTTAATACGGCTGCTGCTGGAGGGAATGCAAGCCTGATGACGATGGCCTAAGCGATATGGATGTTCTGTAGGTAAACTGGAGCCTCAGTTCTTTGAGGCTCCGATTGTTTGACCTTGATGTTTTTGATCGGGTTCATCATTTTAGAAATAGGTCGACCATAATGAACACTATAGCGGCATCATTGATTCATAAACTGAACAATCCCCGCCTGGCTAACGATCAGTCCTGGACGGCTCGGGGTTGGGTCAGCGCAGCGGATGGCAATACCTTTGCCGTTCTGAACCCTGCTACGGGCGAGCGCCTGGCCAATGTTGCCAGCCTGGCCACGAAAGAAATTGAAGCGGTCATCAGCGATGCTGAAGTGGCCCAGCGCGCATGGAAGGCTCGCAGCGGGCACGAGCGTGCCAAGCTGTTGCGCGCCTGGTTCGATGCCTTGGTTGCCAACGCAGACGATCTGGCCACCATCATGACCCTGGAGCAGGGCAAGCCCTGGGCGGAGGCGCGCGGTGAAGTGCTGTACGCCGCCTCCTTTGTAGAGTGGTTCAGCGAAGAAGCCAAGCGCGTATACGGCGACGTGATGGGGCACCCTCAGGCGGACAAGCGCATTGTGGTGGTCAAGCAGCCTGTGGGTGTGTGTGCGGCCATTACTCCCTGGAATTTCCCTGCGGCCATGATTACTCGCAAGGTAGCGCCTGCTTTGGCTGCGGGTTGCAGCATTATTGTTCGTCCTGCCAGCCTGACTCCCCTGACCGCCCTGGCCTTGGCGGCGCTGGCCGAGCAGGTGGGTATTCCTGCCGGTGTATTCCAATTGGTCACAGGCTCGTCCAGCGTGGTGGGGGCTGCGTTGACGGAAAGTCCCATTGTGCGCAAGCTATCGTTTACCGGCTCGACCGAAGTGGGTCGTTTGCTGATGGCGCAATGTGCTCCTACCATCAAACGTCTGTCGTTAGAGTTGGGTGGCAACGCTCCGTTCATCGTCTTTGATGATGCCGATCTGGATGCCGCCATTGAGGGAGCGATAGCCTCTAAATACCGCAACAGTGGTCAGACTTGTGTATGTGCTAACCGTTTTCTGGTGCAGGACGGCATTTATGATCGTTTTGCCAAAGGCTTAAGCGAACGTGTTGCCACTCTGAAAGTGGGCAACGGGATGGATGAGGGTGTAGAACAAGGCCCATTAATCGAGCAAAAAGCCGTCGATCATCTGAGTGAGCTGATTGAGGATGCCCTTGAACACGGGGCCCGTGTTCTGCTAGGCGGTAAACCCCACCCCTTAGGCGGGACCTACTTCTTGCCCACGGTCTTGGGGGAGGCGAGCTCAGCCATGCGTGTGGCCCGTGAAGAGTTATTCGGCCCAGTGGCTCCATTGTTCCGCTTTGACACTGAAGAACAGGCCATTGCCATGGCCAACGATACCGAATATGGCTTGGCCGCCTACCTGTTCACCCGGGACAACGCGCGAGTCTGGCGGATGGGTGAGGCCTTGGAGTACGGCATGGTTGGTGTAAACACCGGTCTGATCTCTAACGAAGTAGCCCCATTTGGGGGCATCAAACAATCTGGCCTGGGCCGCGAAGGTTCACGCTACGGTCTCGACGAGTACCTGGAAATCAAGTACCTGTGCCAGCAACTATAGGGAGCGATCCCTATCGCGCACAGCGCCGCAACAAGGCGCCATTATTGATGGCATTCATACTAAGGGGCCGGAGGTTGAACCGGCGCTTTTCAATGTATTGACCTTGCCCGATGGCGGCTTTGTGGGGGCGGCTCAGCGCCCTTGAGGGCAGGGCACTGATGTGGTGCTCAGTGGTGATGCTTTCGGTTCGAAGGCATCACGGTTGGGCCGCAATTCGCAGGGCGGGTTTCAAGGAGGCGGCCAGCATCTGCCCGTGGTTCAGCTCGCTGAAGTTCTCGTAGCTGACGTTCAGCCCGGCCTCTTGCAAATGCTTGGCCATATCCTGTGTGGACCATTGTGCCGCAGCATTGCTCATGGATGTACTGCGGCGCTGTCCGCCGACCATGATGGCGATCTGCTTGTCCTTGGCCCGCCTTGTATCAAAGGTCTGAGCCGTCTTGACCAGAATTCCGTCGTACCACCACAGTGAAGGATCGCCCGCCACGTACCGCTGGTACAGATCAGGGTGGGTAAACAGGGTATGCAAGGTAAACAGGCCACCATAAGAGTGGCCCCACAGCGTCTGGCGGGAGCGATCAATAGGCTCGCGCGCTTCTACTGCAGGCTTGATGTGCGTTTCTATATAGTCCAGAAAAATATCGGCGCCGCCCCCTAAACGACCCCGTACTTCCACCGGCTTGCTGACGCCGTTCTCCGTGACCGGAGGCGTGTAGTCGAAGGAGCGGGCAATCACATCGTGACGTGCTTCGGTGTCGTAGCCAATGGCGACCAGTACCGGCGCAGACAGGCTGCTGATGGCTTTCAGGTCGTCCACATCAATACTGGCCATGGCGGCATTGCCATCGACCATATAAATCACCGGATGACCGCGTGCGGGAGCGGGGCGGTTCGGGGTGCCTATCTGTATTTTGTAGTGCCGCTTGCCGTCTTCCGAGGACATGATCAGCGTCTCGAAGCGGTATAGGCTTTGTTGCTGATCCACGATGGTGGGGCCCACTGATTCGTTCCAGGGGCGGGTAGTTTGTTGGGCTTGGGCGGGCAGCGTGCAGGCCAGGCAGAGCGTGGCGGCACTGAGCAGAAAGCGGGGTAAGGAGGTTTTCATCAAGGTCAGATTGCAGAAGGCTAAACAGGAATCATTCTTGATTATAGGGCCTGTGATATCTCAGAAAACCAATACCCGGACAACAAATCGTATCTCTATGATGAGGGGCGAATGATCAATCGTTCATTGCTCATTGTGGGCGATGAAGAGTTTGCCTGTCTGTAATAGGGGGTTGTCGACTGCTTTTGATCATGCAGCGAGAAGCGCAGAGCACAGAGTGTGCCTGGTGCAGAGATTGAAGCGGGTAGTGAAACAGGTGTGAAAAAAAAGCCCGGATCCGCATGCTGCCAATCCGGGCTTTTCTTTACAGGGCTTGATCAGGCAATGCAAAGGGGTTCAGGCCGGTGCGGCCATAACCTTCTGCGCTTGCTGCATCATCCAGTACCAGCGTCGCCAAGTCATCCGCGACACTTTCTGCATTGGGTTCGCGTTCCTGTGAGATCACCTTCAGATAGCTGTGGCAGTGACCGCAGCTTTCCGCACGCACCACGGCTTCGGTGGAGTCGAAGCTCAGGTAGTCCAGATCGCCCGCATCGGCGCAGTTGGTGCATTTGGCGCGAACCATATGCCATTGGCTCTCGCACAAGGAGCAGTGCAAATAGCGCAGACCTTGTCGGGTGCCCTTATAGATCAGGCTGGCGACAGGGGCACTGCCACAAACCGGGCAACTGGGGGACTCTTCACTGCTGGCCACAGGCAAAGGCACTGTCCGTGCTGCCAAAGCCGCGTCCAGAGAAAAAGCCGCCCACAAAAAAGGAGCCAGGGCCTGGGATACGGAATGGAACTGGTGTTGGGCCAGGGCCAGACCTGCATCCAGACGCGCCTGGGTGCTCATGGCGCGCAGGGCATCCAGATGTGGGGTAATTGCTGGTGAAGCACCAGGGATAAGCTGGTCCAGCATGGTATCCAGATGCGTTACCCATGTACCTTGGCGAGCGATCTCTACAGGATCAACGGCCACGGCATTGGAACGGCTTTCAGGTGAAACTGTTGCCTGAGCCTGAGCCTGAGCCTGAGCCTGAGCCTGAGCCTGAGCGACATCGGCGGCCAAACGCAGATAGGCCTCCAGCTCATGGCCTGTAGCCAGTTCGCGCAAACGGGCCGCGCGGGCGGTGTACAGCTCATGCAATTCAGGTCGCAGGATGGGGTCAAAGTGCCGGGTGGACTCTTCCGATGGAACGGAACGACGGACAGGAACTTCGTTCATGCCTTACCTTCCTTCACGTCTTTCTTGGTCGCTTGCAGCTCTTCATGCCAGCGATCGTGATGATGACGTATCCAGGCTTTGGAAACATAGCCTGTCACCATGCCGGTGATGGAGCCGCGCACCCAGATCGCCAGATAAATATGGCCCAGAATCAGCAAGATCAGCCCAATCCCAGCCACGGAGTGGATCAGGATGGCCAGACGCAGAACGGGAATGGAGAAGAACTCGGCAAAGTACGCGCGCCACATGATCAGGCCCGATACCAGCAGCGTGACGATAGACAGCATGATCAGCCAGAACAGTACTTTTTGACCGGCATTGTATTTGCCGATTTTCAATGGCTGCTTGGCGTTGTTCAGGATCACGCCTTTGACGTTACGAAACCAGATCAGATCGGTTTTGGCGGGCAGGTTGTACTTTACGAAGCGGGTGAACATATAGCCAAGGCCAACGAAAACTGCGATCCCTAAAAAGGGATGCAGAACGCGTGCCAATTGCGGGGTGCCCAGAAAGGAACTTAACCAGGAAAAAGAGGGGTAGAACCAGGATAGCCCCGAGGTGGCAGCCAGGAAAAAGCAGAGCACAACGGCCCAATGACATAGCCGCTCACGGAATGGGGTGCGCAGCACAAGATTACTTTTCTTGCTCATGATCGTCTCCTTGCGTTGCCTTGTCGTGCTCGTGTTCTTCGTCCTCGTCCACGCTGTTGGGGCCCACACCGATGAAGTGGGCTGCCATACCGGCCACCGCCACCGCACCAGCTACGGCAGCAGCAGGTTTGAGTACGTCTTTCCAGCCATCCACCACAGAGCTGATCTGCGGGTCTTTGGGCAGGCCCGCGTAGCGCTGCGGATCGTCCGCGTGTTGCAGCACGTACATGACATGGGTGCCACCAACACCTTGAGGATCGTACAGACCGGCGTTTTCATAGCCGCGCTCGTTCAAGTCCTCAATACGACTCAGGGCCAGATCCTTCATTTCCTGTTTTGAGCCAAACGCAATGGCGCCGGTCGGGCAGGTTTTGGCGCAAGCAGGGGCCTGGCCCACGGTAACGCGGTCCGAACACAGGGTGCACTTGTAGGCTTTATGGTCTTTCTTGGAAATACGGGGCACATCGAAAGGACAGCCGGCCACGCAATAACCGCAGCCCACACACAGGTCGGACTGAAAATCCACAATGCCATTGGCATATTGAACAATCGCGCCGGGAACCGGGCAGGCTTTCAGACAGCCGGGGTCTTCGCAGTGCATGCAGCCGTCCTTGCGGATCAGCCATTCCAGCTTGCCTGCTTCGTCCTCGTGCTCGGTAAAGCGCATCAAGGTCCAACTGTCGGGGCTCAGGTCGCTGGGGTTGTCGTACACGCCGACGTTTTCTTCCACCTGGCCGCGCAAATCGTTCCATTCATTGCAGGCGACCTGGCAAGCTTTGCAGCCAATGCAGATGGACACGTCAATCAGCTTGGCCACTTCCATCTGGTGATCACGCACCTGTGGGGCTGGTGTGACCGAGTTGGTGGCCGAACGGCGTACTATGTTTTGCGAATTCATGCCGTGGCTCCCTTCATTTTCTCGACATTGACCAGAAAGGCTTTGAACTCCGGTGTTTGCGTATTGGCATCGCCAACGCCGGGGGACAGCGTATTGGCCAGAAAACCCTTGCGGGTTTCACCTTCAAAGCCCCAGTGGCAGGGGATACCAATTTGCTGCACCTGCTGGCCGGCAACGGTCAGGGTGCGCATGCGTTTGGTCACCACCGCCTTGGCGGTGATGTAACCGCGCTTGGTTGTGACTTTGACGGTGTCGCCGTGGCGGATGCCTTTTTCAGCCGCCAGTTGTTCGCCAATTTCCACGAACTGTTCAGGCTGCAACATGGCATTCAGATAAGAGTGCTTGGTCCAGTGGCGGAACAATTCGGTAATGGAGTAGGTGGTGGCCACATACGGGTAATCGTGACGATTGCCCATGCGCTCGGCGTCATTGGAAAGAATCCGTGCGGTCGGGTTATGCGTTACGTTTTCGTGTAGCGGGTTTTTCGCAATGGGGCTTTCTACCGGCTCGTAGTGTTCGGGGAAGGGGCCGTCATTAATACCTTTTTCCGAGAACAAGCGGCCCAGCCCTTCGGGCAGCATAATGAAAGGCGCTGCTGGGCTACCAGGAGGCAGGTTGGCCGGGAAGTCCGGAACATCCGCCCCGGTCCATTGCTGGCCGTCCCAATGCAAAATCTGGCGATGCTCATCCCAGGGTCTGCCCATTTCATCCATAGAGGCGCGGTTGTACAAAATGCGTCGGTTGGCAGGCCATGCCCATGCCCAGCCAGGGGTGTTGCCCAAGCCCGTATCGGTGTTGTCCCGATTAGCCATCTGGTTGCCTTTCTCGGTCCAGGAACCGGTAAATACCCAGCAGTAGCTTTGTGTCGTGCCGTCATCGCGCAATTGCGCAAAGCTATCCAGCAACTGGCCCTTGCGTAGAATCTGCGTGCCGTTCTCGTCGAAAACATCAGCCAGTGCATAGCCATTGGCCTCTTTGGCCACTTCTTCCGGATGCGGGAAATGCGGGTCGTGATAGGTGTCGGCGTCCCAGGTCATGTTCAGGACTTGTTCGGGACAGGCACCACCTTCTTCTTCGTACAGGCGACGCAGTTCCATCATGATGTCGCCCAGGATGTTGGGGTCATGACGGGCCAGACCGGGAGGTTGCTGGCCGGCATAGTGCCATTGCAACCAGCGGCCCGAGTTCACGATGGAACCGTCCTCTTCAGCAAAACAGTTCGACGGCAGGCGGAACACCTCTGTCATGACTTCTTCTGTCTTGATGTCGTTGAACTGACCTTCATTGCGCCAGAAGTTCGAGGTCTCGGTGACCAGTGGGTCCACAATAACCAGGAACTTCAGCTTGGACAGGGCCTTGGACGTCTTGTTCTTGTCCGGCATCGCGGCCAGCGGGTTAAAACCTTGTGCGAAGTACCCGTTGACCTTGCCTTCATACATCATGTCGAAGTAGGCCAGCATGTCGTAGCTGCGATCCCATTTGGGCAGCAGATCAAAAGCGAAATCGTTAGCGGGCGTGGCGTGCTTGCCGTACAGGTTCTTGAGCAAAGAGATGAAGAACTTGGGTGTGTTTTTCCAGTAATTCACCTGACCGGGCAATACGTCTTTGGGCGTGGTTTCTTCCAGGTACTGTGCCAGTGTCTGCTGATTGTCCGAGGGCAGGTTCATATAACCTGGCAAGCGCAAGGACAGCAGGCCCAGGTCGGTATAGCCCTGGATATTGGAGTGACCGCGCAAGGCGTTCACGCCGCCCCCGGCCATGCCGATATTGCCTAGCAAGAGCTGAATCATGGCGGCGCCACGAATGATCTGTGCGCCCCCGGTATGGTGCGTCCAGCCCAGCGCATATAGCCAGGTCAGCGTTTTGTTCTTGGCCGAACAGGAGCCAATAACCTCGGCAATCTGCAGGAAGTCGGCCTGTTTGACGCCGGTAATGTTTTCCACGACTTCGGGCGTGTAGCGGTCCACGTGCGCTTTTAACAACTGCAGCACGGAGCGTGGATGCGTCATGCTGTTGTCGCGCATCACTTCGCCGTTCTCGTCTAGCGCGTAGGTCCAGGAGGACTTGTCGTAGATCTTGGTTTTCGGATCGAAGCCGGAGAACATGCCTTCGTCAAAGGCGAAGTCGTCACGCACAATCAGGCAGGCATTGGTGTAGGCGCGCACGTACTCGTGCTGAATCTTGTCGTTCTCCAGCAGCCAGCGCACCATGCCCATCAAAAAGGCGGTGTCCGAGCCGGCGCGGATGGGCGAGAAGATATCGGCAACAGCGGCTGTACGGTTAAAGCGTGGGTCCACCACAATGACCTTGGCCTTGTTCTTGATTTTGGCCTCAATCACCCATTTGAAGCCGACCGGATGGGCTTCGGCAGGGTTGCCGCCCATCACAATCACCACGTTGGCGTTCTTGATGTCCACCCAGTGGTTGGTCATGGCACCGCGCCCAAAGCTGGGGGCCAGGGCTGACACGGTCGGGGCGTGACAGAGTCGCGCCTGACAGTCGATACCCAGCATGCCTAAGGCACGGGTAAATTTGAAGTCCAGCAGGCCGGTTTCGTTGGACGCGGCCGAGGAAGCCAGAAAGCCCGAGGATAGCCAGCGGTTCACCACCTGGCCTTTTTCGTTCTTGGCAATGAAGTTGGCGTCACGGTCATCTTTGAGCAAACGGGCGATGCGCTTGGTGGCTTCGCTCCAACTGATCTTGACCCATTCTTTGGAGCCCGGGGCTCGGTATTCGGGGTGCAGCAGGCGATTCTTGGAGTGAATCATGTCCAGCAGGCCAGCGCCTTTGGGACAGAGCGAGCCACGGCTGACCGGATGGTCCGGGTCGCCTTCAATATGGAAGATGCGCGGTTTCGCGTTTTTGGAGCCATCGCCCATGGAATACATGAGGATGCCGCAGCCCACTGAACAGTATGTACAGTTGTTGCGTGTCTCTTTGGATCGAAGGAGTTTGTAGGGCCGGACGGCGGCGGGAACTTGAGCGGCGGCTGTCGAAAGTCCCATCGCGGTCGCTGACAGCGCAGCTGCCCCAGCACCAAGAATTTTGAGAAACTGACGCCGACCAAAACTTGGTACGTTGGTATTCATGAAAGGTTCTTCTTGCAGAAAATGTGTTGGCAAAAGGATCGCTAATTGCCGGGCCGGATTATAGCAGTCTGTGTATAAACTGCTTTTGCTGTGCTGATACTGTCGTTTTTAAAGCGGATAGCGTTTAAGGTTTATTCGCACAGCAGCGGCCGATGACTCGCCACAGGTAGTACACAGCGATGCCGCTAAAGATAAAGGCGGGCAAAGCCCAGACCATACCTGCGCCGATCAGGTTGTCTCCCTGCGCGTTCAGGCAACTGGAGGCAGCCGTTTCTATGCAGTCTTTATAGCGGTAGTAGCGCTCGTAAAATAGCCACCAGAAAAAACCAGCCAGACTAGAAAAAATAATCAGGCCAATCGTTGATTTAAGGCGGGGTGTCGAGCGGCAAATCATGCTTGGAAATGTGGAACCATTGGTGTGATGAAAAAAGGGCTTATGCCCCGATTGCTTTAGCTGATTGCATTTTGCTAGGTGATCAACAGCAAAAAGAATAGGTGCAGCACAGATGCAAAATTGTAGCGATTCTGTGTGTCGATTTTGATGCAAGAGCAGACCCTGGCACGATGAGGTCAACATAAAACTCCGTTAATTCAAGGCATTGCCGTACTCTTTGAATTCTTTAGAGGTGCCATATAATTGAGAATGTATGTTATTCTCAGTTGCATTGTGTCGGATGTTCTGTTCCCATCGGCCCGAGTGCCTTGAGCCCGTATCCGCCAGGCTGACATCGTTTTTTCTCTCTATGCCTATGATCAGATTCACAGTATCGGACTTTGACCGACTCGGTCGTCCGGCAGGCTTTCACTATTGTTTGCCTCACTATGTTGGCCCAGATCGGGAAAGGGAGCAGCTTTGCATTGCCGAGGGGCGTGTGCAGGAACACGAGGTCAGGCCGGGCATCAAGTTGGTGCTGTCAGATATCGTCACGCACCATCACTACGAATCCAGTTCCGTCAGCGCGCCGCAGTTCTCTGCCATTGTGATGCTGCAAGGCCGCGCGCAAGCCCGCCTGGCCAGTCAGAATCAACTGAGCCTGGTCGCGCAAAGTGGTGTCAGTATTGCGCATAGCGAATCGGTCGCGTTGACCGGGATACACCCAGCCGGGCAACGTTTGCGCTGTATTAACCTCTCTTTGCGTTCAGCGGAAAGCGTGGGCGACTCGCGCTTGGGCGACACCCTGTCCAAACTGATGGGCCCATCCGGACTGTGCATGCAGAAGTGGACGGTCCCGCCGCATTTGCTCAACACGCTCGAGCAGTTGATAGACAGCCCCTGGCAGGGGACGACGTACGATTTGCTGCTGGAAGGTGTCAGCCTGCAAATGCTGGCTCATGCGCTGGACGGATTGACTCCAAAGCCTGCTAAAGAGTCGCCGGCCACGGCCCGTGACCGACAGCTACTGGAGCGTGTGCGTGAACGTTTGTACAACGCGCCGGGTGACGATCATACCTTGGCGGATCTGGCCAAGCTGGCCTGCATGAGCCCGAGCACCTTGCGGGTGAAGTTTCAGGCAACCTACCAGTGTTCTGTGTTTGGCTGGTTACGTGAGCGTCGTCTGGAGTTGGCACGTGATTATCTGGCGCAAGGCTGGAGCGTACAGCAGGCGGCTCATTTTGTGGGCTATCGCCACGCCACCAACTTTGCCACAGCCTTTCGTGAGCGCTACGGGATTGCGCCCAGCGAATTGAATTGAGGTGGCCGGGCGGCCAGCTCTGTCATTGTTCAAAGCTTTTTAGGCGTTTGCCATTCCCCTCTCTGGCGAGCCTGGTCCATCCTGAAAAAGACCTCCCCTATGCGGGTTTGTTTTCTTATTTCAGACAGAGCTGTGTTGCCTTCCTCGCTTCCCCCGTATCCCTTGATGGTGTTGATTCTGGGCCTGCTGGCCTGCGTTGCACCTGCCACTATTGACGCCTATTTACCTGCTTTCAGCGCGTTGGAGCGCGAGTTTCAGGTACCCCCCGAAAGCGTGCAGCAGACCTTGGGTGTGTATATGTCTGCCTATGCAGCGATGTTGCTGCTGCATGGCACTTTGTCCGATGCCTGGGGGCGCAAACCTGTGATTGTGGCGTCCCTGGCGGTGTATATCACTGGCTCGGTGATGGCGGCCTTGGCGCCCAGCATGGATTGGCTCTTGGCTGCTCGGGTACTGCAAGGCTTGTCGGCCGGAGCGGGTTTGGTGATTGGCCAGGCCATGGTGCGTGATTGCTATCAAGGTGAACAGGCGCAACGGACTCTGTCTTATATCGTCGTGGTCTTTAATGTCTCGCCCGCGCTGGCCCCGATTGTGGGTGGTCAATTGATTGCGCTTTTGGGTTGGCGCGCTGTGTTCTGGATGCTGGCCGCCCTGGCCGCTGCGGCGTGCTACTTGTGCCTGCGTCGCTTGCCTGAAACCTTGCCCAGCAGTAAGCGTCAGCCTTTGGCCTGGCGCCAGTTGCGTAGCGATATTGGGCAATTACTGGGCGATGTGCCTTTTATGGGCATGAGTGTGGCCTTAAGTTTGCTGATTGGGGCTCAGGCCTTTCTGATCGGCGCTGCTCCGGATTTCATTTCTCATACTTTGAATTTGCCTGAAACCGCCTTTGCCGTGTTGTTTGTGCCTTTGGTGGTCGGGGCCATGTTGGGGGCTTTGGCCTCTGCCCATCTTGTGCGGCATTGGGGAGACATCACGATTATTCGCTGCGCCTATGGCTTGATGCTGGCCAGTTGCCTTGTCTATACCGGGTATCTGGCCAGCGCCTGGCATCCTGCCTTGTCGTGGGCCGTGTTGCTCCCCGCCTTTTTCACCGCAGGTCTGGCTATGTTGATGCCGGTGGTGACCATGCGTATTTTGGCCCAAGTTCCCAGTCGGGCCGGGTTGGCGGCCTCCTTATTGGGCTTTTGCCAGATGAGTACGTTTTCGCTGGTCAGCGGTTGGCTGGTGCCGTGGGTTTACGGCCAGCCCTTGCGGATGTCAGCCGCCATGCTGATCTGCGTCTTGCTCAGTGCCGTTAGCTGGTTTTGGCTGCAACTGCGCGCGGATCGATGCCCCTCCTAGAAGGAAAGCGGCAGGACTGATATTTGGAATAGGGTTTTTGCGTTTAGGGATACGCTCATGCAAACTCTGTAGATGATAATTGTTCGCATCTAAAACCTGTTCTGAGATCCTTGCTCATGCCTGCTGTTTCAACCTGCTATGCCCGTTCAAGATTGCGCTTGCTTGCCCCTGTCACTCGTTCTGCCATGTTGCTGGTTGTTGCCAGCAGCCCGGCCTGGGCGCAGGATTCCGTGGCTGATACGCCTGTAGAACTGTCCACCATTACGATCAAGGGCAATCGAGACCCAGGCGTGACGGAAACCGATCCGTCTTACACCACCAAGGCCATGAGCACGGCGACGGGGCTGTCTCTTTCTATCAAGGAGACGCCGCAATCGGTCAGTGTGGTCACCCGAAAAATGATGGATGATCGCGGCATGCAGACGACGGCGGATGCCTTGCAGAGCGCGCCGGGTATATCTGTGACACGCAGCGATACCAACCGTTATTCCTTTTCCTCGCGTGGTTTTGGTATCGACAACTATCAGTTTGATGGTTTGACGCAACCAGTTTTGTCGCCCTGGGCCTTTGGTGAAAGCAACCTGGACCTGGTCGTTTTTGATCGGGTTGAAGTGGTGCGCGGCGCGACCGGTTTGATGACGGGGGCCGGTAATCCTTCGGCAGCCGTCAATTATGTACGTAAACGTCCTTTGCGGGACTTTGCCGCATCGGGGGGGATCAGTGTCGGAAGCTGGGACTTTGCGCGTGGATACGCAGATGTGTCTACCCCGATTACGGAAGATGGGCGTATCCGTGGCCGTATTGTAGGAGCTTATGGCAAGGCCAATAGCTATACCGATTTGCAGGATACTAAAACCCGTACATTGTATGGCGTGGTCACGGCTGACTTGATGCCTGGCATGGAGTTGACGGGGGGTGTTGCCTATCAGTCCAGCTCCAATAATGGTTTTGGCAGTGGTTTTCCGCTGTTCTATAGCGATGGCTCTCGTACGGATTTCAAGCGTTCGATTTCCAACAATACAAACTGGTCACGCGTCGAGAACAATACGACAACGGGTTTTGTGGATTTGAGCCACCAGTTCAAGAATAACTTGAGCTTGCGCTTGACCTATAACCAGTCCTACACCGATGCCTTCATGAAAAACTTGTTTCGGGGTGGGTATCCGGATCGGGAAACAGGGCTGGGTACATCAAACTCGTACTCTTATTACGAAGGCGATGTACGCCGCAAGGCATTGAATGCGTCCTTGTCCGGGCCATTTACCTTGTTTGGCAAAGAGCACGAGTTTTCGGTGGGCTGGATGATGTCCCAGGATCGCGTATCTTTCCCGCAGTATCGGGCCGTACCCCCATTGGCTGCGGCGGCCAGCTTCTATCAGCCAGGCCGAGAGCCGGAGCCGAACTGGTCCAGTGAGCCATCCCAGGCTGATGATACGGATAACAAACAGTCCGGCGCCTATGCCGTTGGCCGCTTTGCCTTGAGCGATAGTTTGCGCTTGATGGTGGGGGGGCGGCTGAGCAACTGGGAAACTGATCAGACCTACTTTGGTTCCAAGCGTCAGTATCGCCATCGTAACGAGTTCATCCCCTATGCCGGCCTGATCTATGACTTTGACGATACCTATACCGCTTACGCCAGCTATACCGAGATATTCAAGCCGCAGAACGCCCGCAACGAACAGGGTGCGATTCTGGCACCGATTACCGGTAAAAGCTATGAGTTGGGCTTGAAAGCGGCATGGATGGATGGCCGGCTCAATGGTGCATTGTCCCTGTTCCAGACACGGCAGGACAATTTGGCGGAAGCCACAGGTAATAATGTGATTGGTGCACCACCTAATACACCTGCTTACCGCCCGGTGTCGGGGGCCAAAGTAGAAGGGGTGGAGCTGGAGTTGGGCGGAGAACTGATGCCTGGCTGGAATCTGGCCACGAGTTTGACGACCTTTACCGCCAAGGATGCGAAAGGCAAGCCCATCAATACCAGCAAGCCACGTACCTTGTTCAAGCTCTATACCACCTATCGCTTGTCAGGGGATTGGCAAGGGCTGACTGTGGGCGGCGGCATTGATTGGCAAAATCGCATGTATCAGAACGCCACGGCACCAGGCCGCAAAGTGGTGAATGTTGAGCAGGGCAGCTATGCCATCGTGAATCTGATGGCAAGTTATGACTTCAACAAGCGCGTCTCGGCCACCTTGAACGTGAACAACCTGTTCGACAAAAAGTACTACTCGCAGATCGGTTTTTATAACCAGGGCTGGTACGGTGCTCCGCAAAACGTGATGCTGTCCTTGCGGGCGCAGTATTAAGGGTGGAGTGAGCAGACAGGCTTGCCTGATACAAAAGCCTGCTTGGCAAGGACAAGCAGGCTTTTTTCATTGGAAGCGGAGACCTGAGCGGCGTTATCTCAGACGCAAAAATCTTGTGGTCCTGGAGCGGCAAGCGTGGCGCTGTCCGTCTGCCTTGAGGCCTGCGGGCTACAATATTCAGGATACCAAGGCCATTAAATCAGTCACCCCAATATCGACACCCGCTTGATACAACAAGGTGCTGGCCTGACCACGATGGTGAGTCTGGTGATTAAAAAAGTGCGTCACCAAAAGCGCAACATCCTTCTCCATGCTCTGGCCCGCCATATTGTTATAGCGTAGCGTTTGGCCCAGTTGCTCGGGTGTCAGTGTGGCCGCCCAAGCAATAATAATCAGATCCAGTTTGCGACGGTACGGATCCAGTTCCGCCAAGGTGTCGAATAACTGCTGATCCAGTGTACGTGGCTTGGTAAATACCTCCATTTCTTCGCGCAAGCTGAGGGCATCAGGATGCTGGGCAAAGCGGTGCAGCCAGATCGTATCCCCCACTGCAATGTGCATCATCGTCTTGAACAAGGAGCCAAAGAAGGCGCCGCACTCTTGATGCTGCTTCTCTGGGGGCAAGCGAGCGGCGGCCTGATAAAGACGGCGGTTCATTTGGCTGTTGTAGTCAGCCATGCGGATGGCAGTTTGAGGTGTCATAAAGAGCAGTATCCGGCAAGATGAGGCATCCTGATGATTTCTTTAAATAGATAGCGGTACCAAGATCAAGGGCCATCTTTGCCAGTCATGAGTTGTTCGGTTGATCCCGCGTTGACTGCTTGCCTGGCGTGCGGAAAGTTAAGTGGGCCCTGGTGCTCGATAAATTGCGCTGTGAATGTTTCAGCTGAAACAGGTCTTCCAAAAAGATAGCCTTGTATTTCTGGGCATTCATTATTTTTAAGGAATATGAATTGCTCTTCCGTTTCCACGCCTTCTGCAATCACATCCAGGCCAAAGTTCTTGGCTAAGTAGATAATAGCCCTGACCAGTGCGGCATTTCCGGCATATTCGTAGACATGGTGGATGAATGACCGGTCGATTTTTAGGCGGCTGACTGGATATGTTTTTAGCAGACTTAATGATGCATAGCCTGTCCCGTAGTCGTCGAAGGCCAGACCAACGCCTATGTTTCGTAAACCGCGAAACAAGTTTTTGGTGACTGCTTCGTTGCGAAGCAAGGAGGTCTCCACGATTTCCAGCTCAAGAGAACTGGCAGGCAGACCTGTTTCAGCCAGTAGAGCGCTGATTGTGTAGAGCAGGCGATTGGTACGTAGCTGTGCCTCGAACAGGTTTACGCTGATACGAAAATCGGGGATGGTTGCTTGCCAGCGGACGGCCTGACGGCAGGCCGTTTGTAATATCCATTCTCCTATAGCAGGCGCAGATGGCTTTTCGTTGAGCACATCAATAAAAGAGAGCGGCGTTAACAAGCCCCTTGTAGGGTGGTTCCACCGAATCAGTGCTTCTGCTCCGGTCAACTGCCTAGTGTGTGTTGATACTTGGGGTTGGTAGAAAAGCTCAAACTCATCGTTTTCAAAGGCCAGGCGTAATTCCCGCTCGAACGATCTGCGTGCGACAGCGACCTCGCGCAAGGCCGGAGAGAACACCTCGTAGTATCCCTTACCGGATGATTTCGCTTTGTAGAGCGCCAGATCGGCTGCGCTCAGAATATCCTCGGCGCTAGTGCCGTGCGTCGGCGCGAGAACCACGCCAATGCTGATACTAGTGTCAAAAGACTGGCCAGCAAAGTTATACGGCGTTGCAAAGACGTTGATCAGTGTTTGTGCGGCTCTTCGTGCCGCCTGCACGCCGTTTCCGGGCAGCAAGGCCATAAACTCGTCGCCACCGAATCGAGCAAGCTTAATGGCGTTGGGAAATGTCGACTTTAATTGCTGGGCGATGTGTTTGAGGGCGGCATCGCCAGCCGAGTGGCCGAAGGTATCGTTGATTTCCTTGAAGTCGTCCAGCTCAATTAACAATATGGTTGCAGGGGTTTCGTTGGCAAGCGTTTGGGCAAGGCGTGCCCGCCACATTTCCCGGTTGGCAAGGTTTGTTAGTGCGTCTAGCGAGGCCAGTTGAAACAGCCTTTCTTCATGATGCCGGCGCTCAGTGATGTCTCGCACAATGGCGCCGATATGGGTGGTGTCTGCTTCAACCCAGGTCGATAATGAGAACTCTGCCGGGAACTCGGTTCCGTCCTTACGCAAAGCGGATAGTTCGATCGTGCGGTCAGCAAGTTTCATTCGCTCGCCCTGTCGCAGCCGTAAAAGCTCTTTCTCGTAAATCTTACGCCAATTGTCGGGCACAATAATCGATCCTGGCTGGTTGAGGGTCTCGTCAGCTAGATAGCCAAAGATTTTCTCTGCAGAGCGATTCCAGAACGTGATGCGGCCATGCTCGTCAGAGCAGATGATGGCATCAGGGGAGGTGGCTGCGATATTTTCAAAACGGGCTTTGCTGTCTGATTTGGTTTGTTCCAGGCGGTGCGCTTCCATTCGCGCCATTACCAGGGTTGCCAGGTCGGAAAGGTTGGCACGATCAGTTTCGGTGAAGACATGGCGCGGCTTGGTATCCATCAGGCATACCGTGCCCAATCGCTCCCCCGTCGGGGCGAGTAGTGGTTTTCCCGCATAGAAGCGAACGTGTGGCGGTTTGGTGACTAATGGGTTCGGTGCAAAGTGGGGGGCGTTCAAGGCGTCCGGGACAAGCAAAATGTCATTGGACAGGATGGTCGTCGTGCAAAACGAATCAGCGCGCCTTGTTTCGCGCAGATCAATACCAACACGTGCCTTGAAAAACTGTCGGTCCCTATCTATCAGCGAAATCAGAGCGATCGGTACCTTGAATAATCTGGCTGCCAGGTTAACGAGCCGGTCAAACTCTTCTGTAGGGGGGGTATCTAGCAGTTTGTACTCCGCTAGGATGCGTAGGCGACGATTTTCTTCGACAGGTACCGGGGAGGAGAGGGATTTCATAGTTGTCCTGTGCTCCATAGATTTAACTGTAAAAATAATCAATAACTGGTGGCCGTATCGATTACGTTTATGTTTGGGAGCTGGTGCCCCTCCGGTTTGTTCTGTGTAACTGCCGTTTACTGATATTTATACCCTCAGGCGGGCGGTGTTGTCTTATCTATATGTAGGTAGTTATACGTAACGGGCAGGCAACAGCAGGCCGTGGCTGTGACAGCAAGGGGAGGAAATGGGGGGAGGCAGGACGAAAAAAAGCCCAAACCGAAGTTTGGGCTTTCTGAATTTGGAGCGGGAGACGAGTCTCGAACTCGCGACCTCAACCTTGGCAAGGTTGCGCTCTACCAACTGAGCTACTCCCGCATTTTTTACTGCACTACCGACTTGTGACCAGCATTACTGGAGGCGCAAGCCGGAATCGAACCGACCTAGACGGATTTGCAATCCGCTGCATAACCACTCTGCCATTGCGCCGTGGTCGATTAAAAAGGGAAGCCTAGGCTTCCCTTAGGAATCTGGAGCGGGAGACGAGTCTCGAACTCGCGACCTCAACCTTGGCAAGGTTGCGCTCTACCAACTGAGCTACTCCCGCATTTTGCTGTGCAGATTGAATCTGTTTTCAGCGATTTACTTATTAGCTTTTGCTTATTAAGTAAAGAAAGCTAGTTTAGAGTGGCTATCTTTGTTTGTCAAGAGTTTTTGATATTTTGCTTATGCTTTTTATCGCTTACGCTTTTTATCTGTACTGCCTAACAAACTAGCCTGCCTATAAACTGCTTTTTGCTGCGAAACCAACGCTGCGCTAAGCAAGAACGTAACTATAGACCGCAGGAAATATGCTTGTCAATAGATTCTGTAAATTTTTCCGGAAAATAGGCCGTCCGAGCTATGCTTACTGCTTTCTTTGATTGTGAGACAGGGCCGTGGACAGGCAGCGTAATGTGGATTTGAGCTCTTTTAATACCTTGGGTTTGGATAGCCGCGCGCGCGACCTGGTGGTGTATGACAATGTTACCCAGCTACCTGCCTTGCAAGCGCTGGTGGAGCAGGGCGAGCGTATCTTTGTGCTGGGCGGTGGCAGCAATGTGGTGCTGGCCGAGCACGTGGATGCCCTGGTGATCAAGGTGGAAAGCAAAGGGATCCGTCTGCTGCAAGAGCGGGACGATGTCTATGTTGTGGAGGCGCAGGCGGGCGAGTGCTGGCATGATTTTGTTCAGCATTGCTTGAATCTGGGCTGGCCTGGTTTGGAGAACCTGGCGTTGATTCCCGGTACGGTGGGTGCGGCTCCGGTTCAGAACATTGGTGCTTATGGCCTGGAACTGGAGCAGCGGGTGCACAGCGTGCTGGCCTGGAGCTTTAAAGAAGGCAAAGAGGTGGAACTGTCTGCGGCCGAGTGTGGCTTTGCCTATAGAGACAGCCGCTTCAAGCACGATCCGGCGGGTAGCTGGTTGATTCTGGCCGTGCGTTTTGCCTTACCACGTCAATGGACACCGGTGCTGGCGTATCCCGATCTGAATAAACAAGCTCATTTGGCGGGGGAGCCAGACCCTCAACGCATTTTTGATGCGGTCTGCAAGATTCGTCGTCAAAAATTGCCTGATCCCCGCGTCCTGGGTAATGCGGGCAGTTTCTTCAAGAATCCCGTGGTGCAGACCGAGCAGCGTGATGCCTTGAAGCAGCAATGGCCCAATCTGGTCTCTTATGACCTTGGGCAAGGCCAATGCAAGTTAGCGGCAGGCTGGTTGATTGACCAGTGTGGCTGGAAAGGCAAGCGCGATGGCGCGGTGGGTGTACACGACCGTCAGGCTTTGGTGCTGGTAAATCATGGCGGCGGGACCGCGCATGATATTGAACACTTGGCCCAAGCAATTCGTGGCTCTGTTCGGGAACGCTTTGGCGTGGAGCTGGAACAAGAGCCCGTTATGGTGAATTAAGCGTCTACCGCGCCCCACCATCGCAGCGTTTGTGCCAGATGGTGGCGTACCGCTTCCATGGCCGCTTCGGGTTTGCCCGCCTGCAGCGTGTCCAGAATGTGCAAATGTTCCTTCATGGCGGGTACGATGCGCTCGGGCAAAGGGCGTCGCGAGTGCTGCAGCACATTGATGCGATCACAATTTTCTTCGTAAATCGTCATGGCCGAGCGGTTCTGCAACGCTTGTGCCAGATAACGGTGCAAGGCCCAGTCCACTTCCATGGCCTGGATCTGCAATGCGGTGGTGACAAGGCCGCTTTGCGCCTGCTCCAGGATTTTCTGGTGTTGTTCCCGCAAGCTCTCCAGTGCGGGCTGCGTGGCACGGCTTGCCAATACCCTGGCCCCTTCCTGATCGAAGACACAGCGCAACTGAAAACATTCCCGTAGGGCTTCCGTGGTTGCCTCCAAAACCAGAACGCCGCGCTTGGGCAAGATAGAGACCAGCCCGGCCGCCGCCGCCCGCTTGACGGCCTCGCGCACCGGAGCCAGTGGAAAGTCGCTCAGTTTCATCAGCTCCGCCATCGACACCATCTGCCCCGCGCGTACCTGCCCGGTCGCCAATAAATGACGAAATGCCTGGAAGGCTTGGGTAGCCAGCAACGTGTCAGCAGAGGAGGAGGGAATACTCATGTAGCGTCTCCGTGGGTGCGTAATGTAGCTTCATGGCTGATTTTGTAGGGGTGGCTCTGATTGTATTCGGTATTTCTTATTGAATATGTACTGATATTCAAGATGAAATCTATGCTGCAGTCCAAACAATAAAATAAATGGCTGAAGTAGTGGGTCGCCAATAAGCGAAAAAGGAGGCCCAATGGCTTGATGTTGCGCGGCGTAAAAAAGCCGGCTCGAAAGCCGGCTTTTTATCAGAGCGTTTGCAAGTCAGGAACTTACAGGCCCAGTACGTCCTGCATGGTGTACAGGCCGGTGCTTTTATCGCCCAGGAAACGGGCGGCACGCAGGCTGCCATTGGCATAACCGGCACGGCTGCTGGAGCGATGCGAAATTTCGATGCGCTCGCCTTCACCGCAGAAAAACACGGTGTGGTCGCCCACAATGTCGCCACCACGGACAACGGAAAAACCAATGCGGCCATCCTGACGCGCCCCGGTATGTCCGTGACGGGCCCAGTCGGCTACATCGTTCAGGGATTCGCCCCAGGTCTGGGCGATGACTTCACCCATGGCCAAGGCGGTGCCCGAGGGTGCATCCACCTTGTTGCGATGGTGGGCTTCAAATACCTCGGCGTCGAAACCCTGGTTCAACAAGGCAGCGGCCATTTCAATCAGTTTCAAGGTTGCATTGACGCCCACGCTCATGTTCGGGGCGAAGACAATGGCAATCTCGCGGCCAGCGGCTTGGATCTGTTGTTTCTCCGCTTCAGAAAAGCCGGTGGTGCCAATCACCAGACGGGTGCCGTGTTGGACGCAGGCATCCAGATGGGCCAGGGTGCCTTCAGGGCGGGTGAAGTCAATCAGGCAGTCGGCTTGGGCCAGGGCGTTCAGATCGTCCGTGATCTTGATTCCCGTGTCTTTACCCAGAAAAGCTCCTGCATCCTGGCCGATGGCTTTGGAGCCGCTGTGGTCCAAGGCGGCGGCCAGTGTCAGGTCGGTACTGTTCAAAACAGCTTCAATCAGCATACGGCCCATACGGCCGTCTGCGCCAGCAATGGCAATGCGCATGTATCCAGTGTCCTTAACGTAAAGCTTAAAGCGTGGGCTGGTTGCCGGTCACGCTGGGCGTGGGGGCCGTGTTTTCGGCGTCAGCGGGAGGTGGCGTTTGTTTCTTGCCGGTATCGCTGCGCTCGAATGGTTGGCGATCAGGCTGTTCGTCGCCTTGCCAGCGAACCAGGGTGTCGCCTTCAAACCAGACGGTGAACGTGCGCTGCTCGATCTTGCCGTAGCCAGGTCGGTTCAGGTAAGGATAGTCCCAACGGTCAGCGTGGAAAATGTCTTGCAAGGTCGGTGAGCCCAGCAGATAACGTACCTGTTCGCGAGTCATCCCCGGTTGCAGGCGGGCCACTTGCTCGGCAGTGATCCAGTTCCCCTGCTGAATGTCTGCGCGGTATGGGAAGCCCCATTTGGAGGATCCGCAGGCGCTCAGGGCGGCGGCAGCCAAGCTGGCTGCGAGTATGGCGCGGATGACAGGAGTGAATGAATTGGCCTTCTTCTGCACGAAATGCCCCAGTAGGAATAAAATCGTTATCATATAAGGGTTTAGGAAAAAGCGCATGAATTGCGCGTTGAACCGCCTCAAGACGAGCTGGTTTTCAATCAGAACGGACTTGAGATCCATCCCCATCAAGATGCGATAATTTAGCCATGAACGATCAAAATGAACTGAAGAACATGGGGCTTAAGGCGACGTTTCCACGCCTGAAGATTCTGGATATTTTTCGCCGCTCCGATCAGGACGGCCAACGACACCTGAGCGCTGAAGACGTATACCGTTTGCTCATTGCTGAAGAAGTCGATATTGGTTTGGCCACGGTATACCGTGTGTTGACCCAGTTTGAACAAGCCGGCATTTTGGTGCGTAGCCAGTTTGACGGCGGCAAGGCCGTCTTTGAACTGAATGATGGCGATCACCACGATCACCTGATTTGCACCAATTGTGGCGTTGTCGAAGAGTTTACCGACAGCAATATCGAAGCCCGTCAGCATCAGGTCGCACAGGATCACGGTTTTGTGCTGGAGAGCCATACGATGCTGTTGTATGGTATTTGCCCCAAATGTTCGGAAGCGGGCAAGCAGGCCAAGCCCGGTTTGCGTAGTTAATTCTGTTGTAGCTGGCCCGCAGGCCCAGGATCTGACGATTGGGGGGCAGGATAGCCAGGACGGCATTCTGAAAATTCAAAGAACAGTCAGATTCAGGCCATAGGGCATCACAGCCGGACATGAAAAAACCACCAGTTGCTGCGGCGCTGGTGGTTTGGTTTGCGTTTCAAAAGCGGCTTTACTGTCGCGCCAGCATTTCCCGTGCATGTTCACGCGTGGTTTGCGTAATTTTCAGACCACCCAGCATACGGGCAATCTCATCTACCCGTTCATCTTGCGTCAAGGGGCGGATCGAGGAAAAAGTCTGGCCTTGTTCGGTCGTTTTCTCGACTTTCAGATGATGGTTCCCACAGGCAGCCACCTGGGGCAGGTGGGTCACGCACAGAACCTGATGGCGTGCGCCCAGCTCTTGCAGTAGACGTCCTACCACTTCGGCCACTGCGCCACCCACACCGGTATCGACTTCATCAAAAATCAAGGTAGGTACACGAGCCGCTTGACTGGCGATCACAGACAGCGCCAGGGAGATTCGAGCCAACTCACCTCCAGAGGCCACTTTGGCCAGTGGACGCGGTGTGACGCCTTCGTGACCTGCAACCAGGAACTCCACGTGCTCGACACCATGGACTTGAGGTTCGCAGGCGGTCAGGGCGACCTCGAAACGGCCGCCTTGCATGGCCATGGACTGCATGGCCTGGCTGACTTGTTTGCCAAGCTGCACACTGGTTTTGCGTCTTGCCGCACTGAGCTTGCCGCTAAGCTCCTGATACTGCTTCTGCGCGTGCTGGGCCTTGGCTTGCAAGGCCTCCAAATCAAAAGATTGCTGTAACTGTGCGAGCTGCTCCTGCCAGGAGTCCAGCAGACTGGGTAATTCCTCGGGCTCCACTTTCAGTTTGCGCGCGGCACTGAAAATGGCTGACACCCGCTCCTCTGCTTGAGCCAGGCGCTCGGGGTCCAGCTCCATATCGCTTAAGTAGCTGTTCAGATCCGAAGCCGCTTCGGTGACGGCAATTTGTGCCGACTCCAGCGCATCCACAATCGCTTGCAGGCCAGGGTCATGGCGCAATAGGGCGCTCATTTCGTGGCTGGCCTTGCCCAGCAGTTGCTGTACCGAGGTTTCCTCGCCATCCAGAGCGGTCAGGGCCAGCGCACTGCCATCAATCAGGGCTTGAGCATGAGACAGACGGGTGTGTTCTTGTTGTAGCTGGTCCCATTCCCCAGCGCGCAGATTCAGGCTGGAGAGCTCATTGATCTGCCATTCCAGGCGCTCTTGCTCGCGCTTGCCTTGTTCCGCACTTTGGCTGGCTTGCTCGACGGCTTTGCGCGCCTGGCTCAATTGCTGCCAGGATTGTGCCACTTGACGCGCCAGTGGCAAATGGCCGCCTTGGCTATCGAGCAGATCGTACTGACTGTGAGGATTCATCAGGCTTTGATGTGCGTGCTGGCCGTGAATATCCACCAGCAATTCGCCCAGCTCACGCAACTGGGTCAAGGTTGCTGCGCTGCCGTTGATGTAGCTGCGGTTGCGCCCTTGCAGGTCAATCAGACGACGCAAGATCAACTCGTCCGAAACATCGAAGTCACGCTCGCTCAGCCAGCGCTGAATGTCTTGTTCGCAATCGAAGTGTGCGCTGACTTCAGTGCGTGTGCAGCCTTCGCGTATGGCTTTGGCATCGCCGCGTGCTCCCAGAACCAGGGAGAGCGCGTCAATCAGGATGGATTTGCCAGCGCCGGTCTCCCCGGAAAAGACCGTGAAGCCGGTGTCGAAATCAATCGTGGCTTGATCCACGATGACAAAGTCTCGAACGTGCAGGGTACGGAGCATAGAGGTTTATTCGTTTTCGTCGTTAGGCAAAGGGATGTGATTCCAGCCCAGTTTTTGGCGCAGAGTGGAAAAAAAGCTGTAGCCCTTGGGATGGATAAAGCGAATGGTGTCCTGGGAGCGACGCACATCAATGCGGTCTCCCTGCTGACAGTCGGACCAGGTTTGCATGTCAAAGTGCACACTGCCACCTGATTCCACCCGGCCCAGTGCCGTAATGGTCAAGTTCAAGGTACCTGTGTCGGGTAGCACGATGGGCCGGTTAGACAGGGTTTGCGGCGCGACAGGCACCAGCAAAAAGGCTTTCAGGGACGGGTGCAGCAAGGGGCCGCTGGCGGCCAAAGCATAGGCGGTCGAGCCGGTGGGAGTGGAGATGATCAGGCCGTCCGAGCGCTGGCGATACATGAATACACCATCCAGTTCTACGCGCAGCTCGATCATGCCGCCACGGCCAGCGCGGTTGATGACCACATCGTTCAGGGCCACGCCTGAATACAGCACTTGTCCGTCGCGCACGACGCGGCCTTCCAGCATGGAGCGCTCTTCAACGTCATACTCGCCTTTGAGAACGCTCAGCAAGGCGTCGTTGGCGTCATTCAAGGGAATATCGGTAATAAAGCCCAGGCGACCATGGTTGATTCCGATCAGGGGGACTTTACTGTGGGCTAATTCGCGAGCCGCGCCTATCATGGTGCCGTCGCCGCCCATCACGATAGCCAGATCGGCGTGCTCGCCAATTTGGGCATAATCGCCGATGGGAAATTCGGTAATACCGGCATTCTGGGCGGTTGTGGCCTCAAGCAATACCGAGCAACCAGTGCTGACCAGGGTATTGGCCAGCGATCGGATGGGCGCATCCAAGCCGGAGTCCTGGTATCTGCCAACAATGGCAACCGTTTTGAAATGCATGGGGCGAAAACCTTAAGATTAATGAAATAATGGCGATCAGTGGATTATAGAGTTGCCACTCTAGGCTTGGCTGTAAGATTCTCCCCTTTATCATGCAGTGCTGGTGTTTTTAAGTGACGTACGCGACATGGATGACAGAGCAAATGCCTTGTTGAAGGTGCTGATCGAGCGTTACATCGCCGATGGTCAGCCGGTAGGGTCTCGTACCTTATCGACCGTTTTTGATTTTTCTCCGGCCACCATTCGAAATGTGATGGCCGAGTTGGAAGGCTTGGGACTGATTCACAGCCCGCACACCTCGGCGGGGCGTATTCCCACGCCCAAGGGTTACCGCTTGTTTGTGGATCGTCTATTAGCGGCAGAGCGTTTCGAGCGGCCTGATGCTCGCAACCTTAGCCAGTATCTGCCTTTTGATGAACCCAACCGGGCGGTCAGTTCCGCCGCTGCCTTGCTGTCGAATCTGTCGCAGTTTGCTGGCGTGGTGCTGGCACCGAAAAAAGCGCAGACCTTCCGGCAGATTGAGTTTATTCGCCTGTCCGACAAGCGAGTGTTGCTGATTATCGTCACACCAGATGGCGATGTGCAAAACCGTATCCTGTTTGTGCCGCGTGATTACCTGGAGCAGGAGCTGGTTGAGGCCAGCAACTTTTTCAATCAGCATTTCTCTGGCCTGTCTTTTGAGTCGGTCAAGCTGGCCTTGTCGCAGGAGCTTAGCTCTTTGCAGGCGGACATTTCGCGCCTGATGCAGCAAGCGGTGGATGTAGGCAGCCATCAGCCTGACAGTGAGGAGGCCGTGGTGATCGCTGGCGAGAGCAAGTTGTTAAATGTCTCGGAAATGGTGGCGGACATGGATCGTTTGCGCCGTCTGTTTTCCCTGTTCGAGAAAAAAACCGATCTGTTGCATCTGCTGGATGTGTCCAGCCAGGCTGAAGGGGTGCAGATTTATATCGGCGGAGACTCCCAGCTCCTGCCGCTGGATGATGTCTCTGTGATTACCGCCCCGTATGGAGTGGACGGCAAAGTCGTGGGTACGCTGGGTGTGATCGGGCCATCGCGGATGGCGTATGATCGTGTGATTCCGATCGTGGACATTACGGCTCGGCTATTGTCCAATGCCCTGAGCCATCACTCGGCCAGTTAATGGATAGATCTTCAACCTGTTGGCAGGCGGAAGGTTTGCTGGCTGTCTAAGGTATTAATCATCATGCCCAAGTTGTTTGCTTCTCCTTATTTGCCCGAAGAGCAGGACGCCGATATGTTCAATGACCAGGCTCCGGTACGCCAGGCTGGGCCGGTCGGTATCTTGCTGGTCAATCTGGGTACGCCGGATCAGCCCGATGCGGCATCCATTCGCCGTTATCTGGGCGAGTTTCTGTCTGATCCTCGGGTAATTGAAATCCCGCAGCCGGTCTGGCAGATTATTTTGCGCCTATTCATTTTGCCCCGCCGTCCCAGCAAGCTGGCGCCGCGTTACAAGGACATCTGGTTGCCGCAGGGCGCCCCCTTGCTGGTCTATAGCCAGGCCCAGGCCGATGGTTTACAAAAGTTGTTGCACTCGCAGGGCCACGATGTAAAGGTGGAGCTGGGGATGCGTTATGGCAATCCGTCCATTGCCAGCGGACTGGATAAATTGAAAGCTGCAGGTTGCGAGCGGATTTTGAGTTTGCCCCTCTATCCACAATATGCAGCCAGCACGACCGCGACAGCGGTCGATTGTGTCGCGGCGCATCTGGGCAAACAGCGCAATCAGCCAGAGCTGCGTTTTCTCAAGCGCTATCACACGCACCCGGATTACATTGGTTCCTTGGCAGCGCTGATTCGTCGTTATTGGGATGAACATGGCAAGCCAGAGCGCTTGTTATTGAGTTTTCACGGTTTGCCACGCCGCTGCGTGGAACTGGGTGACCCTTATTATCGCGATTGCCGTGAAACGGCCAATGCCTTGCGTGCGGCGCTCGATGAGCCTGCTGTAGAAGTCCACATGGCTTTTCAAAGTCGCTTTGGTGCGCAGCGCTGGCTGGAGCCGTACACCGAGCCTACCTTGCGTGAGTGGGGTAAGCAGGGGGTAGGACGTGTCGATGCCGTTTGCCCCGGTTTCTTGGCAGATTGCCTGGAAACCCTGGAGGAGATTCAGGTGGAGTGTCGCGACGCCTTTTTGGAAGAGGGCGGTCGCGAGTTCCATTACATTCCTTGCCTGAATGACGACCCGCAATGGATCGAAGGTCTGGGACGGCTGGCTGTGCAGCATTTGGGAGGCTGGTTGCCCAGCCGTCTGGTGTCAGCCCAGTAGTGGCCAGGGAAGGTTTTAACGGGCCGAGCGAGCAAAATACGAAAGCAGGTCTTGAACTGGGGGCAGATGCCCCCATTTTTATGCGATCAACGAATTCTGTAGTGGAGAAAAATCGAATGGCTACACACGCCGATCCCAATAAGCCTCTGGACGGGGAAGTGACGGAAAACACGCCTGAGCAGGCGCAAACGGGCACCGTCGAGCAAGACCAGCCAGAGATTTTGGCCCAGCAGCCTGAAGAGTGTTCGGCTGATCTGGCGACCGAATTGGCCCAGGCCCAGGAGAAAGTGTCGCAGTATTACGACCAGTTGCTGCGTGCCAAAGCTGAAGTGGAAAACATCCGTCGTCGTGCGGATGATGATGTTGCTAAAGCCCGTAAGTTCGGCACCGAGTCCTTTGCCGAAAGCCTGATTCCGGTGCGTGATAGCCTGGAAGCAGCCCTGGCCCAGGGCGAGCAAAGCCCTGAAACCTGGAAAGAAGGGGTGGAGACGACCTTGCGTCAACTGAACAAGGCTTTTGAACGCAATAGCTTGAAAGAAGTGGCTCCACAAGCTGGCGACAAGTTTGATCCGCATCTGCATCAGGCTATCTCGGCCGTGCCTTCGGAGTTTGAAGAGGGCGCAGTCGCCCAACTGCTGCAAAAGGGTTACACCATTTCGGATCGCGTGTTGCGTCCCGCCTTGGTGATGGTGTCAGCTCCCAAGTAATCAGAGCTTGCCTGACTGTGCCAGCAGGCTTTCCGGGCTAAACCCGCTTTCAAGCTTCTTTTCCGGGTTTCTGGCAGGCACAGTGAAAAAAATAGGGCTGTTGCTCTTGAAATGCGTACACAGTTCCCCATATGCATTTCATCAAATAATTTGCTTTCGCAATCAATCTTTTAGTCAGGTAAAAAATCATGGGCAAAATCATTGGTATTGACCTTGGAACCACCAATAGCTGTGTATCGGTGTTGGACGGCGACCAGGTTCGTATTATCGAAAATGCCGAAGGTGGTCGTACGACCCCTTCCATCGTGGCTTACATGCAGGATGGTGAAATCCTGGTTGGCGCTCCTGCCAAACGTCAGGCTGTGACCAACCCTGCCAACACCATTTTCGCGGTCAAGCGTTTGATCGGTCGTAAGTTCACTGAAAAGGCTGTTCAGACAGATATTGAACACGTGCCTTACACCATTGTTGCCGCTGATAACGGTGACGCATGGGTAGAAGCACAGGGCAAGAAGATGGCACCTCAGCAAGTGTCTGCCGACATCTTGCGCAAAATGAAGAAAACTGCCGAAGACTACCTGGGCGAAGAAGTAACCGAGGCCGTGATTACCGTGCCTGCTTACTTTAACGACAGCCAGCGTCAGGCAACCAAGGACGCAGGCCGCATTGCCGGTCTGGATGTCAAACGCATCATCAACGAGCCAACCGCAGCGGCTTTGGCTTTCGGCCTGGACAAGGCTGAAAAGGGTGATCGCAAGATTGCGGTGTATGACTTGGGTGGCGGTACGTTTGACGTGTCCATCATCGAAATCGCCGACATCGACGGTGAAAAGCAGTTTGAAGTGCTCTCCACCAACGGCGACACCTTCCTGGGTGGCGAGGACTTTGACAAGCGCATCATCGACTACATCATCGACGAGTTCAAGAAAGAAAGCGGCGTTGATCTGTCCAAAGATGTGTTGGCCTTGCAGCGTCTGAAAGAATCCGCTGAAAAAGCCAAGATCGAGCTGTCTTCTACGCAGCAGACCGAAATCAACCTGCCTTATATCACGGCAGATGCTTCCGGTCCCAAGCACTTGAACCTGAAGATCACTCGCTCCAAGCTGGAAGCGCTGGTTGAAGACCTGATCGAACGCACGATCGAGCCTTGCCGCGTTGCCATCAAGGATGCTGGCGTGAAAGTGTCGGAAATCGACGATGTGATCCTGGTCGGCGGCATGAGCCGTATGCCCAAGGTGCAAGAGCGCGTTAAAGAGTTCTTTGGCCGTGACCCACGTAAAGACATCAACCCGGATGAAGCTGTGGCCGCTGGTGCCGCGATTCAAGGTTCCGTCTTGTCGGGCGACCGTACTGACGTCTTGCTGCTGGACGTGACTCCTCTGTCCCTGGGTATTGAAACCCTGGGTGGCGTCATGACCAAGATGATCCAGAAGAACACCACGATCCCTACGCGTCATTCGCAAGTGTTCTCCACGGCTGACGACAACCAGCCTGCGGTGACCATCAAGGTGTTCCAGGGCGAGCGTGAAATTGCTGCCGGTAACAAGGCTCTGGGTGAATTCAACCTGGAGGGTATTCCACCAGCAGCACGTGGTCTGCCACAGATTGAAGTGACGTTCGACATCGACGCCAACGGTATCTTGCATGTGTCCGCCAAAGACAAGGGCACAGGCAAAGAGAACAAGATCACCATCAAGGCAAACTCCGGTTTGTCCGACGAGGAGATCGAGCGTATGGTCAAGGATGCCGAGGTCAACGCAGCTGAAGACCACCGCATCGCTGAACTGGCCGTTGCTCGCAACCAGGCCGAAGCTTTGATTCACTCGACCCGCAAGTCCTTGACGGACTACGGCGACAAGCTGGAAGCGGCAGAGAAAGAAGCCATCGAAAAGGCAATCGCTGATCTGGAGGAAACTCTGAAAGAAGGCGATAAGGAAGCCATCGACGCCAAGGTGGAAGCTTTGGGTGTGGCCTCGCAGAAACTGGGCGAGAAGATGTACGCTGACATGCAGGCTCAAGCCGCAGCACAAGAAGGTGCTGAAGGTGCAGCCCAGCAGCAGCCCGCCGATGAGAACGTGGTCGACGCTGACTTTAAAGAAGTCAAACGCGATCAGTAATTGAGAGCCTGATTCAGGTTCCCTGGCCCGATCTTTGGCGGCATACGCTGGAGATCGGGCATTATTATTCAAACAGCGGCGTTTGGACGTCGTTAATCAAACATGGCAAAACGCGACTTATATGAAATTCTCGGTGTGGCCAAAAATGCGACGCAGGATGAAATCCGCAAAGCGTATCGCAAGCTGGCCATGAAGTTCCACCCTGACCGTAATCCGGATAGCAAGGACGCCGAGGAAAAGTTCAAGGAAGCCAAGGAAGCGTACGAGATCCTGTCCGACGAACAGAAACGCGAAGCCTATGACCGCTATGGTCATGCCGGAGTCGATCCCAATGCCGGCATGGGCGGTATGGGTGGTGGCATGGGCGGGGCCGGATTTGCAGACGCCTTTGGTGATATTTTTGGTGAAATATTTGGTGGTGGCGGTGGACGTCGCGGCGGTGGCCCTCAGGTTTACCGTGGCGCGGATTTGCGCTATGCGCTTGATATCAGCCTGGAGCAGGCAGCAGCCGGTTTTGATACAGAAATTCGCGTACCAAGCTGGGAAAACTGTGAAACTTGCTCGGGTTCGGGTGCCAAACCCGGTACCTCTGCACAGACTTGCCGTACCTGCCAAGGCAGTGGCGCAGTCCGCATGCAGCAGGGCATTTTCAGCATGCAGCAAACCTGCCCGACCTGTCACGGTAGTGGCAAGGAGATTCCTGATCCCTGCGTGGTGTGCCACGGCGAAGGCAAGGTTAAAAAGACCAAGACTTTGCAGGTCAAGATTCCTGCCGGTATTGATGATGGCATGCGCATTCGCTCCAGCGGCAATGGCGAGCCTGGCGTTAACGGTGGTCCTGCCGGTGACTTGTATGTGGAAATCCGCATCAAGCCGCACGGTATTTTCCAGCGTGATGGCGAGGACCTGCATTGCGAGCTGACCATCCCCTTTACCACGGCAGCCTTGGGCGGAACGGTGGAAGTGCCTACCCTGACAGGGCGTGGCGAAATCACCATTCCAGAAGGTACTCAAGTGGGCAAGACATTCCGCTTGCGCGGCAAGGGTATCAAGGGCTTGCGCTCTAGCTACCCTGGTGACTTGTACTGCCACATTCAAATCGAGACACCTGTCCGTCTGAACGAAGAGCAAAAGAAGTTGCTGCGTCAGTTTGAACAGGCCTTGAACGATGGTGGCGTCAAGCATTCGCCCAAAAGTGAGTCCTGGACGGATAAGGTGAAGGGTTTCTTCTCCTGAATCCTGCAAGGGATAGCGAAATAAAAAGCCCGGTACATGTGTACCGGGCTTTTTTATGCCTGCCTGAACAGGCCCTGGGTTTCAGCTATCAGGGCTGGGCTTCCAGTGCAGCCGGGGCATCAGTTGGAGCTGGGGCGGGTGCCTGTCCTTGCTTTGTTTCCTGGGCTTCAGGAGCGGCAGCACCTTGTTTCTGGCGTTCGTGGTCTGCGGCAATTGCCACGACCATTTCCTTGGGTTTCAGGTATTTGCGCAAAGCCGCATTGACCTGTTCGGCATTGAGTTTTTGCAGCTCCTGGTCCATTTTCTCGGACCATTCAAAGCTACGACCCAGGTCCAGGTAGTTCAACCAGGCGCTGCTGACCACGGTGTCCTGGCTGCGCGACAAGCGACGATAATTCAGCAAAGCATTCACACCTTCTTTGACCTCTTGCTCGCTAAAGCCATCTTTTAGTGTTTGAGTCAGTACTTCGTCGATGGTCTTGCCCAGTTTTTCGCTGTTACTGGGGGCGTGGATGGCATAGACCTTCCACGAGCCATTGGGCTCATAGCTGGACGCCTCCACCTGACTGCGTACGTTGTAGGACAAGCCATCTTCCACTCGCACGCGGTTCCATAGGCGCGAAGTCTCAGACAGGCCCAGCAAGTAGTTGGCTAAGTAGACAGCCGGAAAGTCAGCATCGCTGTCTTGTAACTTCAGACCCAGATCCGCTAGATAAAAGGCGTTGGCCTTGTCTGGGGTGTTGATATCGAAGACCTTGGGGGCCACGGTTTGCAGTGGGTCGTCCGGACGCTGGTAGGTCGGGGCTTTGCGCCAGCCCTTCAGACCCTCCGCCAAAGCCTTGCGAACTTCTTCCTTGTCAAAGTCGCCCACGGCGCTAAAGGCGACATCGCCCGTACCGTAGAATTTTTGATGGAAGTCCCGTACTTGCTTGATGTTTACCGCTTGGACTCGCTCTATGCCTTCCTCAAAGCTGGGCGTGTAGCGAATATCGTCTTTAGGCCAGGGGTTGGTATAGCGTTCAATGGCCTGGCTTGCCAGGGCTGCAGGCTCGGTACTGGCCGATTTCAGGTCGGTTACAACGGCTTGCTGATATTTCTTGAGCTCGTCTTCGGGGAAGTTCGCCTCGCGCAGCACATCCAGCGCCAGAGCAATGGCTTTAGGCAGGTTCTCTCGATTCGAGGATAGGCTCAGGTACAAACGGCCATTGGAGCCGCTGGTGCTGAACTGGGTTTGCATGGCGGTGAACTGGTCGGAAATCTGTTCCCGATTCAGCTTTTTGGTGCCGGTGCTCAGCAGGCTGGCCACGGCAGCGGCGGTAGCTGTCTGGTTCTTGAGTTGATCAGGTGAGCCAAACTTGAAGGACAAGCGGGCCTCCACACGTTCAGCGCGCGTTCCCTTGGGTAGCAGCGCCATTTTCACTTCGCCCAGGTCCTTGCCCAGGGACAGGGGCCGCAGATCAGTGCGGGCCATGATGTTGGCAGGGCTAGGATCAAAGGCCTCTACCGCTTTGCCACTGTCCTTGCCGGTATAGTCTTGCACCAGTTTGGCCACATCTACTGTAGTGGCTTGCGGGGCGCGCAGCGGTTTTTCTGTAGGGATGTATAAACCATTGCTGCGGTTGCTGGCTACCAACCAGGTCTCCAACGCCTTTTGAACGTTTGGCAGCTTGGCCGCTTCTACCCGGTCGCGCTGCAGAAAGAACAAACGCCAGTCCCCGCTGGCAGCCGCTTCAGACAGTGCACTGGCCAAGCTGGAGGGATTGGCATAGGTCTGTGTCCAGCCTGTCATCCATTGGCTGCGGATGCGCTCCAGATCCGTCTCTTTCAGCGGGGACTTGGCTAAACCCTCCAGCGTGTCATTCATGACCTTCAAGGCCTTTTGCTGATCCATATCGGGTTTGAGCTCGGCGCCAAACAGGGCGTAGCCCGGATCGTGGCTTTCGGAGTCAAAGCTAAATACGCTGGTAGCCAGGTTCTGGTTGACCAGGTTCTTGTACAACTGTCCGCTGGGGGTATCGCCCAAGGCGCTGATGCCCAGGCTCAAGTCCATATATTCCGGGCTGGCGGCGCTGGGCAGGTGGTACAGCGACATGATCAGGGGGGTACCACCGTGTCGGCGCAAGGTGACTGTGCGCGTGCCGTCTTGCACCGGCTCAACCGTGTATTCGGGGCGCAGTGTACGAGTTGGCTTGGGGATGGAGCCAAAGGCCTTGGCAATGTTTTCCAGGGTTTGATCGGTGTCGAACTGCCCGGTTATAAAAAGCACGGCATTATCGGGCTGATAGTAATCGTGGTAGAACTTGCGAAGCTGTTCAATATCCACATTTTCTACGTCGGAGCGGGCGCCGATCGTGGTCTTGCCGTAGCTATGCCATTGGTAGGCGGCAGCGGTCAGTTTCTGCATCAGAACACGGAAGGGGCTGTTTTCACCGCTTTCCATTTCATTGCGTACCACGGGCATTTCCGCTTCCAGATCCTGCTTGTCGATCAAGGCGTTGACCATGACATCGGCTTGCCAGTCCAGATACCATTTCAGGGTTTCGGGATCTGCAGCGAAGCTGGCAAAGTAATTGGTACGGTCGCTGGAGGTGGTGCCGTTGGCTTCCAGACCGCGTTTGGAAAATTCGCCCAGCGCATTGCGCAAGGTGGGCGTGCCGCGAAACAGCATGTGCTCCAGCAGGTGAGCCATGCCGGTTTGCCCGTAGTTCTCGTGTCGTGAGCCGACCAGATACGTCATATTGACCGTGGTCGTGGGTTTGGAGTCGTCTGGGGCCAGAACCAGGCGCAGGCCATTGTCCAGAGTGTATTGAGTGACGCCTTCGACAGAGGGGCCTTGGGCCAGACCTGCGGGTAGGGCATAGGCTGCCAGCGAAGTGGACAGCAGCGCAGCCCCTGCAAGATGGCGCAGGCGCAGGGCGGCAATCAGTACAGAGAGTTTCATGAACACATCCTTACGGTTTTAGCGATGAAAAAGCCAGCCAAGCCGACCAGTGTCTTTTGTAGCATGGGGTCGTTTGGCTGGGTAGGCAGCTTGCCTTACAAATGTCCGGCGTGATCGAAAAAAAACCCATCAGGGACACTGATGGGCAAAACAGCAAGAAAACGATGCCGCGTCTAGCTGGGTTTGTGTTTTAGCCTCTCCAAAGCCTCCTTGCGTAGGTGGCTTAGGCTCTTGAAGAGAAAATCGTAAAGTGCAGCCAATTGCTTGGGGTTGTAGTGTGCCGTGGCATCCATGATGTGATGGGCAGGCAGGTTCATATCAGTAATCAGGCGCTTGCAGCGCTCTTGGTTGGGATACAGGCTGGTCATGCGCCCGTCGCGCGGGTGCGGCTTGCGCAGCAGATATCCGGCGCTTTCCAAGCGTGTAATCAAAGCCTGCGTACCACTGGGACTCAAGTCCAGTAGCTGGGCCAGCTTGCCGGGAGACAGAGGTTTGAACTCCAGTACGAACTCCAGAGCCTTGTATTCATTCAGGCTCAAGCCCGCTGCTTGTGCCAACTGGGTTTTGTTTGCCTCCAGGTAGACATCAAACTGGCGCAGCATCATGCGCACAATGTCGCTTTGCATATGCCCTGATAAAACCTCGTCCCTTGCTTCTGGCTCGGTCCAATCCGTTCTCAGGGGCTGTTTATTAGGCATATGCACACATCCTTAACGCGGGGGAGCGCCCAGCAAACCGTTAATCAGACCGGTGACGGGGCTTAGTAGACCGACATTGGTGGCGGCGCCTGTGTTGCCAGGAGGCGTTTCGGTCGTGGCCGCAGGTGGGCTAAGCAAACCATTGCCCAGCAGACCGGTGATGGGGGCCAACAAGCCTGGGTTATTGGCCATGTCGCCACCAAGACCACTCGTCACGCTGCTGACCAGGTGGGTGACAGGGGCCAGCAGGCCAGCGTTTTGTTCTGTGCCGTCCGCAAGTCCGCCAGTCAGGGAATGCGCCAGACCAGTAATGGGGGACAGAAGCCCGTCATTGCCGACGTTCCCGCCTGCTAAGCCACCAGTTAACCCGTCGACCAGATTGGTGACAGGGGTCAGTAAACCGGCGTTGTTATTGAGTGCTGTGGTTTGAGCACCGAGCAAAGGTTGTAGCTGATTGCTGTCATGCAAGAGTGCATCGCTTGTCGCGGCAAGGCTGCCCGTTAGGTTTTCCAGCGTGGAGCTAATCGGGTTGGGATTGTTGGGGTCGTTATGGAGCAGGCCTCTTGCGCTACCGACCGTATCACTGACTCCATACAATAAGTTGCCCGCCGCTTGTCCTGCGTTGAGTGGGAGATTGGCGTTTTCAATGAGCTTGCCCACAATATCGATGCCATGTTCAGTTTCGTCCAGGGTGACGTTGACGCCTTCGCTGTCGATGATGGTGCCTAGATCAATTGCTTCCATTATTCGAGCTCTCCAGGGCTCTATATCCTGGATGTCTAGTATTTGATCAGCGCTTAATCCAACACGCTGTCCGTAATCGCGCAATCCGACAGGCAGAATGTTATCTACTGCTTGACCTGTATTTGCCAAGCTCGTTTCAAGCGGGCCGGGTTGGACGACCATTGTTTCTGCTGTTCTCAGGTTTTGACTCAGGTTCAGATTTGCTGGAACAGCGAGAGGGCTGGCTCCCAGCAAATCGGCCTGGGCAGTCGTAGAGAACAGACTGGCTGTCAGGCTGAGCAAAACGATCCTGCTGGACGTAAAACGTGTCTTTATAGTCATGACTTACTCCATCTGAAGATCAGGATTGCTCAGGCGTTTCAAATCTGAATGAGTGAGCTCCTGGGGATAAGGGATGGGGCGGTTGAGCGCCCCATCCTTCCGTTTAGCGGGGGCCGCCCAGCAAGCCGCCGAGCAGGCCGGTTACCGGGGCCAGCAAGCCGCCGTTGTTGGTGCCTGTAGTGGTCCCACCACCGGCATTCACGCTGCCAGAGGCACCGCCATCTACCGAAGGGGCTGCTCCGCCCAAAAGCCCGCCGGTCAAACCACCGACCAAGCCAGTTACAGGAGCCAGCAAACCGCCGTTGGCAGCGTCACCACCACCCAGTCCTCCGGTCAGGCCACCCACCAGATTTGTGACGGGAGCCAGCAAACCGCCGTTGGCAGCGTCACCACCACCCAATCCTCCGGTCAGGCCACCCACCAGATTCGTGACGGGAGCCAGCAAACCGCCGTTGGCGGCGTCACCACCACCCAATCCTCCGGTCAGGCCACCCACCAGATTTGTGACGGGAGCCAGCAAACCGCCGTTGGCGGCGTCACCACCACCCAGTCCTCCGGTCAGGCCACCCACCAGATTCGTGACAGGAGCCAGCAAACCGCCGTTGGCACCTTCGCCACCACCCAAACCGCCGACCAAACCACCGACCAGACCCGTGACAGGAGCCAACAAGCCGCCGTTAGCGGCGTCACCACCACCCAGTCCTCCGGTCAGGCCACCGACCAGATTTGTGACAGGAGCCAGCAAACCGCCGTTGGCAGCGTCACCACCGCCCAAGCCTCCTGTCAGGCCGCCGAGCAAGCCGGTAACTGGTGAGAGCAAGCCACCTTCGCCGTTACCTGTCAGGCCACCAGTCAGGGAGGCGACGGCTTGTGTGGCGTGGTTCAAGGTGTTGCCCAGCGGGTTTGTATTGCTGTCAGTTTGGTGAACCAGTCCACCGACCGAGGCAACGGCCTGGCCCAAGTGTCCAACGACACCGCCCAGACCCAGCGGGGCGGCGCCATCGATCTGAGTACCCACATTGCCCAGGGCACTACCTACGCCGCCCAATAGGGCGTTGATGGGCTGGCCAACACCTAGGCCATCGCCCACTTGTTGAGTGATATTGGTCACCGTGGCACCTACAGGAGCGACCACGGTATCCAGGGTTTCACCGACATTGCCCAGGATGGGGTTCAAGCCAACAGGCAAGATGTTGTCGACAGTCTGGCCTACGTTGGCAAGGGAAGGTTCAAGAATGGGGGCGGCATCGGTACCGTCCAGCAAACCTCCCAAACCGAGTTGGCCGGTGATGGGGTGCAACAAGCTGCCTTCGCCCAAGAGGGAGTCGGTCAGTGCCGCCACGCCACCTGTGGCGTGGCCCAGCACGGCGGTCAATGGATTAGGGTTGTTGGCGTCAGCATGCAGCAAACCGCCTGCACTGCCCACCGCGTTGCCCAATCCCGTTAAGAGACCGCCTACGCCTTGGCCTAGATTCAGGGGCAGGCCACTATTGCCCAGTTGCTCGCCCAGATTGGTCACAACACCACCTACTTGCTGTGTTAGACCATTGATGGGCTGGCCCAAGCCGGTTGCGCCGCCAATTTGTTGAGTCAGACCCGTGGCTGTGTCCACGACAGGAGCAACCACGGTGTCCAGTGTTTTGCCCAGTTTGCCACCGGTATCTTGTAGACCGACTGGCAGGACATTGTCGACGGCTTCGCCGACATTATTCAGCGTAGTTTCAAGGGGGCCAGGAGTGCGAGGGTTTCCGCCGTTATCACCACCGCCGTTGTCGCCACCGCCGTTGTCGCCACCGCCGTTGTCGCCACCGCCGTTATCACCGCCGCCGTTATCACCACCGCCGTTGTCGCCACCGCCGTTATCACCGCCGCCGTTATCACCACCGCCGTTGTCGCCACCGCCGTTATCACCACCGCCGTTGTCGCCACCGCCGTTATCACCACCGCCGTTATCACCGCCGCCGTTATCACCACCGCCGTTGTCGCCGCCGCCGTTATCACCGCCGTTACCTGGTCCGCCCGTGCCTGGGCCAGGGTTGGTGGGGGTTTCTCCACCGCCACCACCACTGCCGCCTCCTAATAAGCTGCCGCAGGCGGTCAAGGTCAATGTGCTGGCCATTAAGGTGGCCAGGAGTGTCAGGCGTAGGCCTGGTTTCTTGCTGTCTGTATTTTTATGCATTGCTTGCTCCAATAAATGATCGGGGTACTTGCTTGCTTCCTGATTCTTGTATAAGCAATTTGCATGCCAATTAATTGGGTTTGCGATAGGCCGCATGTGCTCTTGGTTTGGCGTAAAGTAAGCAAAAAAAAGAGGGCTATTTGTTACGGGTTTTGGGCTTTGGGCGGAACGTGTTACGTAACAAAAAAAGAACCGCTGACAAGCAGCGGTTCGGTAGAGGGAGGGCAGGGTGCTCAGGAGGTTCGTGGCACCAGGGCCTTGGCATCCAGCCAGGCTTTGGTGTTCTGCCTGAAGGTGCTCATGCTATCGACCAGAAAGTCGTACATGGCAATTAGCTGGGCCGGGTTTTGATTCGCTGCGGTGTTGATGGCCTGATTAATGGCACGCTCTTTCACAGCCAGAACCTCGCGACACTTTTCCATCACCGGGTGCAAGGCAATTACGCGCTTGTCCAAGGGGTGACGGCCCCGTGTGATGTAACCCCGATGTTCAAGGCGGTTGATAAGGGCGCTGACACCGCTGGCACTCAAGTCCATCAGGTGTGCTAACTGACCAGTGGGCAAGGCATCGAATTCCATGATGTATTCCAAGGCCTTGAAATCGTTCAGAGGCATGTTTGCCTCTTCGGCCAAGCTGGCTTTCAGAGCTTCTGCGTAGATGGTGAACTGACGACCCAGCATCTTGCCCAGATCCATCAGCATCTTTTCTGAAAGCATGCTGTGTTCATCGTTGTGCGAGGACCAGTTGGAGCGGGCCCCGGCACTTTGTGCGCCAGGGTGACGGCTCACCGGCAAACTGACCGGGTTCATGACTTTATTCATCATTGACGGCCACCTCCCAGCAGGCCACCGAGCAAGCCGGTTACGGGCGCCAGCAAGCCGCCATTGGCTTGCCCACCGCCGCTTGTGTCTGCATTTGCCTGCACATTGACGCCGCCGGTCAATCCACCCACCAGGCCGCCGACCAAACCGGTAACCGGTGCCAGTAAGCCGCCACCTGCCTGGCCTTCTACGGCGGCGCCACCACCAATCGAAACACTGCCTGTGATACCGCCCAGAAGGCCGGTTACAGGGGCTAGCAAGCCACCGTTGGATGCGTCACCACCAGTCAAGCCACCCGTTAAACCGCCAACCAGGTTAGTGACGGGGGCCAATAGTCCGCCGTTGGCGACCTCACCACCGCCCAAGCCTCCGGTCAAGCCACCGACCAGGTTGGTAACCGGGGCCAGTAGCCCACCGTTCGCGCCGTCGCCGCCGCCCAAGCCGCCAGTGAGTCCACTGACCAAACCAGTAACCGGGGCCAGCAGCCCACCGTTGGCAGCATCACCGCCGCCCAAACCGCCGGTCAAACCACCGACCAGGTTAGTGACGGGTGCCAGCAAACCGCCGTTCGCTCCATCTCCGCCACCAAGGCCACCTAGCAGCCCGGTTACAGGTGCCAGCAGGCCACCCCCTTCACCGCCTGTGATGCCGCCTAAGCCACCTGTCAGGGAAGCGACGGCTTGGGTGGCGTGATTCAAGGTGTTGCCCAAGGGATTGGTGTTTGCATCTGTCGCGTGCAACAACCCGCCTGCCGAGGCGACAGCCTGTCCCAGATGTCCTACGACACCGCCCAGTCCAAGAGGCGCTGCATTGTCCAACTGGCTACCCACGTTCCCCAAGGCACTACCGACACCCCCGAGCAACGCATTGATGGGTTGGCCTACCCCTAGGCCATCACCCACTTGCTGAGTCACATTGGTGACGGTGGCAACGACCGGTGCCACCGTGTTATCCAAGGCGCCACCCACATCACCCAGAATCGGGTTCAGGCCCAGCGGCAGAATGTTGTCCACGGTTTGCCCGACATTGCCCAGTGCAGGTTGCAGGATGGGTTCGCCGCTGCCCGCCAACAAGATTCCGTCCAGGCCCAGTTGTGAGGTCAATGGGTGCAGCAGGCTGCCTTCACCCAGCAAGGAGCCGGTCAGCACTTCTACGCCTTTGGTGGCGTGGTGCAGGGTGTTGCCCAGCGGGTTGGGGTTGTTGGGATCGTTAACCAGCAAGCCGCCGACCGAACCGACGGCTTGACCCAGATGGGATAGCAGGCCGCCAGCGCCTTCACCCAGATTCAGGGGCAGGCCTGTCTGACCTAATTGCTCG
Source organism: Alcaligenes sp. MMA (assembly GCF_020907215.1). Classification (NCBI taxonomy): domain Bacteria; kingdom Pseudomonadati; phylum Pseudomonadota; class Betaproteobacteria; order Burkholderiales; family Alcaligenaceae; genus Alcaligenes; species Alcaligenes sp. MMA. The sequence goes on from NZ_JAJJPP010000001.1 coordinate 194,330, forward strand.
CCCAGATTGGTCACAACGCCACCGACTTGATTTGTCAGACCGTTGACCGGTTGGCCCAGTCCAGTCACGCCGCCGACGGTGCGTGTGGTGTCGGTCACGATGTCGGTGACGGGTTTGAGTGCGCTATCGAGCGTTTTGCCCAGTTGATTGCCCGTTTTGCTCAGGTTCAAGGGCACTACGTTGTCCACTGCCTGGCCCAGATTGCCCAGCGCATTTTGTGTCAGGCTAGTGTCCTTGCCGCCGTTATCGCCGCCACCATTGTCCCCACCGCCGTTATCTCCACCGCCGTTGTCTCCGCCGCCATGGTCGCCATCGCCGGGGTTGGGCAGGTTGGGATCAACAACAGGTGGGCGAACCGATACATCCAGACCATCGCGTACCCCACCGCGCGAGGAGCAACCGGCCAGAACGGCGGCGCTGATGACTAAGGTAGCGACAACGGCGCGTTGCAGTTTGCGTTGGGTCGAGGCGTTTCTTGCTGAATTCCTTGCTTTCATGTCTGACTCCGATCTGAAGTGTGAGCACGCCCTCAAGGGGCTCTTGATAGACATTAAGCAAGTATCGTGCCAGATTTGCTTGGTAATGCTTTGTTTTAATTTTGTTGTTTTTAATCAAATGGTTGGGTTGGTTTTTTGTTTTCTTTTGAAATCATGCTGCCAGGTTTCAAGGCTCACTTAAGCTTGTTGAAGGCTGTTTTTGTGGAGTGTTCCGTTCCTGTTACGTAACGTTTTTCGTAACACCTGAGCTTGAAATTCGTTGGAATGCAAAACAAAAAAGGCCATCTTGTGATGGCCTTGGGGGAACTGTGCAACAGGTGCCGTGTTTAAAACCCGTCGTAAAAGAACAGGAAGTTAGTGTTTAAACGTAGCTTGCGTTCATCGGAGTTAACCGGCAAATCTCCCAGTGGTTTGGCGACATTGATGTCAAACAAATAATGCTTGTTGTTCGATAGCCGGACCCCAATCGCAGCAGATCGCAGGTTGCGGTTGTTGTAGCTGTTGAGTCGGTCCAGGTTGTACCAGGCACGCGCCCAGTCATAGGCGATATACGGCTGAATGTTGTTGAGCCAGGTGGAAGAGTTTGTGAAGCGTCGGTTGATCTCCAGCGTAGCGCCCACGCCTTTGTCGCCCGCCAGTTCGCCTTGTGGGTAACCATAGCCATGCCGCCAGGCGCCAAAAGAAATCTGTTCGGAGTTCGGTAAGACGTTCGAGCTGTACTGGCCGCTGGCTGAGAAACTCATGCCGAACTGGCCTGGCAAAGCCAGGTTCTGTTTGAAAGAGGCTGTCCAGCGGGTGAAGTCCAAATCCAGATCCGATTCGGCATCACGCTGCAAATAGGTGTTCAGGGATTTGCGGGCGCCCATGGCATCCAGGCCTTTATATACCCCGAAATTGACCTCGCGAGATTGGCGTGGCGAGGCATCGGTATAGCGCAATTCGGCCTTCAGAGCGCGTACGTCCGTGGTGTTTTCAATCCAGACATTATCCAGCGTTTTGTGGGTGTAATCGTCCAGGGAGCGGCTGGCATAAAAGCCCGCTGTGCCTTTAAGGCTGCGCTGATTGTTCAAAATAAAGGGATAACTGATCGCCGCCCCGATGCGTTCGTTGATGACCTTACGGTTCCAGCCCTGGCTTTCCAGCACTTCGTCGCGCGGCTCGGAGCGGTAGTGATAACCGTCAATTTCCAGGTTCAAGCCGTTGCCGGTCAGGGGGATGGTCAGGTTACCGCTGACATATTTGACGTCTTCGGAGTGGGTAGGAATGGCGGCGGTCAGTTTTAGCTCTTCGCCCAAGGGAGTCAGGCTATTGGCGCTCAGTTGTACCAGAGCCTGCTTGCTGGAGCCCATTTCCGCGACACTGGCATTGGCTCTGAAGGATTTGTGCTGGGCATTGATGAGCAGTTCAGAGGCGCCATCGGTGCGTACGGGCATGTCCAGCTTGGGATCGATTTTCAGGCCAGGGACGGTACGCAGCAGATTCATGGTGCGCTCCAGCGTGCGCTGGGTCAGCGGCTTTTCATCCACCATGGCCTGGGCAATGCGTTCGATGCGTGCCTGGCTGCGTCCTGGATCGCCCTCAATACGAACACTGCCCACATGGCCCTCCACCACTGTGACCTTGATGTGTCCTTGCGAGAAGTCCTGCTGCTGCAAGATGGCAAAGGACAGCGGGTAGCCTTGTTGTTGATACAGGGCGGTGATTTTGTTCACCTCATTGATCAACTGGGCAATGCTCAGTGTTTTGCCGGCCAGGGGTTCCAAAATAGCGGTGATCTGCTCAAAAGGAATACTGCGACTGCCGCTGACATCAAAGCTGCGCACCACCACTTGCAGTTGCAGTTGTTGTTGCAACTGACTTTGGGCTGCTGCGGGCGGGATATGTAAAGAGGGCGTGCGGGTGCTGGGTGTAGGCGCATTAATAGGCGGCAAAGAGTCAACCGGGTTCCCCCGCAAGGGGGCGTCTGCCCAGCTTTCTGAACCTGTTGTGGCCAGACCCATGCATAAACCCAAGCTGATGATGATATCGGGGGTTTTTTTTCTGGGCAGAGCCAGCGACAAGTGGTGCTTGAGATTCATGTTCATTAATGAGTATTCGCTAGAAATCGGGCGCTTTTTTCTACTGTGCCGTAGTTTATCTTCGCTGTCACTTTTTGGTGTTTGAAAGCAGGGAATTCCTTCTTGCCGCTTTAAAAAGCGTTAACTATTACATTCTGAAACGTAAAAAAAATAGGCATGATTTAGCTCGTTAGCGAACAGTCCTTTATCACTGTATTCATGCTTACTTAAGGGGGTTCTGGTTTTCCCTTGTGGGTAGCGACGAATCGAAAAAAAACCGCTTTCTTTCAAGTAATTAAAGCTGTATTCCTGGTGTTCTACAACAATGGGTTTCCGTTTGTTCTGTTTCATTTTGAAATGATAAAAACGGTAACATTAACAAGATTCGACACAAAACAGGTAAGTAAAAGTTTCAAATTAGCTGTTTTTTAGCCTTTTTTCATGGGAATTTGGCTGTTGTAAATACACAATCATGCGTTTTTCGTATCTTTAGGCTAGAATTCGTTTGTGTATTTAACGGTTGTTACACGTAAACCCTAGTAAAAACATAGACATACCTGGGTTTAAGATGATTTCATCTGAAAAATACAAAAATTGATAACAGTTAGCGGTGAAAGTTGCCAAATTTGGCAAAGTGTTGTGCCCCGAGGGGCCTCTAGCCCTCGCCATTGAGGGTGGTTTTTTCTTTTTAAATGGGGACGGTCATGAAGACTCAACTTCAGCAATTCTGGAACGATGAAGACGGTGCAACGGCTATTGAATATGGCCTGATCGCGGGGCTGATCGCTGTGGCGATTATTGCTGCTTTGACAGCACTCGGTGCCGATTTGCGTGCGATGTTTGAGAAGGTTTCCACGTCGGTTAAGGCAGGCACAGATGGCTCTAGTAGTAACGGTGGTTAATTCGCACGAGTAGTTTTGTTCGAGCATCAGCCAATTCAAGAATGGCTGTGCCTTTTAGCTTGAATGGCTGATGCTTATGTCTGTTTTAATTAATCTTTCTTTTATTTTTATTCTGTTTTTCTTTTCCGTTCAGATTATTTATAACGATCTGAGATTACGGAAAATCCCTAATGCCTTATTAGTTTTTTATGGTTTAGCGGTTCTGCTGCATAAGCTTGTTGTCAGCCTGTCTTATGGCCTTCCTTTGGGATGGGTGGCGGGCTGGGGGGACTCCTTGATCGGTTTTGCAGCCGCCCTGATCGTGTTTTATCCAGTCTGGTTATTACGTTTGATGGGGGCAGCCGATGTAAAGCTGATGGCGGTGCTGGGCCTGGCCTTGGGGTGGAAAGAAGCCGGCATGGTGGTGTTGTTTGGCACGGTATTGGCCGGTTTGCATGCCTTGGTACTGGTGCTGATTCCATCGTTGGAACGTAAGTACGGATTTGCTTTGCCGGGCGTCCGGGTCAAGGCACGTAGTGTGCCTTTGGGGGCCTGGTTATGCCTTGCAACAATGGGGTGGGTATGGATTCACAATCAATAAAGCCCCCACGAGAGGGCCAATTCGCAAAACGGCGTGGTGTCGATAAAAAGTATCAACAAGGAGCCTACGCGCTGGAGTTTGCATTGGTTTTTCCCCTGCTGTTTCTCTTTATGTATGGCTTGCTGACGTTCGGTTTGATCATGACCGCCCAGCAGTCTTTGAATTTTGCGGCCGAATCCGGTGCCCGTGCTGCCCTGATTGAGCCAGGTGCTGGGCCGGGCGGCCCTATGCTTAGCCCGGATCGTTTGCAGGCACGCGCGGATCGCGCCAAGGCAGTGGCTGCCGATCAGGTGCAGTGGTTAAGCAGTTGGGTGGGCAGTGAGCATGTACGCATCACCACGGATTTGCATAGTGAAGAGCTGCGTGTTGGCATTGTGTACGACTATCTTCAAGCCCCGCTGATTCCCCGTTTCGCTCCCGATACCTTGTTTGCCTTGGTGGTGCCCGAACAATTAAAGGGCAATGCGCAAATTAATTTGCTGGTCGCTGGCGAAGTGGGCGCAATGGGGGGCACGCCATGACTCGGTTAGCCCAGTCCTTGCCTGCCACGCAGCACCAGCAAGGCATTGCTGCTATCGAATTCGCCTTGATGGTGGGGGTTCTACTGCTGATCTTCAGCGGCATCATCACGTTTAGCTCTTTGTTTTTGGCCAAGCAGAAAATGAGCCATCTGGTCGGTGACCTTTCCCGGCAAGTGACGATGCACGTCAAAACCGTGGATGAAATTGCCCCCTTTTTGAATGACGTACTGGCGAAAGATTATGGCAAGGGCCAAGCCAAGAGCGATGCGTTTTTGCATTGGTTTGGCGATCTTAGTGCGGATGTTCAGTCCCAGGCCTGTACCTCGGAGCCGCAGTACGACTGCGCCCAGCTTTCCCTGACGCTGGATATTGAACCCGGAATCCTTTCTCAAACCCTGGATCTGCTCAGACCTGAAGAAGATCAGGCAGATCCATTGCGCAGCTTAAGCGCCAAGACATTACTCGTACTACGGAGACCACATTAATGAGCGGCATTATGAAGGGGGCAGCAGTCCTTTTATTGCTGATCGCAGCCGTGCTGGTTGCGTTTGCCTTGTACCTGGGTATGAAGCCCAAACCCGAGGTCATCCAGCCAGTAGTCAGCACGCAAAACACAGAGCCTGCGGCCAGCTTGCAGGCAGTGGTTCTGGTCAAACGAGATGTGAAAGCCGGGGAAACCTTGCAGGCCGATGCCCTGGAGCTGGCGCAGTGGCCTGCCGCTCCCGCTCAGTCTTTCAATAACTTGGAGGCCTTGACCGGCAAAACCTTGCGTTTTGATTTGGGCCAGGGCCAGCCGGTGCTCAGTAGTTTCATCGCCAAAAGCCTGGCCAGTTATCTGGAGGATGGCGAGCGTGCCGTTACCATCCCCATTGATGTCATTACCGGCGCCAGCCATAGGGTGGAGCCGGGCGATCTGGTTGATATTTTCATCACCTTCAATAGTGGTAACGAGGTCAACGACACGCAAGCCCGTTTGTTGATGCCGCGTGTGCGCGTGCTGGCCTACGGCGGTGCCTCGCTGTCCGGGCCGGATCCGGTGCAAGCCAATACCAACAATCGTGCCGAGACCCAAGCCCGCCATGCCATGTTGGCGGTCCCTGTGGAGTCGGTCAATGAGCTTTTGCTGGCCAGCCGCAGCGGCGGCCTGCAATTGGTCTTGCGTGCGCCCCAGGACGAAAACCTGCCTGATGCTTCTTTATTCCCCGAATTTGCGGGCTTGATTCCAGCGCGTGCGGGGCTGGACGCGGATCAACGCGACGCCTTGAAATTGCCGGAAAACCGTGCGATGGCCGGTTTGGGTTTGCGCGAGTTTGCCATCAGCCAGACTGAAAAAGAGCAGGTTCAGGCACGAGCCAAAGCCAATGGTGAACCGTATGCGGCGCCGCCGCGTCGCACGGAAGTCATCCGCGGGGGCCGTTTAGAGGTCATTCAGTATTAAGCAATACACATCTTGTTGTGGGGACGGGTCAGCCAAGCTGTGGGGGCTGACGGGAAGCGACGCAAGGCAGCATGGATTAAACACATGAGACAGAAAATCAAAAAAGCGGGTCTGGGTTTGGGGTGCTGGTACGCGCTCTGCTTGTTGGGTCTGGCACCGATTCCAGCCATGGCACAAACGACGCAGACCAGCGCCAGCCAGAAGGTGATTCGCCTGGTCGCTAACGATCAGGATGTTTTGCGCTTGTCGCAAGTGCCGCAGCGTGTGGCGATCAGCGATGAAAGTGTGGCGGATGTGCAGATCCTGTCTGCGTCGGCCGGACAGCGGGGCGAGGTTCTGCTGATTGGCAAGCGCGCAGGCACAGCGGATTTGCGTGTCTGGATGCCGGGTCGCACCAACCCGGATCGCTGGACTATTGAAGTGACCAGCCAGGTGCAGCAGCAACTGGCGCAATCGGGCAGCCCTCTGTCGGCACAGATCTCCAGTGCCGGGCAGCAGTCCTTGATTACGGGGAGTAGTCCGTCTTTGCTGGATCATCAAAATGCCATGGCCGCAGCACGTTCTGGCTCCGGCCCGGATGCGGATGTGCTGGACCTGTCCGAGGTCAGCACCAGTGGCATGGTGCAGGTAGAAGTCAAAGTGGTGGAGGTTTCCCGTGAAGTGATGAAGGACATCGGCCTGAGTGCCAATGCCATTGGCGGTAAACCCTGGTCGGGCGGGGTGAACTTGCTGCCTCAGGCTTTAAGCGGCGGTTTGAGTCTGGCGTATAACTCGCGCAACTTTAGTGCGGCCTTGAATCTGCTGGAACAAAATGGCTTGGCCCGTGTGCTGGCCGAGCCGACTTTGGTCGCCATGTCCGGCCATAGCGCCAGCTTTCTGTCCGGTGGCGAAATCCCTATCCCCAGCTCGGGCGGTTTGGGAACGACCACGGTGGAATACAAGCCTTTCGGGATTGGTTTGACGGTGACGCCAACCGTGCTGTCTCCCGAACGTATTGCCTTGAAGGTTGCCCCGGAAGCCAGTGATCTGGATTACTCACGTGTGGTGGAAATGCCCGGTGGCGGCGTGATGCCTTCCCTGCGCACCCGCCGTGCCGATACCACGATCGAGCTGGGTGATGGCCAGAGCTACATCATCAGTGGCCTGGTGTCGCGCCAAACCGCAGCCGCCGTCAAAAAGATCCCCTTCCTGGGTGATCTGCCGATTCTGGGCAGTTTTTTCCGCAACGTGCAGTACAGCCAGAAAGAGCTGGAACTGGTCATTGTCGTCACGCCCCGTCTGATCAAACCTATCCAGAAAGGTGCCACGATTGCCTTGCCGGGTGGTCGTCAGGAAAAGCTGGATGACGCACCCAATGCCTGGGGCTACTTCTTGCTGGGCCGTCATGGTTACGAGCAGATGCCAGGGTTTTCGCGCTAAGCGCGTGGAGTGGTGACGTGCAACGATATCGGGAATATCTCTTGTGTACAGAGCACCCCGAGCTGGCTGTGATGATCAATACGGCAGCCGCCGGCTTGCTGACGGTAAGGGCGATTGAGCCCACGACCGAGAGTTTGCGCCGGGAGTTGGCCAAGCAAGCAGAACCTTTGGTGTTTTTTGACTTTGTGCATGGACAGCATGGGGATGAAAACGGACCGGTCATGACTTTGGTGCGCGGCCTGGCCCGACTCGATGCCAGTGTGCAGCGTGTGGCGGTGGGACGGGCCTCGGTGCCGCAGGGGCCTGTGAATGCCTTGCGTGCGGGTGCCAATGAGTTCCTGAACCTGGATACGACTGAAGACCTGCATCATCAGTTGCAGGTGCTGATAGAAAAACTGGGGCAGGCCCAGCATAGCCCTTTGCTGGACAAGCCTTTTCGCAGTGTCTTGTTGATGGGCGCGCGTATTGGCGTCGGTTGCAGCACCGCCGCCAGCAGTCTGGCCTGGCTCTTGCAGCAAGAGATGAATCGCGTGGGCAAGGAAGTTCGCGGTGTGTCTTCGGCCAAGCCTTTACCGATTGAGCTGGTGCCGCTGACCGAGCGGGTGGGTTTGCTGGATCTGGGAGCGCCTACCGGAGACTGTGCGTTGTACATGGGCTTGGGGTCGGATTTTGACTTTATTCAGGCCGCCTCGCAGCGTCATCGCATGGACGACACCATGCTGCACTCGGCGCTGGCGCAGCACAGTAGCGGTTTGAACCTGCTGTCTTTGCCCGCCGATGTGAACACCTTGAATCAGATCAGTCTGGAGGATTCGCTGGGCCTGTGCAGTTATTTGCGTGAACGCATGGGCTGTCTGGTCATTGATGCCGGTGGCTTTCCTAATCCGCGTTTTCTGGTGGAACTGGAGTCGCTGGTGGACGAGGTGCTGGTGGTAACCGACCAAAGTATGGGAGCGCTGGTATCCCTGGCGGAATTCATGGCTGTGCGTGCGCAGTTCGATGCGCTGGCCAATGTGCGTCTGGTGGTCAATCAGTTTGATCCGGCTTACGGCTTTTCGGGGCAAGCCATTGCAGAGCGCTTTGGCCTGGAACTGGCAGCCGTTCTACCGGATCGGCGTCTTGGGCATATGCGCAGCGCCGGGTTGGGCAAGATTTTGGTGCAAGTGGATGAGAAGGACCCGTATACCCGTGCCTTGCAAAGTCTGGCATCGGGGCTGACGGGACGCAGGCAGGGGCTGTCACAAAACAAGGTCAGTTCGGTTTTGGGACGGTTGAAATTCAGGTTCGGGGGCTGAACAGGCCCAAGCATGGAAAAGTAAAGCATGAACAATACTTCATTGCTCGGTGGTCGTCCCGACCTGATTCAGGTTCGGGAACAGGCCCATGAACATTTGCTGGCTCGCATCGAGGAGTTGGGAGCCGAGTTTGGCCGATGGACACGGCAGGCCATTCAGGATTTTGTGGGTATCGAATTAGCCAGCTTTGTGCGTTTGAAGCGGGTGCCTGTCAACGAACAGGAAGTGCGCGAGATCGTGCAGGCGCTGACTCGTGAACTGGCGGGTTTGGGGCCTTTGGAGGATCTGCTGGAAGACCCTGGGGTCGAAGATATTCTGATCAACGGCTACGACAAGCTGTTTGTGTCGCGTGGTGGCGTTCTGGGGCGTGAACCCAGCGGCTTTACCGACGATCAGCATGTGCTGCGCATTGTGCGTCGTATTTTGGCTCCGCTGGGACGCAGGTTGGACGAGTCGGTTCCGATGGTCGATGCCCGTTTGCCCGATGGTGGTCGCCTGAACGTGGTCATTCACCCCTTGGCGGTGGATGGCCCCATGGTCTCCATCCGCAAGTTCCGCAAGGATCCGCTCAAACCGGAAGACTTGCTGCGCCTGGGGGCCTTTGACGAACCGGTTGACCGCTTGCTGCAAGCGGCCGTGGCTTCGCGTTGCAATATTTTGATTTCTGGCGGGACCAGCTCGGGCAAGACCTCTTTGCTAAATGCGCTGGCCTTTTACATCCCCAAGACCGAGCGCGTTGTCACAGTAGAGGATACCGCCGAACTGGCCTTGAACCACCCGCATGTGGTGCGTCTGGAAGCGCGTCAGGCAGGATATGACGGCAGTGGCGAGATTTCGATTCGTGAACTGTTGCGTAACAGCTTGCGTATGCGTCCTGACCGGGTGGTGGTGGGTGAGGTGCGAGGTGCCGAAGTCATCGACATGCTGCAGGCCATGAACACCGGCCATGAAGGTTCCATGGCCACAATTCACGCCAACTCGCCGCGTGAATGTGTGTATCGAGTGGAAATGCTGGCCGGTTTTGCGGGTTTCCAGGGTAGTGAAGACAGCTTGCGCCGGCAGATTGCCAGTGCGCTGGACTTCATTATTCAGATTGGTCGCTTGCCCAACGGCAAGCGCCGGGTGCTGTCTATTACCGAAGTGACCGGCATGGGCGATGGCGTGATTGCCATGCAAGAGCTGTATCGCCACGAATCCTATGTGCTGGACGATGGCACCGAACAGGATCGTTGGGTCAGCCTGGGCATTCATCCGCATACCCGCAAGTTGCTGCAGTATCGCGACCAACTGGCTAACGAGCAAGTTCAGGCCCAGGAAAACACGCCTAAAGAAGGCGGTGGTTTTTGGGATTGGAGACGCTAAATGATGGCGTTGTATATCGCTTTGGCGGCTGTGATTTTAATGCTGGGGGCGTTGCTGCTTTGGGCCAAAGGTGCCCAGCACCAGCAGGCACAGCGTTCAGCCCACGTTCTGGAGCAGCAGTTGGCTTTGCGCCCGGCGGTACAGAGCAGCGTACGGGCACAGCCCGGCACCCAGGATGCCTGGTTGGGCGCACCGAAAGGGTGGCGTGAGTTCATGCTGCGCACCGGGATTCGGCCCTCGCAGCGTTTTTATCTGACCCTTTTGCTGTGCATCGTGGTGCCGCCTGCTGTCTTGCTGGTGCTGGTTGGCCCTGTGGCGGGGGGCGCCATGCTGCTTGCGACGGTGCTGGGAGCCTATACCTTTTTGTGGTTTCGCAGCGATAAGCGTCACCGCAAAATCGTTTCGCAGATTCCGGACTTTCTGGATCTGATGGTTCGCTTGATCACCATCGGTAACAGTATGGGCGCGGCCTTTTTAAGTGCGGCTGACAACACGCCGCAACCTTTGGGCCAGGTGTTGCAGGATGCCAACTCCCTGCATCGGTCTGGTCAGGATCTGGATGTGGCCTTGCGTGCGGTGTCGCGCCAACACGGCTTGCATGAGCTGTTTTTGGTGGCTGCCGTTATCAGCGTAGCGATGCGTTTTGGTGGCCGTAGTGACCAGACCATGGAACGTATGGCGGGTTTCATGCGTGACCGGGAAAATGCGCGCAGTGAGCTGGTCGCCTTGTCGGCTGAAGTACGCCTGTCCGCCTGGATTTTGGCTTTATTGCCGATCCTGATCGGGGTCTACATTCTGATTTTCAATAACGAGCTGTTCCTGACGATGTGGAATGACCCGGTGGGTTTTCGCATGCTGTTGTTCGCAGCAGTCCTGCAGTGTGTGGGTTGTTATTGGCTGTATTGGATGGCACGCAATGTCTAGGAGCAAGACATGATGGCCTTGGAAGCACAAACCGTTCTGGTCTGGGGAGCCGTGGCTTGCGCATTGGCAGGCTTGATTCTGTTTGCTTTGTGGTTTCACCACCATTGGCAGCAGCGTCAGCAAGCCACGCGTTTAAGCCAGGTCGTTGATGAACGCCTGAAAGGTGCAGCGCATACGTCGCAGGCGCCTAGCCAGTCTCGTCAAACGGTGGAACAGATCAAGATGCAGGCAGGCAGTTTGGGGGAGCGTTGGCTTAAAGGGCGCTTCGGATCCAGCCTGCTTAGTGAAGAAGATCGCGTGCTCGTCATGAATGCTGGCTTCAAGCATATTGATGTGGCGCGGCAGTATTTCGTCTTGAGTCGAGTCGGCCTGAGCATTTTCCTGATCATCTTGTTCAGCTTGCTGCCCATGACGCGCAGGCTAAATGAGTATGTGCCGTTTGTGTCCGTGTTCATTGGTTTTGCCCTGGGCTGGATGTTACCCAAATGGTGGCTGGTACGCCGCGTCTCGCAGCGTCGTCTGCGTATCGCTGCCGAGCTGCCTTTGTTTGTGGACTTGCTGCGTTTGTTGCAAGGCGTGGGCCTGTCCATGGACCAGACCTTGCACACCATCGAGCGTGAATTTCATGACGTGATTCCCGTTATGGGTTCCGAGCTGACCATTGCGGTCGAGCAATACGCCCGTGGCCGTACTCGTGAGCAGTCTTTGGAGCGGATTGCCAGCGGCTTTACCAACGAGGATCTGGCCGTCATCTGCCGCCTGATTGTGCAGGTGGATCAGCACGGCGGTGCCATGCAAGAACCCTTGCACCGCTTCGGTGTGCGCTTGCGCGAGCAGCGTCGTCTGGAGCTGAAGGCCAAAGTGGGCAAATTGACGGTGAAGATGACGGGCGTCATGGTGCTGACTTTGCTGCCTGCCTTGTTGATTATTACTGCAGGGTCGGGTTTTCTGGCCTTGTTCCGTGGCTTGAGCCAAGTGGCCGGAGGATGATTTTAATGAAAACGTCGACATGGATTCGTCCCGTAATGCGCTGGGCTGCACTGGGTTTGGGCAGTACCTTGCTGGTGGCGTGCTCCACCACGGATTCTGCTTACGAGCTGGTGCGTCAGCAACAGGAGCAGGAAGCCTTTTTGCAGAGCAAAGAGATTGAGCACTGGGAAAAGCGCAAGCCCACCGACAAGCAGATGGCGGTACGCATGCTGCAAGAGACGCAGAAGCAGGGACGTTACTTTGCGTCCCTGGCCTATGCCGAGGCCATGGAAAAAGAATACGGCACCGATCCAGAGGTCATGGTGTTGCGGGCCGAGGCGCAGCGTCAAACCGGGCAGTTGGAACAAGCCGCGCATACGTTTAAGGCTCTGTTGAATACGCCAGTGGCCGGGAGGGCCTATCAAGGCTTGGGTTTGATCGCTGGTTCGCAAGAGCACTTTGATCAGGCCGCCCATTTTCTGAAACAGTCCGCTCAGCAAGACCCTACGAACGCGATTGTCCAAAGCGATCTGGCCTATGCCTACTTGCGTTCCGGCCGCCCCCAGGAAGCACGTCTGGCCTTGGGCAAGGCCGCAGAACTGGCCCCGGACAATCCCAAGATCTTGAGCAATATGGCCTTGTATCTGCTGGTTAGCCAGGAGACGCAACGCGCCGGTTTTGTGATGCAGCAGGCGGGTATGGACCCGGCAACCCAGCAAGCCATTGTGCAGATGGCCGAGCAAATTGGGCAGGAACTAGAGCAATTGCATGCGCGTCAGCAAATGCAGAAACACCAAGAGCTGCGCATGGCAGCGGCTGCAAAGCAAGAGCAGGCCAGAGCTCAGGCGGTGGCATTGAGCTCAGCCCCCTCGGTGGCAGTGGATCAAGTGGTCTTGAATCGATCCGTTCAGCCTCAGCGCCAGGTTGTGGCTCGTCCCGCCCCTGTTGTGGTTTCCTCCACGCAAGCGGGCTTGAACCGACCCTTGCTCGAGAGCCTGGGCCCTGTGTCCTCGTCAATGAATTGATTGCCGTTTTTTCAAGGATATCGCAATGAACCGATCCCGCATTTTGGCCTGCTGCACCTTGTTGATGGCCAGTAGTGCCTGGGCGCAGACACAAGCTCCACTGACTGGAACCATGGTTTCCGACACCCGCACGTACCCGGTCAACACCAGCCCGGCAGCAGCCAGCAATCAGGGTATGGATACACCGGTGGCTGCGGCGGCAACGCCGGCTGAACGCCAGCCTTATGAAAAGTACCGCTTGAGCGATGAGGAAGTACATCCTTGGCCTGAGGTGGAAGGCCTGCCTGTGCATGTGCAGAACGAGCGTCGCCATATCCCACCACGCATCGAGGTAGGCCCGGACACCCGCAGCCTACTTAGCATGCAGGCCGACCCGGACCGGGAAGGCAAGGTCTTGCCCGTGCACGGAGCCGCAGCCAATCTGGTGTGGGAGCGTTACTTGAATAGTTTCAAGCATCCCATTCCTGAGTACATGAAAGAACGCATCAAAACAAACAGTAGTGATTAAGCCTATAGGGCTGGAGCAGGCCAGGAGAGCGAGATGAAATGGGGAATAACTCGAACCCAAAACGAGCAGGCACACAAGCAGCAAGGTTCCATTATTGTGCCTGCGGCCGCAGCTTTGCTGGTGGGGCTGGTGCTGCTGGGGGCGGCGCACCTGGGACATAACTTCCATGTGAAGCGGGGGCTGCAAAACGCGGCTGACCTGGCTGCCTTGGCTGGGGCGCAGGCCCTGGGTTCTGGGGATGCACTGGGCTGCCAGCAAGGTGAGAACATGGCCAGGTTCAGCCTGCGTAGCCAGCCCGATTCGCCTGCGGCGGGTTTGACGGGCGATGGCGCCAAAGTCCTTTGTGGTCAATGGAACAGCAACCAAAGTGACCCGGCCCAGCGCTTCGTGCCCGCCTTGCCCGCTGACTCGGTGCGCGTCCACTTGAGTTATCAACCCCCTTCCTTGTTTCCCTTTTTCACCTCTTCGGTGATCGAAGCGGTTGCCACTGCCAAGAACAGCGAGCCGGTTGCGACCTTTTCCGTGGGCAGTCGATTGCTGTCCTTAAAACGCAATGGCCTGGTCTATAACCTGCTGCGCGGCGTAGGTCTGCGTCCGGATCAATTGACTGTGCTGGACTCAGCTGGTCTGGTCAATGCCAAGATTACGCCTTCCGGTTTGTTGAAAGCCCTGGGATTGCCTGCCACTGTCATTGCCGGTGTCGGAACGCCGCAGGAGTTGGCGCAACTGGAACAACTGACCTTGGCTGATTTGCTAAGTGCCAGTCTGGATTTGCTGGATCAGCAAAAAACACTGGGTCTGGATGTTGGCGCCTTACAGGACTATATTCGCTTGCTGCTGGGTGTCGGCCCCCTGGATTTGCCGATCAAGCTGCTGGGGGATGGCGGTATCTTGGCCCTGATCAATGGTGTGGATCCTCTGTCGGCCTTGAATGTGAATCTGGATGTGCTGCAATTGGTCAACACCGGTTTGGTGGTGGCCAATGGTCAGAACCTGATCGATCTGAACCTGACGGCGCTGCCAGCCGGTTTGACCGATATGTTCAATAATGCCCTGGATTTGCGAGTACGGATCGTAGAGCCGCCTAGTATTGCCATGGGCGGGGTAGGCACTAAAGCGAATTCGGCAGGTGTACGTGTTTATCTGAATCTGGATACCTCCAAGATTCCGCTGGCAGGCCCGATTTTGAAAATCCTGGGGACGGAAGTCAGCCTGCCGGTCATTATCGAATTGTCCCAGGCCTCTGGCGAACTGGTGAATATCTGCCGCGCTCCGATTGCCGAGAATCAGGCCACCATTGCGGTCAGTTCCTCCTTGGTGAACGTGTGTCTGGGCAAATTTCCGCATTCGGATTTCTTCTCGACCAGCAACAGTTGCAAGGATGAGTCCTTTGGGGATATTCAGCGTCACCGCATCATTAACGTGCTGGGTATTTTGCCCTTGACGGCCAAAGTGACCTTACCCCTGATTGATACCAAAGATCCGGTTCACGTGACGCTGACGGCACCTCCGGGCGAGCCTTCGGAAGCGACTGTCAATGCCACTCAACTGGACCTGTCCCGTAGTGTGCGTCTGCTCTCTGATGCCGTTCTTTCCGGCATTCTCGGTGATTTGTTGAACACCCCATGGAGCGGTGCATCCGGCAAGCGTCAGATGGCAGAAAGTCTGGTGGGGGATGGGGCAGGTCGATCAGTGTCGGCTGTTGTGAACGAGATGAACTGGTCCAAGGAACGCATGGATCAACTGGCCCGCACCATGAGCCAGAATGGCTTGATTGGTGTGCTGGGCGGAACCCTGGGCTTTGTCGATAATTTGCTGACAACCCTGCTGGGTGCGCCCTTGAGTGATCTGGCCTGCGTGATCGGTGGTATTGGTGGTCAACAAGCGATGCGCGAGTGCCGGACAGGAGCGGTAGAGGTGCTGGTCTTTAAAGACTCCAACCTGGTCGGTGCCGTATTAAGTCTGGTTGTCGCTTTGCTGGACCCTGTATTGCAAGGCTTGAGCGCGCTGCTGGAGGGGTTGCTAAAGCTGCTGGGCCTGAGTCTGGTCGAGGCTGATGTGAAACTTCACGATGTGCAGTGTGGTACTGCCTATCTGGTGCAATAGGGCGGGAGGCGAACACAGCAATGAGTGTCAGCTTTATGGGTAATGAACCTGTTTTATACGTCTGGGAGGGCAGCTCCGATCTGGTGACGCGCGCTGAGCGTGCCATGGAGCCCAGTTCGGTAGCGGTCATGCGCGTAGAGCCTTCCTTGGTGCTGGACGCCGAGCGTCATCCCACGCGTCATGCGGTTGCTCTGGTGTCTGTCAGTGTGATGGCCCAGGGGCGTTTTGAGCAGCACCAATGGCTGGTTGAGCATGCCATTCCGGTGATCTGGGTCGCTTCGGAGAACCGGGGCTATGACCCCCGTTTTTACCCGTCAGCGTACTCCTATACTTTGCCGCTTTCTTTCAGTCAGGCCGAGTTGCGTACTCTGGTTGCCAAGTTGGCCGGCTTGACCGCACAGGTCGAGCGTGAAGGGCAGGGTGGCCCTCAGCCATTAGTTGCCGTCTCGCCTGTGATGCGAGCCTTGATTGCTGAGGCGGATATGTACGCCGATAGCGGGGCCAGTGTGCTGATTCATGGCGAAACAGGCGTGGGTAAAGAGCGTATTGCCCAACTGTTGCACGAGCGCTCCTCACGTGCCCAAGGCCCTTTCGTTCCGGTGAACTGCGGGGCAGTGCCCGAGGGTTTGTTCGAGGCTCATTTCTTCGGCCATGCGAAAGGGGCCTTTACGGGCGCAATTGGCGCTCATAAAGGCTATTTCGAGCAGGCAGATCAAGGCACCCTGTTCCTGGACGAAATTGGGGATTTGCCCTTGCATCAACAGGTCAAACTACTGCGCGTTCTGGAGCAGCGCTGCGTGACGCGCTTGGGGTCGACGCAACAGATCCCGGTCGATTTTCGTATGGTCGCAGCCACCAATAAAAACCTCTTGGGTTTGGTGCAGCAGGGTCAGTTTCGCGCTGATCTGTATTACCGTCTGGCCGTGGTTGAGCTGCTGATTCCGAACCTGGAGCAGCGCGGCTCTCAGGAAAAGATCGCTATTTTCTGCGCCTTGCTGGAACAGGCGCTGGAGTGTGACGTTGAAGATATTCCGCAATGGGTGCTGGATGCCGTAGGCAACATGCGCTTTAACGGTAATGTGCGGGAACTGGCTAATCTGGTTGAACGTGTTGCTGTCATGAGTAAACAGTTCGGTGCCTGGGAGTCGGTACAACTGCGGCAAGTGCTGGAACGCTTTAACGCCCCGGTGATGGCTCCGGCCATGGCTTTGCCTGAAGGGGCGCCTATTTTGGAGCGGCCCGAGCCGGTCATCAGTCTGAGTGCGCAGGAGCAGGAGGAGCGCGCTCGCATTATCAATGTTCTGGATACGCAGAACTGGCGACGCCAGGATACGGCTGCTGTATTAGGAATTTCTCGCAAAGTCTTGTGGGAAAAGATGCGCAAATTCAACATAAAGGCACAAGATGCGACAACGCGCGTTTAGAATACGGGCTGATTCTGTGTATCAAGCTAAACACAAAAAAATGGATTATCAAGGGATGGGTATGGTGAACCTTAGTCAGAAGACGGCGGCGTTGCTGTCCTTGGGAGGACTTTTTTTATTGTCAGGGTGCAGCTCGATGTCTTTGGTGCAGGAGCCAGAGCGGCCTGTAGTGGCGCAAACTCAAGAGCAAGATGTCCAGGAAGTGGCGCCTGTCGCTTCGCCGGAAGTGGCCCCTACACCGGCACCGGCGCCTGCCTATCAGAACACCACTGTGGCCCAGTTGCAGCAGTTGATTCAGGCGCGTGCCGTCCAAGAGCTGCGTACTGCCTATAACGGTCGTTTTGGTGCCAGCTTGCTGTTCTCTGCCGAGAGCATGACGTATTACGTGGCCCTGTTTCAGCAGCGTGAATTCTGGCGTGTGTTCAAGACCACCGACGAATCCCTGGCCGAGCGTATGTACACCCAGTACCGTCAGGACACAGTAGACTATGCCGCCGCTGATCTGGAGCGCATCAAGCTGCAGGCCGAAGTGGCTGATGCTGAAAAGAAATTGAATGAAAGCGCGGACCAGTTGACTGTTTTGCAAAACGATCTGGCTTTGCAGCGTCAGCAAGAAGCTTTGGCCATCGCCCAGCGTGAAGAGTCCCGCCGTGAAGCTCAGGCTCTGGCCGAGCAGGAACGTGAAGCCCGTGAGCAGCTGCGTGAATTGCAGCGTCAGATCAATGAGTTGGAGAAGCAGCGCGCTGGGATGTTGCAGCGTCAGAAAGGGCGTTGATGGCTTGAAAAGCGTGATGAAAAACCCGCAGCAGTTTTGTGACTGTGCGGGTTTTTTTTATGTCTGAAGGGAAAGCGCCCTTGGCTGACCTTATGCCCTTGTCTTTGGCGCCTCGGGTGTTGATTTCCTGTCCGTCGTCGAACAGAAGGTGGTTGTTTAGCGCGACAAGTAACGCATCGCCTCTTCCAGCCCTGCGCTGGTAACGGGGTACATATGGTCGGACATCAGGTTCTGAATGATGGCGATGGATTGTCGATACGGCCAATAAGCCTGCGGTTCCGGGTTGAGCCAGGCAATACGTGGCCAGTGATCGTTCAGGCGTTGCAGCCAGGCCGCACCAGTTTCCTTGTTGTAGTGCTCAACAGAACCACCTGGAGCCATGATCTCGTAAGGACTCATGGTGGCATCGCCCACGATAATGATGCGCCAGTCCTCGTTGTACTTGCGCAGCAAATCCCAGGTATCCAGCCTCTCGCTTTGACGGCGAGCATTGTTCCGCCAGACTGATTCATACACGCAGTTATGGAAGTAATACGCTTCCAGGTGCTTGAATTCAGAGCGTGCAGCCGAGAACAGGGATTCTACCTGGGCGATGTGGTCATCCATGCTGCCGCCAATATCCAGCAGCATCAGCACATTGACCCGGTTTTGTCGCTCGGCCTGCATGTGTAGATCCAGCATGCCGGCATTGCGAGCTGTCTCGCGTATGGTGCTGTCCAGATCCAGCTCGGTGGGGGCGCCCTGGCGGGCAAAGCGGCGCAGGCGTCGCAACGCCATTTTGAAGTTGCGTGTGCCCAGCTCTTGCTGGTCGTCGTAATCCACGAACTCGCGCTTTTCCCAGACCTTGATGGCGGTACGGTTTCCTGCAGAGGGGCCGCCGATACGGATCCCTTCGGGGTGATAGCCACCATGTCCAAACGGTGAGGAGCCACCCGTGCCAATCCATTTGCTGCCGCCCGCATGTCGCCCTTGCTGTTCGTTCAGACGTTCCTTGAACATCTCCAGCAGTTTTTCCAGGCCATGCTTTTCCAATGCAGCTTTCTGTTCAGGCGTCAGGTTGCGGGTCAGTGTTTTGCGCAGCCAGTCTTCGGGCAAGGTCTTGTCCTTGGCCAGCGCCTCCAACTGTGGCTGATAGAACTCACCAAAGGCCAAATCAAAGCGGTCGTAAAGGGTTTCGTCCTTGATCAGCACCAGTCTGGACAGATGGTAAAAATCGTCCAGCGTGGGGGGCATGATCCCTTTGCACAATGCGTCCAGCAGCGTCAGGTGTTCCTGAATGGAAACCGGCAGGCCGCGCTCGCGCAGGTGGTAGAAGAAATCAAGCAACATGGCCGTGCTGCCTTAGTTTGTCCAGCAAGTGGGCGCGGACATCCGGCCACTCGCCTGCCATCAGGCTGTAGAACAGGGTGTCGCGTATCGTGCCGTCGCGGCGCATAGCATGGTGGCGAACTCGTCCGTCGAAACGAGCTCCCAGGCGGGTGATGGCTTGCTGGGATTTGAAGTTCAGGTGGTCGGTACGCCAGCCTACGACGCCAGCTCCCAAGGTCTCGAAAGCATGTTGCAGCAAGAGCAGCTTGGTCGCGGTATTGACGTGGCTGCGCTGGGCGCTGCGAGCATACCAGGTGTAGCCGATTTCCAGGCGGCCCACTGGCGCAATAATGTCGTGATAACGCGTGGTGCCGACAGCTTGGTCTGTGCTCAGGTCCCATACCAGAAAGGGCAGCATATGGCCCTGTTCCAGACCGTCCAGAGCTTTGTTGACATAGTCCTGGGTCTGGCCGGGGGCGGGGACGCTGGTCACACGCACATTCCAAAGTTCGCCATCGGCCGCAGCCGCTTCCAGCAATTTCACATGCGCCAGTTGCAAAGGCTCCAGACGCACGCCCCAACCTTGCAGCGTCAAGGGAGCGATGGGTTGGGAAAAAGCGCTTGTCTGCATATCAGCTCCGGCGCTGGCTGCGTTGGCTCATGGCGGCCAGACGCTGCATCAAGGACAAGTCTTGTTCGTTTTTCAGCAAGGCACCGACCATGGGGGGCAGGCCTTCATCCAGCTCATGCAGGGCATCGGCCGGAATGTCGTTAGCCAGTAGCAGACGCAGCCAGTCCAGAAATTCCGAGGTGGAGGGTTTTTTCTTCAGGCCAGGGACATCGCGCAGGGCAAAGAAGGTATCCAGGGCGCTGGACAGGATGTCGCTGCGCAGGTTGGGATAGTGCACGGCCACAATCTGTTCCATGGTCTCGCGCTCTGGGAAGCGGATGTAATGAAAGAAACAGCGGCGCAGGAAGGCGTCAGGCAGATCTTTTTCGTTATTGGACGTGATGATGATCAATGGGCGGTGGCGCGCCTTGACGGTCTGGCGAGTCTCATAGACATGAAACTCCATGCGGTCCAGTTCCTGCAGCAAGTCATTGGGGAACTCGATATCGGCCTTGTCGATTTCGTCGATCAGAACGACAGTAGGCTCCTCGGACTCAAAGGCTTGCCACAAGGTGCCTTGCACAATGTAGTTGCCGATATCGTGGACTTTCTCATCGCCCAATTGGGAGTCGCGCAGACGCGAGACCGCGTCATATTCATACAGACCCTGATGCGCCTTGGTGGTGGACTTGATATGCCATTGCAGCAGGGGGCGTCCCAGGGCACGGGCCACTTCCAGGGCGAGCAGTGTCTTGCCGGTACCCGGCTCGCCTTTGATCAGCAAAGGACGTTGTAGCGTCAAAGCGGCGTTGACGGCCAGCTTCAAATCATCGGTGGCAACGTACTGGTCGGTGCCTTCAAAACGGGTCGTAGTAGTCATAAATCGGCTCAAACTTGTACTTAAAATGTTGATCTGTCAAGAATAGAAACTCGGGTATAAATACTAGTATCAGTCATCCTTGGCAATTATCATACAATCGTCTCAGTACTCGTCGGTCAGCATCACAGAGCCAGGTGTCGCGTTGATTCACCTTTTGCTGCAATAGACGCAGAGCCTGACCCGGACCGTTTTCAACTCCACGACAAAGCGAATAGCGATGATGAAGTTGCAAATGAAGCGGTGTGTCTCTTTCTTTCTTCTGGCCTCCAGCTCCTGTCTGCCCTGGGCAGCCCAGGCGCAGGATTCCGAGCCGATCAAGGCCAATCCCGAGGCGGCGCGCGA
Source organism: Alcaligenes sp. MMA (assembly GCF_020907215.1). Taxonomy (NCBI): domain Bacteria; kingdom Pseudomonadati; phylum Pseudomonadota; class Betaproteobacteria; order Burkholderiales; family Alcaligenaceae; genus Alcaligenes; species Alcaligenes sp. MMA. Next base: position 215,272 of record NZ_JAJJPP010000001.1, read on the forward strand.
CAAGATCTCCATGTGTATAGGCTGTCATGGCTTGCCCGGTTACAAGGCCAGCTTTCCCGAGGTCTATCACGTTCCCATGATTGCCGGGCAGGGTGCTGCGTATATAGAAGCGGCGCTCAAGGAGTATGCCAGCGGTGCTCGAACCTTCCCCACCATGCAAGCCATTGCGCTGAGCTTGTCCGAACAGGACATGGCGGACATTGCCGCGTATTACGCGGGCAACAAACCTTAAGGACGGGGAGGTACGTATGAGAAAAACAGTCTTACTGGTGGCAATGGGGCTGATGGTCGCAGGGGGCGGTCAGGCAATGGCTGCTGACGATTTGGTCAATGCAGGCGGACAAGCCTGGAAGAACCTGAATTGTGCCTCCTGTCATGGCGAGGATGCGAAAACGCCCTTGAATCCGGAGTATCCCATTCTGGCTGGCCAGCATGCGGATTATTTACGTCAGGCCTTGATGGCGTACAAGCGTGGGCAGGCCGGAGCGCCGGCAACGTCCAATATTCGCAAGAACGCGATCATGGGAGCGATGGCCAACACCATGAGCCAAGCGGATATTGACAGTATTTCCGTGTGGCTGTCGCGTCAGCCCGGCCCGTTAAGCCATAGGAAGTAAAGCAGCTTGCGGCGTTAGTCGCGCGTGCTGTGGCGCAAAATCAATTCGATATAGCGCTCATTGTTTAGCGGCGTGCCCAGACGTTGTGCTTCCCAGATCACCTCGCCCAGTGCCTCCATGATGATGTGCGCTGCGGCATGCTGATCGTGCTTGGTCAATAAGCGCTGATATGCTGCCTTGATGCCCGGAGGCTGGTCAATCGACAGTTGCTCATTGATGGCCAGATGCATGGATAGGTGCAAGAAAGGGTTACTGCGTCCTTGCTCCACGGAATAGTCCTGACTGACGGCATCGGCGTTGCGTAAATCGTCGTGGTACTCGGGGTGCTGCTGTACCAGATCCACTGCCATGGTCTCTAGAGCGGTCAGCAGATGACCACTTTGGTGTTTGTCCCAAGCTTCAATGAAAAATTGGCGAACCTGCTCGCGAGAGGGGTTGAACATGGTGGAGTCGAGAAAAAAATGGTCAGAAAATGCGAATCTTTGGCGCGCATTTTACGGGAAACGGTGAGAATGACTGGCTGGTACAAGCCACCATCGGGGCCGTGTAGAATAGATAAGTTGTCAAGAATGCAAGCATTTTTGACAAGCTTTGAGTTTACAGGTGCCTGAATACGCGCGAATTAAGTTAAACTCTTATATAAGACTTCGGAAACGCAAAAGCGTTCCGTGTTTAGCTATCCCTAATATTGGAGCACAACTGGAGCATCCATGTCCTATCAGCATATCAAGATCCCCGCGTCGGGGCAGAAAATTACAGTTAACGCGGATTTTTCCCTGAATGTTCCCGATCAACCCATTATTCCCTACATCGAGGGTGATGGTACGGGCGTGGATATTTCGCCAGTCATGATCAAAGTGGTCGATGCTGCGGTTGCCAAAGCGTATGGCGGCAAGCGCAAGATCGAATGGATGGAAGTGTTCGCCGGTGAAAAATCCACCAAGGTGTACGGTTCCGACGTGTGGCTGCCAGAAGAAACACTGGATGCCGTTAAAGACTACGTCGTGTCCATCAAAGGTCCTCTGACCACTCCCGTTGGCGGTGGCATCCGTTCCCTGAACGTGGCCCTGCGTCAGCAACTGGACCTGTACGTCTGCCTGCGCCCCGTGCGCTACTTCAAGGGTGTTCCTTCGCCTGTGCGTGAGCCAGAAAAGACCGAAATGGTCATTTTCCGCGAGAACTCCGAAGACATTTACGCCGGTATCGAATTTGCTGCTGAGTCCGAAAGCGCCAAGAAGCTGATCGATTTTCTGCAAACCACCCTGGGCGTGAACAAGATCCGCTTCCCCAATACTTCCGGTATTGGTGTCAAGCCTGTTTCCCGCGAAGGTACCGAGCGCCTGGTGCGCAAGGCCATCCAGTACGCTATCGACAACGATCGCTCTTCCGTGACCATCGTTCACAAGGGCAACATCATGAAGTTCACCGAAGGTGGCTTCCGTGATTGGGCTTACGAACTGGCTCAAAAAGAATTCGGCGCTGAATTGATCGACGGCGGCCCATGGTGCAAATTCAAGAATCCCAAGACCGGTCGCGAGATCATCGTCAAGGATTCGATTGCTGACGCCTTCTTGCAACAGATCCTGCTGCGTCCTGCCGAGTACGACGTTATCGCCACACTGAACCTGAACGGCGATTACATCTCCGACGCTCTGGCTGCTCAAGTGGGTGGTATTGGTATCGCTCCCGGCGCCAACCTGTCGGACTCCGTGGCCATGTTCGAAGCTACCCACGGTACTGCTCCCAAGTACGCTGGCAAAGACTACGTGAACCCAGGTTCGCTGATTTTGTCCGCTGAAATGATGCTGCGTCACATGGGCTGGACCGAAGCTGCTGATCTGATCATTTCCAGCATGGAAAAATCCATCACCTCGCGTAAAGTGACTTATGACTTTGCCCGTCTGATGGAAGGCGCTACTCAAGTGTCCTGCTCCGGTTTTGGCGATGTCATGATCGAAAACATGTAATGAAAACAGGCTGTTAAAGCCAGTTTTCTACATGAAAAACCGTCGACCTTCGGGTCGGCGGTTTTTTTTCGCCTCATGCTTTGGCGGGCCGTTCCGCTCCTGTCTTTTTCTTCTATCATTACGCTCAAATTATTTTTGATCGTTAGTTTTATGCAATTAAAAATAAAAAGAAGGCGTGATTTTTACTAGGTGGAAACCCGAATAAACCCAATAAAACATGGGTTTTCGACTGTTTCCATAATTATTGATATTGCGATTAACTGACGATAGATATAAATTTGCTACATCAAATAATTCTAAGGAGCAGTTATGGCTATCACAGGAGCTACGTTGGTCGCCGAGCACGAGCGGATCACCGTTACTCAGGCCCCATCCCGTCAGGAGACAGAGGAGATTCTGGAACGTATCCATGAGATCGGTCCGCTGTTACGCGAGCTGGCCCCACAGGCTGACCGTAATCGCGTGTTGTCGGATGAGGCGGTTCAGGCTTTGGAGTCCACCGGGGCTTGGCGCATTTCGACCTTGAAGCGCTACGGCGGGTACGAGGGTGGCGCGGACATGCTCTTGCAGTGCGCCAGCGCCGTGGGCTATTACGATCCGGCAGCCGCCTGGTGTGTGGTGATCTCGAATGGTTCGGTCATGCTGGCCAACCGTTTTAGCGATGCGATGCTCGATGAGGTGTTTGCAGATGGCCCTATCCGTGCTGCGTCCATTTTTGCTCAACCGCAAGGCACGGCAAGGCCGGATGGCGATGGCTGGCGCATTACGGGCAAGTGGCCTTTTGCATCGAACAGCAACCATTCGGACTGGGCGCTGGGGATTCTGTTCATCAAGGAAAGCGAGCTGGTCGAGCCTACCGTGGGCTTTGTGTTGATGCGTCGTGATGAGTTTGAAATTCAGGACACCTGGTACACCATCGGTATGCGAGGGTCTGGCTCCAACACCATGGTGGCTGAAAACCTGTGGGTGCCCAAAGAGCGCTTGATCACGTTTCAGCAATTGATGGGGGATGTGCAGGAGCAAGATCCTTCGGCCACGTTTGGCCGTCGTTTGACGCCGCACCTGACCATGTCCACCTGCATTCAAGCGCCATCTTTGGGAGCGGCTCAAGCTGCCGTGGATTTCACCAGTGGCGTCAGTGGCAAGCGTGGCATTACCTATACCCATTACAAGAAACAGTCGGACTCGGGGGCGTTTGTGCAGAACTTGGGCTCGGCCAGTATCCAGATTGATGGCGCCCGTTTATTGTTGGAACGTGCTGCGGCGCAGATTGATGCGGCTGCCTCTGGCATAGTGCCCATGCCCTTGGAACTGCGTGCGCGTCATCGCGCCGGGATCGGCCATGCCGGACACGAACTGGTGGATGCGGTGAACAATCTTTGCTGGTTGCATGGCACCGCTTCGTTTGCGGAAAACAGCCCGCTGGGCCGGATGTGGCGCGATATTAATACCGGTACTCGCCATGCCTCGATTACCGCGCCCATGGGATACGAGCTGCACGGCAACGGCATGACCGGTACGCCTTATATTTCCAACAAGCTCTAAGCCATGACGGCGACATTGCTGATCAATGCGCCCTCGCGCCGTTGTCGTGCCGATGGCGTAGAGGTGCAGGCCTGGTATGGCCTGCGTTACGCCCAAGGCACGCATCGTTTTGAAGCGGCGCAGGCGGCGATGGGGCGGGTGGCAGCGACATCTCTGGATCAGGTGCCTTTATTTCCGCAGCGCCCCAGCCGCCTTGCTGCGGTCATGGGCGCAGGCAGTGCCAACCCCCAATCTGAAGATGCTTACTTTCTGAATGTGTGGGCGCCAGCCCAAGCGCAAGGTCTGCCTGTCGTCTTTTTTATCCACGGTGGTGCCTGGATGAGTGGCGGCGCCTCTTTGGACTGGTATGACGGCACCCGTTTGGCAGCGCAGGGCATGGTGGTCGTCAATGTGAATTATCGTCTGGGTGCCTTGGGGCACTTGGGTGATGCACAAGCGGACGACTTGCCTTTACCGGCAGCCGATTTGTTCTTGGCGCTGCAATGGGTGAAAGATCGCATCCACGCCTTTGGTGGCGACCCGGACAAGATCACCTTGATGGGGCAGTCGGCGGGTGGCTGGTACGCGCATTTGCTCAGTGTGCTGGAGTCCACGCGAGGCTGGATTGATCGCGTGGCTTTGCTCAGCATGGGGACGCGCACACCGTGGACGTCCGAGCAACAAAGAAAAACCACGGAGCGCGTGCGACAAAGCCTGGGCGATCAGTGGCTGATGGCGGATGTCGATACCTTGATGCAGCACGGCATGCTGGCCCTGGATAAAGAGCCGCCACGCTTGGCTCATGCTCCTTCGGCATTCTTGCCGGTGGCCAGTGCCGGGATGCCGCCGGATTTATTGAATCCTGACTGGGCGGCACAAACCTGCCATGCGCAGGCGGTGTATCTGCGTTGTACTGCCCAAGAGTCCTCCGTGTTCTTTTTTGATGTGCCTTTTCACCGGCAGGTTACGCAGGACCAAGTCGATCAGGCTTTGGGTGTATGGCCTGCGGAAGATTTACCCGCCAACCTGCTGCGAAACGGCGTGTATCAGGGAGCAGAGTCGGGCTTGACACCGTATCAGCAAGTTGTGGCGGCGTCTTCCTGGTTGCAGTTTCAGCGCTTTCCTACCCAGTATGCGGCTAGCCTGAAAGCAGCGGGGCGAGCTGTGGTGTGGAGTGACTTTACAGAGCAAAGCCCACTTGACGCGGTGTTCAGTGGGCATTGTTTTGATCTGCCGTTTCAGTTTGGCAACTTCCTGGCTTGGCAGGATGCCCCCATGATGCAGGGGGTAACGCAGGAGCGATTCGAGTGTGTTTCCCAGGACTTGAGGGGGGACATTGCCCGTTTTGTAGGGGCATGACTCCAGAAGCTGATCTACTCCGCGCGGTGGGCCTTCCAGTTTGGAATGGCCTGTTGCACGTGTTGCGAACTCAAGGGGCTAAGCAGGCGGTGTAGGTCACCAAATAATTTACGGGCCGTATTGCCGACCCAGTTGTCAGGCAATAGCTCGGGTGCCAGGCCGGGATCCAGAAAGGGCAGTCTGCGCCAGCGGGTCACCATGGGCATATAGAGGCGGAAGGCTTCCAGCGGGTCGCCCGTGCCCTGGCGCAAAGCGGTTTGCCAGACCTCAACCTCGTGCTGATATGAGTTTAAAAAGGACTGGTACTCGTTGGCCAATTTGTCCCAATTCCACCAGCGGGAAATTTTTTCCTGAATATCGCTCAGGCCACTGGGTTCGCAGGTGAACAACTCAATATAGGGCCAGAGCTGGTGCTCGCGTATGTACTCGACAGCCTCTGCCTGCAAGCGCGCCGGACCTATATACAGGCCCGCATTCACCGTGCCAAAACCCATGCGGGCCAAGCCGGTACGAATCTTGTGACGGTTCTGGCGTTCGCTTTCTGGAACAGAGAAGGAGACCAGTAGCCAGGGATCCCGAATATTCATGGAGGGCGAGGAGAAAATCCGCTCGTCACCGGCTTGCATATGCGGTTCCAGCTCGGCGGCCAAGGCATAGCCTTTGCCTGAGGCGGCTTGTTGGCTGACCAGTACGCCTTTTTTCTTGAGTCGGGAAATAGCGGATCGCACACTGGATGGCTCAGCGCCCAGGTCAGCTAGCAGTTGGACCACGCTGGCCACCGGAATGATGACGCCCGTGGGACGGGCGAACAGACCGTAGAGCGTCAGAATGTAGTGGTGCGGGGCAAGTTGCTCGTGCTCGCCATGGTCTCGGCTGGCGATGAACTCATCAATCGCGACGCTTGCTTTCATTCTGTTTTCCGGTGGAGGGGCTGATCGCTACCCATTTTTGATAGTAGGTTTGTAGCGGGCCATTTTACCGTGCGTGCCCCGGCGGCGCTAGCGTGGCCGCATTCGAGGCTTGTTACGTCTTGTGCGACAGGGCTGCGGCATGGCCTTTCAGGGCAGGTTTTCCTCCAGCACGCTGTCCAGCACCACGATGTCCTGAATATGCGCAGCGATGGCATCGAGCATAGCCTGATGAGCGTCACTCTCCCGGTAAGCGTCCAAAGCTTCCTGCGTGCGGAATACGGACAGCAGGGCATGGCTGTAGCGCGCAGAGCTGCGCGACAAATTCGGCACCCACTCAAAGCGCTCTATGCCTGGGCACTCCTGGCGTATGCGGATAAAGGCGTGATCCAGCTTGGGGACCAGCTCCGGGCTGAGCGGGGTGTGGGGCGCCATCAAAACGATATGTAGATACATGCTGTCCTTCTTGTCAGGGATAGGCCCTGTTGCCGTAGTTCAGGGCTTTATTAATTGGTATTTTATTGCAAATAAATAATTGCAGATCATTATTCGCAATAAATTACAGGCAAATTGTATAGGCCTATAGTGTTTAAAACGACGATTTTTCATAGGGTTAATACCTAAAATCAACAAAAAAAGACATTAATTGTCTATTTTGTTATTGCAAATAAATGACGATCGAAACAGAATTTAGGCCAAGCGAGCAGGCTACAGGAGCGCTCGCCTCATTTTGGGTTTTGGGTCTTTAACGCCTGAGCAGAGTCATCGTCATGAAAGAAAATATAAGTGGGTTGGGAGCCAGGGCGGTACGCGAAGCCTTCGGACACTTTCCGTCGGGGGTTGCCGCTATTGCGGCTGTGCTCGATGGCAAGCCGCACGTCATTGTGGCGTCCAGTTTTTCCGTAGGGGTCTCGCTGGATCCGCCTTTGGCCGCCTTTTTTGTGCAGAAAAGTTCCTCGACCTGGGCGCTGCTGTCGCGCGCCTCGCGTCTGGGGGTGTCAATTTTGAGTGCTGAACATGCGGCTATTTGTCGCCAGTTGGCTGGGCCGGACAAGGACAGCCGTTTCAGCGATATCGAGGTCGAGCTGACCGAGGAGGGAGCCGTCCATATCCAAGGGGCATCGGTCTGGTTTGACTGCAGTGTTTTTCAAGTGCATCCAGCCGGGGACCACGATGCCGTGCAATTGCTTATCCACGATGTGCAGATCGAGCGCGAAATCTCGCCACTGATCTTTCATCGTTCTCGTTTCACGCAGTTGGTGGCCTGAGCCACCGGATCAAAAACAAATAACAAGAAGCATAACTATCACAGTGAAGGGGACATCTCTTGGACGCACATACATCATCTTTGCGCGAGCAGCCCATGACTGCTGCGCAGCGTCGACGCGTTATTTTGGGGGTTGGGGCGGGTAACGCCCTGGAGTGGTACGACTGGACGGCGTATTCGATTTTTGCCGCCTATTTTGCCAAGCAGTTTTTTCATAGCGAGGACCCGCTGGCGGCCTTGCTGGGCACGCTGGCAGTATTTGCCGTGGGCTTTTTCATGCGCCCTTTGGGAGGCATCTTTTTTGGCTGGCTGGCCGACCGCAAGGGGCGGCGCTTCACCATGACCTTGTCCATGCTGGTGACAGCCTTGGGCAGTTTGGTAATTGGTGTTGCACCGACTTATGACATGGTGGGGCCGATTGCTGCCTTGTTCTTGTTGATGGGCCGCTTGTTGCAAGGCATTGGTCATGGTGGGGAGGTGGTGTCCTCTTTCACTTACGTCACTGAAATGGCACCTGCCCATAAACGCGGGCTGTGGTCTTCCTCCGTCTTTGTGTTTGTTACGATCGGGGTTCTGGCGGCTGTCTTGCTCAGTGCCTGCCTGACCAGCCTGCTGGGTGAAGAGGTTGTGCGGGCCTGGGCATGGCGTGTGCCCTTTGTGCTGGGTGGTGCTTTGGGGGTATATGCGCTGTATCTGCGCAGAAAACTGGACGAAACCCCCATGTTCAAAGCCCGTCAGGCTGCCCAGGCTTCGGGGAAAACGGCACGTCCTGGTGCGCGGGTGTTCTGGTCAGAGGTCTGGAAATACCGCAGCGCCTGCTTGCGCGTTTTTGCCTTGTCGGCAGGCGGCACGGTGCTGTATTACGTCTGGGCCATTATGGCACCCACCTTTGCCATTACCTCTTTGGGCATGCCTGCTGCCAAGGTGATGTGGGTAGGCGTTGGGGCCAATCTGTTCCTGATCCTGTGTTTGATTTTCTGGGGGGCATTCTCGGATCGTTTTGGTCGCAAAGTGAACTGGTACTTTTTCTCCATTGGCTCAATCGTTAGCATCATCCCGCTGACCCTGGTGCTAACGGGTGGTCAGGGCGAAATTTGGCGTCTGATGGTGTTCATGGCAGGCGGCATGCTTTTGATCTCTGCCCCCACTGCGATCATGCCCGCCTTTTTCCCCGAGCAGTTTCCGACTCGTATCCGGGCGGTCGCCATGGGTTTGCCGTATTCGGTCGCTGGTGCCCTGACGGGCGGGACTGCCCCCTATTTGCAAGCCTGGCTGCATTCCATCAATCAAAAGCAGGTGTTTGACTGGTACCTGATTGGTCTGTGCATTCTGGCCTTGTGGGCCACCATTGCCTCGCCCGAGACCAAGGGCAAGGATTTACACGACTGACCTGTACAGGCGTTGCCCGGCTGAAGGAGCCGCGCAGCGCCTTTTTTGAGTTCTTAAGGAGTAATGAAATGTTGCGTGAGCATATTGAAGGCAAGTGGATTGCTGATTTTGTAGAGGTGTTTGGTCTGTGCAAGGTGCAGCCCGGCGAGATGGCCGTTGTGTTGTCCGAGACGCAATCGCGCTCCGTGCTGGCCGAGCTGGCCGAGTTGGCCCTGACGCAAATGGGCGCACGGGTTTGCCATGTGAAACTGGTCTCGCCACGTCTGAAAAGCAATATTGCCTTGCGCTCGACTGGGACTTCTTTGGCTCTGGAGGGTATGGACCCGATTGTTCAGGCTTTGGCAGGCAGCCAGTTCATTGTGGACTGCACGGTAGAAGGGTTGCTGCATTCGCCCGAGCGTGCGGCTCTGCTGGCCAACGGTGCCCGCATCATGATGATCAGCGACGAGCATCCCGAGATTCTGGAGCGGGTCAAACCCAGTCCTTACATGCAAAGTAAGTGCGATATTGGCGGCAAGCTGATTACCGACGCCAGCGTTATGCACATCAGCTCCGAGGCCGGTACGGACCTGACGGTCAGCCTGGCGGGTGTGATCGGGCGCGGCAGTGCCGGGATAGCCGACAAGCCGGGCAGCTTTGGGTATTGGCCTGCCGGCTTATGTATTTGCTACCCCAGCAATGGCAGTGTGAATGGCACGCTGGTGCTCGATAGCGGGGATGTGAACCTGACCTTCAAGCGTTATCTGGAATCGGCGGTGACCCTGCGTATCGAAAATGATTATGTCGTGGCTATTGAGGGCAAGGGCGTGGATGCCGATTTGATTCGTTCCTACTACGCAAGCTGGAATGACAAGGATGCCTATGCGGTCAGCCATGTGGGCTGGGGCATGGCACCGGCAGCTCGTTGGGATTCCATGGCCATGTACGACAAGCGCGATACCAACGGAACAGAGTTGCGTGCCTTTGCGGGTAACTTTCTTTTTTCTACTGGCGCCAATCCTGCGGCAGGTCGTTTTTCCGATTGCCACTTCGACTATCCGATGCGTAATTGCACGGTGAGCCTGGATGGCCGTGAAGTGGTCAGCAAGGGGGCGTTGCAAGGCGATCTGGCCTAAAGCGCTAGCCAAGGCGGTACCGGCAGGGGAATGGGCCTACCGAGCCTTGGGCTGCTTGGTTGCTCGTTGATATTCTGTGCTACAAAACCAAGCTTAAAGATTGATGGTTATATAGTTCGATAGTCATCAAGCTCTTCAGGCTTATCGCTGCTATTTTGCTTTGTGCGAAGGCAACGCGGCCAAGTCTTGCTGGGTTTTCAGAGGTACGGATTATGCGCGAAGGATTAGAGAAACTACTGGCCGCAGGCAAGGATAATGCTTTGCTGCGCTTTGGCTTGGGCAATGCGTGTATGGGCGAGGGTGATTTGGAAGCCGCTCGTGAACATTTGTCCAAAGCGGTGGAAATGAATCCGCGTTACACCGCAGCCTGGAAGCTATTGGGCCGGGTGCTGGTGAATCTGCAGCAATTCAAACAGGCCAGGGAAATTCTGGAGCAGGGTTTGGTGATTGCTCAGGAACAGGGCGATAAGCAGGCTGAGAAAGAAATGCAGGTGTTTTTGAAACGGGCCGTAAAGGCTTTGGAGCAGGCAGCCGAATAAACATTACGAATGGGCGACGGATCTTTTCTTGCGATGCGGGTATCAGTGCATTCCCTAAGTGTGACAGCGTTATAAATGGGGCACAATACGTTTCATGCAGGTGAGGAGACATAGCCCGCGAAGCTGGGCAACAAAGACCGGAATAAAACGGTCACTATTATAAAAGCAATAGGCAGTACAACATAACAACAACAAAAAAAAGGCCAGCGAAAGCTGGCCTTTTTTACGTCTGTACTCAATAAAGAAAATCAAACACCGGGTTCAGACATGGCTTGCAGCACCAGTTTGACGGCACCTTGCCCACCTTCATTGGGCGCGCATTCCATATAGGCCAGAACGCTTGGCAACTGGGTTAGCCAGCGACGCACGGCATGACGCAAAACGGGTTCGCCATTGCGTGAGCCGTAGCCCGTGCCATGGACAATTCGTACACAGCGCACACCGTGTTCCAGACAGGAACGTAGAAAGTTGTCCAGTCGCTCTCGGGCTTGCTCCAGATCGGAGCCATGCAAGTCCAGGCTGGACTCAATCGGCCAACGGTTGCGCTCCAGGTCGCGCAAGACATCGGGGCCACAGCTGGCACGCAAATGTCGTAGATCGTTGCTCTCGCCTTGCACGCTGACATATTGGTCAGAGGCCTGGGGCAGGGCAGGTGTGTTGACGGGCGCACCTACCGCGTGGCGACGACGTTGCTCCAACTGTTCCGGGCTGGCCGCAGGGCGGCTCATGACCATGCTTTGACCGCGTTTTTTCAAGGGAGCCACATCACGCATGGACTGGCGTAGCCAGGCCCTGTCGCTGGGGTCCAATAAAGAAATGGGGTCTTGGGCTGCTGCGGCGCTGCTGGCAGGAGCCGGCTTGGCCGGCTTGCCACCGGGATCCGGTGGACGGGGACGCTTGCGAGCTTGAGGACGAGCGGGGGCCGGGGGCGGGTTGAGATCCTGGCGGACCTGACCTTGCAACTTCTTCAGGTCTGCCAGGCTGCGGCCTACGGCTTTGGGCTTATTTGTTTTCATCCAACCAGCGCTGTGCATCCAAGGCGGCCATGCAACCGCTGGCTGCACTGGTAATGGCCTGACGATAGATATTGTCTTGCACGTCACCTGCGGCAAACACACCGGGAACGGAGGTCATGGTTGCCATGCCTTTCAGGCCGCTACGAGTGGTGATGTAGCCATCGTGCATATCCAGTTTGCCTTCGAAGATCCCGGTGTTGGGTTTATGGCCGATGGCGATAAAAGCGCCGGTCACGGCCAGATCTTCAGTGGCTTGGGTTTGCTTGTTGATAATGCGCACACCGGTCACGCCAGAAGCATCGCCCAGCACTTCTTGCAATTCGCTGTGCAGTTTCAGGCGGATATTGCCGTTCTGGACGCGATCCATCAGTTTGTCGGTGAGGATGGGCTCGGAGCGGAAAGTGTCGCGACGGTGAATCAGTGTCACGGTTTTGCAAATATTGGACAGGTACAGGGCTTCTTCTACGGCGGTATTGCCACCACCGACGACCACCACGTCTTGATTCTTGTAGAAGAAACCGTCACATGTTGCACAACCGGAGACGCCACGGCCCATGAACTCCTGTTCCGATGGCAAGCCCAGATATTGCGCCGACGCACCTGTTGCAATAATCAGCGAATCGCAGGTGTAGACTGTGCCACTATCCCCATTCAAGGTCAGCGGGCGGGTGGACAGGTCAACCGAGGACACCATGTCAAAGATTAATTCTGTTTCGAATCGTTCCGCATGCGCCTGGAAACGTGCCATAAGATCAGGTCCCTGGACGCCTTGGGCATCGGCTGGCCAGTTATCTACATCCGTGGTGGTCATCAGTTGGCCACCTTGCTCCATGCCGGTGACCAAGACAGGGTTGAGGTTGGCGCGGGCTGCGTAGATCGCTGCGGTATAGCCGGCCGGGCCTGAGCCCAGAATGAGTACTTTTGCGTGCTTAGTAGTCGACATCACAGAAAATCCGAAAAAGACGATCTCCAATTATAATGAGTCCATGGCAAGAATACCTGCAACATCCCCTCGTTCGTCCCGGTCATCCAAAAATGTGCGTAATGGGCCTTCCGCCCTGCAACAGCGCCTGACAGGACTGCTGCGCGAAGCACGGTGGATTATCTTCGCTGCGTTGGCAGCCTGGCTCGGTCTGGTACTGGCGACCTGGGATCCGGGCGACCCTGGCTGGTCGCATTCCGTGCATTCGGGTCTGACTCAAAATGGCGGGGGCATTTTTGGTGCCCATATCGCCGATTTCCTCTTGTATCTATTTGGCCTGACAGCTTGGCTCTGGGTGGTGCTGCTGGTACAGCGCGTGGCTGTGGGCTTTTATCGTCTGACCGCTTTACTCTTGCCCGGCACCAAGAGCGAGGACGTCTTGCCGCGGGTGCATTGGGAAATTGGCATCGGCTTTTTCTTTTTGTTTCTGGGCAGTATGGGCCTGGAGTCGCTGTTCTTTAAAGATCTGGGGCAGCAATGGCAGCTTCCGGCGGGGGCTGGTGGGCAGTTAGGCCAATTGTTTTCGCAACTATTGGTAACGTCGATAGGCTTTGGCGGTGCCACTTTAGTGCTGATGGGCCTGCTCGCCGGTGGGGCCAGCTTGTTCTTCGGTTTTTCCTGGCTGACGCTGGCTGAACGACTGGGCGGATTGATCGAAGGGGCGATTCGTCGTGTGATGATCTTGTGGTCGGCGCGTCAGGATCGCCGGGTAGGTGAAGTCAAGCGTGCCGAGCGTACGGAAAGCGTGGTGGCCAAGCAGGAGCAGTTGGTACATGAACAACCTGTTCGTATCGAACCTGCGTTTGTGGCCGTGCCCAAATCCGAGCGCGTCGAGAAAGAAAAGCAGCAGACCTTGTTCAAGGTGCCTCGTCAGGCTGGCGAAGCGGGCGATTTGCCTCCGCTGTCTTTGCTGGACCCGGCTACAGACAATGTAGAGACCGTGTCGCAGGAAACGATAGAATTCACCTCGCGCCTGATTGAAAAGAAATTGTCCGACTTCGGTGTCGCGGTAACGGTGGTGGCGGCTCAGGCTGGCCCCGTGATTACCCGTTACGAGATCGAGCCTGCTACGGGTGTGAAGGGTAGCCAGATCGTGAATCTGGCCAAAGACCTGGCCCGTGCCTTGAGTCTGGTCAGCATTCGGGTGGTGGAAACCATTCCCGGCAAAAACCTGATGGGTCTGGAGCTACCCAATCCCCGCCGCCAAATGGTGCGTCTGGAGGAAATCGTCGGCTCGCAAACTTATCACAGCAGTGCTTCTTTGCTGACCATGGCTTTGGGCAAGGATATTGCTGGTAAGCCCGTGGTAGCGGATTTGGCCAAGATGCCCCACCTGCTGGTAGCCGGTACCACGGGCTCCGGTAAGTCGGTGGGTATCAACGCCATGATTCTGTCGCTGCTGTACAAGGCAGACCCGGCCGATGTGCGCCTGATCCTGATTGACCCCAAGATGCTGGAGATGAGTGTCTATGAAGGCATTCCTCATTTGCTGGCACCGGTGGTCACGGATATGCGATTGGCGTCCAACGCCTTGAACTGGTGTGTGGCGGAAATGGAAAAACGCTACCGCTTGATGAGCAAGCTGGGCGTGCGCAATCTGGCCGGTTACAACGCCAAAATACGCGAAGCGCAAAAGCGTGAAGAGCCTATCCCTAATCCTTTCTCTTTGACGCCGGATGCTCCCGAGCCGTTGTCCGTGTTGCCCATGATCGTCGTCATTATCGACGAGCTGGCTGACCTGATGATGGTGCAGGGCAAGAAGATCGAAGAGTTGATTGCTCGTTTGGCCCAGAAGGCCCGTGCCGCTGGCATCCACCTGATTCTGGCCACGCAGCGCCCGAGTGTGGATGTGATTACGGGTCTGATCAAAGCGAACATTCCTACCCGTATTGCTTTCCAGGTGTCCTCCAAGATCGACTCGCGCACCATTCTGGATCAGATGGGGGCGGAAACCTTGCTGGGCATGGGTGATATGCTCTACCTCCCCCCTGGTACAGGCTTGCCTAAACGAGTACACGGCGCATTTGTCAGCGATGAGGAAGTTCACCGTGTTGTCGAGCACTTGAAAGAACATGGCGAGCCCGATTACATCGGGGGCCTGCTGGAAGGTGCTGTCGAAGGCGAATCGGGTGAGGGAGTCAACCCGGTGACGGGTATGGCGGATGCAGAAGCCGACCCGCTGTATGACCAGGCCGTTCAAGTCATTATCAAAAATCGCCGCGCTTCGATTTCCTCGGTGCAGCGTCATTTGCGTATCGGTTATAACCGAGCCGCCCGACTGTTGGAACAAATGGAGCAGGCAGGCTTGGTGTCGGCCATGCAGCCCAACGGTAACCGCGAAATTCTGGTCCCCGCAGGAGGTGCCAAAGATGAAGATTAAGACACTGTTGGCCAGCATGCTGCTGGCCGCTACACCTGCCTTGACCATGGCCGCGTCGGCCAGCGAGCAATTGCGCTCTTTTGTGCAAGATGTGCATGCCGCAAAAGGCGAATTTTCCCAGCGCACAGTCGATAGCAATGGCCAGTCCAAAGGTGCGCCGCAGTCCGGGCAATTCGTGTTTCAGCGCCCCGGCCAGTTCAAATGGCATGTGCAACGCCCTTATGAGCAGTTGATCGTGTCTGACGGCAAGCTGCTCTATCAATACGACCCGGATCTGGCCCAAGTTACCGAGCGTGGTGTGGACCAGTCCATTGGCGCCTCGCCTGCCGCAATCTTGTTTGGCACCGGCAATCTGGAAGATTCCTTCCGTCTGGTCGAACAAGATGCGCGGGATGGGCTGGAGTGGATCCGAGCCACGCCTTTGCAAAGCGATGCTGGCTTTTCCTACGTAGACATCGGCTTCAAGGATCGTGAGCCACGTCGTCTGGAATTGCAGGACTCGTTCGGGCAAACCACGTATATCGACTTCACCGGCTTGGAACCGAACCCTCGGATTACCTTGGGTACCTTTACGTTCAAGGCTCCTGCCGGAGTGGATGTCGTTTCCATGCCTTGATGCACATTCTGTTTTTGTGCAGCTATCGTCAGAGGCAGCGCTTAGCTGGCTCTGACAAAACAAGTTTTCAATACAGACCTGGTCCGTTTTGACCAGGTCTTGCCATTTTAGGAAGGGCGATCGCCATGCGTGATTTGTTCGCTCAGGAACCCGCCGCACCCTTAGCCGAAGCGCTGCGCCCCAAAACCCTCGATCAGGTGGTGGGCCAGTCTCACCTGTTGGGCGAGGGCAAGCCACTACGTTTGGCTTTTCAGTCCGGGAAACCACACTCCATGATTTTCTGGGGGCCTCCCGGTGTGGGTAAAACCACGCTGGCGCGTTTGACGGCCAGTGCATTCGAGTGCGAGTTCATCGCCTTGTCCGCCGTCTTTTCAGGCGTAAAAGACATTCGTGCGGCCATGGAGCAGGCCCAGCAGAATCTGGCCATGGGCAAGCACACCATCCTGTTCGTGGACGAGATACATCGCTTCAACAAATCTCAGCAGGACGCGCTTCTCCCTTATGCCGAAAGTGGCTTGGTGACCTTTATTGGCGCCACTACAGAAAATCCATCGTTCGAGGTCAATTCGGCTTTGCTGTCGCGGGCGCAGGTCTATGTGCTCAAGTCTTTGACGGATGATGAACTCAAGCTGCTGCTGCGCCGCGTACAGGAGCAAAATGCGCTGGATGGTCTGACGTTCGACGATCAAGCCGTTGATACCTTGATCGGCTATGCCGACGGTGATGCCCGGCGTTTCTTGAACCTGCTGGAGCAGACTAATACGGCCGCCAAGACCTCCGGCACCGAGCGGGTCACAACGGACTTTCTGCAAAACGCGCTGACCTTGAACTCTCGGCGTTTTGACAAGGGGGGCGACAATTTCTACGACCAGATTTCTGCTTTGCATAAATCGGTGCGTGGTTCCAACCCGGATGCCGCCTTGTATTGGCTGACCCGGATGCTGGATGGTGGGGCAGATGCCCGTTATTTGTCGCGCCGCATCATCCGCATGGCTTGGGAGGATATCGGTCTGGCCGATCCGCGCGCCATGCAAATTGCCAATGATGCCGCCTTGACCTTTGAGCGCCTAGGCAGCCCTGAAGGAGAACTGGCGCTGGGGCAGGCCGTGATTTATCTGGCTATCGCCGCCAAGAGCAATGCCGGTTATATGGCATACAACCAGGCCCGCGCCTTTGTGAAGCAGGATAAAAGCCGTGAAGTGCCCGTGCATTTGCGCAACGCCCCGACCAAGCTGATGAAAGAGCTGGGCCACGGTCATGCGTATCGCTATGCTCATGACGAGCCCAATGCTTACGCGGCGGGTGAGACTTACTTGCCGGAGGGTATTCCCGATCCGCATTGGTATCAGCCCGTGCCCCGTGGTCTTGAAATCAAGATTGCTGAAAAAATGGAGCGCCTGCGTCAGTTGGACGAGCAGGCCGGTAAAAAAGATACCTAAGACAGGACAGGCGCTTGCTTGACCTGCCACCTCCGTATTTCCCGATATCCCGCTACGGCTTGCGCTGTGCTGCGCTTGTGGTGGCTTGTGGTTAAAATCACCAGATCAATCGGGATTGAATCATCACCTATATGGCTATTAAATGTTAGATCTGAACCAATTACGCAAAGACTTGGAGCCGCTGGTACAGGGCCTGGCGAAACGTGGCGTGCAATTTGACACCGAGCGTTTCCAGCAGCTGGAAGCCCGCCGCAAAGCGGTACAGGTGGAAACTGAAACCCTGCAGGCCGAGCGCAATGCACTGGCCAAACGCATTGGCCAGCTCAAGTCCAAGGGCGAAGACGCCAGCGAGGCATTGGCTCAATCCCAGCAAATCCCGGTGCGCCTGAAGCAGTTGGAGCAGGACCTGTCCCAAGTACAGGCCGAGCTGTCCTCCTGGTTTGCCACGATACCTAACCTGCCGCACGACAGCGTTCCGGTGGGCGAGTCCGAAGAAGACAACGTCGAAGTACGCCGCTGGATTCCCGGTCCTAAAGATGATCAGGGCAAACCTGCACATATCACTTTTGCGCCGCGTGACCACGTGGACCTGGGCGAACAATTTGGCCTGGATTTTGAAGCCGCCCGCAAGTTGGCTGGTGCCCGTTTCATGGTTCTGCGTGGCCCTCTGGCCCGTTTGCACCGTGCTCTGGCTCAGTTCATGTTGGATACTCAAGTGGAAGAGCACGGCTACACCGAGTGCTACACCCCTTACATCGTGAACGCGTCTACCTTGTACGGCACAGGCCAACTGCCCAAGTTCAAGGACGATATGTTCTGGGTTACCAAAGGTGGTCAGGACAACGAGCCAGCCGATCCGGCCGAATCCAAGCCTGAAGACCTGTACCTGATCTCCACCTCCGAAATCAGCTTGACGGGCATGGTGCGCGACGAGATTCTGGCTGGTGATGCGTTGCCTATGCGTCTGACTGCTCACTCGCCTTGTTTCCGTTCGGAAGCCGGTAGCGGTGGTCGTGATACCCGTGGCGTCATTCGTCAGCACCAGTTCGACAAAGTGGAAATGGTGCAGATCGTTCACCCCGAACAATCCTACGAAGCGTTGGAGTCCATGGTCGGCCATGCCGAGCATGTTCTACAAGCTCTGGAACTGCCATACCGTGTGGTGCAGCTGTGTACCGGCGATATGGGTTTTTCTGCCGCCAAAACCTACGATCTGGAAGTGTGGCTGCCAGCACAAGACACGTTCCGCGAGATTTCCTCGGTCTCGAACTGCGAGGCTTTCCAGGCCCGTCGCCTGCAAGCCCGTTTCCGTGCCGACAGCAAGGCTCGACCTGAGTTTGTGCATACATTGAACGGCTCTGGTCTGGCTGTAGGCCGGGCTTTGGTAGCCGTCCTGGAAAATCACCAGCAAGAAGATGGCAGCGTCATTGTGCCCAAGGTTCTGCGTCCTTATATGGGCGGTCTGGAACGCCTGGTGCCTGCGCAGTAAAAGCATCTGCCTGAATCGCAAAAGGGCTGATGACCTTCATGGTCCTCAGCCCTTTTTTATTCCTGGTCCCGTCGTGAAGGATTAGTCATCATCCCAGTCGCGTTCCTGGTGCTTGCGCCAGCGCTTGTGTGCGCGTCGCTGCTCCTTGCGCCATTCCTTGTTGGAGCGGCCATATTCCACGTAGCCGGGACGATAGACATAGCGGGGAGGGTGGTAAACCACCGGCGGTGGAGCGACATAAACCGGGCGTTCCACAACATGAGCGGGCGGGTAGTAGATCGGTCCGTAACCGATACCGGGAATACCGACATTGATGTCCACACTTACACCACCTGCAAAGGCAGTGTGGGTGCCCAAGACCATCAAGCCAGCTAATAGTAGCTTTTTCATATGCTGCACCTCTCGTGACTCTAGCTGCAGCGATTGTTGCTTGAAATCGGTGTACCAAACGTTAGGCAATCCTGGCAAAGCACTTCCAAACGCAACATGGCTCGTATGAGCTATGCGGGAGGTTTACCTTTCTTAACACATGTTTCCCCTGCCCGACAGGACAGGGGAGTTACATGAGCGGATTCAGAAGGTGTGGCGTTCAACCTGACGATGGCGGATGGGGCGACGATTGTAATTCGCATGCAATTGTCGACCGTGTACGGAATCCATTTGCTTGTTCAGGTGTGGGGTACGGCGTGGGTTGCGTTGCGCAGGCTCTGTGCGCGGCTTGGAGCTGACCTCCAGAAACCAGAGACAGAGAGAAGCCCAGAAAAAGAGTGACAGGATATTGACCAGCCCACCTCGCAGCGAGGCGTAACCTGTCGCATCCGAGGCCCGAATATTGAGCAGGTCTGCTAAGGCTGGAATAGAACCCAGGGTTTCGATGATCAGGCTACCCGGTATCCGGAATCCCCAGCGCATAGTCTGAAGGATCTCATTCAGGCTATATATACCGTCGCCATTCGCGTCAATAATCCATTGGAAGGTTTGCATGACAACTCCTTTTATCAAGTCCAGCGCGTGGCACTGGAATTCCAAGGGCTGCCCCCAAAAGGCAGGGCTATGATGCATCAATGTCTGTTTTCACTATAGGCTCACCCCATGCGCCGGACAAGCCAGGAAGGCCGAAATACAGGGTAAACCCTTGATTGTTCAGCCTTCTTTTTTTGGGGTTAATATCCGCTACGCATGAAGCTGCCACCTGATAAATCTTCAGCGAAGTATTCAGTACGCAGGCCCGTGACGTTGCCGACCGGGTTGACCGTGAAATCCAGATACGAGACTGAGCCCTCGACGGCGTTTTCACCCAGCAGACTGAAAACGAAGCGAGAGCCGTCCCAGTGGCGTAGCTTGTAGGACGATTGGCCTTGTTCGCCCAGACTGAGTGTCAGCGTACCGTTGTCGAGGGTGATGGACGCCTGACCGTAGTAATCGTTGTCGTACGTGCCAGTGTAGCGCCCCAGCGGTAAGGGCTGGACAGGTGTGACAGGGGGTGTTTGACCCGCCAATGAGCCGAAAGGTTGGAACATTTCCTGCTGGAATTGATCATGAAGGACGGTGTACCAGTCTTGTGAGGTGGAGCCGTTACGCACCAGCTCGATAAAGGAAATTGCACTGGCCTCGGCGACGCCGCTGGGGGCTGCATTTGTAAGTACCACAATGCCAAGTGCAGAATCGGGCCAGTGCATGAAAACGGTAGATGCGCCCAGTAGAAAAGCTCCCGAGTGTGAGTTCAGGCGCTGGCCATAGGGATCATTACCGACATTAAAGCCAAAGCCGTATTGGTGGCCGGGCGGAGACTGGCGCACCAGTGCGGGTTCCAGAGCAGCCGGTGCGAATAGTTTGCGACCTTCGGCACTGGTGCCCATGCCTTGCAATAGGGCCAGCCAGCGCGCCATATCGCGTGCGCTAGAACTGACGCCACCAGCGGGGGATTGTGCATCGGGCTGGCGTTGATATAAAGCCTGGTAGCGCCCGTCTTGCCAACTATGTCCTATGGCACGGTTATCCTGGGCGATGAAGTCAGCAAAGCGCGAGCTGCTGCGGCTCATTCCTAAAGGTTGGTATAGCTCACGCTCCGAAAGTGTGGCCCATTCGGTGCCTGCGGCGTTGGCAACGGCCTGAGCCGCCGCAGTCAGACCAAAGTTGGTGTAGGCGTAGTGGCTACCCAGTTGTTTGACAGGCACATACCGCAGGCGGTGCAAAATCGTGTCGCGGTCATAGCCCAGATCTTCCAACTGGTCCCCTGCGTGGTCGGGCAAGCCTGATCGATGGGCGTAAAGATCACCGACGCTAGGTTGGGGGCCACCGCCAGCAAGCAGAAAGTCCGGTAGCTGTGTGGCTACGGGAGTGTCCCAGGTGATGACGCCTGCATCCACTTGCGTGGCAACGACGGTGGCGCCCACAGATTTGGAGACTGAGGCAAGCTGGAACACAGTGTCTGGCGTGATTGGCTCGGGTTTGCCTGTTTCGCGCACACCAAAGCCTTGGGCATAACGCAGCTCTCCATTCCAGACAACGGCCACGGCAACGCCAGGCACGCCAGAGCGCTCCATCAATTGTGGCACTAGGGTTTGCAGGCCTTGTAGGCCGCGCTCAAGCTGTGCCTCAGTCAGGTCGTTGGAAGGCGCATGATCATAGTTGCCGCTGCAAGCGGCTAGCAGCAGGCTGGTGGTGCTGAGCACTGGAATCAGCAGGCGTCGTGGTGAGAGTAGGGAAATAGGCATGATGAAAGACCCGGTGAGGAGGGCTGGTTTATGTGGCTCCACGCATGTTTGCGTCAGTCAGATGGGCAAACATGAAAATGTGCGTTGCAGCGTTTGTTAAAGCAGGGCTGGTCAATGCAGCGGCAGCGCCAGGATGAGGAGCCCAAGTGACGCTGGGGTGTTTGTTCGAGTCGTGCCACATACTGGCTTGCTGTCAGTGTGTTCAGGTTTTGTGACCGCAAGGCGATATGGCTCAGCTTCTATGATGCTAGAGAGCTTGATTTCGCTTGTCTATCGCTGATAACACCGGTTGATGCCACTCGTCCTCAGTCCAAGCGGGTCCCCCTCGTTGGTATAGCCGTCAGCGAGTTCTCCAGACCTATCTGGTAGGGCGTTTTCGCCTTTCATTTTTAATGCTTGTCATAGCTGGTTATTTCATCTATATTTATGGGCTTGCTTGTAATCATATAAGCAATCGCGGACAGGTGGCAGAGTGGTCGAATGTACCTGACTCGAAATCAGGCGTACGTGCAAGCGTACCGTGGGTTCGAATCCCACCCTGTCCGCCACCTAAGATTTTAAAAGCCCTTGATTATTCAAGGGCTTTTTTGTTTTCTGCCGGTCTGAATATCCTGTTCTCTGTGCTTGGTTTGTTTGCCGTTTTGTCACATGAGCACGTTAAGGTAAAAGTGTCGGTGGCAGCCGACGTCCGGGAAATTCACCCGTCACATTTCGCATGGCCGACTTTTTTCCAGCGTAGGCAGAAGGTATATAGGGCAATGCGCTAACACCGGGTCCGATGGTGTTTGACTTTGCTCTGGAGGCCTTGAGGATTCCGGACAAAAGGATCCCATTGCATTTCCCGGCAGTGGGGGCGGCGAGTACACTTGAGGTTTCAGTTCTCTGTTGTCAATACTCACGAGGTATCTATGCTGAAAGGTAAAAAAGCAGTTGTAACAGGATCGACCAGCGGTATCGGTCTGGCCATGGCCACCGAATTGGCAAAAGCCGGTGCAGATGTGGTGATCAATGGTTTTGGTCAGCCTGAAGATATCGAGCGCGAGCGCAGCACGCTGGAGTCCACGTTTGGTGTCAAAGCCTATTATCTGAATGCAGATCTGAGCGACGCACAGGCCACGCGTGACTTTATTGCCAAGGCGGCAGAGGCCTTGGGCGGTCTGGATATTCTGGTCAATAACGCTGGTATTCAGTACACCGCGCCTATCGAAGAATTCCCGGTGGATAAATGGAATGCCATTATTGCCTTGAACTTGTCGGCCGTATTTCACGGCACTGCTGCTGCCTTGCCCATCATGCAAAAGCAGGGTTGGGGGCGCATTATCAATATTGCCTCGGCTCACGGTCTGGTGGCCTCGGTGAATAAATCGGCTTATGTGGCTGCCAAGCACGGTGTAGTGGGCCTGACCAAGGTGACGGCGCTGGAAAATGCTGGCAAGGGTATTACTTGCAACGCAATCTGCCCGGGCTGGGTACGTACACCCTTGGTAGAAAAACAGATTGAAGCGATCAGCCAGCAAAAAGGTATTGATATTGAGGACGCCGCTCGCGAGCTGCTGGCTGAGAAACAACCTTCCCTGCAGTTTGTCACCCCCGAGCAATTGGGCGGTGCCGCTGTGTTCCTGTCGTCTCCCGCTGCGGATCAAATGACGGGTACGACGCTAAGCCTGGATGGTGGCTGGACGGCTCGCTAATTGTTGTCAGAGCGTATTGTGTGGATAACAGATAAAGGGCGTGGCCCTTTATCTGTTTGTATAGAAAGGATATAGGCGCATGTTGTTATTGCTCTCGCCAGCAAAAAAGCTGGATTACGACTCCCCTGTACGCACGGAGCTGGCGACCCAGCCTCTGTTTGTGGAGCAGGCGCAAGGCTTGATTGATATTTTGCGCACTCAGTCCGAAGAGGATGTCGCTGGTTTGATGAAGCTAAGTGACGATCTGGCTCGTTTGAATGTTCAGCGCTACCAGGAGTGGGAGCCCAAGTTTGACCGCTCCAACGCCCGTCAGGCCATTCTGGCTTTCAATGGTGATGTGTACGAAGGTATGGCTGCGACAGACTTGTCGGACAAGGAACTGCAGTGGGCGCAGGATCATATTGTGATTCTCAGTGGCTTGTACGGCGTATTGCGTCCCTTGGACTTGATGCGCCCTTATCGTCTGGAAATGGGGACTCGCTTGAAGAACCCCGGTGGTGCGAATCTGTACGCGTACTGGGGCAGCCGCATTGCCAACTATCTGAACGAGCGTCAGGACGGGGAAACCAAGCCCGTCGTTCTGAACCTTGCCTCTGAAGAGTATTTCAAGGCGGTGGATCAGAAAGCCCTGCGTGCTCGTGTGGTGCAGTGTGTATTCCAGGACGAGAAAAACGGTGTCTGGAAGATCATCAGCTTTTACGCCAAGAAAGCCCGTGGTTTGATGGCACGCTTTGTTATCGATAAGCGTGTTCAAACGGTGGAAGGTTTGAAAGCGTTTGATCGTGAAGGCTATGTATTTCAGCCCGAGCTGTCCAGCGAGGATAAGCTGGTGTTTCGTCGCTCCGAACAGGACGCCAAGGCTGGATAAGCATTTAGCTTTATTACTTTCCTAGTAGGGGCAGATCTTTAGTTGCTCTGCAGTCTTGCTGGTATGAAGAGGAAAGGCAGGGCCATATATTGCGCCTTGCTTTTTTTTGGCCAGCGGCCTGAGGAAGGCTTGGTGCCCTATGCTCTTGTGCTTTGTGCTTTGTGCTTTGTGCTTTGTGCTTTTGCGTATTTGGCCCTGACAGCGAGTTCCCCATGTATACGGGATAGGGCCATCACGCCCCTTGCTGTTTCAATTCCTGCTTGCGCTCCGGTGGCAACTGCGGGCCAGTGCTGTATTCCAGACCTCTCATGTCCTGACGTATCAATTGGGCGGCTTTGCTCATTTGGCGGATAGGGTAGGCGAGCATGGCCAGTTCGCCTTCGGTTTCGATAGAGGCGGGCGGCTCTGCATCCTGATCGTTGATCAGTGCGCCAATCGCATCCAAAGAGTTCTGTATGCCCGGCGGGATCTGGCTCAAATTAGCCAGAAGTGGCGTGGCGGCGCTGATTTGCGAGGCCAGTACATGGTTTTGAATCAGCAGATTATTCAGTAGGGATACATTGGCTTGACGGCTGACAGGCTCATCCATCATGCGATAAAAGGCCGAGGCAAAATTGCTGAAGGCAATGTGTACGTTTTTGTTGGCCACTTGCCAAGCGGTATCGGCTTCCATCAAGTCTAGATCCACTTGTTCTTTCTGGGCTTCTGTCATCGTGGGCTGGCCATCCTGCCCGCTCTTGAGGCTCTGGTTGTGCAGACGACTCAAACGAGCGAATTCCAGACCGGCACGCCAGAATTCTTTGTTTGCGGCCAAGGCCGCGCGAGCCAGTCCTGTCATGGCGCTGGACTCCCAGTTGGGCAGCAAGTAGCTGGCTGCCATGGCGATACCGCAACCAATCAGCGTATCCAGCAAACGTTCTCCAATAATGAAGGAGCCACCCGTGGACAGGAACTGGAAGGACAGGATCACAAAGATCGTGTTGAACAGAGCCGATAGCAGGAAGTTCAACTGGACCAGACTGTTGCCCAAGAGGTAGGCCAGTAACATGGCAATCAGATACAGCTCGCGGTTGTTGGTCAGTTTCAGAAGCAGGAAAGCGGCCGCACAGCCCAGTACCGTGCCAAAGAGACGCCAGCCATTGCGCTGGCGGGTAATGGCAAAGCCCGGTTTCATGATGACCAGAATCGTCAGGATGATCCAGTAGCTGTGGGCGGTCAGGGCACTGACCAGGCCCAATTCGCTTTGGAAGTGAGTGCTGAGTGCGCCGACACCCAGTGCCACCATGGAAGCAATACTGACCCGTGCCGCATAGCGAAAGTGCGAGGACTTCAGCTTGAAATTGCTGGTCAGCATGCCCAGCCGTAGCTCCTCGCGCGACAGCATTCGGCTTAGCGATTTATTCAGGTACTGATCAACTGGAAGATTCTGGCTGGCCCGGTGAGACAGGCTGGCCATATGCTCGACGATCCGGTTCAGGTTACGCAGGCGGCGTAACACCTGAACTAATAGTGCATACGTTTCCGGGTCTGATTGAGACATGCCTTGGCGCTTGTATTTCTCCAGCTCGTATTCCATGGCGCGGATCTCTGCTTTGACGCTGGAGCGACGAGTTGTGCGAGCACTGCGTGAAACATTCATGGCAATGCGGCCAATATCCAGCGACAGCTTGTGCAAGCCATCACGCGCAAAAACCATGAAATCGCTGTCGGAAAGCTGGCGGCGCAGGACGGTGTAGTCGGTATAGGTCGCGACCAGCGAGTCCAGAATGCTGACCATATTCAAGAAGATTGTCAGCAGCGCTTTGCGGTGGTGATCGCCTCGTCCATAACCGCGTGGCAGTTCACGCAGTACCACATCGCGGGCGGCCTGGTGCTTTTCGGTCATATTGGATTGCAGATTGATCAGCCGTCGATAGCAGGCGTCCAGGTCCGAGGTGGAGTCATAGAACTGTGAGCGCGCTTCCATGTATTCCGCTGTGGCAAACAGGGCTACCGCCAGTGTCTGGCGCTCTTCCCGATACCAGAACAGGCGTCGGAACAGGGTGCTGAACAGGTAGTAGGACAGGCCACCGGCAAAGGAGTACAGCGTATGGGCCAGCACCTCGTGAGGCTGCATGGGAAAGCGCATCGTCAAGGTCATCAGCAGCAGGGCGGCAAAACCAATCAGTCCGCCACGACGGCCAAAGACGGAGAACATGCTGTACAGAAAGCACAGAAAGGGGACGCACAGCACCAGTAGTAGAGGGGAGCTGGAGGCCAGACCCGTCAGGCCGACTGTAACCGTGCCCAGTGCAATGCCACCGAGCATTTCATTGTTGCGGTAGCGGCGCGGGCCACCGGGTTGGTCAATGATGGCCACACAGGTGGCCCCCATGGAGGCAATGACGCCAATATCATAGTGACCGAAGAAACGGCCCAAAATAATGACCGGCAACAACACGCCGATGGACTGGCGCAGCCCACCGAAAAAATAGTGGCTATACAGGAATTGTTTTAATTGTGGGATGGGCGATGCCATAAAATACCCGGACAGCTCGTCATGGGTAGACAGTATATCGTTTTACGTATGTAAGCTTTAAGCCTGTTTTTTTGCACTTTACCAACAATCACAGTTGCTCGCTTTGTGCAGTCAAGGTAAAGTAACTAGGTGTTTTTGCTCCATATCCGAGCAAATTGTAGCGAGGCACTGTTAACCGGGCCATCCGCCCGGTTTTTTGCGCCTAAAAACTTTGTTGCTGGCCGCGTCACAAGCGTGGGATGCCAGGACTTCCGTTTCAAGCTAACGCATACGTTTTTGTGTGCACGCACTGGGTGTCGAAGAGTGCAGGCCGGACGGTAATGTGTCTGGGTGGTGTGGTCCTGTGGGCCATGAAGCGCCAGATCATGTTGCTGACATCGGTTCAAGCTCGGACCGTCGTGGTCGATCGATATTGCAGAGCAAGACTGAAAGGAAAACTCATGTCTGAATTAAATGGCGCAGATATTGTCGTGCGCACGCTCGCGGACGAAGGCGTGGAACACGTTTTCGGTTATCCGGGTGGTGCCGTTCTCTATATCTACGACGCAATCTTCAAGCAGGACCGCTTCCAGCACATTCTAGTGCGCCATGAACAGGCCGCTGTTCATGCTGCGGATGCCTATTCCCGTTCGTCTCAAAAAGTGGGCGTGGCACTGGTAACCAGTGGCCCGGGCGTCACCAATGCTGTCACCGGTATTGCAACCGCTTACCTGGACTCCATTCCGATGGTCATCATCAGTGGGCAGGTCAGCACCCAGGCAATTGGTGAAGATGCTTTCCAGGAATGTGATGCCATCGGTATCACCCGCCCTTGCGTCAAGCACAACTTTTTGGTGCGCGATGTTCGTGATTTGGCCGATACCATTCGCAAGGCATTTTTCATTGCCACGACGGGCCGCCCTGGTCCTGTGCTGATTGATATCCCCAAAGATATTACGACCGCAACGTGTAAATACACGCCCAAGCGTGGCGAGGTCAAGATGCGCTCCTACGCGCCTGTGACCAAAGGCCACCAGGGGCAGATCAAGAAAGCCGTCCAGATTCTCAATAGCGCCGAGCGCCCACTGATTTACGTCGGTGGTGGCGTGGTGCTGGGTAATGCCGAAAACGAGCTCAATGAGCTGGTCAAGTTAAGCGGTGCTCCGTGCACGACTACCTTGATGGGGCTGGGCGCTTATCCAGGCACGGCCGACCAGTACATCGGCATGCCTGGCATGCACGGTACCTACGAAGCCAATATGACCATGCAGCATTGCGACGTTCTGGTCGCTGTCGGTGCACGGTTTGATGACCGCGTGATCGGCAATACCCGTCACTTTGGTCAGAATCCACGCAAGATCATTCATATTGATATTGATCCCTCCGTGATCTCCAAGCGCGTGAAAGTGGATGTGCCTATCGTAGGCTGTGTTAAAGACGTGCTGACCGAGCTCAACGAGCTGTATGCGCAAAGCCGTCAGGAAGCGCAAAACCCGCCTTCCTTGAACGACTGGTGGAAACAGATCAATGTCTGGCGTGGCAAGAACTCCTTGGCCTACGCCAAGTCGGACGAACTGATCAAGCCGCAATACGTGGTGGAATCCCTGTGGGAAGTGACGGGCGGCAACGCTTTCGTGACCTCCGACGTAGGACAGCATCAGATGTGGGCGGCTCAGTACTACAAATTCAATAAGCCCCGTCGCTGGATCAATTCCGGTGGCCTGGGCACGATGGGCGTAGGCTTGCCTTACGCAATGGGTGTGCAAATGGCCAACCCTGGCCAGGATGTTGCGGTCATCACGGGTGAAGGTTCTATCCAGATGAACATCCAGGAACTGTCTACGTGTAAACAGTACCGCTTGAGCCCCAAGGTTCTTTGCCTGAACAATCGTTATTTGGGCATGGTGCGCCAGTGGCAGCAAATCGACTACGGCTCGCGTTATTCCGAGTCCTATGTGGATGCACTGCCTGACTTTGTCAAACTGGTGGAAAGCTATGGTCACGTGGGTCTGGAGATCGACAAGCCAGCCGATGTGGTCCCCGCTATTCGCGAAGCCTTCACCACGCACAAAGACCGCCTGGTATTTCTGAACTTCATCACGGATCAAACCGAAAACGTGTTCCCGATGGTGAAAGCAGGCCGCGGCCTGACAGAAATGCTTTTGGGCCCGGACGATCTGTAAGGAGAGAACCATGAAACACGTCATTTCTATCCTTCTGGAAAACGAGCCCGGCGCACTGTCCCGTGTGGTCGGCCTGTTTTCGGCCCGTGGCTATAACATCGAGACCTTGACGGTTGCTCCAACCGAGGACGACACCCTGTCTCGCATGACGATCGTTACCCGAGGGGCGGACGACGTCATCGAGCAGATCACCAAGCACTTGAATCGTCTGGTTGACGTGGTCAAGGTGGTGGATCTGTCCGAAGGCCCTCACATCGAGCGTGAACTCATGCTGATCAAGGTGCGGGCAGTGGGCAAGGAACGTGAAGAGATGAAGCGTATGGCGGATATTTTCCGTGGTCGCATCATTGATGTTACGGACAAGACATACACCATCGAACTGACCGGTGTTCAAGACAAAATTGCTGCTTTCATCAATGCGCTGGATCGTACGGCCATTCTTGAAACAGTGCGCACCGGGGTCTCTGGTGTCAGCCGTGGCGAACGTGTCTTAAAGCTGTAAGCCAAGGCTTTTTCAGGACATAATTACCGCTTTTATTCAGGGGGCTGCTTTTCAAGGCGGCTCCTTGTAAAGGGTAAACACGGCCTGGTGCTGTGTAGACCGCGGTGGCCTGTTCTGGAAGTAATGAGTCAAGGTCTTTTTTGTGCCGCTGCTGCATGAGCGGCCATTCTCGAATTGCTGTTTAAGCGAAATTATTAAATTTGGAGCACCTGAAATGAAAGTTTTCTACGACAAGGATTGTGATCTTTCCCTGATCAAAGGCAAGACCGTTGCCATCATCGGTTACGGCTCGCAAGGCCACGCCCACGCCCTGAACCTGCACGAATCCGGCGTGAACGTGGTTGTTGGTCTGCGTAAAGGCGGCGCCTCCTGGAGCAAAGCCGAGAACGCTGGCCTGAAAGTTCAGGAAGTGGCTGAGGCCGTCAAGGGTGCTGATGTCGTCATGATCTTGTTGCCTGACGAAAACATTGCTGAGGTTTACCGCAACCAGGTTGCTGAAAACATTAAGCCCGGCGCTGCTCTGGCGTTTGCTCACGGCTTTAACGTTCACTACGGCCAAGTTGTGCCACGTGACGATATCGACGTCATCATGATTGCTCCCAAGGCTCCAGGTCACACCGTTCGCGGTACCTACAGCCAAGGCGGCGGTGTTCCTCACCTGATCGCTGTGTACCAGGACAAGACCGGCGCTGCTCGCGACGTGGCTCTGTCTTACGCATCCGCTAACGGTGGTGGCCGTGCCGGTATCATCGAAACCAACTTCCGCGAAGAAACCGAAACCGACTTGTTCGGCGAACAGGCTGTTCTGTGCGGTGGTGCAGTTGAGCTGATCAAGGCTGGCTTCGACACGCTGGTTGACGCGGGTTACGCTCCTGAAATGGCTTACTTCGAGTGCTTGCACGAGCTCAAGCTGATCGTGGACTTGATCTACGAAGGCGGTATCGCCAACATGAACTACTCAATCTCCAACAACGCTGAATACGGCGAATACGAGACCGGTCCGAAGATTGTTACCGACGAAACCCGCAAAGCCATGCGTCAGTGCCTGGAAGACATCCAGACTGGTGTGTACGCCAAGAACTTCATCCTGGAAAACGCCGCTGGCGCTCCTACTCTGATCTCGCGTCGTCGTATCAACGCCGAATCGCAGATCGAGCAAGTGGGTAGCAAGCTGCGCTCCATGATGCCTTGGATTGCCGCTAACAAGCTGGTTGATAAGTCCAAGAACTAAGTTTGATATCGGGGCAGTTCCATAAGCTGTCCTGGTCTTGAACCTGAACCGGCTGACGTCTTGCGGCGTCAGCCGGTTTTTTATTGCTGCAAGAATTTGACCTTCAACGCAGCTTCTGCTTGGGCTAAAAGCAAGCGTGGAAGCGCCTTGTTCTCGTCTTATAGCCGTATTGGTGAGGGCGCGATAAAATGCAGTGCTTGATTGGTCTATCGTGCCCCTGTCGGGGTGGCGCGCAAGCGAGTTCGATAAAATCCATTATTTATCCGCGAACTCCCTGGCCGCAGGCCCCTTGGCCATTTTTGTTCGCTCTGGCTTATATTTGCTGGAATTATTCGCACTCTGTAGCTTTGTGGACAATGCTACATTTGAGTGTTCAGTCCTTAGCAACAACTCTTAAAGCATAAATTATG
Organism: Alcaligenes sp. MMA; assembly: GCF_020907215.1. NCBI lineage: Bacteria > Pseudomonadati > Pseudomonadota > Betaproteobacteria > Burkholderiales > Alcaligenaceae > Alcaligenes > Alcaligenes sp. MMA. The sequence continues at coordinate 245,978 of NZ_JAJJPP010000001.1, forward strand.
CCCAATTTGCTCAATGATGAAACACGTCGTCGGCGTAGCATCTATCTTCTGCCCAACGCATTTACGACCGCCAATCTGTTTGCGGGGTTTTATGCCGTTGTGCAGGCCATGAATGGCCGTTTTGAAGCGGCGGCCATCGCCATTTTCCTGGCGCTGGTATTTGATGGCATGGATGGGCGGGTCGCTCGTTTAACCAACACCCAGTCCGCCTTTGGCGAGCAGTACGACTCCATGGCTGACATGATTTCTTTTGGTGCGGCACCCGCGCTGGTCATGTATGTCTGGGCCATGCAGGGTTTGGGGCGCTGGGGATGGTTGGCTGCCTTTATTTACGTGGCCGGTGGAGCATTGCGCCTGGCTCGTTTCAATACCAATATTGAAGTGGTCGACAAGCGCTTTTTCCAGGGTTTGCCAAGCCCGGCCGCTGCTGCGCTGGTGGCCGGCTTTGTTTGGCTGGCCGTGGACAACAAGCTGTCCTTGCAAGTGAACGTCATTCCCTGGGTTGCCTTTGGCTTGACCATTTATGCCGGTCTGGCCATGGTGTCCAATGCGCCTTTCTATAGTGGCAAGTCCTTTGCGGTCAGCCGTAGCGTACCGTTCTGGGCCATGCTGCTTTTTGTGCTGGTCTTTGTGTTTGTCTCTACTGATCCCCCTGTGTTCCTGTTTGGCTTGTTCTGCCTGTATGGTTTGTCGGGTTGGTTCGTTATGGCCTGGCGCTGGCGTCGGGCCCGAGCCTTGGCACGACTTCGGCGTGGAAACAACTAAAATACTCGGCTTGAGCGGGTTTTCAGGTCGAAATGCTTAACGCCTTCTCCAGTTTTTAGCTATAATCGTTTGCTTGCATCGGACCCTGTGGTCTGGTGCGTTCAATTTCATTTTCAACACGTTAGGGCACCTCGGTCCTAACGCAAGTCTTAGAGGCTAAATAAAATGGCAGTTGCAGATATCAAAAAAGTCGATATCGTTTCCGAGTTTCAGCGTAAACAAGGCGATACAGGCTCCCCAGAAGTGCAAGTGGCTTTGCTGACCGCTCGCATCAACGAATTGACTGGCCACTTCAAGGCTCACAACAAAGATCACCACTCCCGTCGTGGTCTGTTGCGCATGGTTAGCCGTCGTCGCAAATTGCTGGATTACCTGAAAGGTCGTAATCCAGACGCTTACCGTGCTTTGATCGAAAAACTCGGTCTGCGTAAGTGATACCGGGGCTGGCTCCCCGCTAAACAACCGTGCATTCGGCGAACTGGTTTCGCTGTGTGCACGGTTTTTTTATTGTAAGGATTCTCCTAATGTTCAATAAAGTCACCAAGTCTTTCCAGTACGGCGAACATACCGTCGTTCTGGAAACCGGCGAAATCGCACGTCAGGCGTCAGGTGCCGTGCTGGTTTCGATTGAAGACACGGTTGTGTTGGCCACTGTTGTTGGCAAAAGTGAAGCGAAAGCAGGTCAGGATTTTTTCCCTCTGACCGTTGATTACGTCGAAAAAACCTACTCCGCTGGCAAGATCCCTGGTGGTTTCTTCAAGCGTGAAGGCCGTCAGTCCGAGCGCGAAATCCTGATCTCTCGCTTGATCGACCGCCCACTGCGCCCTCTGTTTCCTGAAGGCTTCTACAACGAAGTTCAGGTCATTATTCACACGGTATCGGTCAATCCCGAAATTGATCCTGATATCGCTGCCATGATTGGTGCCTCGGCTGCCCTGGCTATTTCCGGCATTCCTTTCAACGGTCCTGTGGGCGCTGCTCGCGTGGGTTACGTTGATGGCCAGTACGTGCTGAACCCATCCGCCACTCAGCTGAAATCCTCGGCTCTGGATCTGGTTGTGGCCGGTACCGAACAAGCTGTGCTGATGGTTGAGTCCGAAGCCAAGCAATTGTCTGAAGAGATCATGCTGGGTGGTGTGGTGTTTGCTCACGAGCAAATGCAAGCAGCCATCAACTGCATTCACGAACTGGTTGAAGAAGCTGGCAAGCCCGAGTGGGATTGGCAGCCTGCTGCTGTTAACGAAAGCCTGTTGGCTGCGGTAACCGCTGCCGCTGAAGAGGGCCTGACACAAGCCTACCAAACTCGCGAAAAACAGGCTCGTACCGAGCAAGTGCGCGCTGTTTACGCTCAAGTTAAAGAAACGGTCAAGGCTCAAGCTGAAGCCGCCGGTCAGGCCCTGCCTGATATGGTTGCCGTCGAAAACATGATGTTCGACCTGGAAAGCAAGATCGTGCGTTCGCGCATCTTGAGCGGTGAGTCCCGTATTGACGGTCGCGACACCCGTACCGTTCGTCCTATCAGCATCCGTCTGGGCGTTCTGCCCCGTGCTCACGGTAGCGCCTTGTTCACGCGTGGCGAAACTCAGGCATTGGTGGTGACCACCCTGGGTACTAAGCAAGACGAGCAGATCATTGATTCGATCATGGGTGAATACCGCGATCGCTTCATGATGCACTACAACATGCCTCCGTTCGCCACCGGCGAAGCTGGCCGTTTTGGCGCTCCCAAGCGTCGTGAAATCGGTCACGGTCGTCTGGCCAAGCGTGCTTTGACGCCCTTGCTGCCAGCCGCTGAAGATTTCCAGTACTCCATCCGCGTGGTGTCCGAGATCACTGAATCTAACGGTTCCTCCTCCATGGCATCCGTGTGTGGTGGCTCTCTGTCCATGATGGACGCTGGTGTGCCTGTGCAGGATCACGTGGCTGGTGTGGCTATGGGTCTGATCAAGGAAGGCAACAAGTTTGCTGTGCTGACCGACATTCTGGGTGACGAAGATCACCTGGGCGATATGGACTTCAAGGTTGCCGGTACCGAGAAAGGTATTACTGCTTTGCAGATGGACATCAAGATCCAGGGCATCACCAAGGAAATCATGCAGGTTGCATTGGCTCAGGCTCACGAAGGCCGTATGCACATCCTGGGCAAGATGAAAGAATCCATCGACGGTTCCCGTACCGAGATGTCCGAATTCGCGCCTCGCATGCTGACCGTGAAGATCAACCCCGAGAAGATTCGTGACGTGATTGGTAAGGGTGGTGCCACCATCCGCGCCCTGACCGAAGAAACCGGTACACAGATCGATATTTCGGATGACGGCACCATCACTATCGCCAGCGCCGATCTGGACAAGGCCCGCGAAGCCGAGCGTCGTATCAAAGAACTGACCGCCGAAGTTGAAGTGGGTCAGGAATACGAAGGCCCCGTGATGCGCTTGCTGGACTTTGGTGCGATTGTGCAAGTGCTGCCAGGCCGTGATGGTTTGCTGCATATCTCCGAGATTGCCAACTACCGTATCGCCAACATCAATGACGTGCTGAAAGTGGGTCAGGTTGTTAAGGTCAAGGTCATCGAAGCTGACGAGAAAGGTCGTCTGCGTCTGTCGATCAAGGCAATCGGCGGTATTGAAGCCCAAGGCGGCCCAGCCGCTCCTGCTGCTTCCTGATAGCGTTTGCAGTCTGCATGAAGAAAAACCCGCCGAAAGGCGGGTTTTTTGCGTTTGGCTGCTTTTTGGGAAAGGGGCTGCGTATTGGGTTGTGTCAGGAGCTGGAGGGTAATCTGTTGGTGCTGTACCTGTACCTGTACCTGTACCTGTACCTGTACCTGTGCTTGTTATGCCAGTGGTTTCAGTCGTAGTCGTAGTTGTAGTTGTAGTTGTAGTTGTAGTTGTAGTTGTGGCTTTGCTTGTTGTTGGTTCGCTATTTCTGAGCTGTTTGCTTCTCGGGGCGGTTTCGGTCCAGGAGGGGCTGGAGAGGCTTTACGGAGCGGAGGGATAAACAGTCGGTCAGGTTCAGGTGGCGGTTGCGGGGCGATGGCTTGGATTGGTTTTCAGGCAGGACGCAAAAAAGCCCGCTTTGAAGCGAGCTTTTTTGATTGGTACTTATTTGTCACGAGCGAATAAAAACCGAGGTTTTTATGGTGGGCAAAGAGATCTGCCAGCTATCGTGAATATTTGGTGCATCCAGCCGGAATCGAACCGGCACGATCAAAGATCGAGGGATTTTAAGTCCCTTGCGTCTACCAATTCCGCCATGGATGCAGCGGGAGATGATGGCGGAAGCGGTGAGATTCGAACTCACGGATGGGTTACCCCATCGCCGGTTTTCAAGACCGGTCCATTCAACCGCTCTGGCACGCTTCCTATTCCTTGGGCTTTTTCCCGGCACGCTCTTCGTGTGAAAAGCACGACGGCTAGGAAAGCCTTAAAGTGTAACGTATAAATTTGCCAACGTCATGGAAATAATCTGTTTTCATGGCAGGAATAGGGGTGTTGATACCAGTGCCTGTGATAGATTGCAGCAAGTAAGGTGGCTTTTTGTTGTTTGTCTTTTGGCCGCGCTGGAAAAAATAGTCTAGAGATTAGGGAGTAGGTATGCGAGTTGTGGAGATTACCGAGTTTGGAAAGCCGGAAGTGTTGCGAGTGGGCGAGCGCCCCATGCCACAAACAGGTCCTGGTGAGGTGCTGGTCAAGGTGCTGGCGGCGGGCGTGAACCGTCCGGACGTCTTGCAACGAGCAGGCGCTTACCCGCCACCGGCTGGTGCCTCTGATATTCCTGGTCTGGAACTGGCCGGTGAAATCGTATCGGGCGATGTGCAGGGTAGTGAGTTCAAGATTGGTGATCAGGTCTGTGCGTTGGTTACTGGTGGTGGCTATGCCGAATATTGTGTGGTGCCAGTACAGCAGTGCTTGCCTATTCCTGCGGGTTTCAGCTTGTTTGAAGCGGCGGGCCTGCCAGAAACCTTCTTTACGGTCTGGAGCAATGTGTTTGAGCGTGGCCAATTGAGCAAGGGCGAAACCTTGCTGGTTCATGGTGGTGCCAGTGGCATTGGAACGACAGCCATTCAGTTGGCGGTGGCTTTGGGGCATACGGTGTATGCCACGGCTGGCAGCGACGAGCGCGTAGAGGCCATTAATCGTCTGGGCGGGATTGGTATCAACTACAAAACCGAGGTTTACGAAGACGTCATCAAGAGCAAAACAGGTGATCGTGGCGTGGATGTGATTCTGGATATGGTTTCTGGTGATTACATCAACCGGGATTTGACGTGCCTGGCCGATGACGGCCGTATCGTCATTATTGCTTTGCTGGGTGGGGTGAAGGCCACGATTAATTGTGGTGAGATTCTGCGTCGTCGTCTGACTATTACCGGCTCAACTTTGCGCTCTCGTTCTGTAGAGTTCAAGGCGCAACTGGCTCAGGCGCTGAAAGCGCGAGTCTGGCCTTTGCTGGAAGCAGGGCAGGTTCGCCCCTTGATTCACGCCACTTTCCCTCTGGAAAAAGCCAGTGAAGCGCACGCCATGATGGAGGCGGGTGAGCAGGTGGGCAAGATCATTCTTGTTCCTTAAAAGCTGCGAGGGGTGGCGTGGCCGCCCCTTTTCTTATCGTGTTGAAATGAATTTTCTGCTAAATATGCGCGAAATGGATTCGCTCACGCTACAATAGTCGGTTAGCTGCGCCTTGATTGTGGGCGTTGGTGTAACTTTTTGACTGGCATCAAGGGAGCAATGAGCGTACATTCTTCGCGTAAACGACTGGTTGCGGGTAATTGGAAATTAAATGGCTCGCTTGATGGCAACAGCCGTCTGCTGCAAGAACTGCTCGTTCAGCCTGATGCTCAGGCAGATTGTGATGTGCTTGTATGCGTTCCTTATGTGTATTTGTCCCAGGTGGCAGGTATCTTGAAAGATTCGACCATCGCGGTCGGTGCTCAAGATGTCAGTGTCCACGCCAAGGGGGCGTATACCGGGGAGATCTCGGCGGCAATGCTGGTTGATGTGGGTTGTCGTTGGGTGATTGTCGGGCATTCCGAACGTCGTCAGTATCATCAGGAAAGCAGTGCTCAAGTCGCCGCCAAAGTTATTGCGGCACTAGATGCGGGCTTGACGCCCATTGTCTGTATTGGCGAGCAGTTGGCCGATCGTGAGGCAGGGCAGGAAACCTGTGTGGTGCAAGATCAACTCGAACCTATCAAGGCTCTTGGGGCCGAGGTGGTTTCCAAACTGGTGCTGGCCTATGAGCCGGTCTGGGCGATTGGTACGGGTCTGACCGCAACGCCGGAGCAAGCGCAGCAAATGCATCAGCAGATTCGTGCCTACATGGAATCGGATCAGTTGCGTATTTTGTACGGTGGCAGTGTGAAAGCGGATAATGCCGCAGAGCTGTTTGCCATGCCGGATATTGATGGTGCCTTGGTGGGTGGTGCATCTTTGGATGCACAGGAATTTTTACGTATTGTGGCCGCTTAAAGGGTCTGGAGTCTTTAAATGCAAGATTGGATGTCTTCCGTTCTGATGGCGGTGCAGGTTATCTCCTCGCTGTTGATTATTGGTCTGGTTCTGCTGCAGCAAGGCAAGGGCGCTGATATGGGCTCGGCCTTTGGTGGCGGCTCGGCGGGTAGTGTGTTCGGCGCAGCAGGTGCGGCCAACTTTTTGTCGCGCATGACCAAATGGGCGGCAATTGTCTTTTTTGTGTCTACTGGCGGTTTGGCTTGGGTAGCTCATCACCCAGCCCAAAAAGCTGATGCGGGTGTGATGCAGGGGTATGAATCCTCTGTGCCTGGTGCAGCTTCATCGGGTGCTGCTTCGGTTCCTGCGCCAGCGGCTTCTGTACCTGCAGCGGTTCCTTCGGCAGCCCCTGAACCAAGCGCGCCAGCAGTTCCTGCTGCTGAGTAAGTCTGGCCTATTTGTGGGGTTCTTGTCGCTCTCTCTATAAGGGCTCACAAAGGTCACGCGCAGGATCTGAAGGTGCGATATCGAAGCCCGCTTTAAGGCGGGCTTCATTTATTTAGTGACGTTTATGCAAAATATGCCTGAGTACGGGCTTTTTTGGGTGTTTTGGCTTGTTTTGTACTGACAGTCTTACTTTTGTCATGCTAATATCGCTGTCTTGATTGCTTGCCGACGTGGTGGAATTGGTAGACACGCTATCTTGAGGGGGTAGTGGCGAAAGCTGTACGAGTTCGAGTCTCGTCGTCGGCACCAAACTAAACAGTAAGAAAGCTTTGTGATTGCAGAGCCTGAAAATAAAACCTGATCCTGAAAAGGGCAGGTTTTTTTTTGCCATTTTTTTGGTGCTTAGTGTCTTGCTCAAATTGTAGGGTTTTGGGGTGTGCTGGGGTGTTTGTTCTGGTTTGAAAAGAGCTTCGGCTGGGTCAGTGTGTTCTGAGTTTTGTTAAATCCTTGTTTCTCGTAATATGAGAAATTGCTGTGATCACTGCTTTGGGTGTCCCGAGTTTGGGATGGGCTTTGGGGTGCTTGCTTCCAGTTAGACGGCAGAGTTTGGTTTTTTGTCGTGTTTCCACAAAACCAGTATTGGCGACCGATTGCCAGCAGAAGTTAAAGCAAGTTCTTAAGAGGGTTTTGGCTTTAGCTCGCTAATTGTCGTCCTTGGTTGAGGTGGCTTGGAAAGCCGCTATAAGTGGGTTTTTGTTGTGTATAGCCAACAAGCTGTGCACAAAGATTCACGTTTCCGAAGGGTTTCGTAGTCAAGTGACGGGAATTTTGATGCAATAGCGTTAACTTCCCATCGCGGAGTTAGAAAGAGCAGCAGCACTGTTGTAGTTGGGCTGCTCTGATTTACTCAAATCTACGGAGATTTCTTACATGAAAAAGACTCTGCTCGCTGCTGCTCTGATGGCCGGCTTCGCTGGCGTCGCACACGCAGAAACGTCTGTCACCCTGTACGGTATTCTGGACGGTGGTATCGGTTACCAGAAATTCAAAGGTGTTGACTCTTATGCTTCTAACCGTGATGGTATGGAGTCTGTCAGCCAGAAGAAAACCGGCATGATCAATGGTATCCAGTCCGGTAACCGTTGGGGCCTGAAGGGTTCTGAAGATCTGGGTGATGGCCTGCGTGCTGTATTTGTTCTGGAAAGCGGTTTCGATCTGGGTACCGGTACTCACAAGCAAGGTGACCGTCTGTTCGGTCGTCAAGCTACTTTGGGTCTGGCTGGTGACAGCTGGGGTCAACTGGACTTCGGTCGTCAAACTAACATCGCCTCCAAGTACTTGCCAGGCGTAGCCGATCCATTCGGTGGTGGTTTCGATCAAGCTAACATCGGTGCTGCTTTCACAGCTGCTAACACCGTTCGTTACGACAACATGGTCATGTACCAAACCCCTAACTTCTCCGGCTTCCAGTTCGGCGTTGGTTACTCCTTCAATACTGATGGTCCTCAAGAGTACAAGATCACCAACAGCGTAAGCGCTGAAGATGGTCTGGAGCGCAACCAGCGCGGTATCACTACCGGTCTGCGTTACGCTAACGGCCCAATCGGTGTTGCTCTGACATATGATCAGTACAAGACTCGTGAAAACCGCAATGCAGTTGGTGATCCAGTGACTGGTGGTGATACTGTCAAGTCCTGGAACATTGGCGGTAGCTATGACTTTGAAGTTGTGAAAGCTCACTTGGCTTTCGGTCAAACTCGTGACGGTCTGTTTGAAGCCCAGTCCTTCAGTGGTGTTGGTATTGACACCAGCAACCTGAAAGGCCTGAAAGTTAACACTTACTTGGTTGGCTTGTCGGCCCCAGTTGGTGCAGGTACTGTGATGGGCTCCTGGACGATGGCTGATCCTCGTTCGGCTCCAGACGCATTGGCTAACAGCGGTGCTTCGTGGGAAATGAAGAAGCAGCACACCTTCAGCCTGGGTTACAGCCACCCACTGAGCAAGCGCACCAACGTGTACGCAATTGGCTCCTACGCCAAGAACGTTCACTTCTTGCCAGACGGCAAGTCGACTCTGATCGGCGTTGGTCTGCGTCACCAGTTCTAATCATTTCGCGTAGCTTGTCTACGCGTTGCGAAAGGCGAATTTTCGGATTCGCCTGAACTGCAGAAGTATAAAAAGCCATCCTTCGGGATGGCTTTTTTATTTCCGTTTTTTGAGGTGTCTGTTGAAGTCCGTTTGGGCTATAGAGGCTTTATTTGGTTTTGCTGCTCGTGTTGATGAGTGTGTTGGTATGTGTTTGCTGTTGAGTTAAGGTTGTGGGTTTCTTGGGGTAGTGCTCTGTTGTTGTGGTGTAGGGTCTGGGGTTGGAGTGCGTGCTAAGTCCGTCTAACAGACGTTGCGACTGCTTGGTCTTGTTTGGCTTGCTTACAAAATAAGCAGGAAAAATCCTTTTCTTCTGCTTGGTGGCTGACATTTACCTTACAAAAACGAGTAAGATGTCTGATTGAAGTCTACAATCGCAACCCTTAATAGAATAAATAATCAATAGTTGAAGGGTTTCCAGTCAGGTAGCTGACAGTTTTTGCGGCGTGGGTGCAACACCCGCGCATAGATGTAATGCTTTGGGGTTATCCCCCAAAACTGTGCTCTCAAAATGCTACAATCCAAGAGTTTATTTACTGCGATTGGATGCTTTGCATGAACCTGCAAGAGTACTTTCCCGTTTTGCTATTTATCATCGTTGCCACTGGGATTGGCCTGGCTTTACTTTTGGTCGGTCGAGTGCTCGGTCCTAACCGGCCCGATGCTGAAAAGCTCTCTCCTTACGAATGCGGTTTTGAAGCATTCGGCGATTCGCGCATGAAGGTGGACATTCGTTACTACCTGATCGCGATTCTGTTCATCATGTTCGATCTGGAAATCGCTTTTCTGTTTCCCTGGGCCATGGCCAATGGAACAGTAGGCCTGGTCGGTTTCTGGACCGTTATGGCGTTCCTGGCCGTTTTGACGGTCGGTTTTATCTACGAATGGAAAAAAGGCGCTCTGGATTGGGAATAACCCATTCATAGAGAACCCTGTCGGGGTTTTCGCGTCTGCTGCTGGGCATAAGGGGCACGAGGATGCGTCTTGATGACAGCGGGTTTGGTCAGCAACAGGATAGGCCGGGGCTTCCCAGGCTCTGATCCGGCAAAAGGCAACTACTATGGCTATCGACGGCATTCTCAAAGAAGGTTTTGTGACGACCAGTGCAGACAAGTTTCTGAACTGGGCAAAAACAGGGTCCATGTGGCCCATGACATTTGGTCTGGCCTGTTGTGCAGTGGAAATGATGCACGCTGGTGCGGCTCGTTATGACCTGGACCAGTTTGGCATTATTTTTCGTCCCAGCCCTCGTCAATCTGACTTGATGATTGTGGCGGGCACTCTGTGCAACAAGATGGCGCCTGCCTTGCGCAAGGTGTACGACCAGATGGCTGAGCCACGCTGGGTTGTTTCCATGGGCTCCTGTGCCAATGGTGGCGGCTACTACCACTACTCTTACTCGGTTGTGCGCGGCTGTGACCGCATCGTGCCGGTAGACGTGTACGTGCCGGGCTGTCCTCCAACCGCTGAGGCTTTGGTTTACGGCTTGCTCCAAATGCAGAACAAGATCCGTTTGACCAATACCATCGCACGCTGAACGGTTAGAACAGGCTAAACAAGACTATGACACGGCTAGAAACTTTAAAAACCAACTTGCTCTCTATTCTTGGCGAGCAGGCTGCGTTGACGCAAGCGCGCAATGAACTCACTTTGGAAGTGCCGGTTGATGCATGGCTCGATACCTGCACACTGCTGCGTGACCACGCTGACTTGCGCTTTGAGACCTGTATTGATTTGTGCGGGATTGATTATTCCGCCTGGAAAGCACCTACCTATCAGGCTGCATCGGCTCAGTTTCCTCACCGCTTTGCTGTTGTGTTGCACTTGATGTCCTTGAAGCACAACTGGCGTTTGCGTGTGCGCTGCTTTGTGCCCAACGACGATTTTCCCGCTTTGCCAACCCTGTTCGAGGTCTGGCCTTCGGTGAACTGGTTCGAGCGCGAGGCGTTTGACCTGTACGGCATTATTTTCGAGAACCACCCTGATCTGCGTCGCATCCTGACCGACTACGGTTTCATCGGCCATCCGTTCCGCAAAGACTTCCCCATCTCCGGCTACGTCGAAATGCGCTATGACACCGAGCAGAAGCGGGTCATTTACCAGCCCGTCACCATCGAGCCGCGTGAGATCACGCCACGTGTGGTGCGCGAGGATGATTACGGAATTGGGCGATAAGCATCATGGCAGAAATTCAAAACTACACCCTGAACTTTGGTCCTCAGCACCCCGCCGCACACGGTGTGTTGCGTTTGGTGCTTGAGCTGGACGGCGAAGTTATTCAGCGTGCTGACCCTCATATTGGTCTGTTGCACCGCGCCACCGAGAAACTGGCCGAAAACCGCACTTTTCTGCAGACCCTGCCTTATATGGACCGCTTGGACTATGTGTCCATGATGGTGAATGAACACGCCTACTGTATGGCTGTGGAGCGTCTGGTCGGTGTGCAGGTGCCTTTGCGTGCCCAGTACATCCGCGTCATGTTTGACGAGATCACTCGCATTCTGAACCACCTGATGTCCGTGGGTTCGCATGCGCTGGACGTGGGTGCCATGGCCGTGTTTCTGTACGCCTTTCGCGAGCGCGAAGACCTGATGGACTGCTACGAAGCGGTCTCCGGTGCTCGTTTGCACGCAGCTTACTACCGTCCAGGTGGCGTGTACCGTGATCTGCCCGGCAGCATGCCCCAGTACAAGGCCAACAAATACCGCTCCGACAAAGAACTGAAAGCCATGAACGAAGCGCGTTCAGGTTCCTTGTTGGATTTCATTGAAGACTTCACCAACCGTTTCCCTGCTTGTGTTGACGAGTACGAGACCTTGCTGACCGATAACCGTATCTGGAAGCAGCGTTTGGTGGGCGTAGGTGTGGTCGACGCTGATCGCGCCAAAGCGCTGGGCTTTACCGGCCCCATGCTGCGTGGTTCGGGCGTGGAGTGGGATCTGCGCAAGATGCAGCCCTACGAAGTCTACGACCGCGTCGAGTTTGATATTCCTGTGGGTCGCAACGGTGACTCTTACGACCGTTACCTGGTTCGTATCGCAGAAATGCGCGAGAGTAACCGCATCATCCGTCAGTGTGTGCAGTGGCTGCGCAACAACCCCGGCCCTGTCATCACGGATAACCACAAAGTGGCGCCGCCGTCGCGCGAACGCATGAAAACCGGGATGGAGGACCTGATCCACCATTTCAAACTGTTCTCCGAAGGGATGCACGTGCCGACTGGCGAAGTGTATGCCGGTGTGGAGCATCCCAAGGGCGAGTTTGGCATTTATCTGGTATCTGACGGCGGCAACAAGCCTTACCGCATGAAGATCCGTGCTCCGGGCTTCGTCCACTTGCAGGCCCTCGATGAAATGAGCCGCGGTCACATGATTGCTGACGCGGTCACGATCATCGGTACGCAGGACATTGTGTTTGGCGAGATCGACCGTTAAGGTCGCGCCTGGAAAAACGGAACCGAATTATGTTGCTTTCCGAAAAAGCCTACCAACAGATAGATAAGGAACTGAGCAAGTTCCCGGCAGATCAACGTCGCTCTGCCATCATGGCCTCCCTGGCCATTGCCCAGCAGGAAAAAGGCTGGGTATCGCCAGAAATTATCGAGGATGTTGCCCAATACATTGGCGTGGAGCCGATCGCGGTGCAGGAGGTTGCGACCTTCTACAACATGTTCCACACCAAACCCGTTGGTCGCGTCACTATTTCCGTTTGCACCAACTTGCCCTGTGCGCTGCGTGATGGCGTCAAGGCTGGCGAATACCTGAAAGAGAAGCTGGGTATCGAATATGGTGAAACCACGGCGGACGGCCAGTTCTCCCTGATCATGGGAGAGTGCATGGGTTCATGTGGTGATTCGCCCGTCATGTTGCTGAACAATCAGCACATGTGCGTGCGCATGGAAGCCGAGCGCATTGATGCCATGCTCGAAGAATTGAAGACACACGGAGAATCGGCATGATTGCACCGGACATTCTGCGCAAGTTCGCTCAGGGATTGGAACCTAACCCTGGTGGCGACCTGTCGCGCAGCATGATTTTTCATGATCGTCATATTCAGCCACAGATTCTGGCTGGTTTGAACGGCGACAACTGGGGCCTGGAAGAGTACGTCAAGCGTGGTGGCTATGAAGCCCTGCGTAAAGTATTGACCACTGGCATGAAACCCGAAGACGTGATTGCTGAAGTCAAGACTTCGGCGTTACGTGGTCGTGGTGGTGCAGGTTTCCCGTCAGGTTTGAAGTGGAGCTTCATGCCTCGCAGCTTGCCCGGTCAAAAGTACCTGGTATGTAACTCTGACGAGGGTGAGCCCGGCACTTTTAAAGACCGCGATATTCTGCGTTTTAACCCGCACATCGTGATCGAAGGCATGGCCATTGCCGCCTACGCCATGGGCATTACCGTCGGCTACAACTACATCCACGGTGAAGTGTTTGAGATCTATCAGCGTTTTGAAGAAGCGCTGGAGCAGGCCCGCGCGGCAGGCTTTCTGGGTGACAAGATCCTGGGGTCGGACTTCAGCTTCCAACTGCATGCGTTCCACGGCTACGGCGCCTACATTTGCGGTGAAGAAACCGCATTGCTGGAGTCCCTGGAGGGCAAGAAGGGCCAGCCTCGCTTCAAGCCGCCATTTCCAGCCAGTTTCGGTTTGTACGGCAAGCCAACGACCATCAACAATACCGAAACCTTCGCGGCTGTTCCTTGGATTCTGCGCAACAGCGGCCAGGAATACCTGGAAGTAGGTATTCCTAACGCCGGCGGCACCAAGATCTTCTCCATTACTGGCGACGTAGAGCGTCCCGGCAATTACGAAGTGCCTTTGGGTACCCCCTTTGCCACCTTGCTGGAACTGGCCGGTGGCATGCGTGACGGTCGCAAACTGAAAGCGGTGATCCCCGGTGGTTCCAGCTCGCCCGTTTTGCCCGCTGACATCATGATGGCCACCAACCTGGACTATGACTCCATTGCCAAGGCGGGTTCCATGCTGGGTTCGGGCGCTGTCATTGTGATGGACGAGACGCGCTGCATGGTCAAGTCCCTGCTGCGCCTGTCTTATTTTTACTATCACGAAAGCTGCGGCCAGTGTACGCCGTGCCGGGAAGGCACAGGCTGGTTGTGGCGTATGGTGCATCGTATCGAGAACGGTCAAGGTCGTCCGGAAGATCTGGACATGCTCGACGACATCGCACACAACATCATGGGCCGCACCATTTGCGCCCTGGGTGATGCTGCGGCCATGCCGGTGCGCAGTTTCGTTAAGCATTTCCGCGACGAGTTCGCACACCACATCGAGCATAAAGGCTGTGTGGTGCCTCAATATTTGTAGGCCAGGACAACGTAATGGTAGAACTCACCATCGATGGCATTAAAGTTGACGCCCCGGAAGGCAGCATGGTCATTCAGGCTGCCCATGACGCCGGGGTCTACGTGCCGCACTTCTGTTATCACAAAAAACTGAGTATTGCCGCCAACTGCCGCATGTGTTTGGTGGACGTGGAAAAAGCGCCCAAGCCTTTGCCTGCTTGCGCCACTCCCGTCACCAACGGCATGGTTGTGCGTACTCGTTCGGAAAAAGCTGTGGCTGCTCAAAAGAGCGTCATGGAATTTCTGCTGATCAACCACCCTTTGGATTGCCCCGTGTGTGACCAGGGCGGTGAGTGTCAGCTGCAGGATCTGGCCGTGGGTTACGGTGGCTCCGAGTCGCGCTACAAGGAAGAGAAGCGCGTCGTGGCCGCCAAATCCATGGGCCCACTGATCTCGACCGAAGCCATGCAGCGTTGCATTCACTGCACCCGCTGTGTGCGTACCGGTGAAGAAATCGCCGGTGTCCAAGAGGTTGGTATGCTCAACCGTGGCGAACACGCCGAAATCACCACCTTTGTGGGTCGCGCAGTCGAGTCCGAGTTGTCGGGCAACATGATTGACGTTTGTCCCGTGGGTGCCTTGTTGTCCAAACCTTTCCGTTTCAATGCCCGTACCTGGGAATTGGCCCGTCGTCGCAGCGTTAGCCCGCACGACAGCGTGGGTGCCAACCTGGTACTGCAAGCCAAGATGGACAAGGTACTGCGTGTTGTTCCTTTCGAGAACGACGAAGTCAACGAGTGCTGGATCAGCGACCGTGACCGTTTCTCCTACGAAGGCCTGTACACCGAAGACCGTCTGACTCGCCCCATGGTGCGTGGTGATGACGGCCAGTGGCGTGAAGCCTCCTGGAACGATGCCATGCAAACCATCGTTGCCGGCATGAATGCCGTACGCGAGAAGTTTGGTGCAGATCAACTGGGCTGTATTGGTTCGGCTACCTCCACTACCGAAGAACTGGCTTTGCTGGCTCGTCTGGGTCGTGCTCTGGGAACCGAAAACGTGGACTTCCGTCTGCGTCAGACCGATGCCCGTCTGGATGGCGCCTTGGCCGGTGTACCATGGCTGGGTATGCCTCTGACGGCCTTGAACGAGCTGGATCGCGTTCTGGTCGTAGGTTCCTTCCTGCGTAAAGATCACCCCTTGATGGCCCAGCGTCTGCGTCAGGCTGTCAAACGTGGTGCTCAAGTTTCCTTTATTGATTCGGCTGCCGATAATCCATTGTTCAATGCGATTGCTGGCCGCATGACGGTGGCTCCCAGCCAGTTGGCCAATTCCTTGGCTCAAGTGCTGGTTGCTGTTGCCAAAGCCAAGGACAGCGCTGTTCCTGCTGGTCTGGAAGGCGTACAGGTTTCTGCTGAAGCTCAGCAGATTGCTGACAGCCTGGCCTCCGGCGAACGTGTGGCTATCTTGCTGGGCAATATGGCGGTCAACTCGGATCAGGCCAGCGTGATTGCTGCTAACGCCAATGCCATTGCACAGGCTAGCGGTGCCAAGCTGGGTTTCCTGACTGCCGGTGGTAACACGGTGGGTGGTTACCTGGCCAACGCCGTACCGGGCAAGGGCGGTCTGACCGCCGAGCAAATGCTGGCTCAAACCCTGCGTGCTTACCTGGTTTTAAATGTCGAGCCTGCACTGGACAGCGATCTGGGCGAACGAGCTGTAGAAACATTGAAGTCCGCCACTTTCTCGGTGGCACTGACTTCCTATCGTTCCGCTGCCGAGCAGTGGGCCGATGTGATGTTGCCGGTATCTCCTTTCACTGAAACCTCCGGTACCTTTGTGAATGCCGAAGGCCGTGTACAAAGCTTCAAGGGCGCTGCTGCTCCTGTGGGTGATACCCGTCCGGCCTGGAAGGTTCTGCGCGTACTGGGCAATCTGTTCCAGCTGGATGGTTTTGACGACGAAACTTCCGAATCGGTGCGTGACTCTGTCATGGCTGCCGGTGTGGAATCGCGTCTGTCCAACCAGATCAATCTGGCTGCCAGCGTGCTGCCTGCTGCTAGCGGTCTGGAGCGTGTGACTGATGTGCCTATCTACCGCAGCGATGCGCTGGTGCGCCGTTCGGCTCCTTTGCAGGAAACACCTGCTTCGGCCGCCCCTACGGCTCGCATGGCCGCCGCCACGTTGACTCAACTGGGTTTGGCCGACGGCGATCTGGTGAAGGTTCGTTCTTCGCAAGGCGAAGTCAGCTTGCCAGCTCAGCTGGATGACACCGTGGCATTGAACTCGGTGCGTGTTGCCACCGCTTTTTCTGAAACTGCCGCTTTGGGTAGCGCATTCGGTCAATTGACAGTGGAGCGTGCATAACATGGAATTTCTCTCTGCCATCAATAGCTACGGTTCGGACCTGCTGGGTCCGGACGCATGGTATGTGGTGTGGACGCTGCTGAAGATTGTTGCTATCGCGGTGCCCGTCATTCTGTGTGTTGCTTACCTGACCTACTGGGAACGCAAGATGATCGGCTTCATGCACGTTCGTCTGGGACCGACCCGTGTTGGTTACCGCGGCTTGCTGCAGCCTTTCGCTGACGTTTTCAAACTGCTGACCAAAGAGCTGATCGTGCCGGCGAAGTCCAACAAGGTTCTGTACCTGTTGGCTCCGGTAGTGACGCTGATGCCTGCTTTGGCCGCCTGGGCGGTGATTCCTTTCAGCCCCGATGTGGTTCTGGCCGACGTTAACGCCGGTTTGTTGTACATTCTGGCGATTACCTCGCTGGGCGTGTACGGTGTGATCGTGGCCGGTTGGGCATCCAACTCCAAGTACGCCTTGCTAGGTGGTTTGCGTGCCGCCGCTCAGGTGCTGTCCTACGAACTGGCCATCGGCTTTGTCCTGATTACCGTGCTGCTGGTGTCCGGCACGCTGAATCTGTCGGGTATCGTGGTCGGTCAGACTCAGGGTTACTTTGCGGACAAGGGCTTGAACTTCCTGTCCTGGAACTGGCTGCCACTGCTGCCACTGTTTGTGATCTACGTGATTTCCGCCGTTGCTGAAACCAACCGTCACCCGTTTGACGTGGTGGAAGGCGAATCGGAAATTGTGGCCGGTCCTATGGTGGAGTACTCCGGTACCGGTTTCGCTCTGTTCTTCTTGGGCGAATATGCCAACATGATTTTCTTGTCGGCTCTGGCGTCCATCATGTTCTTGGGTGGCTGGACTCCAATCGTCGAGTTCGCTCCATTTACCTGGATTCCGGGGTGGCTGTGGCTGGGTCTGAAGACCTTTGTCGTGGTCTCCATGTTCATCTGGTTCCGTGCAACGTTCCCACGTTACCGCTATGACCAGATCATGCGTTTGGGCTGGAAAGTATTTATCCCGCTGACCGGTGTTTGGCTGGTTATTGTGGCGATCTGGATGCAGACGCCCTGGAACATCTGGCAATAAGGCTAAGGGGCAAGATTATGGAAGCAATCAAAGATTTCTTTGGCAGCCTGATGCTGTCCGAGATGCTCAAAGGCATGCGCCTGACGGGGAAGTATTTCTTCAAGCGTAAAGTGACGCTGCGTTATCCCGTTGAAACCACGCCCGCTTCGCCACGTTTTCGCGGTTTGCACGCTTTGCGTCGCTACGAAAACGGCGAGGAGCGTTGCATCGCGTGCAAACTGTGCGAGGCAGTATGTCCCGCCATGGCTATCTCGATCGAATCGGCCGAACGTGAGGACGGCACCCGTCGCACCACGCGTTACGACATCGATCTGGCCAAGTGTATTTTCTGTGGTTTCTGTGAAGAAAGCTGCCCGGTCGATTCGATCGTGGAAACGCATATTCACGAATACCACGGCGAAAAACGCGGCGATTTGTACTACACCAAGGACATGCTGCTGG
The DNA here is from genome assembly GCF_020907215.1 of Alcaligenes sp. MMA. NCBI lineage: Bacteria > Pseudomonadati > Pseudomonadota > Betaproteobacteria > Burkholderiales > Alcaligenaceae > Alcaligenes > Alcaligenes sp. MMA. The sequence goes on from NZ_JAJJPP010000001.1 coordinate 263,962, forward strand.
CTATCGGTGATCGCTACGAAGACGAGATCGCTCGTCGTCGTGCCGCAGATGCACCTTATCGCTAAGGCCGGAGCTCTACACTCATGTTATTTACTACTGTTCTGTTTTATGTGTTGGCGCTGGTGATGGTGGTGGCCGCGTATCGCGTGATCGCTGCCAAAAACCCGGTTACGGCCGTATTGCACTTGATTCTGGTGTTCTTCACGGCCGCCATGATGTGGATCACCATGGGGGCCGAGTTCCTGGGCCTTTTGCTGGTGGTGGTCTATGTGGGCGCGGTGATGGTGATGTTCCTGTTCGTCATCATGATGTTGGACGTACGTCAGGAATCCGCTGCCAAGAAATTCAAGGCTCATGTGCCGATGGGGCTGTTGATCGGCGCCATCATGGTTCTGGAAATGGGCTTTGTGCTGACCAAGCTGTGGTTCACAACGGCACCTGCTGCCGCAGTGGCTGCGGACTACAACAACACCCGCGTCATTGGCGAGTTGATGTACTCCCAGTATGTACTGGCGGTGTTGCTGGGCGGCATTGTGCTGCTGGTTGGCATGATCTCGGCCATTGCGCTGACTCTGCGTAAACGTGAGGGTGTCAAGCGCACCGTCTCCAGCGAACAGGTCAAGGTTCGCGCCAAAGACCGTCTGCGCATGGTTTCTATTCCTTCTCAAACCGAAAAGCCGTCGGTGTCCAGTTCGGCTGACGCTGTCGTGCCAGGAGACAAATGATGATGACGCTGACGCTTGCGCACTATTTGGTCCTGGGCGCTGTGCTGTTCACGATCGGCCTGTTTGGCTTTTTCCTGAACCGTCGCAACCTGATTATCCTGCTCATGTCTGTTGAGCTGATTCTTTTGTCGGCCAACATGAACTTTGTGGCCTTCTCAACGTGGATGGGCAACGAGGCCGGTCAGGTGTTTGTCTTTTTCGTCCTGACGGTCGCAGCGGCCGAGGCGGCCATTGGTCTTGCAATTCTGGTTCTGTTGTTCCGTAACCTTAATTCGATCAATGTCCAAGATCTCGACCAGCTTAAGGGTTGATGGGATAGCACACTAATGAACTCCATAAATCTTTACTTAACGATTGCGCTTGCCCCCCTGGTGGGCTCGGCGCTAGCCGGTTTGTTCGGTACCGGCTTTCTGGGTCGATTTATCGGCAAGACAGGCGCTCACCTGATCACGATCGCGGGCGTGCTGCTTTCTTTTGTCGGCTCGGTCATGGTCCTGTTTCAGGTTCTGGACGGCCAGACCTTCAATGGTCCGGTCTACACCTGGATCACCATTGGCAGCATTCAGTGGGACATCGGTTTTCTGATCGACAAGCTCACTGCCCTGATGATGGTGGTGGTCACTTCCGTGTCGCTGATGGTGCATATCTACACCATTGGCTACATGAAAGATGACCCCGGTTATCAGCGCTTTTTCTCCTACATCTCGCTGTTTACCTTCTCGATGCTGATGCTGGTCATGTCCAACAACATGCTGCAGCTGTTCTTCGGTTGGGAAGCAGTGGGTCTGGTCTCCTACCTGCTGATCGGTTTCTGGTACGAGCGCAAGACCGCAATTTTCGCCAACATGAAGGCCTTCCTGGTCAACCGTGTGGGTGACTTCGGTTTTGCTCTGGGGATTGGCTTGCTCTACGCCTACACCGGCTCCATGAACTACAGCGACGTGTTCGCCAAGGTTCAGGAACTGAGCACCATGACATTCCCCGGTACCGACTGGCAATTGCTGACCGTTGCGGCTCTGGCCCTGTTTGTAGGTGCCATGGGTAAATCGGCTCAGGTTCCTTTGCACAGCTGGTTGCCTGATTCCATGGAAGGTCCTACTCCTATCTCGGCACTGATTCACGCCGCGACCATGGTGACGGCCGGTATCTTCATGGTGGCGCGTTTCTCGCCTGTGTTTGAACAGTCGACAACCGCGCTGTCCTTCATCATCGTGATCGGTGCAACCGGTGCCTTGTTCCTGGGCTTGCTGGGTATTATCCAGAACGACGTCAAACGCGTTGTGGCGTACTCCACCTTGTCCCAGCTCGGTTATATGACGGTGGCTCTGGGAGCTTCGGCTTACTCGGCCGCTGTGTTCCACCTGATGACGCACGCCTTCTTCAAAGCCTTGCTGTTCCTGGGCGCTGGTTCGGTCATTATCGGCATGCATCATGATCAGGACATCCGCAACATGGGTGGTCTGCGCAAGTACATGCCTATTACCTGGCTGACATTCCTGATCGGTACGCTGGCGCTGGTGGGTACACCGTTCTTCTCGGGTTTCTATTCGAAAGAGCACATCATCGAAGCCGCAGGCGAAGCTGGCATTTGGGGTTCGACCTATGCTTACTACGCCACACTGATCGGTGTGTTCGTCACCTCGCTGTACTCCTTCCGTCTGTATTTCCTGGTCTTCCACGGCAAAGAGCGCTTCCGTGATGTCAAACACGACGAGTCGCATGGTCATGACGATCATCACGCTCACGGTGGTGATCCTCACGAGTCGCCCTGGGTGGTGACGCTGCCTCTGGTTCTGCTGGCCATTCCATCGATTTTCGCTGGTATCTGGTTTGTGGATCCGCTGCTGTTCGGTGGTTACTTTGACGGCATTGTGACCGTTCTGCCCGACCACCCTGCAATGGCAAACCTGGCTGCCCACTGGACTGATTGGATGGCATATGCCTTGCATGGTTTTGTGACGGTGCCATTCTGGCTGGTTGTAGCCGGTGCTGTGGTGGCTTGGTACATGTACCTGGTCAATCCCGCCTTGCCTGCCGCTATCAAAAAGAACTGCTCTTTTATCTACCGTATCCTGGAGAACAAGTACTACGTTGACTGGTTCAACGAGCAAGTGCTGTCTCGTGGCGTTCGCTGCCTGGGTACGGGCCTTTGGAAAGGTGCTGACCGCGGTCTGATTGACGGCCTGGTGGTCAACGGTAGTGCGCGCGTAGTGGGCTGGGTGGCTGCAATCAGCCGTCATATCCAGTCCGGCTATGTCTATCACTACGCCTTTGCCATGATCCTCGGGATCCTGGCGCTCTTATCCTTTTTTGTACTGACGGTTCGGTAATGGCTAGCGATATGGCGTCTTCTACTCTTCCTTGGTTAACGCTGGCGATTTTCGTACCCATCGTCGCTGGCCTGTTGGTGCTGGCTCTGGGGCGTGATGATCGTCCCACCTTCACCCGCTGGCTGGCTCTGCTGGGTTCGATTGCCGGTCTTGTTGTCACTATTCCTCTGTACACGGGCTTTAATCCCAGTACAGCCGACATGCAGTTTGTCGAGCTGGCCCCCTGGATTGATGCCTTCAAGGTGAATTACCACCTTGGTGTGGACGGTATTTCCATGTGGTTTGTTCTGCTGACCGCTTTCATCACGGTGATTGTGGTGCTGGCGGGTTGGCAGGTGATTACCAGCCGCGTGGCGCAATACATGGGCGCCTTCCTGATCCTTTCGGGTCTGATGGTGGGCGTGTTTGCCGCTCTGGATGGCTTGCTGTTCTACGTGTTCTTTGAAGCCACGCTGATCCCGATGTATCTGATCATCGGGATCTGGGGTGGTCCAAACCGCGTGTATGCATCGGTCAAGTTCTTCCTTTACACCCTGATGGGCTCCCTGCTGACGCTGGTTGCTTTCATCTACCTGTGGAACGTGTCCGGCGGCACTTTCGATATCCTGACCTGGCACAAAGTCCCCCTGGACTACACCACGCAGGTGCTGATCTTTGTGGCACTGTTCATGGCGTTTGCAGTGAAAGTGCCTATGTGGCCTGTCCACACCTGGTTGCCGGATGCCCACGTGGAAGCACCTACCGGTGGTTCCGTGGTGCTGGCTGCCATCATGTTGAAACTGGGTGCTTACGGTTTCCTGCGCTTTTCCCTGCCCATCGCTCCTGATGCCTCGCAAGGTCTGGCCGGAATCATTATTGCCTTGTCCCTGGTCGCGGTGATCTACATTGGTCTGGTCGCCATCGTTCAGGACGATATGAAAAAGCTGGTGGCTTACTCCTCTGTGGCTCACATGGGTTTTGTCACACTGGGCTTTTTCGTATTCAACACCACGGGTATGGAAGGCGCGATCATGCAAATGATCTCGCACGGTTTCGTGTCTGGCGCCATGTTCCTGTGTATTGGCGTTCTGTACGACCGTCTGCACAGCCGCCAAATTGCCGATTACGGTGGTGTGGTCAAGGTCATGCCTCGTTTCGTCACCTTCTTTGTGCTGTTCTCGATGGCCAACAGCGGTTTGCCAGGCACCAGCGGCTTTATCGGTGAGTTCACCGTCATCATGGGTGCGGTTGAGTACAACTTCTGGATTGGTCTGTTGACTGCAACAGCGCTGATTACAGGTGCGTCTTACTCGCTGTGGATGCTCAAACGTGTGGCTTTTGGCCCTGTCGGTAACGACAAGGTTGCCGGCATGAGCGACCTGAGCGGCCGTGAGTTCTTCGTTCTTGGCGTAATGGCGATTGCGGTGCTGGGCATGGGTGTCTATCCCAAGCCGTTCACCGAGGTCATGCACGTTTCGGTTGAAGCGTTGCTGCAACACGTCTCCATCTCGAAACTGTAGGCCGAATCACTATGGATACTACCTTTAACTTTTCTCTGGCTTTGCCCGAGATCCTGCTCCTGGTTCTGGCTTCGTGTGTGCTGATTTTTGATGCATTCAGTACACATAAACAGCGCCACTCGACGTTTATTTTCAGCCTGCTGACGCTTGCCGTGGTTGCGGCCAGCGTGGCCTGGCAGTGGTCCAAGGGCGTTAGCGGCGTCTCGTTCGGTGGCCTGTTCGTCGTGGACGAGATGGCTCACTTCCTGAAGCTGCTCTCGTGTGCAGCCGTGGCCGCCACCCTGATTTACGGCCGTGAATACGCTGAGCAGCGTGACATGATGGAACGTGGTGGTGAGTTGTACACCCTGACTCTGATGGCTCTGCTGGGCCAGATGATCATGATTTCGGCCAACAGTATGTTGACGGCTTATCTGGGTGTGGAGCTGATGTCCTTTGCGCTGTACGCACTGGTTGCGCTGCGTCGTGAACATCGCCAGTCCATCGAAGCGGCTCTGAAGTACTTCGTGCTGGGTGCTTTGGCATCGGGTATCTTGCTGTACGGTATGTCCATGATTTTTGGCGCTACCGGCCATCTGGAATTCCCGCTCATCGCTGAAGTCATCTCCAACGGTCAAGCCGAGCGTCTGGCTTTGGTTTTCGGTGTGGTGTTTGTGGTGGCTGGTCTGGCCTTCAAATTGACGGCTGCTCCTTTCCACATGTGGACACCGGACGTCTACCAAGGCGCCCCAACCACCGTCACCCTGATCATCGGTGCTGCTCCCAAACTGGCTGCTTTTGCCGTGACCATGCGCTTCCTGGTTGAAGCCTTGCACGGTATTGCCGTGGACTGGCAGCCTATGTTGCTGATCATGGCTGTGCTGTCGCTGGCTCTGGGTAACCTGACGGCGATCATGCAAAAGAATCTCAAGCGTATGCTTGCGTATTCGACCATCTCGCACATGGGTTTCATTTTCCTGGGCTTGCTGGCTGGCGTGTTCAATGGCGAGACTCACTCTCAAGCCTACGGCGCTTCGTTGTTCTACGTGGTGATCTACGTTCTGACCACACTGAGCACCTTCGGCCTGATTCTGATCTTGAGCCGTCGCGGTTTTGAATGTGAAAACATCAGCGACCTGAAAGGTCTGAACCGTCGAAACCCTGGCTTGGCTCTGGTCTGGCTGCTGTCCATGTTCTCCCTGGCTGGTATTCCTCCGCTGTCCGGCTTTGCCGCCAAGCTGAGTGTTCTGCAAGCCGTGGTGGGTGCGGGCTATGTCTGGCTGGCCGTGTTTGCCGTGATCATGTCCTTGATCGGTGCTTTCTACTACCTGCGTGTCGTGAAGGTCGTTTACTTCGACGAGCCCGAAGGTGAAGCGCATCCTGTGGCAACAGGCTTGATGACCAAGCTGGTCATGATGGTGAATGGTGTTCTGATTATCGGCCTGGGTTTGTTGCCGGGTGGCCTGATGGATACCTGCATCCGCGTGATTCAGTCTTCCTTGCAGTTTTAAGTAGGTAGCACTATGGACCAAAGCCTTTCCATCTGGGTCTTGATTGTTCTTTCCGTGATTACGGCAAACTTGCCGTTTCTTGTGGAAAAGCCCTTGCTGGTTTTGCCTTGGTCCTTGCCGGGCGAGCGCTCTGGTCTCTCGCCCTGGCTGCAACTGATTGTCGGCCTTGTGTACCTGACCGTGCTGGCCGCGTTGGGCTTGGGAATCTACACAATGATTGCCTCCAGCTCTGGCCTGAACTCCTTGCCCGTTCTGTTGGGTAAGCTGCTTCTGGGTCTGGTATTGGTAGGAGCCATGTTTTACTTTCCGGTTTGGCGCTCGCGCCATCAGAAAGTGTCCAAAGGCTTTTTTTCTCGCCTTTTGGAAGTCTGTGCGTTTTACGGGATTGTGGGCGCGTTCGGCTTTGCTTTTGAAGCAAGCATCGGTAATCCGTTCAAACAGACTTGGGTGTTCTACACCATTACCTTTGCGTTGTTCTTGGTAATGGCGTATCCCGGTTTTGTGTATCGCTATTTGATGCGACACCCCAAGGGCAAGTTTGAGTAGTGGTGCTATTGAATAAAAAAACCTCGCAAATCAGTTTGCGAGGTTTTTTTTATGTCTGGCCGCTCAAGGTCAAAAAACTGCTTGGTGTCTTTTTCAGTGCGTCAGTTCTAAAGTCTTGTCGTCCGATTATTATCCCGCCTGGATGCTCGATAGCTGTCTGTTGAAGGCCTGTGGGGCTAGACTTGCTTTGTTTCGCCAGTCTAGCCACAAGCTGCCCGTACAATCGATCAAGGTTTGTCCAAAGGGGCATGGGTGGCACCAGCCACTCCCAGTCGCTTGCAGACGCCCTGGGCCTCTTGAGCCAGTACCAGCGTCAGTTGCTCGGCAGGCAGGGCACGGCCCAAGGCAGCACTTTGTCCGCTCCACAGGGAGCTGAATTCAGTGCGACCTTGTTTCTCGGCTTCGATACGTAGCGGGCTCAGTGCCGAACCCGCATGGGGGAATACCGGAGCACTGGTGCTTAACGGGCCGATTTCATCCATCAGGCGAGTGCGGATGCTGCGAGCCGGGCGGCCAGAGAACAAATTGGTCAGCGCTGTGCCGTCTGAACGACTATTGGACAGGGCTTGGCGATGCAGCGGGGTGATCTTGGATTCAGGACAGAACAAATAGGCAGTACCAATTTGAGCGGCGCTGGCACCCAAGGCCAGGGCAGCAGCAATACCGCGCCCATCGGCAATACCTCCGGCAGCAATCACGGGGATGCTGACAGCATCAGCAATTTGGGGAACCAAAGACAGGGTGCCTACTTGTGTATGCACCTTATCGTCCAGGAACATGCCACGGTGGCCACCGGCTTCCAGGCCTTGGGCGATGATGATGTCGGCACCGTGCTCTTGCAGCCAGACCGCTTCGGCCGTGGAAGTCGCACTGGACATGACCAGAGTGCCGACCTTTTTCACGCGTTCAAGCAGCTCGGGGGAGGGCAGACCAAAGTGAAAACTGACGACTTCAGGTTTTAATTCCTCAACCAATTCAGTATGTGGGTTGGAGAACGGTGCGCGTGCTGCTTTGGGCAGTTCCTGATTCGGATCCAGGCCGTATTCCTGGTAATAGGGGATTAATCGCAACCGCCACTCTTGCAGGGCCTCTGGCTCCAGGCGCAGGTCGTCGTGACAAAAGAAGTTCAGGTTGATAGGGGCCGAGACAGCTTGCCGGAACAAACCCACTTGTTCCCGAATCTGTTCTGGGCTGAGCATGGCGCAGGCCAGGGAACCCAGGCCGCCGGCACGAGCAACGGCAATAGCCAGTTCGCTGTCTTGGGCACCTGCCATAGGGGCTTGAACGATGGGTTGCTCGATGTGAAGTAGATCCAGCAAAGTATTGTTGGGCCAGATGTACATGAAAGGCGTCCTCGTCATTTCGCGATAGCGTTTATCGTAGCAGGATGGGTTCAGGCTGGAAACTGACATCGTCGTGTACAGCTTGGGGTGTGCAGGGCCCGTGGCAGGCTACAATAATCGTCTTTTGGCACAATGGCTGTGCTGTATTTTTTGCTTTGTGGACGATCTGATGTCTCATCTCATTCTTCAAGGGCCGCGCCTAGATAGCGCCATCATCGAAAAAATTGCCGCAGTGGTGCAGGCCGATGGAGTGCAGGAGCTGGGGCCTACCGCCGTACGCCTGTTGGGTGCTGACGCCACGCAACGTGCCCACGTGCAAACCTTGTGCAAGACCGGCGCGATGGACTTTGCCTTTTTGGAGCAGATTGACCGCCTGAAAGAAATGCGTGTGCTGGCAATGGACATGGATTCCACGCTGATCAATATCGAGTGTATTGATGAGATTGCCGATATGGCTGGCCGTAAAGAGCAGGTTGCCACGATTACCGAAGCAGCCATGCGCGGCGAGATCAAGGATTTCTCCGAAAGCCTGAATCGCCGTGTTGCGTTTCTGGAAGGTGTGCCTGTCAGTGATCTGACTCGTGTCTATGAAGAGCGTTTGCAACCCAATCTGGGCGCAGAACGCTTGATTGCGACGGCTCATGCCCATGGCGTGAAAACCTTGTTGGTCTCGGGTGGCTTCACCTTCTTTACCGAACGTATGAAAGACCGTTTCAGCTTGAGCTACGCCCACTCCAATACCTTGGAAGTGGTGGACGGCACGCTGACTGGCAAGGTGCTGGGCGCAATCGTAGATGGTCAGGCCAAAGCTCGCTTCTTGCAGGAACTGGCTGTGGAACTGGGCGCTGGTCCGGAACAATGTATTGCGATAGGCGACGGGGCCAATGACCTGCCCATGATGTCAAAGGCCAAGTACTCGGTGGCCTACCGTGCCAAACCGGTGGTGCAGGAGCAAGCCAGCTTTGCGTTGAATCACTCTCCACTGGATGCCGTACTGAACTGGTTCCGCCTGGATGTTTGATGGTGGTGGATCGCCAGCGTAGTCTGGCGATGCAAAGTAAAGCTAAACGCAGCGCAGCAAACTACCTGAGAACCAGGCCAGGCAGAAAGAGGGGCAATGGAACGATGCGTCGATCCGGCTATTTCCTTATAGTGTTGGGCGCTTCTCTTGAGCCCGGAATTCGGTTTGTTGCCAAGCAAACAGTGCAATGGTTCGATCCGTATTCAGAACGCCTCATTGGCTAGAGTAAACACTCAAGCAGTCAGCCTTTACCGTCGAAAAAAGAGCGCTGTCAGTGGCAGCGCTCTTTTTATGTCCAGCCTTGTTGTTAAGGCTTATTTCTCTTTGCGCAAACTGTTCAGCACATTACGTACGGCCTGGATGCGGTTCTTGATTTCCTCGCCCTTGGTAATTTCAATCTTCAGCTTGTCCGGTCCAGCCAGGCGCACCTGCTTGTTCTTTTGCACCAGCTCGATAATGCTGACTGCGTCTACATTGGGTTTGGAAGAAAACTGAATTGTTGCCTGGGCTTCGCTGGCATCGATTTTCACAATCCCTAATGGTTCGGCCTTGATGCGCAAGCGATGCACCGCCAGCAGGTTCTCGCCCGCCTCTGGCAGCAAGCCATAGCGGTCGATCAGTTCCTCATGGATATGGATCAGATCGTCTTCTGTACGAGCGTGTGACAGGGCCTTGTAGTGCCCCAAACGGGCATTCACATCCGGGCAGTAGTTGGCCGGCAGCAGGGCGGACGTGTGCAGGTTCACTTCGCACTGCAAGGCAAAGGGCGAATCCAAGTCAGGCTCTTCACCGGCTTTCAGGGCTTTGACGGCGGTGTTGAGCATATCTGCATACATGGAATAGCCTACTTCCTGAATGTCTCCGGACTGGGACTCGCCCAGTACTTCACCGGCACCCCGAATTTCGAGATCGTGCATGGCCAGGAAAAAGCCTGCGCCCAGCTCTTCCATGGCTTGAATAGCTTCCAGGCGTTTTTTTGCATTGCTGGTGATGGCATCTTCGCCGGGGGTCAGCAGATAGGCGTATGCCTGGTGGTGAGAGCGGCCGACGCGCCCACGTAACTGGTGTAATTGAGCCAGACCTAAGCGATCCGCGCGGTGGATGACGATGGTGTTGGCGGTTGGCACGTCAATGCCGGTTTCAATAATCGTGGTGCACAGCAGCACGTTGTAGCGCTTCTGGTAAAAGCCCTTCATGACGGCTTCCAGCTCGCGCTCGGGCATTTGACCATGAGCCACGGCAATACTGGCCTCAGGCACCAGCTCTTCCAGACGGGCGCGGCGGTTGTGGATGGTTTCAACTTCGTTGTGCAGGAAGTAGACCTGGCCACCGCGTTTTAATTCGCGCAGCAGGGCCTCGCGTATGGTGCTGCCATCTTCACGACGTACAAAGGTTTTGATCGCCAGACGTTTTTGCGGCGCCGTTGCAATCACGGAGAAGTCCCGTATACCTTCCAGAGACATGCCCAAGGTACGGGGGATAGGGGTGGCGGTCAGGGTCAGGATATCGACTTCGGCCCGCAACTGCTTTAGGGCCTCTTTTTGGCGCACACCAAAGCGGTGTTCCTCATCGATGATAACCAGGCCCAATTGTTTGAAGCGTACGTCCGAGGATAGGATCTTGTGCGTGCCAATCACAATATCGACGCTGCCGTCGCGCAGGCCCGCAATGGCGGCTTGGGTTTCTTTGGTCGAGCGGAAGCGAGACAGCTCGGCAACACGGATAGGCCAGTCGGCGAAACGATCTGAAAATGTTTGTGTGTGTTGCTCGGCCAGCAGGGTGGTTGGGCACAACAAGGCCACTTGTTTGCCATTGGCCACGGCCAGGAAAGCGGCACGCAGGGCGACTTCGGTTTTACCAAAGCCCACATCCCCACAAACGAGGCGGTCCATAGGCTGGCCGGAGGTCATGTCGTTTACGACTGCCTCAATAGCAGCGGCCTGATCCGGTGTTTCCTCAAAGCCGAAACCCTCGGAAAAGGCCTGATAATCATTCAGAGGCAGTTTGAATTGAAAGCCTTCACGAGCAGCGCGCTGGGCGTACAGTGCCAGCAATTCAGCCGCGCTGTCACGCGCTTGCTTGGCCGCGCGACGGCGGGCTTTATCCCATTGACCGGAGCCTAGTTGGTGCAGGGGCGCATGTTCGGGGTCGGCACCGCTGTAGCGGGCAATGACGTGCAACTGCGCCACAGGCACATATAAGGTGCTGCCCTTGGCATATTCCAGATGCAGAAACTCGACCGGGCCTTCGCCCAGGTCCATTTCTTTCAGACCGCAGTAGCGACCAATCCCGTGCTCGGCGTGAACCACGGGGTCGCCCTCGCGCAGTTCCGACAGATCCCGCACCATCGCTTCCACATCGCTGCTGCGCTCGTTGCGGCGGCGGCTGCTTTGTGTGCGTGTCTGGGAGGGGTAAAGGTCATTTTCGGTCAGCAGACTCAGACTGTCGTGCACCAGCGCAAAGCCACGCGACAGGGGGGCGACGATCAGGGCAAAAGCGGCGTCCGACTCCAGAAAATCGGTCAGACTCTGGCAGTCGGCTGCGGGCGACAGATCGTGGTCACGCAGCATTTGTAGCAAGGTTTCCCGACGGCCCGCCGAATCAGCGCACAGCACCGTCCGGTTCTTTGGGTCTAACACCTCTTGCCGCAATTGAGCCAACGGATCCTTGTCGCGTCGGTTGACTGCGACAAGGGGTAAAGCCTCGAAGTCTGGGTGGGCAATGGGCTGATCGTCAGCTTGCGTGTTCAGACTGAGGCGACTAAAAGGTTTGATGCCGTTGAAAAACTGCTCATCAGACAGAAACAGGCTTTCTGGAGGCAAAATCGGGCGCTCACGGTCGTTTTTCAGGAAGGAAAAACGGCTATGGGTATCGCTTTGGAAGCGGGCAATCGCGTTTTGTGCGTCCCCGTGCGTGATGACCAGGCTGCCTGCTGGCACATAGTCCATCAAGGTGGCGGTCTCTTCAAAGAAGAGCGGCAGATAGTATTCGATGCCCGCAAAGGCAATGCCATTACCTACATCTTTATAGGGCAGGGCGCGTGAAGGATCGCCTTCAAAAAACTCGCGAAAACGCGCCCGGAATTGCGTGCGCGCCTCTTCGTCCATAGGGAATTCACGACCGGGCAAGAGCTGGATTTCCTTGACCGGATACAGGCTGCGCTGGGTATCGATATCAAAGCTGCGTATGCTTTCGATCTCGTTGTCGAACAGGTCCAGACGGTAGGGCAGCACCGAACCCATAGGGAACAGGTCAATCAGGCCACCGCGGATACTGAATTCGCCCGGAGCGCTGACCTGTGTCATGTGGGTGTAATTGGCCAGCATCAACTGGGCGCGCAATTGCGCCTCGTCCAGCTCATCGCCCTGGCGGAAGGAAAAGGTGTAGGCGGCCAGAAAAGAAGGCGGTGCCAGACGATACAGGGCGGTGGTGACGGGAACCGTCAGCACATCAACCTCGTGCATGGTCAGGGCATGCAAGGTGCGCAAACGCTCGGAGATCAGATCCTGGTGGGGAGAGAAGCTGTCATAGGGCAAGGTTTCCCAGTCTGGCAACTGGCGCACGCGCAGGGCGGGTCCAAACAACAGGATTTCCTCGGCCAGCCTTTGGGCGGTCAAGGGATCGGCGCACAGTACGAGAATAGGCGCTTTATGCTGGCGGGCCAGGTCGGCAATCAGGCAGGCATCGCCCGAGCCAGGAGGCATGGGCTGCGAGTAGCGTTGACCGGGGCGTAAGGCGGCCAGCACATCTTGAGTGCTGGGCAGGGACAGGGAGTGCTGTTTTTCGGTTTCCATCAGGATTGTCATTATAAAATCACCCACCTATGAAGACTACCTTGATTGCAATTGTTCCAGCCGCCGGTATTGGCTCGCGCGCCCTGGATTCTGCCACGAAGACGCAAGGCGTGCCCAAGCAATATCGTTTGCTGGGCGGGCAGCCCATGTTGCGCCGTTCGGTACAGGCTTTGCTGGCTGATGAGCGCATCAGCCAGGTGCGGGTGGCCGTGGCCCCCGGTGATACCTGGGCGACGGCGGCACTGGACGGCTTGCCGCGTACGGTTTGCCTGCCCTGTGGTGGTGACACGCGGGCTGAAACGGTGCTCAATACTGTGCAGAGCCTGGATAAGGACGAACAGGCCTGGGTTCTGGTTCACGATGCCGCTCGCCCCGGTTTGCCCAAGCAGGCCCTGGCACGGTTGATTGATGCCTGCTTGCAGGCGCAACGTGGTGGCTTGTTGGCCTTGCCCGTGCCTGATACTGTCAAGCGCGCAACGCCTGCGGAGCCAGTGGGGGTGTTGGAAACGGTGGACAGAGAAGGACTCTGGCTGGCGCAGACTCCCCAGTTGTTTCCCGCCCATGCCTTACGTGGGGCCTTACAAGCGGCTAAAGAACAGGGTTTTGTGGTGACGGATGAAGCTAGCGCCATGGAATTGGCGGGCAGCCAACCCTTATTAATATTGGGGTCGGCGCGGAATTTTAAAGTCACCTGGCCTGAAGATTTTGAATTGATGGAGAAGTGGTTATGAGCATGCCAATTCGCGTAGGACAAGGTTTTGATGTACATGTGCTGTGCGAAGGCCGGCCTTTGATCTTGGGCGGCGTTACCATCCCGCATACGCATGGCTTGATGGGGCATTCGGATGCCGATGCCTTGCTGCATGCCATTACCGATGCGATTTTGGGGGCGGCAGGCCTGGGCGATATTGGTCGCCACTTTCCCGATACAGACCCTCAATACAAGGGCGCTGATAGCCGTGTCTTGTTGCGTCATGCTTATGAGCAGGTGCGCGCTGCGGGTTGGTTGGTTGGGAATGTGGATGCCACGATTCATGCGCAAAAACCCAAGATCGCACCACATGCCCCGGCGATGGTGGCCAATATCGAGGCCGATCTGAAATTGGAACCTGGCAGTGTGAACATCAAGGGCAAGACAAACGAGGCGATTGGCTTTGTGGGGCGCCAGGAAGGGATTGCGGTCACCTCGGTGGCCTTGCTGTATCGCGCCTGAGTGGTTTTGGTCTGAGACTAGCCTTGGGCAGGGAAAATCCCTGCCCAAGTCTTATTCAGCTCAGGAAGTTTTGTTGTCCTTATCGGCCTGGGTTCCAGGCGCATTGCGACTGGCACGGATACGTGGCAATTGAATGCGAGCGGTCAAGCCTTCGGACGGAGCACTGACCAGTTCAAAGTGCCCTCCGACCTGTCCTAGCAAACGTTCCACAATCGCCAGTCCCAAACCTGCACCACTGACACCTGTGCGGGCAGAGACACCGCGCGAGAAGGGGCGCAGCAGGCGCTGGATGTCGCTTTTTGCAATACCGGCTCCCTGATCCTTGACGGCGATGATCAAAATATTGCCATGTTGATGCGCCGACAGCTCGATGCGTGCCCGATCATCTTCGGGACTGCGTCCATAGCGGCGGGCATTTTCGATCAGGTTAGAGACAATGCGCTTTAAGTCGTGTGCGCTGATGCGGGCATACAGATTGGGTTCGACGGAGGCTGTCAAAATGCCACCCAGCGATTCGGTATGCGTGCGCTCACGCTCGTAGACATCATTGAGCACGGCGGACACATCAATGCCATGCTCGGGCACAGCCGCAGCAGGACGGGCATATTCCATCAATTGACCAATACTGTGGTCAATCTGAGCCAAGTCCTCGTCAATGGCGGCACGAGTCTCGTCCGATACCTGACTTAATTCAATTTCCAGACGCATGCGGGCCAGTGGTGTGCGCAAATCGTGCGAAATACCGGCCAGCATGATCTCTCGATCCGCCTCTGTTTGGCGGATATCTCGGGCCATGCGGTTAAAGGCGATATTCATGTCACGGATTTCAACCGGGCCTTTTTCAGGCAGGGTGCTGGGTGTTTCACCACGAGCCAACTGCTGGGCCACTTTGGCCAGTTGGGCCAAAGGCCGGTTCACAAAGCGCACACTGACAGCGGCACCGATCAGGGCCAGCAGCAAGGCGGTAGCGCCCCAGCCCAGCCATTCCACTCCGGCAGTCAGACTTAATTGTTCGCGATCAAAGACCAGCCAATACTGATCGTCATTGATATCAAACGAAACCCAGATGCCCGGCACGCTGTTGACCGACCACATGATCAAGGTCTGGCTGCCTAATGCGCCACGCACTTCGGTAGAGACATGCTGCCAGTAGTTGGAGCGCGGCAGGGGTTCAAGCTCGTCCGTGTTCTCGCGTGGTTGCACGCGCAGACTTTCCTTGGTAGCCAAATCCAGCAACAGGGCAGGGCGTACCGCTGGGGGCGCGTACACCAGGGCCGAACGGGTGATGCTGACAATGGACGCCACGCGCTGCGCCATTTGGGCTGCGCGTGGGCCTTCTTCCATACTGAAGAATACTTGCAGCCAGGCACCCAGGCTGACGAGCATTAACGCTGCGAGCAATAAAAAAGACCGGCTGAATAAACCCAGCCGGATACTTGAGTTTTTTGTTGCTCGGCGTTGGGCGGCCACGGCGGGCCGCCCGTCTTGCTGACCGGAAGACAAGGTCAGTTACCGCCGTCTGGAACAAAAACGTAGCCCAGGCCCCAGACCGTTTGAATAAACACGGGCTTGGAAGCATTGGGTTCGATCAGCTTGCGCAGACGCGAAATCTGGACGTCCAGACTACGGTCAAAGGCTTCGTATTCACGGCCACGCGCCAATTCCATCAGTTTGTCGCGCGACAAGGGGATCTTGGGGTGACGGGCAAACACTTTCAGCACGGAGAACTCGCCCGTTGTGATGGGGACAACTTCGTTATTGCGTGTCAGTGTTCGAGTGGACAGGTTCAGCACATAAGGACCGAACTCAATCGATTCATTTTCCTGACTAGGTGCGCCGGGGTGTTCCTCGGTACCACGGCGTCGCAAGATAGCGTTGACACGGGCCAGCAGTTCGCGGGGGTTGAAAGGTTTGATGAGGTAGTCATCGGCACCCATTTCCAGGCCCACGATACGGTCGATTTCTTCGGCCTTGGCGGTAAGCATGATGATGGGGGTATTGTCGTGACCGCCGCGCAGCCGGCGACAGATGGATAGGCCATCCTCGCCTGGCAGCATCAGATCCAGTACCAGCAGATCGAAATGCTCACGTTGCCAGAGTTTGGCCATTTCTTTACCGTCTTCGGCAACGAAGACGTTGAATCCTTGTTCAGACAGGTAGCGGCGCAGCAAATCGCGCAGCCGGGGATCGTCGTCAACGACAAGGATTTTGCGGGTGAGGGGGGGTGTCGGCGTATTCATAGCGAAAATGTAACAGGCATCAGAAAGCGCGTATAGGGGGGTGTAGAAAAATATTACACATTAAGTGTTTTGTACTATTTATGCGCCTTGCAGCAGGTTTAGGGTGATTTAGAAGACGATTGTATGGTGGCAAATAATCTGATTGGTCGGTTTGAGCCAAGTCAAAAAAAAGAGCGGCCAGAGAAGAAATGCGCTCTGAGTTGCGCTGTGGAGTGTTTTGTCCTTGTCCGATCCCAGGGAGCTGCCTATTTTGAGGCTGCTTAAACTAAAATAGCGCGATGGATGCACATATTCTTGCCTTGGAGACTTCCTCCAATCTCTGTGAACTGACCTTGTTATCTCGCACACAGGCGGGTATTTCGCTTGTGGAGCTGAGTCACGAGGGGAGCGGCGACCACGCCGAACGCCTTTTGCCCATGGCCGAGCAACTGCTGGAGCAGGCGGGGGTGGATAGACACGCCTTGACCGCGATTGCGTTCGGGCAAGGTCCAGGTGGATTTACCGGGCTGCGCGTGGCCTGTGGCGTGGCTCAGGGTATGGCTTTTGCCTTGGGCTTGCCGGTACTGCCGGTCTCGTCCTTGTTGGCGGCTGCCGCTTGCGGCACGCCCATCGAGGGGACGGCTTATGTGGTGGCGCAGGATGCGCGCATGCAAGAGGTGTATGCCGCTGTGTACAGTTGGACGGCCAAGGGTTCCTGGTCCGTGCTGCAAAGTCCGGTCTTGCTCGATGCCGCCCAGGTCACTACCTGGATTGTTCGTTTGCAAGCGGAAGGGTTGATTGCCCAGCAACAGCCCATTTGTGTCCTTGGTGACGCTCTGGAGCAGTTTCCTGATCTGGCCCCAGCCGTTCTGGCTCAGGGCTGGGAAGTGGGCCAGCCGTGGCGTGCAACCGGTGCCAGTGTGGCGCATTTGGCCTTGCATGATCTGGACGAAGGACGCGGTGTCTCCCCGGACCTGGCCATGCCATTGTATGTGCGCGAGAAAGTTGCCTACACCATTCAGGAACGTGAACAGGGCTTGGGTGGAAACCCGGCCGCTCTGGATCAACCTTTGCAAATTGAAGCCATGCAGGCAGGCCATGTATCTGCTGTACTGGATATTGAACGCTGCGTGGAAACACACCCTTGGACGGCAGGTAATTTCACGGATGCTTTGGGCAATAGTGCGTATTGCTCCCGAATCATTCACAAGCAAGGGCAGGTTCAAGGCTATGCCATTTGGTTGCAAGCCCCCGATATGATTGAACTTCTGCTGATTGGGGTGTCCCCCGAGCAGCAGCGCCGCGGTCTGGCCTGGCAATTGCTGGACGATGGCCTGGAATGGGCCCGTCAGCAGCAGCTCGAG
Source organism: Alcaligenes sp. MMA (assembly GCF_020907215.1). NCBI lineage: Bacteria > Pseudomonadati > Pseudomonadota > Betaproteobacteria > Burkholderiales > Alcaligenaceae > Alcaligenes > Alcaligenes sp. MMA. The sequence goes on from NZ_JAJJPP010000001.1 coordinate 281,506, forward strand.
CGCGTGGTTCTGGAGGTGCGAGCCTCAAATGCGCCGGCTATCGGCTTATATCAGAAGTATGGTTTCAAGGCGGATGGTTTACGTAAAAACTACTATCCGCTTAGCGATGGACGGCGTGAAGACGCGGTCTTGATGAGCCTGAGCTTGGCCAGCAAGGCAGGGGCATGATCGATTTTCAGCCTATCTCCCCTTTGCAGCGCACCTGGCTTTTGGAGTTGGGGCTGGAGCGTGCTTTTTTGGCGCGTCTGCCCCAGGCGCAGCCTGGTGGGCAGTCCGCCCCTGTGGCCGCCCCTGCGCAAGAGGCCGCAGCAGCGATGCAGACGGCTCAGCCGGTAGAGCGGCATCTTAATGATGCGGGCAGTCCGTCCCCCTCAGCCCCCGCAGCGGCTACGGATGCCATGTCGGCCCGAGATCAGGCACTGGCTGTCTTGCGTAAATCCGGTGCCAGACCGGTAGCGGCAGCTCCTGTCGAGGAAGTGGTGCAGCGGCCTGCCGTGCTGATTCAGCCTGAAAAAGCGCAGGATATGGCCAGCTTGCTGGAGCAAGTACAGGCTTGTCAGGAATGTGGTTTGCACACGGGGCGAGCTCAAGTAGTGTTTGGTTCAGAGCTCTTGTCCGAGCCGGACTGGATGATTATTGGCGAAGCACCGGGCACGAGCGATGATCGTAGCGCCAAGCCTTTTGATGGCAAGGCGGGTCTGCTCTTGCAAGCCATGCTCAATAGCGCGATTCCCAATGCCTCGGTTTATAAAACGCATCTGGTGAAGTGCCGCCCCCTGGGTAATCGTCCCCCCACACAGGAAGAGCTGGCTGCATGCCGGGCTTTTCTGGACGCGCAAATTCGCTTGGTACAGCCACGTCGTTTGTTGGCCGTCGGCCATTTGGCGGCGGTGGCACTAAGTGGTCGTGATGAGGATCTGGAAACCTTGCGGGGTCAGGCTTTAACGTATACCGATGCTCAGGGGCGCAGCCTGCCTTTGGTGGTGACATACCATCCGGCCTCGCTCTTGTTGCGCCCGCAGCACAAAGCCAATGCCTGGCGGGATTTGTCTTTGTTGCGCGAATTGCAAAACCAGCCCTGATACAGGTCCTTTGGGTATTTTTATCGCCGGACCGCCCCAAGATAAAAAGCGCCCCCTTGGGGGGCAGCAAGCCGCAGGCGCAGCGTGGGGGTATGTTTTATCGCCGGGCCGCCCCAAGATAAAAAGCGCCCCCTTTGGGGGGGCAGCAAGCCGTAGGCGCAGCGTGGGGGGTATGTTTTATCGCCGGGCCGCCCCAAGGCTCGGCGCCCCCGATCAAAAGCGCCCCTTTGGGGCGCTTTTGCTTACTTGGCCGTCAATGCCTGCCCATGTCCTTCTTGTCCGATGCAGGCTTCCAACTCGGGATGGGCGCGCAGATTGGCATTTTTCCAGATGATGAATACCGTCATCAAGGATGCCACCATCAGGCCAAAGAACACAATGATGTAGTTGATGGGTAAACGCAGCCACAGCAGTAGGCTGTACAGCGCCAGCATGAACAGAATATTCAGTTGTTCATTGAAGTTCTGGACAGCAATGGAGTGACCGGCCGACAACATGACGTGGCCGCGATGTTGTAGCAGGGCGTTCATGGGGACGACGAAAAAGCCGGATAAGCCCCCAATACCCATCAGCAGGGTATAGACCGCCCATTTTTCGTGGACCAACGGCATGAGCAAAACCACAAAGCCCATGGCCACGCCCACCGGCAGAACGGCCAGGGATTTCTTCAAGGGAACGCGAGCGGCAAAGACAGCGCCAAAAACCGTCCCCAAGGCTGCTACTCCCATCAGCACCGAGGCCTGATCCAAACGGTAGCCCAGATGCTGGGCGCCCCATTCGATCACAATGAATTGCAAGGTGGCACCGGCACCCCAGAACAAGGTAGTGACGGCCAGTGAGATTTGGCCCAGCTTGTCCTGCCACAAAATGCACACGTAGGAACGAAACTCCTTGAGCAGCAAGATGGGATTTTTTTGTTGAGGTGGGTAGTCGATATTGGTGCGGGGAATCAGCAGATTGCACAGTGCTGCAGACAGATAAATAAAGGAAATCAGCAAGATAGCGACTTCGGCACGCGTCTGGGCCAACGGTGCAATCAGAGGGTGTTCGGCCAGCGCGCTAGCGATCGATGGGTTGATCAGGATACCGCCCAACACCGTGCCGCCGATGATGGACAGAACGGTCAGCCCTTCAATCCAGCTATTGCCCTTGACGAGCAATTCGGGCTTGAGCATTTCCGTGACGATGCCGTATTTGGCGGGGGAGTAGGCGGCAGCACCGATACCAACCAGGGTGTAGGAGATAAAGACCAGAACCAACTGCTGGGAGTCGTTCATGCCAAAGTACTGGTGGCAGAACATCAACATACAGCCAATCAGCTTGATGGCGTTGGTGGCGAACATGACTCGACCCTTGGGATACGAGTCAGCAAAAGCACCTACAAACGCCGCCAACAGGACGTAGGACAGTGCAAACCACCATTTCATCATCGGGACCATCCAGATAGGTCCGTGCAAATCTGCGATCAGGGCGATAGCGGCAATCAGCAAGGCATTGTCAGCAACTGATGACAATGCCTGCGCGGCCATGACCAGATAAAAACCTTTATTCAAAATACATTCCGAATGCGTGTGCTTTTTGAAAACAGTATGGTGGCTGCAAAGCACGAATCTAGGCCAGGTATCAGGCAGGACGAGCTGGCCGGGGGCTGCTCACCACGGTTCTCCTGAAAAACCTGTGCCGGTGCGAAATTTACGAACAGAGATGGGGAGCAAGAATAACAGGGACTGCGGTGGCAGTGGTATCAGAAATTCATTGCATGTGTTTGTCTGCTTGGATTTTCGGGACGGGCGGGCACTGCCAAAGCACTATTGTAAATGGTCTGCTCGACACTATTGCCCCGCTTGCCACGCAGGGTAAACAGGGCTTGACGGCGGGCGATGGGGGCTGCCTTACTATTTCAGCAGCCGAGCCGTGGTTTTCATTTGTTTTTTAGCTGTCTTTGCGGTGGGTGGCAGGTGCTGCGGTATCATACGACTCGCGGTGCCAGGCAGATCAAAATGGCGCCGTGTGCCTGTTCAAATTGGTCTTTTCTGAGCTGACTTCTACCCTGTGCGTCTAACCCAGATCAAACTCGCTGGTTTCAAATCTTTTGTGGACCCGACCTCCATCCCAACTCCCAGTCAGTTGGTGGGTGTTGTCGGGCCCAATGGCTGTGGGAAATCGAACATCATCGATGCGGTGCGTTGGGTGCTGGGCGAGAGCAAAGCCTCCGAGTTGCGTGGCGAGTCCATGCAGGACGTTATTTTCAACGGTTCATCGCAACGTAAACCGGCTGGCCGTGCGTCGGTTGAACTGGTTTTTGATAATTCCGAAGGGCGGGCCTCAGGCCAGTGGAGCACCTATGCCGAGATCTCGGTACGGCGTGTCCTGAGTCGGGACGGGACAAGCAGCTACTTTCTGAACAATCAGGCCGTTCGTCGGCGTGACATTCACGACATCTTTTTAGGTACGGGCCTGGGGGCGCGTGGTTACGCCATCATCGGGCAGGGCATGATTAACCGCCTGATTGAAGCCAAGCCCGAAGAGCTGCGCGTATTTCTGGAAGAGGCGGCGGGCGTGTCGCGCTACAAGGAACGTCGTCGCGAAACCGAGAGTCGCCTGCGCGACACCCGCGAAAACCTGCTGCGGGTAGAAGACATCCAAAGAGAACTGGATGCGCAACTGGAGAAATTGCAGGCGCAGGCCGAAGTGGCGCGCCAGTATCGGAATTTGCAGCAAGATGGCGAGCTCAAGCAAAATCTGCTGTGGCTGTTGAAAGAGTCCAATGCGCAGGGCGATCAGAAAGCTCGTTTCCTGGCAATTGAGCAAGCCCAGACCAAGCTGGAAGAATCTATTGCAGGTTTGCGGCATACCGAGTCTGCGTTGGAGTCTCAGCGACAGGCGCATTTGCAGGCCGGGGACGCTTTGCATCAAGCGCAAAGCCAGTTGTATGAGGCCGGCTCCCAAGTGTCTAGCCTGGAGGCGGAAATTCGCCACGTGCTCGATTCGCGCAGCCGCATGGCGCAGCGTCGCGAGCAACTGGAGCAACAACAGCACGACTGGGTCGAGCAACAAGAACATTGTCAGCAGGAGCTGGAAAACAGCGAACAGCAGCGTGAAGAGGCGGCGGTAAAGCTGGAGGAGTTACAGATTCAGCTAGAAGAGGCGCAAGGAGCCTTGCCCGATCTGGAGCGGCGTGTACGCGAACAGGCCCAGCGTCGGGACGAAATGCGCATGGCTTTGGCGCGTCTGGAGCAGAATCTGGCCTTGGCTGCGCAATCGCAGCGCGATGCTGACCGCCAGATCCAAGGCGTGGAGCAGCGTCAGGAGCGCTTGAAGCAGGAACTGCGCGAACTCAATGCCCCGGACCCGGACAATCTGGAACGTCTGCAAGGCGATCTGAACATGCTGCAAAATCAGTTGCAGCAAGCTCAGGAGCATATGCAGCATCTGGAAGCCCAGCTTCCTCGATTGGAACAAGAGCGCAAAGAAGCGCAGGAACAAGCTGTGCAAGGCGGGCAGGACATGGCCCGTCTGGAAGCACGTCATCTGGCCTTGAGCCGTTTGCAGGAAGACGTGGCCCGCAAGGGGACTCTGGAACCCTGGCTGGCCAAGCACGGGCTGGAGAGCATGAAACGTCTTTGGCAAAGCCTGGACGTGGAGAAGGGCTGGGAAACCGCGCTGGAAGCCGTGCTGCGCGAGCGCATGACGGCTTTGGAGCTGCGTCGCCTGGATATGGCGGCTGCGTTCGCCAGCGATGCGCCACCTGCTCGTTTAAGTTTTTACCAGTTGCCCGAAGCGGGGGCGCCTGTCAAGCCCGCGCTGGATTTGCCCTTGCTGACCTCGGTGCTGCGACAGCAGGAAGGTGGTTTGCGTAGCTTGCTGGATAACTGGTTGCACCAGGTTTATGTCTGCCAGGACTTGAAGCAGGCTTTAAGCTTGCGCGAGCAGTTGACGGATCAAATGGCCATTGTGGTGCGTGGAGGTCATTTGGTGGATAAGCACAGCATTCGCTTTTATGCACCGGACTCCGAGCAAGCCGGGATGCTGGCTCGTCAGCAGGAAATTGCGCATCTCGAGCGAGAGCTGCGTGGCGCTCAATTGATTGTGGACGAGCTGGGCCATACCAGCACCCAGGCCGAAATGGCCTTGCAGCAAGTGCGTAATGGTCTGGTTCCGGCCCGAGCCCGCGTGGGCGAGCTGACCGCTCGTATGCACGATGTGCAATTGGAACACTCCAAGCTGGCTCAGCAAGCGCAGCAATCGCAAGAGCGCGGTGGTCGTATCAACGAGGAACTGGAAGAACTGGCGGTGCAGCGCGAAGAGCTGCAAGCGAACCGCGAGGAGTTCGAGGCCCGTTTTGAAACGCTGGACGAAGAGTTGGCCGAGCATCAGGGGGTATTTGCCGAAGCGCAGATGGAAGGCGAGAAGGGCGCCGAGCAGGCTGAGCAGGCTCGGCGCACAGTCCACGAGCGCGAACGTGCTGTGCACGATGCCCAGTTTGCCGAACGTGCCTTAGTGCAACGTATGGCCGAACTGGAGCGCAATCTGGCCTTGGCGCAGGAGCAGGCACAACGCACTGCCGGCCAGTTGGAAGGTTTGCAAGGCGAACTGCTGGATCTGGATGCCTCGGCCGCACAAGCCGGTTTGCAGGATGCGCTGGAATTGCGTGCCGAACGCGAGGAAGCAGTACGCTTGGCAAAAATCCAGCTCGATACACTGGCAGCCCAATTGCGCGAGCATGAACAGGCCCGTGCCGAGCATGAAAAGAATCTGGGACCTTTGCGCGAGCAAGTCACTGAATTGCAGTTGCAGGAACAAGCGTCGCGTCTGGCGGTCGAACAGTTTGCTGAACAGTTGGACAGCAGAAAGGTAAACCGTTCCGAACTGTGGAGCTTGTTACAGGAAAAGACACCGGAATGGCAGCGCGTGGGTTGGTTGCAGTCTGAAGTGCAGCGTATCTCGCGCCAGATTGAAGGCTTGGGTCCGGTGAACCTGGCGGCCCTTGAAGAGCTGACTACAGCGCAAGAACGCAAGACTTATCTGGATGCCCAGCATAAGGATTTGAGTGATGCCATCGAGACCCTGGAAGATGCAATTCGCAAGATTGACCGCGAGACGCGCCAGTTGCTCATGGAAACATTCAACATCGTTAATCAGCACTTTGGTGAGCTTTTCCCAAGGCTATTTGGTGGTGGAGAGGCTAAACTGACGATGGTGGGCGATGAAGTGCTGGAAGCCGGGGTGCAAGTCATGGCTCAACCACCAGGTAAACGCAATAGCACGATTCATTTGCTCTCTGGTGGTGAAAAGGCCTTGACCGCGACAGCGTTGGTTTTTGCCTTTTTCAAACTGAATCCTGCCCCCTTTTGTTTGCTGGACGAGGTGGATGCGCCATTGGATGATGCTAATACCGAACGCTATGCCAATCTGGTGGCCAGCATGAGTGAACAAACCCAGTTTTTGTTTATTTCTCACAATAAAATTGCCATGCAGATGGCTAAACAACTGATCGGTGTCACCATGCAAGAGCAAGGTGTGTCCCGAATTGTGGCAGTGGACGTAGACGCTGCCATGCAAATGAGCAGTGTGTAAGCCTGTTTTTTTTAATCCGCTAGTGTTGATTCGACGGAACTGACAATGAGTGATTTGCAAATCGCACTGATTTTATTGGGCATTTTGCTCATCTTGCTCGTGGTGGTCTTTAACTGGTGGCAAGACCGCCGAGTGCGCCAGCAGATGCAAAGCCAATTCCCGGATGGGGATACGGATCCTTTGATGAGCCAGCTCACCGAGCTGGAACGTCGCGAGCCCAGCATAACGCGTGGCGGGGATGCTGCGGCTGCTGGCAGCGAGCACGATGCCGCTGAGGCCGATTGCACCACCGAGGCCGTCATTGACATCAGTTTCAGCCAGCCAGTGGACGCCCAGGATTTGGCTCAGGCCTTGCAGTCCATCTCGCGTACGGGTGCCAAGCCCGTGCGTTACTTTGCCGAGTGCGAAGGGGGCGGTCATCGTGCTCGTTTGCGTTCGGGCGAGTCCTACGCCAGCATGCAAATTGCCGTTTTGCTGGCCAATCGCAGCGGTCCCTTGTCAGCCATTGAGTGGTCGCAGGTCTGGATGGCCGCGCAAGCGTTGGCGCAACAATTTGATGGCTCGGTAGAAGGTCCTGAACAGGACGATGTGTTGCGTCGTGCAACTGCCCTGGACAATACCTGCGCCGATCTGGACGCGTTGGTGGGGGTGTCGGTGCGTTTGCCCGGCCCTATGCCGGCTTCTTCCGTGATTCAGATGGTCAAGGACGCCGGTTTTTTACCCTTTGGTCAGCAACTGGCCTGGCTGGCCGATTCGGGCCAGCCCCGTTTTACCGCCATGTTCGACGGCGCCCAACCCAGGGATATTCAGTCGGCCAGCATTGAGCGTATTGACCTGTTGCTGGACTTGCCCAACAGCCCGGCGGACGATCATGCCTTTAGCCGTATGGCAACGGTGGCCCGTGATCTGGCCAGCCGTCTGGACGGCGTGGTGTTGGATGACCAAGGTCGCCCCTTGCCCGAGAGCACCGATCAAAACATTGATGAGCAACTAAGCAATCTGTACGAACGCCTGGAGCAAGCTGGCTTTACGGCAGGCCAGGAACGTACAGGCAGGATTTTTTCGTGAGTTTGAAGCGAGTACAGCAGTTACATGAAGAACTGGCCCAGCATAACTGGGCCTATTACGTTCAGGATGCACCCAGCATTTCGGACGCGCAATACGACGCATTGATGAACGAGCTGCTGGCGCTGGAAGCCGAGCACCCGGAATGGATTACCCCGGACTCTCCTACGCAACGCGTGGGCGCAGCACCTTTGGACGGCTTTGACACTGTTGAGCATGCCGTTCCCATGTTGTCTTTGGGTAATGCCTTTGATGATGCGGAGGTGCAGGCTTTTGACAAGCGCGTCGCCGATACCTTGGTCGACGCCGGTGTGGTGGGTTTAGACCGCCGGGTAGATTATCTGGCCGAATACAAGTTTGACGGCTTGGCGATCAGCCTGCGTTATGAACAAGGTCTGTTGGTACAAGCATCGACTCGCGGTGATGGCACCACGGGTGAGGACGTCACCAGCAATATTCGCACCATTAAATCCATTCCTCTGCGCTTGCGCGGCGATGCGGCGCAATTGCCCGCCGTGCTGGAGGTGCGGGGCGAGGTCTTGATGAATCGGGCGGACTTTGAGCGCCTGAACGAGAACCAGACCAAGCGTGGTGAAAAAGTATTTGTGAATCCGCGTAATGCGGCCGCAGGCAGCTTGCGCCAGTTGGACCCGAAAATCACTGCTAAACGGCCTTTGCGCTTTTTTGCCTATGGCTGGGGGGAAGTCAGCCCTATGCCTGCCGTGACTCAGCCGCAACATGCCTTGTTTGCCGAACCCGTAGGCGATGCGCTGCCCCGTGATACCCAATCGGGCATGATGGACTGGCTGGAAAGCCTGGGTATGCCCTTGAGCCGCGACCGCAAAGTCGTCAAGGGCGTGCAGGGCCTGCTGGATTTTTATACCGAGACGCAAGAGCGCCGTACCGGTTTGCCCTTTGAAATTGACGGTGTGGTGTACAAAGTCAATTCTTTGGCCGCGCAGCGTGTCCTGGGCTATGTGGCACGTGCGCCACGCTTTGCTGTCGCTCACAAATTCCCCGCGCAGGAAGAAATAACGCGTGTGGAGAACATCGAGTTTCAAGTGGGTCGCACCGGTGTTGTCACGCCAGTCGCACGTTTGAAACCGGTCTTTGTGGGTGGCGTTACAGTGACCAATGCCACGCTGCATAACGAAGACGAGGTACGTCGCAAAGATGTGCGCGCAGGCGATACCGTGGTTGTTCGTCGTGCCGGGGATGTGATTCCGGAAGTTGTTGCCGTGGTGCTAGAGCAGCGCCCCGAAGGCAGTATGCCCTTCGAGATGGTCAAGGAGTGCCCGGCGTGTCATTCGGCGCTGGAGCGTCTGGACGGTGAGTCCGCCTGGCGCTGTACCGGTGGCTTGATTTGCCCCGCCCAGCGCAAGCAAACGCTGATTCACGCGGCCAGCCGTAAAGCCCTGGATATTGAAGGTCTGGGTGAAAAGCTGGTGGACCAGTTGGTGGAAACCGGACTGGTCCATACCTTAGCCGATATTTTCAAGCTGAAGGTAGAGAAGTTGGTGCTGCTGGAGCGGATGGGACGCAAGTCCGCCGAGAACCTGATCGAGGCGATCAACAAGGTGCGTGAGCCAGCCTTGAATCGTCTGATCTATGCCTTGGGTATCCGCCATGTTGGCGAGACTACGGCACGCGATCTGGCACAGCATTTTGGCTCCTTGCAGGCCTTGGAGCAGGCTGATGAAGAGGCGCTGCTGCAAGTTAACGAAGTGGGCCCGGTTGTCGCGGCTTCCGTACGGCACTTTTTTCAGGAACCTCATAATCGTGAAGCCCTGGATGATTTGCTGGCCGCTGGGGTGACACCTCAACAGGCACAAGCCCGTGCCAATAGCGCTAATCTGCCGCTGGCGGGCAAAACGGTTGTCATCACGGGAACCTTGCCCAGCATGAGCCGTGACGAGGCTACGCGCCGCGTATTAGAGGCGGGCGGTAAGGCTAGTGGCTCAGTCTCCAAAAAGACCGCCTATGTGCTAGCGGGAGCTGAGGCCGGTTCCAAGCTGACCAAGGCACAAGAATTAGGCGTGACTATTTTGGACGAAGCCCAGTTTCTGGCTTTATTGGCGGGTGAGTAAGGCGCTGGTGTATGAAGGTCAGTGTCTGGCGAGCATGAGGAGCGGAGTGCTCTTGTCTGAAGCCAGCGGTCCAGCAGAGTCTTATTCCTGTTATTGTCTGCGGGAGAACAAGCGTAGAGTTGCTGGCGCTTTACCTCTTGTTTCAAGCCCGAGGTGAATTGACCGAGGGGCTATCCTTGGCCTTGGTTCCGAAAGAGGCATGATCCGACTTCATGAGCAATAAATATGGCGCCTCAAGGGCGCCATATTTGTTTTCCTGCCAGCCGTTTTATCGGAAAGACAAAGCGGCCGTCAAAGCCGTTACTTGATGTTGGCTTCTTTCAGGATTTTCTGCTGGTACTCGGCCAGCTTGCGCTGACGCATCATCTCTTCCAGCTGAGGCTTGACTTCAGCCATGGCCGGGAAGGTCACAGGACGAGCATCGTCTACCTGAATGATGTGCCAGCCAAACTGGGACTGCACAGGTGCTGCGCTCAGTTCGCCTTTTTTCATTTTCTCTACCGCCTGAGCGAACTCCGGCACGTAGGTGGAGCTAGGCGCCCAGCCCAGATCGCCGCCTTGCTGGCCGCTACCGGTGTCGATGGAGTCTTTCTTGGCGGCATCCGCAAAGCTGACTTTCTTGGACTTGATCTTTGCCAACAGGTCTTTGGCAGCCGCTTCGTCCTTGACCAGGATGTGGCGCACCTTGTATTCCTGCTGACCTTCTTCCATCGCCTTGATGGTGTTGTATTCCTTGGTCAGATCGGCTTCGGTAACAGGGTTCTTTTTCAGGTAATCGGCCATCAAGGCACGGACCAGAATGCTTTGGCGAGCCAGTTCCAGCTCTTGTTGAACCTGGTTGGTCTTGTCGATACCGGCTTTTTCAGCGGCTTGCACCACGGCCAGACGGTTGACCATTTCCTGTTTGACTTGCTCACGCAGCTCGGGCGAGTCCTTGGCGCCTTGCTCGACCAGAACGGCGACGAACTGATCCAGGTCTTTTTGCGTGAGGTTTTTGCCATTTACGGTGGCAATCGTCTGTGCATAGACCGGAGCAGCCATAGCGCAGGTCAAGGCAAATGCGGCAATACGTTTCATGAGCATCCTTAAGCAGTAGTTTTGGCTTGAATAGCCAATGCGTGAATCGGGAAAGGCATTAGATCGTGGACGCGATCATACACAAGTCTGTGTCGTGCCAGTGTTGAAATTCCATCAAATTGTTTCGAGGCGATGATCACCCGAAAGTGGCTTGCGCCCCCTTGAGCACCGGCGTGGCCGGCATGCAGATGGGATTCATTAATGATGTCCAGTTCAGAGGGTTCCAGAGCCTGGAGCCGTTCGTGAATCAGGGAAGCGAGTGCGTCTGTCATGGTGAAATCAAGATTTTGGGGGAGTGGAGTTGTCGGACGAGTCTTGCAGGTAGCGGCCCAGCCACAAGGATTGGGCAACGACAAACACCAGCATCAAACCCAGCAGGCCAAAGGCTTTGAAGTTGACCCATTGGGACTCGGTAAAGTGGCCCGAGAAGGCAACGTACAAATTCACCAGGCCCATGGCGACAAAGAAGCTGGCCCAGACCAGGTTTAATTTGTCCCAAACATGGCCGGGCAATACCAGATGGGTGCCCATGAATTTTTGCATCAGGTTGCGATGCATCAGATAGCGTCCGCCCAGCAGCACCAGCGCAAAGATCCAATACAGCACGGTCGGTTTCCAGCGGATGAAGACATCGTTGTGGAAAAACAAGGTGGCACCGCCAAAGACCACAATGACGGCCAGATTGATCCAGTGCGAGGTCTCGATTGCCTTGCTGGTGAGTTTTAACCAGAGTATCTGCAATACCGAGGCGGCCATGGCCACGCCGGTTGCGACATAGATGTCGGAGAAACGAAACGCCAGAAAAAACAGAACGAGCGGGAACAGATCAAATAAAAGCTTCTTCATGCGTCAGGTTCAAAGGTCATGGACAGGGAGTTAATGCAATATCGTAGCCCAGTGGGTGGGGGGCCGTCTTCAAAGACGTGGCCCAAATGAGCATCGCAGACATTGCACAGCACTTCGGTGCGCCGCATGCCGTGGCTGGTATCCAGTTCCTCGCGCACATTGTCCGGGTTCAGGGGGGTGAAGTAGCTGGGCCAGCCGCAACCGGCATCAAACTTGGTGTCAGAAGCAAACAGGGGCGTGCCGCAGCCAACACAGCGGTAAATGCCGGGCGTGGTGGTGTCCCAGTAACGGCCGGTAAAGGCACGTTCCGTCCCTTTCTGACGCGTGACATAGAATTCTTCGGGGCTGAGTTGGGCGCGCCACTCGGCTTCGGTTTTACGTACTTTTTCCACGTGTGCTGCCTTATGAAAAACAGATCAATGCCTACAAGAGGCGCAGTCCTACATAGTAATCGACAATTAGAGTGCGTTTGGAACAGAGGGTTCCAAAGTGCAGCCTGTCCTGACTGCCCAGTCAAGAAAATAGCGGTACAGGGCACTTACTTAGTGAGCTATCACTTTAGTTAGTGCACTATTTAAACTTTTAATATTTAAGGTAAACACCAATATCTGAAATTCGTGCGACTTGATACGTTTCTGGTATCTGCTGGTGATTATCTGTATTACGATTTTTTGACCGTGAAATCGGTCCACAACAACGAACAAATATTGGGAGAAAAGGATGAACTGCATTACTACTGGTCGTCTGACGACATTGGCTGCAGCCCTGGCTTTGAGTCTGCCCGTCGCCGTGTCTGCGCAGATCAAAGTGGGTGTGACGGTGGCAGCGACAGGACCGGCGGCCTCGCTGGGCATTCCTGAACGCAATACCGTCAGCCTGTTGCCTACTGAGGTGGCCGGCCAGAAAATCGAGTACATCGTTCTGGACGATGCCACCGATACCACGGTGGCCGTACGCAATATGCGCAAGCTGATTACGGACGACAAAGTGGACGTGGTGATCGGTACGTCCGTGACTCCCGGCTCCCTGGCGATGGTGGACGTTGCTGGTGAAACCAAGACTCCCATGATCAGCGTGGCTGCCAACGCCAAGATTGTTGAGCCTGTCGAAGGCGCTCGTACCTGGGTCTTCAAAACTCCCCAGAATGACCAGTTGATGGCCGGTGCCTTGGCAGAGGCCATGGTCAAGCAAAACGTCAAAACCCTGGGCTTTATTGGTTACAACGACGCCTACGGTGATGGCTGGCTGAACGTGATTACTGAAGCGGCTCAAGCCAAGGGCATTAAAGTGCTGGGTGCCGAGCGCTATGGCCGCAACGATACCAGTGTGACCGGTCAGGTTCTCAAGCTGCTGGGCACCAAACCCGATGCCATTTTGATCGCCGGTTCCGGTACTCCGGTTGCCTTGCCTCAGCGTGAACTGAAAGGCCGTGGCTTTGCAGGCATCATTTACCAGACACACGGTGCCGCCAACAGCGACGTGCTGCGTGTGTGTGGCAAAGACTGTAACGATATGATCTTGCCAGCCGGTCCTTTGCTGGTCGCCGAACAACTGCCTGATAGCAGCACGGTGAAAAAGACGGCTATGGAGTACAAGGAAAAATACGAAGCCAAATATGGTGCTGGCTCCATCAACACCTTTGGTGGGCATATGTGGGATGCCGGTCTGCTCGTGACCGAAGCCATTCCAGAGGCCCTGAAATCTGGTGCAAAGCCAGGTACCCCCGAGTTCCGCGCAGCCTTGCGTGATGCTCTGGAGCAAACCAAGGAACTGGCCGCTTCCCAAGGCGTGTTCAATATGTCTGCAACAGATCATGCCGGTCTGGATAAGCGGGCCCACGTGATTGTGAAAGTGGTCGACGGTAAATGGACGTATCAGCCTGATCTGTAATATCTGACAGGCAAAAACCGGCTCCCAAGCCGGTTTTTTCCAAGGCGGGTGCCTGAGGATCCTGGCGCCCGTTCCCGCTACAGGCCTGCGTTTGCCGTAAGCCCTTTGCCCTTTTTGTTGTACAGGATGTTGTCCGACATGGATACCACCATCGCTTTGATTTTGTTGCAGGATGGCATATTGAATGGCGCCATCTATGCTTTGCTCGGGCTCGCCCTGGTTCTGGTTTTCCTGGTTACCCGCGTCATCTTTATTCCACAAGGTGAGTTCGTCACCTTTGGCGCCTTGACCTTGGCTTTCGTGGTCAATGGCCGCATGCCGGGAACCGTTATTTTGTTATTGATCGCCGGTGCGCTGGTGTTCTTGCTGGAGTTGCTCTCTGCCTTGCGCAGTCGCAGCCTGACAGGCATGCCACGCAAGTTTCTGGTCAATATCGTGATTCCTGTCGCGGTTTACTTTGCCGCCCCTGCCATTGTCAGCTCGCAGTTGCCCTTGTGGGTGGCCGTATTGTTCTCACTGGCGGTTGTGATCCCGCTGGGTCCCATGGTGTATCGCCTGGTGTACCAGCCGATTGCCGAAGCCAGCGTGCTGGTGCTGCTGATTACTTCGGTAGCCGTGCACTTTGCGCTGACCGGTTTGGGTCTGGTGTTCTTCGGTCCGGAAGGCTGGCGCACGCCTCCTTTCATGGAAGGCGAAGTGTCCCTGGGCGCAGTAAGCTGGTCGGCCCAAACCTTTTTTGTGATGGGCGCTTGCGTGTTGCTGATTCTGGCCTTGTGGGGCTTTTTCGGTAAGACCCTGTATGGTCGCGCTTTGCGTGCAACGGCGGTGAACCGTCGTGGTGCCCGTCTGGTGGGTATCAGCACCAATATGTCCGGCTCTCTGACGTTCACGCTGGCTGCAGCCATTGGTGCCTTGTCCGGCATGCTGATCGCTCCTGTGACGACCATCTACTACGACACCGGCTTTTTGATCGGTCTTAAAGGTTTTGTGGCGGCGATTTTTGGCGGTTTGATCAGTTACCCCGTCACCTTGTTGGGCGCTTTGTTCCTGGGTGTTCTGGAGGCGTTTTCCTCTTTCTGGGCTAGTGCCTACAAAGAAGTTATTGTATTTACCATGGTGATACCGGTGTTGTTGTGGCGCTCCTTCGGTAGCAAGCACGTGGATGATGAGGAGTAAATCACATGAGACACTTGCTGACGCTACTGTTTATTGCGGTTCTGTTGGTTTTGCCGCAGTTGGGCGCAACGCCCGAATTCTGGATTACCCAGCTTAACTATATTGGCTTGACCAGCCTGGTTGTTCTGGGCCTGGTGCTGTTGACCGGCGTGGGTGGTTTGACTTCGTTTGGTCAGGCCGCGTTTGTGGGTCTGGGTGCCTACACCACGGCCTATCTGACGGCTCGTCTGGGTTGGTCGCCCTGGTTCAATCTGCTGATTGGCATGGCTATCACCATGATGGTGGCCTACATTCTGGGGGCGATCACACTGCGCTTGTCTGGCCACTTCCTGCCCCTGTGTACCTTGGCTTGGGGGCTGGCCTTGTACTACCTGTTCGGCAACCTGGAGTTCCTGGGTCAGTACGACGGTATTTCCGGTATTGCTCCTTTGGAGTTCTTCGGTATTTCCCTGTCCTCGGGCCGGGATATTTACTACCTGATCTGGGCGTTCGCCTTGCTGGCGATGTGGGGTACGCGCAACCTGTTGAACTCCCGTCCCGGACGTGCCATTCGTGCTCTGAAGCATGGCAGCGGCATGGCCGAATCCTTTGGCGTGAACATGGCCAATTACAAGGTCATTGTGTTCGTTTACGCTGCCTTGCTGGCTTGCGTATCCGGTTGGCTCTATGCGCACTACCAGCGCGCGGTATCACCCAGTCCTTTCGGCTTGAACTACGGTATTGAATACTTGTTCATGGCTGTGCTGGGCGGGGCAGGCAGTGTTTGGGGTGCTGTTTTGGGTTCGGCTCTCGTGCTGAGCCTGAAAGATCAATTGCAGAATTGGCTGCCCAAGCTGCTCAATACCGACATCAACTTCGAGCTGATCGTTTTCGGTATCTTGATGGTGCTGATTCTGCAATACGCTCGCGACGGTCTGTGGCCCATTTTGCACAAGGCTTGGGAACAGGTTTTCGGTGCGCAGAAGCGCAATCAGGCGGCTCCTCCGCAAGCCGAGGCTCTGCCTCAGCGTGAGCGTCCCCAGGCCGGCTCGCTGGTTCTGGAAGTGAACAAGATCCGCAAGGAGTTCGGTGGTCTGGTCGCCGTGAATGACATCAGCTTCACCTTGAATGCGGGTCAGATCATGGGCCTGATCGGTCCTAACGGCGCGGGCAAGAGCACAACCTTTAACCTGATTACCGGCGTGCTGTCGGCCACCAGCGGCCAGGTCAGCTTCCTGGGGCAGCGGATTGATGGCAAGCCTGCACGCGAGATTTCTCGTCTGGGCGTAGGCCGTACCTTCCAGCACGTGCAACTGCTGCCTACCATGACGGTTCTGGAAAACGTGGCATTGGGCGCTCACTTGCGTCGCAATGTCGGTGTGGTGTCCGCCGTTCTGCATACTGAGCGCCGTAGCGAAGCCGAGCTTTTGCACGAAGCGGCTGTTCAGCTGCAGCGCGTGGGCCTGGGTGATTACCTGTACGAAGAGGCGGGCAATCTGGCCCTGGGCCAACAGCGTATTTTGGAAATTGCCCGTGCCCTGGCTTCCGATCCGCTGCTCTTGCTGCTGGACGAGCCGGCTGCTGGCTTGCGCTACAAGGAAAAGCAGGAACTGGCCAAAGTGCTGGATCAGTTGCGTAGCGAAGGCATGAGCATTTTGCTGGTTGAGCATGACATGGACTTTGTCATGAATTTGACGGACAAGCTGGTTGTCATGGATTTTGGCACCAAGCTGGCCGAAGGTTTGCCCAAGGAAATTCAGGAAAATCCAGCGGTGCTGGAAGCCTACCTGGGTGGTATTGATGACGACCTGGATCTGGATCAGGTCAATGAGCCCGCCTCGGCAGGAGCAGCGCTATGAGTTCGGCACAATCGAAAGACATTATCCTGAAAGTAGACAATCTGGCGGCTCAGTACGGCAAAGTCACGGCCGTGACGGGAGCCAGTCTGGACGTTCGGGCAGGCAGCATTGTGACGGTGATCGGCGCCAATGGTGCAGGCAAGTCCACCTTGCTCAATTCCATGATGGGCTCGTTGCCCAGCGTGGGCCGCAGCACAGGCTCGGTGCAGTACGAAGGGCAGGAGATCAGTCATTGGGAAGTGGAGCGTCGCGTGGCGGCTGGCATTTCCCTGGTGCCGGAACGCCGCGAGCTGTTTGGCAGCATGACGGTGGAAGACAATCTTCTGCTGGGCGGCTTTCGCCTGTATCGCGCCCGTCATCCCGGCTGGCGCGACACCATGGACAAGGTTTACACCTTGTTTCCACGCTTGAAAGAGCGTCGTACTCAGCTGGCAGGGACTTTGTCAGGCGGGGAGCGGCAGATGCTGGCCGTAGGCCGTGCCTTGATGGCGCAACCCAAAGTGCTGATGCTGGATGAACCCAGCCTGGGCCTGGCGCCGCGTGTGGTGCGGGAGATCTTCATGATCATCGCCCGACTGCGCAGTACCGGCGTGGCCATCTTGCTGGTCGAGCAAAATGCTCGTGCCGCTTTGCAAGTGGCTGACTACGGTTATGTACTGGAGACGGGCGATGTGGTGCTGCAAGGGCCCGCGTCTGACCTGGCTCATAATCCCCGAGTGATAGAAAGCTATCTGGGCTTGGGGCAGGGCAAACGCGAGCAGGAAGAAGCCAGCGCTTAGAAGCGGTAGCCGACCCCGATGGTGGCAACCACGGGGTCCAGCTTGGCCTTACCAATGGACTGACCGTTCAGTTTCACGTCTGGACGGATGCTGATGTAGCGTACATCGGCGTTCAGGAACCAGTTCTTGTCCAGCTTGTAATCCACACCGACCTGGGCTGCAAAACCCCAGCTGTTTTTCAGTTTCAGGTCGGAGCCCGCCAGCGCACCGCGCGATTCGGTGTCAAAGAACATGGTGTAGTTCACGCCCACGCCCACATAGGGCTGGAAGTCGCTGTCAGGCAGGAAGTGGTATTGCAGGCTCAGGGTTGGGGGCAAGTGCTTGGTCTTGCCGATACGGCCCAGATTGCTGTCGATATTGTGCTGGAAGGGGAAAGCGCCCAGCAGTTCAATACCAATATTGCGGGTGGCCATATAGGTCAGCGAGAAGCTGGGGCGGGCATTATTGCCTACGTCCAGCTTGACGGTGCCGTCAGCCACAGAGCCGTTATTGGATTTTGGGGATACCCAGGTCACGCCACCTTTGAGCAAGAAATCACCCGCTTCGTGTGTTTGGCCTTGAGGCGCGTACAAAACAGCGGCCAGTCCTACCGCGAGCAAGGACAGGTGCAGACCGGGAAACAAGTGGCGGGCTTTCATAATGACTCCGTAGGGGGGTGTAAAGCCTACAGAGTGAATGAGGGCTGGGTTTGCAGATTTGATCCAAAGCAAGCTTCAGGGATAGTTGACCGCCTGACCTTGTTGTAGATCAAGTAAGTAGAATTCATACGGGGCCAAATTCACCCCTATGTGTGTTTTTTGCATCACCTGGTAACGAGCTGGAAAAGAGAAAGGCGGGCGTGGGAGAGCTCGGATGATGGGCTCACACCCCCAGGAGTGCGTGCAGGGCGTCGTACTTATGGCTTAATTCGCTGCGGCTGAATCGCTCGATAATTTGCCCTTGTTCCAAGACATGAAACTGATCGCTGAATTCTGCCGAGAACTGTGGGCATTGCTCGGCCAGCACAATGGTGTAGCCTTCGTGGCGTAAGGTGCAGATCAGCTTGCCAAGTGCCTGGGCCTGTACCGGAGCCAGTCCCTCGGACACCTTGTCCAGCAGCAGTAGATTCACACCTGTGCGCAGCAAGCGCGCAATGGCCAGTATTTTTTGTTCGCCGGTAGACAGATGGGTGGCCATATGGTGGCGACGTTGCTCCAGGCTGGGTAGCAGCTCATAGATCTGCACCAGTGACATTCCACCACCCAGGGCAGTCCCTATAGCGGGCGGTAGCAAGAGGTTTTCCTCACAGCTCAGACCGGTGAAGATGCTCTGTTCGTAAGGGCTGTAGCCCACTCCCAGATCTGCCAACTGGTGTTGGCTCAGGTGTATGGTTTCGGTGCCTTGAATACGGATGGAGCCTCGGCGGCTATCGGTTAATCCCGCGATGGCGCGTAACATGGCGCTGCGGCCGGCCCGACTTCGGCTCAGTACGGTACAGATCTCGCCCGCAGCAACCTGCAAACTCAATCCGCGCAAGAGCGGAAACTCTCGTTGGCAGGCGTACAGATTCTCAATATCCAGGGCAGCCCGTGTCATGAGAATGCTCCTTGTCGTAAGGCGTCAATATGGGCCTGTACGTTGGCTGGTCGGCTCAGGATTCCGTTACGTGTCCTTCGCCGCTGATTGTGGTGATTCCATCACCAGCGAACTTTAGGCAGGGTTCTTCATGTGTTTCAGTATGGAAGCGCCAACGAAGCAAAACCATGCGGGTTTGTCATAGGAGAGATCGGTTTAATGCACTGTTTGGTAAACAAATGTTGTTAAACCAGGCATGTGTTACTTAAGTGTTAACGGTTTTCGGCTTGAAGTCACACAAGTCCGAGATAGCACACTGGGGACATTTGGGTTTGCGGGCCACGCAAATGTAGCGGCCATGCAAAATCAGCCAGTGGTGGGCGTCCAGTAAAAAAGGCTTGGGAATCACTTTTTCCAGCTTCCTTTCCACTTCGACCACGTTTTTTCCTGGCGCAATGCCGGTGCGGTTGGCAACGCGAAAAATATGGGTATCCACGGCAATGGTGGGCAGGCCAAAAGCGGTATTCAAGACCACGTTGGCGGTTTTGCGCCCTACGCCTGGAAGAGCCTCTAGTGCAGCGCGGTCACAGGGAACCTGGCCTTGATGCTGCTCCAGCAAAATCCGACAGGTCTTGATGACGTTGGCGGCTTTGGTCTTGTACAGGCCAATGGTCTTGATGGCTTCACGCAGCCCTTCTTCACCCATAGCCAGAATCCCTTGCGGTGTGCCGTGTTCGGGAAAAAAGCGGGCAGTAGCCAGGTTCACGGAGCGATCAGTAGCCTGGGCCGACAGAATCACCGCAATCAGCAGTTGAAAGGTGTCGGCGTATTCCAGTTCGGTGGTGGGCTTGGGGTTGGCGGCCTGAAAACGGCTGAAAATCTCGTGGCGCTTGGCAGCGTTCATGGCGTAGTTTCGCTTGCAGTCTTGCCGGCGCGTCGCGCACGGGCGCGGGCCAGAGCAGAGGCAATGGAGGCCTCTCGTTTATCGGCCTGATCGGCCGAGTTGGCCAGGACAGGTTTATTAGCCAGCGTACGGGCAGCCAGATCCGAGCTTTCCTGGTGTCGGGCCAGCAGGCGGTCGCGGCGTCGTTCCGTGTCCAGGCGAGCCTGTATGGCCTGTTCGCTGCTCCATTCATCCGTAGGGATCATGCTGATGCAGTCTACTGGACAGGGCGGCACACATAGCTCACAGCCGGTACAGCGGTCAGCCAGTACGGTGTGCATCAATTTGTTGGCACCGATAATGGCGTCCACCGGACAGGCCTGAATACAGAGCGTGCAACCAATGCAGTGCTCTTCAATAATGACTGCGCGGCTGGGGCCGGTGAATTCCCCACAGGAAGGGTCCAGGGGCAGGGCTTCACGACCCAGCAGCTCGGCCAGGGCCTGCACGCCTTCCTGGCCGCCGGGCGGGCAGCGGTTGATCGCCTCGCCTTCAAGCGCAATGGCTTGGGCATAGGGCAAACAGGCATCGTAACCACAGCGGGTGCACTGGGTTTGAGGGAGCAGGGCGTCAATGCGCCGTATTAAGGTGTTGGACATGAATGCAAAAACGGGGCCCTCTGGCCCCGTCAGAAACGGCCTTAGCCAAATATCAGTTGTGCTGACGGATGAAGTCCCTGATTTTAGGACAGATCAGCGTGCGCCAGCGGCTTCCGGAGAAAATCCCGTAATGACCACAGTTGGGCGCGGTGAATTGTTGCTTGAGTTCAGGCGCGATTTTCGAACATAGCCCCTGAGCCGAATGAGTCTGGCCCTGGCCGGAAATATCGTCCAATTCGCCTTCAATAGTAAACAAGGCCACGCCATCGATATCCTGGGGACGGACTTGTTCGCCATGCACGTGCCATTGGCCTTTGGGCAGACGGTGCTCCTGGAACACAATGCGGATCGTGTCCAGGTAGAACTCGGCGGGCATGTCCAGCACGGCATTGTATTCGTCGTAGAAACGGCGGTGGGCTTGTGCATCGTCATCGTCACCTTTGATCAGGTGCTGATAAAAGTCGTAGTGTGAGCTGACGTGACGATCCGTATTCATGGCGACAAAACCGGCGTGCTGCAAAAAGCCGGGGTACACACGGCGGTGAGCACCAGGGTATTTGGTGGGCACCCGGTGAATCAGATTGTTTTCGAACCAGGAATAGGACTTGGTGGTGGCCAGACGATTCACCTCGGTGGGTGACTGACGCGTGTCGATGGGGCCACCCATCATGATCATGCTGCGTGGCATCACGGCCGAGCGACGGCTTGCCATTAAGGAGACGGCAGCCAAGACCGGCACCGTAGGCTGACAAACCGACATGACGTGCACTTTCGGGCCCAGTGCCTGGATGAATTCCTGCACATACAGGACGTAATCGTCCAGATGGAAGGGGCCGGCTGAACGAGGCACCATGCGGGCATCAATCCAGTCAGTAACATAAACCGAGTGATCGGGCAGCAGCGCGCGTACGGTTTCGCGCAGCAAGGTGGCGTGGTGGCCGGACAGAGGCGCGACCAGCAGGATCGTGGGGTCCTGATCCGCTTTGGGATGATCGCGCTTGAAGTGGATCAGCCTACAGAACGGTTTGCTCAGGTGCTCGACCTCCTGCACGGCGACGGTTTGGCCGTCGATCTGGGTTTCGTCCAGCCCCCAGGCTGGTTTTTCGTAATCCTTGCCGATACGGTGTACCAGTTCAGAGGCCGCCGCCAGTTGGCGCGACAGGGGCGTATAGGCCAGTGGACTGTAGGGGTTGGAAAACCATTGAGAGCCGGTGCCGGTAAAGGCGGCGAGCGGAGCCAGAAAGGACCGCTGAAGTTCGTGCAGATCGTAAAGCATAGTGTGCGCCTTGGTGTTGCCTAATTTGATACAGAGGAATGTATATGCTTATTTCCTTGTGGGAAACAATACGACGTTTATCGTTCCTCTGGCCTTGGTATTTTCCCTTGCTGCGGTGCGGCAGGTTTTTTTATCAAAAGGCGAGATTGGGCGCAAGAGTGGCTGGATACAAACGCAGCCACCGAGTCGGGTCTATATAGAGCGAGCGACGTGCTTAGCGTTCCAGATACTGTAGTTTGTTCTCCACACCGTTCCAGTCGTCCGCATCTTCCAGCGGTTTTTTGGAGCGGTTGATGCTGCCAAAAACAGGCGTCAATTCAGCGTTCAGTTCGATGAAGTGCACCTGATCTTGGGGCACGTCCTCTTCGGCAAAAATGGCATTGGCCGGGCATTCGGGAATACAGACGGCGCAGTCAATACACTCGTCCGGGTCAATCACCAGAAAGTTCGGGCCTTCACGAAAACAGTCGACGGGGCACACGTCCACACAATCGGTGAATTTGCACTTGATACAGTTTTCGGTGACGACGTGGGTCATTTCAGTAACACTCCTGCGGTATCGCTAAGGCGGTTGATCACGGCAAAAGGCCGTGGATGGGGTGCGCGACAACGCACAGGGCCTGAACGATAAAAATGGGATTTGAATCGAATCTTTCGATTTTAACGAATATTCAGCTTCTTGCTTATTGAGATGGCGCAATAGCTCATCTGCTAGATAGCGGTACGCAAGAACTGACGCCCGTGCTATGGTTGCGCAATCAAAATCGGTAGGTTTGTGATGATCATTACCTCTTTACTTGATACGGACCTGTACAAGTTTTCCATGATGCAGGTTGTCCTGCATCATTTCCCGGCTGCGCACGTGGAGTATCGCTATAAATGCCGCACTCCCAATATTAATTTAAGCCAGTACCTGGACGAGATCCGGGCGGAAATTCATGCCCTGTGCCAGTTGCGTTTTTCAGACGCCGAGCTGGATTATTTACGCAGCCTGCGCTTTATCAAAAGCGATTTTGTCGATTTTCTGGGTCTGTTCCATCTGCCCGAGCGTTGCATTCAGGTGCAGGCTGGGGCTGTTCCCGGCGAGATCGAAATTTCGGTCCAAGGCCCCTGGCTGCATACGATTCTGTTCGAGATCCCGGTGCTGGCCATCGTGAACGAGGTCTACTTTCGCAACGAATGTCCACAACCACAATGGGCGGAAGGGCGCGAGCGTCTGCAGTCCAAGATGCGTCTGGTGGTCGATGATCCGGCCTTAAGTGACTTTCGTGTGGCTGATTACGGCACGCGCCGCCGCTTTTCCAAGCAGTGGCACGAAGAAGTGGTCACCACTATGATCGAGCAGATGAAACCGCACTTTGCCGGCACCAGCAACGTCTGGCTGGCCATGAAGTATGGGGTAACGCCGCTGGGCACCATGGGACACGAGTACTTGCAGGCTTGTCAGGCTCTGGGCCCTCGCTTGCGTGATTCGCAGATTTTCGCCCTAGAGGTGTGGGCCAAAGAATATCGCGGTGACCTGGGCATTGCCTTGTCGGATGTGTACGGCATGGATGCTTTCCTGCGCGACTTTGACATGTATTTTTGCAAGCTGTTTGACGGTGCCCGTCACGATTCGGGCGATCCCTTCATCTGGGGTGAGCGCTTGCTGGCGCACTATCAGGCTAACCGTACCGATCCGCGTACCAAGACCTTGGTATTTTCTGATGGCTTGACCATTCCCAAAGCCATTGAGCTGGCGCTGCGTTTTGCAGGGCGCTGCAAGGTGTCTTTTGGGATTGGCACCAACCTGACCAATGACCTTGGCCATGAGCCTTTGCAGATTGTGATGAAGATGGTGCGCTGCAATGGTCAGCCGGTGGCGAAAGTGTCCGATGCTCCGGAAAAGACCATGTGTGATGATCCGGCGTATCTGGCGTATTTGCGGCAGGTTTTTCAGTTGCCGCCAGCTTGAATGACAGCCCTTTGTTTTATGCAAAGGGCTTTTTTATAGGCATAGCAGCGCCGCCAGGTGCCCACCGGCTTCCCGAGCCTGGGTAATTTGCTCTTCATTCAAGGTCTTGGGAGCCAGAATGCTTTCTGGTGTCTGGGCGTGAAAGTTGAAGATCCGGATCGGGGCGGCCAGCTCCAGCCGCCAGCCGGTACAAATCCGCTCCAGTTGTCGCTGGGCTCCTTGTCCATCGCTACCGGCACTGATCAAGGCAGAGTAGGGACGGCCATTTAGCTGATCCAGCACCTCGTAGTAATTCCGGTCCAGACACTCTTTCATGGCCCCGCTCAGACTGGCCAGGTTTTCGGGGGCGCAGAACAGATAAGCGTGGGAGTCGCGCAAATCCTGCGCTTGCACCTGATCGCAATGCAAACGTTTGATACGGATCTGTTCTAGCCCTCCCAACTCCTGGAGCACCTCCAGCGCGCCTTGTTCAGCCTGTTCAGCCAATTGCCGGGCCGCGCCGGTACGGGAGTGCCAAATCAATAGAAGCTGGCGGCATGTGTTCAGACTCATAAGCTCTTACTCGCGGTGATAGACTAGCGTCTACAGTATAGAGAGCCACCTCAGCGCTGAGTGGCCACATCGACGTAATTCACATGAATCACACCGCTTCCCCCCCTATGGCCGAGTCGGCCTTCAACCCTCTATGGTTCGCGCAAGCCAGCCACGGACTGGATGAAGCAGGGCGTACGCTATTGCAGGCGGCTGCCGACTGGGCGGGGCCTATTTTGCTGGATCTGGCCGGAAGTACCGGCGAACCGTTGGACAGCCATTGCGCTCAGGTAGCGCTTATTTTGGCTGGTTTGGGTGTGGATGCCCAAACCCGTGCCAGTGCCTTGTTGGCCGTCACCCCCGCCCCTGGGCCGGAGATCAAACAGGATCCGGTTCAAAAAGCCTTTGGTGCCGAGGTCATGACCCTGGTGCGTGGCTCGCGCGCCTTGTACCGCCTGGGATCGCTGACAGGCCAGGCCAAGGAGCAGACGGGCGGGGGTGATCAAAAAGAAATGAAGCGCAAGATGCTGCTGGCGATGGCCGCCGATTTGCGCATTGTCTTGATGCGCCTGGCCTCGCGCTTGCAGTCCTTGCGCTGGTACCGACAGTCCAGAAATGTCTGCCCGGTAGGGTTCGCGCGCGAAACGCTGGAGCTGTATACGCCGCTGGCTAACCGCCTGGGGATTTGGCAGATCAAGTGGGAAATGGAGGATCTGGCCTTTCGTTTTCTGAACCCCGAGGTTTACAAACATATTGCCAGTCAGCTTGAAGACAAGCGCGTGGAGCGCGAAACCCTGATCAGTCAGGTTCGTGATCAACTTTTGGCGGCCTTGAAACGCGAGCATATCGTGGCCGAGGTCTCGGGCCGACCCAAGCATATCTTCAGCATCTGGAACAAGATGCGTAACAAGCATCTGGACTTTGAACAACTGTTTGATTTGCGCGCCTTGCGCGTCATCGTTGAGGATGAACGCAGCTGCTACCACACGTTGGCTGTGGTGCATTCCTTGTGGACGCCTGTGCCCGAGGAGTTTGACGATTACATCTCCCGCCCCAAGCCCAATGGTTATCGCTCCTTGCATACCGTCATTGCGGATGCGCAGGGGCGTTGCTTTGAAATTCAGATCCGCACGCGCGACATGCATCAGTTCGCGGAATACGGGATGGCTGCCCACTGGCGCTACAAGGAAGCGGGAGCCCAAGGCGGGCAGCAGGTGGCCGATGGTGAGGACGATAGAAAGATCGCCTGGATGCGTCAATTGCTGGCCTGGGACAGGGAGGCGTCCACGTCAAACGCTACCGCGCCTGGTCCGCAAGCAGACAGCAGCAAAGAGTCGGCTTCCGAAAAGACAGTAGAACCCGTCGCCAGTAAGAAACCGGCAGTCGCCCGGCCTTTGAAGGCTCAGGAAGACGAGCATATTTATGTGCTGACGCCGCAGGCTCGCGTTATCGAGCTGCCTGTGGGGGCGACGCCGGTGGACTTTGCCTACTATCTGCATACCGATCTGGGCCACCGTTGTCGCGGTGCGCGGGTTGATGGGCAGATGGTGCCTTTGTCCACGCGCTTGTCGACGGGCCAGACAGTAGAGATTGTGGCGGCCAAATCCGGTGGCCCCTCGCGTGACTGGCTGAACGTACAACTGGGCTTTCTGGCCAGCCCGCGTTCGCGCTCCAAGGTGCGGGCCTGGTTCAACGCGATTGAATTGCAGCAGCGTATCTCCCAAGGCCAGAGCATGGTCGAAAAAGAGCTGCAAAGGCTGGGCCGTAC
Organism: Alcaligenes sp. MMA; assembly: GCF_020907215.1. Lineage (NCBI taxonomy): Bacteria > Pseudomonadati > Pseudomonadota > Betaproteobacteria > Burkholderiales > Alcaligenaceae > Alcaligenes > Alcaligenes sp. MMA. The sequence goes on from NZ_JAJJPP010000001.1 coordinate 307,548, forward strand.
CGCCGTCAATCTGGAACAGATGGCCCAGCAACTGGGTTTTGCCAAGGCGGATGACCTGTATGTGGCGGTGGCCAAGGATGAATTCAGTCTGCGCCAAGTGGACGCCTTGTTCCGTGAGGATGTGCAGGAAGAAGAACCCGTACAGCGCGTGTTTGATGCGGCCCGGGAAAGTGTTTCCAAAACCGGGAAAAGCGGTGTGCTGGTGGTGGGCGTGGACTCCCTCATGACACAGCTGGCCCGCTGTTGCCGTCCCGCACCGCCTGACCTGATTGCCGGTTTTGTGACCCGTGGTCGGGGAGTGTCCATACACCGTGCTGACTGCAAGTCTTATCAGGAACTGGCTGATCGACAACCTGAAAGGGCTATTAGCGTTGATTGGGGCGATACGGGGGATACTCAGTATCCGGTGGATCTGGCGATTGAGGCTCAGGAGCATCCCAGCCTCTTGCGTGATCTGTCTGAAGTATTTGCCCGCCTGCGCTTGAACGTAACGGGTATTAATACCTTGAGCCGTCGTTCGTTGACACGCATGATATTTACCATTGAAGTGCGTGATGGCGAGCAAATTCAAAAGGCTTTAGCGGCCTTGAACGAGTTATCGGGTGTTAGCGCCCGCCGCTACTCGTCCTGAACTGCTAAAATTGGTAAACCTAAACCTCGCGGGTGTTGTGCCCGCGATTGTTCTTGTCAATCAAGAGAGCGAGCTTTGAAAACCTATACCTTGCCCGACCCGGATGGACATTTTGGTCAGTTTGGTGGTTCGTTTGTCGCTGAAACGCTGGTCCACGCCCTGGACGAGTTGAAAGCAGCCTACGAACAGTATCGGAACGATCCTGAGTTTCTGCGCGAGTTTCATTACGAACTCAAGCATTTTGTCGGTCGTCCCAGCCCCGTGTACCATGCCCGTCGATGGTCGGAGCAACTAGGTGGAGCTCAGATCTGGTTCAAGCGCGAAGACCTCAATCACACTGGCGCACACAAGATCAATAACTGTATTGGTCAGATCCTGCTGGCTCGCCGCATGGGCAAGCCACGCATTATTGCTGAAACCGGTGCAGGCCAGCACGGCGTGGCAACGGCTACGGTCGCTGCCCGTTACGGTCTGGAATGTGTGGTCTACATGGGTAGCGAGGACGTGCGTCGTCAGGCTTCCAATGTGTACCGCATGAAGCTGCTCGGTGCGACGGTTGTGCCCGTGGAATCCGGTTCGCGCACCCTGAAAGATGCGCTGAACGAGGCCATGCGTGACTGGGTCACCAACATCAGTAATACCTTCTACATCATTGGCACGGTGGCTGGTCCTCATCCTTACCCGATGATGGTGCGCGACTTCCAATGCGTGATCGGGGAAGAGTGCGTGCAGCAAATGCCTGAGGATGCCGGTCGTCAGCCTGATTACGTCTTGGCGTCAGTCGGTGGTGGTTCCAATGCCATGGGCATTTTCTACCCCTATATCGAGCACAAGGACGTGGAGCTGATCGGTGTGGAAGCGGCTGGACGCGGCCTGGATACGCTGGAGCACTCGGCTTCCCTGAACAAGGGACTGGTGGGTGTGCTGCACGGTAACCGTACCTATGTACTGCAGGATGATGACGGCAACGTCATGCCTACGCACTCGGTGTCGGCTGGTCTGGATTACCCGGGTGTGGGCCCCGAGCACGCCTGGCTGAAAGATTGTGGCCGCGCCCACTACGCCACCTGCACCGATGAAGACGCTCTGAAAGCGTTTCACGATTGCTGCCGCATCGAAGGCATCATGCCTGCGCTGGAGTCCTCGCACGCGCTGGCTCATGCGGCTCGCATTGCTCCGACTTTGTCCAAGGATAAAATCATTCTGGTCAGTTTGTCCGGTCGTGGCGATAAGGACATGCATACGGTCGCCGAGTACGGCGGCTTGACTCTGTAAGCAATCGGGAACTGATATGTCGAGTAATGTGCGTCTGCAAAAGACGTTTGAAGGTTTGAATGGGCGTTGCGCCCTGGTGCCGTATATTACGGCCGGAGACCCTTCGGTGCCCGCTACCGTGGCCTTGATGCATGCCTTGCGTCAGGCCGGGGCAGATGTCATTGAACTGGGTGTGCCTTTTTCTGATCCCACTGCCGATGGCCCGGTGATTCAGCAAGCCGCTGAACGTGCCATCAGCCGTGGTGTCGGCTTGCGTAAAGTGCTGGAGATTGTGCAGCAGTTTCGCCTGATCGACGAGGAAACGCCGGTTGTGCTGATGGGTTACGCCAATCCTATCGAACGTATCGGTCAGGCCGAGTTTGCCGTGATGGCGGGCAAGGCGGGTGTGGACGGCGTGCTGACGGTGGATTACCCGCCTGAAGAGTCCGAGGATTTCACCCGTTTGCTGACCGAGCAGGGCGTGGACACCATTTTCCTGCTGTCGCCCACTTCCACGGACGAACGCATTGCCAAGGTGGCCGAGTTGGCTCAAGGCTATGTGTACTATGTTTCCCTGAAAGGGGTGACCGGTTCGGCCCAGATTGATGTGGCTGATGTGGAACACCACTTGCAGCGCATTCGTCAGCACGTCAAAATTCCGGTCGGAGTAGGTTTCGGGATTCGTGATGCGCAAAGTGCCAAAGCCATCTCCCGTTGTGCGGACGCAGTTGTTATTGGTTCCAAGCTGATTCAGACTATGGAGCAGGCCGTGCAAGAAAACGCGGGCAAAGAGCAAAAGGATAAGGACGCAGCGGCGGTTGCCGCGGCCAGTCAATGGCTCGCACAGATACGTCAGGCGCTGGATAATTAGCCTAAATACCTATTCCGCGTATAGAATCATCTGCCTGTTCTTGAGGAACAGGCGCTTTTTTTCAGAATAAAGAGTTTGGTGGGCCGGGTGCCGGCCAAGCGAAAACAGGATCTAACAATGAGCTGGATCGAGAAAATACTCCCGCCGCGAATTAACCGTAACCCCGAAAGCAGCCGTCGCGTTCCCGAGGGGCTGTGGGTGAAATGTCCGTCGTGTGAGTCTGTGCTCTACAAGGAAGATCTCCAGGCAACTTTGAATGTTTGCCCCAAGTGCAGTCATCACATGCGTATTGGTGCGCGTGGCCGGATCAAATCCTTGCTGGACCCCGAAGGCCAGACCGAAATTGGTTCTAACACCCGTCCTATGGACCCCTTGAAGTTCCGCGATTCGCGCAAATACACCGAACGCGTTTCCGAGGCAGCCAAACAAACGGGCGAAACTGAGGCGATGGTGGTCATGAGCGGCACGATTTTGTCTGTGCCAGCCGTGGTGGCTTGCTTCGAGTTTGAATACATGGCCGGTTCCATGGGGTCGGTGGTGGGTGAGCGTTTCACACGTGGTGTTAAGGCGGCTATTGCCGACCGTAGTCCTTTCATCTGTGTGGCCGCTTCGGGTGGCGCGCGTATGCAGGAGAGCTTGTTCTCCCTGATGCAGATGGCCAAGACCACGGCTATCCTGGCCGAACTGTCCGAGGCGGGTTTGCCGTTTATCAGTATTTTGACTGACCCAACCATGGGTGGTGTATCGGCCAGTTTTGCCTTTATGGGCGATGTGGTGATTGCCGAGCCTAATGCCTTGATTGGCTTTGCCGGTCCTCGCGTGATTGAGCAGACTGTGCGTGAGAAGCTGCCTGAAGGCTTCCAGCGTGCCGAGTTCTTGCTGGAGAAGGGCGCGATCGATATGGTGGTGGACCGTCGTGAGTTGCAGCGTGAACTGGCGGAGCTGCTGGCTTTGTTGACTCGTCAACCGGCTGAGGCTGTGTCGCGTCATTCTTGATTGCCACGGCTTGACGCTTAGGGAAAAACGCCATCTGGGTTCAGGTGGCGTTTTTTATTGCCTGCTCCGCTGTAGTTTGGTTTTTTTTGCACAGGGGTTTGTGCTATTGGAACGTTGGTCTCTTGGTTGAGACTTCAGGGCGAGATTGGCTTGGTTTTCTTGGGGTGGGGGGAGTAAGGCCTGGGGGCGGGGCCTTGGCCCGTGCTGCGCACGGGTGCCCTTGGCTATTGAGCGATCCAGGCGCCCAGTGAACTCGCCAGGTACTCGGTCCCCTCGGACCAAGTACAAGCGTCTGGCTCGAACAGCGCTGGGTTTGCACTCTGGATTGTTCAATAGCCCGCGGCCAAAGCTCTGACTCGCATTCGGGCTGTACTCCCTACCTCAAGAAAAAGGGAATATCGCAGAGGGCCCAAATAGAGGGCTGTATCTGCTGTCTGCACCTGCACCTGCACCTGTCCTGTGCTTGAGCTTGTGTTTTGGCCTATGCCTCGTTCGGTTGTGTATGTGCGTACGTTTTCTGCGCTGTTGGCTTCAGCTTTGTTTTTTCTCTTTATTCCTATCTTCGGCTTTGTATGCAACTGGAGTTGAAAGAGTGGTGGGTTTGAGGTTAAGGCTAGGGCGGGTTTAATGCTGGGCTAGATGCCGAGGTGGGTGGGGCTAGGCTGGAGTTTGGGCGAAAGAGGATAGGGGCTTGTTGGGGGAGTGGCTTGGATTAGCGGGAAGGGAGAAGGAGAAGGAGAAGGAGAAGGAGAAGGAGAAGGAGAAGGAGAAGGAGAAGGAGGAGGAGAAGGGGGCTCAGGTGATTGCTCTTTGTGGATACGACAGGCATAAAAAACGCCGCCCTGGAGGGCGGCGTTTTTAGTCTTGCTGTTTACTGCGTTTCGACCTGTTGCAGCGGTTCGCTGCTCTCGGTTTCTGCAGTACGTTGCTTGCGTGGGCGACCTAGGCGCACTGGTGCAGGCTGGTAGTCGTCCTGTGTTGCCGAGCGAGCGGTTTCCACCAGTTCGATGCCTGCGGCGTTCAGTACGGCTTCCAGAGGAGCGGCAGCGGGCTTCTGTGCTTGTTCGGCGGCAGGCTCTGCGGAAGCGGTTTGAGTCTCTACGCGAGTCTCTGCGGCTGCAGTTTCCACTGGAGTGGCTTGAACGGCTGGGGCTTCAGTTGTGGACTGAGCTTGTGCAGGAGTCGCGGCTGTTTCTACGGCTTCAGCTGGAGCTTCGGTGACTTCTGCTTTGGCTGGTTCGGCAGCAGCTTCTGCTTGTACAGGAGCAATGGCCTCTTCAGCTGCAGGAGCTTCTGGAGCGACTTCGGCGGCGGGAACAGTTGTCTCTTTCTGAGCAGCAGCGGTTTCGACGGCTACAGTTTCCACTGGAGCAGCTTCAACGGCTGGGGTTTCTGCCACGGCTTGGGCTTCTGCTGGAGTTGCAGCTGTTTCTACGGCTTCGGCTTGAGCTTCAACGATTTCTGCTTTTGCAGGTTCGGCAGCAGCTTCTGCTTGCACAGGAGCAACAGTTTCTTCAGCAGCAGGAGCTTCTGGAGCAACTTCGGCCTGAACGGCTGGAGCGGCTACTTCTTCCTGAGCTGAGGCGGTTTCAACTGCGGCTGCTTGAGTCGTGACGACTTCTTGAGCAGGTTGTGCAGCTTCGGCAGCGGCTGGAGCTTCCTGAGCGGCGACAGCCGTCACTTCTTGGGCTGCTGGTGCCTCTACGGCTGCTTGGGGCTGCTCAGGCTCGGCTGCTGCGGTTTGGGCAGCGGCTTGTTCCTGGGCATCCAGGGCAGCGGGGTTAAAGCTGGGTGTTGCGTGAGCAACGTAGGCGCTGGTATTGCCTTCTTCGCTGTTCTCTTCGTTTTCGGCCACTGCGTTGGCGTCTGTGTTGCGACGACCACGACGGCTACGACGACGGCGACGTTTGCGCTCTGGATCCAGGGCGCCGTTCTCGCTGTTTTCGTCCGTTTCAGTATCCGAGTTGTCGCCGGTATCAGTGTTGTCGGCCTCAGCCAGCTGTTCAGCACGTTTTTGTGCTTCTTGCTTGGTGGCGGCAACAGCAGAGGCTGCGGCAATGCTGGCAACAGCCTGTTCGGGCTGGGCGGCCGTGCTGTTGAGGTCTTTGTTCAGCTCGACGTTTTCTGTGCTGCCTTCTTCGCGGCGTTGACGGCCACGGCCTCGACGGTTACGTGGGTTGCGGCTGTTGCTGCTGCCTTCGTCGGCGGTGGCAGGCGTCGTAGTCGTGCTGGTGCTTTGCGGGGCTTCCGAGGCGGCTTCGTTATTGGCCGAGGCATTGCGGCGGCGACCACGGGTATTCGCGCTGGTGCTTTCCGTGCTGGCTTTTTCTTCCTGAGCTGCTTCCGGGCGGTTGGACTGGCGACGACCACGTCCACCTTGACCACGGCCACCGTGGGATTGGCCTGGACGGCCTTGGCGGCGACCGGAAGGAGATTTGCTCTCTTCGGATTTGCTGGCTTCGGTCACGGGCTCCGTGGGTGTACCGGACAACCAGCTCAGCAAACGTTTGAGCAGGCCGGGTTTGTTGTCGCTGGCAGCGGCGCTGGCGGCTGCGGCAGCAGCAGCTGGCTTGCTCATGGGAGCAGGCTGGGCCGGCGTGGTGCTTTTGACCAGGGCTTCTGGACGAGGCTTGATTTCGTGGCTGCGGTGCGGCACCAGGCTGTCTTGCTGTTCAGGCTGCTGAACCAGCTCGTAGCTGCTGCGCAGTTCGTCCAGGCGTGGGTCATCGTGGCGCAGGCGCTCGATGATGTGGTGCGGGGTTTCCAGATTCTTGTTGGGAATCAGGATCAGGGCGATGTTCAGACGTGATTCGATTTTGGTGATGTCAGCGCGCTTTTCGTTCAGCAAGAAAGTAGCCACGTCCACAGGCACTTGAGCGTGCAGGGCGGCAGTGCCTTCTTTCATGGCTTCTTCTTGCAGCAGGCGCAGAACATGCAGGGCGCTGGATTCAGCATCGCGAATCACGCCGGTACCGGTGCATCGTGGGCACGTGATGTGAGAGCCTTCGTTCAGGGCAGGGCGCAGGCGCTGACGAGACAGTTCCATCAGGCCAAAGCGCGAGATCTTGCCCATCTGAACACGAGCACGATCCAGGTGCAGGGCGTCACGCAGGCGTTGTTCGACAGCACGCTGGTTCTTGCTGTCTTCCATATCGATGAAATCGATAACAATCAGGCCACCCAAGTCACGCAAACGCAACTGGCGGGCCACTTCGTCGGCGGCTTCCTGGTTGGTGCGCAGGGCGGTTTCTTCAATATCGGCACCACGCGTGGAGCGGGCCGAGTTCACGTCAATGGCAACCAGCGCTTCGGTATGGTCGATAACGACAGCACCACCCGACGGCAATTGCACGGTACGTGAGTAAGCAGTTTCGATCTGGTGTTCGATCTGAAAGCGCGAGAACAGGGGGATGTCATCGCGGTACATTTTCACGCGATGCAAGTTGTCGGGCATGACCACGCTCATGAAGGCGGCGGCCTGCTCGTGAATTTCATCCGTGTCGATCAGGATCTCGCCAATATCGGGCGAGAAGTAATCGCGTATCGCCCGGATAACCAGACTGGATTCCAGATAAATCAGGATAGGGGCAGCATTGTCGCGGGCCGCGCCGTCAATGGCGGTCCACAGCTGCATCAGGTAGTTCAGGTCCCACTGCAGTTCTTCGACGCTGCGGCCGATACCTGCGGTGCGGGCAATGATGCTCATGCCCTGCGGGATATCCAGTTGGTCCATGGCTTCGCGCAGTTCCTGGCGGTCTTCGCCTTCCACGCGGCGCGATACGCCACCCCCACGAGGGTTGTTGGGCATCAGAACCAGATAGCGACCTGCCAGGGAAATAAAGGTGGTCAGGGCAGCGCCCTTGTTGCCACGCTCTTCTTTTTCAACCTGGATGATCAGTTCCTGGCCTTCGACCAGGGCGTCCTGGATGCGGGCGCTGCGTACATCAACCCCTTCTTTGAAGTAGCTGCGAGCCACTTCTTTGAAAGGCAGAAAGCCGTGACGCTCTTCACCGTAACTGACGAAGCAGGCTTCCAGGCCGGGTTCGATACGGGTGATGACCCCTTTGTAAATATTGCCTTTGCGCTGTTCGCGCCCGGCTGTTTCGATGTCGAGGTCAATGAGTTTTTGACCGTCAACAATGGCGACGCGTAGTTCTTCTTGATGCGTCGCATTGAACAACATGCGTTTCATGAGTGTGGATCTCCGTTGTCATGGAGCACCGAAATATCGGCGCACGACCGCGGGTCACAGGTGTGTAGCGCTATAGCTGCATCAGTTTGGGGCAGGCAGGCAAAATCGGCCTACCGGCTTATAGTCTGGGAGGCACGAGTCGCGCCAAAGCGCGAAGTTCAATCAGCAGGAGGGTCAGAGTCACAGTGTGTGTTTGACGAATATAAAATTGCTGGGGGAACGGCAGTCGCATAAATCATGCGGCTGGTGCAAAAGAACGGGACAATCTGTGCAGGAATTCAGCGCCGCACGCGGGAGGAAAGCATCTCTTGGAAAGCGGGCCTTCTTGCCACACGACTTTCGTTATTTCGGACTCACCCCGGCGACCTTATGACCCGGAAGCTGGAACTCAAGGATACAATTATCAGTCCTTGGTTATCCAACGGAGACGCACCCTTTGCATCTCTACGCTGGACCCAGTCTCAGCTTCTATAGGCTGAAGCGATTATATGCCCCTTTTTGTTATGTGCAAACCTCATGAATCACAAAGATCAGTCCCTCAAGTGCGAATATTACGCATTGATGAAACGCGGGCGGGTCAGCGTATAGATAATTTTTTGTTACGCGAATGTAAAGGGGTGCCAAAAAGCCACATTTACAAAGCCATTCGCGGCGGTCAGGTTCGCGTGAACAAAGGCCGCATCAGTAGCGACTATCGCTTGCAAGATGGCGATATGGTGCGGATTCCGCCTCTGCGCCTGCCTGAACCCGAGCAGGCCCGTCCCGTCCCCGCTGCCGTTTTCCCAGTGGTGTTCGAGGACGAGCACATGATGGTGATCGACAAACCTGCCGGTGTGGCTGTGCATGGTGGCAGTGGCGTGTCTTTTGGTGTCATCGAGCAGTTGCGTGCGGCGCGCCCTCAGGCACCCTTTCTGGAACTGGCCCACCGTCTGGATCGTGACACCTCCGGCTTGCTGATTATTGCCAAACGTCGCGCGGCTTTGGTCGGCTTGCATGATATGTTTCGTGAAATCCGTGCCCGCAAGTTTTACTGGGCGCTGGTGCAGGGCGATTGGGTGAACGATCGTCAACATATTCGTTTCCCCTTGCTGCGCTGGCTGACTGAAAGTGGCGAGCGGCGCGTCAAGGTTGACCCGGCTGGCAAGCCTGCGCATACCATCATCACCATGCAGCGCCGCTTTGGCCGCTTTACCTTGGTGCAGGCCGAGCTGAAAACCGGCCGTACTCACCAGATTCGTGTTCATTTGGCCCATTCGGGTTTTCCGATTGTGGGTGATGATAAATATGGCGACGATGCCATCCGCGATCAATTTGCCCGTCAAGGTTTCAAGCGCATGTTCCTGCATTCGGGACGCTTGGAGTTCAATCATCCTGTCACCGGACAGCCCCTGGTTCTGGAGGCGGCTTTGCCAGCGGCCTGTCAGGCCGTTCTTGAGCGTTTGGAGAAGTTGTTATGACGCGTTACGCCGCCGTTCTGTTTGATTGGGACGGCACAGTTATGGATTCGACGTACTCAATTGCCAGTTCTATTCAGTTGGCCAGTGCGGACCTGCAATTGCCTGTGCCTTCGATTCAGCAAGCCAGTTGGGTTATTGGTTTGTCGCTGGAAAGCGCTTTGTACCGCGCTGTACCGGATTTGACCGCCGAGCAGATGCCGCTGTTTCTGGAGCGTTACCGCTATCATTTCATGCAGCGTGACCCTCATATCAAGCTTTTTGACGGAATTTTACCTTTCATGGGTGAACTTCGTGGCCGTCAGATTGCCTTAGGAGTGGCAACAGGTAAAAGTCGTCAAGGTCTGGACAGGGTGTTGCAGCAGGTCAAACTCAGCACTTTTTTTGATGCGACCCGTTGTGCGGACGAAACCCGTAGCAAGCCAGATCCGGAAATGCTGCATCAATTGCTGGCTGAATTGATGCTGGAGCCCGAACAGGTCTTGATGGTGGGTGATACCGTGCATGATATTCACATGGCGGCCAATGCGGGCATGGATAGTGTGGCTGTCACATATGGCGCACACGATCCTCAAACTCTGGCCAAGGCAGAGCCTACGGTCATGGTTGATAATGTGGCGCAAATGCGCGATTGGGTATTGGCACGGATTTAAGACAAGGCAAGCGGGTTTGATGGCCGCCTTGCCGGCAGGTTCAAGGAGATGGAGATGTTCAAATCACGCTCGCAGCCCATACGTCCCTCTGAAATTACTGATGAGTCGGTCTGGCGGGCTCGCCGCCGTCTGCTGTTGCAGGCTCCGGGGGCCTTGGCCTTGGCGGCCAGCTTGCCGGGTCAGGCTCAGGCCGTCCCTGTGGGGCAGGCCTTGCCGTTCACGCCTTCCCAGCGTTGGAAGCTGGACGAGACGCCCACCCGCGAGTCCGATGTCACCACCTACAATAATTTCTATGAATTTGGCACGGGCAAGGAAGACCCTGCGCGTCACTCGGGGAAATTCAAGACGGAACCCTGGACCTTGCAGATCGACGGTTTGGTGAACAAACCGCTGACCCTGGATATGGATCAGATCTTGAAGCTCGCCCCCTTGGAAGAGCGTATCTACCGCCTGCGGTGTGTGGAAGCCTGGTCCATGGTAGTGCCTTGGGTAGGGTATTCCTTGTCGGCCCTGTTGAAACAGGCGTCGCCCCAAGGCTCAGCCCGCTTTGTTCGCTTTGAAACGGCAGCAGACCCGGAAACCATGCCGGGCTTGCGCTCACGTATCTTGGACTGGCCTTACGTGGAAGCATTGCGGCTGGATGAGGCCATGCACCCGTTGACCTTGCTGGCTACCGGTCTTTACGGAAAAAGCTTGCCTGTTCAGAACGGAGCGCCTGTGCGGTTGATCGTGCCCTGGAAGTATGGCTTCAAGTCGGCCAAGTCCCTGGTGCGAATTACCCTGACGGACACCATGCCCGAGTCCAGCTGGATGAAGGTGGCTCCTCATGAATATGGTTTTTACGCCAATGTAAACCCCGAGGTGCCGCATCCGCGCTGGAGTCAGGCGACTGAGCGAGTCATTGGTTCGGGATTTTTTGCCACTAAAAAGCCGACCTTGCCTTTCAATGGCTATGCACAAGACGTGGCTGGCATGTATGCCGATATGGATTTGAGGCGGTTTTACTAATGGCTACCTGGAAGGCCGCCCAGTTAGACAGGCTCAAGCCCCTGGTGTTTTTGCTGGGCTTGTTTCCCTTGGGGCGCTGGGTATGGCTGGGTTTCAATAATGGTCTGAGTGCGAATCCCGCCGAGTTCTTGACGCGCTCCAGCGGGGTCTGGGCCTTGGTGCTGTTATTGCTGACCCTGGCCTTGAGCCCCGTACGGCGTTTGCTGGCGCAACCCGCTTTGGTGCGTTGGCGTCGTATGTTGGGTTTGTTCAGTTTCTTTTATGCTGCTTTGCATACGCTGGCCTGGGCCTGGTGGGATCGTTCGGGGGATTGGCTGTCCATGTGGCAGGACGTGGTACAGCGGCCCTTGATCGCTATTGGTGTGGTGGCTCTGCTGATTTTATTGGCCTTGACCCTGACCTCCACGAATGGCTGGCAAAAGCGTTTGGGTCGTGGCTGGAGTCGTTTGCATCAGACGGTGTATCTGGCGGCGGTCCTATCCATTCTGCATTTTTATTTGATTCGTATCGGTAAAAATGATGTGGTGGAGGTCTATGTTTATGGTTTGGTGCTGGCGGGCTTGTTGATTTTGCGCCGCTGGCCCACCCTGAATAAGACAGAGCATTAAAAAGAACAGGTAATGAGCACTAGCCCATTACCTGTTTTTTTTCTTAATCCAAACTTTGCAAAATGGCGGCTGTTTCGGCGTCCAGAATACCGTCATAGCGGGCCGGACGGTAGTGCATCTGAAAAGCGGCAATCACGTTTTGTGTGGCCTTGTCGAAAACACCACTGTCCGGAGTCTCATAGCCTGCTTTTCGCAGCAGAGCCTGAGTTTGAGCAGCAGAGGGCAGGGGGCGCGTAGCGTACTGTGCTTGCAGCGCGTGAGCCTGTGATTCCTTGTACCAACGGCCTATGCCCGCTTGGGCCAGTTCCTTCCAGGGGAAATGGGGGCCGGGATCCAGCTTGCGCTGTGGGGCCACATCGCTGTGACCAATAATATTGCGAGCAGACACGCCATGGCGCTGAGCCAGATCTTTTAACAATACTTTGATTGCCTCAATTTGCCCGGATGTATACGGGGCCCAGCGGCCATCTGCCAGGCGTCCCATGTTCACGATTTCGATGCCGATAGAGCCGGTGTTCAGGTCCGTGAAGCCGTACCAGGAGCCTATGCCAGCGTGCCAGGCGCGGCGCTCTTCCGGAACCAGGCGGTAGACAGTAGGACGACGCTCGTCGCTGACCAGGTAATGGGCGCTGACATCGCGTTGTGTCAGCACTTTTAGAGACGTGGCGTGGTCGCCGGCGGTGTAGTGCATGACCAGATATCGCACTCGGCTGTTTTGGCCCTGAGCGCTATAGCTGTCATCAAGTTTGAAGGGGCCACTACCGCCACAAGCCGCCAATAAGGCCGTCAGGCTGAGCGCGCCAATCCGAAGGCTGCGTTTCAAGGCGGGGGTAAGGCAAGACAGGGGTTTCATCTTAACGACCCGCCAGAAACAAGAAAATGCAGGGGGTTTTGTCCAGGGCGGGCGCTGGGCGTTCGCGCCACTGTTCCACCGTGGCGGTCTGGATCAATTCACGCGAACCCGTCAGATCACGTGCCAGACACAAGCGTGTTGTGGGCTTCAGTGCCTGCAGCAGGGTGCTGTACATGGCCTGGTTGCGGTAAGGCGTTTCGATCAGGATCTGAGTTTGTTTCAAGGTCTGGGACTGGCTTTCCCATTGTCTAAGCTGCTTGGCGCGTGCGGCGCCATCGACAGGCGCATAGCCGTGAAATACAAACTGTTGTCCGTCCAGGCCGCTGGCCATCAGGCTCAACAAAATGGAGGAGGGGCCAACGTGTGGACGCACAGGGATTTTCATTTCGTGGGCCATGGCCACCACTAGCGCGCCGGGGTCGGCCACCGCAGGGCAGCCAGCTTCTGACACCAGGCCAATCGCCTGGCCTTGCAGGGCGACTTTCAACCACTCGCGCATTTCACCGGGTTTGTTGCCGCGCTTGTCCAAGGTATGAATGGTGATTTCCTGCAAAGGCACCACTGGCTCGACCAGTTTCAGAAAAGCACGGGCGGTTTTGGCGTTCTCGGCAATAAAGACGGTCAGTTCGCGCGTCAAGGCTTTGACGTCGGCGGGTAGCCAGCCGCTGATCGGGCTCTCGCTTAAGCCTACGGGGATCAGATGCAAGGGGGCGGCTTGGGGCATGGCGAATCAGTCCTAAACGGAAGGGGTAAGAAGGTTGGGGCGCAAGGGGTTTAATCCAAAGTGACGCAGCATGGTGCACAGCTCGATCAGGGGCAGGCCGATGATCGCGGTCGGATCGTCCGAGCGCATGGATTCCATCAGGGCAATCCCCAGACTTTCGGCTTTGGCGCTGCCAGCAGTGTCATAAGGCCTTTCTTGCAGCAAATAGTGCTCAATTTCCTCATCGCTTAATGCACGAAAACGACAATTGGTAACAATATCGCTGCACAGCAGTTCCTGGCCGTCAGTCACGCATAAGGCGCTATGGAAATCAATGTGTTGACCGCTTAGGCGACGCAGTTGTTTCTGTGCACCAGCGTGGTCGCCGGGCTTGCCGATGGCGTCCTGGCCCGACGTGGCAACTTGATCGGAGCCAATCACCAGTGCGCCTGGGTTTAGCTGGCTGATACGGGTGGCTTTTTCACGCGCCAGACGCAGACTGAGCTGTGCAGGAGCCTCCCCAGGAAGTGGGGTTTCGTCAATGTCAGGAGACTGACAGGTGAAAGGCAGGCCCAAACGCGCTAACATAGCGCGGCGATAGACTGAGCTTGATGCAAGGATGAGACGCATGGTGTGTTTTAGCTGTGCTTTGGTTTGACTGCCTTGTGCTTAGCACGGTATTATCTAATGTTTTCTTCGTTATTGAAATGGTTGTGGGCTAGCTTGGCAGTTTGCCAGCGAGGTTTTACATGCTTCAATACCGAAGGGCAGGGAAAAGAAGCAGTACAAGAAAAATGGTAGAGCGCACCCAAGCGATACCAAGGCAGTAAAACAAACAAGCAGCAAACAAGCGACAAGCAAAACAAACAAGCGGTATCCAAATCCTGGCAAGACCGCGGTTTGATGCCCTAAGCATACTTATGACGACACAGTATATCGACACCTTGAATCTCGCCCGTGCCCCTCAGGAAATGTCGGGCCAGGTGCTGGTGGAGGATTTGTCTCGTCTGGTATCCGATTTGCCCGATCAAGGCGATTTGCGCATTGACTGGAGCGTTTCGGGTCGGGAGGATTCTGCCCGGCGTCGGTTTGTGCATGTGCAGGCCAAAGGTAGTGTCATTTTGGAATGCCAGCGCTGTGTGAAGCCTTTTGCGTGGCCCATCGATATTTCTAACGAAGTGCAGATTGTGGCAACCGAGGAAGAACTGGAGCTGGACGATGACGATACGGAAGGTCCTGATCGTATCTTGTGTGAAGGCCAGTTGGATGTCCTGGGGCTGGTCGAGGATGAACTGATTCTCAGCGTGCCTTATGTGCCGCGCCATGAGGTTTGTCCCGACGCTCAGTCGCTGTCCATGGAAGCTAAGTCAGACGACCTGGATGAATCCGCTTTTGAGCGGCCGTCCCCGTTTGCTGTGCTGGGTTCGCTCAAGAAGTCTTGATTGTTTGTTACTAATTCGTTAATTTTTCGGGCTGCACCCATTTATTCGGGGTTGTCCATCTACAGGAGTCATCATGGCTGTTCAGCAGAATAAAAAGAGCCCGTCCCGGCGTAACATGCGTCGTTCGCACGACGCGCTTACTGGTCCTTCGACGGCTATCGAGCCTACGACTGGCGAATTGCACCTGCGTCACCACATCAGCCCCAACGGCATCTATCGTGGCCGTAAAGTGCTGAAGACAAAGAACGACGAGTAATAGTCTCTTTGTCGTTGCAAGCAACATAGGTTGCATGCTTGATGTCTAACAAAAAAATACGTATTGCCATCGATTGCATGGGCGGCGATATCGGTTTATCCGTCACTGTCCCTGCAGCGCTGCTTTTTGCCAAGCGCTATCCGGATGTGCACTGCTTATTGGTTGGCGAGCCTCAGGCCATCGAGCAAACATTGCGTGCGCAAGGTAATGTCGATACCTCCTGGTACGACATTCTTCCCGCATCCGAAGTTGTCACCATGGCCGATTCGGTCGAGGTGGCCCTGCGCCGCAAAAAAGATTCCTCCATGCGAGTGGCTGCCCAGTCTGTCAAGGACGGGATAGCTGATGCCTGCATTTCTGCGGGTAATACCGGCGCCTGGATGGCAATTTCGCGCTACGTACTCAAAACTTTGGATGGGATTGATCGCCCAGCCATTGCTACGTCCATCCCGAACCAAAAGGGCGGGGCCACGATCATGCTGGACCTGGGTGCCAATGTGGATTGCTCTGCAGAACACCTCTTGCAGTTCGCCATTATGGGATCTGCTCTGGCCAGTATCGTGGATCGCCATGAGCGTCCTACTGTGGGCTTGCTCAATATTGGGGAAGAGGTCATCAAAGGCAACGAGGTCGTCAAAAAGGCGGCTGAATTGTTACGCTCTAGCGGACTGAATTTTTACGGCAATGTAGAAGGTGACGATATCTGTAAAGGTACTGTCAACGTGGTCGTGTGTGACGGTTTCGTGGGCAATGTGGTCCTCAAGTCCATTGAAGGTCTGGCCAAGATGGTCGGCAGTATGCTGCGCGACGAATTTACCCGTGACCCTTTAAGCAAAGTGTCCGCTTTGCTGGCTCGTCCTGTCTTGAATCGTTTCCGCGACAGGGTGGATAATCGCCGTCATAACGGTGCAGCCCTTTTGGGTTTACGCGGTATTGTTATCAAAAGTCATGGTTCTGCCGATGCCTACGCTTTCGGTTATGCTTTGCAACGAGCCCGCGGTGCGGTGCTCAATGGTCTGCTCAGCGGTACCAGCCAGGCAGTCGAACGCATCATGCAAAGTGTGAGCTTGCATGAACAGCAAAGCGGCGAACCAGATACACGCCATACTTCAGAGCCCTCGTCCTCATAAGAACGGGCTTGATCGGGAACATAAAATGACGATATTTGCCAAGATTATCGGTACAGGTGGCTATCTGCCTCCTCGGATTGTGTCTAACGATGATCTAGCGCTTGAGCTGGCTCAAAAGGGTATCGAAACCTCCGATCAGTGGATTGTCGAGCGTACCGGTATTCACCAGCGTCATCTTGCTGATCCCGGTGTTCGTACCAGTCATTTGGCAACACACGCCGCGCGTCAGGCGCTGGAAGATGCGGGCATTGCTGCCCAGGATCTGGACCTGATTGTGGTGGCTACTTCCACTCCCGATTACGTTTTCCCCAGCACGGCGTGCCTGGTGCAAGCCGAGTTGGGCAACAAGGGCGCGGCCGCGTACGACGTACAAGCGGTGTGCAGCGGCTTTGTCTATGCACTGACCACCGCCGACGCCATGATCAAGGCAGGCCGTGCGCGCAATGCGCTGGTTATCGGTGCTGAAGTGTTCTCCAGCATCCTGGATTGGAACGACCGCTCTACCTGCGTCCTGTTCGGCGACGGTGCGGGCGCTGTGGTTCTGCAAGCCAGTGATGAACCCGGTATTTTGGCCGCCCAGCTCAATGCGGATGGCAGCCAAATGGGTATTTTGTGCGCGGCAGGCAATGTCTCGCACGGTCAGGTTGTGGGTGATCCCTTCCTGCGTATGGACGGTCAGGCTGTGTTCAAACTGGCTGTCACTTCACTGGCCGCTTCGGCCAATCAAGTCTGCGAACAGGCTGGTGTTTCCTTGTCTGACATCAATTGGCTGGTTCCGCACCAGGCCAACGTTCGCATCATCAATTTTCTAGGTCGTAAGCTGGGTATCCCCTCCGAGAAGGTGGTTATCACGGTTGATCAACATGCCAATACCTCGGCAGCCAGTGTGCCTTTGGCCCTGAATGCTGCTCGCCGGGATGGTCGTATCCGTACCGGTGATCTGGCGCTGTTGCAAGGCGTGGGTGGCGGCTTTACCTGGGGTTCGGTGCTGGTCCGCTGCTAAGTAGCGCGATTCGGATTACCGCCTCATCTCTTTGAGTTTTTCTACCATGAAAATTGCGTTTGTCTTTCCTGGACAAGGCTCGCAGTCCGTGGGCATGCTCGATGCCTGGGCCGAGTCCGCTGTCGTACAGCAAGCCATTGCACAAGCCAGCCAGGCGCTGGGTCAGGACCTGGCCCAGTTGATGGCACAAGGACCTGCTGAGGCTTTGAATCTGACTACCAATACTCAACCTGTCATGCTGGCGAGCGCCGTGGCCATGTACCAGGCCTGGATTCAGGCCGGAGGCCCCGTTCCTGCCGTGATGGCCGGCCATAGCCTGGGTGAATACTCGGCCCTGACTGCTGCCGGTGCGTTGAGCCTGGAACAGGCTGTCCCGCTGGTTCGCATTCGTGCCGATGCCATGCAGGCTGCTGTGCCCGTCGGTGCGGGTACCATGGCTGCCGTGTTGGGTCTGGATGATGATCAGGTGCGCGATGTATGTGCGCGAGCCTCCGAGGGGCAGCAGATTGTTCAGGCTGTTAACTACAATGCGCCTGCTCAGGTTGTGATTGCCGGGAATGTAGAAGCGGTAGATCGTGCATGTGCTCTGGCCAAAGAGGCCGGTGCCAAGCGTGCCTTGGTGCTGCCCGTGTCGGCCCCGTTCCACTCCAGCCTGCTGGAACCGGCTGCCGCCGTGCTGGCTCAGGCGCTGGCGTCGGTGGATGTGAAGGCTCCCACGGTCTCTGTCATCAATAACGTGGACGTAGCCGCACCTACCGACCCTGAGCAGATTAAAGACGCGCTGGTTCGTCAGGCTTGGCATCCTGTACGCTGGGTGGAAACCATCCAGGCCATGAAGGCCCAAGGTGTTACCCATGTAGTCGAGTGTGGTCCAGGCAAAGTGCTGACCGGTCTGGTCAAGCGTATTGACCGTGATCTGATTGCCTTGTCGATCAGCGACCCTGCATCCTTGCAGGCCACTTTGGAAGCCCTGGAGGGAGCATAAATGCAAGAATTGGATCTAAGCGGCAAGACTGCCCTGGTAACTGGCGCATCGCGCGGTATCGGTCAGGCGATTGCTAAAGAATTGATGGCACGTGGCGCCAAGGTTATTGGTACTGCCACGTCCGAGTCCGGCGCGCAGGCGATTTCTGCTGTACTGGACCAGAATGGCAGCTATGGCCATGTATTGAATGTGGACGACCCGGCTGCTTGCGAAGCGCTGATTTCTGCCTTGAGCAAAGAAGATGGCGGTCCGCATATCCTGGTCAATAATGCCGGTATTACGCGTGACAACCTGGCCATGCGCTTGAAAGATGAAGATTGGGATGCAGTTATCCAGACTAATCTGAGTGCCGTGTTCCGCCTGTCGCGTGCCGTTATCCGCCCCATGATGAAAGCCCGCTGGGGCCGCATCATTAGCATCACCTCGGTGGTGGGCGAGAGTGGTAACCCTGGCCAAGCCAACTACGCCGCTGCCAAAGCCGGTGTGGCCGGCATGAGCCGCGCCTTGGCGCGCGAGCTCGGTAGCCGTAACATTACAGTTAATTGTGTCGCTCCGGGCTTTATCGATACGGATATGACACGCTCTTTGACCCCTGAGCAGTCGGCGGCAATCTTGTCGCAAATCCCTCTGGGACGACTGGGTGCTGCTGAGGATATCGCCAACGCGGTAGCCTTTCTGGCCGGGTCGCAAGCGCAATATATTACGGGCAGCACCATCCATGTGAATGGTGGTATGCATATGTAAGGCTTGGCATCGCGCCCGGCTGAGGTAAAATTGCGGGATTATTTGGGGCCTATTGCTTGAGCCGGCGTTGTACGAATAACGTTAGGCCTCATACAAGAACGCCGTTTTTTGTCATAGCTTATCCCTCTTAGTAGTATGGATTGGCTATAATTTGCGGGAATTTTTCCCAACTTGGAGAATCTGCATGGAAAGCATCGAACAGCGCGTCAAGAAGATCGTCGCTGAACAACTTGGCGTTAACGAAGCCGAGATCAAAAACGAATCTTCTTTTCTCGACGACCTCGGTGCCGACTCGCTCGACATGGTCGAGCTCGTGATGGCGCTCGAAGACGAATTCGAAACCGAAATACCAGACGAAGAAGCTGAGAAAATCACGACGGTCCAGCAAGCTGTGGACTACATCAATTCTCACAGCAAGCAGTAAGTTCAATTAAGAGGGTGGGCGGCATGTGCACGCCCTCGCTCCAGAGCGGTTTCCAGAGAGTAGCTTGTGCCCGGCGGCTTTAGCTTGCAAGACGCAGTTATTCCCTTTAAACCGCTTTTTTTGTGTTTAGGAGTCATCCGTGAAACGACGTGTCGTGATTACCGGGCTGGGTATTGTTTCCCCGGTCGGCAACGATATTCCTACCGCGTGGGATAACATCGTCAATGGGCGTTCGGGCATCGGGCGTATTACCCGTTTCGATCCTTCGGCCCTAACAGCCCAGATAGCGGGTGAGGTCAAAGGTTTTGAATTAGCACCCTACATTTCAGTCAAAGAAGCCAAGCAGATGGATACCTTTATCCATTACGGCGTGGTAGCAGGTATGCAAGCCTGGAAGGATTGCGGCTTGGACATCAACAGCATCAATGCTGAGCGTGTTGGCGTTATTGTAGGTTCGGGGATTGGTGGTTTGCCCCGTATTGAAGAAACCCAAAAAGAATATCTGGAACGGGGGCCACGTCGGATTTCCCCGTTCTTTGTGCCTGGTTCTCTGGTCAACCTGGTGTCCGGCCAGTTGTCCATCGGTCTGGGCCTGAAAGGTCCTAGCTACGCGGTTGTGTCGGCATGTACAACCGGTCTGCACTCCATTGGTGATGCTGCTCGTCTGATCGAGTATGGCGACGCTGATGTGATGATTGCGGGTGGCGCCGAATCCACTGTGTCCCCGCTGGGCATTGGCGGTTTTGCGGCCATGCGTGCACTGTCCACCCGTAACGACGACCCGGAAACGGCATCGCGTCCCTGGGATATGGACCGCGACGGCTTTGTGCTGGGCGAGGGTGCTGGTGTGCTGGTGCTGGAAGAGTACGAACACGCCAAGAAACGTGGCGCCCGCATTTACGGCGAGTTCGCCGGCTACGGCATGAGCTCGGATGCTCACCACATCACCTCGCCAGACCGTGACGGTCCGCGTCGTGGCGTGATGAATGCCTTGCGCAATGGTGGTATCAACGCCGACGAGGTTCAGTACGTCAACGCACACGGTACTTCCACGCCGCTGGGCGATGTGAACGAGTCCGAAGCATTGAAACTGGCTTTTGGCGATCACGCTTACAAGCTGGTGGTCAATTCCACCAAGTCCATGACGGGTCACCTGCTGGGTGCTGCCGGTGGTATTGAAGCGGTGTTCACCACCTTGGCGGTGTATAACCAGATCTCGCCTCCAACGATCAATATTTTCAATCAGGATCCTGCTTGTGACCTGGATTACTGCGCTAACCAAGCGCGTGATATGAAGATTGACGTGGCCTTGTCCAACTCTTTTGGGTTTGGCGGCACTAACGGTTCGATGGTGGTTCGTCGTCTTCGCTAAGTTAGACCGTCCCACTCTTGACGCCCAGTCCTGGTCGATCGGAGCTCCGGCCCCGGTGCGCCGACTGGGCGTTGTTGTTTATGTATTGCTTGCGTCAGGCTTGGCCTGGGCGATGTACAGCTGGCAATGGCCCTGGGCTGTTTGTCTGTTCGCAGGTGCTTTGTGGGCTAATTTTTTGTATGCTCGCAGTCGTCGGGTGTGGGGTGGGCGCGCTACACTAGCGCATCGGGCAGGGCTATACTTCTTGCAGTACGAGGGCACAGCAAAGGCGTCCGTACAAATAGAGCAGATCTGGCGGTGTGCTTGGTTCATGACTTTGCGCTTGCGTTTTGATTGCGCCGGTAGGGCCTGCCGTACGATTACTGTATGGCGCCGTACTCAGCCGTCGCAGGCCTGGTGGGCCTTGTGTCTATGTGCTAACCGGCTGTCCCATCAGGTCCGTGCTCAGAATAAGGATTCTTAATGAGTGAACGCGATACCGATGCCGAACTAGTTGCACGTGTTCAGCGTGGGGATAAGCGAGCCTTTGACCTGCTGGTACTGAAGTACCAGCGCAAAATCATGCGTCTGCTCAGCCGTATGGTACGTGACCCGTCTGAAGTTGAAGACGTGGCTCAGGAAACCTTCATCAAAGCGTACCGAGCTCTACCTCAGTTTCGGGGTGAGAGTGCTTTTTACACTTGGCTGTACCGTATTGCGATTAACACGGCCCGTAATTGGCAGGCCTCGGCCGCACGACGTCCCAACACTTTGCAGAACGTCGAAACCGAAGAAGGTGAAACTTTTGACCGAATCGACAACCTAAGCGATATAAGCACGCCAGAATCCATGATGGTCAGCCGCCAGATTGCTGAAACAGTGAATACAGCAATCCAGGCGCTGCCTGAAGAGTTGCGGACAGCTATCGTGCTACGTGAAATAGAAGGTATGAGCTACGAAGATATTGCTCAGACCATGGACTGCCCTATAGGAACTGTACGCTCACGCATCTTTCGAGCCCGCGACGCCATTGCTGCGCAGTTGCGTCCCATACTGGATGGTGAAGATAGTGAACGACGGTGGTAAGGATTGATGATGCAAGCCCTGAAATCCCATTCCGATGAAGATCAACTGAATGCCTGGGAGGCCGCCGTGTCTTCCTGGGTGGATGGTGAGGCTGAAATACGGCCCGAGGAACTGGACTCCCCTTATGGGCGTCAAGTCTGGGATACCTATCATTTGATTGGTGACGTCATGCGTACCGACGCACTGGCTATCCGTACTTCGGACCGTTTTTACGCACGTCTGTCCAAAGCGATCGACGAAGAGCCTACTGTGCTTGCTCCAAGCGCCATGAAACGTCCTTTGGTGCAGCGCTACGGTGTCAGCGGCTTGGCTGTGGTGGCAGCGGTGGCGGCAGCCTTGTGGGTGGGATTACCTTACATGGGCGTGACTTCAGTGCCTGGCACTTTGGTGGCCAGCGCCCAGGACGATCAGCTCTGGAATGATTACGCGGATTTGCATCGCGATTTTGTTGGTACCGGCCCAGTACGCCATGTGTCCTTTGAAAGTGGAGCCCTGGGTCAATGAGGTCTGTACGTATGCCATCGCAGATGGGTTTGGCGCGTCTCTATAAGGGTTTGCTTGCCTTTTCGCTGGTGGTGTTGTGTACACCGGTGCTGGCTCAGGGGGCTGACGGGCTGGAGCCTCTGGATCTGCCTTGGCTGCAGAAAGTTCACAAAGCGGCGCGCGATCTGGATTACTCCGGGGTCATTATTTACACGCAGGATCAGGCCAGCCAGTCCATGAAGTTGGTTCACATTATTGATGGTACTGGCGAGCGCGAGCGTCTGGAAATTCTGGATGGTGAACCGCGTGAGTTTCTGCGTCAGAACGAAGTGACCCAATGCCTGATTCCCGAAAAGAAAATGGTGGTGATCGAGCGGCGTGAAAACGAGCGCTTTCCCAGTTTTCTGGTCGGTGATGTCAGTCAATTGCCAAAATTTTACGATATGCGCCGTTTGCCTTCGCGCGAGCGCGTGGCGGGCCGTCCTTGCGATCTGATCGAGTTGGTCCCCAAGGATGATCAGCGTTATGGCTACCGTGTGTGTGCCGATACCGATCACCATTTGCTGTTGAAAATGCAGACTTTGGACCCACAACAAGCGGTAGTGGATCAGATCGCTTTTGCCTCGGTCGCTTTTGGAGAGCAGGTGGATTTGCAGCAATTGCGCACCAACTGGAACCCCAGCAAGTGGGACGTGGTTGAGCCCGAAGTGCAGAAAATTGATATAAGCGAGTTGGGGTGGCATTTGGCTATGCCGGCCGGTTTTACCTTGCGCTCCGAAATGCTTCGGCCCATGCGGGCTGGTCGTCAGGTAACCCATCTGATGATGTCTGACGGTCTGGCCGCTATTTCCGTGTTTCTGGAAAAGGTAGGGACTCCCGAAGCAGAAGAAAATAGCTTGGGTGCCTTTCACCGTGGCTCCATGAATATGTACCGCAGTCGCATCAACGATTATGTTTTAACCAGTACGGGGGCTGTCCCTGTACAGACTCTGCGCGCTTTGCTTGAAGGCACACAGTTCACCCCACCATCCCGGACACATTGACTATCGTCCACCAGGAGTATTTGAATGGAAAAATCGAGTCATAAAATGCGTATTCCTGTTCTCTCGGCCTTGACGGCTGCCGTGGTACTGGCAACGGGTGCGCCTATGGTCTACGCGCAGGCCCAGCCTGTCACGACAAGCGAGCAGGTCCAAAGCACGACATTGGGCCTGCCTGATTTTACGGGAGTTGTTGCCAAGACCGAAGATGGGGTGGTCAATATTCGCACCACAGAGGCGGTGCGGGTACGCTCACCTGCCATGGGCCCCGGTTCGGACCCTTACGACATGTTCCGCTGGTTTTTTGGGCCTGATTTCATGCCGCCAGGCATGGCTCCCCAACGGCCCCATGGGGGCAATAATGGGCAGCAGCCCCAGGAGCGCACTGTGCCGCGTGGCGTGGGCTCGGGCTTTATCATCTCGGCCGATGGCTACATCCTGACTAATAATCATGTGGTGGCGGACTCTAACGGCATTTTCGTCACGCTGAGCAATGGTAAGGAATATCCAGCCAAGATCATCGGTACGGACGAACGCACCGATGTGGCTTTGATCAAGATCGAAGCCAAAGACCTCAAGCCTATGGTGATTGGGGACTCCAAGCAGCTCAAGAAAGGGCAGTGGGTTCTGGCGATTGGTTCGCCGTTCGGTCTGGAGTCCACGGTGACCTCCGGGATTGTCAGCGCCATCAACCGCGAAACGGGCGATTACCTGCCTTTCATTCAGACTGACGTGGCTGTAAACCCCGGTAACTCCGGCGGCCCCTTGATCAACTTGAATGGTGAAGTGGTGGGCGTGAACTCCCAGATCATTTCGCGCAGTGGTGGTTTTATGGGTATTTCCCTGGCCATTCCCATCGATGAAGCCATGAATGTGGTTGAGCAGCTCAAATCCGACGGCAAGGTGACTCGTGGTCGTATCGGCGTGCAGATCACCCCGGTGGCCGATGATGTGGCAACAGCGCTGGGCCTGAAAGACAGCAAGGGTGCCTTGGTCAGCAGCGTGGAAGAGGGTGGTCCTGCTGCCAGAGCCGGTATTCAGTCCGGTGACGTGATCTTGAAGTTCAATGGTCGCACCATTGATCAAATGACGGATCTGCCCCGTATTGTGGGTGGTACCAAACCAGGTCAAAGCTCCACGTTGGAAATATGGCGTAAGGGCAAGGTGCAGACAGTCAAGATCGATGTCGAGGAAATGCCTTCCAGCAGCCCGGTTGTCGCCGGCAAGGATCAGAAAGACGCACCAACCGCCAGCAGTACGGACGCCTTTGGTCTGAAAGTGACTGCTGTCTCTGATGCTGATTTGAAGCGTTTGGGTGTCGAGAGTGCTGTTCAGGTCGTGGATGCGACCGCTCCTGCCAGCGAGGCCGGTTTGCAGCCCGGTGATCTTATTTTGCGCGTCAACGATAAAGACGTAGGGACACCGGATCAATACGCTAAAATGGTTGCATCTTTGGATAAATCCAAACCTGCGGCCTTGCTGGTTTTGCGTGCAGGCCAGTCGCAATGGGTTTTGATTACGCCATCGAAATAAAAATTCTGTAAAACGGCTAAAATGGTAGCCATTGATGAACTCCGGCCAGGGGCCGGAGTTTTTTCGCCACTATTTGCGGGGGCATTTTGCCCCGAATAGATTATGGTTCCACGTGCGCCCGTCTGACAGGACGGGTCTTGCGTTTTCGGCGCGTGGACTGAAAAGGGGCGTCATGGGCGCCCCTTTCTTGTGCCGTCTCTCTGGCATTGCGCCTCAACATTTTCTTTGTTTATTAACGGGTTTATGGACCACATCCGCAATTTCTCTATTATTGCCCACATCGATCATGGCAAATCGACCTTGGCTGACCGCCTGATCCAACGCTGTGGTGGCCTGGCCGACCGCGAGATGTCGACCCAGGTTCTGGATTCGATGGACATCGAGAAAGAGCGTGGCATTACGATTAAGGCCCAGACCGCCGCTTTGCACTACAAGGCTCAGGATGGCAAGGTATACAACCTGAACTTGATCGACACTCCCGGCCACGTTGACTTCTCCTACGAGGTCAGCCGTTCTTTGTCGGCCTGTGAAGGTGCCTTGCTGGTCGTGGACGCTTCCCAAGGTGTGGAAGCGCAGACGGTGGCTAACTGCTACACCGCGTTGGACCAGGGCGTCGAAGTGATTCCCGTGCTCAATAAAATGGATTTGCCTTCGGCTGATCCGGATTCGGCACGCCAGGAAGTGGAAGACGTTATCGGTATTGATGCCAGCGATGCGATTGCGGCCAGTGCAAAAACGGGTCAGGGGATCGACGAAATCCTTGAGACCATCGTCGCCCGTGTGCCTGCACCTGTGGGCGATCCGGCAGCGCCCTTGCAGGCCTTGATCATTGACTCCTGGTTTGACAACTACGTGGGCGTGGTCATGTTGGTGCGCATCGTTAACGGTATGCTCAAGCCCAAGGAAAAAATCCTGTTGATGGCCACCCGCGCCACGCACCTGGTCGAGCACATCGGTGTGTTCACTCCTAAATCGGAGAACCGTCCTCATTTGTCTGCTGGCGAGGTGGGTTTCATCATTGCCGGTATTAAAGAGCTGGAACACGCCAAGGTGGGCGATACCATCACCCTGGCTGGCAAACCTGCGGACAAGGCGCTGCCTGGCTTTAAAGAAGTGAAACCTCAGGTGTTTGCCGGCTTGTACCCGGTGGAAAGCAGTGAGTACGACCAGCTGCGCGATTCCCTGGAAAAGCTCAAGCTGAACGATTCCTCCCTGATGTTTGAGCCCGAAGTGTCTCAGGCGCTGGGTTTTGGTTTCCGTTGCGGCTTTCTGGGCCTGCTTCACATGGAAATCGTCCAGGAGCGTCTGGAACGTGAATTTGATATGGACATCATCACTACCGCGCCGTCGGTGGTGTACGAGGTCGAGCGCCGTGATGGCGAAGTCCTGATGATTGAGAGCCCCTCCCGCATGCCGGAGGTGTCCCATATCGAAGACGTGCGCGAGCCTATTGTTGTGGTTTCGCTGCTAATGCCACAGGAATACGTGGGCCCGGTCATGACCCTGTGTACAGCCAAGCGCGGTTTGCAGTTAAATATGACCTATCATGGCCGTCAGGTGAATCTGGTCTATGAAATGCCCCTGGCTGAGATCGTGCTGGACTTCTTTGACCGACTCAAGTCCGTATCGCGTGGCTACGCTTCCATGGACTACGAGTTCAAGGAATACCGTTCGGCCGATGTGGTCAAGGTGGATATCCTGATCAACGGCGACCGTGTCGATGCCTTGTCCATGATTGTGCACCGTAGCAATGCCCGTTACCGTGGACGCGAAGTGGTCGCCAAGATGCGCTCCTTGATCCCGCGCCAGATGTTTGATATTGCTATTCAGGCCGCCATTGGTGCCGAAGTTATTTCTCGCGAGAACGTCAAGGCATTGCGTAAAAACGTGCTGGCCAAGTGTTACGGCGGTGATATCTCTCGCAAGAAGAAACTGCTTGAGAAGCAAAAAGCGGGTAAGAAGCGGATGAAGCAAGTTGGGAACGTCGAAATTCCGCAGGAAGCCTTTTTGGCAATTTTGCAGGTCGAAGATAAGTAATGCTGTAGTCGGCACCCCAAGCCGACTACAGCCAGGACTGCCTTAATTTCTTTAAAGGAAACCGATGAGCTGGGATTTCGCTCTGATTTTGTTTGTACTGCTAATACTGACCGGCGTAATCTGGTGTTTGGATCGATTCTTCCTGCGTTCCCGCCGTCTGGCGCGTGCGCGGGCCGCGATGCAAGCAATACCGGAAACGGCAGCTCAAGACCCTGAGCATTTACAGCAACTGCGCCAGGATGCGTATGACCAGGCCAACCGTATGCCTTGGTGGATTGAATATGGCGTCAGCTTTTTCCCAGTCATTTTGTTTGTATTCGTCTTGCGCTCGTTCATTATCGAGCCATTTCGCATTCCGTCGGGCTCGATGTTGCCGACGCTGAAAAATGGCGACCTGATTTTGGTGAACAAATACGAGTACGGTATTCGTCTGCCTGTTAGTGGCACCAAGGTTGTTCCTTTGGGGCATCCCGAGCGTGGCGATGTGATTGTGTTTCGTTACCCCGTGGATACGTCCGTGGACTACATCAAGCGCGTGGTCGGCGTGCCCGGTGACCGTGTGGAGTATCGCGACAAGGTGTTGTCCGTAAACGGTCAGGTCTTTACCCAAGTGCGCAGTGGTGATTACTACGAACCGGATCGCTCCGCTTACATTGGGCGTTATCTGGAAGAGCTGGGCAAGGTGCAGCACAACATCTTGCTGAACAAAACTGCGCCTCAGGGTTTGATGCCCATCGTGGCCTTCCCCCATCGTGATTCTTGTGAATATTTTTCCAATGGCATTTCGTGTGTGGTGCCTGATGGCAACTACTTTGTCATGGGAGACAATCGCGACAATAGTCTGGACAGTCGTTATTGGGGCTTTGTGCCCGATGAGAATATTGTGGGACGCGCCTTCTTTATCTGGATGAATTTCCGCGAACTTAGCCGTATAGGTCGCTTCCATTAATGAAACGTCTTGCTTTGCTTGAAGCCGCTATCGGCTACTCCTTTAAAGACATCGGCCTGCTGGAGCAGGCCTTGACCCATCGTAGCCACAGCGCTCGTCATAACGAGCGGCTGGAGTTCCTGGGCGATTCGGTTCTGAACTTCACGGTTGCGGCCTTGTTGTTTGACCGCTTTCAGCGCATTGATGAGGGCGATTTGTCGCGCCTGCGAGCGAATCTGGTCAAACAGGCTGCGCTGGCTGAAATTGCAACCCGTCTGGGTTTGTCGGATTATTTGCGTCTGGGAGAAGGGGAACTGAAAAGCGGTGGTTTCCGCCGTCCTTCCATTTTGGCGGATGCGCTGGAAGCGATTTTTGGCGCTGTTTTTCTAGACGCGGGTTTCACACAGGCCCAAACCGTCATCACTCAGCTGTATGAACCCATGCTGGTTGATGTGGACCCCAAAACCTTGGGGAAAGATCCCAAAACCTTGCTGCAGGAGCTGCTGCAAGGTCGCAAGCTGGATTTGCCGCTGTATACCGTGGTGGCCACGCATGGCGCAGCCCACGATCAGCTTTTCGATATCGAATGCACGATCGCCAAGCTCAACATCCATGTCCGTGCCAGTGGCAGCAGCCGTCGTGCGGCTGAACAAGCCGCCGCAACGCAGGCCATTGCTATTTTACAAGCTGAATTTCCAGCCAAGACGACGCGCGCCAGTCGCCATCGTCGCCCCTCACAATTGACACTGCCTGTGGCAGTGTCGCAGGAAGCAGAATGACACAGACCCCTTTTCGCTGCGGCTTCGTGGCTATTATCGGACGACCGAACGTCGGCAAGTCCACGCTGGCCAATGCTTTGATCGGCAGCAAGATTTCGATTGTGTCGCGCAAGGCGCAGACTACGCGCCACCGCATCAACAGCGTGTTGACGCGTGACCACGATCAAATGGTATTTGTGGACACCCCCGGCTTTCAGACCAAGCACGGCGGGGCCATGAACCGCATGATGAATCGTGTTGTTACCCAGGCGCTGGCCGATGTGGACGTGGTGGTGCACGTGGTCGAGGCTGGCAAGTGGTCCGCTTCGGATGCCGAGCTGCTGCCCATGCTGCCTAAAGGCGGCAAGACCATTCTGGTCATCAACAAGGTTGATGCGCTCAAGAGCAAGAATGACTTGCTGCCCTATATCGCCCGCCTGTCGCAGGAATTCGAATACGGTGCCGTGATTCCGGTCAGCGCGGCCAAGCGCCTGCAACTGGACCCCTTGCTGGACGAGATCGCCTCCCGTTTGCCTGAAGGCGAGGCCATGTTCGACGCGGATACCATTACCGACCGCTCGGTGCGCTTCATTACCTCGGAGCTGCTGCGCGAGAAGATCTTCCGTCTGGTAGGTGATGAACTGCCTTACGGTTGTACCGTGGTCATCGAGCAGTGGGACGAAAACGAGCAGGGTGCCCGTATTTCCGCCTGCGTGGTGGTGGAACGCGAAAGCCATCGTCCGATTCTGTTGGGTGCTGGCGGCATGCACATGAAACGCATTGCGACTGAGGCTCGCCAAGATATTGCCAAGCTGATCGACAAGCCTGTGTTCCTGGATGTGTACATCAAGGTGCGTAAGGGCTGGTCTGATCGTGAAGCGGTCCTGCGCGACCTGGGGTATGAGTAATCCCCGTCATCGCTATCAGGACGAAGCGGGCTACATACTGCACACCAGTGCCTGGCGTGAAACGTCTCTGATCTGTCATGCCTTTACGCGTAACCACGGGCTGGTGCCGATGGTCGCTAAAGGCGCCAAAAGGCCGCATTCTATTTTGCGGCCTGCTTTGTCTGTGTTTCAGCCTTTATTGTTGGCCTGGTCGGGCAAGAATGAAGTCAAGACACTGACGCGGGCGGATTGCGCCGGGATTCGCCCTTTGAAAGGCCGCGCCCTGATGTCGGCCTGGTACATGAATGAATTATTGATTCGTTTGTTGCCGCGTGAGGACCCGCACCCCGTTTTGTTCGATGCTTACGAAGAAGCCCTGGTGCATTTGGCACAGATTCCTCGTCCGCCTGTGGCGGGGGCCTTGCGGCGTTTTGAGTGGGTGCTGCTGACCGAAACAGGTTATGGCTTTGATGAGGCCACACCTGATTTCAACGATCCAGTCAGTGAGCCGGAATTGCGCATACGCTTGCGTGAACGCTTGAACAGTCTGCTGGGCCGCCCCTTGCATACCCGATCCGTCCTTATGCAGTTGCAACGCTATTGATATGGCCGTCTCCCTTCCTTCCGTGCTGGTTCTGGATACCTGCGTCCTGATCTCCAACGTTCTGCGTCGCTTGCTCCTGGCCCTGGCCGATGAGCAACTGTTCAAACCTGTCTGGAGTCCCGTCATTGGCGATGAGTGGCGTCGTAATGCGGGCCGCCTGTGGAAAGTTATGCCCCTCTCCATCGAGGAGCAGTGGGAAGAGCTGCAACAGCGTTACCCTGAAGCCGATTTAGGCGACAGTAGCGAGTTCAAGAAGAATTTGCGCTATTCCGATGTCAAGGACTGGCATGTGATCGCCACTGCCCGTCTGGCGCAGCAGCGTTATCCTGATCAGCCAGTCGGTATCCTGACCCGGAATCTGAAAGACTTTAATCGCTCCGAGCTGCGACGCCTAGGGATCAGCCTGTGGGAGCCGGATCAGTTGTTAGCTTTGTATATGGCCGCGCATCCGGACTTGATGCAGCGTTTGCTGGATGGTTTGCCCGCTTTGATGCTGACGCCCGAAGCGCAGGCACTGGATACGCATACTTTGTTAAAGCGTGATCGTTTGTTCAGTGTGGGACAGGCTTATTTGCGGCGTCAGAAAATGGACGAGGCACACTCATGAAGCAAGGTGTTTTGCTGTCGGTTCTAGCCTCAGCATTGTTCGCTTGCTTGTACTATTACGCCACCGTGCTGCATCCGCTCAGTGGTGAGCAGATTTTTGCCTGGCGTATTGTGCTGGGCCTGCCTGCGTTGGCGTTGGTGATCACCCGTGCACGGCGCTGGCGGGAAGTGCGTTGGGTTCTACGGCATTGGCCCGGTAATTGGCGCTATTTTGCGCTGCTCTTGCTGGCGGCTGTATTGGTCGGGGTGCAGCTTTGGATTTTTGTCTGGGCACCTTTGCACCAGATGGCGCTGGACGTGTCCTTGGGCTACTTCCTGCTGCCGTTGGTGATGGTGCTGGTAGGACGGGTGATCTACAAAGATAGATTGAGTACTATCCAGTGGATTGCAGTTGTGCTGGCGGGCTTAGGCGTGCTGCATGAGCTGTTCCGCGTAGGGAGTGTGTCCTGGGCGACAGCAGTGGTGGTCCTGGGCTATCCGCCTTATTTCATGTTGCGCCGTTACCTGCGCCTGGGTTCGCTGGCTTCGCTGTGGTTTGACCTCAGCTTCTTGTTCTTGCCCGCCTGCTGGTTGCTTTTTGTCCAAGACACGCAGATGTGGGGCCTGTTTGGCAATGAGCCGCGCTTGCTGTGGCAGGTCCCGGTCCTGGGTCTGATCAGCTCGGTTGCGCTGGTCAGCTATCTGTCTGCCAGCCGTCAGCTGCCTTTGGCTTTGTTTGGCATCCTGGGCTATGTGGAGCCGGTGCTCTTGTTCTGGGTGGCGTATTTGCTGCTGGACGAACCCATGAGCGTGAATCAGTGGTGGACTTATATTCCGATCTGGATTGCCATCGCCTTGATGGCTTTGGAAGGGCTTATCAAGATGTGGCGGCCTGGACCGCCTGTACCGCCTCTCAAGGCGTGAATCCTGTCTGCTTAGTACCCAAGGTTGTCTGCGCCGAACAAGACGTTTTGAGGGCTTCTCTTGAGTGTGGCGGACTCTTAAAAAAACGACTCCTGTCATAACCCCCGAAAAACTCGGGTTGCTATCCGGTTTTCAAAGGGGGGCATATCGGGAGTCGTTTTTTTGACTATGAAAATCTTCTTGGAGAGATCGTCCGGGAGGCACCGGAGCTTGTCCTGCGTGGCCCAAATATGCCGCTTAGCGCAGTGTCTCGGGACAGTCAGGTTGATTGCGCAACAGATTTGCCTGGGTCACCGAACAACCAGCCGGTACGTCTTCCGTAATCCAGACATTCCCGCCAATCGTGGAGCCTGCTCCCAGTGTGACGCGACCCAGTATCGTGGCGCCAGCGTAAATGACGACATCGTCTTCCACAATCGGGTGACGGGCCTGGCCCTTGAGCAGCAAACCTTTCTCGTCCTTGCTAAAGCGTTTGGCACCCAGGGTGACGGCTTGATAAATCCGAACCCGTTTGCCGATAATGGCCGTCTCGCCAAT
Source organism: Alcaligenes sp. MMA (assembly GCF_020907215.1). Taxonomy (NCBI): domain Bacteria; kingdom Pseudomonadati; phylum Pseudomonadota; class Betaproteobacteria; order Burkholderiales; family Alcaligenaceae; genus Alcaligenes; species Alcaligenes sp. MMA. The sequence goes on from NZ_JAJJPP010000001.1 coordinate 339,508, forward strand.
GACAACGCCAGTGCCGTGGTCGATGAAGCAGGAGTGATCAATTTGTGCGCCGGGGTGAATATCAATACCGGTCTGGCTATGGGCCAGTTCGGCAATAATGCGGGCGGTCAGCGGTAGACCCAAATTGGTCAGGGTGTGGGCGATGCGGTGGTGAATCATGGCCAGCAGGCCGGGATAGCACAAAAGCACTTCATCGACGTTGCGGGCAGCCGGGTCGCCTTGATAGGCGGCGACTACATCCAGGTCCAGGGTGCGGCGCAAGTCTGGCAGTTTGTCAGCAAAGGCCTGAATGGCTTTGTGAGCCTGTTCCTCAATGGTCTGACGGTCATGTTGGTCGCCGCGCAGCAGAGCAGCGCGTTGTAGCTCGATCCGAGCTTGTTGCAGCAGGGTGTTGAGAGCTTGGCCCAAGTGGTGGCCGACAAAGTGGTCTTCATACTCACGGCGCAGTTCCGGGCTACCCAGACGCATTGGGAACAAAATGCCTTTGAGCTGCTCGGTGACTTGAATCAATGCCTGGACGGATGGAAATTCCTGGCCTTCAAGCTCGTTCAAGCGTTGATGCGCCTGTCGCCATTCTTCGCGGGCCCCGCGCAGATTGTCGACGATGTGTTGAGTTTCAAAGACTGCCACCAGTGTTCTCCAGAGGGGAAATTTTTTACAAGGTTTACTATACCCGCGCGTCTGATCCAGGACACGAAAAACAGGGCGCTTCATCAGGGTGATTCGTCGGAACGTTAATCAGGTCTGAGGGTATCACTTCACGCTTAGAGCAAGATCACGCAGATGAGGGGGGATACGTGGGTTTTCAAGCTAAGGCGTTTGAATCAGCCGGCAATAAAAAAGCCCCCTTCGGAAAGGGGGCTTGGGGGAGGCGGGTTCGTGATCTTATTCGCGGTTACCGCCCAGTATGCCCAAGAGCATCAGCAAGTTGCTGAAAATATTGTAGACGTCCAGGTAGATTGCCAGGGTGGCCGATACGTAATTGGTTTCGCCACCGTTGATGACGCGCTGCAGATCAACCAGCAAGAAAGCCGAGAAGATACCGATAGCCATCACGGAGATGGTCAGCATCAGCGCAGGCAGTTGCAGGAAGATATTGGCCAGAGCCGCAACCAGCAAAATGACGGCACCGACAAACAGGAACTTCTGCATACCGGAGAAATCACGTTTGGTGGTGCTGGCAATGGTTGCCATGGTGCCAAAGACTGCGGCGGTACCGCCAAAGGCCAGCATGATCAGTTGTGCGCCATTACCCATGCCCAGGACAAAGCCCAGCAGACGCGACAGCATGATGCCCATGAAGAAGGTGAAGGCCATCAGCAGGACAACACCCATTGAGTTGTTCTTGTTCTTTTCGACCAAGAACATCAGGCCAAAGGCACCGACCAGGAAAACAATGGCGCTCAGGCCTGGGCTGGCGCCCATTACCCGGTTAATACCCGCCGACAGACCCAGCAAGGCTCCCAACACGGTGGGAATCATGGACAAGGCCAGCAGCCAGTAGGTGTTGCGCAGGACGCGATTGCGAGCAATCAGCGACTGGGTGCCCAGGGTGCCGTTATGCTCAGGCAAGCTTGATTGACGAAATTCGCTCATGATGAGTCCTTAGAATACAGAGAGATCAGTGGTCAAGGATAACTGACAATTACCTGAATAATCAAGAATCTTCTTTATTATTCAAGCCCTCAGTTTGTGGGCATGTACCTGGCATCCCTGTGTCTGGTACACACGCCAGCGTTCGCGGGCCTGGGTACGGTCAGCTTCCCGTTCGGACACAATTTCCAAAATACGCGCAAATTGTTCAAAACCGGGCGGGCATTGGGCATCCAGATTCAAGAGCCAGCTTTGTTCATCAGTGGGCACGGGGGCGGCGCTGGTCAACAAAACCGGGGTGGTGGCTGCCAAAGGGTCTTCTACACCCACATGTGGCACAAAGGCCGTGGATTCAAACCCCCAGAGCAGCCGATCGAAGCGAGCAAGTTGGCGGGCATCGGACAGATACACCACCACCTGACGGCCCGCTTCGTAATGCTTGCGTACGACCTCGCAGGCCGTACGCAAGCGATCTGGTGCGCCGAAAGCAAAATCGACGCGACTCATGCTTAGCGACACTGATTAAGCAAGTACTGAACCAGCAAAGGTACGGGACGGCCGGTGGCGCCCTTGTCCTTGCCACTGCGCCAGGCGGTGCCAGCGATGTCCAGGTGAGCCCAGCGGTACGCTTTGGTGAAGCGGGACAGGAAGCAGGCGGCGGTGACCGAACCGGCGGGTGGGCCACCGATATTGGCCATGTCGGCGAAGTTCGAGCGCAGTTGCTCCTGGTAGGCATCGTCCATGGGCATGCGCCATGCCGTGTCGCCCGTTTGCTTGCCCGCTTGCATCAGCTCGTCGGCCAGGTCGTCGTCGGTGGAGAACAGGCCCGTGTTGACGTGGCCCAGCGCGACGACGCACGCGCCGGTCAGAGTAGCCATGTCGATGACGGCGGCGGGTTTGAATCGTTCGACGTAGGTCAGGGCATCGCACAGGACCAGACGGCCTTCGGCGTCCGTGTTCAGGATTTCGATGGTCTGGCCTGACATGCTGGTCACGACGTCGCCTGGTTTGTTGGCGCGGCCGCTAGGCATGTTCTCGCACGAAGCCACCACGGCAATCACTTCGCGGTCGATGTTCAGCTCGGCAATGGCACGCATGGTGCCTAGAACGCTGGCAGCACCGCCCATGTCGTACTTCATCTCGTCCATATTGCCGGCTGGCTTGATGGAGATACCGCCCGAGTCGAATGTCAGACCCTTACCCACCAGAACGATAGGGCCGTCTTCGTGTTTGGTCTTGGTGTTGGGGGTGTGGCGCAACACGATGAATGCAGGGGGTTCATCCGAGCCTTTGGCAACGGACAGGAACGAGCCCATTTTCAAGGCTTCAATCTGCTTGCGCTCCAGCACTTCGGCTTTCAGCGTCTTGAACTCCTTGGCCAACTGTTTGGCCGTTTTGCCCAGATAAGTGGGGGTGCAGATATTGCCGGGCAGGTCAGCCAGCAGTCGGGTCAGGTTCACACCGTTACCAATAGCCTGACCTTGTTCCAGACCGGCCTTGGCTTCGCTGGCTTGGGTACGGGCCGTCCACAGCAGGAACTGGCTTAGCTGGGGGGCGGGTTCCGGTTTGCTCAGTGTTGCCGTGTAGCGGTAGCTGGCGCGGCATACTGCGACGGCTGCATCCTGGGCACGGCTGCGCAAGGTGGTGCCTTTGCAATCGATGCTGGCCAGGGCCGAAACGGCTTCTTTCAGGTCTGCTTTCAGGCAGTAAGAAGCCAGGCAGGCCTGGGCTTGCGTATGAGTTGCTGCTTTGTATTCCTCTTGAGCGCCTAAGCCGACTAAAATAACGCGTTCGGCTTTAACGCCAGGCAGATTGCGCAGCACCAGGTGGGTATTGGGCTTGCCTTTAAACTCGGCTTTGACAGCAGCGCTCACCGCTCCGTTGCTGGCGCGGTCGATAAGTTCCGCTGCAGGGCTTAGAATGCCCTCGGCAAAGACGCCAACGCCTAGTGCGGCCGTCTTAATTTGGTGCAAAGAAGCGGATGTCTGTGTGCTAAATTCCATTCAACTATCCTCAGTGTGTCGCAAATCGTACCTGCGATTATCTCGCAAATTCTCATATGTCTCTATTTAAACGCTCTGCGGTATCCGAAATCTTAAGTCACAGTGGCGTTGTACTGTCCACTTTGCTGATTGTGTGGCTTAGTGTACTTCTGGTGCGTTTGTTAGGCGAAGCGGCCAATGGCACGATTGGCCCTGACGTGGTGCTGGGTCTGGCCGCCTTTTCCAGTATTACCGCCTTGCCGATTATTCTGGCTGTTTCCCTGTTCATTGCCGTGCTCACGACGGTGACACGCAGTTTCAGAGAGTCCGAAATGGTGGTCTGGTTCGCCAGTGGCCTGTCCTTGAAAAACTGGATCACCCCCGTTTTGCAATGCGCGGTGCCGGTTGCGATTCTGATTGCCGTACTGACCTTGCAGGCTTCGCCCTGGGCTTATCGTCAGATTGCCGAATACCGCCAGCGTTTTGAGCAGCGTTCGGACCTGAGCAAAGTCACTGCCGGGCAGTTTATTGAGTCCGATGACGGCGCCCGTGTGTTTTACGCGGATTCCCCGGAAAAAGAAGGAGACGAGCTGGGCAATGTGATTGCCCGTGTGATCGACCCGCAGTGGCTCAGCATTGTGACAGCGCAAAGCGCCCGCATGGAAGAGCAGCCCAATGGCGATCGTTTTCTGGTCTTGAGCGAAGGCCATCGCTATGACTTGAAGCCCGGTCAGGCCGAGTTCCGCATGGTGGACTTTGAAAGCTATGGCATGCGTCTGGAAAGCCGTGACGCGGGCAACACTGCAGAAACCATCCGTGCCCGTGCCGAGCAGCAGATCAAGGCTCGCCAAACCACGTTGTTATTCAGTGATGACAATCCCGAGTCACGCTCGCAGATCATGTGGCGTTTGGCCTTGCCGTTGGCGGCATTGAATTTAGCTTTGCTGGCAATCCCCTTGGGGGCGGTGAACCCGCGTATGGGTCGGTCGGGCAATATTCTGGTGGCGGGTCTGGTCGGACTGTTGTATATGAACCTGATCAACCTGTCGCGTGGCTGGATACGCAATGAGCAGTTGGGCTTTGAGGTTGGTCTGTGGTTGGTCCATGCAATCTTCTTGCTGATCATGGTCTTTATGATGTGGCGTAAATTGCGCATCAAGGCTCCTAAACCGCCAGCGACAACTTGATAGAAGAAAGGGGCGTGATGCCCCTTTTTTGTGCCAGTCACTATTTGACTGATTCGGCTACTCAAGCCCCATCCAGCAAATCTTGTCGCTCTTCCACCGACTGCTTCAGAAAGTGCCACAACCGGGTCAGGCTGGGATTTTGACGTTGCTCTTCATGGCAGAACATCCAGAAGCGGCGACGCAACTCCACCTGATCGGGCAGAACACAGCGCAAGCGTGGATCGGTTTTCGCCAAAAAGCAGGGCAGCACGGCAATCCCTTGTCCTTGCAAGGTAGCCTGATATTGCGCAATCACGCTGGTGCTACGAAAGCGCACGGCGGCAGATCGGACAATTTCCTCCAGGTAGCGCAGGCTGTCACTGAACACCAGATCATCTACATAGGCAATAAAGCGATGCCGAGACAGATCTTGCACGTTTTCTATGGGGGGGTGGCTATTCAAATAATCTTGATGGGCATAGAGTCGCAAGCTGTAATCCGCCAGACGCGTGCACCAGTACGGCCCACGCTGGGGGCGCTCCAGTGCAATGGCCAAGTCCGCATCCCGACGTGACAGGCTGATAGGCCGGGGCACGGGCAGCAGCTCCAGAGTCAACTCCGGATACTGAGTCTGAAAAATGCTGAGTAAGGGTGTCAGTACATAGCTGCCGAAGGCTTCGGTGCAGCCCAGGCGCAGCTTACCTGTCAAAGGTCTGGCCTTGCCGGTAATCGCATCTCGTGCCGCCAGCAAGCGGTTTTCTACTGGCTCCATGCGTTGCTGCAGATTCAGCCCTTCACTGGTCAGGCTATAGCCGCTGACGGTGGACTTGTGAAACAGGCGCAAGCCCAATTCCTGCTCCAAGGCTTGGATACGGCGGGCTACGGTGCTGTGTTGCACGCCCAGCCGCTGGGCCGCGACGCTGATTCGTTGGCAGCGAGCCACTTCCAGAAAATAACGCAGATTATCCCAGTCCATCGTGATGAGCCCGCCTTGAAAAAGACTTGTGCATAAATGCCCAGCTCCTGTGCATTTTTCATCATGGTAAACGGGTCTTGAGGCTTCTACACTCGATGAGAACCCTCATACAAGTGGGATAACAAATAAGGCTTAGCCGCCTGAGCAATTCATTGGAGACATGCTATGACGGAAGTGGTTCGTGTACCTTTGCTGATCGATGGACAACATGTTCAATCCAAGAGCACCCGTTGGGACGATGTGCTCAATCCAGCCACCCAGGAAGTGGTGGCCCAAGTGCCTTACGCCACAATGGAAGAGCTGGAGACCATTATTGCCAGCTCGGCCAAAGCCTATGAAAGCTGGCGCCATTCCAGCCAGGGCGCTCGCATGCGCGTCATGCTGAATCTGCAGCGTCTGGTGCGTGAAAACAGTACCAAGCTGGCTGAGGCCATCTCGCGTGAGCACGGCAAAACCATGCCCGATGCTGAAGGTGAAGTAGGCCGTGGCCTGGAGGTGATCGAATACGCGTGTTCCATTGCTTCGATGCAGTTGGGCGAGTATGCAGAAAACGCCGCAGGTGGTATTGATGTCTACACCCTGATCCAACCCTTGGGCGTGTGTGCAGGCGTGACCGCATTCAACTTCCCGGTGATGCTGCCTTGCTTCATGTTCCCGCTGGCCGTGGCTTGCGGTAATACCTTCGTGCTCAAACCTTCCGAGCAGGATCCTAGCGCCAGTCTGATGCTGGCCGAGCTGGCTCTGGAAGCCGGTCTGCCGCCAGGCGTGCTGAACGTGGTTCACGGCGGTGCAGAGATTGCCAATGCCTTGGTCACTCACCCCGAAGTCAAAGCCGTGTCCTTTATTGGTTCGACTGCTGTCGGCACCGAGATCCACCGTCGTGCGACGGAGGCAGGCAAGCGCTCGCAAGCCATGATGGGTGCTAAAAACCATTGCATCGTGATGCCAGATGCCGATCGTGATGTAGCGATCAACCAGTTGCTGGGTGCTGCTTTTGGTGCGGCAGGCCAGCGCTGCATGGCGATTTCGGTGGCCGTCATGGTTGGTGAAACCGGCGAGTGGATCGATGAGCTGGTCAAGCGTGCCGCAACCATGAAGGTCAATGTCGGTACTGATCGTCAGGCCGATCTGGGCCCACTGGTCTCGCCACGTGCTCGTCAGCGTGTGGAGTCCTTGATTGAAGCTGGGGTACAGGAAGGTGCCAGCCTCTTGCTCGATGGCCGTGGCGTGAAGGTGCCAGGTTATGAAAGCGGCAACTTTGTAGGCCCAACCATCTTCAATGATGTGAAAGCCGACATGCGCATTTACGAAGAAGAAATCTTCGGGCCTGTGCTGTGCATTGTGCGTGTCAACACCCTGGAAGAAGCGGTGCAGTTCATCAACCGCAACCCCAATGGTAATGGCGTGTCCATCTTCACCCAGGATGGCGGCCATGCGCGCTACTTCCAGAACCGTATCGACGTAGGCCAGATTGGTATCAATATCCCCATCCCTGTGCCGGTGGCCTGGTTCAGCTTCACGGGTTCGCGTGCGTCCAAGTTGGGTGACTTGGGCCCGAACGGCAAACAGGCTGTTCAGTTCTGGACACAGACCAAAACCGTTACGGCTCGCTGGCAGGCTCACGCCAATACAATGAATACAACCATCAGCATGACGTAATGGTTGCATCTATATATATAACTTAATGCAATAAGCGGGCTGCTTCTTATTACATATAATAGTCCTGTACCTGGGGCTATTAACATATGAATATTCAACAATTCCGCTTTGTCCGAGAGACCATCCGACGTAACTTCAATCTGACTGAAGCCGCTCGTTCGCTTTATACCTCCCAGCCGGGGGTGTCCAAGGCGATCATCGAGTTTGAAGATGAGCTGGGCATCAAGATTTTTGAACGTCATGGAAAACGCATTAAGGGCCTGACCCGACCGGGCGAAGCCGTCGCCGAGGTGATTGACCGCATCATGCGCGAGATCGACAACCTCAAGCGTGTCAGCGACGACTTCGCCCGCCGCGATGAGGGCACTTTGGTCATTGCTTGTACCCATGCCCAGGCACGATATTTGCTGCCCAAGGTGATCCCTGAATTCCGTCGTCGCTTTCCCAAGGTCCATATGTCCTTGGCGGAAGGTAGTCCACCCGTGCTGGCCCAGATGGTGCTACACGAGCAGGCCGACGTTGCGATTGCAACTGAAACCCTGGCCTTGACGCCGGGCCTGGTCGCGTTGCCGGTCTACACCTGGGAGCACACGGTGGTGGTGACGCCGGATCATCCGTTGGCTGATCTGCCTGCCAACAAGCAACTGTCCATCGAAACCCTGGCGCAATATCCCATCGTGACTTACGACCATGCCTTCTCGGGTCGTGGTTCGATTGATGAAGCCTTTGCCAAGCACGGCATCACTCCGGACATTGTGCTGGAGGCGATTGACGCTGACGTGATCAAGACCTACGTTGATGTCGGTCTGGGTATCGGTATCATCGCAGGCATCGCGTTCGATCCGCGTCGTGACAAGGGTTTGGTAGGCCTGCCAGCAGGGCATTTGTTCGGCGCGCACCATACCAAGGTAGCGGTGAAAGCCGGGGCCTTCTTACGTGACTACATTTTCGAGTTGCTAGAGATGTTGGCACCGGAATTAACCCGCGATGTGGTGCTTAGCGCTCTGGATGAAAAGCAGACTGGTAGCCCGTTGTAAAGCAGCGGCTGTTGGGCTGGTAACAGAGCCATCGTGATCACACGGTGGCTCTTCTTGTTTGTGCTGCCAGCGGATGATTGCAAAGTTGGTAAGACTTATGGTCGAAGGTTATAAGTAAAAATTGAAACAAGCTATCGGCTCAATTGACTATGATAATAAGAATGATTATCATTATCCAACTTTCTTAGCCAATGGAGCTTTCTGTGTCTCAATACGTCAGTGCAGTCGTGGTTGGAGCAGACCGTCTGGGGAATATTCCCGACCTGCTCAAGATCCACAATATTTCGATCAAACACCATATTAGCGGGCGTGATCCCGCGCATCAGAAAAAAACCCTGCAGTTGCCTTCGGGCACCGATTTGTTGATTCTCCTGACCGATTTCCTGGGTCACAACGTCATGAAAACCTTCCGGGCCGCTGCCTTGAAGTCCGGTATTCGAGTGGTCGCCTGCCGACGCTCGGTTTGCAGTATGAAGCAAGCCTTAACCCAATGCGGCTATTGTGAGTCTTGTCCGCTCGGTAAGTCCAAGAGCCACTAGATTGGCGGCATGACTTACTGGGGCAAAGAAGGAGTCTGTAAGAAAAAAAGCCACTGTTTCATCACAGTGGCTTTTTTGTGTATTGCCTGAAATGGCAGCAGGGCGGTCTTTACTTGACGCTACGCAGACGGGCTTCGGATTGCTGGGTATCGGCAGCGGCCAAACGCCGTGCACCGTTATAGCGTTTTTTCCAGTAACCCACTTGCATGCTCTCAACGCGTACTACGGCGCCAGTGCGAGGCGCATGAACAAATTTGTCATCGCCCAAGTAAATGCCTACGTGAGAGAAACGAGCGCCACGGGTATTGAAGAACACCAGGTCGCCTTTGCGCAGCTCGCTACGGTTAACTGAGATGCCTTCTTTAGCAATGTCTTTGGATTGGCGGGGCAGTTTCAGTCCCAGGGATTTTTCAGCGACGTAAGACACCAGGCCACTGCAATCAAAGCCAGTGCTGGGAGCGTCGCCACCAAAGCTGTACTTCACGCCCAGAAAATTAAGGGCAGTGGTGGCCAAGCCATGGTTAGAGGAAGCGTTTCGGCTGCTGCGGCTTTCGGTACGCCCTTGGCGACGATCGCTGCTATACGCAATATTAATGTCGTTGCGAGCGCGATTGGCCAGATACGTACCTAACGGGTCGGACTCGGTCTGGAATTCGTAATCGGCGTAGTAAGCGTGATCCAGCTCTGCACGATCTTTGTTCTGGCTGGACTGTTGAGTTCCAGTGGTGGCGCACCCGGTTAAGGCTAGCGCACCGGCTAACAAAAGATACTTGGCGCTGCGATAAGTAATATGCAAAAGTGCGGGTGGATTCAGGTAATGTGGCGGCATGACCAGGGCTTTTTTAAGGACTTGGTGGGCAGCAGCACAACCTTGATGCCTATTTTTGCTGAAATTAGCAGCAATTGATGGGTATCAGGGCTGTAAGTATGGCTAAAAGCACCATACTTTGCCGAACGTTGCTGTGCGTTGAGTGCTAAGCAGTGTACCGGATGATAATTGCACCGTAAAGCATTGTAGGAGTGTATTTTGCGATTGAATCATACAGTTGCAAAGTGTGGCTGGCAGCGGTTTTCAAGCCCTGTTCATGGGTCCAGTGCTCTTTTGGGTGGCTTGCAGGAAATTAACCGAAATAGAGCGAAGTTTTACTGTTTATAGAGATTGAATGATGCGATTTATAGGACAAGCCCTAGGGAAAGCACTAAATGAAGGAGTACGGCTGCGTGAGTTGTGGGCTTGGGCCATGTACGATTTTGCAAACTCTGGCTACACCACCGTGATTTTGACCAGTGTTTACAGCGCCTATTTTGTAGGTGTGATCGCTGAAGGCCGCAGTTGGGCTACCTTGGCATGGACCTTGGCCTTGTCTGCTTCGTATTTAAGCATCATGTTGACCATGCCCGGACTCGGTGCAAAAGCCGATGCCCGTCAAGGCAAAAGACGGCTTTTGTTTAGCAGCACCATAGGTTGCGTGTTGGCAACCGTGATGTTGTATTGGGCCGGCCCCAATGACATTGTCTGGGCTCTGGTTTTCATTGCGTTATCCAATTATTGCTACTGCATAGGCGAGTCCGTTATCGGCGCTTTTTTGCCGGAAATCGCTCGGCCTGACGCCTTGGGACGAGTCTCCGGTTGGGGCTGGGGTTTTGGCTATTTTGGGGGCATGTTGGCTTTGGGGCTGTCTCTCGGTTTCTTGACCTGGGCAACGTCGCAGGGCTGGACGGCTCAGGAGTATGTACCGGGCATTGCTTTGATTACGGCTACCTTGTTTGCTCTGTCGGCCTTGCCTTCTTTTTTGTTTCTGCGCGAACGCAGTGCACCTAGTGGCGCAGAGCAGCAAGGCATGCTGTCGCGTTTGATTGCATCGGCGCGCGATGTGCATCAGCATTTTCCCGATTTCCGCACCTTATTGTTGTGCGGTGCTGCCTATCAGGCCGGGATTGCCGTCATTATTACCTTGTCAGCGGTGTACGCCACTGAGGCCATGGGCTTTACGATGGCGCAAACCATGGCCTTGATTTTTACCGTCAATATCGCGGCAGCGGTGGGGGCGTTGCTGTTTGGCCATGTACAAGATCGCATTGGCCATCGGCGTGCGTTGGCACTGACGCTGTGCGCTTGGCTAGTCATGGTGGGGATTGCGGTCAGTACGCGTTCTTTGGCCGGATTTTGGACCGCAGCAGCCGTTGCCGGGCTATGTATAGGAAGTAGTCAAAGTGCGGGTCGGGCCATGGTGGGCTTGTTGGCACCCAAGAGCCGTTTGGCCGAGTTTTTCGCCTTGTGGACCTTTGCCATTCAGTTGGCTGCCGTATGTGGTCCGCTGTCTTATGGTCTGGTGACTTGGCTAAGTGGTGGAAACCACCGTTTGGCTCTGGCCTGCACGGGATTGTTTTTTCTGGCGGGCCTGCTGATCCTGTCGCGTTTGAATTTTCCGCGTGGCATTTTGGCTAAGAATCAAGCCGATCTCAGTTGTCAGGATTGAGTAAGTAAGGCACGTTACGTTTATATAAAATTAAGCTGGGCTGCCCTTGCGCATCCCAAAAAAAACACCAAATCTGGAAAATAAAGGAGCCAAACTATGAGCGGTCCAACGTCTATTGAATCCGTCCTGTCGGAAAGTCGGGTATTTCCCGTGTTCCCGGATCTGGAACGCGATGCTCGCATCGCTGGCATGGCAGCCTACCAGGGGCTTTGTCAGAAGGCCGAGCAGGATTATCCCGGCTACTGGGCGGAGTTGGCCCGTGATCGTCTGGTCTGGACCAAGCCTTTCACCCAGGTTCTGGACGATAGCAAGCCCCCGTTTTACAAGTGGTTCCATGATGGTGAGCTGAACGTCTCGGCTAACTGTCTGGACAAGCACCTGGGCACACCCACCGAAAACAAAACCGCGCTGATCTTTGAAGCTGACGGTGGCGAAGTCACTAAAGTGACCTTCCGCGAGCTGTACGAACAAGTTTGCCAGTTTGCCAATGGTTTGAAAGCCCTGGGCTACAAAACCGGCGAACGCGCCCTGATCTATATGCCCATGTCGGTGCAAGCCATTGTGGCCATGCAGGCATGTGCCCGTTTGGGTATTACCCACTCTGTGGTGTTTGGTGGTTTCTCGGCCAAGAGTCTGCACGAACGTGCGGTGGACGTGGGCGCTACCTTGGTCATTACCGCTGACGAGCAACGTCGCGGTGGCCGTGCCATCCCTTTGAAAAATGCAGTTGACGAAGCCCTGAGCGGAGGCGACTGCGAAGCCGTGCGTCACGTTATCGTGTACAAGCGTACAGGCGGGCCTGTTGCCTGGCACGAAGGCCGTGACCTGTGGTGGGAAGATGCCGTCAAGGGCCAAAGCAGCGATTGCCCAGCCGTGTCCGTGAATGCAGAACACCCTCTGTTTGTTCTGTACACCTCTGGCTCCACTGGCAAGCCTAAAGGCGTGCAGCACTCTTCGGCTGGCTACCTGCTAGGTGCCATGCTGAGCGTACAGTGGACCTTCGATGCCAAAGACAGCGATGTGTTCTGGTGTACAGCCGACATCGGTTGGGTAACAGGCCACACCTTCATCACCTACGGCCCTCTGGCCGCTGGCGTGACACAAGTCGTGTTTGAAGGCGTGCCTACCTATCCGGATGCTGGCCGTTTCTGGAACATGATTGAGCGCCACGGCGTGACGGTGTTCTACACGGCACCTACCGCTATTCGCTCCTTGACCAAGGCAGCCGAAGCGGACGAGGCCATTCACCCCAAACAATACAATCTGGATAGCCTGCGTATTATTGGTTCGGTGGGCGAGCCCATCAACCCTGAAGCTTGGATGTGGTATTTCAAGAATGTGGGCCGCGAGCGTTGCCCCATTGTGGATACCTGGTGGCAAACTGAAACGGGCGGTCACGTCATTACTCCCTTGCCAGGCGCCACTCCATTGAAACCCGGCTCCTGCGGTTTGCCATTTCCCGGCATGGATGTGGCGATTGTGGATGAGGTAGGTGAGGAGGTCGAACGCGGCAATGGCGGTTTCCTGGTCATTCGCAAACCTTGGCCCAATATGATACGCACCATCTGGGGTGACCCGGATCGCTTCGTGAAAAGCTACTTTCCGCCTGAGCTCAAAGGCTATTACCTGGCCGGTGATGGTGCGCAGCGTGATACCGACGGCTATTTCTGGGTCATGGGCCGTATTGACGATGTGTTGAACGTCTCGGGCCACCGTTTGGGCACGATGGAAGTGGAGTCGGCTTTGGTTGCCCACCCACTGGTGGCTGAAGCGGCTGTTGTGGGCAAGCCTGACCCAACGACGGGTGAAGCCATTGTGGCGTTTGTGGTGCTCAATGGCGATCTGCCATCGGGGGAAGAGGCCGACAAGGTTGCCGCCGATCTGCGCAATTGGGTAGGCAAGGAAATTGGTCCTATCGCCAAGCCTCGTGAGATCCGCTTCGGCGAGAACCTGCCCAAGACACGTTCGGGCAAGATCATGCGTCGTTTGCTGCGTTTTGTTGCCAATAACGAGCCGATCACGCAAGACGTATCCACGCTGGAAAACCCAGCAATTTTGGATCAGTTGTCCGAAGCACACTAAGTTTTTTGGTAGTTCCTGTTTGACCCTGGTTTCTTTCCGGAGCCAGGGGTTTTTTTATTGCTTCTGATTATTGTGTCTTTGAGACCTGCTCAATACGGAATTAGCCTAGCATTGAGTCCGTGGTCAAAACATCGGTCCATGAATTCAAAGAAAAGGGGAAAGGTTTGAGTGGGGAACAGCAGGCAGACAGGGGTGCTTTGGCGCTGATGGGTTTGGTGGTGCTGACCTGGGGCATGAGCTGGGTCGTGATGAAGGCGATGACCCTCTACATCGGGCCAGTTGATCTGATTGCAGCACGCTATGCAGTGGCATTCGTTTTCTTATGGTTGGTGCTGCGTCTTAAAGGTGGACATTTGCGGCCCACACCCTGGAAGCTGAGTCTGGGTGTGGCCATTTTCCAGACCACTGGATTTCAGCTGCTTAGCCAGTTTTCCTTGCAGGTGGGTGGGGCGGGCAAGATGGTTGCCCTGGCTTACACCATGCCCATCTGGATCTTGTTGCTGTCCTGGCCCATGTTGGGACAGCGTCCCCAAAAGCGCCACGTAATGGGTATGGTGCCTGCGATTTTGGGTTTGATGCTCCTGATCGCGCCTTGGAAGGGAATGGGCGGCATACTGGGTTCTGTTTTGGCAACGCTCAGCGGTGTGAGTTGGGCCTTGGGGGCAATTTACTCCAAGCAGCTATTTGAACGTCATCGTGTTGAGCTGCTTAACGCCACAGTCTGGCAATGCCTTTTGGGAGTGGTCATTGTCCTACCCTTGAGTTTCTTGATCCCCCAGCGCTCTTTGGTGATGGAGTGGCAAATGTTCAGCGGTGTGCTGTATCTGGGTGTGATCGCCACTGGCGTGGGTTGGTTGCTTTGGATGGCGGTGGTCAGCCGCGTCAGCGCGACCTTGGCTGGTATGTCCAGCCTGGGTGTGCCTGCACTGACCGTTCTGCTGGCCTGGCTGCTGCTGGACGAATGGCCCACTCAATTGGAGTTGATGGGAACTGGCCTGATTCTACTGGGGCTGTTTGTCGTTAACTGGCCCAGCCGATCGCGCAAGTCAAAAAGAACTTAAAAAAACCACCCGCGTGTGAACTGACTATTGTATTTCGCCATGAAAAACACCCTAAAGGTCGGATCAATGTCCAACTTTTGGGGTGCAGTTCAGTGGGTGGTTTTTTTCAGCATCAAACTGTCTGGCCTTGGTGTTATCGCCAAGGCCAGAGTTATTTTTACATGCCGTTGTACACCGGACCTTCACCACCTTGTGGAGGCACCCAGACGATATTTTGGGTAGGGTCTTTAATATCACAGGTTTTGCAGTGCACACAGTTCTGTGCATTGATCTGCAGCTTGTCGTCGCCGGTTTCGGTCTTGATGAACTCGTACACGCCGGCCGGACAGAAGCGGGCTTCAGGGCCACCGTAACGAGCCAGGTTTACGGCTACAGGCACGGATGGATCCTTCAGCGTCAGGTGAACAGGTTCATCTTCTTCGTGGTTGGTGTTTGAAATAAACACGGAACTGAGACGATCGAAGGTGATCTTGCCATCTGGCTTGGGGTAGTCGATGCGGGCGCATTCGGCTGCCGGCTGCAAACAGGCGTGGTCAGGCTTGTTGTTACGTAGCGTCCAGGGCATTTTGCCTTTGAGCAGACCTTGCTCCACAAAGGTCATGACGGACGCAATCGAGCGACCTTTCTTGAACCATTGCTTGAAGTTACGGGCCTTGTTCAGTTCCTCATGCAGCCAGGACTGTTTGAAATTCTCGGCGTATTGCGACAGTTCGTCCTGCTTGCGACCCGCTTGCAAGGCTTCGAAAGCGGCTTCAGCGGCCAGTGAACCGGATTTGATAGCAGCGTGGCTACCCTTGATGCGTGAGGCATTCAGGAAGCCCGCATCACAACCGACCAGTGCGCCACCGGGGAAGCTGAGTTTGGGCAGTGCCAGCAAACCACCGGCCGTCAGGGAACGAGCCCCGTAAGCAATGCGCTTGCCGCCTTCAAATGTGGCGCGCAGGGCAGGGTGAGTTTTGTAACGCTGGAACTCTTCAAAGGGAGACAGCCAGGGATTGGCATAATCCAGACCCACCACCATCCCGACCATGACCAGATTGTTATCCAGGTGGTACAGGAAGGAGCCACCGTAGGTGTCTGAATCCAGAGGCCAGCCAGCGGTGTGAATCACCAGACCGGGCTGGGACTGGGACGGATCGACTTCCCACAGCTCTTTAATGCCAATGCCGTAGCTTTGTGCATTGCGGGATTCGTCCAGCTTGAAGCGTTCGGTCAGCTCACGGCCCAGGTGACCACGCGAGCCTTCGGCAAAAATCGTGTAGGACGCCAGCAATTCCATGCCAGGCTGGTAGTGGGAGGTGTGGGTGCCGTCACGGGCCACGCCCATGTCACCGGTCAAAACACCGCGTACCGCGCCTTGCTCGTCGTACAGAATGTGGGCAGCGGCAAAGCCGGGGAATATATCCACGCCCAGGGCCTCGGCCTGTTCACCCATCCATTGCACGACATTGCCCAGGCGGACGATGTAATTGCCATGGTTCTTGAAGCAGTCGGGCAGCAACCACATGGGAGTGCTGCGTGCGCCTTTTTCGGTCAGGAACAGGAATTTGTCTTCGGTCACTTCTACCGAAATGGGGGCGCCTTGCGCTTTCCAGTCCGGCAACAGTTCGTCCAGCGCGCGCGTATCCATGACGGCGCCGGACAGGATATGGGCTCCCACTTCAGCGCCTTTTTCCAGGATACAGACGCTGATTTCTTGTTCTTTTTCTTGGGCGAGCTGTTTAAGACGTATCGCGGTGGCCAGACCAGCAGGGCCAGCGCCGACGATAATAACGTCATATTCCATCGATTCACGTTCAGACATTGCTGCTGATCTCCTATTACGGCTTAGCGCTTTGTTCTTGATTGTTGGCGGGTGAAATTCGTGTACTGTGCGTACGGTCGATTGTATTGTAGTCTGAGCAATCCCGTTTTGAGTTCAGAGGCTAGGGGGGGTGTCCGTCCGCTTCCGGGTTCATCAGTAAATATCAGTAAGGAGAGCATGTAATGACACAAGTAGTAGATTCTGGTGCAGGAGCCACTTTTGATATTGCCGTGCGCTGGGGCGATCTGGATGCCATGAATCATGTTAACAATACGGTTTACTTTCGCTACATCGAGGAAGCGCGTGTTCAGTTAATGATGAAGCTGGGCATGGTGCCACCTTCTCCACGTACCGGGGTGCTGGCTCATGCCAGCCTGGATTTCCTGCGTTCGATTCTGTATCCGGCGACTGTTCGGATTGTGCATAAATTATTGAAAGTCGGCGGCAGCAGCATTGAGCTGGAAGTCTTTGTAGGTGACGCAAATCAAGCTGATGTCATTTATGCACGTGGTCGCTGTGTGCTAGTGTCCATTAACCCCCAAGGTGGCTCTCAACCTTGGACCGAAGATGAGCGTAAACAGATACACTCGGTTTTTCAGGGTTAAGCTTTACGTATACGGAAAGCGTAGTCAAGTCGTAGAATGCCTGATAGCACCTTATGGTGCATAGCGGCATTATTGGACAAAGTTTGCTGTTTAGGCCAATTAAAGAGTTATTGGAGAGTCAATTGAATAAAGTCTATCCAAGCGCCAAGGAGGCGTTGCAGGGAGTCGTTGCCGACGGACAGACAGTCGCGGTAGGTGGATTCGGCTTGTGCGGAATTCCCGAAGCGCTGATTGCTGCGCTGCGCGATAGCGGAGTCAAAAACCTGACCTGCATTAGCAATAATGCCGGGGTGGATGGCTTTGGTCTGGGTCAGTTGTTGGAAACTCGTCAGATCCGCAAGATGATTTCCTCCTACGTGGGCGAGAACAAAGAGTTTGAACGTCAGTATTTGGCCGGCGAGCTGGAGCTGGACTTCACCCCTCAGGGCACATTGGCTGAAAAGTTGCGTGCCGGTGGTGCAGGCATTCCTGCTTTCTTTACCGCAACAGGCGTGGGCACCATCGTGGCTGAGGGTAAGGAAATTCGCGAGTTCAACGGTCAGCAATACGTGATGGAAGAGGCCCTGGTGCCCGATGTGTCACTGGTCAAAGCTTATAAGGCCGACCGCAGCGGCAACCTGGTGTTTCGCAAGACCGCGCGCAACTTCAACCCGAACGTGGCCATGGCTGGCAAGATCACCATTGTCGAGGTCGAGGAAATTGTCGAGACCGGCAGCCTGGACCCGGATGATGTGCATTTGCCCGGTATTTATGTGCACCGTATCGTGCTCAATGCACAGCCTGAAAAGCGCATTGAACAGCGTACCGTTCGTTCTTCCTGATTAGCGAGGCAAGATAATAATGGCTTGGAATAGAGATCAAATGGCGGCACGCGCCGCCCTGGAGCTTCAGGACGGCTTTTACGTCAACCTGGGTATTGGTTTGCCTACGCTGGTTGCCAACCACGTGCCCGAGGGCATTGAAGTCTGGCTGCAATCGGAAAACGGTTTGCTGGGCATTGGCCCCTTTCCGACCGAAGACAAGATTGATGCGGACCTTATCAACGCTGGCAAGCAAACCATCACCACCTTGCCCGGTTCGTCCATTTTTTCCTCGGCAGACTCGTTTGCCATGATTCGTGGCGGCAAGATCAATATCGCGATTCTGGGCGCCATGCAGGTGTCGGAAAAGGGTGATCTGGCCAACTGGATGATCCCTGGCAAGATGATCAAGGGCATGGGCGGTGCCATGGATCTGGTCGCTGGCGTTGGCCGTGTCGTGGTCCTGATGGAGCACGTGGCCACCAAGAAAGATGGCACGGAAGACCTGAAAATTCTGCCTGCTTGCACCTTGCCCCTGACAGGCGTGGGGGTGGTTGACCTCATCATTACCGATCTGGGAGTGATGGAAGTGACGGAAAATGGTTTAAAGTTGCTTGAGTTGGCACCAGAAGTCAGCCTTGAGTACATTCAGTCCAAGACAGGCGTCCCGCTGGACGTCAGTGCGGTGGCCTGATCGGTCTCTCTGGCTTAAAAAGCTTCGGCGCGAGTCGGAGCTTTTTTTATGTTTGATCGGTGCGTGAACGCTGTTTATGTAAAGGAAGTTGGCATGGCCCATCCCCCCGTTGCCGCACGCTTGCAGGCGCTGCGCGAACAAATGCAATTTCAGTCCGTGCAGGCAAGC
Organism: Alcaligenes sp. MMA; assembly: GCF_020907215.1. NCBI lineage: Bacteria > Pseudomonadati > Pseudomonadota > Betaproteobacteria > Burkholderiales > Alcaligenaceae > Alcaligenes > Alcaligenes sp. MMA. The sequence goes on from NZ_JAJJPP010000001.1 coordinate 358,154, forward strand.
ATCTGGCCTACATCCGACCCTCATCTGTCTGAATACCTGCCTGATCGCTGGAAAAGCCGTCAGTGGCTCAGCGGATTTGTCGGATCGGCCGGGCTCTTGGTGGTGACGGCCGATTGGGCTGGCTTGTGGACCGATAGCCGTTATTGGGAGCAGGCAGCCAAGGAGCTGGACGGCAGCGGCATTCAATTGCAACGTGCCGGCGAGGTCGGCGTGCCGGAGCCAGCCAATTGGCTGGCGGAGCATTTGCCTGCCCAGTCGCGAGTCGCGCTCGATAGCCAGTCGGTGTCGGCACAAAGTCTGCTGGCCTGGCAAAAGGCCACGCCGGAGCTGGAGTGGGTGCTGGAAGCCGATTTGCTCAGCCCGATCTGGACGGACCGGCCTGCTGCGCCTGTTGGCCAGGTGGTGGAGCATCTGCCCCCTTTTGCCTGCCGTACTCGTCAGGAAAACTTGAGCAGCACCCGGGCCGCCATGCAGGAGCAGGGCGCCCATTGGCATTTGCTGAGCGCACTGGATGATATTGCCTGGACCCTGAATCTGCGCGGCAGTGATGTGTCCTATAACCCGGTGTTCCTGTCGTACTTGTTGATTGGCCCGGATCAGGCATTTCTGTTTGTGGATAGCAACAAGCTGTCGGCAGGCATACAGGAGGCGCTGGCTTTGGACGGCGTGCAAGTTCAAGGCTATACCGAGTTGTCGTCCTTCATGCGTGCTTTACCCGCGTCCATGCCTATCCTGCTGGATATGGCGCGGACCACGGCTTGGGCGGCGCAACTGGCGGCACATTTGAATGTAGTGGAGTACATCAATCCCGCTCAATTGCTCAAGTCCTGCAAGACCGATGCCGAGCTGGATCATGTGCGTGAAACCATGGAAAAAGACGGCGCTGCCTTATGCGAGTTCTTTGCCTGGTTTGAGCAGCAAAGCGACGTGAACGAGCTGGATGTGGATGAACATATCTGCGCTGCCCGTGCTCGTCAGGAAGGCTTTGTCAGCCCTAGTTTTGGCACGATTGCTGCTTATAACGCCAATGGCGCCATGCCGCACTATCAGGCTACCCAGCAGTCCCATGCCCGTATTGATGGCAATGGCTTGCTGCTGATTGATTCGGGCGGGCAGTATCAGGGGGGGACGACGGACATCACCCGAGTGGTGCCGGTGGGGCAGGTATCTGCCGAGCAGATTCGTGACTTCACGCTGGTGCTCAAAGGCATGGTGTCCTTGTCCATGCTGGTGTTCCCGGAAGGCATTGCCGGTCAGCAAATTGATGTGCTGGCGCGTCAGCCTTTGTGGGAACAGGGGCTGGACTTCGGTCATGGCACCGGACATGGCGTGGGGTACTTCATGAATGTGCATGAAGGTCCGCAGTCTATCTCCTGGCGAGGCCGTATCGGACCTCATTCGGCCATGCGTGCCGGTATGATTACGTCCAACGAGCCTGGCTTGTATCGTCCCGGCCAGTGGGGCATTCGTATCGAGAATCTGGTGGCGGCGGTACCAGCCATGCGCAGCGAGTACGGGCAATTTCTGCGTTTTGAAACCCTGACCTTGTGCCCCATTGATACGCGTTGTATAGATGCCGCACTACTGACCGCTGCCGAGCGTCAGTGGCTCAATGAATATCATCAGCAAGTGCGCGAACGTCTCTTGCCCCGTGTTCAGGGTGAGGCACGTACATGGCTTGAGCAAAGGACGCAGGCGATCTGATCGCACCGTCTGCTGTTGTCAATAGTTGCAAGGACAAGTGGTATTTCCGCTGTGAAATGCCACTTGTCGGGTCGCCAAGCATGGGCGCTTGCCGTTATAATCCAAATTTCCCGCTATCGCCTGATTTGACCTCAGGCGCCTTTTATAATGACCACCAAATATGTATTCGTAACGGGAGGCGTTGTGTCCTCCCTGGGCAAAGGTATTGCGGCTGCATCCCTGGCTGCCATCCTGGAGTCCCGCGGTTTGCGCGTGACTATGCTCAAGCTGGATCCCTACATCAACGTAGACCCGGGCACCATGAGCCCCTTCCAGCACGGTGAAGTGTTTGTTACTGAGGATGGTGCGGAAACTGACCTGGACCTGGGCCACTACGAGCGCTTTATTTCCGCTCGCATGCGCAAGGTCAACAACTTCACCACGGGCCAGATTTACGAATCCGTGCTGCGCAAAGAGCGTCGCGGGGATTATCTGGGCAAGACCGTGCAGGTTATCCCGCACATCACCAACGAAATCCAGGACTTCATCATTCGTGGCGCCAAGGCTGCCTACAATGGCGAGGCTGATGTTGCCATCGTCGAGATTGGCGGCACAGTGGGTGACATCGAATCCCAGCCTTTCCTGGAAGCTGCCCGCCAGATGAACCTACGCCTGGGCCGTAACAACACCGCTTTTGTTCACCTGACACTGGTGCCTTTCATTGCATCGGCTGGCGAACTCAAGACCAAACCTACCCAGCACTCGGTGCAAAAGCTGCGTGAAATCGGTATTCACCCCCATGCTTTGTTGTGCCGAGCCGATCGTGTCATTCCTGATGACGAGCTAGCCAAGATTTCGCTGTTCTCCAACGTGCCCATGGACGCCGTGATTTCGGTGTGGGATGCGGATTCCATTTACAAGATTCCAGCCATGCTGCACAAGCAAGGTCTGGACAGCTTGGTGTGCGATGCCTTGGCCTTGTCGCCTCCACCGGCAGATCTTTCCATGTGGGATCGTTTGGTCCAGGCACAGGAGAATCCAGAGCACGAAGTACGCATTGGTATGGTTGGCAAGTACGTAGACCTGACCGAATCCTACAAGTCGCTAAGCGAAGCGCTGGTTCATGCCGGTATCCATACTCGCACCCGTATCAATATCGAGTACCTGGATTCCGAAGTGATCGAGAATGAAGGTACGGATTGCTTGAAAGGTCTGGATGCCATTCTGGTCCCAGGTGGCTTTGGCAAACGTGGTACTGAAGGCAAGATTCGCGCCATTCAATACGCTCGTGAAAACGGCGTGCCATTCCTGGGCATTTGCCTGGGCATGCAATTGGCCGTGGTCGAGTTTGCTCGCAATGTGGGCAATCTGGTGGGCGCGAACTCCACCGAGTTCGATCCATCCGCCGTGCACCCGGTAGTGGCCCTGATTACCGAATGGGCTGATCGTGAAGGTAAGATTGAACACCGTGATGGCACCTCCGATCTGGGCGGCACCATGCGCAAGGGCGCACAGCGTTGCCCCGTGAAACCTGGTTCGCGCGCTGAAGCCATTTATGGCCCAGAAGTCAACGAGCGCCACCGTCACCGTTTCGAGGTCAACACCTTGTACGTGCCGCGCCTGGAAGAAGTGGGTATGGTAATCTCGGCTCGTACTCCTACCGAGAACCTGCCAGAAATCATGGAACTGCCTGATCATCCTTGGTTCATGGGTGTGCAATTCCATCCGGAATTCACCTCGACCCCGCGTGATGGCCACCCGCTGTTTACCAGCTATATCAAAGCTGCTCTGGAGCGCCAGAAAAAAACGGCTTGATAACTTGGTATGACTGAAAAGGCCCGCGCTATGCGGGCTTTTTCATTTAGGCAGACAAGTATGCTGCACGGTGATGCAGCATCGCTGTCTGGAATGTGGGAGAATGCAGCAATACTGAAACGAGGTCTATTATGGATTTATGCGGTTACGATGTTGGCCTGGATCGCCCCTTTTTTCTGATCGCTGGCCCTTGTGTGATTGAGTCGCGTCAAATGGCGTTTGATACAGCGGGTCAACTCGCCGAGATTACCTCGGCTCTGGGTATCCCCTTTATCTACAAAAGCTCGTTTGACAAGGCCAACCGGAGCTCGGATAAGTCCTATCGTGGTCCCGGCATGGCGGAAGGTCTGCAGATTCTGGCGGATGTGCGCTCGCACTACAAAGTGCCGGTCCTGACCGATGTGCACGACAAAGATCAGGTCGATGATGTGGCAGCCGTGGTGGATGTGTTGCAAACCCCCGCTTTTCTATGCCGTCAGACCGACTTTATTCAAGCCTGTGCCGCTACCCTGAAACCCGTGAATATCAAGAAAGGCCAGTTCCTGGCGCCTCAGGATATGGTGCAGGTGGTGGCAAAAGCACGTGCAGCGGCAATGGAAATGGGCGGTGATGGCTCCACCATCATGGTCTGTGAGCGTGGCGCTTCGTTTGGCTACAACAATCTGGTATCCGATATGCGCTCTTTGGCGATCATGCGCGCCACGGATTGCCCGGTCGTGTTCGATGCCACTCACTCGGTGCAGTTGCCGGGTGGGCAGGGCACCTCGTCGGGTGGTCAGCGTGAGTTTGTTCCCGTGCTGGCGCGTGCCGCAGTTGCAGCAGGTGTGGCTGGCGTGTTCATGGAGACTCATCCTAATCCGGACAAGGCCTTGTCTGATGGCCCCAATGCCGTTCCCCTGTCACAGATGTCAGATTTGCTGCGGACGCTGCAACAGATCGATTCGATTGTTAAAAACAGCGGTGCCCTGCAGCACGGCTATTAAAAATAGTTTTGGAGACAGTATGCCTGCATATTTGATTGCGAATGTCGAAGTAAGCAACCCCGAACAGTACAAGCAGTACCAGGAGTTTTCCAGCCTTGCCCTGAAAGCTCACAATGTGAAAGTGTTGGTGCGTGGTGGCGAAACGGTCGCTCTGGAAGGCAATGCGCCTTTGCGTACCGTGGTCATGGAGTTCGACACGCTGGAACAGGCCCAGGCTTTCCATGATTCCGAGGAATACCGTCGTGCCCGTAAAGCGCGTGAAGGTGCGGCCAAAATGACCATGTACGTGGTGCAAGGTCTGTAAAAACAGGCTATTCCATCTAGACAGGCAGAAAAAGGGAGTGCGAAAACACTCCCTTTTTCTATGCTTGCAGGCATAGATTCGACCTGCTCGACCACTATTGCCTGAAGGCGTTGCTCTTGTTTTAATGCTCTCGAATGCCGAATGCCGAATGCCGAATGCCGAATGTCTTTGTGCCTGAAGGCAGGTGCGAGCGGGCGGATTTTTCAGCGTCACCAGGTGCTCTATCAGCCGCAGAGAGTGCTTTTTCCTTTCCTTATCGTCCCATGCCCCTTGTGAATACGTGGCGACGCTTGCGGTTTAAAAACGTGGATCACGCAGGGCAGGCAGAGTAAGCTCGCGGACAAAGCTGGCGGGAGACAGTTGCAGCAGGCTGCGCACAATGGTGAGGACGTCATGGACTGGAATTGTCTGGCTTTGGTCCCGTTCAGCGGCAGCCCGCAGCGGAACATCCAGGCCATCTTCCGTATTCAGATAGCCCAGTTGCAGACACGTGACGGCCAGGCCTTGATTCCTATAACCTTCGCGCAGGCTGTCAGCTAAACCACTCAAGGCAAATTTCGTTGCCCCGAAAGCAACTTCCGGTCGACCGCTTTGGCGAAGGCCCGAAGTGGAGCCTGTCAGAATCAAGCGGGGCTGGCTGCTGCGCAGCATATTGGGTAGCAAGTGGCGTATAGCCAATAACGCGCCGGTCAGGTTTACATCAACCAGGCGGCGCAAAGCTTGATCGGACTGCGATAGAAAATCGTATTCCGGGCTGAATGCCGTGTCTTCCCAGATTCCCAGGTTATAGATCAGGACATCCAGCAAGTCCGGGCAGGCGGTTGCCAATTGGCTGGCGGCGTCAGGCTCGGACAAGTCGGCGCTGATCCAATGCTGATGGGCGCTGGGGTCTGGGTGCAGGGAGCTGGCCAAGGTGCTGGGTGGCCGTCTGGCCACACCATACAGTGTGTTGCCATCTTGGGCCAAGCCGTCCATCAAGGCGCGACCCAGACCCATGCTGGCACCAATAATCATGATATTCATACTGTTTTCCTGTGGAACAGATGTGCGTGGAGAGCATGGCTCTGCAGGTGATCGTTATTGTGTATCGGGATGGCGGGACAGGGGTTGATTCAGGCCGTACTTGTCAGGTTTTTCAGTCCCCCGTAGAATCGTTGACTAGGCAATAATTGTGTGGTCAATAGAAATGGTAAACGCAGCAGAATCGACGCAGAAGACGCCGGGGCGTGTCTTGTCCGTCACAGAATCTATATTAGCGATGATGGGTTTGTGCTTTGTGGTGATGTTGGTAGCCATTGATCAGACCGTGGTCGGGACAGCCTTACCCACCATCGTGTCCGAGCTGCATGGCTTTGAGCTGTATGCCTGGGTGGCAACCGCGTATTTGCTGACTTCGGTGATTACCGTACCTATCTTTGGTCGCTTGGGGGATTTTTATGGACGCCGCCGCTTCGTGCTGGTGTCCATTGTCCTTTTTACCTTGGCCTCTGTATTCTGTGGCATGGCGCAAAGCATGCTGCAGTTGGTGCTTGCGCGGGCCTTGCAGGGCATAGCCGGGGGCATGTTGGTAGGGACGGCATTTGCCTGTGTGCCTGATCTGTTTCCCGATCCTCGAGTGCGTTTGCGCTGGCAAGTGATGCTTAGCGCGTCCTTTGGGATTGCGAACGGGATAGGGCCTTTTCTGGGTGGGATTTTGACCGAGCACTACGGCTGGCGCTCTGTGTTTTATGTCAACCTGCCTGTTGGCTTACTCAGCCTGTATTTTGTCTATCGCTACCTGCCGCAGATTCGTCACTTTCGTCAAACCCAAGTTCGCCTGGATTATCTGGGCGCTTTTTTGCTGATGGTCGGTTTGGCCTGTGTTCAACTATTGGTAGAGCTGCTGCCTCACTATGGTGGCAGCTATTTGATGGTCTTGTTGGGGCTGTGTAGTGTGGCCGCTTTTGTCTTATTGGTCAGTTGGGAGCGGCGGGTTGCGGAACCTTTGTTGCCCTTGGTTCTGTTCAGTAGTCCTGCTCAATTCTCCTTGCTGGTTCTGTCTGCCGGTTTGGGCTTTATCCTGTTTGGTCTCTTGTTCTACGCGCCTTTGTTGTTGCAAGGGGGGTATGGTCTACGCCCTCAAACAGCCGGTTTATTGGTCACCCCCTTGGTCGTGTTCATTACGGTGGGCAGTATCATTAATGGCCGTATGATTACGCGGCTGCGTCGTCCCACCCTGATGTTGTACCTGGGCTTGACGTTGTTGACGATTGCCTGTCTGGGCATGGTGTTCATCCAGAAAACCGATCCGCACTGGCATTTTGTCCTGTACGCCACGATTGCCGGAACCGGGGTTGGTTTCATCATGCCGAATTTGACGGTGTTTGCGCAGGAAATTGTAGAGCGTTCCATGCTGGGGATTGCCACGGCCATGCTACAGTCCATGCGCATGGTGGGCGGCATGTTGGGAACTGCTGTTGTCGGAGCCTTGATCAATTACCAATATGGCGAATCCATCCGCACGCAATTGACGGCTTTGCCTGCAAATGTCGTTAACGCGCTGCAAGACCCGCAAGTCTTGATGAGTGCAAGCCAGCAGTCACAGTTTCTGGAGCAGGCCGGGCTGGACGGGCAGATGTATCTGGGCTTGGCCCGCGATGCTCTGGCGCATGCCGTCAATATGGGTATGGCCGTGACCTTGCTGCTGATAGTCTGGTGTTTCTATTGGGTACGTAAAGTGCCGCCAATACGGTTTAATCGTCAAGAACAATCTTGAACATGATGAATGAATTTCCGCAACTTCAAGCGGCTCAGCAATTGGGGCGCACCTATCGCAGTCTGATGGCGGCGTTTGACCAGCAGTTGGGCATGCCCTTGCCACGCTGGCGTGTCCTGATTGGCTTGTACCAAGAGAACGGCTGCCTGTCTCAAAAGCAGTTGGTTCGCTTGCTGCGCATTGATCCGGCTGCGGTGACACGGCAGCTTAAAAGCATTGAGTCCTTGGGGCTGGTTGAGCGCTTCACCGATGAGCAGGATAATCGGCTGACCAATGTGCGCCTAAGTCCTGCTGGCCGTGAGCTGGTTGAGGCCACCTTGCCGCGTCGCCGCCGCCTAGTGGAGGCCATGCTGCAAGATTTCTCCGACCAGGACTTGAACCAGTTGATCACCTTGTTGGGCAACTGGGAAAGCGCCTTGTTGAAAGCGGCCGACAAAGATTTACTTTGAGACGTATCGGTACTTTTTGTATTTACAGAGACGCCGCCTAGTCTCGGAATTTCTGGTGATAATAAACATGTGCCGGTTTCGATCAGGACGAAGGCAGGGGCTGGAGTCCCGGCTTTTTTCCAGCTTTCGAGACCAGACATGGCACGGCTGTGTCATGGGCAGGTACAATCCTGTTTTAGCAGGAGGGCAGGGGCGCTGATTGCACTATAGCTGTCGCGCTTGCTGATCTTTTCAACTTCCAGGCTAGGCGCCTTTTCAAGCTGATCTTCATATCGGTTTACGGCGATACGCCCGGCAGCAGGATTGTTTAACTTATCTAGCTTAATGCTACTTCAGGCAGGACTGTCAAAATCATGAGTGCAATCGTAGATATTATTGGCCGCGAGATTCTGGACTCCCGTGGTAATCCAACGGTGGAGTGTGATGTATTGCTCGAATCGGGCGCTATGGGGCGTGCCTCCGTTCCTTCTGGTGCATCCACTGGCGCTCGCGAAGCGTTGGAGCTGCGTGATGGTGACAAGAGCCGTTACCTGGGCAAAGGTGTTTTGCGCGCTGTCGAGAACCTGAACACAGAGATCTCCGAAGCCTTGATGGGCTTGGATGCTCAAGAACAAACTTTTATCGATCGCACCCTGATCGAGCTGGACGGCACCGAAGACAAGAGCCGCCTGGGCGCGAACGCCATGCTGGCTGCCAGTATGGCGGTGGCCCGTGCCGCTGCTGATGATTCGGGTCTGTCCCTGTACCGTTACTTTGGTGGCAGCGGTGCCATGGCCATGCCTGTGCCGATGATGAACGTCATCAACGGTGGCGCACACGCCAACAACACCCTGGACTTGCAAGAGTTCATGATCATGCCCGTGGGTGCCAAGAGCTTCCGCGAATCGCTGCGTATGGGTGCAGAAGTTTTCCACACCCTCAAAGGCCTGATCCACGATCAGGGCATGTCCACTGCGGTGGGCGATGAGGGTGGTTTTGCTCCGAACGTGGCCAACCACGAAGCCGCGATCGAGCTGATTCTGCGTGCTATCGAGCAAGCTGGCTACGAGCCTGGCACCCAGATTGCTCTGGCCCTGGACTGCGCGGCTTCCGAGTTCTACCGCGATGGTAAATACCACCTGGCTGGCGAAGGCGGCGTGTCCCTGAGCTCGCAAGACTTTGCCAACCTGTTGGCAAACTGGTGCGACAAGTACCCCATCATCTCCATCGAAGACGGCATGGCCGAAGACGATTGGGACGGCTGGCGCATTCTGAGCCAGCAACTGGGCGACAAGATCCAGTTGGTTGGTGACGATTTGTTTGTGACTAACACCAAGATTCTGAAGAAAGGGATCGAGTTGGGTATCGGTAACTCGATCCTGATCAAGATCAACCAGATCGGCACCCTGACCGAAACCTTTGCCGCTATTGAGATGGCCAAGCGCGCTGGTTACACCGCCGTGATTTCGCACCGCTCGGGTGAAACCGAAGATTCCACCATTGCGGACATCGCGGTGGCGACGAACGCCATGCAGATCAAAACAGGCTCCTTGTCCCGTTCTGATCGCATGTCCAAGTACAACCAGTTGTTGCGTATTGAGGAAGAATTGGCAGAAGTTGCTACCTTCCCAGGTCGTGAAGCGTTCTATAATCTGCGCTAATTCTGTTTGATGGACCGGGTCGTAAGACCCGGTTCTTATATCGCCATGCGCCTGATCGTTCTGCTCCTGCTGTGTTTGACCCTGGTAACCCATTACGCTTTATGGTGGGGCAAAGGCGGTTGGCTGGACGTACGGCAAATGCAGACCAAGCTGGTCGCGCAAAAAGAAACCAATGAAGCCCTGACAGCGCGTAATAACGCTTTGCTGGCTGAGGTTCAGGATTTACGTTCGGGTACTCATGCCGTTGAAGAGCGGGCCCGTAGCGAGTTTGGCATGATGCGTGAAGGCGAGATCTTTGTGCAGATCGTGCCTCCCGGTGGTTCGGCTGCCACGACAGCCAGCCCACGCTAAGAAGTAGCGCGCAAGGCGCTGCTGGAATGGCTGATCAGCCAGTTCAGTTCTGATTATTCTTCTACCTTATGTTTGGGTCGTTGATCCGGGCTTTGTTGCGCCCCTTGGATGTGGGCCTGAATGGGACTTGGTTTTAAGTGCCAGTCATTTCAGGATAAGAGTCAGTGGCGCAGTGGCTATGAAGTCCCTTTGGCTTTGTGGGTTTTGTGATCGCCTTATCTGCACTTTCTTTCTTCTTGGTCTTCTTTACTGCCCTGACTACGGCCACAACGGGTTGTAATTCTGTCTCCCGCTTGGGCAGGAATGCGTTTATAGCGTCCTATGCCGCCGACACCTGACGCCCGCCTTGGGTCGCGCTGCAGTTAGTAGCAGGCGGGGTTTGGGGGCAGGGAGTCAGCTCCTCCTGAGTCTGGGGTGGGGGCGGCAGGTCCTGGAGAGTGGGTGCCATCACCTGGTCCTTGAACAGAGTCATTCCATGAGGGAAGACGACCACTCCCATCCGTCGATGGTATTCCCGCTGGCTCTCTATCTGCTGACCAGCCTGTTTGGGAAACTGGCAAGGCAAGCGCGTTTTCAGTTTGCTGGGTATAGATAACTCGACCGTCAGCTAAGTCATCCCACTGCACTGCATCGGACTGCATAGGGTGTCTGATTTCCAGGCGTAGCCAGACTGCTGCCGAACCTGAAGGACTGGGCATACTGGCGGCAAACTTGGGTAGCAGGCGAAGCAAGGAAAGAGGCCCTGGCTTATGGGCATAGAGCAGGTACAAGTGTAGTGTGTTGGCCTGGTAGATGCTGGGGCCGCCGTGGCTGGCTTGCCCGTCTTGCAGCGCCTGCCAGCCTTGGGTAATACTTGCACGCCCCTTATGCTGCCCGGAGGGCTTGCCGTACTGCATAAAAGCCTGCACTGAGGGAGACAGAATCTGGATTTGCCACTGATCGTGTAGGGGCACGTTGGCAGCGGCCAGTGTTTGGCCGAATGCCAAGGCAATGGTTTCAGGCTGGGCATGATGCACGCTGGCCTGGCGTGCGGCCTGTAACAGACCGTGCTGTAGGCGTACGCGCAAGGAGTACAGCGTCAGCACGTCCAGCACCAGCCAGCTAAGCAGGATGATGGCCAGCAGGGCTCCCATGATGTGAGAGCCTGCCAAGCCGGATTGGCGATGGAGTGAAGAAAAAAAATCAGCCATGATGGTTGTCATCATGGCTGACTGTCTTCTAGCCCGATAGAGGGACTTGTGCGAGCGTAGTGTCTCGTAGAGACATCGGCCTAGTGCAGGGTGTCATCACCCGGCTGCGTGTCGCCCTTGTCGACAAACAGGGATGCACAATCGATTGCATCGTACTGATAGGGTTTACCGCAGAAGTTGCAGGACACATTGATGGTGTCTTGTTCTGCCAGCATTTGCTCGATCTCTGCCTGGCCCAGCATACGCAACATATTGCTGACGCGTTGACGGGAACAAGGGCAATGCCAGCGTACGGACTGGGGTTCGAAGACTTGCAGATCTTCTTCCCAAAACAGGCGATGAATCAAGGTGTCGCTATCTAGTTGCAATAACTCCTGGGTCTGGACCGTGGAGCCCAGCGCCAGAGCGCGTTCCCAGGTGTCCAGGTTCTGAGCCAGACTGTGGCCGCCTTGGGGTGGGATGCGTTGTAGCAAAAGACCCCCACAGCGGTTCTCATCGGCGGCCAGCCACAAGTGTGTATCCAGTTGCTCGGAGGTGCGCATATAGGTTTGCAGCACCTCAGCGACTGTTTCACCTTCCAGCGGAACTACGCCTTGGTAGGGACGGAAGTCCTTGCTGCTTTGGCGAGGGGCCAAGACGACAGTAAAGCGGCCCTGGCCTTGCGGATTCAGCAGGGTTTGCAAGGTGCCGGTTTGGGGCACGGGATGGTTCTCACGCAGCGAAACCGTTGCGCGTATGTCCATGTCCGAGGTGCACTCCACTACCAGCAGGGCAATGGGACCATCACCCTGGATTTGTAGAATCAGGGAGCCGTCAAACTTGAGATTGCCCGCCAGGAGCACCGACGCGGCTACCAACTCGCCCAGCAAGTCGCGGATGCAGGCAGGGTAGTGTTGGTGTTCCAGCCCCATTTGCCAGGCTTGTTCAAGATGGACAATCTGGGCGCGTGTGCTTTGGTCGGCGAACAGGTATTTTTTTAAAATGTCAGTCATGACTTTGCGGTACTACTAAAAAATGAAGAGGCAGCCTGCCTGCTCAGGTGGCCGCCGAAGTAACACGGGTGGGGCGCGCATCGATCAGACGAGTCTTGCTAAGACGGTCGTGCAGGAACTGCTGGTCTTTGTCGAACCAGGTCCAGATAAAGTTCAGAAAAGGCGTAAACACAATAAGAAGGTCCGTGGACGCATAGCCTGTGTAGCCAGACAGAAGCTGAATCAGCAAAGCCCCCAGCAAGGGCAGGGGCCATAGCAGAATATAACGCAGCAGCAGGGTACCGAGGGCAGGAATCTGGCCCTGCTCGTTCACCAGACGCATATGCCAGGTCTTCATGGGCAGGGTTTGGCCTGCTTTGCGCCAGCACAGTACGAAATAAATCCCCAATGCAATAAACAGAATGACCTGACGCACATGACGCAGATCCAGGCCGCTACGGCTTTGGGTCAAAGTATCAAACAGATAGCCGGCGGTAAAAATAACGCCAAACAGCAGGATGGATTCATACATCATGCAGGCAAAGCGTCGCCAGCGGCCAGGGGTAGTGAAGGTGGGTGTCATGGTGCGTTTTGAAGCAGGCAAGACTGTCATTATCGCGTATATCGGAGGCGAACGGAACGTCGCCCCTATAAACAAGGGCCAAGCCATTGATTGATATGGACTTGGCCCTTGGGGCATGTGCAAGACTGTTTAACGCTTAATCGTCGCTGGCCGAATCTTCGCTGGTGCCCGGGGCCGTTTCGTTATTGCGATAGCTGGCCGGAACCATGTCAAAGCAGAACAGACGGCAATCCAGAGCGCCGTTGTACAGTGGGTAACGACGCTTGGGCTTGAGGCGCATATGACGCGGCAGTTCCAGGTCGCTGCTGATCATGTTGACGCTCCAGTTGGCGAAGTTTTGCTTGAGGTTGCTGGCCCAGTTTGGCCAGAAGTCCTCGTCCTGATGTTCCAGACGCTCGCCGTAAGGAGGATTGGTGACAATCCAGCCGGCTTCTGTCTCGGGGCGAATCTTCAGGGCATCGCCTTGCTCGAAGCGAATCGTCTCCAGCGTCAGGTGCGAGCGTTCCAGATTGGAACGAGCAGCATCCAGAACGGTAGGGTTGATGTCGTAGCCAATGAGCGGGGTATCCAGACGAGGGGCGATCATGGAACGCGCTTCGTCCTTGATGTCACGCCACAAACGCTGGTCGTGGCAGCGCAGACGTTCGAAATGGAAGGGGCGCCAGATTCCGGGAGGTGCTCCCAGAGCCATCCAGGCGGCTTCGATCAGAATTGTGCCACTACCGCAGAAGGGGTCGATCAAGGGTTTGCTGGGGTCCCAGCCAGATAGGACCAATAGGCCCGCTGCCAGGTTTTCACGCAAAGGCGCATCGCCCTTGTCGTGACGCCAGCCACGCTTGAACAGGGACTCGCCACTGGTGTCCAGATAGAAGGTGGCGCTGGTCTCATCCAGGAACAAATGTACCTTGGCGTCCGGGCGTACCGTGTCGATGGAAGGACGTGCGCCTTCCAGATCTCGCAGGCGGTCACAAATCCCGTCTTTGGCGCGCAGATTGCAGTACTGCAGGCTTTGCATGGGGCTGCGTACCGCCGAGGTGTCAACGCGCAGTGTTTGCTCGGGGCCGAACCAGCGCTCCCAAGGCGTTACGCGGGCCAGGGCCAGAATGTCTTCCTCGTTGGTGACAGGAGCGTGCGAGACTTCCAGCAAAATGCGTGTCGCCAGTCTTGAGGACAGGTTGGCGCGCATGACGCCGATCCAGTCTGCGTCAAAATGGCAGCCGGCACGGCCGGTTTGCACGTTCTCGTAACCCAGTGCTTGCAGTTCCAGCGACAGCGCCTCTTCCAGCCCTTGGGGGCAGGGTGCAAATAGACGGTAGCGTTCGCCTTGCAGGGCCTTGACCTGGACGCGCTCATTTTGCTCGATATTGCTATCGGGCAGGCGTTGGCCGGGCTTTGGGGCCTGAGGGCTATCTACACGCTGGATGGGAGACACGTACTGCGGAAAGGCATCCGAGTCACCGGCGGGCTTGAATAAGCCACTGGGCATTTTTCCAGCAGGGGTACGGTCCGAAGTTTCCTTGTCACCTTGGAACGCAGGGCGTTCGCGGCGCTCGCCAGAGAAATTACGGCGTTCACCGGTTTGCGGGCGGCTGTCGCGGTCACGGTTGAATGCGGGACGCTCACGGCGTTCACCAGAGAATTCGCGACGTTCGCCCGATTGCGGACGGCCACCTTCGCGGTTGCGGTCGAATGCGGGACGCTCACGACGCTCACCAGAGAATTCGCGACGTTCGCCCGATTGCGGACGGCCACCTTCGCGGTCACGGTTGAATGCGGGACGCTCACGACGCTCACCAGAGAATTCACGACGTTCACCCGATTGCGGACGGCTACCTTCGCGGTTGCGGTCGAATGCGGGACGCTCACGACGCTCACCAGAGAATTCACGACGTTCGCCCGATTGTGGACGGCCACCTTCGCGGTTGCGGTCGAAAGCGGGACGCTCACGACGCTCACCAGAGAATTCACGACGTTCGCCCGATTGTGGACGGCCGCCTTCGCGGTTGCGGTCGAAAGCGGGACGCTCGCGGCGTTCACCAGAGAATTCGCGACGTTCGCCCGATTGCGGACGGCCACCTTCGCGGTTGCGGTCGAATGCGGGACGCTCACGACGCTCACCAGAGAATTCACGACGTTCGCCCGATTGCGGACGGCTACCTTCGCGGTTGCGGTCGAAAGCGGGACGTTCACGGCGCTCGCCAGAGAACTCACGACGTTCGCCCGATTGCGGACGGCCACCTTCGCGGTTGCGGTCAAATGCGGGACGCTCACGGCGTTCGCCGGAGAATTCACGACGTTCGCCCGATTGTGGACGGCCGCCTTCGCGGTTGCGGTCGAAAGCGGGACGCTCGCGGCGTTCACCAGAGAATTCGCGACGTTCGCCCGATTGCGGACGGCCACCTTCGCGGTCACGGTTGAATGCGGGACGCTCACGGCGCTCGCCAGAGAACTCACGACGTTCGCCCGATTGCGGACGGCCACCTTCGCGGTTGCGGTCGAATGCGGGACGCTCACGACGCTCACCGGAGAATTCACGACGTTCGCCCGATTGCGGACGGCCACCTTCGCGGTTGCGGTCAAATGCGGGACGCTCACGGCGTTCACCGGAGAATTCGCGACGTTCGCCCGATTGCGGACGGCCACCTTCGCGGTCACGGTTGAATGCGGGACGCTCACGGCGTTCCTGGTCACGTTTTTCTACGTAGGGGCGTGCCTCGCGTTTGGGGCCGCCTTGGCGGTCTTGCTGCTGGCTGGCCGCACGTGCGCGCGCACCCGAGCGCACGCGGGGTTCCGCATTGCTGGCTTTCTTTTTAGTGCCTGGGCTCAGGCTAAGTGTCTTGCGTTCAGATTGGTCTGACATGAATAAGGTATTAGAAGGGTTTTATAACCACCAGGATGAGGACCAGTAGCAGAACGATGACCGGAATTTCATTGAACCAGCGGAAGAATACGTGTGAGCGGCTTTGTTTCCCTTGTTGGAACTGCCGCAGATAGCGCCCGCACACACCGTGAAAGGCAAACAGGATCAAAACCAGGGTTAGTTTGGCATGCATCCAACCCTGTCCTTTGCCTATGCCGTAATACAAAAATAGTCCCAGGCCTGTCAGCAAGGTCAAAATGGCCAAAGGGGCCATAAAACGATACAGGCGTCGGGCCATACCCAAGAGCGTTTCATAGGTCTTGGTATCTTGCTCCTGGGCAAGATTGACATAGATGCGGGGCAGATAAAATAGCCCCGCAAACCAGGAGGTTACAAACAAGATGTGAAATGTTTTTAACCAAAGCATGATTTAACCACGTATTTGGCCATTGCCATGCAAGACCCATTTGTAGGTCGTCAGGCCTTCCAGGCCAACAGGGCCACGGGCATGAAGACGGTTGGTGGAAATACCGATTTCTGCACCCAGGCCGTATTCGAAGCCATCGGCAAAACAGGTAGGCAGGTTCACCATGACGGAACTGGAGTCTACCTCGCGCTGGAAGCGCTCGGCCTGGCTCAGGTTTTCTGTCACGATGGATTCTGTGTGCTCAGAGCTGTACTGGGCAATATGGTCCATGGCCTGGTCCATGGAATCGACAATGCGGATCGCCAGAATGGCCGCGGCAAATTCGGTTTCCCAGTCTTGCTCGGTAGCGGGGGCCACGTTGGCGACCAGGGCACGGGTTTGTTCACAGCCTCGCAACTCCACCCCTTTGTCCTGTAATTGGCGGGCCATTTCTGGCAGGAAAGCCGGTGCAATGCTGCGGTGAACCAGCAAGGTTTCCATGGTGCCGCAAATACCGTAGCGGTAGGTTTTGGCATTGAACACGATGCGAGAGGCTTTTTCCAGATCGGCAAATTCATCCACGTAGACGTGGCAGTTTCCGTCCAGGTGTTTGATCAGGGGAACCGTGGCTTCGGCGCTGAGCCGCTGGATCAGGCTCTTGCCACCACGCGGGACAATGACATCCACGTAGTCGTTCATGGTGACGAGCAAGCCAACGGCGTCGCGATCGGTGGTGGGAACGACTTGCACGGCATCTTTAGGCAAGCCGGCACGCTCCAGACTGCTGGAAATAATGTGTGCCAGGGCCTGGTTAGAGTGAAAAGCTTCACTGCCGCCGCGCAGAATGGTGGCGTTGCCAGATTTCAGGCACAAGGCGGCGGCGTCAATGGTCACATTGGGGCGTGATTCGTAAATGATGCCGATCACCCCTAAAGGTACACGCATCTGAGCCACGCGCATGCCATTGGGACGGGTGCGCGAGGCGCTGATCTGGCCAACGGGATCGTCCATGTCCGCAATTTGACGCAGCCCTGTGGTCATGATCTCCAGTGCCCGGTCTGACAGAGCCAGGCGCTCGATCATGGCCGGGGCGATCTGACGCTCACGTGCTGCCTGCAAGTCCAGTTCGTTGGCCGCTTGCAACTGGGCTTTTTGCTCAATCAGGGCATCCGCCATATAGCGCAGGGCATCGGCCTTGGCTTTGCCAGTGGCGGCGCGCATGCGACGGGCTGCAAGCTGGGCGCGCTTGCCCAAATCTTGCATCATGGCGGACAGATCGCCGACCTGGGTGGTGGTAGAGGACTGGGTGATATCGTTCATAGCCGTGTAACTCTCCGGTTCAAGAGAGCATTATCGCAACAATTAAGAAGTTAAGGGGTGTCGGACGCTTAGCGGCGGGGCGCTTGTGTCGCAACCGCGATACGCATGGTCAGGCGGCGCATTTCTTCCCACGGGTCTTGTTGACGTCCGCTGGGGTGCAGGCCTTTGATCAATCGGTCTATATCGTGAGCATGTAGCACCGAGGCAGGCCAGCTTTGAGGCGGGATGCGGTCCAATGCCTGACGGACGAGTTTTTCACGTGGGCCAAAAATGCGGTATTGGCGAAACAGGTTGGACAGATCCTGCCCTTGTTGACGGGCTTGCGATAAACGTGCCAGGGTGCGGATTTCCTCGCCTACCGCCCACAAGACCAGAGGCAGGGCCTCGCCCTCTGCCTGCAAGCCATCGAGCACAGTCAGGGCGCGTTGACTATGGCCAGCCAGCATGGAGTCGCGCAAATCAAACACGCTGTAGCGAGCCACGTTCAGGACGGCGTTTTCCAGTTCCTCTTGGCTTAACTGACCGGGAGGGTAAATCAGGGCCAGTTTCTGAATTTCCTGGTGAGCCGCCAAGAGGTTGCCTTCGACCTTGTCAGCCATCCATTCCAGGCTGTTGCGCTCCAGGCTTTGATCCTGGGCTTTGAGGCGTTGGGCAATCCAGCCTGCCAGGGAGTTGCGGTTGACGGGCTGGATGTCAATCCAACTGGCCACTTGCTCCAAAGCCTGGCACCATTTGCTGTTGCGTGTGGCTTTATCCAGGCGGGGGAGTTGGATCAGAAAGCTGGTGCCATCCATCTGCCCGCCACTGATCAGTCCGCACAGTTTTTGCAAGGCATCGCCGCCCGGCTTGCCGGGCTTGCCACTGGGAATGCTGACATCCACCAGTTTTTGATCGCCAAACAGAGAGATGTTCTGGGCGACAGCAAACAGCTGTGACCAATCTGCGCGTGCATCCAGGGTAAAGCTGCTGCGTTCCGTAAAACCATCCTGGCGGGCGCGAGCGCGCACGGCATCGGCGGCTTCAACCAGCAAAAGGGGCTCGTCGCCAGACACCACATAAAGCGGTTGGAAGGCTGCAGATGGCGTGGCCAGCTCGCGCAGCAAGGTGTCGTGGTCGACCCTGCGCCCCATCTTTACAACGGTGCCTGTTGTCGGTTGGGCAGCAGCTCCATCTCTTCCATGGAACTGAGCTCGGGCTGACTGCTGATGAAGAGGTAGGCGCTGGTGACATCGGGCGAGCTTAGGCGACGCACAATGCGGTTGATCAAGGATTGTTCCATATCACGGAAAATCATCTCGATTTCGCTGTCTTTGGCTTGGACGGCTTCCGCGTCATAAGGCACTTCACGTATGACGTCCAGCGTGGTGGGCGGCAGAACTACGCGGCCTTTGGCGTCCAGCAGCTCAAATGTGAAGGTCAGTTGCAGTTCGTATTCTTCCACCTGGCCTTTGGCGTTGATGGAGATTTCACGCTGATTACGGTTGAGCGAGAGCTGTCGCAAAATGGCCTGGGCCTCTTGCGGGCTCTCCACAAAGCGACTTTGAGGCGAGCTGGCCAATAGGGTTCGACGCAGGTTCGCGCCAAAAGCGCTGTTGTCTGTAATGTTGGTGTAAATCGCGTTGAACGGCAGTGGGGCTATTCCTTTGAGGTGGAAACCACACGCTGTCAGAAAAAAACTGAGCAGGATGATCAAGCCCGCCAGTCCCCAGAACCTGGGTGCAGGAACAGACAAGGCGCTGGAAGGAAGCAGGCGGGCTAAGTGCATGATTAACCTACGACGTTAACAAGTTTGCCAGGCACCACGATGATGCGCTTGGCGGGACGGCCTTCCAGATACTTGAGCACCGCTGCGTGTTCGGCTGCGGCTTGTTCAATGGCGGCCTTTTCTGCTCCCTGGGGTACGACCAGAGAGCCGCGCAGCTTGCCGTTGACTTGCAGCATCAACTCGACTTCGTCGGCAATCAAGGCTTGTTCATCCACGACAGGCCATTGAGCATCCAGCATATCGCCTTGACCGTCAGCCCAACCCAGCTCACGCCACAACTGCCAGGTGATGTGGGGGACAACTGGATACAGAACGCGCAACAGGATGGAGGTAGTTTCAGCTAGCGCACGTTGTGCGGCCGGCGTGTCTTCCCATTGCGTCTGCTCCAGGGTGTTGAGCATTTTCATGCAAGCCGACACGACGGTGTTGTACTGAATGCGCTCGTAGTCGTAATTGGCTTGTTTGAGCAAGGAGTGGATTTCCAGACGGGCACGTTTGGCAGCAGCGTCCAGATCGCTCCAGTCGGTCGTTTGTGCATTGCCAGCGCGCAGAGCATCGGCGCGGTTGTAGCAGAAGGCCCACAAGCGACGCAGAAAGCGGTTGGCGCCGTCCACGCCCGAGTCCGACCACTCCAGTGTCTGCTCTGGCGGGCTGGCGAACATGATGAACAGGCGGGCGGTATCTGCTCCCATGGTATCGATCAGGGACTGGGGGTCCACGCCGTTGTTCTTGGACTTGGACATGGTGCCAATACCGTTGTATTGAACGGGCTGACCATCACTCTTTAAGCGGGCACCGATAATCGCGCCTTTCTCGTCGTAAATGTTTTCGACAGTTTCAGGCCAGAAGTATTCGATACCCCCTTGTGGGGTGCGGCGGGTGTAGCTGTGATTGAGCACCATACCCTGGCACAGCAGGCGAGTGAAGGGCTCGTCGATCTTGACCAGCCCCATGTCGCGCATGACTTTGGTCCAGAAACGGGCGTATAGCAAGTGCAGCACAGCGTGTTCGATACCGCCGATGTACTGATCCATGGGCATCCAGTAATCGCTACGTGGATCAGTCATGGAATCGTGCAGATTGGGGGTGGTGTAGCGCAGGAAGTACCAGGACGAGTCCACAAAGGTGTCCATGGTGTCCGTTTCGCGACGAGCCGGTTTGCCGCAAGAAGGGCAAGCGCACTTCAGGAAGGCTTCGTGCTTGTTCAGCGGGTTGCCGCTGCCATCGGGAATCAGCTCTTCGGGCAGAACCACGGGCAGGTCTTTTTCTGGAACAGGCACCGGACCGCAATCGTCGCAATGGATGATCGGGATTGGGGTGCCCCAGTAACGCTGACGGGAAATGCCCCAGTCGCGCAGACGGTAGGTGGTTTGTTTCTCGCCCAGTTCCTTGGCGTTCAGATCGGCAGCAATGGCATCGACGGCAGCGACGTGCGCCAGGCCGTCGTATTTGCCGGAGTTGATGGTTTGACCTTGCTGCTTGTCGCCGTACCAGTCTTGCCATTGGGTGGCGTCGTATTCTTTGCCTTCAACGCCAATGACTTGCTGAATAGGCAATTGGTACTTCAGCGCAAAGGCGAAGTCGCGCTCGTCGTGAGCGGGCACGCCCATCACGGCACCGTCGCCGTAGCTCATCAAGACGTAGTTACCGACCCAGACAGGAACGTCCGCACCCGTCAGGGGGTGCTTGACGCTCAGGCCGGTAGGCAGGCCTTCTTTCTCGCGGGTCGCCATATCGGCTTCCGTGGTGCCGCCTTTCTTGCATTCCTCGATAAAGGCAGCCAGCTCAGGGTTGTGACGAGCAGCCAAAGCAGCCAGTGGGTGTTCAGGGGCAACGGCACAGAAAGTGACGCCCATGATGGTGTCCACGCGGGTCGTGAACACGTACAGTCGCCCATCCTGAATCAGTTGGCCTTGCTCGTCACGAATTTCGTGAGGGAAGGCAAAGCGCACGCCCTGACTCTTGCCGATCCAGTTTTCCTGCATCAGGCGAACACGTTCGGGCCAGCCGGGTAGGCCGGTTTTGACGGTCTCCAGCAGCTCTTCGGCGTAGTCGGTAATGCGCAGGTAGTAGCCAGGGATTTCACGCTTTTCAACCAGCGCGCCCGAGCGCCAGCCACGGCCTTCAATAACTTGTTCGTTGGCCAGAACGGTTTGGTCTACCGGGTCCCAGTTCACGGTCTGGGTCTTGCGGTAGGCAATGCCTTTTTCCAGCATCTTCAGGAACAGCCACTGGTTCCATTTGTAGTATTCAGGGTCGCAGGCGCACATTTCGCGCGACCAGTCGATAGCCAGCCCCATCGCCTGCATCTGCTTTTTCATGTAGGCAATATTGTCGTAAGTCCACTTGGCGGGTGGCACTTGCGATTTGATGGCGGCGTTTTCAGCAGGCATGCCAAAAGCATCCCAGCCCATAGGCATGAGAACGTTAAAACCGCGCATGCGTAGCTGGCGCGCCATCATGTCGTTGATGGTGTAGTTGCGCACGTGGCCCATGTGTAGCTTGCCGCTGGGGTAGGGCAGCATGGAGCATGCGTAAAACTTGGGTTTGAGCGAGCCATCGGGAGCGGTGGCGTTTTCGACGGCGCGATAGGCGTCCCGATCGGTCCAGTTTTGCTGAGCGAGTTGTTCAACCTCGCTGGGGTTGTAACGTTCCTGCATGAGTGGCAATACCGTTTTAGACAAAAGTAAAGGAGTATCCGCCATTATACGGGGCAAATCTCGCTGTGGACGGCTGCATGGTGGGCAGTGTGCATGAGCGTAATGGCAGATAGGAGGCAGGCCTGTCACAGCAGCCTGTGAAGCGCAAAAAAAACCCCTGCAGGGCAGGGGCTTTTTTTGAAAACCAATCCGCTGCAGTAGCGGCGGGCGCGAATTAACGCAGCTTGGTTTCTTTGTACTCGACGTGCTTGCGAACGACGGGGTCAAATTTCTTGATCACCATTTTTTCAGGCATGTTGCGCTTGTTTTTTGTGGTGGTGTAGAAGTGACCGGTGCCGGCGGACGATTCGAGTTTGATTTTTTCGCGTATACCTTTAGCCATGATGAGCTCCTGGTTAAATGTTTAAGAAGCGCAGCTTAGTATTTTTCGCCGCGGGAGCGCATTTCGGCCAGAACGGAGTCGATACCGTTCTTGTCGATGGTGCGGATAGCATTAGCGGAAACGCGCAGGCGAACCCAGCGGTTTTCACTTTCAACCCAGAAACGACGGGACTGCAGGTTTGGCAGGAAGCGACGCTTGGTTTTATTGTTGGCGTGCGAAACATTGTTGCCCGACATTGGGCCTTTTCCGGTCACTTGGCATACGCGTGCCATGGTCATACCCCTTGAGATCTAAATCAGCCTCCGCTAAACGAAAAAAGCCGCGGGCGATTGTAAAATTAGGATCGTGTTAACCCCAGTGCTGGGGTACAAAGAAGATTATTCTAATATGGAAAAATCACTTAGATCAAGTTTTACCGTGCTTTCCTCGCGGCATTGCGGCCAAACAGCCACGATAAGATGGCACAGATCGCCAATACGGCGGTCAATGGCAAAGCATTGGGAGCAGCCCAACTGCTGACGGCGAAACCGGCTAACGCTCCACACAGCATTTGCAAAGCGCCCATCAAGGCCGAAGCAGTTCCCAGGCGAAGACCTTGTTCAGACAGGGCCAGGGCGGCGGAGTTGGGGTTTACAAAGCCCTGACAAGCCATAAAACCCATCAGTGTCACCATCAACCAGGTCAGATCCAGCACGCCCAGCAGGGTCAGAATCGCGCCCAGCACAGTAAAGATCACCTGCAGTCCCTGCGCCACGCGCAACAATGTGGGTGGGCTGTAAGTATTGAGCAAGCGGGCACTGACTTGAGAGAAAACAATCAGACAGGCCGCATTGGCACCAAAATAAAAACCGAAATGACGCGGCTCGACAGAAAACAAGTCGATAAAAACGCGCGGCGATCCGGCGATATAGGCAAACATGCCCGCAGAGCTGAAACCGGCGGCCAGGGAATAAAACATGAACGGCCGGTCACGCAGCAAGGCGCTGTAATTATGTGCGATCAGTTTGGGCTGCAGCGGCAGTACGCGCTCCGGGGCCAGAGACTCTTTCATGGTGAAAAAAGTCAGCAGCCACAGGAGCACACCACAGCCTGCCATGAAGTAAAAGATGCCGCGCCAGTCGCTAAACAGCAGGATCTGGCCGCCAATCAGCGGAGCCAGAATGGGCATAACCCCCATGATCAGCATCAGCATGGACAGGGCGCGGGCGGCTTCACGGGTCTCGAAACGGTCCCGGATCACGGCACGGGGAATGGCCATGCCAGCCGCCCCTCCGAAGGCCTGGACGATACGCCAGACAGTTAGTTCATCAATATCGCTGGCGCGTGCACAGAAAAAAGAAGCGGTGGTGAAAATCAGCACGCCCATCAGCAAGGGCAGCTTGCGGCCGAAGCGGTCTGCCATTGGGCCATAGACCAGTTGGGCCACACCGACGCCCAAGAGGAAACCCGCTAGCGTGCGCTCTACCATGCCTGCCGAGGTGTTCAGGCTCTGGGCCATCGCCGGGAAGGCGGGCAGGTACATATCAATGGCCAAAGGGCCCAGGGCCGTGAGTAGCCCCATCAGAATCAGCCAGGGTGGAAATGCAGGGGAGTGGTTGCGTGTCATCGGGCCAAGTATTAAGGTGGGGCAGATCCTGGCCGAGAGCCTGAACCCACTACCCTGTGCCGCGCATCAATGCAAGCCGATGCAATGGGCCAAAGGCAGGCAGTTTAGCATGGGGAAACGTCAATATTGAGGTAAGTGCTTTAGGTTTGAAGTATGTGATCCGTGACTTTGACGCAACGGATCCAGGGGCGGATTGTATTAGGCTACAGGATTGACAGCTTACGGGCGGTGTGTCGCGGTAGGCGGCACATTGTCATCTTTGTTTGTTTACATGCAAGGAGGCGAAGTTGAGTTCAATTTCATCCATGGTCCAAGCCAAATTAGATCAACTCAGCGTTCCGGTTCGACTGACCTTGCCCAATGGTGAGCAGGTCGGGACAACCAACGCATCGGTTCATCTGACGATCAAAGACAATGCCACCTTGGCGCAACTGGCTGCCGGCCAGTCCGGACAGTTGGGCGAGGCCTACGTGGAGGGGCGTATGGACTTTGACGGGTCCATGCGCGATTTGATGCAATTGGCCGCTGATATCTTGCCGGGCTCGCCAGTCGATGCCGCCCAGGCGGGCTGGCTGACCTCCATCATCAAGCACCTGACTTCTGTCTGGCGTCACTCCCAGGAAAAGGACGCCAAGCAGATCCAGTTTCACTACGACTTGTCGGATGATTTCTACGCCTTGTGGCTGGACCCGCGTCGGGTCTATTCCTGCGCCTATTACCGCGAGCCGGACATGACGCTGGCTCAGGCTCAGGAAGCCAAGCTGGAGCACATTTGTCGCAAGCTACGTCTGCAATCCGGCGAGCGTTTTCTGGATGTCGGGGCCGGGTGGGGGGGGCTGTTGATGTGGGCTGCTGAACACTACGATGTGGACGTGACAGGTATTACCTTGTCCCGTAACCAGCATGCCTATGTGAACGGGCTGATCGAGCAAAAGGGTCTGTCGGGCCGCGCCCGTATGATGCTGCTTGATTACCGTGAGCTCGATGAACTCAAGCCTTATGACAAGCTGGCCTCGGTGGGCATGTTCGAGCATGTGGGGCGAGCACAGTTGACGGCCTATTTTGACAAGCTGCGTCGTTTGGTCAAACCCGGTGGTTTGATTCTGAATCACGGTATTACGGCCGGTGGTGTGGACAATAGCCAACTGGGCGCCGGGATGGGCGACTTTATCGAGAAATACATTTTCCCCGGTGGAGAGCTGACTCATATCAGCCATGTATTGCGTCATTTGGCGGAAGGTGGTCTGGAAGGGCTAGATATTGAAAATCTTCGTCCCCACTATGCGCGTACCTTGTGGGCCTGGAGCGATGCACTGGAAAGTCAGTTGGACAAGGCCAAAGCGACGCTGGATTCGGAGCAGGGCCAAAAATCCCTGCGTGCTTATCGGGTGTATCTGGCCGGTTGTGCCATGGGCTTTGAGCATGGCTGGATCGCCTTGCATCAGGTTCTGGCTCAGGCCCAAAGTGTAGGGCGGACCCAGGAGCTGGAGTATGCGCCTGGCATCGTGTATCCATGGCGACGGGATTACATGTACCAGCCTTAAGTCAGTCATCCAAAGAGCAAATGACAAGGTGTTATGCCTTGTCATTTGCCTTTTTGGGCCCGGTTTCTACATCCCTCGATTCGCTCTGAATCATTAAGTAACAAAAAAAAATTTAGAAAATCGCTGAAACCACGTCAAACAAGGGTTTTGTTGTGTTTTAACCATTGACATATTTTTGGATTTTACTGGTTTTTCGTGGTAATAATTTGTTTTTGATTGCAAAGACCCGTAGAATGGCTTCCTTGTCTTATTCATCAATTCGATCCAGAACCGCTCGTGCAGCGTGTTCTATTCGCACCAAATCATCGCCCCGCGCGGTGTGACCCGGCCCCAGCCGTTTTGTTTCGGTCAGGGCGCAGAACGATATAAAAAAGGGTGTTTACCCATACGCATCGTTCCGGGTTTTTCGTGAGTGCCTGGCACTCGTCTATACGTAGGTATGTATTGGCGATAAAAGCATCGTCTTCCGCACACCCCTTTAGCCTTGGCGCCGACTGATCATGCAGGACGCGTCCACAGTAACTCAAGGAGGAGCATCATGTCTTCATACTTCCCTCACGCCGGTGCCAAGTCGCGCTTGCACCGCTTTCCCCTGATTCAAGCCTCTGTTCTGACCAGCGTTTTGCTGGGTTTGTCGTCCGCCGCACAAGCCGCTACCCCGGTTTCCTGCGAACTGGATCGTGCTGTCCGCTTTGGCGGTATGAATTGGGAATCCAACCTGGTCCTGACTGAAGTCGAGCGTTTTATTGCTGACAAGGGCTATGGCTGCAAGACTGAGGTCATCTCGGTCGAGACGCTTCCGGCTTTGGCTGCATTGGAGCGAGGCGACCTGGATGTCAACACGGAAATCTGGCTCAACAGTGTGGCAGACCCCTGGAAACAGGCGCAAGCTACAGGGAAAGTAAAACGTATTGGTGATATCTACATGGGTGGCGAAGCCTGGTTCATTCCACGCTACACGGCCGAGCGTTTGCCAGAGCTGAAGTCCGCCGCGGACTTGCCCAAGTTCAAAGATCAATTCAAAGACCCTGAAGAGCCCGGTAAAGGCCGTTTCTATGGCTGCCCGGCAGGTTGGGGGTGTGAAGTGGTCAGTGGCAATCTGTTCAATGCCCTGAAGCTGGGTGATACCTACACCTTGTTCTCGCCCGGTACCGGTGCCACGCAGAAGGCTGCCTTGACCTCCGCTTACCAGCGCAAGGAAAACATCGTTTTCTACTACTGGTACCCGACACCGCTGGTGGGCTCCATGGATCTGGTCAAGCTGGAGTTGCCAGCCTATGACGCGAAAAAGCATGGTTGTTTGACGGACCCCAATTGTGCCAATCCGGAGCCTAGCGACTACCCCGAAAATCCGGTGTTCACCGCTGTTAATACGGAGTTCTCCAAGCAGGCTCCCGAGTTGACGGCCTTCCTGGCCAATGTCAGCGTGCCTTTGGAGTTGATGAACGACACCATGGCTCATATGGAAAAAACCGAGGGTGAGCCCGAAGATGTGGCGCACTGGTTCCTGAAAGAGCACCAGGATACCTGGTCCAAGTGGGTGCCTATGGAAGTGGCTCAGCGCGTAAAAGCCGCTCTTTAGTATTCGTGTTGTTGTGTAAGCGAGGCCGGCCTCGGTATCGGCATCCTTCGGGGTGTGGACACTGAGCCGTACCTCGCTTTTGTGCCTGGTCAGTTTGTGGCCGGGCGGCACGCCCGTGCCACATGCACGAGTTTTACGGAGTGTTTTTTATGTTTCCTGAGTTGATTGATCCGCGCGCCTTACGTTTGCCCATCGATCAGTTCGTGGGTGATCTGGTTGACAATTATTCCAGTGCCTTGCGCGCCATGACCCAGCCTTTGCTGGATATGCTGGTTTTTATGGAGTCCGTCTTACGCAGCAGCCCTTGGTGGGCGGTTGTGTTGGTGGTGGTGGTGCTGGGTTGGGCTGCCAGTCGCCGGGTTCTGTTCTCCGTCGCCATGGGGGCGATGTTGTTCGCCATCGGTTTGATTGGCTTGTGGGATGCAGCCATGCAGACCCTGGCGCTGATGATCGTGGCCGTTTTCCTGTCTGTCCTGATAGGCATACCACTAGGTTTGTTGATGGCCAGCTTTAACTGGCTGCGCCGCATCATGATGCCGATCCTGGATGTGATGCAAACCATGCCCAGCTTTGTTTATCTGATTCCGGTGGTGATGCTGTTCAATCTGGGCAAGATCGCCGCCCTGATTGCCACCATCATTTATGCCATTGCGCCTGTCATTCGTTTGACGGATCTGGGAATACGTCTGGTCGACAGTGAAGTGCTGGAAGCCTCGCGTTCTTTTGGGTCCAATCGTTGGCAGCAGCTCTACGGGGTGCAACTGCCCCTGGCCATGCCTAACATCATGGCCGGTATTAACCAGACAACCATGATGGCCCTGGCCATGGTGGTGATCGCTTCCATGATCGGTGTGCGAGGGCTGGGCTACGAAGTGCTGCAAGGCATTAACCGCCTGCAAGTGGGCCGTGGCCTGATGGCCGGTTTGGGTATTGTGCTGTTGGCAATCTTGTTTGACCGTATTACGCAAGAGTTCGGTCGCCGCTTTCAGACGCGGGAGGCCTCATGAGCAAGATTGAAGTTCGCAATATTTATAAGATCTTTGGCTCGCAACCCGAGCGCTGGCTGCAAGAGGCTTGTGACGGTGTTCGCAAAGATGAGCTGCTGGCCAAAAGCGGTCATACGCTGGGTCTGCGCGATATCAGCCTGTCTATCGAGCCTGGCAGTATTTACGTCATCATGGGCTTGTCCGGTTCAGGCAAGTCCACCTTGATTCGCCACTTCAACCGTTTGATTGAACCGACGGCAGGGCAAATTCTGGTGGATGATGTGGACGTGATGAGTCTGGATGGCAAGGCTCTGATGCAGTTCCGTCAGCAAAAGATCAGCATGGTCTTTCAGCGCTTTGGCCTGTTTCCGCATCGTACCGTGCTGGAAAATGCCGCTTATGGCCTGCAGGTGCAGGGCATGGGCCGCGCCGCCCGGGAAGAGAAGGCCACTTATTGGCTGGAGCAGGTGGGTCTGCAGGGTTTTGAAAAACAGTATCCCCATCAGTTGTCTGGCGGTATGCAGCAACGTGTGGGCCTGGCACGCGCTTTGGCCACCGATGCGGACATCCTCTTGATGGACGAAGCGTTTTCGGCGTTGGATCCACTGATTCGACGTGAAATGCAGGATCAGTTGCTGGAGCTTCAGGCCCGTCTGAACAAGACCATTGTGTTTATTACGCATGATTTGGATGAGGCCCTGCGCCTGGGTAACCGGATCGCCATTCTGAAAGATGGTGAGCTGGTCCAGGAAGGTTCGCCCGAAGATATTTTGCTCTCGCCCGCCAGCGATTATGTACAGGCTTTCTTGCAAGACGTGAACCGCAGCAAGGTGCTGAATGCGGCCCATGCGGTGCGCGATTCCAGCAAGACATTGACCTTCACCATGCGTACTCGTGCTGTTCATGCGCTGGAGCGCTTGAGCGAACGGGGCGTGCGTTATGCGCCTGTGCTCGATGGCAAGCGCCTGGCCGGTGTCTTGATGCGTTCCAGTGCCCAGGAAGCGGTGCAGCAAGGCGCACGGGACATCTCCGGCTTTGTGGATGAAATGAGTTCAGTGCCCGCGACCATGGGGCTGGATGAAATTCTGGGGCAATTGCTGCGTAGCAGCGAACCTTTGGCGGTGACTGGGGAGAATGATGAGTTCCTGGGCCTGCTATCGCGTAGCAAGGTCGTGGACCTGGTCAGCCCATTGATTGATGCGGTTGAGGAGTCGGCGCAGGCAGAGGCGGATGCGTCCTCGGATTCAACTACAGACGATACCGTCAAGCTTGCGGAAGCTATTGAAGGCAGTAAGCCTGCTGCCTGAGTTTCCTTGTCTTGGTAAGGCAACAGAAAAAACGGGACCAGTTATTCAACTGGTCCCGTTTTTTTTATATGTTTGCGCGTTGAAGATTTACCGTATTTCGGCCTTGGGCTTTTGAGGCTGAGCAAAGAGTAAAAAAGCACAGGGTAGTCAGTATCGGAGCGTCTGAGTTTGCCGTGGACTGAGTGAGTGTCAGTGCCCCAGGTCTGGCTTATTGGGACGCCTGCGTCTTGCGCCTTGTCGGATTGTAGATGCGCAAAATATGAACGTACCAGAACAGCAGCAACAAGGCCGAAGCCCCCAGGCCCAGGCTGGACATGGTCCATAAGCTGGCCGCCCCCACAGGTGCTCCCGGTGCCAGCCATTGAATGACGCCTTCCAGCGATCCGGCTGCAGGTCCAAAACCCAGCCACCACCCCCCACCCAAACCCAGTACGCTCAAGGCAAAGAATTGCAGCAGCATGGGGACAAAAGCTACTTTATACGCGCGCAGCAGATAGGAAATCAGGCACTGGAACGCATCGAAAAAGTGGAAAAAGGGCAGTAGTTGCAGCAACAGCAAAGCCCGGAGTGCGACATCGGCATCATCGGTGTAGGCATGGGCCAAGGTCGGACGCAGCAGCACCAATAGGGTAATCGTTAAGGTTACCCCCGCCAGCACGATTGCCAGACTCAGCATTCCCACTTGGCGGGCGCGATGATATTGCCTCGCACCAATCGCTTGAGCGCTGACTGAGGCAGCGGCAACGCCCACAGCCATCGGCACCATAAAGCAGACGGCGGCCAGATTGGCCATGATCTGGTGCGCACCCGATGCAAAGACTCCCTCGCGGGCGACCAGCAGTGCCATGAAGCTGAAGGCGCAGATCTCGATCAGGTAGGAGCCGCCCATAGGCAGACCCAGACGCAGCAGTTCTTTTTGGGCCGCCCAGTTGGGTAGCCCCAGTCGCAGCGTAAACGGCTTGTAGTAGCGGTCGGTACGCAGCAACCACAGGCCTGCCGCCAGCATCAGCCAGGACACTACCGTAGTGGCCAAACCTGAGCCGACGGCGCCCATGGCCGGTAGTCCAAATTTCCCGAAAATCAGCACCCAGTTGAACAGGGCCTTGAAGGCCACGCTGAACAGATTGATCAGCATGACGGCCTTGGGGCGCGATGTGGCGGTACCCAGGCAATAAATGGTTCGGAATACCAGGGCGGCGGGTAGAGCCAAGATCAGACTGCGTAAATACCAGGTTACTCGGTCGTGAACCTCAGGGCTTAAGTCGCCCGACCAGCGTAACCATATATTGGGAAAGGCCAGCGCCAGGGTGCCGATCAAGGTCAGCAAAAGGGCCAGCCACACGCCTTGCCCCCACCAGCGGCCCACTTCTGTCAGGCGGCGCGCGCCAAATTGTTGCGCAATGATAGGAATCAGAGCGTGGATGACGCCCATCAAGCCAATAAAAACGGTGATGTAAATGGATACGCCCAGGCCCATGGCCTGTAGGTCGATCGGGCTGCTGTGGCCGACCATGACGGTATCCAGAACACCAAAGGCGATACCTGCCCAGGAGCCGACCAGCACAGGCCAGGCCTGACGCAGGATCTGACCTGCCTGGCCTTTCCAGTTGCGATGAAACACGGAGGACATGATTGAAACTTACTGAGCTTGCACTCGCAGCAGACGGAAAGCCTCGTGGCGATCTGGCCCGCGTTTACCTTGCCAGAGCTGGACCGCATTGTCGGGAATGGGGGCCTTGCCATCTTTCAGGTCGCGCAGGGAAAACTGTTCCAGTACCAAGGAGCAGCGGTTATCAAAATTGATATTGATGTTGTTGAATACCAGGAAGGAGGCTCGTTGCCCCGAACCCAGCCCCCAGGAGCGCAGGCATTCACCGGCTTGCTTGTGCGCCTGCAGGGCGGCAGACAGTTCGCCGGATACATCGCGGTAGCTACGTACGTAGTCCAGTGAGGGCATCCATAAAGTCACCAGCAAGAGCCAGGTGGTAATGAGGCCACCTGCAGACAAGACTGTGCCACGCAACAGTCCTGGCGGGTTGGAGGACAAGCGCCAGCGCACCAGTGCGATCCAGGCGACGGTGCCGAGCACGGCAATAATCATGACCGGCCAGGAGATAAAGGTGTCATAGCCTTGCGTCTGGCGGGCAATATTTTGCGAAATCTGCCGTGGCCATCCGGTTTGCTGAGCAAACCAGCCCAGCCAGACGGTTGCCGCTGTCAGCGAGAAACACATGATGGCAAACCAGTCCAGCGTGTTGATGACGCCACGACGTAGGGTGGGCAGCGAGAAAGCAGCCAGGATGGCGCAAGGCACGACCAGCAAGGCGTATTCGGGCTCGAAGGCATCGCGCATGAATAATAGGCTGATGAGCGGAACCAGAAAACTGATGGCAGGTACGTAAATATGCGGGGCTTTGAGCCAGCTGCGCCATTGCCACAGCGCCAGCAATGCCAACGGCCAGATAGGCCAGAGGAACCAGAGCAAGTCGCGCAGATTATTCAACTGCTCCTTGAATCCGGCCCAGCCCCAGGCTGCCAGATGCCACAGACGCCACTGTTCAGTCCAGTACACGCTGACACGCTTGGCCGGGATCCACCAGGCCATAATGATGGCCAGGGTCAGCACGGCACTCAGGGCCAGCCATTGGCTGTGCTGGCGCAAGGGGCCGCGTGGAATAAAGCACAGCGCAGTGGCCAGCATAATGGGGCCAGCGCCCAGCCAGCCACGGGTCAGAAAGCAGGCACCCAAAGACAGGCCCAGCATGATTGCACCTGAGGCTGGGCGGTCGAACATGCGTATCAGGCTGTACAAGGCCAGGGCTTGGAAAGCAATGATGGCCGGCACTTCCGACGTTTCATGCATGCGCCAGATGATGCCCACTGTGGCCACTGTCAGCAGCAAAGTGGCGTCGGCAATCATGCGCCCATAGGCGGTGGGCGAGGGCTCCCCCCCAAAGGGCAGGCGTAACGGTTGGGCTTCGGGACGACGGGCCAGCCAGTAGGCACTGTGCCAGACCGAGGCTGCCAGCATGCCGAACCACAGTAAATTGGGCAGGCGGGACGCCACAATATTGGCGTTCAGTTCGGAGGTGAACAGCTTGAGCAGCGGCGCAAACAGCGTAATGAACAGCGCCCCCAGCCAGGTCGTCAGCGGCCCGTCCTGGGCATGCGCCAGGTCCCCTACCTGCGGCAACAGCAAAGCCTGACCGCTGGGATCAGACAAGGCGGTCAGCATGGTTGCAAGCCCGATGACATCGTCTGCCTTCCAGGGGTCACGGAAAAACAGACCCGCAAGAATGTAAATTGTCCCCACAACAAGCAGGACCAGTCGGGGAAGTTTGACGGCAGCGGTAGCAGTCAGGCGGGCAGGGGTGGAGGTGGGTATGAGGCTAGATGACACGTCTAGGGTAAAACAGTCTGTTGATTCGCCCTATCTTAATGCAAAGGGGGCGCCTTGGCCGGGAAATGTACGCTAAAAAAGGACCCCCACGCTGCGCCTTCGGCTTGCGCTCCACCTCGCGGCTTGCATGCCGCTCGGATTCGCCAGGCACACAACAGTCCGCAATGGACTGCTGTGTGTCCGGGCTCATCCCCGAGGGGGGCTTTTTACCGGGGGCGCCGAGCCTTGGGGCGGCCTGGCGGTAAAAAAGGCAGCCGAAGCTGCCTTTTTTGCGCTGAACGCGGTATGTCGAGAAAGAGAGCTTATTCGCCTTTCTTGACGGTACCAGCCGTACGGGCAAAACGGGCGCGGAATTTTTCAACGCGGCCAGTTTCCACGATACGGGTTTGAGCGCCCGTGTAGAAGGGGTGCGACTCGGACGTCACGTCACACTTGAACAGCGGGTAAGTCTGACCGTCTTTTTCGGTGGTTTCGCGAGTCTGGACAGTGGAACGGGTGATAAAGGAGTTGCCCGTTTGCAGATCCAGAAACACCACGTCACGGTATTCTGGGTGAATGCCTTCTTTCATGATGATTCCTGTTTTGACAAATAAGGACCGCCAGCAAGGCACGTATTTACAAAAACAAAGCTGCACAGGGCAGATTTTCAATCTTTCTTGTAACTACCGGCACTAAAAAGCTAGAGGGCTGTTTTTTTAACCGAGTTTGGGTTTTACATCCCGCCCGATTGAATAATGCCTAAAGACTTTTTGCCACGTATCCGATGAAGCCTGAGATTTTAGCATCGAGCCGCCGCTTTTCAAAGAAAACTCCGCCAAAGCGCGGCACAAGTGCAACAGGGTCTCGCTCGCTGGCGGGTGGACAGGCCCCGAAAACGGCCAGTTTGCCAGCCTTTTCGCGGTCCTGATCCTTGCTTTTCAAGGAGTTCAGGTGGTTTGCCTGCGCTTGCGGAAAGACAGAATCCAGATACCGACGGCCAGTTCCAGCGCCGCAATAATCCACAAACCACTTTGGAAGTTACCGCTGGAATCTTTCAGCGCACCCAACATGAAGGGGGCGCCGAAGCCGGCCAGATTAGCTACGGAGTTGATGAAGGCCACACCGATAGCGGCTGCCGAGCCAGCCAGTACGGCATTAGGCAATTGCCAATACACCGGAATGCAGCCCATGGTGCCGGATACGGCCACAATCAGGCTGATAAAAGCCATCGTCGTATTGTTGCCCAGGAACAGACCCACACCAGCCAGACCGATCGCGCCGATGATGACGGGAATGCCCGTGTGCAGTCGGGCTTCGCGGCGACGGTCGGCACTAAAGCCCAGCGTCAACTGGAAAATAGCTCCAAAAACATAGACCAGGCCTACCAGTAAACCAACTTGTAGCGGATCGGTCGGGCCTAGCGAGCGTACCAGGGTGGGGGCAAAAAAGGCCAACGTGGAGTTCGCGGCCACGATGCCAAAGAACATCAGGGTCAGGGTCCACAGATCGGCATTGCCCAAGGCTTTCTTGAAGCTGTGCTCGCGCGGGCCTGCGGCCTTGGCGTCCAGCACTAACTCCTGTTTGATCAGGTCTTTCTCTCGCTGGCTTAACCAACTGGCTTTTTCCGGGCTGTCCACAATGAACATCACTGCCAGAATGCCTGCGAAAATCGTCGGCAGGCCTTCTAGCAGGAATAACCATTGCCAACCGGACCAATCATTGACGCCATCCAGACGCGTCATGATGAAACCGGCCAGTGGTGCGCCCACAACCGAAGCCACCGCCGAGGCGGAAATAAAGACCGCAAACGCTTTGGCGCGACGATGGGCCGGGAACCAGAAGGTCAGGAACAGCAATACACCGGGCTGGAAACCCGCCTCAAAAGCGCCCAGCAAAAAGCGCATCACATAAAAGTAGGCGGCCGTTTTGGTAAACATCATCAGCACGCAGATCAGGCCCCAGCCAAAAGCGATACGGGCCAGGGTCTTGCGCGCGCCAATACGCAGCAGCAACCAGTTGCTGGGCACTTCAAAAAAGAAGTAGCCCAAAAAGAAAATGCCGGCGCCTATGCCGTAAACGGTTTCGGAGAACCCCAGTTCGGGCTGCATTTGCAGCTTGGCAAAACCAATGTTGAGCCTGTCTATCCAGGCCAGCATCCAAAGCAAAAAGATGAAGGGCAAAATGCGCCACATCACTTTTTTGTAAATCTGATCCAGTTCCTGCTTGCTGGCGGATGGGGCCTGGGCTCCGTCCGCAAGGGTGCTGCTCGTCATGAGGGTGTCTCCTTGTGTGGTACAGCGTGTTATGGCTGATCTGGGGGCAGGCGCTCGGCCATAAGCTCGCAGGCAGCAATGATGGGGTTGATCACCGGCACAGCCAGCCTGCTTTGCAGCGCTTGGGCGCTTTGAGCCAGCGGGCCGCCGCCGATGATGACGGCGCGAGCACCGTCCTGTTCGATACATGCCACGACACTGTCGGCCAGCTCCTGATCCTGACGTTCAGGGGCCTGGGCCAGATCCAGCGGGGCGGTAGGGGTCAGGCGCAGGCCGGAGAACTGGTTGCTCCAGCCATAGCGCTGTACTTGGTCCAGAATGGATTGCTCCAGGCCGGGCGTCGTGGTGGCAATGCCAAAAGGGGTGCCTGCTCGGGTGGCCTGCAGCATGGAAGCCTGGCCTATGCCGATGACTGGCACCTTTACGTGCTCAGTCAGGGCCTGCAGGCCGGGATCACCAAAAGCACCGATGATGATGCCGTCCGAGCCTTGCGCCTGGGCCAGTATCAGCGGGTGCCTGGCGATGGCGGCGGCTTGCTCCAGTTCCTCCATTTCGGTCAACATGCCCGGTCCCTCGGGGGCGGTCAGCCCCCGGACCAGGATGTCGCTGCGCTGCAGGCTCTGAAAGCAAGCCTGGGCAAGCGCAACCATCATGTCGGTGGTGGGGCGGGAAGTATTGGGGTTGATGAGCAGTACGGTATGAGACATAAATACAGGAGCCGCTGTAATGCGGCTTATCAAGTGAATCAGGTATCCAGGGGGCGGCCAAAGGTTTCGGGCGCCAACTGCAGGACGGCGGCAAAGGTGACATACATGCCCGCCATTAAGGTGAACATGCCGGCGACACCGTAGCCTTCCAGCACCCAGCCGCTAAGCGTGGGGATAAATGCGCCCGCCAAGGTGCCCAGCGCCAGAATGAAGGCGGTACCAAAGGCGCGGACGCGGGTGGGATACAGCTCGGGAGAGAAAATCCAGATCGTGGTGTTCAGCAACAGTACGCAGAACTGGAAGGCCGCACCGAACAGCAACACCAGGTAGATATTGAAGCTTAGAAAGCCAAAGGCCAGACCACTGGCGCAGGCCAGTAAAGCTCCGTAGGTGAAGACGCGTTTGCGAGGCACGCGGGAGCCCAGGTAAGAGGCGGTCAAGGCACCCAGCAAGCTGCCCGACTGCATCAGGATGGTGAAGGTATAGCTTTTCACCAGGGAGTAGCCTTGCTCTACCAGCAGAGTCGGCATCAGGGTCAGAACCGTCAGTTGCGCGCCGTAGGTCATGCACACGGCAATACCGGTGACCAGCGTGCGCATGGCCAGCGGGCCTTGGAAAATCTCGCTCAAGCGTACGCGCTCTGCTTTTTGCGCTTGTGGGCCGCTGTGCAGATAAGGGTAGGGGTTGGCAACGTGTCGGCCCAGCTTGCCCGAGGCCAGAATATTCAAAACCTGATTGGCCTCGTCGATACGGCCTTGCGACACCAGAAAGCGAGGTGTTTCAGGAATATAACGACGGTAGAACAGCACCATGAAGGCGGGCATGACCAGCAGGCCAAACACCCAGCGCCAGCTCTCGGGGCCGGGAAAGAGGGTAAAGACCAGCAAGCCGAAGGCCGGAGCCAGCATATTGCCCAGACCGCCACCCGCGACGTTGATCGTACCGACGGCGGTGCCGCGAAAGCGCGAGGAGCAGAACTCGGCCAGCATAGTGACGGCAATCGAGATCTCGCCACCCAGACCAAAGCCCACAATCATGCGACCCAGGCCCAGTACCCAGTAGCTGGGGGCCAGGGCGCAGATCAGCGCGCCCAGCGTGAACAGGGCCAGATTGATGGTCAGCATGACGCGGCGACCATAGTGGTCGGCGATATAACCAGATAGCAAGCGCCCCAGGGCCGCAGCGGCAAAGGTCAAGGTGTTCAGAAACCCGACATCACGAGGCGTCAGCCCCCAGTGTTGCTGTAGAAGCGGGCCTACCAGGCCCACGGCATTTTGCTCGAGCACGTCAAACAGCACGCCCAGCAAAATCAGGGCCAGCACTTTGCGGTGTGAGTTGGTGACGCCTATGGTTTCCAGCGAGTTTTCCAGTTGCTGCTGAACCGTGTGATTGTTGGCCGTAGAACTGGCCTGTGCCTGCTCGGTGTCGGCCGGCAAGGTTTGCTGCTTGCTAGACATGGTTTCTCCTCGTTTCAGGACATGCTTGGCACGTCCGCCCATAACATTATTTTTTCAGCCATTATTAATATGAAAAAATTTTTTCAAAACTAGGGTTAACGAGAAAGATTTTGCAGTTTTTTTATTCTGTTCTTTAATTCATTGATAAAAAAGGGGTTTTAATAAAAAAAGGATCATCGCATTTTGCATATGATCCTTATTCGATTCTTGGGATAGCCTCTGGCAGCCTGACTTGTGCTGGACTGACTTACCTTCTTGGCTGCATGAGCAGTGGATGGGTTTGTGATGCCAGTTTCAGCGGTCTACAGCTCCAGAAAACTGTCGTGGAAAGCTTCCACCATGCCCAAATGGCGACGCCCGACCGGGCCGGCCTGATCCATTATCTGACTCAGAATCAAATGGCATAAGCCGATCACCGCCACGTGGTTGTCCAGCACACCGGGCGACTGGACATCGCATCGCAACGTCCAGCGACAGGCACTTTTCTCGGCGCTGAGTTGATCGGTGATATGCAGCACATTCGGGTTCAGCTGAGCTATTTGCCTAATCAGCTGATCCATATTGCGCACCCGGCGACGCAGGGCAAAGATCACCACCACATCGTCGGCGTGTATGCCGGCCAGATGCTCCCCCATGGTTTCGCCAGGGCCGGGAATCAGATGGGCTTCAGGGACGATTTGCAGCAACTGCCAGCGAAAGTAATTGGCCAGAGCATGGCTGGATCGAAACCCCAGTACCCACACTTTGCGTGCGCCCAGAATGGCCTGGGCAATCTCTAGCAGTAGTGAGTCGGGAATGCGTCGGTAGGTGGAGGCCAGATTGTTCTGGCTCTGTTGCAGGTGTGTGGCCAGCGAGCGTTCGGCTTCTGTCTCGGTCGCGGCCAGCAGCAGGGGAGAGCCCGCTTTCTTTTCGGAGCGCACTTGCTTGCGAGCCGCTTCGTAATTGCTATAACCCAGGCGCCGAATAAAGCGGGTAACCGTGGCGTTAGATACATTGGCCAGAGATGCCAGCTCAGACGCGCTGTAGCCGGCCAGATCGCCTGGGAAATCCAGGGCAAATTCCGCCAGACGTCGCTCTGATGGGGATAGATCGTGAAGAATGTCACGTACGCGTCCAACAAAGGACTTCACGGCGGGATCAGACATGGCGCTCCGTACTCTTGTAGTGTGTTCAGGATTTTACGGGGAAGCTCATGGAACTGTATCAAAAATCCGGCAGTTTCCGCCGGACCCGGTCGGCTACAGATCCCCGCGTTCGGCCATGGAGACAGTCTGGCTGGGCGTGACAATAATATGGTCCAACAAACGTATATCTACCAATGCCAGTGCCTGACGTATGTGCCGGGTCAGCCTGATGTCGGACGAGCTGGGATAGGCAGCGCCAGAAGGGTGATTGTGCGCCAGAATAATGGCGCAGCTATGGTGGCGCAGGGCAGCGCGCAAGATCTCCCGTGGGTAGACCGAGGCCTGATTGACGGTGCCCCGGCTGATTTCCTCGGCGCAGATCAGGCGCAGTTGATTGTCCAGAAACAGGGCCAGGCAGTGCTCCACGGGCAAATGTCCAATATGGGCCAGGCAATAGTCGCGTACCTTGTCCGCCTGATTCAGTACTGGCAATCCGGTCAGGGATTCCAGGGCACAGCGGCGTTGCAGTTCCCGGATAACCAACAGTTCCGCGCATTTGGCTGGCCCGATTCCGTCCAGCTGACGCAGGGCAGACGCATCGGCCGATAATAATCCTTTGAGTCCGTTAAAATGTTCCAGCAACATCTGACCGAGCTCGACAGCATTGCGCCCGCGTGTACCGGTGCGCAGGACAATACCCAGCAGTTCCGGGGTGCTCAGGCATGCAGGGCCGTGCGACAGCATGCGCTCGCGGGGCCCTTGGCGGCGTAAAGTGGATGTGGCCATAAGAAACGTTAAAATGCGGTAATTGAATGATTTTCTATAGTGAGCGATCGTGAGTAACTCTGCTAGTTCCGAGCTTGGAATTGTCCGTCAGGATTCCTACCTGACTTTGCACTATCGTATAGAGCTGGCCAGTGGCCCGGCGGCAGGCTCTGTGTTCGCGGATACCTTTACGGGTCGTCCGGCGACCTTGCAACTGGGCAATGGTCAGTGGGCCCCCGGTATGGAAGAAAAATTGCTGGGTCACCGTGAGGACGAGCGCTTTCAGCTCGACATCACCCCCGAGGATGCCTACGGTGCCCGTAACCCGGACCTCTTGCAGCGCATCACTCGTGAAATGCTGGCCAGCAATGCTGCCGAAGGGGTGGAGTTCGTACCCGGTGACATGGTGGAGTTTGCCGCCCCGAATGGCAGCCGCTATTCGGGCGTGCTCAAGGAAATCGACGACAAGACGGCCTTGTTCGATTTCAACCATCCTTTGGCCGGTGTGGCCTTGCGTCTGGATGTTCATATTTTGGGGATTCTGTAATGAGTCAAGTTACTCCCGTTCAGAACGCTGAGGTTGTTCTGGCCCAGCCCCGTGGATTCTGTGCTGGGGTCGACCGCGCGATTGATATTGTCGAACGCGCCTTGGAATTGCACGGCGCACCAATCTATGTGCGTCATGAAATCGTCCATAACCGTTACGTGGTCGAAGACCTGCGCAACAAAGGGGCGATCTTTATTAAAGAGCTGGACGAAGCTCCCTCGGGCGCGATCGTGATTTTCTCGGCCCACGGCGTCTCGCGTCAGGTGCGTGACGATGCCGAAAAACGTGGCCTGAAAGTCTTTGACGCCACCTGCCCGCTGGTGACCAAAGTGCATATCGAGGTCTCTCGCATGCGCGCCGAAGGCCGGGAAATCATCATGATTGGTCACGTCGGTCACCCTGAAGTTGAGGGCACCTTGGGGCAGGCCGATGGCGGCATGTACCTGGTGGAAACGCCCGAGGACGTCGCCAATCTGAACGTGGCTGATCCCGACAAGTTGGCCTTTGTGACGCAAACCACCTTGTCCGTGGACGATGCGGCGGTTGTGGCCCAGGCCTTGCGTGAACGCTTCCCCAATATCGTGGAACCCAAGAAAAGCGATATCTGTTACGCCACCCAGAACCGTCAGGATGCGGTCAAGATCATGGCCCCTCAGTGCGACCTGGTTCTGGTGGTGGGCAGTACCAATAGCTCGAACTCGAATCGTTTGCGCGAAGTGGCTGAACGCAAAGGCGCTGAAGCCTATCTGTTGGATAAACCGGAAATGATTGATCCGGCCTGGCTGGTGGGTAAAAAGCGCGTGGGTGTGACGGCCGGCGCATCGGCACCGGAGGTTCTGGTCAATCAGGTGATTCAGCGCTTGCAGGAACTAGGCGTGGGTCGTGTACGAGCCCTGGATGGGGTGGAGGAAAACATTGCCTTCCCGCTGCCCCGAGAGCTGTCGCGCAAGATTGAAAACCTGAACAAATAAAAAAACGAATTTTGCAGGGTGGACAGGAGACAAGATGATTCTATATAGCTACTTTCGCAGTTCCGCCGCTTACCGGGTGCGGATTGGTCTGAACCTCAAGGGACTGGATTACCAGATCAAGCCTGTGCATCTGCTTAAAGATGGCGGTCAGCAGCATCAGCCAGATTATGTGCAAATCAACCCTGTCCAGTTGTTGCCTGCCTTGGACGACGATGGTTTGATCATCACGCAATCCCTGGCTATTTTGGAATATTTGGACGAGCGCTATCCTGAACTGCCGTTCTTGCCTAAAACCTCAGCAGAGCGGGCCTGGGCGCGGTCCATGGCTCAAACCGTGGCCTGTGATATTCATCCATTGAATAATCTGCGTGTGCTGCAGTACTTGAAGAACGAGTTGTATGCCCAAGAAGATGCGCGCAATCAGTGGTATCGCCATTGGGTCAGCGTAGGACTGGAGGGCCTGGAGGCCTTGGTGCAACGCCATGGCAAAAAAGGTCACGCCTTCATCTTTGGTGATACGCCCGGTATGGCTGAAATTTGCCTGATTCCTCAGATGTTCAATGCGCGTCGCTTTGAGATTGACCTGACTGCTTTTCCTCGCCTGTTGGCGGTGGAAGAAAAATGTCTGGAACTATCCGCGTTTCAAGAAGCCGCTCCTGACCGTCAGCCTGATGCGGCCTGACGCCAAGCGTGAAGGCCGCCCGAAGCTGGGCTGGCCGGAATCCACCCGCCTGATAGGCGGGTTTTTCTTGCCTCATTGCCGTTGATGTGGCGGCCTGGGGGCGTAAAGGACAAAACATGAAGATTGGTTTTTGTGGATTGGGTCGTATGGGTCAACCGATGGTGCGCCGCCTGTTGGGGGCGGGTTATCAGATCAGTATCTGGAATCGCTCCAAAGACAAGGCACTTGCACTATTGGAAGCAGGAGCAAGCTGGTGTGATACTCCAGCGCAAATGGCCCAGCAGTGTGAAGCCGTATTCCTGTGCGTGTTCGATGCCCAAGCAGTGCACGATACCGTCTTGGGTGAGCAGGGCCTGGCCACTGTGCAGGGAACCTTGCAGATTGTGGTAGACCACTCCTCGATTTCACCTCGGGCGACGCGCGAGATGGCTGCCCAATTGCAGCAGCGTTGCGGGGCTGACTGGCTGGATGCCCCTGTATCGGGTGGTGTCGGTGGGGCTGAACAAGGCACCTTGGCCATCATGGTGGGTGGACAAGCGGCACAGCTAGAGCGCGTGCGCCCCGCACTGGCGGCGTATTCGCAGCGCGTCACCTTGATGGGGGCGGTCGGGGCTGGCCAAGTAACAAAATTATGCAATCAGACCATTGTGGCCACCACCTTGACCGCCATCGCCGAGGCCTTGAGCCTGGCCAATGATAATGGTGTGGATGCTTCTAAAATCAGTGAGGCTCTGGGGGGGGGTTGGGCCGATTCGGTGCTGCTGCAATTGTTCGTGCCGCGTATGACGCAGCGCGACAATCAAGTAAAAGCGTCGGTCGACACCATGTTGAAGGACTTGAACACGGTGGCAGAGTTGGCCAGTGCCAGTCATACCAGTATGCCCGTGGCCCATGCAGCCCAGCAAAGTTACCGTGTGGCTCATCGTTTGGGACTGGGCGAACAAGATGTCGCTCGCATTACGCACGTGAATAGT
Source organism: Alcaligenes sp. MMA (assembly GCF_020907215.1). Classification (NCBI taxonomy): domain Bacteria; kingdom Pseudomonadati; phylum Pseudomonadota; class Betaproteobacteria; order Burkholderiales; family Alcaligenaceae; genus Alcaligenes; species Alcaligenes sp. MMA. The sequence continues at coordinate 400,175 of NZ_JAJJPP010000001.1, forward strand.
TACAATTACGGGGAATAAACCATCTTCAGTCAAACTTAGTTTCGGTATTATGTCGGCTGTTTAAAGTTGGGACTGTAGATCAACAAAAGGGAAGTCATGAAAAAAAGTACAGGGCTAGTCACACTGGTTGTCGTGTTAGCGGCTGCATACAGCGGTTCGACTTGGTATACCGGTAAGAAAACTGAAGCGCTGGTCAGTGAGAAAGTGGCCCAGTTCAATACCCTGGCTGCCGAGCAGATGCAGCAAATGGGCTTGAGCGAGTCAGTCGTCATGAATGTGCTGGATTACCAGCGTGGCGTATTTTCCTCTACCGCTCGTTACACCATCACTATCAAGCCTTCTGATGCTGAAGATACGCCTCTGGAGCTGACTTTTGATGACAAGATCAGCCATGGTCCGCTTCCTATGTCGGCAATGGCTCTGGGTAACTTCACTCCTGTTGCCGCCTTGTCGCGCAGCACCCTGGTCAAGACCAAGGACACGGAAGGCTGGTACAAGCTGACTGGCGACAAGACCCCTTTGTGGGCAGACAGCCTGGTTGGTTTTGACGGTGCTGTGGACACCAACGTGCACTTTGAAGCCATCAAGCACCAAGGCAATGAAATCAGTGTGGATTTCAGTGGTGGCCAGTTGCGTACCAAAGCCGGTGGCAAGAGCAAAGATATTGTTGTGACTGGCAGCTTCCCCAAGCTGTTCGTCGATGACATCAGCGAAGATCCATTGAAGCTGGAAGCCTCCAACTTTGTGGTGGATTTCAAGCAAGATGGCGACATCAATGTAAACGGCACCCAGGTTGGCAAGCTAAGCGTGGATAACGTGAAGATGCAAACCGCCGAGACCGATGGCATCACTTTCAAGCAAATCGCTGTCAACTCGGACGCTGTCACCAAAGACTCCATCAGCGATACCAAGGTCATCTACACGGTCAGTGATCTGGTGTTTGAGGACAAGGTCAATCTGGGTTCGATTGAGTTGTCCATGAACTTTGATCGCGTCTATGCACCTGCTATTTCTGCGCTCTCCAAGCTGATTTCCGACTCCAATTTGCAAAACGATATGGATTCGGTTGATGGCCCAACTGCTCAGAAGATAATGGAACTGGTTCTGCAAGCGCTGGAGCAAAAACCTGTGCTGCGTATTGAGCCGCTGCGTTGGTACACTGCCGCTGGCGAGTCCAAAGCCACTTTGCGCGTGGACTTCCAAAAGCCTGATGCAACGCTGCAACAGTTGAAAGAAAGCCCAGAGCTGTGGGTTGAAGCGATTCCTGCTGCTCAGTTGGATGTCTCGATCTCCAAGCCCATGCTGCGTGGTCTGGCTACCGATATGGACAAGGCCGAAGGCCTGACGCCTGAGGAAGGTAACGCTGCCATGCTGGACATGATGCTGGATGCTGCTGTGGCGCCTTACGCCAAGTCCAATATGATCAAGAATGACGAAAACGATATCTCTACCGTTATCAAGTACGATGGTCAGGATCGCGTGTTCGATATCAACGGCCAGCGCTTTACCTCCGAGCAATTGCTGGGTCTGGTCCTGATGGGCATGATGTAATTTATCTGGGCTTTGTCCAGCGTCAAGCCCACCGAATTTCGGTGGGCTTTTTTTTACCGCCGGGCCGCCCCAAGGTTGGGCGCCCCTGGTCAGAAATCCCCCTTGGGGATGAGCCGGGACACACAGCAGTCCATTGCGGAGTGTTGTGTGCCAGGCGAATCCGAGCGGCATACAGGCCGCGAAGTGGAGCGCAAGCCGAAGGCTTGTTTTGATTCAGTAATTGGAAGGAAGCCAGCTCATGGCCAGTTTATCGGACCAGCTATCCAGGCTGGTATACAGCACAGAACAAGGACGCGTGTGTCCGGATTGCGGACAGCCTCAGAACCAGTGTCGTTGCGAAGAAAACAAGCGCGAACAAGCCTTGTCTCAGGTTCAGGGGCCAGTGCGCTTGAGTCTGGAAACCAAGGGACGCAAAGGAAAGGGAGTGACCGTGGTAACAGGTCTGGTGATGCCTGAAGAGCAGCTCAAGGCGTTGGTCAAAGAACTGAAGAGTGCGTGTGGGGCGGGTGGGACGTTAAAAGAGGGAACGCTGGAGATTCAGGGTGATCATCGAGCCGTTGTGCAGGCACGCCTGGAACACAACGGCTTGACGGTTAAACGGGTCGGCAGACCCTGACAGGTATTTAGAAGCTGTAGCCCAAGCCTACGCCACCAAAGACGCTGCTTTTCTTCTCGACCAATGGACTGTCCTTGGCTTCTTCACCCAAGGTGTTCACGCCGAGCAGACCTTGCAGGGACCAGCTTTCGCTGATCTTGTGGGTGTACTGGCCGTACAAGGCATAAGAGCGCAAACCAGCGTCAGGGCGGTACGTGCGCAGTTGGCCATTGCTGCCAGCAGCTTCATGCGATTTCACGCCAAAGTAGGTGCGCATGGCTTTTTCGTTGGACCATTTCAATTCCGCACCCAGCGAGAAGCTGCTGTCCTGATCGTTCCAGAGGCGGTAACTCAGATCTAGAACGGCAGTGGCGCCGTAGCCGCTTTTCAGTGCCTGGTAGTAACTGCCTTCGATCTTGGCATTGCCTAGTCGGTAAGCAGTAAATACACCCAGATTGCCGTGACGATCAATATCGTCCGTACCGTACAGGCGGTCGGCATCACCGGATTTACGTGCGCGGGCCAGGGCGGCGTAGGTGCCGATAGTCCAGTTGTCTGTCAGATTGGTTTGCAGGCCGATGGCAGGCATGCCTGCTTTTGGGGCCAGGAAAAAGTGGCCGTTACGGTGCGACAGCAGAGGGTAGAAACGGCCACCGTAACTGTCGGCCCCTTCGTATTTTGGGGCGAAACCCACGCCGACACCCACCGTGGTTTGCTGCGCCAGTGCCTGACTGGTTCCTAAAGCACATAAAGCAGCCAGTAGCAGGAAGGGGCGCAGAGCAGAACGGGCGAGGGTGGACATAGCAGATTTCCTTGTGATACGGGGTAAAAACAGGCCCGCTTGTCGCGGGCCTAGCTATCGTATCAAGGTTTGAACAGGCTTAGGCAAAATAATGACCGGCCTGTATGGTCTGTTGTGCCAGGCCTACATCTGCTCAGGCCCGAATGTAAATCCAGTTGTCTGCCTGCAGTTTCACCAGCGCGGTGATAGCCCCGTGCTCCAGCGTCTGGAAGCGTTCTGGTGCATTGAGATCCTGATTGCGCAGTGTGTTGGGACACAGGTAAGTGTAGGTGTCGCAATCGTGTTCAGCGCCTTCTACGCAGGCTTTAACGGCCTGGGCATTGGCGATGATACGAATCTGAGCATCCGGGATGTCCTTGAGCAAGTTGCGCGCATTGCTGCGGGCACGCTCCAGGGCATCGACAGTAGGAGCATGCAAAAGAACACGAGTACTCATGAATAAACATCCTGCTTGATATTAGCGTGGGCCAAAAACGCGTTCGGCAATGTCGGGCGAAGCGCCGGTCTGCATTTGAATGCGACCCTGCTCATCTTGCCAGACCATGGCGGGGGTGGCACGCAAGTCCCAGCCCATCATCAGATCTTCATTGCGGGTCAGGTCGGCCTCGATGTCGCTGGGTATGCTGTCCAGCCCTTTCACACCGGCGCTGCGGTCTTTCAGCATGGCCAGGGAGTGCTCGTTCAAGGCCTTGGTTGGGTCTTTGGCGGCCAGGATGGCGGCCGATTTCAGACTGCTGCTGGGAGCCAGAATGCCCACCATGATGTGACGCAGTTGCACCTTGCCGGACTCAACCCAGGGGCGGGCCATTTGCCAGAACTGCATGCAGTAAGGGCAGTTGGGATCGGTAAAGACGTAGACCACGCGTGAGGCCTTATCGTCGCCATCTTTGATCCAGCGGGACTTTTCCAGCTTGCCCAGCATGTCTTTGGCGATAGCCGGTTGCACCAGCTCGTCCAGGCCTGCAGGACGTACCTCTTCGCCTTTGGCATCGATCATGGTGCCGACCATCATATGCTGCCCATCGGGCAAGTTGTAGATAGCCAGAGCCCGATTTCCGCTATAGGCACCCCAGGCTTTCAGGCCGCCGGGGGCATCAAACTCGCCCACAATGGACAGCCCTTGTTCTTCCAGGGCTTTCAGTGCAGCGGGACGGTCGGCGGCTTGCGCGGCCGTGCTTGCACACAGCAAACCGGCCAGGGCAAGACGAATCGAAAAAGAAGAAAGCGACATGGTAGTTATTCCTGCAAAACAGTCGGTGAGTGTATATACCAAGAAAATATATACTAAGATCAAAACGGAATAAAAGGATGGGACTGGGCCTTGCCTGGATAGTTCCCCATGCCTGTTCTGATTCGGTCGTTTCTTTGGTTCAACCGAGGGCGCGGATTTTCAGGTTAGCCAATTCCAGTAAGCGATAGGTTTCGTGTACAGGCAAACCCATCACGCCGGTATAGCTGCCACTCAAATGGCTGATAAATGCGCCACCCAGGCCTTGAATGCCATAGGCTCCGGCTTTGCCCATAGGTTCACCGCTGGCACAGTATTCTGCAATTTCTTGTTCGTTCAGGGTTTTGAAGCTGACTTCGCTAATGCTGATGCTTTCAAATTCCACTCCACCTACGCCCAGGGACAAGGCTGTCATCACTTTGTGACGGCGGCCCGAGAGCTCGCGCAAGATACGTGCGGCGTCGTCCAGATCCGCAGGTTTGCCAAAAATGTCTTCGCCCATGCAGACCGTGGTGTCGGCACTTAAAATAGCGCGTTCTTGATCCAGGCTGCTGTTCTGTACACGCCATTCCAGCGCGCGCAGCAGTTTGTCGCGGGCGGTACGCCGAACATAGTCCAGCACGGCCTCTTGTTCCAGACGGGGTTCATCCTCGCCTGGAGGGCTGGGTACATTCAGGACCTCATGAGTAATCTGGATGCTGTTGAGCAGGTCGTGGCGGCGCGGGCTGGCAGAGGCCAAGTAGATGGGCTGAAAAGGCATAGAAAATCAGAGCTAAAGAAGATTCAGGCGCGGTGATAAGGATGCCCGGTCATGACGGACCAGGCGCGATACAGTTGTTCGGCCAGAAAAATGCGTACCAGAGGGTGGGGCAGCGTCAGGGAGGACAGGCGCAGCATGCCGTGGCAACTTTGCTTCAAGGTTGCGTCCAGCCCGTCCGGGCCTCCGACCAGAATCGCAATATCCTGACCACTGCTGCGCCAACGTTCCAGTTCCTGGGCTAGCTTGACGGTGGTCAGGTCCTTGCCGCGTTCGTCCAGAGCAATACGCATTGCCTGGGCGGGGATGGCTGCTTCAATACGTTTGGCTTCAGCCTGCATCATCTGGGCAGGTGTTTTGCCGCTGGTACGGGGCTCAGCCTTGATTTCACGCAGTTCTATGGCGCAGTCCTGGGGCAGTCGGCGAGCATATTCCTGCCAGCCTTGTTCTACCCAGTCGGGCATACGCTGACCGACGGCAATGACAATGAGTTTCATGAAATGTCGTACAAGAAAAAAAGCCCCCACGTTGCGCCTTCGGCTTGCGCTCCCCCTCGCGGCCTGTATGCCGCTCGGATTTGCCTGATACACAGCCGTTCCCAATGGGCTTCTGTGTGTCCGGGCTCATCCCCGATGGGGGGCGTTTTTTACCGGGGGTGCCGAGTCTTGGGGTGGCCCGGCGGTAAAAAAAAGGCCGCATCATAAGCTGCGGCCTGGGTGTTGCCGACAGGCAGGAGCAAGAGCTTAGTCTTCGTCTTCGTCGGCGCTGGCGAAAAAGCCAGTGGGTGGAACCTGGCGCGATTGTGGCAGCAGTTCCACTTCGACAGGGCGCTCGCCCCAAAGTTCTTCCAGGTTGTAATACTGGCGGATGGCGGGCTGCATGCAATGCACCACAATGTCACCCAAATCCAGCAATACCCATTCGCCGGTGTCCTCGCCTTCATGGGCCAGAACGTCGACTTTGTTTTGACGTGCTTTATCAAACACGTTCTGGGCCAGAGCGCGGGTTTGCCGGTTGGACGTACCACTGGCGATGACCACACGATCGAACAGGCCGGTCATGTGGGTAGTGCTAAAGACCTTGATGTCTTGAGCTTTGACGTCTTCGAGGGCATCGATGACGAGTCGTTGAAGTGTTTCTATATTCATAAAAAGAACTATACAGGGCGCACCTGTGGGTGGGAAAGATAGAGCCGTTTTTTGTCAATGTATTGAGCGACTTCTTCCGGGACCAGGGCGGTGATGTTGTCACCGCGCTGCACTCGCTCCCGAATTTGGGTGGCCGAGATGTCCATGGGCAGAAAGTCGATCTGATGTAAACGGCGCTGAAGTCGACTCAGCTCCTGTTGCAAGGCTGCGGGCGTTTCCACAGGACTGCCGGGGCGCTGGGCCACCGCCAGCTCGACGTATTCAAGAATTTCCTGCCAGTCGTTCCAGCTGCAGAAATTATGCAGTTGGTCGCTGCCTAAAATCCAGTAGTACCGCGACCCGGCAGGCAAGCTGCGCACCGTGTCTATGGTGTAGGTGGGGCCGCCGCGTTCGATCTCTACGGGGTTCACTTGCAGCCCGTGGTGGCTTTGGGTGGCCAGCTCGGCCATGGCCAGACGGTCCCGGGTGCTGGCACCCAGGGCGTCGCGTTGCCAGGGCTGGGCAGCGGGCAGCAGTTGAACCTGATCCAGCTGCAATTGCTCGAATGCAGCAAGAGCCAGTGCTATATGGGCTTTATGGATGGGGTCGAAACTGCCACCCAAGAGCCCGACTCGCTTTAAATCCATTCGCGAGGCACCAGGTATTGCGCCAACGCCGCTTCCGGTGTGCCAGGTTCGGGCGACCAGTTGTAGCGCCAGTTTGCCTGGGGAGGCATGGACAGCAGGATGGATTCCGTACGCCCCCCCGATTGCAGACCAAACAGGGTGCCGCGGTCAAAGACCAGATTGAATTCGACATAGCGGCCACGACGAATGGCCTGGAAGTCCCGATTTTCCTGGGTGTATTCCTGATCCATGCGGGCACGCACGATGGGCACGTAGGCATCGGTAAAGGAGTTGCCCACGGAGCGGGTCAGGGCAAAGCTGGCTTCAAAGCCGGACTCGTTCAAATCGTCGTAGAAAATGCCGCCAATACCACGGGTTTCGTTGCGGTGCTTCAGATAGAAATACTCGTCGCACCAGCGCTTGTAGCGCGGGTAGTAATCCGCACCGTGCGGTGCCAGGGCATCGTGGCACACCTGATGGAAATGGCGGGCATCGTTTTCGTGCAGGTAGTAGGGCGTCAAGTCCATACCGCCGCCAAACCAGAATACATCGTCTTGATCCGCTGTCTGGGCCTGGGCCACAAACATGCGCACGTTCATGTGCGTGGTGGGCACAAAGGGATTACGCGGGTGTATCACCAGCGAAACACCCATGGCCTCCCAGGGGCGTCCGGCCAATTCAGGGCGGTGGGCGCTGGCCGAAGGAGGCAGGGTGTGGCCTTTGACATGGCTGAACAAAACGGCAGCCCGCTCGAACACGGGGCCGTTCTCCAGCAGGCGGGACAGACCGCCACCGCCTTCTGGACGATCCCACTGGTCCGACTCGAAGGGCGTACCATCCAGTTGCTCCAGAGTGTCCACGATGTGGCTTTGCAACTGACGGAAATAAGCCTGGACGGTATCAATGGGTAAAGACATGAAAAGACCTTGCTGCGACAATCAGGATTCGTTGCTGGGCAGGGCGCGCCAGCCAATATCGGTGCGAAATTGCTTGCCGTCGAAATGCGTTTGGGAAATGGCCTCGTAAGCGGCTTCCTGAGCGCGACGGATGGAGTCGGCCATGGCGGTCACGCACAGTACGCGACCACCAGAGGTGACGACGGTACCGTCTTTCATTTGAGTGCCCGCATGGAAGGTGATGCACTCGTCGGTGTCTTTCGCAAACTGGGTGATGGCATCACCGGTACGAGGCTCTTCGGGGTAGTTGGCCGCAGCCAGTACTACGCCAATCGCGGTACGACGATCCCATTCGATAGTGGCCTCGTCCAGCTTGCCAGCCAGAGCCAGCTCGAAGGTTTCGGTCAGATCGCTTTTGATGCGCATCATGATGGGCTGGGTTTCAGGGTCGCCCATGCGGCAGTTGAATTCCAGCACTTTGATCGGACGGGTTGCGTCCGGACCATCGTCAATCATCACGCCAGCGTACAGAAAACCGGAGTAGGGCAAGCCTTCCTTGGCCATGCCTTGCATGGTGGGGTGAATGACTTCGCGCATGATGCGGTTGTGCAGCGTAGGACTGACGATAGGGGCAGGGGAGTAAGCGCCCATGCCACCCGTGTTCGGGCCTTGATCGCCGTCTTTCAGACGTTTGTGATCCTGACTGGTGGCCATCGGCAGTACATGCTTGCCGTCGCACATCACGATGAAGCTGGCTTCCTCGCCGGTCAGGCACTCTTCCACGACCACGCGGGCACCGGCAGCACCAAAGCGGCCATCGCCCAGAATATCGTCAATGGCGCTCAGTGCTTCTTCCAGCGTGGTAGCCACGATCACACCTTTGCCAGCGGCCAGGCCGTCGGCCTTGACCACAATGGGTGCGCCTTGCTGGCGGATGTAATCCTTGGCGGCGTCCGGGTCGGTAAAGGTTGCGTAGGCGGCTGTTGGAATGTTGTGGCGCACCATGAAAGCCTTGGCGTAGTCCTTGGAGCTTTCGAGCTGCGCAGCAGCCTGGGTGGGACCAAAGATTTTCAGGCCGGCCGCACGGAAGGCGTCCACAATGCCAGCGGCCAGAGGCGCTTCCGGGCCAACGACGGTGAAGGCAATTTTTTCTTGCTTCACAAAGGCAATCAGTTCCTGGATATCGGTGATCGCCAGGTTTTCAATACGTTCGGCACGTGCGGTACCGCCATTGCCCGGGGCAACGTAGACAGTCTGTACGCGTGCAGATTGGGCCAGGCGCCATGCCAAGGCGTGTTCACGGCCGCCGCTGCCGACAACAAGTAGCTTCATAGTGATGAGTCGGGCAGGGCCCGCAAAGAGGAGTTTTCAGGAATCAGGTTATTCGGCTTCGTCCATGACAGCGGTGGTGTAGACCTCTTGGACATCGTCCAGGCCTTCCAGTGCGTCCAGAAGTTTTTGCATTTTGACGGCATCATCGCCGCTCAGTTCGGTCTCGTTCAGGGCTTTCATGACGACACCCTCTACTTCGGGGGTCAGACCGGCTGCCTGGAACGCTGCTTGCACAGCTGGGTAGTCCGTGGGAGCGCATAGCACTTCGATCAGGCCTTCTTCATCCGTCACGATGTCGTCGGCACCGGCCTCCAGGCCGATCTCCATAATCGTGTCTTCCGAGGTGCCTGGGGCGAACAGAAACTGACCGCAGTGGCGAAATTGAAACACGACCGAGCCGTCCAGACCCAGATTGCCGCCATTTTTGGTAAAGGCGTGACGCACATCCGAGACCGTGCGCTGACGGTTGTCAGTCATGCAGTCCACAATCACGGCAGCACCGTTAATGCCATAGCCTTCGTAGCGAATTTCTTCGTAGTTGGCGTCGTCTGCCCCGCCTGCGCCGCGCTGGATGGCGCGCAGAATGTTGTCTTTGGGCATATTGGCCGCAGTTGCCTTGTCCCAGGCCATGCGCAAACGTGGGTTGGACTCGGGGTCAGGGCCGCCGGCACGCGCGGCCACGGTGACCTCACGAATGATCTTGGTCCAAAGTTTGCCCCGTTTTGCGTCCTGACGACCTTTACGGTGCTGAATATTCGCCCATTTACTATGTCCGGCCATAAAGTATTACCAATTCAGTAGACTACGTTCAAAGAAAAACAGATCTATTTTAACCTGTCTGTGCGACAAGGCCCGAGCTTGGGCGAAAGTCGCTAGAATCTAGGCACTTGGCATTCTATCCGGAAGAGAACAAACAATCATGGCCGATCCAATTTTGCTTGCTCAAAACAGCAATACTCCCATTTACCTGTTGCCTGCTCTGGCCAACCGGCATGGTTGTATTACGGGGGCGACAGGGACAGGCAAAACTGTCACCTTGCAAGTACTGGCCGAGGCTTTTTCCCGGCAGGGAACCCCGGTTTTTCTGGCCGATGCCAAGGGAGACTTGAGCGGAATTTCTCAGGCTGCCCAGCCCAATCCCAAATTGCAGGAGCGTCTGCAAAAGCTGGGGCTGCCTGAACCGGCCTGGGGCGCCAATCCGGTTGCTTTCTGGGACATTTTTGGCGAGCAGGGCCATCCAGTGCGGGCCACCATCTCCGACATGGGGCCTTTGCTGTTGGCCCAGATTCTGGAGCTCAATGACACCCAGGAAGGAATATTGAACATTCTGTTCCGGGTGGCTGATGATGAGGGACAACTGATTCTGGACTTGAAGGATTTGCGTGCCTTGCTGCAAGACATATCGGATCGTGCTGCCGAGCTGCGTAATCAGTACGGCAATATTGCTGCCGCGAGTGTAGGGGCCATTCAACGCGCCTTGCTGCGCCTGGAAACCCAAGGGGCGGATCGCTTCTTTGGGGAACCCGCCCTGGATGTGATGGATTGGATTCGTACCGACTCTGCCGGGCGCGGCATGATCAATGTGCTGGCCGCTGACAAGCTGATGCAATCGCCTCGTTTGTACGCGGTATTTCTGTTGTGGATGCTGGCTGATCTGTACGAGCGCCTGCCGGAAGTGGGCGATCTGGACAAACCGCGTCTGGTTTTCTTTTTTGACGAAGCCCACTTATTGTTTACAGGTGCCCCCAAGGCTTTGCTGGAAAAAGTCGAGCAGGTCGTGCGTCTGATCCGCTCCAAAGGCGTGGGTATTTATTTCGTGACACAAAACCCGCTGGATATTCCTGATACCGTTCTGGGCCAGTTGGGTAATCGGGTTCAGCACGCTTTGCGCGCCTTTACGCCGCGTGATCAGAAAGCTGTCAAGACAGCAGCGCAAACGATGCGCCCTAATCCCGGTTTGGATATTGAAGCGGCGATTACCGAGCTGGGGGTGGGGGAGGCTTTGGTGTCCATGCTGGATGCCAAGGGCATTCCCACGCCTACCGAGCGTGCCTGGCTGGTGGCCCCAGGTAGCCGGATTGGCCCGGCCACTGATGCCGAGCGACAGGCGGTTCGACAAGCCTCCTTGTTCGGCTTGAAATACGACCAGGCTATTGACCGCGAATCCGCCTACGAGGTGCTGGCCAAGAAAACAGCGGACGCTGCCGCCAATGGTGCAGCAGGCGCCACACAGGTCGGCGCACCAGCAAACAAGGACGATGGCTTGATGGGCGTGGTCAATGACTTTCTATTTGGATCAACAGGGCCGCGCGGTGGCAAGAAAGACGGTTTGGTGCAAAGCATGATTAGAACCGAGACCAAACGGGCTGCCACTAAAGTGCTGCGTGGGGTATTGGGCTCTTTATTTGGAGGAAAACGTTAATGCCCTTGCAACTGCCGCATTTAATTATTGCCACCGCACGGCCATCAGAAACCACACGTTGGGCGGACGAATTCCGCAAGGCCTACCCTGATTGGAAAGTTGACGAGTTCGTAGCGGGTCAGCCCAGCACCGGGGCGACCTACGCCGTGGTGTGGCAACCGGATACGGCCTTGTTCAAGCAGGAACCTACGCTGCGCGCCACTTTCAATCTGGGGGCGGGCGTGGATGCGGTGGCAGGCCGTATCCCAGCCGAGATGCCTTTGTACCGTCTGGAGGACGCGGGCATGGCCGAGCAAATGGCCGAATATGCCTTGTATGGTGTACTGCGTGCCGTGGGTCGTTTTCAGCCCTACGAAGAGCAGGCGCGCGAGGGCAAGTGGAAAGCCTATCGCCCGATTGATCGTCGGCAGTGGCCGGTAGCCGTCTTGGGGCTGGGCGCAATTGGCAGCAAGATTGCCAAGGTCATCGCCAGCCTGGGCTATCCCGTGCGTGGCTGGTCGCGTCGTCTGCATGAAGCGGACTTCCCTTGCTATGCGGGTGAAGAGGGCCTGAAAGCGTGCGTCTCTGCCAGCCGTATCCTGGTCAACGCTTTGCCACTGACGCCGCAAACGGAAGGGCTGATCAACCGCGACCTGTTGTCCAATTTGCAGCCCGGTGGTTTTTTGATCAACGTGGCTCGTGGTGGACATTTGGTCGATGCGGATGTGCTGGACGCGCTCAAAAGCGGTCATCTGTCAGGCGCTTTGCTGGATGCCTTCACCCAGGAGCCGCTGCCTGCGGATCATCCGTATTGGGGCATTCCTTCTGTGATGGTTACGCCGCATATTTCGGGCATCACCGTGCGAGAGCTGGCGCTGGAGCAAATTGGCTCACGTATCGAGCTTTTGCAGCAAGGTAAACCAGCGGCCGGACGAGTGGATCATAGTCAGGGTTATTAAGCGTTTTCAAATTGAGGGCCAGTCTGCCAGCACGGTGGAAGCTGACAGGCTGCCTGCTGTTTCGTGAACGAAGCAGTGCTTTTTCAAAATAAGGCCATTGCGGCCAGCTAAAACCACAAGGATAGAGGAATGAGTAAAGTTCATCGCATTGCCGTGATCGCGGGAGACGGGATCGGCAAGGAAGTCATGCCCGAAGGGCTGCGTATTTTGGAAGTGGCTGCTCGTCGTCACGCCATCCATTTTGATTGGAAAGTGCTGGACTGGAGCTCGGACTACTACCAGAAGCACGGCACCATGATGCCGTCAGATTGGAAAGCCCAGTTGATGGATACCGAGGCCATTTTCTTTGGTGCCATGGGCTGGCCTGATCTGGTGCCTGACCATGTTTCTCTGTGGGAGTCCTTGTTTAAATTCCGTCGTGAATTTGATCAGTACATCAACTTGCGTCCCGTGCGTTTGATGCCCGGTGTGCGTTCGCCGCTGGCAGGTCGTGAACCTGGTGATATTGATTTCTTTATCGTGCGCGAGAATACCGAGGGCGAGTACTCCAATAGCGGCGGCATCCTGTTTGAAGGCACGCAGCGCGAAGTGGTCATTCAGGAAAGCGTCTTTACCCGCACCGGTACAGACCGTGTTTTGAAGTTCGCTTTTGAACTGGCTAAAAAACGAGGCAAGCACGTCACCGCCGCGACCAAATCCAACGGTATTTCGATTTCCATGCCTTGGTGGGATTCCCGCGTGGCCGCCATGGGCGAGCAATACCCGGATGTGAAGTGGGACAAGTATCACATCGACATTCTATGTGCTCACTTTGTACAGCACCCGGACTGGTTCGATGTGGTGGTGGCTTCCAACCTGTTTGGCGATATCTTGTCCGATCTGGGGCCGGCATGTACCGGCACCATCGGTATTGCGCCGTCGGCCAACCTGAACCCTGAACGTGTGTTTCCATCCTTGTTCGAGCCCGTGCATGGCTCGGCACCGGATATCTACGGCAAGGGTATTGCCAACCCGGTCGGTCAAATCTGGAGTGGTGCCTTGATGCTGGATTTTCTGGGCTACCCACAGGCAGCGGCCGAAGTAGTGCAAGCCATTGAGCAGGTGTTGGCTAATGGTCCGCGTACGCCCGATCTGGGCGGCCAGGCGAGCACCTCAGAAGTCGGTGCTGCCATCGCCCAGACTTTGGAAGCGATGGCCTAAACCCTTAGCTGGACTTGGGTGGGCGCAGGCCTGCCCAAGTGATGGCGCCAATCATGATGGCACCGCCCAGCAGCGCACGGCTGCTGGGGTATTGAGCGAAGAGCAGAGCCGCAAAGGCAATGGCGTAGACAGGCTCCAGGGCGATCACAATCCCGGCGCTGCGCGCATTCAGAACGCTGAGTGCAGAGACCAGCAGGTAGTGCGACAGCGCTGTACAAAACACTCCCAGCAGGGCAATCCAGAACCAGTCTAATAATGTGCTATCGCCCAGCAGCGGTATGGCAAAAGGCCAGCACATCAGGGCGACAAACAGGTTCTCCCACCAGGCCACTTGCTGTGCCGACAAATGCTTGGCAGCGCGGCGGTTGATCAGGGTGAACATGGCAAAGGTAAAGCCGGAGGCAATGGCCCAGGCCAAGCCGATGGTCGATTGATCCTGAAAGTCGAAAGAGGGGGTAACCAGCAACAAACCGACGGTGACCAAAGCCAGAATGATCCATTCCGATACCGTGACGCGCTCTCGCAATACGGCCCATTCGCACAGGGTAATGAAGGCCGGGAAGCTGGCAAACCCCAAGGTGGCAATGGCCACGCCGCCTACTTTGACGGCCACAAAAAAAGTGGCCCAGTGAATGGCCAGCATGATGGAGGCCATAAGAAGGGTACGAAAGTCCGCAGCTTTCATGCCTTGCCCCAAACCGCGTCCTTGAGAGCGGATACTGATAAACAAGGCCAGGACCGCAAAGCTGGCCCGGCCAGCGGTGATCAGCATAGCGCCGACCTGGATGAGTTCACCAAAAATACCGGTCAGTCCGAACAGAACGGCGGCCACATGAATGGCTGCCAGAGCACGTCCATGCGTCATGGAAAGCGATCCGAGAAAAAAGAGTGAAATTTACGCTATTCTGGTGCTTTAGATCAGCCAGCGATAGGGCAGCGGGGTCGGGCAGGCAATACGTGTAAGGCATCATTCTAAGACATTGCAACGGGCCCCCTCATCAAAGGAGTAAAACAATGACGCAGATGGTTAAGGCGATACGGATTGAACGTAATGGAGGCCCGGAGGTATTGCAGTGGGCTTCGGTAGAGTTACCTGCTCCGCAGGAACAAGAAGTCACCATACGGCAAAAGGCGGTGGGTTTGAACTTTATCGATATTTATTTCCGTAATGGCCTCTACAGCCATCCCTTGCCCCATGGTTTGGGGTTTGAGGCGTCTGGCATTGTGGAAGCAGTCGGTTCGGGTGTCACGCACCTGAAAGTGGGTGATCGCGTCGCTTACGGTCAAAGTCCCCTGGGGGCGTATGCCCAAGCACGTAATGTACCTGCCGACCGTGTCGTGCGTATTCCCGATGCCGTCTCTTTTGAACAGGCCGCAGCCATGATGCTGAAAGGTCTGACTTGCTGGTACTTGCTGCGCCAGACTTATCGTGTGCATGAAGGCCAGACGATTCTGTTCCATGCCGCTGCCGGTGGCGTGGGTTTGTATGCCTGCCAATGGGCGCGTGCCTTGGGTGTGAAATTGATTGGTACGGTTTCCGGCCCCGAAAAAGCAGCACTGGCGAAAGCGAATGGTGCTTGGGAAGTGATTGATTACTCCTATGAAGATGTGGTGCAGCGTGTACTGGAACTGACCAATGGCCAAAAAGTGCCGGTCGTTTATGACGGTGTGGGTAAAGACACCTGGGAGCGTTCGCTGGATTGCTTGCAACCGCGTGGCTTGATGGTCAGCTTTGGCAATGCCTCCGGCCCGGTAACCGGTGTGAATCTGGCGACTCTGGCCGCCAAGGGTTCCTTGTATGTGACTCGTCCTGTGCTGGGGGCTTATGTGCCGACGCAGGAAACCATGCAGGCCGCGGCAGATGAGATGTTCGAGCTGGTTTTGCAAGGCAAGATCAAGCCGCTGATTGGCCAACGCTTTGCACTGGATCAGGTTGCCCAGGCGCATGAGGCTTTGGCGGGTCGTCGCACGACGGGGTCTACCGTTTTGACACTGGATTAAAGCGGATTATCGGGTGTAGAGAGTGATGAGCAGATAGTCTTTGTTCAGCGCTGTGCTTGAGACCAGAGGTGTGCTTATGAACCACTCATCTGCCCTTGTTGGCTTTACGTCATTTCCCAATTTACCTATCTGGTAGTTGAAAAGACGTGCTCAGCAGTCAGCCTGAATAGTTTGCCTTCTAAAAAAATGGCCTCCAGATTGGAGGCCATTTTCATTTCAGCAAAGCAACGGTGTCCGCTGGCGAGCAGCGGATAGAAGTCACCCTTGCTCGTGGTATTGGCGCACGCGCTCGACCTCGTTGCGCGAACCCAGAATCACGCCAATGCGCTGATGCAGTTCTGTGGGCTGCACGTCCAGAATGCGCTGTGTGCCGTCAATCGACAAGCCACCAGCCTGCTCGACCAGGAAGCTCATGGGGTTGGCTTCGTACATCAAACGCAGCTTGCCTTTGCGACCGGAGGCGCGGGCATCACGGGGATACATGAAGATACCGCCACGGGTCAGGATGCGGTGTACATCGGCCACCATGGAGGCGATCCAGCGCATATTGTAGCTTTTACCCAGTGGGCCTTCTGGGCCTGCCAGACAGTCGTCGATATAGCGTTTTACCGGGGCTTCCCAGTGACGCATATTAGACATGTTGATGGCAAATTCAGCGGTGTCCTCAGGGATGGTGACGCGCTCGGTGGTCAATACCCAGGAGCCCATTTCCTTGTCCAGCGTGAACGCGGCAACGCCGTCACCCACAGTCAGTACCAGCATGGTTTGTGGGCCGTAAATGGCATAACCGGCCGCAACCTGGCGCACGCCGGGCTGCAGGAAGTCCTGCTCTTCGATGATGCGGTCACGCGCTTCAGGCGGTACGCTCAGCACCGAGAAGATCGTGCCAATGGACACGTTCACGTCAATATTGGACGAGCCATCCAGCGGATCGAACAAGAGCAGGTTTTCGCCCTTGGGGTAGTAGTCGGGGATACGGTGCAGGGTGTCCATTTCCTCGGAGGCCATGGCAGCCAGATTGCCGCCCCATTCATTGGCTTCCAGCAGAATTTCATTGGACAGGACGTCCAGTTTTTTCTGAACTTCGCCCTGGACGTTCTCGGAGTCCAGAGAACCCAGAACGCCGCCCAGCGCCCCTTTGCTGACGGCATGGCCAATGGCCTTGCACGCGCGAGCCACGGTCTCCAGTAGTAGGCGCACATCGGCGGTGACCGTTTTTTTCTGGCGCTGTTGCTCCACCAGATACTGAGTAAGGTTTTTCTTCAAGACAGACTCCGAGGTCAAAGAGTTAATGCTTTATGTACGATTTCGGCCACATTACCCGACAGGCCGGGTTCGGCCTGAATACGCTCCAGCGCTGCCTTGAGCAGGTCGCGGGCTTCGGGTTCAAAGCGGGCCCAGTTATCAAACACACGGGCCAGACGGGCAGAGATTTCCGGGTTGAGCTTGTCCAGGGCAATGACTTGCTCGGCCCAGAAGGTATAGCCTTCGGGCGTGTGTACCGCCTGCATATTATTCATGCAAAACTGGAAAATCAGAGAGCGAGCGCGGTTGGGATTGCGCATCGAGAAGGCCGGATGCAGCATCAAGGCGCGCACTTGGGCAACTTGTGTGCTGGGGGCGGTGGCCTGCAAGCTGAACCAGCGGTCCAGCACCAGGGGATTGTCTTGCCAGCGCTGGAAAAAGTCATCCAGGCCGTCTTGGCGATCTTCTTGGTCGCCGTAGTTCACCAGCGCACTTAAGGCACCCATGCGATCAGTCATATTGGTGGCCTGATCGTATTGATTGCGTGCCAACCGTGGGCCGGTACTCACACCGGCAACCAGCAGATAATTCAGAGCCAGATTGCGCAAGGAGCGCTGGCCTGCCTGCAAGGCGTCTGGGCTGTAAGGAGCCTGTTCCAGGCTCAGGTACTGGTACAGCTCTTGCCAGTAGGGAGTCAGGGCCAGACCCAGTTCACGTTGGAGTTGACGGCGGGCTTGAACAACGGCACGCGGGGTCATGGGCTGGGTCTGTTCCAGCAATTCACGCTCGCTGGGAAGGGACAGGATGCGGGCCTTGTAAGCAGGGCTTAAGGCGGGGTCTTGTACCAGCGCATGCCAGGTTTGCACTACGGTCGCCAATTGTGTGGCCGAAGGAGTGCGTCCCGAGGCCGAGGACAAAATCAGACGGGTAGCCAGCAACTGCGCCGCTTCCCAGCGTGCAAATGGATCCGTGTCGTGGCGGGCTAGCAAAGCCAGCTCGGAATCCGGACGGTAGTAGTCCACCCGCACGGGGGCAGAGAAATTGCGCAGCAGGGACAGAACCGGAGCGTCGGGAATCTGCGTGAAGGTCCAGCTTTGTTCCGCTTCAGTGAAATCCAGCACCAGCGTATCGCCTTGCTGATCATCCAGGTGCAGGGTTAAGGGAGCGCCTTGTTGATCCAGCATGCCCAGGGTAAAGGGGATATGCAAGGGGGGTTTGGGCGTGGATTTGTTTTCAATCCCAGCGGGGGCATTGCTTTGGCGCAGGGTCAGCGTAGCGGTCTGGGTGGCGGGGTCGTGTTGCAGGCTGACCTGAACGCGGGGAGTGCCGGCCTGCTGATACCAGCGTCGGAACTGTTCCAGGCTGCGGCCAGGCTTGACTTGGCGATACACGCTGTCCATGCTGTCCACGAAATCATCGCACGTGACCGCTTGGCCGTCATGGCGCTTGAAGTATTCACGAATGCCAGCCTGAAAGTTTTCTTCGCCCAGCAAGGTGTGCTGCATGCGAATGACTTCAGCGCCTTTCTCGTAAATCGTGGCGGTATAAAAGTTGCTGATTTCCTGATAGCTCTCGGGACGGATAGGGTGAGCCATCGGGCCGGCATCTTCAGGAAATTGGGCCGCGCGCAAGACGCTGACATCATCAATGCGTTTGACGGCACGAGCGCTGGCAGCTTGAGGGCCGTCCAGTCCTTGCGCCAACATGTCTGCCGAGAACTCCTGGTCGCGGAACACCGTCAGGCCTTCTTTCAAGGAGAGCTGGAACCAGTCGCGGCACGTCACGCGGTTGCCCGTCCAGT
Source organism: Alcaligenes sp. MMA (assembly GCF_020907215.1). Taxonomy (NCBI): domain Bacteria; kingdom Pseudomonadati; phylum Pseudomonadota; class Betaproteobacteria; order Burkholderiales; family Alcaligenaceae; genus Alcaligenes; species Alcaligenes sp. MMA. The sequence goes on from NZ_JAJJPP010000001.1 coordinate 418,696, forward strand.
TGTGGAAATATTCGTGACCAATAACGGCTTCGACGGCGTTGAAGGACGCATCGGTGGTGCTTTGTGCATCGGCCAGCACATAGGCGGAATTAAAAATGTTCAGGCCCTTGTTTTCCATCGCGCCCATATTGAAGTCGCGAGCGGCCACAATCATGAAGCGGTCCAGATCCAGTTCCAGGCCGAAGCGTTGCTCATCCCAGCGTACTGAATGCTCCAGGCATTGCATGGCCCATTCTGTTTTATCGCCGTCACCACGATCGCAATAAACCTGCAATAGGGCAGGCTGGCCATTGGCCTTTTTGATTTCACGCTCGCGTACATCAAAATCGCCGGCCACCAGCGCAAATAAATAAGAAGGTTTTGGAAAGGGGTCTTCCCAGATAGCTTGAGTACGGCCATCGTCCAGTGTGGTGCTTTCCAGCAAATTGCCATTGGAGAGCAGATACGGGTAGCGCTTGGCATCGCCACGCAGCACCACTTCATAGCGGGACATCACATCGGGGCGGTCCGGAAAGAAAGTGATACGGCGAAAGCCCTGGGCTTCGCATTGAGTAAATAGGTTCTGGCCCGAGATATACAGGCCCATCAGCATGGTGTTCTCTTGGGGGCGGCAGCGGCTCACCAGTACCACGTCAAACTCTGTGGCCGCCGGCGAGAGCGTCAGGCCCTGCTCATCAAGCTGGTAATCCTGGGCGTTCAGGGCGACGCCATTCAGACTGATTTCAATGAGTTCAATGTCTTCGCCATCCAGCACCAGGGGGCGGATCTGGCCATCCCGGCTGCTGGCTCGAAAAGCCAGACGAACCAAGGTTTGCTCGGCCGCCAAATCAAATTCCAACCGTACCTTTTCTATTTGATAGGGGTAAGGTTGGTAATCGTGGCGGGAGATCGTGGGTAAGGTGTCTGTGCGCATGTGATCCTGGTCCGACAATCGAAAAAGATGGTCTATTGTAATGTTGTTTGAACGCCCACACTGAGCGCCAGAAACAGGCAGTACACTAATTGTTCGCCAGCGCTGTGGCGCTGCCATTAATCGGGCTTGAACGTGCAAGCGAAAAACAAGCAAAGGTGAAACGATGAGCTTATTTTCTGAAGGGGCTTCCTGGCGCGCCCTACGCCTGATGGGCCTGGCATTCGCGTTGTTGACTACGGCTTGCGCTGCGCCTAGCTGGTCTGCCAAATTGACGCGTTATCAGCAATGGCCCACCACCACCAGTGGCGATACGTATTACATCAAGTCCTCGCCAGACAAAAGCGGCAGTTTGCAATACCAGTCTTTTGCTGATTCTGTGCGGGCTTCTATTGGGGTGACAGGACTGGTGCAAGCCCCTGATCTGAAATCGGCGCGTTTCGTGGTGCAAATGGATTATGGCAATCCGCAGGAGCAAAGCTGGGTGCCGCAATTTGCAGATAGCTTTTATGGCCCATCCGCATGGGGAATTGGTCGCGGCTATTATGCGCCAAATGATGGCTGGGGCGGCGGTTTCTTTTATTCTCCGAATGTAGTGAATGTTCCTGTCACTATGTATAAAAATTATCTAAATGTAATTATTACGGATAATCAAAACTCGGGCGCGGAAGTGTATCGCGCCACCGCTGTGTCGTATAGCCATTCTGACAATCTGGACCAGCAGATGCCTTTTTTGTCCCAGGCCATATTTGATGGTTTTCCCGGTAATAATGGACAAGTGATTGATATCCGATATCCATTACCTCGAGATTGAGTCGCTAGAACCCCGATATTATGTAGGGGTTTTAGATCAATAAGAAAGGGACCGCTTGAAAAGCGGTCCCTTTCTTTTGTTTGGTTTCCAAGCTTATTTGATAAGAAACTCTTCACGGCTGCGGCCATTGGCTTCTGCATCAATGATCCAGCGTGGTGGACGACCACGGCCCGTCCAGGTGTCTTGGGTGCCGGGGTGGCGGTATTTGGGAGGCAGGCTGGTTTTGGGACCATTGGAGCTAGCGCCAGCGCCGCGACGGGCAGAGTTTTCCAGAGCTTCAGCAACTTCTTCAATCGTGATCTCGTTGTCTTGCATGGACTTGACGATAGACGCAATGACAGGACGACGCTGTTTAACTCTAAGGGATTTCATCTGCTTTTGCAGACGCAGAATCTCTTTTTCGATCTTCTGCTTTGCGGAGCTGTAAGTTTCGACTGACATATAGGATTCCTGTTTCATGTTTGTAGTTATCTGATAAACCCTGCCTGCACAAGCTCATGTTTATCATGTGAAAGCAGTGTACTTTGATTTTCTTGAAAAGATAAGTGGTTTGGATAAAAAATAAACCCTTAATCAAAAAGGTGTTTGGTTTTTGTAATTATTTAAGGGTATTAGACGATTCTATGGCTCTTGATTAATTAATCTAATCAGGGGTTATCATAAAACCGAATGGGTTTATACCAAAACCATATGGGTTCATTTCTAATTAGACGGGTTTTTAAATAGTTTTAATTCCGTATCAGAAAATGTCGTAAGTAGAATATTTGAACCGATTGCTTCAATCGGCTGATTTGGGGGGGGGAGGGGCGTAAATGGCCTGATCCGTACGTGGGCATCGCATACGGTGGCACATTCTGTTTTAATGCTCAGATGGACGGAAGCCAAGTTGATGTCAGCACGTCTATTGGTACCCATTTTCGTCCCTTGCAGCCATGGGCTTGCCGGGGATCTGTCAGTAGGAATAAACGATGAAGTTAGTTGATCCGGCTATCAATGCTCTGGAATGTGCCCGTGGACTGTTGCTTGACCCCTGGGGTCTGGACGAAAGTCATTTGTCTGGCGCGCTCGGTGAGATCTTCACCCATCAGGCCGACTACGCCGATTTGTATTTTCAGTACACCCGTAGCGAAGGCTGGGCGCTGGATGAGGGGATCGTCAAAAGCGGCAGCTTTTCAATCGAGCAGGGCGTGGGTGTGCGTGCATTAAGCGGCGAGAAAACCGCGTTTGCCTATTCGGACTCCCTCAGTCCCGAGGCGTTGCTGTCCTCGGCCCGTGTGGTGCGTTCGATTGCACGCCAGGGCGGTTCGGGTAAAAGCGGCATTTTGGTGCCGACCGATTCACCGCGCCCCCCCTTGTATACCGGCACGGACCCTATCGCCAGTTTGCCTGCCCCTGAGAAGGTGGCTTTGCTGGGAAGGCTGGATGCTTTGGCGCGTGCGGCAGATTCGCGCGTGGTGCAGGTCATGGCCAGTCTGGGGGCGGAATACGATGTGGTGCTGGTCGCTGGTAGCGATGGCCGGTTGGCAGCCGATGTACGTCCCTTGGTGCATTTGTCCTTGTCGGTCATTGTTGAACAAAATGGCCGTCGTGAACGCGGCTCGGCAGCCGGTGGCGGGCGGGTTGACCTGTCCTATTTCTCTGACGATATGCTGCGCAGTTACGTGGACAAGGCTGTGCGTTCTGCCATGACCAATCTACAAGCCAAACCGGCACCCGCTGGGCAGATGACGGTGGTTCTGGGGCCGGGCTGGCCAGGCGTCATGCTGCACGAAGCGGTAGGCCACGGTTTGGAGGGCGATTTCAACCGGCGAGGCAGCAGCTTGTTCTCGGGCCGTATTGGCCAGCGCGTGGCCTCTAAAGGCGTGACCGTCATTGATGATGGCACCTTGGAAAACCGCCGTGGTTCCTTAAATATGGATGACGAGGGCAATACCACGCAACGTACGGTTTTGATTGAAGACGGTATTTTGAAAGGCTACTTGCAAGATACCCATAATGCGCGCCTGATGGGGACGGCCATTACGGGTAATGGCCGCCGTGAATCCTACGCCAGCCTGCCCATGCCGCGTATGACCAACACCTTTATGTTGGGCGGCGATAAGGATCCTCAGGAAATTATTGCCTCGGTTAAAAAAGGTTTATATGCCGTAGACTTCGGTGGCGGCCAGGTTGATATTACTAGCGGTAAGTTTGTTTTCTCCGCCTCGGAAGCCTGGGTGATTGAAAATGGGAAACTGATGTACCCCGTTAAAGGGGCCACCCTGATTGGTAGCGGACCCGATGCCATGAATCAAATCAGTATGATCGGTAATGACATGCAGTTGGATTCAGGAGTGGGTACTTGCGGTAAAGAAGGTCAAAGTGTTCCGGTTGGGGTCGGGATTCCTACCGTGCGGATGGAAAACCTGACTGTGGGTGGAACCGCCTGATTTAATTTGCTGGCTAATCAAAACCAATAAAAAGACCGCCCGAAGTTGAATTAACGGGGACGGTCTTTTTTGATGCCGCTTTTATTGCAGCGCAGCACATTGCTTTTAGTTTTGATTTTTGCGCGGCAGGCACAACGGTGTTGGGATTAATGAGTATGGTTTTTCAGACAGTGCGTGTCACCGGCCTGGGTTTGCGCACGCGAATGGCCCACCAACACAACAGGGCCCCCGAACACACCATGGCCGAGCCTTGCCAGAAAGTCAGCGTCAAGGGGGCTTGCAGCAAAAAGGTGGACAGGGCGGCTGAAATGACCGGAATAAAGTAAGAAGCGCCGGCCAGTATGGTGACATTGCCATGCAAAATGCCCACGTTCCAGGCGGCATAACCAAAGCCCATCGCAATGGCAGCCAGCAGCAAATACAGTAAAGCGGGCACTGTGAACGTGATGGCAGGCGCGCCTTGGATCAGGTATTTCATCCACAGGGCCGCTGCTGTCAGCATGAAAAACAAGGTGATGCCATTTTTGCCCTGGGCGATGCGGGCGGTCATGGTGCTGTAGCCGGCCCAGATCAGTGCACCGCTAAAGGCCAGGCCGTAGCTCAAGGGATTGTCCTGCACATTCAGCCAGATGTTGTGCAGACTCAAGCCTTGTTCACCGCCCAGAATCCAACTGATACCCATCATGGACAAGAATAGGCCCGGCGCAATCAGCCAGTTGGCTTTTTGCTTATTGAACAAAATAGCGGCCACGATAGTGAAGGTGGGCCACAGATAATTGACCATCCCCACTTCAATAGCCTGCTGGCTGTTATGAGCATAGCCAATCGACAGGGCAAGGCACAGCTCATAACAGACAAACAGGATGCTGCCCCAAAGCAGGTAGCGGCGCGGGAAGTCTCGCAGGCGCACCCAGCCCACCGATAACAGCAGAAAGACGGTAGCCAGGGTGTAAATCAGGGCAGCGCCACCGGTGACGCCAAGATAGTCGCTGACGCTGCGTATCAGACCGACAATCGTGCTCCAAAGGACAATGGCGATCAGTCCGGTCAGGGTGGCCTTATCAGATTGCTTCATGCTGGTTTTACTGTCTGCCAGGCGCACCGTGGGCAGGTCGTGGCTTTACTTGGCCGAGACGGTGATGGGTTAATGGGCTGGGTCTGTATCAGGCTGTGGCAGTTTGCAAGCAGGATTCTGATGCAGCGCCCCTGCCTTGCTTAAAGACAGACCGATCCGCCTCGGTAAAGGCGCATGACAGTGTACTGTAAGCTGTGTATCGTCTTGGCGCGATCAGGGCGAATAAAGGGATAGGGCAGGGTATTTTCCACATTTTGCTGGCCCGCTCAATAGGGGGCGGGTGCTTACTTTTTGGGGTTTTAAGTCGGCTCTGCGTGTTTACGCTCCGTATGATTTTGAGTGTAAATCGGTTTGACTTAGATCTTTTCTAGGCATATCATTTCAACACGAATTAATCGTGCTGAATTATTTTGTTTGGCTAATTAAATGACCACAGATCAACACTACGATTTACGAATTTTGCGGGCTTTGCGCCAGATTACGCGCTCGATTGCCCTGCATTCCAGGCAGTTGTCGGCGTACAGCAATATCACCGCGCCTCAGTTGATCTGCCTGCGCACCATTATTGAAAAAGGCCCGCTGACGGCTACAGCCATCAGTCGCGAAATGCACGTCAGCCCCAGCACCGTGGTCGGTATTCTGGATCGTCTGGAAGACAAGAAACTGGTGCTGCGTGAGCGCGGTCGTGAAGATCGGCGCATTGTTTTTGTCAGTGCGACACCAGAGGGTAAGACCTTGGCACACGATACGCCATCCCCTTTGCAAAAGAAGCTGTCGGACGCTTTGAAAGAGTTGCCCGAGCTGGAACAGGCCACCATGACCTTGTCCCTGGAGCGCATTGTGCGCTTGCTCGACGCTGACCCGGATGTTGTGCTGGAGGCCGATGAGACGGCCTCGCCTATTCTTGAGGTCCCGGAAGGGGATGTTCCCCCTGAATCCGGGTTGGTGGTTTGACGGATCGACCCAGTCCGGGCAGCTCGGCCGGCAGTGTGACTGCCGCCGATCCTGCCCCCAGTGACCCGGCGCTGATCCTGCGAGCGCCTCAATTGCGCGATGCTGCTGCAATCCATCAACTGATTGCCGACAGTCCGCCCTTGGATCTGAATTCTGAATATCTCTATTTGCTGCTCAGCGAGCACTTTTCCCAGACCTGCGTTATTGCGCAGCGTGGGGAACAAATAGACGGTTTCATCTCTGCCTACTTTCTCCCCGACCGTCCCGATGTGCTCTTTGTGTGGCAAGTTGCCGTGCATGAGCGCGCCCGCGGGCGTCGTCTGGGGCAGGCCATGCTGGAGCACTTACGAGAGCGTTTGCGTGGTCGTTCCCTGCGCTATCTGGAAACGACGGTCAGCCCCGGGAACCGGGCGTCGCGCGGCTTGTTTGCGGCCATGGCACGGCGTTGGGGTGTGCCCATGCAGGAACAGGAATTTTTTGATACCGCCTTGTTTGCCGATCAGGCTCACGAGGCAGAACCTCTATTACGAATCGGCCCCTTGGACTCTGGATAAGGGGACTTTACGCAAAAGAACGGTAGAGCCGGTCTGGTTCGCTGATTGTTGTTTGTCGGCTCAAAAGACACGCCGTTCTATAACCAGGAGAGGAAATATGACTGATTTAAAAATATTCGACCGGATGGAGTCTGAAGTACGGGGCTACGTCCGGTCCTTCCCGGTCATTTTCAACAAAGCCCGAGGCTCGGTTTTGGAGGACGAGTCAGGTCGGCAATACATCGATTTTTTCAGTGGGGCCGGTACGCTCAACTACGGGCACAACAACCCCCATTTGAAAGAAAAGCTGATTGAATACCTGAACACCGACGGCTTGGTACATGGTTTGGACATGGCCACCAGCGCCAAGAAGTATTTTCTTGAAACGGTGGATAAAATTCTGCTCAAACCACGCGGGTGGAACTACCGCTTGCAGTTTACCGGGCCGACGGGCACCAATGCCGTGGAGGCGGCGTTAAAACTGGCACGCCAGGTCAAGGGTCGCCAGAATGTGATTTCCTTTACGCACGGTTTCCACGGCGTCAGCACGGGTTCCCTGGCAGTGACGGCGAATTCCAAGTTTCGTAGTGCAGCAGGTGTCGCCCTTGGCAATACCTCGTTCATGCCCTATGACGGGTACTTGGGCCCGGACGTCAATACGATGGCTTATCTGGAACGTTTGCTGGAAGATCCCAGCAGTGGTTTGGACCATCCTGCCGCGGTCATCGTGGAAACCGTGCAAGGTGAAGGGGGCGTGAACGTTGCCACACAGCGTTGGTTGCGTGAGCTGCAACGTCTGTGCCGCGAGCACGATATGTTGCTGATTGTCGATGACATTCAGGTCGGCTGCGGGCGTACTGGCCGTTTCTTCAGTTTCGAGCAAGCCGGTATCAGCCCTGACATTATTACCTTGTCCAAATCCTTGTCCGGCTTTGGCTTGCCCATGTCCCTGGTCTTGCTGCGTCCTGAGCTGGATGTGTGGAAGCCCAGCGCCCATAACGGTACCTTCCGTGGCAATAACCTGGCGTTCGTGACCGCCGCTCAAGCCCTGGAAAGTTACTGGGCCAACGAGGACTTTGAAGCCGAGATCCAGGGTAAAGAGCGCCAAGTGCGCGATTGGCTGGAAAATCTGGTGCACAGCTACCCCGATCGTGGCTTGAGTGTACGTGGTCGCGGCCTGATCCAAGGTCTGGTAACCCCACCCGGTGCCGGTCTGGCCAATGAAATTGCCGCACAGGCTTTCAAGCAGGGTTTGGTGGTTGAAACGTCGGGCGCCCATGACGAAGTTCTGAAGCTGCTGCCTGCGCTGACGATCAGCAATGAAGAGCTGACTCAAGGGCTGGACATTATTGAACGCAGCGTGGCGCAGTGCCTGTCCAAGCGTGGCAGCCAAGCCAAGATTCTGAAGATTGGAGGAGCACGCTAATGTTGGTGAAGAACGTACAGGATGTGATTGGAACCCGCGACGAGGTGCGTACAGATACCTGGGTCAGCCGCCGTGTTTTGCTCAAGAAAGACGGCATGGGTTTTTCCTTTCATGAAACCGTTATTTTTCCTGGCACCGAGACGCACATCCACTACCAGAATCACCTGGAAGCGGTATGGTGCATCGAGGGCGATGGTGAAATCGAAACCGTTGCCGACGGCAAGAAATACGAGTTGGGCCCAGGCGTGGTCTACGCTTTGGACCAGCACGACGAGCACTATCTGCGTGGTGGTAAAGAGCCGCTGCGAGTGATCTGCGTATTCAATCCGCCCTTGACCGGTCAGGAAGTTCACGATGAGAAAGGGGTTTACCCAGCCATCGTGGAAGACTGAAGACCTAAGGAGAGCATGATGACAGTGACCATGAGCGATCTGTACACATCCCGTACAGAACGAACGGCGGCCATCGTCAGCCGCCAGGAGCCGGTGGTGTATCCGGACCCGGTAGGTAGCCAGCCTTTGAACAAGTCCCAACTGCGGGAGTATGAGGACAACGGCTTTTTGCTGCTGCCCGATTTGTTCAATGCGCAGGAAGTGCAAGCCTTGCTGGGCAATGTGGAGGCGATGAGTGCGGATCCCGGCATCTTGTCCCGTGAAGAGGCCGTGGTGGAAAAAGGCAGTCAGGCCGTGCGCTCGATCTTCCGGGTGCATGAACTTAGCGAGTTGATTGCCCGCCTGGTGCGGGATCCACGTGTGCTGGATGTGGCTCGCCAGATTCTGGGCTCGGAGGTGTATGTGCATCAGTCCCGTGCCAACCTGAAACCGGGCTTTACCGGCAAGGAGTTTTACTGGCACTCGGACTTCGAGACCTGGCATATCGAAGATGGCATGCCGCAGATGCGCGCATTAAGTTGCTCGGTGCTGCTGACGGACAATAATGTGTGCAATGGCCCCTTGATGCTGGTGCCGGGCTCGCACCGCCAGTTCATCTCGTGCACGGGGCAGACACCGGACAACCATTACAAGGAATCCTTGCGCAAGCAGGAGTATGGCGTGCCCGATCCGATCAGCCTGCGTTTGCTGGTGGATCAAGGCGGCATTGAGGCCATTACGGCCAAGGCCGGTTCGGTGATCTTTTTTGACTGCAATACCTTGCATGGCTCGGCCAGCAATATCTCGCCTTGGCCACGAGCCAATGTGTTTACGGTCTATAACAGCATGGAGAACTGCGTGGGCGATCCCAAGCAGGGGCTGACACCCCGTCCTGCTCATGTGGCGACTCGCGGACAGTTCCCTGTCCTGACGCCATTGAGTGGGCCGTTGCTGGAGTCCTAAGCACGAAGAAGGTCTGTACCTTGCGTGCGGATTTGGCCGGATAAAACGCTCCCTGGATTTGTTTCCAGGGGGCGTTTTTTGTGTATTCAAGACTTTGCATAAGGGGATGAGGCGGCCAGTCTCTGGGACCGAGTTGTGGGCAGACTATTGGTCTTGATCGCATTGACGGGTCTGGGCCCAGGAAAGCAGTGAGCGCAGACAGTTCTTTGGTCATGGCTTAGGTCGGAATCATTTGAGATGCTTGCTGGCCAGGATCAGTGGCTTCAATGCACCTAATTGGCCCATTTTTTTATTTATACCCGGATAATATTGACTGATTAATAATACCCGGGTAAAAATAGGGCCTTCTTACTTGACGCATTGGTTTTGCTATGAAAACGACTTATCCCCATACTTACACCAGCTTTATGGGCCACCGCCGTATCGCGCACGGTTCCATGCTGGTCAATGTGCTGGCCGTGAAAAAAGTGCTGGAAAGCCAGGTTAACGATCCCGTGTTGATCTTTGACGATGAGACGGGCCGCTTCGTGGATGTGAATACGCACGGGACGGACGAAGAGCTGGCGCAACGCTATGCGTCTGTGGACGTCCCTGAACCTGAGCTTGAGCAGATAAAAGAAGAGGCCCCACGAAGCCGTGGTCGCCCCAAGCTGGGCGTCGTCCCCCGCGAGGTGACCTTGTTGCCACGACATTGGGATTGGCTGGCAACCCAGCCTGGAGGTGCATCGGTTGCCCTACGCAAACTGGTGGAACAAGCCCGCCGAGCCAGTGCCGCCAAAGATCAGCGTCGTCAGGCGCAAGAGCGGGTCTATAACTTCATGACGGCAATCGGTGGCGATTTGCCCGGCTTTGAAGAAGCCATGCGAGCCTTGTTTGCCGATGAGTGGGAGCGATTCAAACAACTGCTGGCAGCCTGGCCGGAAGATGTGCGTGAGCATGCTATCAAACTGGCTGAAGCTCCGGCGACATCCTTGCTTGAATAAGACTTGGGGACAGAGAGCATGAGCACCAAGCCTCAGCCACATGTGTATCTGGAGCCGACTCAGGCATCAGGTCGTGCCTTTGTCATGCGCGACGCACGCAAGCGGCGGCCAGTTTTTGGGTTCAGGCGGCCCATTCTTGATTGGTCCGAAACAGGGGCGACGGGATCTGGCTATGCTGGTTTAGCGACAAAGCACAGATTCGTTTTTGGCTTTTGCTAATAAGGCGGATTACCTGGGAGGGCTGGCCCGTCGCCGTGCAGGTTTGGAGAGCTCCCTCTACGGAGCCTTTGCAGGAGATTGACTATTTTTTTGGAAAAAGCCGTTTGAGCGCGGTTCAGGGGAGAGCCACGCTCAAGTGACGCAGTGTTAGCGTTCACGCCGCCTGAATAAAGTTGCTCAAGAACGCTTGAGTTCGTGCTTCCTGCGGGTTGCAGAATACTTGTTCGGGCGGGCCGGATTCCACGATCACGCCTTTATCAAAGAAGCAGACGCGGTCTGAGACTTCCTTGGCAAATTGCATTTCGTGGGTCACCAGCAAAATTGTCAGATCCTGTTCCTGACTCAGCTTTTGAATCACGCCCAGCACTTCGCCCACCAGTTCCGGGTCTAGAGCCGAGGTTGGCTCGTCAAATAGCAGAATGTTCGGTTCCATGGCCAGGGCTCGAGCAATGCCGACGCGCTGTTGCTGCCCGCCAGAGAGCTGGCTGGGGAATTTGTCCGCATGGTCGATCAGACCCACCAGATCCAGATATTTGGTGGCCCGCTCGCGCGCCTGTTCTTTGGACAGGCCCAGCACATGGGTGGGCGCTTCGGTGACGTTGCGCATCACCGTCATGTGCGGGAACAGGTTGAACTGCTGGAACACCATGCCCATTTCCTTGCGCATTTCGCGCAAATGGTTTTGGCTGGCGGGCACCAACTTGTCATCAACTCGTTCGTGCCAGAGAGGTTTGCCTGCTACCGTGATGACGCCTTCGTCGATGGTTTCCAGCGTCATCAGGATACGCAGTACCGTGGATTTACCAGAACCGGAAGGGCCGATGATGGTGACTTTCTCACCAGGCTCTACCTGGAAGTTCAAGGCATCCAGGACAGTGACATCACCGAATTTCTTGGTGACATTGTCAAATTGAATGATGGGGTTTGTAGTGTCAGTCATCGCAGGGGAATTCCTTGCTTGGGCAAGCGCTGGTCCAGCGCTCGTACCCCAGCCGAAGCCAGGAGGGTCAGCAGCAGGTACAGGCCGCCCACCATGGACAGGGGAATGATGTAGTTAAAAGTGCGGTCACCAATAATCTTGGCCACGTTCAGGACTTCCAGCACCGATACGACAGAGAGCACGGGCACGTCCTTCATGATGGACACCAGGTAATTACCCATGGCCGGGATGATGCGCGGGATAGCCTGGGGCAGGGTGATGACCATAAAGGTGCGCAGCGGAGAAATATCCAGCGCGCGAGCGGCTTCAGTCTGGCCGTGAGTAACAGACTCCAGACCGGCTCGATAGACTTCAGACAGATACGCGCTGTATTGCACCCCCAGCGCCAGCGCGCCGGTCAGAAAGGCGGGTAGCACGATGCCGTAGTCCGGCAGCACGTAGTACAGGAAAAACAGTTGCACCAGCAAAGGCGTGTCGCGCAGGAGTTCGGTCAGTACATAGGCGGGCCAGGAAATCAGGCGCAAACGCACGCTTTTCAGGCCGGCCAGAATCAGTCCTAGCACCGCGGCCACACCGAAGCCTAGCACAGCGGCCTGGATGGTGACCCATAAGCCTTTGAGTAAGATAGGCAGGATAGACAGCGCAAATGCTCCGTTGCTGCTGGTGTCCCATTCAATACCAAACAGCATGTTCAGCTCCTTTGCGCGCGCCAGCGGCCGGTTGCGCGTTCCAGCAATTTCATCAGGACGGTCAGTACCAGTGCCATGCCAAAGTACATCAGCAAGAGCAAGGTGTAGATGGTGGTGCTGTCCTGGGTGAAGTTGCGTATTTGTTCAGCTCTAAAGCTCAAGTCCCCCAAGCTGATCAAAGAGACCAGGGCCGTATCTTTCAGATTCTGCACGGCCAGATTCCCGAAGCTGGGCATCATCTCGGGGATGGCCTGGGGCAGGCTGATGCGCCACAGGGTTTGGCGCTCCGTAAAGTCCAGGGCCTTGGCGGCTTCCAGTTGGGAGTGTGGCACGGCCTGAATTGCCCCACGTACCACTTCGGCACCATAGGCGCCAATGTTCAGGCCCAAGGCCAGGGTGCCAGCCACGACCGGGTCCAGACGCCAGTCCAGACCCATGGACTCGCCCAGAATCGGCAGGGCAAAGTACAGCCAGAACAGTTGTACCAATAAAGAGGTGCCGCGAAAAACTTCAATAATCGTGATGGACAAAGAGCGCAGGGCGACCGAGTGGGACAGCCGGCCTATGCCCAGAGCAAAGGCGGCGATAGCTCCCACCACGGTTGAATACAGGGTGAGTTGTATGGTGACCCAGGCCCCTTCCATCAGGGGCAAGCTGTAACTTAACCAATCCATATCAGGTTCCAGACAAGGGCAGGCGACGCACGTTGAATGCTCTGTTGGCCCTTGCAAGGAGCCGCGCAGGCCCGTGCGGCCGCCTTACCCGCAGGTGAAGGATCAGGCTTTACACAGCTGTTCCGTGGATTTCTCAAACGAATGCTTGACGTCTTCTTCGGTAAAGCCATGCTTGCTCAGGATGGCTTTCCATTCATCGGTTTTTTTGAACTCAGCCAGTTCCTTGTTGACGGCATCACGCAGGTCCTCGGACTCCTTGGCAAAGGTAAAACCGCCCCAGCTACGGACCGGCTTGCCATTGATGATGGGATCCTTGAATTCGGCAGCCAGTTCCACCTTGCCATCTCCTTTGGAGGCCAGGTCGCTGGCAGTCTGGCCGGTAGCCGCATAGGCATCGGCACGACCTGTGGCTACGGTCGAGATGGCATCGGCGTTGTTGGAAATGGTGACCATGCGCGCGTCAGGCACACCCAGGGCCTGCATCATCTCTAGCTGATCGGCTCCCGCCATGATGGCAATCTTGTGATCGGTCTTGGCGAAGTCTTCGTAAGAGTGGATGTTCTTGGGATTGCCCTTGGCCACCAGCAGGCCTTCGCCGTAAGAGCTGTTGGGCTCGGAGAACAGCACGGTATTGCAGCGTTGCGGCAGGATGGCCATTTCAGCAGCCACCATATCAAAGCGTTTGGCTTGCAGGCCGGGAATCAGGGAGCCGAAATTGGCGGTTTCCCATTTGATTTCTTTGACACCCAGGCGCTCCATGATGGCCTGGGCCACTTCAGGGCCGGCACCTTGGGCTTTGCCGGACATGTCCATATATCCGTACGGAATTTCATTAGCAACGGCGACGCGAATCACGCCGCGCTCTTTGACTTGTTCCAGCGTGACAGCTTGGGCGCTGGAAGCGGCGGCCATGGTGCCCATCAGGGCAAAGGCCAGCGCGCAGAGGGGCTTGGATTGTAGTTTCATCATGAGTCCTTTTTTCGCCTATACCATTTCGTTATAAATGATTTGTTTTACGAAAGATTTGCAGGGAAATCATAGCGCATAAAATCATTCGTACTCAAATTAAATGGATAGAAACTATCGATCAAAAGAACTGATTAGAATTTCTATATAAGCAAAGTAGTTGATCTTAGGGAAAATGCGCGGTGTCTTGAGTGCGCGTTTTCACTATGCTCCCAAGGATTCAAGAGCGCTTGCCCTCTCAAAAGCGCCTGACTTGTGACTACCTCAGGTTGATTCATGAATAAGTTCGGCGCGCCTTCGGGCGCGCCGACACCTTTTTGGAAAGTGCGCTTTGGCGCGCTTTCAACACTACTGGTGCGGGAAATGCACGGTATCAAGCAACTGTGCTGACCCAGCAAGAACGCTAAGCCCGCGCGGTGTAGCGTCTCTTGTACCGGCAGCTGGCAACTTCTTCAGATCAGAAGTGCAGCCAGAAGAAAAAGTGGGTGACAGACTTACTTAATGCAAATCGTGGAGGTTGTATGCGCACAGAAGAGGGCGGTTTTATGAAACAGCATCTGATTTGGGTGCTGGTTGCGATGCTGGGGGCCTTTTCCCTGGGGACGGTAGCACTGAGCCGGGGGGAGAGCATCAATGCTCTATGGATCGTCGTCGCGGCAGTCTGCGTCTATTTAATTGCCTATCGTTACTACAGTCGTTTCATTGCTCGTAAGGTCTTTGAGCTGGACGCTACCCGCATGACGCCAGCCTGGCGTCATAACGATGGTCTGGACTACGTACCGACCAATAAACATGTGCTCTTTGGGCACCATTTTGCTGCAATTGCAGGTGCTGGTCCATTGGTGGGGCCGGTGCTGGCAGCGCAAATGGGGTATTTGCCCGGCATGCTCTGGATTCTGGCCGGCGTGGTGTTTGCGGGGGCGGTGCAGGACTTCACGGTTCTGTTCATCTCCATGCGCCGTGACGGGCGCTCGCTGGGGGATTTGATCAAGTCCGAACTGGGCACGGTGCCGGGTGTGATCGCGCTGTTTGGCGCTTTTCTGATTATGGTCATCATCCTGGCGGTGCTGGCGCTGATTGTGGTCAAGGCCTTGATCAACTCGCCGTGGGGCACCTTCACGGTGGCAGCAACGATTCCGCTGGCTATCTTCATGGGGATTTATCTGCGTTTCCTAAGGCCAGGCCGCATTGGCGAGGTCTCGGTGATTGGGCTGATCTTCCTGCTGGCCACCATTGTGTATGGTCAGGACGTAGCTGCACATCCAACTTGGGGGCCATTCTTTACCCTGAATGGCGAAGAGCTGACCTGGGCGTTGATTATCTACGGCTTTATCGCTGCCGTGCTGCCCGTGTGGCTGTTGCTGGCGCCGCGTGACTATCTGTCCACTTTCCTGAAAATTGGCACCATTGTGGGGCTGGCCATTGGGATTGTGATCGTTGCACCCGAGCTGAAAATGCCCGCCACCACCCAGTTTATTGATGGCACCGGTCCAGTCTGGTCCGGCAGCTTGTTCCCCTTCTTGTTCATTACCATTGCTTGCGGTGCCGTGTCCGGTTTCCATGCCTTGATTTCCTCGGGCACCACGCCCAAGATGATCGAGAACGAAACCCAGGCGCGCTACATCGGTTACGGTGGCATGCTGATGGAGTCCTTTGTGGCCATCATGGCGTTGGTGGCCGCTTGCGTTATCGAGCCTGGCATTTACTACGCCATGAATAGCCCGGCTGCCTTGATTGGCACCACGCCCGAACAGGCCGCGCAAGTGGTGTCCAGCTGGGGCTTTTTGATTACACCGGCTGACCTGACCCAAATGGCCAGTGACGTGGGTGAAAACAGCATCATTTCTCGTGCCGGTGGTGCTCCTACTCTGGCCGTAGGTATGGCCTTCATCTTGCATAACGTTATCGGCGGGCCTGCGATGATGAGCTTCTGGTACCACTTCGCCATTTTGTTTGAAGCCTTGTTCATTCTGACGGCCGTAGACGCCGGTACGCGTGCAGGTCGTTTTATGCTGCAAGATTTGATGGGCACCTTTGTTCCGGGCTTGCGGCGTACGGAGTCTCTGGTTGCCAACTTGATTGCCACTTCCTTGTGCGTGGCGGCGTGGGGCTACTTCCTGTATCAGGGCGTGGTCGATCCGTTAGGCGGCATCAATACCTTGTGGCCCTTGTTCGGTATTGCCAACCAAATGCTGGCGGCAGTGGCACTGGTCTTGGGTACGGTGGTGCTCTTTAAGATGAAGAAAGACCGCTACGCATGGGTGACCGTGGTTCCCACTCTCTGGCTACTGATTTGCACACTGGTGGCTGGCTTTCAGAAAATGTTCCACCCCGATCCCAAGATCGGCTTTTTGGCCCACGCCAAGGTGTACCAGCAAGGTCTGGCCGAACAAACCGTCATGGCACCGGCCAAATCACTGGAGCAGATGCAGCAGGTCATTTTCAACGATTACGTGAACTCCACCTTGTGTGGTCTGTTCATTTTCGTGGTCTTGAGCATGGTGTTCTTTGGCATACGTTGCGTGTTGAAAGCGCGCCGCAGCACAGAGCCGCATTCTGCCCAGACCCCCTACCAGCCATTGCCGGCTCAAGCGGCAGCAGGAGCTTGATATGAAAGGCTTATTGACCGGAGCGATCTCGCGCAGTGCCCAGGCAGGGCGGGGTACCGGGCGCTATCTGGCCACAACCTTGCGCCTGATGGTGGGCGTGCCTGATTACGAAACCTATTTGAATCATATGCGGGTGAATCACCCCGATCAGAAACCGATGGAATACGCCGAATTTTTCCGCGAGCGACAGCAAGCGCGTTATGGCGGAAAAGGACGGATAGCGTGTTGCTAAATTAGGCAGCTAAGGGCCAGAACCTTGTGTTTTGGCCCTTTCGCATCTGAGCAGGACAGATAGCGATCAGTTTTGTATACAGATGTAAAAATAAGACAAACAAGCCAGCTAAACGATTTATCGTGATTTTTTGCGATAACACGAAACAAAAGGGCCAATAAAAAATGCTAAACGAAATGATCGTTTCGTTTGGTGGTGTTTTTTAGCGGCTTGTTGGTATAAATATTTTGTTATTCTGCGTTTTTGTGGGTGAATCTTGCCGGTTTTGTTGGCGGCACGTCCGGAACTGTGTTAGGATTTTTCCCATGACTTTCGCAACCCCCGTTTTCTTCTTTTATTTTTATGCTTTTCCGATGCCGCTGGTGGAGGAAAGGACGGGTTGCACCAAACACAAGTAAGACCCAAATCCTGAAATAAGCCGCCAGCATTGTCCGGGCGGCTTTTTTTTCGTTTGCCCCCGGACCTGGCAAACCAACTGGAGTTCAATCGTGTCGCACAATACTGATGATTTACGGATTCGTGAAATTAAGGAGCTGTCTCCCCCATCCCATGTGATGCGCGAGTTCCCGTGTACCTCTGCTGTCTCGACCACGGTTCACAAGGCACGTCGCAGCATTCACAAGATTCTTCACGAACGCGATGATCGTCTGGTGGTCGTGGTGGGCCCTTGTTCCATTCACGATACTGAAGCTGCAATGGACTACGCCCGCCGTTTGACGGTGGAGCGCAAGCGTTTTGCGCCCGAGCTGGAAATTGTGATGCGTGTGTACTTCGAAAAACCACGTACCACAGTAGGCTGGAAAGGGCTGATCAACGACCCCTTCATGGATGGCAGTTTCAACATCAATCAGGGTTTGCGTACGGCGCGTGAATTGCTGCTGGCCGTCAACCAGTTGGATTTGCCTGCAGGCTGCGAGTTCCTGGACATGATTACCCCCCAGTACATTGCCGATCTGGTGTCCTGGGGCGCCATTGGTGCTCGTACGACGGAAAGCCAGGTTCACCGCGAGCTGTCCTCCGGATTGTCCTGCCCCGTGGGTTTCAAAAATGGCACGGATGGCAATATTCGTATTGCTCTGGACGCGATCAAGGCCGCTTCGCAGCCGCACCATTTCCTGTCGGTCACCAAGGGTGGTCACTCCGCCATTGTGTCCACCGTGGGCAATAACGATTGCCACGTGATTCTGCGCGGTGGCAAGACGCCGAACTACGATGCTGAAAACGTCGAGGCAACCAGCCAGGCCATGATCAAGGCCGGTATGGTGCCACGTGTCATGGTTGATGCCAGCCACGCCAACAGCAATAAAGACTACCGCCGTCAGCCCGAAGTGCTGGCCGATGTGGCTGGTCAGATTTCTGGCGGCGATATGCGTATTTGCGGCGTGATGATCGAAAGCCATCTGGTAGGCGGTCGTCAGGACGTGGTGGAAGGCAAGCCCTTGACCTACGGCCAAAGCATCACCGACGGTTGCATTGATTGGGATGACACCGTGGTGGTTCTGGAAAAACTGGCCCAAGCGGTGCGTCAGCGTCGCCAGGCGCGAGTCGCTCTTGAAGAGGGGGCACTTAGCCACTCATAATAGGGTTTTGCCTTTTTGGAATGCTCATGAATGCTCCCGGTCATGCCGATCTAGCGCGGCGCCCTTTACCTGAAGGTTTTGTAGAAGCCTTGCAGGCTCAGTTCCAAGAGCGGTGCTCGCTTTCTCACGCTGTGCGTGAACACCATGGACGGGATGAATCGCCGTATCCACCCATGCTGCCTGATGTGGTTGTTTTTGCTCGCGGCACAGAAGAAGTCGCCTGGGTGGCGCGGCATTGCCATGAGCACCATGTGCCCCTGATTCCTTACGGGGCTGGTTCCTCGCTGGAAGGGCATTTTCTGGCGATTCAAGGTGGCGTCAGTCTGGACTTGTCCGGCATGGACGAGATCGTGGCGATCAATGCCGAGGACTTCACCGCGACAGTGCAGGCTGGCGTGACACGCATGGCCCTGAATGAGCATATCCGTGACACAGGTTTGTTCTTCCCCATCGATCCCGGTGCGGATGCCAGCCTGGGTGGGATGGCTGCAACCCGCGCTTCAGGTACCAATGCCGTACGCTACGGCACCATGCGTGAAAACGTCCTGACTCTGAAGGTCGTGACGGCAGACGGCCGCATTATCGATACGGCTAATCGCGCCAAGAAATCCTCGGCCGGTTACGACCTGACTCGCTTGTTCATTGGTAGCGAAGGCACGCTGGGCATCATTACCGAAGTGACGGTCCGCCTGTACCCGCAGCCCGAAGCCATTTCCGCCGCCATCTGTAATTTCCCCGATCTGCGCTCTGCCGTGCAAAGCGTGATCGAGGTCATTCAAATGGGTATCCCAATTGCGCGTGTCGAGTTCATGGATGCCGCAGCAGTGCGTGCCACCAATGCCTACAGCAAGCTAACGCTGAAAGAGTCGCCCCTGCTGCTGTTTGAATTTCACGGCAGCCCCAGCGGTGTGCAGGAGCAGGCTCAGGTGGTTCAGGAAATTACCCGCGAGAACGGCGGCATGGACTTTGAATGGGCCGATAAGGCCGAGGACCGTTCGCGTTTGTGGACGGCTCGACACAATGCCTACTTTGCCGGTTTGCAACTGCGCCCTGGCTGCCGCTCCAGCACCACAGACGTTTGTGTGCCTATTTCCGCCCTGGCAGAATGTGTGGCGCAAACCGCGGCCGATATGGATCAGGCTCCGTTCCCGTACACCATCGTGGGCCACGTGGGCGATGGCAACTTCCACGTCCTGATGCTGCTCGATGCCGACAGCCAGGAAGAGTGGGACGAGTCCGAGCGCCTGAACCATCGTCTGGTGGAGCGTGCCATTGCCATGCAAGGCACCTGCACGGGTGAGCACGGCGTAGGTCTGCACAAGATGGAGTTCATGCTGGCCGAGCACGGTCAGGATGCCCTGGATGTGATGAGCAGCATCAAGCATGCGCTGGATCCTCATAACATCATGAACCCTGGCAAGATGTTGCCTGCGCGTCCTCTGGGCTGATCGCGCTTGAGTCACACTTGAGTCGGCCTGAAAGCCCGGACCTTGTGTCTGG
Source organism: Alcaligenes sp. MMA (assembly GCF_020907215.1). Lineage (NCBI taxonomy): Bacteria > Pseudomonadati > Pseudomonadota > Betaproteobacteria > Burkholderiales > Alcaligenaceae > Alcaligenes > Alcaligenes sp. MMA. The sequence continues at coordinate 438,563 of NZ_JAJJPP010000001.1, forward strand.
GCTTTCGTGTCTTGGGTAGTACCGTTTTCCAGAAACCCCAGGCACTGGCAGCGTCGGCCTGTACATGCGTCAGGGCAGGCGTACAATGCCTTTTTTAGTTAGTCAGGTGTGCGCCGGACCATCGGTCTGCCTGCTGCGACACCTCTCATCATCACTGCAATGACTATTTCCACCAAAAAAGGTCGCGTCGTTATCGGAATGTCCGGCGGCGTGGACTCCTCTGTCTCGGCCTGGTTGCTTAAAGAGCAAGGCTATGAAGTCGTGGGCCTGTTCATGAAGAACTGGGAAGACGACGACGATTCCGAATTCTGCTCCTCGCGCCAGGATTGGCTGGATGCGGCCAGCGTGGCCGATCTGGTCGGGGTCGAGATTGAGGCGGTCAACTTCGCAGCAGAATATAAAGACCGCGTGTTTGCGGAGTTCTTGCGGGAATACTCGGCGGGCCGTACCCCGAATCCCGATGTTCTGTGTAATGCGGAAATTAAATTCAAGGCCTTTCTGGACCATGCCATGACCTTGGGCGCTGATTGGATTGCGACTGGCCATTACGCTCGCGTGCGTGGTGTGCCCATGACCGGGGGCGGTACAGACTACCAGTTGCTCAAAGGCTTGGATGCGTCTAAAGACCAAAGCTATTTTTTGCACCGCCTGAATCAGGCGCAGTTGTCGCGCACCTTGTTTCCTTTGGGTGAGATCAACAAGCAGGAAGTGCGTCGTATTGCCGAAGAACTGAAGCTGCCCAATGCGGCTAAAAAAGACTCAACCGGCATTTGCTTTATTGGCGAGCGTCCTTTCCGCGAATTTTTGAATCGCTATCTGCCTACTCAACCCGGTCCGATCAAGACACCGGAAGGGCAGGTGCTGGGTCAGCACGTGGGCCTGGCTTTCCACACCTATGGTCAGCGCAAGGGTTTGGGCATTGGTGGCGTCAAGGGCAAGCAGCGCGAAGACGGTACCGCCGACGCCTGGTATGCCGCCCGTAAAGACTTGGCTACAAACACTTTGTATGTTGTGCAAGGGCACGATCACCCCTGGCTGTTGCAGTCCGAATTGAAGGCTGAGCAGACTAGCTGGGTAGCAGGCCATCCGCCGGCGTTGGGCCCGATTCATGCCAAGACCCGCTATCGCCAGGCTGATGCCGCCTGCACGGTGCTGGCGGCTGAAGGTGACAGCCTGTCTCTGCGTTTTGATCAGCCTCAGTGGGCTGTAACCCCCGGTCAGTCCGTGGTCTTGTACGACGGTGACCGCTGCCTGGGCGGCGGCATTATTCAATAAGAGGCGGGCATGGATCCCATTCTTGTCATCAGTTTGCTGGTGCTGGGTGCCGGTATAGGGTTGGCCGCTGGTTTGCTGGGGATTGGCGGGGGCATGATTCTGGTGCCATTCCTGACCTTCCTGCTGCCCTTGTTTGGTGTGCCGCAAGAGCTGGCCGTGCATGCGTCCATTGCCACGGCCATGGCCACGATTCTGTTTACTTCCTTGTCCAGCGTACGGGCGCATCATAAACATGGCGCCATCCGTTGGGACGTGGTCAAGGTGATGGTGCCCGGTTTGATCGTGGGCGGTCTGCTGTCGGGCGGCGCGATTTTTGCCATGATCAACAGCACGGCGCTGGCGATTGTGTTCGGTGTGTTCGTCTTGTATTCGGCCTCTAAAATGGCGCGCAAGTCGGCCCCGGTGCAAGGCCGCTCCTTGCCTGCCCCATTTTGGATCGCTGCCATGGGCGCCTTGATCGGTTTCGTCTCCGGTCTGTTGGGTGCGGGCGGGGCCTTCTTGTCCGTCCCCTTCATGCTGCGTGGCAATGTGCCTGTGCGACAGGCCGTCGCCACTTCGGCTGCACTGGGCTTTTTCATCGCGCTGGCCAATAGCGTGGGCTATATCTGGTCCGGTCAGGCCACTTTCGGCAGCCATCCTGGCATGATTGGCTTTATCTACTGGCCTGCCTTGTTGATTGTTTCGGCCACCAGTATTTGTACCGCGCCCTTGGGCGCCAGCCTGGCCCACAAAATTGACCAGGTGACGCTTAAGCGTATTTTTGCCAGCATGCTGACTGTGCTGGCGATCTATATGATTACGCAGGCCATTACACAGCTTTGATGTCTTTACGCTGGGCTTTGCCAAAGGCAGAGTCCAGTCCATTCAATTCGGTTTCTTCTGCCGGCTCAAACACGCCTCCTTTAGTCCATTGAATCGCTGTCCGTAGCGCGGCAATCGCCTGCTCGCTTTGCGGCAGTGTGCGGCCATAGGCATGGAACTCGTGCGTCATGTCCGGCCAGACATCCAGCCGAATGCCGGCTCCTTGCTTATGCGCCTCTTGGGCAAAATCGCGAATCATGTCCACCAGAATCTCCTTGCCGCCTGCCTGAATGTAGATGGGGGCTAGATGGCGAAGATCCTGGGCAATGGGAGAGAGTTGATCGTCACTCCAGAGGCCGTTGCCCTTCAGCCATTGACCGTATTGCAGTGTTTGATAGCCCTGCACCATATCGTAGCGATCATAGCCAAACTGGCTGGCGCCGCGTCGTCCTATATCCGTCCAGGGGCTTAGTGCCAAGGCCAGAGAAGGTTGGGGCAGTCCGGCCTGGCGCAGGCTGACTAGGGTCATCAGCACCAGGTGTCCGCCTGCCGAGTCGCCTGCCAGGACAATATCCTGCGCGGGGATGCCACGTTTGAGCAGATAGCGGTAGGCCTCTAGCGCATCTTCCTGTTGGGCTGGGTGAGGATGTTCCGGGGTCAGGCGATAGTCCACGGCGAAGATGGGTATTTGCAGCTTGTGGGCCAGCAGACGAGTGAAGTGGCGCGACACGATTGGGTAGAACGCATAGCCGCCGCCATGAAAGTACAAGATGGTTTTGCTGCTGTTTGGGCGATCTGGAGTGAACCAGTCTCCCCGTGGTTCTGGGGACGTGCTGGCCTGCATCTGGACGGGCAAGTCCGGTTCGGCAATCGTGTACAGGCTGTCGAAATAGGCGCGGCCTTCAGCTAGGGTTGGCAAGCGGAAGGCGTGGTTGAACTGCTTGCGATAGAACAGGGTGGCGATTTCAAAAGGCACAGACCAGCCGGACACCAGCGGCTTGGCGATGATACGTCGGGCCAGTACGTCTATGGTGGTGGCCCAGAGGGTGAGGGCGCTTCGGCAACGATGAGACCAGGATCCTTGCAAAATAGTTTTAGGCATAAGAGGGCGGGGCTGAAGTAGGATAAAGGGACTTTCAGTGTGGCCCGTCTTGTCTGGGCCGGATAGAACGGAAACGACTTGCCATGTCTGCTTTGCCTTGTGCCCGTTTGCATCGCCCCAGCCGAAAAACCGCGGCCAGCATCCATCTGGGGGTGGAGCGTGATACCCGTGGTTTGGCTCTGCCGTCGGAGCAGCGTTTGAATTTTTATCCAGCCTCGCCCCTGGTGGTTTTGTCGTGGGTTTTTCATGGCCAACTGCACATGGTTCAGACGCCAGCGAATGGGGGGGCTCCGGTACTGTCAGAGGCCCTTCCCAGCATGTTGTTTGCCGGGCCGTCGCGTACGCCGTCCATTAGCTGGTCTCCGGGATCTGTCCATGCGATTTCGATTGGACTTTACCCCGATGCCTTCAAGCGTGTGTTTGGTATAGAGGCCAGCGACTTGATGGATCTGGTACTGCCTATGGAGCAGGTTTTGCCTGCTTCTAGTTGTCAGGCCCTTGGACAGGTAGGCACTGAAGATGGCCCTTTATTTCAGCAGCTGGAGTCAGCAATCCAACGTTGCGCCCATGGCGGTCTGGCAACAGGCGGTGCTGCTACCTTGAACCATTGGTTGACGGCTTTGGGGATGAAAATAGCAGCAACTTGCACGGGAACGGGCTTGCGTCAGATGCAACGGCAATTCAAGCGTTGGGCTGGGCAGAGTCAGCGTGAGCTACAGCTTTATGTGCGTGCAGAGCGTGCTTTTGCCCTGGTGCAGCAGCAGGAAAATCCGGTCTGGTCCGATGTGGCGCTGCAGGCCGGGTATAGCGACCAGTCTCATTTTGGCAGAGAGGTCAAACGAATTTCCGGCTTTTCGCCGGCCCAGTTTGCCCAGCGCATGAAGACCGATGAGGCCTTCTGGATGTATCGTTTGCTGGGTAAGTCCTGAGGTGGCAGACATAAAAAAACCCATTCAAAAGAATGGGCCCTTGCTTGCTGGCGCAACGCTCACTGCGTAGGCGGTAAGGTGCTGGCAAACGAGGGACGCGCTTGGAGTTTTTCATCCAGGCGTTGCAGATTGCCGTACTGCGAGCGCCAGTCCAGCTCAGGAAAGCGCAGGTCCAGATAACCCAGTGCGCAGCCTACGGCAATGTCGGCCAGGCTAAAGCTGGTGCCCATGCAAAAGGACTGGTCACCCAGGGTGTTGTTCATCGATTGCAGGGCAGCGGTGATTTTGCTGTTTTGGCGGTCAATCCAGGCGGGCAGACGTAGCTCTTGGGGGCGGCGATTTTCCACCACGATGGCAACGCAGGCGTCAAGCAAGCCATCGGCAATGGCTTCCCAGCATTTGACTGCAGCGCGATCACGTCCGGCTTGGGGGATCAGGCGGCCGACGGGCGAGAGGGTATCCAGATATTCGACGATCACGCGGGAGTCAAACAAGCTTGCCTGATCATCCATAATCAGACAGGGAACTTTGCCCAGTGGATTGTGTTTCAGAATATCGCTGTCATCGGCCCACACATCCTCCAGAATCAGCTCGTAATCGAGCTTTTTTTCCGCCATGACAACACGCACTTTGCGCGCGTATGGGCTGGTGAGGGAAGCTATAAGTTTCATAAAAAGCTATCAAAAGTTGCAGGCTCAAAAAGTATAGCAGGAACCTATGGGCGAACGCCCCGCAGGCCGGGCCTGGCCCTGTCGCTGGAAACAATGTTGGAAAACTGTGGTTTATTCGTCAAAGCCTGGGACTGCCGTCGCTTTCTACCCCCATGCTGAACGCGTGGCATACGGGTGTCGGCCTGCAATGTTAGAATGCGGGCTGACTTTATTCCCCCTTCTTTTCTGTAGAACGATGCACATAGCCGATACCCTGAGCACTCTGAATGCCTTGTCGCCATTGGACGGGCGTTATGGCAGCCGTACCGCCCCCTTGCGTGGCCTGTTGTCCGAAGCCGCATTCATGTGGCATCGCGTGGAGGTCGAAGTGGCCTGGCTGATCGGCCTGTCCGACGCGGGTCTGCCTGAACTGCCTACTTTCTCTGCCGAAGCCCGCCAGGTACTCAAGAGCCTGGTGCAGAACTTCTCGGAAGACGATGCTGCCCGCATCAAAGCCATTGAGCGCACCACTAACCACGACGTGAAAGCCGTGGAATACTGGTTGAAAGAAAAAGTGGCCGACCACGCCGAACTGTCCGCCGCGGCCGAGTTCATTCACTTCTCCTGCACCTCCGAGGACATCAACAACACCTCGCACGCCCTGATGTTGACGCGTGCTCGTGAGCAGGTCATCCTGCCTCAGTTGCAGGAAGTGTGCGATGCCATCAAGGCTCAGGCCCGTCTGCATGCCGAGCAGCCTTTGCTCTCGCGCACCCACGGCCAGCCTGCCAGCCCCAGCACCATGGGCAAAGAGTTCGCCAACGTGGCCGCGCGTTTGCAAAACGCCATTACCGCTATCGCCGCTGTTCAGCCTCTGGCTAAATTGAACGGCGCAACCGGTAACTACAATGCGCACTTCTCGGCTTACCCCGAAATTGACTGGCCAGCATTCAGCAAGAAAGTGCTGGGTGGTTTGGGTCTGACGCAAAACGTCTACACCATTCAGATCGAACCGCATGATTGGATGGCTGCCCTGTTTGACGCGATCGCCCGTGCCAACACCATCCTGCTGGACTTCAACCGTGACGTTTGGGGCTACATTTCCCTGGGCTACTTCAAGCAGCGCCTGAAAGAAGGCGAGATCGGTTCGTCCACCATGCCGCACAAGGTGAACCCGATTGACTTTGAAAACTCGGAAGGCAATCTGGGCCTGGCCAATGCCATGCTGCGTCACCTGTCCGAGAAGCTCCCTATCTCTCGTTGGCAGCGAGACCTGACGGATTCGACCGTGCTGCGTAATCTGGGCGTGGCCCTGGGCTACAGCGTGGTGGCCTACGACGCCTGCCTGCGTGGTATCGGCAAACTGGAACTGAATGCTGCCGCTGTGGATGCGGACATTGATGCTTGCTGGGAAATCCTGGCCGAACCAGTTCAAACCGTGATGCGTCGCTACGGTTTGCCTCAGCCTTACGAACAACTCAAAGCTCTGACACGTGGCCGTGGTATTACCGAGGAAGCGTTGCGCGAGTTTATTGGTGGCCTGGAGCTGCCCGCAGACGCTAAAAACTATTTGCTTGAGCTAACTCCACGCAGCTATCTGGGCGTCGCGGTACAGTTGGCTCAGGCAATCTAAATCCAAACGGCTGTGTTCTTGCACAAGGGCACCGCCGATCGGGTTTCTTGAGCCAGTGCTTTATGAAGTGTTTTATGTTTCATCACACAGGAGTTCCCATGAAAAAACTTGCGTTTTTGACTGCCGCTGCCGCTTTGTGCGCCGCGTTTGTCACGCCAGCTACAGCCCAATTCGCCAAGCCTGAGCAAGCGGTGGACTACCGTCAAGCCAGCATGGCCTTGATCGGTTCGCATTTTGGTCGTATGGCTCCCGTCGCTAAAAAGGAAGCTCCTTACGACGCGGCTGCGATCGCCAAGAACGTGGAAGTGCTGACTGTTTTGGCTGCTTTGCCTTGGAGCGCGTTTGGTGCCGGTACTGAAGGCGGCGAGACCAAAGCAGAAGCCTGGAGCGATGCTCAGGGTTTCAAGCAAGCGACAGACGATTTCACCACGGCAATCGACAAGCTGAAAGTGGCTTCCGATTCAGGCGACTTTGATGCCTTCCGTGTGGCTTTTGGTAATGTGGGCAAGTCCTGTAAGACTTGTCACGACGCTTACCGCAAAGAAAAATAAGCAGCCGTTTTGCTTATAAAAAAAGCCCTCGAGAGAGGGCTTTTTCTTTTAGGTTTGTACCTGTGTTTGAAGGGGGCTGTTTGCCTGTGGGCAAGATAGTCAAGAATCATGATGGGATCTCAGTGTTGATAGCCCGTTTCACCGTGGGTGCGGATATCCAGACCTTCGCGTTCATGGTCAGCATCGACACGTAAACCACCGCAGACGACTTTGGCAATCTTGAAGGCAATCCAGGCGGCCACACCGGACCAGACCAGAGTCAGCAAGACGCCTTCGAGCTGAATCCACAACTGCATCCAGATACTGTTGCCAGCAGCGGTGCCGGGACCACCTAGAACAGGTGCGTTGAACAGACCCGTGAGCAACGCGCCCACAATTCCGCCCAAACCGTGAATGCCAAACACGTCCAATGTATCGTCGGCACGCAGCCAGCGCTTCAGAACATTAACGCCCCACAAGCAAGCCAGGGAAGTAATCAAGCCAATGGCCAGTGCACCGGAGGGAGCCACAAAACCGGCTGCTGGGGTAATGCCGACCAAACCTGCAATGGCACCCGAGCAAGCACCCAGCAAGGAAGGATGACCTTTGCTGATCCATTCGCCCAACGTCCAGGCCACAACGCCAATGGCAGCGGCCAACATGGTGTTGAAGAAGGCGAGCGTGGCATTTTCATTGGCAGACAAAGCCGAGCCAGCGTTGAAACCGAACCAGCCTACCCACAGCAGAGCCGCACCAATAAAGGTCAAGGGCAGGTTATGAGGTGGCATGGCTTCACGACGGTAGTTCAAGCGTGGGCCAATCATCCAGGCTCCGACCAGACCCGCAATACCAGCATTGATGTGTACGACCGTTCCTCCCGCAAAGTCCAGCGCGCCACGGGTGTTGAGCAAACCGCCGTTCTGTCCATCGGCAAACCAGACCATATGGCAGATAGGCAGATAGGCCAGGGTGAACCAGATCACAGTAAAGACCAAAATGGCGGACAGACGGGTACGTTCTGCCAGACTGCCGACAACCAGGGCGCATGTCAGACCGGCAAACGTGGCCTGGAAAGACGCAAACAGCAGTTCAGGCAGGGTGCCCGACATGGAGAACTGTTGGTCAGCGGCAGTAAACATGCCATTGAACAAGACCTTGTCGAAACCACCAATCAAGGGATTGCCAGCGGTAAAAGCCAGCGAGTAGCCATAGATAAACCACAGCACCACCCCCAAACTGAACACCAGCAAGGTTTGGGACAACATGGACAAGGCATTTTTTTGACGCACCATCCCTGAGTAAAACAGGGCCAGGCCCGGCGCGGCCATCATTAGTACCAGAAGCGTGGAGACCAGCATCCACGAGAGATCAGCGTTGTTCATGATGGAGTCTCCGATTACAGGGCTTGCTCATCGCATTCGCCGGTGCGGATGCGGATGACGTGGTCCAGCGGCTGGACAAAGATCTTGCCGTCACCAATACGACCGGTGCGGGCGCTGCTTTGAATGGCTTCCAGAACGCTTTGCAACTGCTCGTCGGGAATAGCCAGTTCAATGCGGATCTTGGGCAGGAAGTCGACTGCATATTCTGCACCGCGGTAAAGCTCAGTGTGGCCTTTCTGGCGACCAAATCCTTTGACCTCGGTCAGTGTCATCCCCTGTATGCCCAGATCGGAAAGGGCCTCGCGTATCTCGTCAACCTTGAAGGGTTTGACGATGGCGGTAATTAATTTCATAGGTGTTCCTGAAGTAAACACAGGCAAGCTGGCCTTGCGGATGCAATGGAACACCGAGGGGGGTAGGAGACGGTTGAGAGGGGGCCGACCGGGATGGGTAATCCTGGTGGATGGCTTGAGTGCAACCGGCAGCGCCGGTTTGAGCGACTCTCCGGCTGTCAGCAGGATGTGCGACAGCGCGAACGCAAGTGGTAGGCAAGCGGACCTGTGTTGTAGGTTGAAGAGCAACACAATTCCGGCAAGGCGAGTAAGCTAGCTAGGCACGTGACCCCGGTCTTGCCTAGTCGGTGGGCAGCAAGATAACAGCAGCGCTCTGTGACGCCTGTCTCCGCTCATCTCACCACCGCAGGAACAACGACTATGGAAAAATAATATATGTTGCAACGCAACAAGTGCGCATTGTGTGCATTTTTTTTTAAAATAGTCTTAACTTTGCAACATTTTCCTGCTGCCAAAGCATGATTCAAATGTGGGGCAAGGCGCTGGCAGGGCAGCGACATTTTCTGCGCTGCCCTGGATTGCGCCTACATGGCAGGGGTGCAGGATGTTTGAGTGGGCGAGGTCTGTCAGTTCCTGGCTTTGCTAGGCGGCTCATTGCCCGGGATTTTCTTCGGATCGGGTTCGGGGTTCGGCGTTTTGCCCGGAGGTGTGGTGTCGGGGGCCTTGGTCGGATCAATGGCAATCAGCATGACAATCTCCTGATGTGATGATCTGTTAGCCTAGCGGGTTTTTGTAGTGGGCGAAGTAAACAACTATGACCAGAAGATGGCTGCGCAAAATTGGGGTAGCGATGTGCTGGATCGATGCGTCCAGACGCAAAAAAGCCCGCTGTAGCAGCGGGCTAATTTACGGTGTTGCGGCATGGTGTACCGCAAACAGCAGGATATCTGGTGGGTCGTGACAGACTCGAACTGTCGACCAATGGATTAAGAGTCCAGTGCTCTACCAACTGAGCTAACGACCCCCGTTTCCTGCGAAGAAAATGATTATAGAACGGAAATTATGTAGCGCAAGGACGGGTTACATAATTTTACGTTTATCAGGAAGCGGGATCAGGTCGAGTGAAGGTGTCGCACATGTTCAGTTGCCCGGTTTGATAGCCTTGCATGAACCAGGCCATGCGTTGTTGCGCGCTGCCATGGGTAAAAGAGTCTGGAACCACATAGCCTTGAGACTGCTTTTGCAAGGTGTCATCGCCCACGGCTTGAGCCGCGTCGAGCGCAGAGCGGATATCGCCCGGCTCCAGGATCTGGCGTTGTGCATCGGCGTGATTGGCCCAGATGCCGGCGTAGCAGTCTGCCTGCAGTTCCAGACGTACGGACGCCTGACGGGCTTGCGAGGCCGAGCCGCTGCGACGGGCTTCATCCACACGGCGCATCATGCCCAATTGGTTCTGAACGTGGTGGCCCACTTCATGCGCAATCACGTAGGCAGGGGCAAAGTTTCCCTTGACGCCCATCTTTTGCTCCATCTCGGTGAAAAAGCCCAGGTCTATATAGAGCTTTTGATCGGCCGGGCAGTAAAACGGGCCCATGGCCGATTGGCCTGCGCCACAAGCCGTGGGAGTCGCGCCGCGATACAGAACCAGTACGGGATCGCGGTAGCTGCCATTGGTTTGCTTGGCAAAAATATCGCGCCAGACATCCTCGGTTTCACCCAGGATTTTGGCGATGGTTTGGCCCTGTGTATCCGAGGCGGCAATCGGTTGAGATTGCGGGGCGCTGGTGGGGCCACCGGCCAGGTTCAGCACCACATTGGGGTCGACCCCAAAGTACAGGGCTACCAAGGCCAGCACGATTGTCCCCAAACCGATCTTGCCGCCGCTCAGGCGTGGCCCATTGGCACGGCGGTCCTCGACATTACGGCTGGAGCGAGATTTATCCAGACGCATCACGCTCTCCTTGAATTTGAAAACGTCAATGTACTCTGATTTGCGGGCCAAAGCAGGGGCATTTTCGATTCTTGTCATCTTCTAAAGGGAGGGGGACTTTAATTACCCCATCATGACAAGTCTTTGAATTACTTGGGGTAATGCGACTTGTCCAAAGGCTATCCCCGCGCTTGCCCACTGAAAATGTGGATAAGTGGATAAGTAAGTCACCCGGACGCTGCGGTATGCTACTTTTCTCAGGGCGTAGCCTACTGGAGAGCGAGTATGTTGGGAGGAACCTTGTTGGCCTTGCGCGACCATGCGCGCGTGCGTGCCATCGGATCGGTCATTGCTCGATACGGAATCGGGGATGTGATGCATCGTCTGGGTCTGTCGGAGCTGCTGCCCGGTAACAAAACCCCGGTGGCGACAGAAATGCCCGAACGCTCGGCGCCTGAACGTTTGCGACGTGCCCTGGAGGAGCTGGGGCCTACCTTTATCAAACTCGGTCAGATTCTGGCCACACGCAATGACCTGCTGCCTCTGGAGTGGACCCAGGAACTGGAAAAGCTGCAAGGTCATGCCGCGCCGGTGCCTTGGGAGACTATTCGACCCGAATTGGAACTGGCTTTAGGGCAAACCGTAGACCAAGCCTTTGCGCGTTTTGATATCCAGGTGCTGGCCTCGGCTTCTATGGCGCAGGTGTATCGTGCCTGTTTGCGGGACGGTACTGAAGTGGTGGTGAAGGTGCAGCGCCCCGGTCTTGAGTCTTTGATCCAGGCTGATCTGCGTTTGCTGAAACAGATTGCCCGCTTGGTGCAGCAGCAGGGTTTGTTGCCTGAGTATCGCCCCTACGATATTGTGCGCGCCTTGGCCGAAGCCATTGCCGATGAGCTGGACTTTACGCGCGAAGCAGCCAATACCGTGGCTGTGCGCGAGAATATGCAGCCCTTTAAAGACATTGTGGTGCCGCGCGTTTATATGGAGTGGACCAGTGCCACCGTCATGGTGCAGGAGTTTGTGCCCGGAGTCTCACCAATTCAAGAGGCGCAGTTGCAAGCCATTGAAGTGGATCGCCCCTTGCTGGCGCGCCGGGGAGCCTTGGCGTTCTTGCATATGGTTCTGGAGGATGGGCTATTTCATGCCGACCCGCACCCCGGCAATATGATGGCGTTGCCGGGCAATCAGGTCGCCTTTATTGATTTCGGTCTGGTCGGTCATTTGACGGAACGTCGTCGTCAGCAATTGCTGGTTCTATTGCGCGCAATTGTGGACGGGCAGGCCGATGGGGTGGCTACCACCTTGCTGGATTGGTCGGGTGCGGAAGATTTTGATTGGAGCCGGCTGGAAGAAAGTGCCCAGCGCTATGTTGCCCGACAAAGTAGTGGGCTTTTGTCCATTTCGGTTGCTTTGCTGGATTTTATGGCGCTGGCGCGTGAGAACCATTTGATTTTGCCGCCGGATCTGGCTTTGCTGTTCAAGGCTTTTATCACCGCGGATGGCGTATTGAAACGTCTGGACCCGCAATTTGATGTGGTTGAGGTTGCACAACCGGTCATTCTGGCTTTGATGCGTAAGCAGTATTCCCCTCGTCGTGTTTATGCAGACTTGCAACGCAGCTTGCTGGAGTCCCGTCAATTGGCGATGGATGCGCCTCAATTGCTGCGTTTGCTGATGCATCGCGTCCGGCAAGGCAAGATCTCTGCCCGTATTCAAGTCGAGGGTATGCCGCGTCTGGCCTCATCGCTGGAAAAGGCGGCTACCCGTTTGGCCATTGCGATTGTGACGGCGGCCTTTGTATTGATTTTGGGGCCGGTGCTGGTTACACGCGGCCCCGCTTGGCTGGGCCTGACTATTTTTAGCTGGGCCGGTTTATTGGCCGCCGTTCTGGGGCTGGTTCTGGTCTTGTGGGGATTTTGGCGACGGCGCTGAAAGTATCGTGAGGCCGTCGCTCTTTGTGCAGAGAGTGTTCAAGCGGCTAGTCACCATCCAGTTTAAAAGACGGCTAGTAAAAATGCGGCTCAGCCCAAACAATCCCCGCATTATCCCCAGGTTTATTCACAGCTTCTGGGGATAAGTCAGGCTTACATAAAGTCGTCCATGCCGCCGCCTACCGGTGCCAGGCCGGTGATCCAGTACACGCCCCAGGCAATCAGTACGGCAATGAGCAGAGCGAGTAAACGGGTTTTCCAGTTGTCTTTGCTGGCAGGTAGCGCAGGTTCACTGGGTACGGGCATGCTGCCCTTGACCATGACGCTGGTTAATTTCTGACCACCCAGGACGCGATACAGGAAAATAGCCAGGATATGCAAGCCGATAATGGCCAGCATGATCCATTCGTTGGCTTTGTGCAGACCCGTCAGGGTTTTGGACCAATCGCTGCTGAGATAGGCCAGAGGGCCTGAGGTAAAGATATCGTCGTTGGCAAACAAACCAGAGATGGCCTGAAAACCAAACACAATCAGCATGACCCAGACCGACCAGGCGCCGACAGGATTGTGGCCTGGGTAGACGGCAGGTTTATCACGCAAATAACGCAGGCTGCGTATCGGATTGGGGAAGAAGTGGCTAAAGCGCGAGTAGTAGCCACCGATCAAACCCCAGACCAGACGAAAGGCCAACAGTCCCAAGGCCAGCAGACCAAAGCGTACGTGCCAGTCCATCCATAGCCCGCCAACTTTGATTGTCACAAAACAGCCCACAATGCTAATGACAAACAGCCAGTGGAACAAACGGGTGGGTAAATCCCAGACAAGTAAAGGGCGGGTTGTGGAGGTTTGCATAGGGAAAATCCGGAGAGACGTAAACACCTGATTATAGTCAGTGTTCCGTTTGAGTCCGCTGCTCCTTGCAGGTTCCCCTTACTGCATAAGTGGACGGCGCTTGCGTAAACTGATTTTGCGCCCATCGTATCGGTATTCGTCGATCATGGCCGGATTGTCCTGGCTGGGTGTTTCCATAATCAGGGTTCGGCCGTGATGACGGACCCGGATTTTGGCGCTGCATGAGCCAAAGGCTGGCGAGACGGTATAGCCCTGGGACGATACGGTGACCCAATGGTAATTGATCGAGCAAGCACCCAGGCCCTTGTCGACTGAAATCAGGGCGGTTTGATTGTTGGCTTGCTTGAAAGCGTAGGGGATATTGATCATCCCTTTTAGCTCTGGCTCTATGGTCTTTGCGTCCAGTTGCAGCCGCGCTTCGTAGACATAATCGCTTTGGCTTACCTGCAGTGTGCCGTAGGGGCTATCCAGACTGAGCTGCGAGGGCGGTTGAGGCCAGGCCTGGCTTGCCGCGCCGTGGGCGACAAACGGTTGCAGGGCTAAAGCAAGCCCAATGACAACGTAGCGGATAAAGACCTTAAGGGCGGGCATGATCAATTAGGGCTGAGGACGATCAGGACTCAGTGAAAAACACAAAGTGCCATAGATCGTCTGTATTTGTAAGTTTCATAACATTTTATGTATTTTCTTGTTGCGTAGAATACCGGATAGCAGAATTTTTCGCTATAAGGATAAGAACATAAGGTGATTATTTCACTCCTGTGTCGTGGGCAAAGAGCGGTAATTAGCCCTGAAAAGCATCATGTCCCAGACTGAAAGAAACCGGCTGAATTGGGCTATCATTGCCAAGTCGCCCCGGATGGGGCCAAGCCGCATTTCTTCGCCGCAGCAGAGACTCATTATGCAATCCACCCCAGATGCCGCACTGGCGTCAGAATCGGGCTCCGCGCTTGCAGCCCAGCAGGCCAAACCCGGTGTTTTACTGGACTATGTCAGCTCCAGCCGTTTGCCCACGCCTTGGGCTGTCTTTCAAATTCATGTGTTTGTAGAGCGCAGCAATCAAAAAGAACACGTCCTATTGACCCTGGGGGACGTGGCCGATGGCCATCCCGTCCTAGCCCGTGTGCACTCCGAGTGTTTGACAGGCGATGCCTTATTTAGCCTGCGCTGTGATTGCGGCCCTCAACTGCAACTGGCGCTGGAACGTATTGCGACGGCTGGCCGTGGCGCCCTGATGTATTTGCGCCAGGAAGGGCGAGGCATTGGTCTGGTGAACAAGATTCGTGCATACAAGCTGCAAGATCAGGGAGCCGACACCGTAGAGGCCAACGAGAAGCTCGGTTTTCCGGCCGATATGCGTCGCTACGATATTTGCAAGGATATGCTCGAGCACGTTGGTATCCAGAAACTACGTCTGATGACCAATAACCCGCGCAAGGTAAAAACCTTGCAGGACATCGGTATTGATGTGGTGGAACGCGTGCCGCATCAAATTGAAGGTAATCCCTTTAACGAGGCCTACCTCAATACCAAGCGTTTGCGTTTGGGGCATTGGCTGGAGACAGACGAATAAGCGCGGGGCCAGCCTGACGCCCTGTGAGCGCCTGTACGGGTTCAAGGATCATTGGGCTAAGACTGGACTTGCACGCTTAGGATAAAGGGCCATGCATAGGCCCTTTTTTGTCGCCGGGCCGTCCCAAGACAAAAAGCCCCCCCTTGGGGGGCAGCAAGCCGAAGGCGTAGCGAGGGGGCCCTTTCCGTCGTCGGGCCGCCCCAAAACAAAAAGCTCCCCCTTGGGGGGCAGCAAGCCGAAGGCGTAGCGAGGGGGCCTTTTCCGTCGCCGGGCAGGAACAAGAAGCCGGATGCGACAAAAAACAAAGCCAGACTGGACCGAGGTCGCAGTCTGGCAGGAGCGTAGCGTGCTCAGCCCTGGGAGTTGAAACAACACCAGATTCTGAGCGAGGCCGCGTGACGGCGCGAGTGTTGCGGCCTGATTGACTCGGACCGCGTCTGTTTTAGGCGGTGCTCTTTTCCAGCAAGGCGCTGACACTGGCTTTGGCATTTTCTACAATCTGGTTGCGCAGCTCAGGTGCTTTGCCCAGGCCTTCAGCGTACACAATACGTAGGTCTGTTATGCCCATGAAGCCGAACATCACGCGCAGATAGCTTTCCTGGTGCTCCATGGCCTGGCCTTGCTCCGATTCGGAGTAGATGCCACCACGGCTCAGAACCAGATATACCGTTTTGTCGCCGGCCAGACCTTCTGGTCCATTGCTGGTGTAACGGAAGGTGCGACCAGCTTGAGCCAGACGGTCCATCCAGGCTTTGAGCTGGCTAGGGATGGTGAAGTTGTAGAAGGGGGCGCCAATCACAATGACGTCCGAGGCCAGAAACTGGTTCAGGTATTGTTCGGTGATCGCATTCTCGGCGCGTTGACGTTCGGTCAGGGTGGCAGGGTCCAGGCCCAGGCGCATGCCCAGGGAGTCAGCCGAGAAGTGAGGGGGCGGGTTCAGGGCCAGATCGATATGCTCCACTTGGACTTGATCGTTTTGCTGGCGCAGTTGATCAACCACAAATTGTGAAAGTTCGCGGGAGACGGAGTTCGCGCCGGTGATGCTGGAGTCTACGTGTAGCAGTTTCATGATGTCTGTTGTCCAAAGCGATGAAGGAATGGTGTCATTATGTTTGATGCTCATACCTTTGATAAGCCGGCTTTTCTGAGAAAGATTATTCTAATTTTGTTTGTAATTCTGGAAAGCATCCCTGTATGTATGACTTAAATGACATGGTGTTGTTTACCGAAGTGGTGCAGCGCGGCGGGTTCAGCGCAGCCGCTCGGCACCTGGGTATGCCGCCATCGCGCGTGTCGCGGCGTCTTAGCCGCCTTGAAGCCGAAGTGGGTGTGCGCCTGTTGCAACGCACCACGCGTAGCCTGTCTCTGACCCCGGCCGGGGAGGTGTTCCTGCGTCATTGCCAGGCCATGCGCGACGAGGCTGAAGCGGCTTATGCCGCTGTTGCACAAGTGCAGCAAGAGCCGCGTGGTCTTTTGCGTATCAGTTGTCCGGTCACCTTGGCACATACCGTCTTGTCGACCGTGTTCGCCCAATTTCTGATCCGCTATCCCCAGGTTGAGCTGGAGGTGGAGGTCAGCAACCGTGTGGTCGATCCGGTGGCCGATGGAATTGATGTGGCCTTGCGAGTACGCAGCACCCTCAGCGATAGCGCCAGCTATATCGTGAAACGCCTGGGCGAAACCGGAGCGATTCTGGTCGCCCAGCCTAGCTTGCTGGCGCGGTTTGATCCGGTGCGAGGCCCGGCAGATTTGGTTAAATTGCCCACGGTGGCCATGTCGGCTCGGCAAGGTCAAAACGAATGGGAGTTGTACGGTCCCGAGGGAGCCAGCGTGACGGTAACGCACAGGCCACGCTATATGGCCTCGGATTTATTGACCTTGCGTGAGGGGGTAGAGCAGGGCATAGGCGTGGGTATCTTGCCCGACTATATGTGCTGCGATGCCTTGAAAGCTGGACGTTTGGTGCAGGTCCTGCCGCAGTGGGCCCCCTTGCCGGGGATCATTCACGCCGTATTTGCCTCCCGCCGAGGCATGGCCCCGGCGGTGCGGCATTTTCTGGATTACCTGGGTGAGCAACTGCCAGTGCATCACCCGCAGATTTAACCGTCGTGGCCTGCAGTGGCTGTAAAGGGACAACTGCGTTGCGCGGGCAAAATCGCCCAGTTCAGATCAATCATGGGGCTGCGTTCAGAGGACCAGCGCTGTTCGGCCAGCCCCTTGATGGGGGCTTGTTCATACAGTTCAAGCAAGGAGTTTGGCGGCTTGCCTCGGGTCTGGATGCTGTAAACAATCAGGGCCCCGCATTGCAAATCCTGCGGCAGTTTCAGCCAGGGCGAAGCGGCAGGATCGGCATCGATAAAGACCATGACGTCCTGGCCTGCATGAACAGCGATATTTCCACCCAGCCAGGTATCCGCTACCACGACCTTTAGGGGGATGCCGGGCATGTGCTCTTTCCAGATGGCCTGCATCTGGGCAGACACCTCGGGGCCGGGGAAGGTGGAGCGAGAATCCCGGCCTGTATACCAGGCCAGTGGACCACGGGCCAAGGCATAGCCCGATGCCAGCAGAATTTGCAGCACGATCACAATAATGGCGATACGGCGCAACTGAATCTTGTCCTGGCCATGCAGGATCCACAAGGCAAAAAAGCCATACAGCACAAAGAACGTCGTGGCCCAAGAGGCCACCAGACGGGTGCCCATAATGGCTGAAATCAAGACTGTGCTGATCATGGGGGTCAGGCCCACCCATAGCACAAACTGCTTATCGCTGCGGGAAATCGCATCGGCATAGCGCTGCTTGTCTTGCAGGGCGGTATCCGACTGAGCCCGCTTTTTCTTGTCCCGATGGTTCCAGATACCCAGCGCGATCATGGCCACTATCATGGGGCTCAGTCGCCCTAGTTGGTCCAGGCTAAAAGCTAGTAGCTCTTTGTAGGCCTGCCAACGAGTATGCGTTTCCAGCGAGCCATCCATATATCGGAAGGGGGCGAAGTCATGCTTTACCAGCCAGTACAGGTGGGGGGACAAAACCAGTACATAGGCAAGCAGGGCCAGACCCACGCCTACCCAGGTTTGTCGTTGACGCCACATGCCGCTGCGCAGGAAATACAAAAAGAAGGCGGTGAACAGAATAACGGCGCTGTATTTGGTGACGGTAGACAGCGCCGCGACTGCGCCCAGCCACAACCAGTCTGCCGGTTTCTGGTCCCGGCTGGCACGATAGAAAAACCAGGTCGCGGCGGTTACGGACCACAGCTGGGCCGTGTTGTGATTAAAAATAGTGCCGCGCAAGGAAAAGTAAATACAGACAGAGCTGATCAGCAAGACCATCAAGGCGCGCTCAGGATTCAGGAACTCGCAGGCCAGTTTCCAGATAAACCATAGTCCCAGCACCGAGGCTGTCATGCCTGCTGCAAAGGTCAGCCAGGCCGGGCGTCCGAGCATACTGGTCAAGGCGGCCATCACCCACGAGGGGAAGGGGGGATGTTTCAGATAGCCCAGCTCAAAACTGGCCGACCAGACCAGCTCTTCCATGCCGTCCAGGTCAGGCGCTTTGTGGCTAATAGCCATCAAAACGGACCACAACAAAACCATGAATAACAGATACAGCAGCACATAGCGCTGGTAGGTGTCGGATGGGGGAGACGCTGGGGTTTGGGCAATCATGCGTAGGACGAAAGCGTAAAAATAATTAAGTGTACTTCCAGTGCGTTGAAAATCACCGATTGGACAGGCGCACTAATCTGGGCTACGATGCGCTTCGTCATTAGGGAGTAGCCGCTTCGAATGAGCGAAGATCAGCGTCAACATACTTGACCTATACAGGGTCATGGCGCTGGTAGCAACTTAGCCTGGCAAGACTTTTGACCATAGACCTTCGCGTTTGGCCGGGAGGGTTTGTGGTCATTCGTCTCGTATCCGGCCAGGAGTTGTTATGGAAGCGTTGTTTATCTCCACGGGTGTGGTTGCTCTAGCAGAAATTGGGGACAAAACCCAGTTGCTCGCCTTTATTCTCGCAGCCCGCTACAAACGCCCTTGGCCCATTATTCTCGCTATTTTCATAGCAACCTTAGTCAATCACGGTCTGGCTGGTGCCATTGGTGCCTGGGTTCCGGCATTGCTGGATCCTGAAGTGCTGCGTTGGGTGCTGGGTATTTCCTTTCTGGCCATGGCCATCTGGATTCTGATTCCCGACAAGATCGACGATGCCGAGACCACACGTACTCGCTTTGGTGTGTTCGGGACCACCCTGGTCACCTTTTTCCTGGCTGAAATGGGCGATAAAACCCAAATCGCCACGGTCGCTTTAGCCGCTCAATATCAAGAATTCGGTTTTGTGGTGCTAGGTACGACTTTGGGCATGATGCTGGCCAACGCTCCGGCCGTTTTGTTCGGTGAGCGCATCGCCCGCCGTTTGCCTATTCAGTTGGTCCACCGGATTGCAGCCGGTATCTTTGCTGTGCTGGGTGTGCTGGCCCTGTTGGGCGGCACCCAAAGCCTGGGGTTCTAGCATAGCTAGGGGTTGGATACCACTTGCCGTAGTCGGCCCGGATGGGTTGACCTGCGACGAGCGGTATCCATATTCACAATGGGTGCCAGAGTCAAAGGCACAGGCGAGTGGGTAGGCGCGCTTTTTCCATGATTCAGGACACTGATCGCCTCTTGCAACTGGGCACCGTTCTGATTCAACTCTTGAGCGGTTTCGCTCAAATCATGAACCAGAGCGGCATTGTCGGTGGTAATTTGATCCACTTGTTTCAGGGCTTGGGTCAGTTGGCTCAAACCAATGCTTTGTTCACTGGTAGCGGTAGAAATTTCACCCATCAAACCCGCTACTTCAGAGACCGACGTCAGAATTTCCTGCATGGTTTGGCCCGCATGCGCTGCATGATTCGCCCCTTCGGCACTGAGTGTTTGGGTTTGAGTGACCAGTTGCTTGATTTCATCGGCCGCTTGGGCTGCTTGCTGGGCCAACGAACGCACGGCAGACGCGACCACCGCAAAACCTTTACCGGCTTCTCCAGCCCGTGCTGATTCAATCGACGCGTTGATTGACAGGATATTGGTTTGAAAGGCGATGTTGTTGATCATCGAGACGATATTGCCAATATGCTGCGAGCTTTCCAGAATCTGTTGCATGGACGAACTGACCTTCTGAACCGCCTCATTGCCACGACTGGCAATATCAGCACTGCGGCTGGCCAGTTCATGGCTGGCCTTGGCATTGTTTGCCGTTTGCAAGACGGTTTGTCCAAATGAGCTCATGCTGGCGGTAGTCTCTTGCATGGAGGATGCTTGTTCTTGAGTGCGAGCTTCCAGCAAGGCACTATTGTCAGAGAGCTTACGTGATACCCGCTGATTGTTTCTGCAGCTCTGGTCCACGTCCGTGCTGATGCTCATCAGGCTTTTGCGCATCAGGTCCAGGTTTTGACCCAGTGTCTCCAGGTTTTTGACAGCAGGCCCACGCGTATTGACTGTCAGGTTGCCCGCCGCAATTTGTTGAGCGATGTGCGTGGCTGTTTTAAACGATCCCAAAACACGCCGCATCAAGATCGCTTGATAGCCCAAAATTATCAGCGTGCCTACGCCCAGGGAGCTGGCCAGCAGAGTCATGCTTTGCTGTGGCATTTCCGTATTCAGAATCATGGCAATAATCCCGCCGGTAATACCCAGATTCAATATGCCTTTGCGCAGAAAAGCCGCCAGTAAACTGGGGCCAAATAAAAAGCGTAGTCCTGCAAAAGGACGCTGCCAGCTGCGGACCGTAATATGGCCAGCGCGTATGGCCCGTGAACGATTTCGGCCCTCGCGCAGTTCCTGATAGAACTGTTCAGCGGCTTGAATAGCTTGAGGTTTTGCCCGTACCCGTACCGAGGCAAAGCCGGTTAGTTCACCTTGTTCAATAATTGGGCTGGCATGGGCTAGAACCCAATAAAAACCGCCGTCTTTACGGCGGTTTTTAACGACTCCAACCCACGAACGCCCCTGCTTTAGGGTATGCCACAAATCTGCAAAAACCTCGGAGGGCATATCGGGGTGGCGCACGATATTGTGTGGCTCGCCAATCAACTCCGCCCTACTAAAGCCGCTTACCTCGACAAAGGCCGGGTTTGCATAGATGATGCGCCCGGCCAGGTCAGTTTTGGAGATGAGATATTGTTCGTCCAGCAGCTCGGTTTCGATGCCGGTAATTGGTAGGTTCTTGCGCATAACCTTCCCCTTTATATTTTTGTATCAGCAAAAGACGCGCGATAAACGGATCAATTTCTTGTTGTGAATTTTCGTGAATAGTATCATTTGATCCGTTTTTTATGTCTAAAAATAAAAAATTGATAATCAAATGAAAATCATTGTCACAAATGGGTTGAAACTGAAAAAATTGATCCGTGCTGATACAGGGGGAAAGAGGCGCTCAGGAGGGCAGGTACTGGGCGTGGAAGGCTTCGCTGAGCAGTTGCAAAAGCAAGGCGATAGGAATGGGCTTGGCCAGGGCTGTGGCGTTGCCGGGCAGGCCACCGCGTGCGTGAATGTCGGTGGCACTCAGAGCGGAAATGACGTAGATCTGGGTATGTCCGGTTTCGGGGGCGTCCGCCAGGGCTTTGAGCATGGCAAAGCCATCGAGCTTGGGCAAGTTCAGGTCCACAATCAGGACATCGGGGTAGAAATTGCCTGCAGCAATCAGACCTTTGAGCCCATCCTGCTCACAACGCAGTTCAATCGGGAAGGGCAGATGTTCCATGGCCATACGGTAAATAGCCAGCAGATCCAGATCGTCTTCAACGACCAGCACGCGCAGACAAGGTTCATCGTTGCCAACGGGCAGGCTTGAGGGGGTGGGGGCATCGGGTAGTTGCGCACTACCTCGCCCTTGGCGCTCTTGCAAAATGGTTTGCACGGAGTCGCGGTCAATGCGTCGGTGGCCGCCTTGGGTTTTCCAGGCCTTCAAGGTCCCGGCTTCTACCCAAAGTTGTACGGTGCGTACGGACACACCTAGTAAATCAGCAGCCTGCCGAGTGGAGTAAACGGCGTCGTTCATGGAGTCAAAAAAATGAAAGCAGGCCAGACCGGGGTAGTGAAAGAAAGGGCCCCGATGTAGCAGTGCAGAGTGTAGAGACGATATTAGTAAGTACTGAAATACTAATACTGGCAATGGGAAGTGGCCTGTTCATGCCCAGTGATAGGCAGAGTATTTGACACACATGCTTCTAATATCTCCGATTTTCAGATGTTCATGTTTCTTCAGGGAATCACTTTAATCTGGCGGGCCTGTGAACCTGGACTCGCCCTGCTGATTTTACGCGTATCCCTTGTGCTGTCGTGTTACCGGACCTTCCAGTGTAGGCCCTTGAACACACTTGTCCTCTAGCGCAACAAATAGGTGTCCGGGATCGTGACGGGGCTGCCAAACCAGGAAATCAGGGTGTTTGCACCCTAGTGTTTTTTGTTGGTATTGACCTTGATCCCAGCCTGCCTTTATGAAATAAATAGGAATCTATTTTATGCAAGTCTCCTCGTTTTCTACAATCAGCGTTGTGCGTCTTATGATACGGCTGTTTGTGATTTTAAGCATTATGGCGCGTCATTTTGGAGCCAGGCTTTTTAAAATTAATGATACCTTTCCCGCCATTTTTCTTATTGGTAATGAAATAAAGTTATTAGGCAATTGATCGTTTGTTTCACCCAGGCCGATGCAGGATATCGGCGTGTCGATAATCCCATCCCAAAAAAAAGCAGGCGTAGTTTCGGGGCCTGATCTTTGGCGGCATGGCGATTGAGAACGCACTGAGGCAGGCACAGTGCTTGTTTTGGGGCAGAAATAGGGGATTGGCTTGTTGCTCACATTATTTACCAGTTTTTTAATGGGGCAACGCTTGTTTAATCAAGCGAGTGTTCCTAAATGGCCCAGGCTAACTTATGAAAGATCGCATTGTTCGGAGCAAATGCTCGATGCCTTGCCGGATGCGATTGCTATGTTTGATTCCAGCGGGATGCTGCAGGGCTGTAATCGGGCCATGCGCAACTTGTTGGGTATTCCGGAGTTAGTCAATCACACAAATGATTTTCTGGATTTTTTTCAACGTCTCGAAAATGGACTGCAGGCCGATTTAGCGTATTTGCTGCCTGGAATTAGCCAGGCTATTTACCGCGCCCATCATCCCTTTTATTGTATGCACCGGGATGGCGAAGGTGAGCGCCGGCGTGCGCTGGAGTTTCACTCCTATGCTGCGCCAGCTCCCGCTACGGCCACTTTATTGATGATTCGTGATGTCAGCGCACAAATGCAAAAAGAACGGGACCGGGCAGACTGTTTTGCAGTGGCCGCTCATGAAATACGCTCTCCGCTGGCTGCCATCAGCGGCTACATTGAATTGCTGCAGTTAGAGTCCACCCCGTCAGCCTGGGCTGGCAAAATTTACATGAAGTTACGAGAAAAAGTTCGAGGGGTGGATGTGCTGCTCGACGATTTGACGCGTTTAAATCGCATCGAGTATGAAGGGGTTGGCAGCCGGGAGTGGCGCACGTCAGATTTGCGTGCGGTGTTGCGCCTGAGCCTGCGCTCTTTCAATGAACAGCGCCACCGCATTTGTCTGGATTTACCTTCGCACAACATGTGGGCCAGAGTGGATGTGGTTCCTTTGCTAGTGGCGCTGCGCAATGCTTTGGAAAATGCCTTGAAGTACTCTGCTGCGGATACGGTGGTGACCTTGCGTTTGCGGCCTGGCCAAACGGGTTGGGCCTGTATCGACGTCCTGGATCAAGGCCCGGGTATTGATCCTCTTTATAAAGATAAGGTGTTTGACAAGTTCTATCGCCTGCCCGGCCAACAGGTGCAAGGCAGTGGTCTGGGTTTGTCCATTTTGCGCTCGATTGTCCAGCATCACGGGGGCAGGGTGTACTTCAAGGATCACCCAGGGGCAGGCGCACATTTGGTCATGGAATTGGTTTTGCTGCCTTCCGCGTCGTATATACCTTAATCTTCCCTAAAATAGGGTTATTTTCATATATTTAAGTTTGATATAAGGTACAATTTGCCCTCTTTTCGATGAAGCGAGGTGATCGCCTTTTCAGGTGCACCTCGCTTTGAAGTTTTTATGTTGCGGTCATCTCGTTGGTAGGGAGCGCAAAATCCGTTAAAGGAGCACACGATTATGCAAGGCTTGCACTTGACCGCAGACCTTTACCAATGTGCATGCAGCCCGGAGCTGCTGATCGATGCCCAGAAACTGGCTGATTTTTGCCGCCAGCAGACGATCGATGCTGGGCTGACGATTGTTGGTGAAGAGTGGCAGGCATTTCCCGAGTTTGAAGGGCAGCCCGGTGGTGTCACCGGTGTCCTGCTGCTGGCGGAGTCTCATTTAGCCATTCATACCTGGCCAGAGCGCGACGGCGTGACGCTGGACGTGTATGTTTGCAACTTCATGCAAGACAACTCTGGCAAGGCGACCCGCCTGATTAACGGTATTGAACAGGCTTTCAAGCCCGGCCAGGCCCAGCGTAATCGCTTGTGGCGTGGCGAGGCCGATGGCCCGGCTCATGCAGGCGAACTGCTGACGGAAAACCTGAACCAGGATGCCTTGTACGGCTTTCGCTTTACCGAGCGTTTGCTGGAGCGTCAGACTGCTTTCCAGCGTCTGGAGTTGTTGCGGTCTGAAACTCTGGGTACGACCCTGCGCTTGGACGGCTGCATGATGACCTCCGAGGCCGAAGAGTTCTTCTACCACGAGGGTCTGATTCACCCGGCCGCCATGGCACACCCCAATCCACGTCGCGCCTTGATTGTGGGCGGTGGTGATGGTGGTGCCCTGGAAGAACTGTTGAAGTACCCCAGCCTGGAACGAGTCTCCTTGGTTGAGCTGGATGGCGAAGTGATCGAGGTGGCTCGCGAGCACTTGCAGTCTATTCATAAGGGGGCCTTTGATAACCCGCGTGTGCAGATTCAGATTGAAGACGGCGCGAAATTTCTGGCCAATACACAGGAGCGGTTTGATCTGATTTACCTGGATCTGACCGACCCCGAAACGCCGGCTGGTCCTTTGTACACCGCCGCGTTCTTTGAGTCCTGCAAACGCGCGCTGGCAAGCGGTGGTGCTTTGGTCTTGCACCTGGGTTCGCCTTTCCACGAAAGCCAGCAGGTCAAGAACCTGAGCGCATCCCTGGCCAGCGTGTTTGCGCAGGTGCATGGTTACGGTCTGCATATTCCGCTGTACGGTTCTTACTGGGGGCTGGCGATTGCTTCCGACGAGTTGAACCCGCGTGCGTTCTGCGCCGAGCAAATCCAGGAACGTCTGGAACAGCGCATGAGCAGCGAGAATCAGGATTCTCTGCAGTTCTACAACGCTGATCTTCATGGCGCCTTGTTTGCTCTGCCTACTTTCTACCGCCGCCTGATGCCGGTGAACGAGGCCAATTTGGAAGAGGTCTGTTAGGCCGCCCGCGATAAACGGCCAAAGCTTGGCGATCCGCTGACTTTGCTAGAAATGGAGCCCCTGATCTCAAGTAGATCAGGGGTTTTTTTTTGTCCGCGATGCTGTCAGTGCGCCATGTGTCGCACTGAGTCGAAGCTTTATAGAGCAGGTTTAGCAATGGCTGAGACAAGGTCAATATACGCTCAGGCGCGCGTCAAAAGTCCGCCCTGGGCAGGGGTGGGGCATCGCAACGGTGTGCAGCAGTGCAGGCGTGGGAAGTGGAGCGGATTGAGGGTGGGCATTTATTGGCCGCTCACGCGGCGGGCTTGGGTTTGAGACGTGTCCAGAACAGCCGGAAACACACGGGCGCACAGGAAATCGACGAAGGCTCTGACCTTGGGCGAAGGATGTTTGCTGGCAGGCCAGAGGATGTAGAAAACGCCAGTGCGTTCTGCATAGTCGTCCAGAACGGTTTGTAGCCGCCCATCTGCCAGAGGCTCGCTGATCGAGAATTCTGGCAGATAGGCGATGCCCAAACCCTGCACGGCAAAGCACACGCGTGTCTCGATGTTGTTGCAAATCATCGAAGTTGGTAGCGTCAGTTCGGACTCATCGGTCGCGCGGTGCAAGGCCCACGGCTCCAGCTTGCCGCTGTTGGGAAAGCGGTAGTGCAGGCAGGTGTGATTCAGCAGATCAGCAGGTACTTTGGGTATTCCTTGCCGCGCCAGATAGTCGGGCGAGGCGACCAACATCGAACGAAAAGAGCCAAGCCGACGAGCGGAAAGGCGCGAGTCAGTTGGGTTGCCCGTTCTGACTACGGCGTCGAAACCTTCCTCGATCACATCAACGAGCCGGTCGCTGAAATCCAGGTCCAGCTCGATCTCCGGGTACTCGCGCATGAACTCGCCGAGCACGGGCAGTAACAGCGAGCTGACTAAAGGCAGGCTGACTCGCAACCGGCCATGCGGCATAGTCGTCGCCTGCGACAGTTCCTGTTCTGCCGCCTCGATTTCGGCAAGGATGCGGCGGCTGCGCTCCAGGAACAGCGAGCCCTCGGCTGTCAGCGAGACACTGCGAGTGCTCCGGTGGAACAGGCGCACACCCAGCTTTTCCTCCAGCCGCGCCACACTCTTACCAACCGCAGAGGCCGACACGCCCAGCAGCCGACCAGCTGCAACGAAGCTGCGCACTTCAGCCACTTGGACGAACACCACGAAGCTGTTGAGACTGTCCATCACCACCCCTCAATTACGGACATAAAGTTCCGCTTAAAACGGAACTCTACCTGACTTTTTCTTTAATTTCAGGCTTTCTATCATGACGTTTGGGTCCACTGATGAAAGGAATTACCTGTAATGACTTCCGTAATTACGCGATGCGCCGACGCCCCGCCTGCGCATCTTTCCCCCCGTGTACAGACCATAGCTCAACAGGCACTGGACCAAGGCCGCCTGGTCGGTGCGGTCGTGCTGGTGGCCCGCGATGGCAAGCTGATCCATCACCAGGCTTACGGCTGGGCCGACCATGAAAGTCGTCGTGCGATGACGGTGGATACGGTCTTTCGCTTGGCCTCCGTGAGCAAGCCCATTGTCTCCACCGCCGCACTGGTATTGGTGGCGCAAGGACGCATGGGGCTTGATGACAGTATTCACCCGTGGCTGCCTGAATTCCGGCCGAGGTTAGCTGGCGGTCGTCCTACGCAGATCACGGTTCGGCAACTGCTCAGCCATACGGCCGGATTGGGCTATCGCTTTCTTGAGGCCGATGCGCAGGGGCCTTATGCACGGGCGGGTGTGTCGGACGGCATGGATGCCACTGGTATCAGTCTGGAGGAGAACCTGCGTCGCATCGCCACTGTGCCGCTCCTGTACGAGCCAGGAACAGCTTGGGGCTACTCCTTGGCAATCGACGTGCTGGGTGCCTTGATCGAGCAGGTATATGGCGCGCCTTTGGATGTGGCGGTGAGCCAGCTTGTGACGGGACCGCTGCGAATGGTGGATACCGCTTTTATCGTGCGGGATGTGCAACGCGTGGCGACCCCCTATGTGAATGGCACGCCTCAAGCGCATCCACTGCGAGAAGGCGAAACGGTCTCGCCTTTTGAGGGGGCGGTGGGTATCCCTTATAGTCCTGCGCGCATCTTCGATCCGCAGGCATTTGCTTCCGGTGGAGCGGGCATGGCGGGTACGGCAGGCGACTTTTTGCGTTTGCTGGAAGCCTTGCACCAAGGAGGCGGCGGCCTGCTGCCCAGCGACATGGTCGCGGAAATGGGGCGGGACCAGACGAATGGCTATGAACTGCCGGATATGCCGGGGTTTGGCTTTGGACTGGGCTTTTCGGTCCTGCGCGACCGGACGCAGGCAGCGTCGCCCGAGTCCAATGGAACCTGGCGATGGGGCGGAGCCTACGGTCACTCATGGTTCGTCGATCGGGCGCAAAGGCTCGCTGTGGTTGCCTTCACCAATACCTTGTACGAGGGGATGTCCGGCCGCTTCGTCACCGATTTGCGTGATGCGGTCTATGGTGCCTTGGAGGCTGGACGATGAGTTCTACCTCTATGAACCGCTCGGCCTGCTTGCAGGAGTGCAATCAGGTCCCTGTGAGTAATCAGGACCGTCTGCCGCTGCCTGCCTTGCTGGCTTTGGCGATGGCAGCCTTCATCACGATCCTGACCGAAGCTCTGCCTGCCGGCTTGTTGCCTCTGATGGCGCAAAGCCTGACGGTATCCGAGGCCTTGGTTGGCCAACTCGTCACTATTTACGCGATTGGCTCACTGCTTGCCGCGATTCCATTGACGGCGGTTACGCAGAGTTGGCGGCGTCGGCCATTGTTGCTGATCGCCATCAGCGGCTTCGCTGTTGTCAATGCGGTGACGGCTGTTTCTGACAGCTATACCATCACACTTGTCGCCCGTTTCTTTGCTGGTGTATTTGCAGGACTGTTGTGGGCCTTGGTGGCCGGCTATGCGGCCCGCATGGTGCCCGAGCACCTGAAGGGCCGCGCCATCGCGATCGCCATGGCAGGTACGCCGATTGCACTTTCCCTGGGCATTCCGGCCGGCACTTTTCTGGGTGCGGCTTGGGGTTGGCGCGTGACTTTTGGTCTTATGAGC
This sequence comes from Alcaligenes sp. MMA, assembly GCF_020907215.1. Taxonomy (NCBI): domain Bacteria; kingdom Pseudomonadati; phylum Pseudomonadota; class Betaproteobacteria; order Burkholderiales; family Alcaligenaceae; genus Alcaligenes; species Alcaligenes sp. MMA. Next base: position 466,967 of record NZ_JAJJPP010000001.1, read on the forward strand.
ATTCTGACGGTGATTCTCGTGGTCTGGGTGACTGCCAAGGTGCCGGACTTTCCAGGACAAGCACGCGGAAAGGGGTTTGCACTCAGGACGGTTTTTACTTTACCGGGCATTCGGCCGATTCTGTTTGTCACGCTAGTTTATGTGCTGGCCCATAACATCCTCTACACCTACATAGCCCCCTTTCTCGTCCCGGTTGGCATCGCGGATCGGATCGATCTCGTCCTGCTGGTTTTTGGCGTCGCTGCGTTACTGGGCATCTGGATTGTGGGTGTGTTGATCGACCGCCGCTTGCGTGAACTGGTACTGATCAGCACGACCTTGTTCGCGCTTGCCGCATTGGCACTTGGCCTTGTCGGCAACGTACCGGCTGCTGTCTACGCGTCTGTCGCCGTCTGGGGGCTAGCCTTTGGTGGTTCGGCGACGCTCTTTCAAACGGCTTTGGCCAAGACGGCAGGGGAAGCCACCGACGTAGCGCAGTCCATGATGGTGACGGTCTGGAACATCGCTATTGCTGGTGGCGGAATTGTCGGCGGCATTTTGCTCGAAACCTTCAGCGTGTCTGCCTTTCCGTGGAGTGTGCTGGTGCTGCTTGTCGCGGCATTAGTGGTCACTGGAGTTGCTCGCTCACATGGTTTTCCATCATCGAGATAGGCATCTGCCACGGGCCGTCCTGCCCGATCTGAATCCAAGCAGGACGGTGTAGCAAGATACCGCCTTATTCCTTATCCGCCCCACGATAGCGCTGGTAGGGCAGGACGTTCCAGGTACGTGTGGTCAATTGCTTGGCAGAGATCACCGCCGGAATATCGTCCAGTAGGCTGCGGGCTGAATGCAGTTCCCGCACGACCTCTTGCTTGTCCTGATACATGAACTCGTCCGAGGCCTCTTCCGGTGCTTGCTGCTGTTTTTCTTCCAGATCGCTGATCAGACGCTCTTGCTGAAAGCGCAAGGCAGCACGGGCATCTTCAATCCAGGCGGCTTGCATGCTGCGGTTGTGGTCCACCACGGCGCTGTACTCGGTGTAGACACCGTTATAAATATCCCCCGCATGGTGTCGGACGTCGTGACTGGCGATTTCTAGATCACGCACCGTCAGTTGAGATGGATCCAGCGGTTCGCTGCGCTTGGCCCCGCCCAGGCGGGTGTACTGGGTGTAGTAGGGGAACATGCTCTGGATCACCTTGCTGACGGGCTGAATCGCCTCGCCTTCCTCGCAAAGACCTTTGGGTTGTACGCCTTGCATGGCGGGCAGGATGGATTCGGGGCGGCAAATCTCCTTGGGCGGCATGATGCCGTGACGCAGCATCTCGCGAATGCCGGTGCCGGAGATGGTCAGCCTGAAGCGATCATCGTGCGGGCAAGTCTCGGAAGTAGCGTGGCAGGCGCAGCGCGTGCAGTAAAACACCTCGTGGAACAGGCGCACATCAATGCCCATTTCCTTGGGGCTGAACTGATCAAAAATGCTGTGGCTGGCGTACTTGTCGTAGTAGCTGCCAATCCCGGCGTGATCCCGCCCAATCAGGGCGTGAGTACACCCGTAGTTCTTCATGATCAGGGCATGCAAAATGGTTTCGCGCGGACCCGCAAAAATATAGGTGACACGCAGCGGTGAGAGGATGGCGCGGTCCTTGGGGTAGTAGGTATCGAGCACGTTCCGGTAGGCCATCATGCGGAACTCATGGCGCACGTATTCACGCTTGGCCATCTCTACCAGTGGCTGCAGGAACAGGCCATCAATCCCCTCCAGCGCATTGCGGTGAATGTACTCGTGGCCCCGGTGCAGTGGGTTTGCGCCGGTGATAAAGCCCGCCACGGAATTGAATTTCTTTTCTTCGTAGAACAGATGCCAGGTGTCCTTGGGTTCGCGCCGCAGTTTCTCGAATGGGCCCCAGTCCACACGCTGCAGCAGGTGCAAGGTGCCGCCCAGGGACACATCGCCCATGCGTCGGTAAATGGAATCCACACCGGGGTGGTTTCTGTCTGTCGTGCCAAACAATTGCTGGGCGCGCTGCTCCTTGTCGTAGGAGAAGATGTCCTCGATGCTAAGGATGGCAACTGGTTCGTTGTCGCTATTGGTCAGCGCCACTTCAGAGCCAACCGAAAGGTCTTTGATAATGTCGCGGTTGCGATCGCCAATGGGAGCAAAGCTCAAGGGCACAGGCCACACCACACCATTACTCAAACGACCCTCTTTGAGCACGGAGTTGTAGTCGGCCTCGTTCATGAAGCCCTTGTTGGGAGAGAGCACCCCGGTCGCAATCATCTCGATGGTGATGACCGCCTCCAGATCCACGCGGATGCTGGGCAGGGAGCGCGCACGTTCGATCTCGTCCTTGACGCGATCTTCCGGGACGACCTGGTTGACCAGCGTCCCACCATGCGGCTGCTGGGGGTAGCGGTCAAAGTTCAATGTTGAGTGCTTCATATTGCCTCCTTTAATGTGCCCCGCGTGATGATGAAAGATAGTTGTTTGTCGGGGCGTTTTTCTGGTGTTGGGTGATAGATGTGCTCTGGGCCGGAGCAGATGCTCTTTGCTTTCAAACGCTCTATTTCTTCTTGTGATGTCGGACGAAAAATCCTTGTCCGAACAGGTGATGCAGCGCTGGCTTGAGTACCGCTTGCGCATCGTTTTGCTGCGGTCGTTTGATACGGCATGACGACAGGGATACAGGCACCGTGTCGGGCTGCTTAGCAGATGAGGTGATCTTCACCGTGGCCCATGATGCTGCGGCGGTTGCTTGCCCCAGAAGATCTGCCTTGAAATTCAAATTGGGTATAGGTGATAAGCCCTAGATTTTCATGGCCAGATCCCGCAGGAACTGTCCTAGTATTACTTACAATCACGAGAAAAATCATCGCGTTATACCAAAGTAGGAGACAGTGCAGATGACGCCAGCTTGGGTCGTGTTGGCTTCCTTGATTTACGCCGCCATCTTGTTTGCCATTGCCTGGTTCGGAGACAGGAATCCTTTGTATACCCAGCGCCCTTGGCTGCGACCCACGGTCTACAGCCTGGCCTTGGCTGTGTACTGTTCTTCCTGGACCTTTTATGGTGCGGTCGGCTCGGCCGTGCGCTATGGCATTGGTTTTTTGCCTATTTATTTAGGCCCCATGCTGATGCTGCTGTTTGGCTGGCGGATTATTGAACGCCTGGCGCTGGTGGCTCAATCCCAGAATACGGTGTCCATTGCGGACTTCATGGCCAGTCGTTATGGGCGTTCGCAGCGTTTGGCGGCGATGGTGGCGGGGATTGCTGTGGTGGCTGCCGTTCCGTATCTGGCCCTGCAATACAAGGCGGTCGCCTTGAGTTTGAGTGTGCTGGCAGGGACGGAATTTCATGTGGGCCTATTAGGTGATCCGGCCTTATATGTTGCCGTTTTGATGGCCTTGTTTGCCATCCTGTTTGGAACACGGCAAGTGGATGCCACTGAGCATCGACCGGGCTTGATGCTGGCAGTGGCGTTTGAGTCGGTGGTGAAACTGGTGGCGTTGGTTGCCGTTGGTGTGTTCGCGTTTCGCTGGTTTGGGGAGGCTGAACTCAATATGGTGGGAGCGGTCACCACCTTGTTCGAGAACAGTCCCCCCGTGGGTTTTGTCGGGCAGACCTTGCTGGCTTTTGCCGCCATTATTTGCTTGCCCCGTCAATTCCATGTGGCCATTGTTGAATGTGGGGATGTGGTGGATATACGGCGGGCGCGCTGGTTGTTCGGCGCGTATCTGGTGCTGGTCAGCGTGATGGTTGTGCCCATTGCTGCGGCAGGTGTCAGCTTGTTTGGTGTCGGGGGCGAGGGGGTGGCACCCGATAGCTTTGTGCTGGCCTTGCCCTTGTCGCAAAACCAGGTGGGCCTGGCCTTGATGGTTTATATAGGCGGTTTTTCGGCAGCAACCGGCATGGTGATTGTGACCAGCGTAGCGCTCTCGACCATGGTCAGTAATGACTTGGTGATGCCCTTGTTGCTGCGCCGAGGTTGGGCGCAATACCAGCAAAGCACAGTCGCTTCCACGGTGTTATGGATACGTCGTGTTGCCATCATGGCACTGGCCGGTGTGGCTTACGGCTATTACATGCTCAGCGGCAGCGATACGACCTTGGCTGCCTACGGCTTGATGGCTTTTGTGGCGGTCGCGCAGTTTGGGCCGGGCTTGATCGGTGGCTTGTATTGGCGCGGTGCCAGTCGGCAAGGGGTGGAGGCCGGTCTTTTATTGGGCTTTGCCATCTGGGTTTATACCTTGCTCCTGCCAACGCTGACCGAGGTTGGTTTGCTGGCGGATGACTGGTTGCATCAGGGGCCCTTGGGGCTGTCCTGGTTGCGCCCTTATCAGCTCTTCGGGCTGGAGGGTTGGGACCCGCTGACGCATGGCACTTTCTGGTCCTTGCTGTGCAATATCAGCGCATTTTTGTGGGTTTCGTGGCGCAGACGTCCGGGCTTGGGAGAACGTTTGCGTGCCGAGCCTTTTCTGGATCCTTATGCAGAGCGACAGACGCTGGCGGCCCGGCATTCTTATGGGGATCTGTCGGTACACGATTTACTGGCATTAGCGGAACGGATTGTCGGCAAAAAAATGGCGCGTCGTGCTTTTGAGACGCAGGCCAGGCAGGTCAAGCAAGTGCTGGAACCTGGTCTGCGGGCTGATAGTGCCTGGGTGCATTTCACCGAATTGCTATTGGCGGCAGCGGTGGGAGCGGCGTCTGCGCGTTTGGTGCTGACCAGTGCCTTGCGTGGTTCGGGCATGGAAGTGGCCGCCATCATGGCCGTGCTGGACGAGGCGGGGCAGGAGCTGCGCTTCAATCGGGATATTTTGCTGGCTACGCTGGAAAATATTGATCAGGGCGTCAGTGTGGTGGATGCGGACATGCGTCTGGTTGCCTGGAATCAGCGCTACCAGCAGTTGTTCGATTATCCACCCAGCATGCTGTATGTGGGCCGCTCTGTGGCGGACCTGATTCGCTTTAATGCCGAGCGGGGCAAGGTCGATGGCGTGGAAAGCATAGGGGTGGAACAAGCCATAGAACGTCGTATTCAGTTCATGCGCGAAGGCTCTTCCTATGTGACTCAACGCATGTTGAATGACAAGCAGGTGATCGAGCTGCGGGGGCGACCTTTGCCGGGGGGCGGTTACGTCACCAGCTATAGCGATATCACGCAGTACAAGCGCGTGGAGCGCGAATTGCGCGAAATGAATGATAGCCTGGAGCAGCGCGTTGCGGTGCGTACACAAGAGGCGGAAAAAGCCCAGGAGTCCCGTACCCGTTTCCTGACGGCGGTCAGCCATGATGTGCTGCAACCGATTAATGCGGCGCGTCTGTTTGCCTCGGCATTGCGCGATACTCACGACCTTGCAGAGATGCCTAATCTGGCCGAGCGGGTCGACACTTCTTTGCGTACGGCAGAAGAATTGCTGGAGGGTCTGCTGGATATTTCCCGTCTGGATGCTGGGGCCTTGAAGCCGGATTTGGGCGTGATCGATGTTCAGCACTTGCTGCAGCATTTGGCGGATCAATATGCGGCCATGGCGGCACGGCGTGGGATCCAACTGCGGGTTCATGCACGACCTTTGCAGGTGTATAGCGACCATCGCTTGCTGCGTCGGGTGCTGCAAAATTTCCTGGCCAATGCCTTGCGATATACGCAGGAGGGGAGGGTGGTGTTTGGTGTGCGGGTTCGGGGTAAGGAACTGGAGTTTCAGGTTTGGGATTCAGGACAGGGCATTCCGTCTCATCATATTCAGCAGATTTATGCAGAGTTTCATCGCTATGAGCAAGCCTTCGATTGGGATGGTCGTGGCCTTGGGTTGGGCTTGTCTATCTGCCAACGTATTGCCGTCCTGTTGGGACACACGCTGGATGTGCGATCCCAAGTGGGGCGCGGCAGCATGTTTTCCATCCGTGTTCCCTTGAGCCAGGCTACCGAGCCAGGCAGCTATCCAAATAACGAGTCCAGCAAGCCTGCAGACGGCCTGCCCTTGACGGGCTTGCGGGTACTTTGCCTGGATAATGATCTGGATATTATGGCGGGTATGGAAGTGCTGTTGGGTCGGTGGGGAGCGCAAATTATTATCGCCAATACGGTTGATAGTGCTTTGGAAAAAATCGACTTGCATCCCGAGGTCTTGCTGGTGGATTACCACTTGCATGATCGATTGGACGGCTTGCAGGCACTGCAATTATTGCGCTTGCATTTGCCCCATGCGCAAGGTGCTTTGTTGACGGCCGATGGTAGCGATGAGTTGAAAGCGGCAGCTCGGCAATATGGTTACCTGGTGCTGACCAAACCGGTCAAGCCCGCTTCGTTGCGCGCTTTTTTGGCTGCCCAAATTAAAACGTATTAGCGTCCTGGGGCTCATCCTGGTTCAGGCCAAGGTGACTGGCCATCAAGACGGCCTGGGTACGATTGGAGGCACCCAATTTGCGCAAAATAGCCGTCATGTGAGCCTTGATGGTGGCCTCCGAGACGTTAAGCTCGTAGGCAATCTGCTTGTTCAGTTGGCCTGTGCTGAGCATTTGCAGCACGCGGAATTGTTGTGGGGTCAGTTCGCGCAATTTCGCGGCCACTTCGCGTTCGTCCAGGCTGATGCCAGGGGCACAAGAGCCGATTTCTGGCAGCCAGGTGCCGCCGTCCAGAACTACCTGCAAGGCCACGCCCAGGGTGTGAGAGTCAATAGATTTGGGGATGAAACCCATGGCGCCGTGATCCATGGCGCGGCGCATGAAGCGGGCCTGTTCATGGGCGGTAACCAGAATGATGGGCAGGCAGGGATAGGTCGCTCGTAAATGAACCAGGGCGCTAAAGCCAATTGCCCCTGGAATATCCAGATCCAGCAAGAGCAGATCGGCGTCCGGATGGTCGTCGACCAGGGGGTATAAATTGGAGATGCGATCCGCTTCGTAAATGGTGGTGCCGGGAAACAGGCTGGCTACGACGCCTCGTAATGCTTCACGAAACAGCGGGTGATCGTCAGCAATGAGCAGTTCATTCATGTGAGGATTATGCCATGTTCACGTTTCTGTCATAGTGCTTGTCAGGATGAGCTGCACATCCGTAAAAACAGGGCACCGAAATGCCCTGTTTTCTGTTCCTGCATGCTGATCAAATCAGCGTAAAAGCCTTAGTGAGCGCTGGCGCTGGCAGCACCAATGCCGGTTTGACTGCGTACGGTCAGAGCCTCGAAGGCTTCTCGTTCCTGGGTAGCGCGGGCGCTGTTATCCAGGGTCGAGAACAGCCAGATCGAGAAGAAAGCCAGCGGGATGGACAGGATGCCAGGGTTAGGGAAAGGCGTGATGGGCTCGGCAAAACCGAATACATCCACCCACACCGTGCTGCTCAAGACCACCCACACTGTGGCGGTGACCAGGCCCAGGAAGCCGCCAATCGTGGCGCCCCGTGTGGTGCAGCCACGCCAGGCAATCGACAGCACCAGAACCGGGAAGTTGGCACTGGCGGCAATGGCAAAGGCCAGCCCCACCATGAAGGCGACGTTCTGGTTCTCAAAAATAATGCCCAGCAAAATCGCCAGTACACCCAGCACCACCGTGGAGATACGCGAAATGCGCATCTGGTCTTTTTCGGTTGCGCGTCCTTTGGCGATGACGTTGGCGTACAAGTCATGCGAAATAGCTGCGGCACCAGCCAGAGCCAAGCCTGCGACCACAGCCACAATGGTTGCGAAGGTTACCGCTGCCAGAAAGCCCAGCAACAGGTTGCCGCCTACGGCATTGGCCAGATGAACCGCCACCATATTGGTGCCACCAATCAGATTGGTCAGCATGTTGAAAGAGCCATCCGGGCCAGTCTGGAAGTACTCGGGGTGCTTGACCAGCAAGGCGATGGCACCGAAACCGATGATGAAGGTCAGCAGGTAGAAGTAGCCAATAAAGCTGCTGGCGTAGATCACGGATTTGCGAGCTTCCTTGGCATCGGCCACGGTGAAGAAACGCATCAGGATATGGGGTAGGCCAGCGGTACCGAAGGCCAGCGCAATCCCCAGGGACAGCACGTTCAGCGGGTTGCTGCTGACGGCAGCGCCGGGCTCAAGAATGGCGTGCCCGGTGGGGTGCGTTTCCACGGCTGCGGCCAGCATGGCATCGACATCCCAGTAGAAAGCGGCCAGAACCAGAATCGTCATCAGCGTCGCACCGAACAGCATCAGGACAGCTTTGATGATTTGTACCCAGGTGGTGGCCGTCATGCCGCCAAAGGTGACGTAAATCATCATCAGCGAGCCTACGATCACAACGGCCACGTTGTAGTCCAGACCAAACAACAGCACGATCAGTTTGCCGGCGCCTACCATTTGCGCGATCAGGTACAGGGCAATGATCAGTAGCGAGGCGCTAGCCGCCAGAATCCGCATGGGGTTCTGGGACAGGCGAAACGAGGTCACGTCAGCAAAGTTGTAGCGGCCCAGATTGCGCAGGCGCTCGGCAATCAGAAACATCACAACCGGCCAGCCGAACATGAAACCGATGGCGTAAATCATGCCGTCAAAACCGCTGACGTACACCATGCCTGCAATCCCCAGGAAGGAGGCGGCGGACAGATAGTCCCCGGCAATGGCCAGGCCGTTTTGAAAGCCGGTCAAACCGCCACCGGCGGTATAAAAGTCTGACGTGGTGCGTGTGCGGCGGGCCGCCCACCAGGTAATGCCCATAGTCCCGGCAATAAAGATCAGGAACATGACAATGGCAGAGGTATTGGCCTGGCCGGGCGAGGCCGCCATGGCATTGCCGCTGGCCAGACTGAACAGGCCCAGGCTCAGAAGGAATGTCTTCATGTCACATCCTTCATGATTTGAGCCAGCAAGGGGTCATACACCTTGTTGGAAATGTAGACGAAGGCGGACACCAGCACGACGGCGCTCAGCAGCACAATGACAGCGCTCAGTACGCCGATGGTCATGGTCATGGAGCCAACGGAGCGGCTGAACAGTTCGGGATCAAAGGCCAGGGTCAGGATAAAACCGGCGTACACAATCACGGTCAAGCCGAAAAAGATCAGACTCATGCGGTTGCGTTTTCTAAGCAGCTCTTGATAGGCAGGGTGCTGGGTGACTGCCGTCACGACAGTATTGGCTGAACTCATTCTTATGTCTCCTTATGGGGTTTGATGATTCTTGGCATCGAGGCTCTCTAAACACGGCGTGTACAGGGAGTTGGCGCTTGCGGGCGCTCTGTGTACAGCATGTATAGAACGAATCAACGTTTCCCAATAGGCGACTTTGGTCGTAGATGGTGGGCGAAGGCTCTGGTTTCGGAGCCTTGATTTGGCTAGAGGACGGCACGGCATTACGCCGTAATCGACAAGCGATGCTGGTTTTTTTTGGAGGAGGGTGGTCTTATATCGTGTGACGAAAAGAATGCGATATTTCAATCGGCGAGGGGAAGTAAATGACGCAGGATCCTTGCAGGTACAAGATTTGTCTATTCTGCTCTGAGTCGGCCGCAGAGATTCAAAAGAACGCGCTTTGTTTGCTTAAAACAGCGCTTCAGCGGCGGCAAGCTCTTGTGCCGATTCATCGCGGCGGTCGGCACCACGCGCTTTCAGTACTTCGGACAGGAGAAGATGGGACAGGCTGGCAACGGCCACCGAATTATCAGGCAACTGTTCACGTCCGGGCTGGCAGGGCAGGGACCAGCGGGTCTTGGGCCGCTGTTTGTAATCCTGGTCGGTGATCAGCACGATGTCCGCACAGCGTGCTTCCAGGTGCTGGATCAGCTCCGGCATTGGGCTGGCGCGTGGATGCAAATCAAAAATAATGAGCACATCCTGGTGCTGGATGTCAGTCAGGTATTCGGAGACTGTCTGACCTGCTCCGGGGATGAGTCTGACCCCCGGCATGAATTTGGACAAATGCCAGTGGAAATGCCCGGCCAGAAAGTAGTTTGCCTGCAAACCTATCAGCCAAACCTGCCGCGCACGACTGATAGCCTGGCTGGCTTCCAGTAGTGCCGACTGGGACAGATGCCGGTAGGTGTTGCCCAGCTTGCTATAGCTTTCCTGCAGGTGCGAGTGCAAGGTTGTCTCACCCGGAGACAGAGGCGAGTTGACGGGGGTGAAAGAATCATCTGTTCTTTCCGAGCGAATCTGTTTGCGTGCCGCTTCGTAGTTGGCGTATTCCAGGCGGCGGATCAGGCGTGTGACCGTGGCATTGGACACTTGGGCCAGGCTGGCCAGCTCCGAGGCGTTGTAGCTGGACAGATCCCCCGAAAAATCCAGTGTGAATTGGGCCAGACGTCGCTCGGAAGCGGGGAGGTCACTAAGGATGGCGCGTACGCGCTCAAGAAAAGAGATGTTGCTGGTGTCTGGCATGGTACTGGGCGTAGCCCTGTTTTTTTGATTCAAGAAAAGCGGGTGATGCGGGGAGCTTATTATGCAGCTCGTGGGTATTGTTTGAAGATCTCAAGGCCCCATCCTACCAGAGAATCTGCGGCGTTTAATTTCGCTGGGGTTCGTTTAATTTCAAGCCTGTTTGAGAGTTTGTCCTTGATTGCTAAGCAGAACTTTCTCTGTGTGTGAATCAGCCGATGGCTTTGAAATAGTCCTGCGCAGCGATCAAGGCATCGGTAAACGTGCCATGTACAAACTCCGTGCTGATTGCCACCATCAAGTTCGAGGGCAGGCCAAAATCCTCAATAAGTGCGCCATTACGATCGCGCCATATCTGGGTGGCCGGGTCCAGTACGACCGGGCTGTAGTGTTCGCGCACGGTATCCAGAACCGTATTGGCGGTAGAACGGTAGGTGAAAACAGGCAAACCCTGAGCCACGGCATAGCCAATTTCAAAGGCGGTGCCAGTATCAATTTCCGCACCTCGAAAGGGCGTGATATTGGCCAGTACTGCATCGGCCTGATCCAGCAGGCGGATATTGTGATGATAGATGGAGGAGGCTTCGATTTCTTCCTGATCAACGGGATGCAAGGGTTGGAAGCCAAAGTCTCGTACCAATTGCTTGTGCAGTGTGGCACGCTCGGCGGCATCGCTGAAAAACACGTCAGGACCCGCTAAATAGATACGCTTCATCTTGACTCCTTGTTGCATCGGGCTAAGTGGAAAACTATGCCGGTCCAGGCGCTAAGCCTTGGTATACCGGAGTTCGTGAGGATATGGCGATATTGAACCGTAGCAGGGCATTCGGGGTGGCCACCTGAATGATGATATACGATCCCATCGGCCTGAACATGGTGCTGGGTGCAGGTATCTGGTCCGGTTTTGTGCTTTGTCGTTTTGCCTGTTGCTGCGGCGTCACGGATGGTGATGGGCCGCTTCGTAGCTGGCAAGGCCGGGTTGCCACACAAGAAAAAGGGACCAGTTCAGGTCCCTTGTTGCCTTGCAAAGCGTTGTGAGCCTTAGTTGGAGTTGCTGCGTCGATACAAGCTCAAAGCAATCCCCAGACCTGCCAGCATGCCTGCGCAGCCCCGGTTTAACCAACGCATGGCCTGGCCAGAAAGCAGCCGCATGGCGTGATGACCGCCTACGGCGTATACCGTCATCAGGGCAATATCAATGAGGGCCGTGACCAGTGCCAGTGTGATGTACTGGGCTGCAATGGCCTCTTCTGGGCGGATGAATTGTGGCAGAAAAGCCGAGAAGAACAGTAATCCTTTAGGGTTGGATAAAGCAACCAGCAAGGAGCGTAGGAAGGCGGTGCGACCTGACTGGATATTGCTCAAGGGAGCTCCTGTCTGGATGGTTCGGACAGGGGCGTGCCACAGTCCATAGGCCAGGTACAGCAGGTAGGCCGCACCGATCCATTTTACGACCGAGAAGAGCTGTTCAGAGGCAAGCAGCAGTGCTCCCAGTCCACCGCCTACGGCGGCGATCAGAATCAGGTCCGAGAGCGCTGCACCCGCAATACCGCAGGCTGCGATTCGTTTTCCCCCATGAGCGCCATTATTCAGGGCCAGCAGCATCGTTGGTCCCGGAATGACGGTGACAGCAGCGACGGCAACGATATACAGAGAAAGACTGGCTACATCCACGAAGACTCCTTGATAAGCGCCTGACTGCGCAAGCATCTGGCAGATGCCCACACCCCAAAGTACGGTGACTGGTGTCTGGGCTGAGGCAATCGGGTTCGGATTACATACAAAAAAGGCCAGCCTGACTGGCTGGCCCCTTGTGCGTCAAGGTGTCAAATCAGGCACGGCCAGGTTCAAGTGTGGCTGCGGCAGTAAACAGCACATCCGTCGAGGAGTTCAACGCCGTTTCGACTGAGTCTTGCACTACCCCAATCACAAAACCGACGCCCACAACTTGCATGGCGATATCGTCGGTAATGCCGAACATATTGCATGCTAATGGAATTAGCAGCAACGAGCCACCGGCCACGCCAGAAGCACCGCAAGCGGCAACTGTGGCCACCAGACTGAGCAGTAGGGCAGTGGGCAAGTCAGCCTGAATGTTCAGTGTGTGTACAGCGGCCAGTGTCAGCACCGTAATTGTGACAGCAGCGCCAGCCATATTGATGGTGGCACCCAATGGAATTGAAACGGAGTACGTGTCTTTATTCAGTCCCAGACGTTCGCACAATGCCATGTTCACGGGGATGTTGGCGGCAGAACTGCGGGTGAAGAAAGCCGTGATGCCGCTTTCACGCAGGCAGGTAAAGACCAGCGGGTAGGGGTTGCGACGCAACTTGGCAAATACGATCAGGGGGTTGACGATCAGGGCCACCGCCAACATGCAGCCTACCAGCACGATCAGCAGCAGGCCGTATTGGCGCAGGGCATCAAAGCCAGACTCTGCAACGGTTACAGCCACTAAACCAAAGATCCCCAACGGCGCAAAGCGAATCACCAGTCGTACCAGGGAAGAGACCGAGTTGGCCATATCAGTGAGCAGGTCACGAGAGCTTTGTGAACCATGTTTCAAGGCCAGGCCCAAGGCAATGGCCCACGCTAAAATGCCCATGTAATTGGCGGTAAGCAAGGCATCAATCGGGTTCACCACAATATTGGTCAACAGATCCAGCAGCACCTCGGTGATATCGCTGGGCGGATTCAGTGTGGTGTCGGCCAGATCCAGTTTGAGTTTGACGGGGAAGGCGAAACTGGCGATCACGGCAACCAGTGCGGCCAGAAAGGTGCCCATCACGTACAAGAGCAAAATAGGGCCCATGCGGCTGGAGGACTGGGCTTTTTGATTGGCGATAGAGGACATCACCAGCACAAACACCAGAATCGGTGCTACCGACTTCAAGGCAGAGACAAACAATTGGCCCAGCAAGGCGATCGACTGCGCAGTTGCCGGTGCAAAGTGCCCCAACAAAATACCGGCGATCAAACCGATCACAATTTGAGTAACAAGACTGCCGTGCAGGATAAAGCCTAACGGGCCTCTGGCTTGACTGGCGGGATGGGTCATGGAAAGCGACTCCAGACAAAAGGGTAGGTGTGACGTACGTGAAAAACGCCCTGGCGAGGACTCAGCCAGAGCGCGGAAGACGGTTATTCTAGCACCAGGCGCTATACATTTTGTAGCCGATGTGGTATGGTTACTAATCCACATGGGGTCGACATGGCTTCGACGTGGGTCAAGAAGCAGCACAGGGCGTGTCGAGCACCAGTACGCTCGTAAATCCACTGGAAAACTACAAACGCCAACGACGAGCGTTTCGCTCTAGCCGCTTAAGGCTGGGCCACTGCACTAATTTGTCTTTGGGTTAGGTAGGGCAACCTACAGCAGTGTTATTTACAAAGAATCGAATCGGCCTGTGCCACGTAGTCCGGTTCTAAAACTTAGTGGATCGCCAAGGAAAGGCCTGTCAATTGGCATAGTCCAAGGTTAAAACTTAAAATTAATTGACTACACATGTAGAACTGTCTGTGGACGGCTTGCGGACGGGGGTTCAATTCCCCCCGACTCCACCAAGAAATCCCAAGAAACCCAACAGCGTAACGGCTGTTGGGTTTTTTGTTTTCTGCTTGCTCAACAACGCTTTAGGGTCATAATAATCCCTTCATTTACAACACAAGAGGGGATCAATATGTCTCGTTGGGTGTTCTATTGCGCGCCAGGGACCTGCGCGCTCGCAACCCATATTGCACTGCATGAAGCAGGGGCAGACTTTGATGTGGTCAAGCTGGATTTTGGTGCCAATCAACAGCAAAGCCCGGAGTTTCTGCGTGTCAATCCCAAGGGGCGTGTTCCGGCACTGGTGACAGAGCAGGGAACATTGACAGAAACCCCGGCTTTGCTGGCTTTTGTGGCACAGAGCTTTCCGGCTGCCAAGCTGGCACCGTTGAATGATCCTTTTGCATTCGCTCGTATGCAGGAGCTGCACAGCTACCTGGCATCTACGGTGCACGTGGCCCACGCGCACAAGCGTCGTGGCTCTCGTTGGGTCGATGATCCTGCTGTGGAAGAAGCCATGCGCGCCAAGGTGCCGCAAAACATGACGGCGTGTGCGGCTTATCTGGAATCCTTGATTGTTGGTCCCTGGGCGTTGGGCGAGCAATTCAGTGTGGCCGATGCGTATCTGTACACCGTGGGTGGCTGGCTGGAGGGGGATGCCGTTGATATGAGCCAATTCCCTAGACTAAGTGCCTATCTGGAGCGGGTGGGCGCGCGCGAGGCTGTGCGTAAGGCCGTGGCCGAGGCCGCTGCCTGAGCACGTTGCTACCTTGGGGAGTCTCACAGGCTCACTCAGGGCTCAAACAATAAACCTAAGCTTATTCGTTGCAGGGGAGCGGTTTTTCTAGGCCTTGTTCTCCTGCACCTGTTTTTCTGCTGCCACCGCCTGCATCGCGCTGCCAATGAAATCGTCCCCTTGGCGGATTAAGGCTGCTGATGCCGCCTCCACATCCCGAGCCTCTTTATTCTGACTCAGCTTGGTTTTGCCGATCAGGCTAGTGATCTCAATTTCGATCCCGACGATGGCTTTGAGCATGGCGTCGATATAGTCCTTGGGGCCATCCGTCATCTTCCAGGGCACGGGCTGGCTGGCTTCGTGGATGCGGGTCAAACGCGCCACGGCACCGCGAACATAGCGTTCCTCATCGCGTATTGTCACCTGCCCATAGGCATGGGCCACGATGTAGTTCCAGGACGGGACTTGCTTATGTGTTTCCAGCTTGCTGGGAAACCACTGCGGAGAGATATAGGCGTCCCCTGCTCGGAATATCACCATCACTTCGTCGCCGTTCTCCAGGTCTTGCCATACGGGGTTGTTTCTGGCGACGTGACAGTGCAATACCCCTTGTGCGCCTTCTTTAGGATGCAGCATGAAGGGCAGGTGATTCGCACTTAAACCACTTTTGCCATTGGCGACCAGAATGCCCAACGGATGCTGGGCGATCAGCTCGTGCAGTGGTTCAGGTCGGGATTCATTGAAGTGTGCGGGGATATACATCGTCGTCTGTCTGGGCTTGGGATTGAGGATCAATGTGTCTATTATTGGTCTATTCTGGCTCATTGAACTGTGCCAGTTTGGTGCTATTTTCATGGACCACAAGCAATGTCTCGTACCGCCCATAATCCGAAGATTCCTTCCCTTGGTGAGCTGGATCGAAACGCAGGCACCCTGGGGCGTCAGCTAGCGCAGAAGCTGCGCGAAGCAGTAAAAAATGGCGCGCTCAAACCGGGTGAATCCTTACCGTCCACGCGAGCCTTGGCGGCATCCTTGGGTGTGGCCCGTGGCACGGTCGTGGAAGCTTTCGAGCAATTGATTGCCGAAGGTTTTTTGGAGTCCTTGCCGGGCGTAGGCACTTATATCGCCCCGTCGCTGAGCCATCTCAAGGATGCCGCCAAGAAGCGCAGGGCGGCATCGCTGCCTGCCCAGCCTGCGCCACCCGCTGCCCAGCCATTCAATACGGTTGCGGCTCAATTCCAGCCTTTGCCGTCAGCCCCGTTTGCTGTGTCGATTCCCTTGGGTGCTGCTGCACCCGGACCTATCTGGCGATGCTTGGGAAATCGTTTGCGGGCACATGGTCAGGGCGCGCCAGGTGGCTATGGTGATCCTCAGGGTGCCTTGCCTTTACGGGAAGCCATCGCGGAATACGTGCGCCGTTCCCGCTCGGTACGCTGTGAGGCCGAGCAGGTAATTGTGACAACGGGCACTCAGCAAGGTTTGTTTCTGGCTTGTCTGGTCTTGATGAGCAGGCAGGATTTTGCCTGGGTAGAGAACCCGGCTTATCCCGGTATTACCGCGATTTTGAATACGGTAGGTTCGCCGGAACGTATGGTTCGTGTGCCTGTGGATGAAGAGGGGCTGGATGTGGCTGCGGGTATACGGTTGCAAGCCGATGCGCGGGTCGCCTTTGTGACTCCTTCGCATCAATACCCTTTGGGCATGCCCATGAGCATGGCGCGACGCAATGCCTTGCTGGCCTGGGCACGCGATAAATCCGCCTGGATTGTCGAGGATGATTACGACAGCGAGTTCCGCTATTCCGGCCATCCTTTTCCTGCCATGCAGGGCCTGGACCCGGAGCGGGTGATCTATCTGGGAACCTTCAGCAAGGTGCTGTTTCCCTCGCTACGTCTGGGCTATGCGATTGTGCCGCCACCGTTGGTACAGGCTTTTTGCGGAGCGCGAGTCCTGCTGGATCGGCATCCGCCCAGTGCAGACCAGCATGTCCTGGCCAGCTTTATTGCAGAGGGGCATCTGGAGCGGCATATTCGGCGTATGCGTGGGGTCTACACGCAATGCCGCAACCATCTTTTTGAAATTGTGCGTGATGTCTTGCCTGGTGATTTGACGCGTCTGCAACCCAGCGATCAAGGGATGCACTCGGTCTTGTGGTTGACCGCACAGATTGACGATGTGGCGGTGGCGCAGCGGGCCATGAAAGAGGGCGTGGCCGTGCGTCCTGTCTCTGCCATGTATCACGCCGGTGAGGGGCCCCCAGGGCTGCTTTTGGGCCTGAGTGCGTTCAGTCCAGAGCAAATGAAGGAAGCGGCGCAGAAACTGGCGCGCATTATTTCTGAGCAGGCTCGACCTTCCAAGACCAAAAGAACGCCTTGAGTTCGATTCTCTTGATAAGTCTGTTGCAAAAGCTGGCGTGAGCCCGCTTTTTTACCATCTACTGCGATTGGCAAACCCTGGCCATTGCTTTCCTGCGAAGGACGCCAAAGAGCTCATTACGCTGGAACTGGCAGTAATGAGGTGCTGGCTGCCTGCTCAAGGGCCCTGCCCATATTGTGCAAGGTGTCGGAGCGGATAGCGGCATGTTGCCAGTACAAAGGTACATCCAGCCAAAGGCCGGGGGCGATCAAGGACAGTTCCTGGCAGGCTAAGGCATTGCTGACCATGGAGTCCGGTGCCAGACACCAGCCCAGGCCCAAAGCCGCCGCTTTCACAAAGCCGGTAGAGGTGGGCAGATAGTGGATGGGAGGGGTGACAGATTCAGTGGTGATCTGACGTATAAAACGCCACTGCAATTCGTCCTTGCGGTTAAAGACAATCATGGGGGCTTGGGCCAACGAGCCTGCGTCTACTTCTGAACTGAAGTACTGGGCTACAAATTCTGGAGAGGCAATGGCTTGGTAGCGCATGATGCCCAGTGCTTGAACTTTGCAACCTTGCAGGGGTGTCGGTTCGGCGGTGACGGCACCTAGTACGGAGCCATTGCGTATCAGTTCCAGCGTGTGGTCCTGGTCATCCACGCGCACATCAAACAGGTAGCCATGTTCCTGGCTTAGTTGGGAGAGGGCTTGCAGAAACCAGGTGTCCAGCGAGTCACTGTTGACCGCAATGGCGATGGGTCTACGTGGGCCAGTTCGCTCTGGCAGAAAATCGGCGACAGCCTCTGCTTCCAGGGTTTGCATGGGACGTACACGACGCAGCAGCAACTCGCCTGCTGGTGTAGGACGGCAAGGTGGTTGGCGCAGGACCAGAACCTGTCCCAGTCTGTCCTCCAGCGCTTTGATACGTTGCGAGACAGCCGACGTGGTGATGTATAGCTTGCGTCCGGCCGCTTCAAAGCTGCCTTCCTCCAGAACTGCCGTAAACGCTCTTAATTGCGGGTGCAACAGATCCATGATTCGCCTATATATTTAGAAATTCTTAATTAAGTAAAGAATAATTAGCTTTTCTTAAATCGTAAATGACAGCATCCTATCGCAATTGTTGAATTTCGTGGGTGGATGGCATGTTCTTCTCTGTGCTTGCGACTGGTTTTTTGACGGGTGCTGGCCTGATCATGGCCATAGGCACACAAAATGCTTTTGTCTTGCGGCAAGGGCTGGAGCGTAGGCATGTGGGCTTGGTGGTCGCTATCTGTGCCTTGGCCGATATCGTCTTGATTCTAGGGGGCGTGGCTGGCATTGGTACCTTGGTAGAGGAATGGCCAGGCTTGCTGCAAGTTCTGCGCTTTGGCGGCGCGGCTTTTCTTGCTTGGTATGGGCTGTTGGCCGCACAACGGGCTTGGACGGGCAAGGGCAGCTTGATGGCTGGGCAGGGTAGCGAGCGCAACCGTCGTCGTATCTTGCTCACTTGTCTGGCATTTACTTTTTTGAATCCTCACGTGTATCTGGATACGATGGTGCTGCTAGGTAGCCTGTCTACGCCGTATCCTGGCCACTTGCAGTGGGCCTTTGCCTTGGGGGCCTGTGCAGCCAGTGCTAGCTGGTTTCTGGCCTTGGGCTATGGGGCGCGATTGTTGCAACCCGTGTTTCGTCAGCCTTTGGCCTGGCGTGTGCTGGACGCCAGCATCGCTGTTTTCATGCTGGCTTTGTGCGCTGTATTGCTGTTGCGGCCCTTGCATTAAGCGTTGTGGTCCTTGATCGGCACCTGACTCTCTTTATAAAGGATGTGTTGTGATCTCTATTCGTCCGGTTCAGGCGCATGAATGGCGCACGTATCAAGCATTGCGCCTCAGTGCCTTGCGTGATTCTCCCGATGCTTTTGGGAGTACCTATGCCGTGGAGTCCGCACATTCTGAGCATTTCTGGCAGGAGCGGATCCAAACCGCTTGTGCATCCGAGGCAGACCATGTCTTGTTAGCTGACAAGGAGGGGCAAGCGTGTGGTCTGGTCTGGTGCAAGCTGTCCGCCTCGGAACCTGCCGTGGCTGATATCTATCAGATGTGGGTGGCACCCTCCGCGCGTGGCTTACAGGCAGGCTATGGCCTGCTGGATGCGTCAGTGAAATGGGCAAACAGTAAGCAGGCGGCTTGTATACGTTTGGGCGTGACTCTGACGAATGCGGCAGCCGTCCAGTTGTATAAGAAGTATGGTTTTTCGCCTAGCGGTGAACCTGAGCCTTTGCGTGAAGGCTCGTCTTTGATGTCGCAGACCTTGGTACTGGATTTAGCAGGCTAAAGCCCAGCAGATGAAGGCAGCCCCTTGAGGAGTCTGCTAGCAAAGGGCGGCTTTCTTTTATGTCTTGCTGGTCTGTGGGGCGATATGCCCTATTCAAGGCGCATTTTCTCAAACGCTCTACTGAATGGCTTTCAGGTAACAAAGCAGAGTAAACACCATTTTCAAAATAGAGTATGACTGAGTATGACTGTAATCTATTGTTGATTTTCAGAAAAGCTTGTGCAAGGATAGCTGCTATTCATAATCTATTTATGTAGGCAGCAATACGCACTCGCACACCTTCTGGAGAATAGTCGGATGAGTCTTACCGCAGTTGTTTATCTTGACGATCTGGCCCTGGGGATGGAGTTTCGCAGCGCAGAGCATGCTCTGGATGAGGCGCAAATTATCAGCTTTGCCCGCCAGTTTGATCCGCAGCCTTTCCATCTGGATGCGGAAGCGGCCAAGGACACGTTCTTTCAAGGTTTGGCTGCAAGCGGTTGGCACACTGCTGCCATCACCATGAAGCTGTTGGTGGACAGCTTGGAATTCAGTCAGGGAATTATTGGTGCCGGCGGGCAGATAGACTGGCCGCGGCCCACGCGTGCTGGTGATGTCTTGCATGTGCTCAGTAAAATCATCGACATTCAGCCCTCTCGCTCTAAAGCGGACAGGGGGATGGTGACGGTGGAGTCTCACACCATGAATCAAAATAATGAAGTGTGTCAGCGCTTGATTGCCAAGCTGATTGCTTTTCGTCGTCCGGAGGTTTGAATGGGACGTGTCTCGCGTGAGCAGGCCGAACGCAACCGCGAACGGGTGCTGGAAACGGCATGCCGGCTGTTTCGCAAACATGGGGTGGAAGGGGTCTCGATCGGGGACATCATGAACGATGCGGGTCTGACGGCTGGCGCCTTCTACAAACAGTTTGCCTCCAAAGAGGCCTTGATTGAGGAGGCTTCCCGTTTTGCCTTTACGCAGTCTTCGGCATCCTGGCAGCGTATCAACCAACGCTATGAAGAAGATGCCGTACAAGGTTTTCAAGCCTTGATGCGACGTTACTTCAAGCATCGTCCTCAAACTCAAAGCTGCCCGATTTTGGCCTTTTCTTCCCTGGCTAGCGGCCTGCCTGCCGATGCGCAGACCACGGCAATTTACAGTGAAGGGGTAGAGCACTTGTTTGAGCAGTTTCGCCGCCTTGCCTTGCAAGCCTGTGCCGAGCAGTCCGAAGAGCAAGTCATGCTCTTGTTTGCCGCCATGTTGGGGACAGGGATGATCAGCCGGGCCATGGGTGATACCGCGTTGACGCAAAGTATGCAGGCGGCTGTTCTGGCCGCATTGCCTGGTGGGGGATCTTGTCCTCAATAAGTCGATTTTCAGAATAAAAAACGCCCGATGTGCTGTATCGGGCGTTGGTCACTACATCAAGGTCTATTGACTTCTCAGTCCCTGCTTGGCAGCGTTTTCTGCTTAGGCGGTTTGCACACTACTCTCAGCGGGAAGTGCTGCTTGCGCAAACTCAGGCCGTTCCGTACCGTGCTTGATACGGTAGTCTTTCAGGAACTTGGCCATGCGGCCGATGGCCTCGCGCAGGTCGGGCTCGTGGGGCAGGAACACCATGCGGAAGTGGTCCGGATGAGGCCAGTTAAAGCCCGTACCTTGCACCAGCATCACGCGTGTGGCTTCCAGCAGTTGCAGGAAGAACTGACGGTCGTCCTTGATGGGGTAAATTTCGGGATCCAGACGCGGGAACATGTACAGAGCAGCGTGGGGCATGACGCAACTGACCCCGGGAATGGCGGTGATCAGTTCGTATGCCAGATCGCGTTGACGACGCAGGCGTCCGCCTTCGCAAACCAGGTCGTTAATGCTCTGATAACCACCCAAGGCCGTTTGAATAGCCCATTGGCCGGGCACGTTCGCGCATAGCTTCATATTGGCCAACATGCTCAGCCCTTCGATATAGTCAGCGCCGGCCTGCTTGTCGCCCGAAATCACTAGCCAGCCTGCGCGGTAACCACAGGCGCGGTAGCTTTTGGACAAGGAGTTGAAGGTTAAGGTCAGCACGTCGGTGGACAAGCTGGCCATCGCGGTGTGCTTCATGTCGTCAAACAAGACCTTGTCGTAGACCTCGTCGGCCAGCAGCACCAAATTGAATTCGCGGGCAATATCGATCAGGGCTTGCAGCACCGAGTCGGGGTAGAGCACGCCGGTGGGGTTGTTCGGGTTGATGACCACCAGACCTTTGGTGCGTGGGGTGATCTTGGAGCGGATATCGTCCAGATCAGGGATCCAGCCATTGGCTTCATCACAGAGGTAATGGACGGGCGTACCGCCGGACAGGCTGGTAACAGCCGTCCACAGCGGGTAGTCGGGCATGGGCAAGAGTAACTCGTCGCCGTCATCCAACAGGGCATTGGTCGCCATGGCAATCAGTTCAGAAGCACCATTGCCCAGGTAAATGTCTTCCAGCGTCACGCCCTTGATGCCTTGTTCCTGGGTGTAGTGCATGACGGCTTTGCGCGCGGCAAAAATACCTTTGCTGTCCGAGTAGCCTGAGGAATTGGGCAGGTTGCGGATCATATCAAGCTGGATCTCTTCCGGGGCATCAAAACCGAATACCGCCAAATTGCCGATGTTCAGCTTGATCAGTTGCTGACCCTCGTCTTCCATTTGCTTGGCCCGGTCCATGATGGGGCCGCGAATATCGTACAAAACATTCGCCAATTTGTTCGATTTCTTGATGCTATTCATGATGCTGGTACTCGGATTCCATGTGTGCTGCAGAGGATAGTTGGCAGGGCTGATGCCTGACCAGCCTTCTACCTTACCGCATGCGAGGGGCTCGCTTGGTAAGCATCAAGCTTAAAATGTGGCATTGTCGAGTTTTGGCGACACTCTTTTTGTCAGAAGATCGGCTGTATTTATGGATAGATTCCTTACCATTGGGCATATTTCGCTTTGTGGTTTGGATTGGCATGATATGAAATCCGTGTACCTTCATTTCGGATGAGTACGTCTCTTTTATTTTTCTTGTTTTTGATGGAATCCACTATTAAGATTTGATATCAAATAATTTGATCTCAAACTATGAAACTGGAAGCGAAATATCAGGCCTTGCTCTCGCATGCACAGCAGCACCAGGACGTTAACGTACAGGGAATGTCTCTTTGTTTTCAGCTCTTGTCCTTGTCCGCTCGTATTGATCGAGACTGCGCCGCCTTGTTGGCACCCTATGGCTTGAGCGAAGCCCGTTTTGTGCTTTTGTTTTTGCTCAAAGAGGCACCCGAGGGCATGCCCTCGCATATCCTGGCTGAGCGGGCAGGTGTTACGCGTGCAACGGTCACCACCTTGGTGGATGGACTGCTTAAAGCGGGTTGGGTGCAACGCTTTGCGGCCGAGGCGGATCGGCGTTCCGTCATGGTGAAACTCAGTCCTCAGGGGGAGGAGCTGGCCAAGACCCTGGTAGGGACCCATGCCCAGTGGATAGGCAATCTGTTCGGGCATTTGTCCGAGGCGGAATGCGCGCAGTTAAGCGCCTTGTTGAACAAAGCGGCCGCAGGAGAACAAGCATCATGAGTACAGAAAACCGCAAGGGTTATGCCAGGGTCGCGGACATACCCGCTGATATTTTGTTGGCCCTGTCCAAGGGGGAAATCCAGGGCGCTACCCTGACGGAGTCGCTGGCGATTGATCAGCGTGTGCTGGTGGCCACTGTTTTTCCGGAACTGGATGAGCAGGGCGCGCAGCACATCGACGCCCTGGCCGAATTGGGCATTCTCAAGCGCATGAAAGCCATAGGGGAATATTTGCTGCAAACCTATGGTGAGATGGCCTGGATGCGTTGCCTGAATCATCCGGCCGATGTGGTGCGTGGCTGGGCTTGCTTTATGGTGGGAGCGCGCGAGCCGCTAAGTGTCTCCCAGCGTCTGGACGCACTGCGTCCCTTGGCGGATGATCCGCATTTTGGTGTGCGCGAATGGGCCTGGATGGCGGTACGGCCTCAACTGGTGGCCGAGCTGGAGGTATCGATTCAGACCTTGCAGCAGTGGGCACGTTCAGACTCGGAGTATCTGCGCCGCTTTGCGTGTGAAGCCCTGCGCCCTCGGGGAGTGTGGTGCGCGCATATCGCTATTCTGAAAAAGGAACCGGAGCGCATGTTGCCGATTCTGGAAACCTTGTATCGGGATGACAGTGTGTATGTGCAAGACTCGGTGGCCAACTTCTTGAATGATGCAGCCAAGGATCAGCCACAGTGGGTGCGCGATTTATGTGCTCAATGGCAGGTGCAATCACCGGATAATGCGGCTGTGCAGCGCCTGTGTCGACGGGCACTGCGCAGCGTATCTTGATGCTCCGGTTTGCGTTTCAGGTTCAGGAGGCGCGCAAGGTAATCAAGGTGATTTCCGAGGCGCGCCCCAGACGCAGGGGGAAACCTGGCCACAGCCCGGCGCCGTAGCTGACATAGAGCTGCATATCATCGACTTGATACAGTCCGCCTACATAGCCGTCATTGGCCATTTGCACGATCTTGTGCATGCCTAAGATATGGCCGCCGTGTGTATGGCCGGACAGTTGCAAAGCCACGCCGGCCGCTGCGCTTTCTTTGGCGGTATCGGGGCGATGGGCCAGCATGATGATGGGCATGCCGACCGGGATGCCGGCGACCGCCGCAGCCACGTCGGGCGTGGGCTGCCCATGCACGGCCGCTGACTTGTCCGTGATGCCGGCCAAGGCAAAAGCGGCATCGCCTTGCTCAATAATGCTGTGCTCATTTAGGAGCAAACGTAGCCCCAGGCTGTTGAAGTGTTCTATCCAGGGCTGATACTGGGTGTAGTACTCGTGGTTGCCTGCAATGACCCAAACCCCTTTGGGGGCAGACAGGGCTTGCAAGGGGGCGACATCTTCGCGACGAGCTTTCACCGTGCCATCGACTAAGTCGCCCGTAATTGCAATCAAGTCCGGTTTTAAGGCCTGTGTTTTGTCCACGATGGCCTGTACCCACGGCCCTTGCAGCAGACGGCTGGCGTGCAGGTCGGTCAGTTGCATCAGCTTGAAACCATCCAGGCTAGGGGGTAAGCCATTGACCTTTACGTCGATGAATTTTACTTCCGGGACTTGCACCGCCTGCCACACGCCCAATGCGGAAAGACTGACAGCGGCGATACCTAGCACACCGCGCAAGGTGGGGGAGCGCAGCAGCACTTGTCCGGCAGGTTTGTACAGGACGCGCATTAGCAAACCTGCCAGATCGGTGATCAAGGTCAAGCAGGTGGCCAGCAAGACAGCTCCAAAAGCCCATCCCAAGACCATGATGACTGGGGCGGGAATTTCTGGAGAAGCGCGGGTGCCCCAAAATAGGGCGACGGTGTAATGGTGCAGGGTGGCGGCAATGGCCAAGGCACTTAACAGCCACTTGATCCAGGGTTTGATCGGTAAAGGTTTGATCAGTCGCCAAGCGACATATAGAGCGAAGACGAGGGCAGTGGCTTGAAACACAAAATCATTCCAAAAAGAAACGGAGCACATGCTTGGGCATGCGCTAAAGCGTGCTCAGTATAGAGCGAGAAAATGCGCATGATGCCAGAGCGGGCCTGACAGTTACCGGCTTGTCACGAAAAAAATGTGGACATGCTTGTTTACGTTTCGAGAGATTGGTTCGCACATCAAGTCATTAAAACTCCTAGGCTTTTTCCAAGGGCACCCCAGCAGGACGGGGTGCCTGCCCCTTGTTTCAAGTTGCACGATTTGCAGGATCAATAGGGTGCATCCCGAAGGAATGGGTGAGCTTGAAACAGGACACGTCTGGGTTTGACGTGTGTAGTTTATTGGGAGCGCGCGGTGATGGCAGGCTCACGCTCATCGTTCAGACAAACCCTGCTTGCGAGGTTCTGGTGCCGAGTGCCGGCACACCCTGGCAGTCTGGTTTGGTTTTTTTCGCCTGAACACCACATCGTTGCGTATCACTACTGAATTCAAACCTGCAGAGCGGGGTTTGTTAGGTGACTCGACTGGAGGACATATAGTGACGAAAAAATCCTCAACCAGGACCAATCAGGATGCCGTGGGTCAAGGCGGGGAGTTGCATCAGTTTGGCCAAACTGGCTTGACGACCAATCATGGCGTGCCCCTATCGGACAATCAGAACTCCTTGCGATTTGGCGCGCGCGGCCCGACTTTGTTGGAAGATTTTGTCCTGCGCGAGAAAATATTCCATTTCGACCACGAGCGCATCCCGGAGCGGATTGTTCATGCTCGCGGCACGGGCGCACATGGCTATTTTGAATGTACGCAGGCCATTCCGGAGTTGACTCAGGCCTGTGTGTTTCAAAAGGAAGGACACCGGGTGCCGGTGTTCTGCCGTTTTTCAACAGTGGCCGGTTCCAAAGGCTCCAAAGACACGCCGCGTGACGTGCGTGGCTTTGCCGTCAAGTTCTATACCGAGCAAGGGAACTGGGATCTGGTGGGCAATAATATGCCCGTTTTTTTTATCCAGGACGCCATCAAGTTTCCGGACCTGATCCATGCCGTCAAGCCGGAGGCAGACCGGGGCTTTCCACAGGCAGCGTCAGCTCATGACACTTTCTGGGATTTTGTCTCCCTGATGCCTGAGTCTTTGCATACCGTCATGTGGTTGATGTCGGACCGAGCCTTGCCGCGCTCGTTTCGCATGATGCAGGGCTTTGGTGTGCATACCTTCCGTTTTGTGAATGCCAAGGGCAAGTCGCATTTTGTGAAGTTTCACTGGAAGCCCAAACAGGGTTTGCAGTCGACCTTGTGGGACGAAGCGGTCAAGATTTCCGGCGCGGATTCGGATTACCTGCGCCGCGATTTGTACGAGGCCATTCAAAGCGAAGCCTTCCCGGAGTGGGAGCTTGGCGTGCAGGTTTTCGACCAGGAGTGGGCCGACAAGCAGGACTACGACGTGCTGGATGCGACCAAGCTCATTCCCGAAGAAAGCGTGCCGGTCAAAATTGTGGGTCGCATGGTGCTGGATCGTTATCCCGATAATTTTTTTGCAGAGACAGAACAAGTCGCCTTCTTGCCGTCCAACCTTATTCCGGGCATCGACTTTACGGACGATCCTTTGCTGCAAGGCCGTTTGTTCTCCTACCTGGATACACAGAAGTCTCGTCTGGGAACAGTCAATTTTCATCAGATTCCCATTAATGCGCCACGTTGTCCGTTCAGTAATATGCAGCGCGACGGCATGATGCAAACTCAGGTTCCCAAAGGCCGCGCGACCTATGAGCCTAACAGCCTGGATGAGGCGGGCGAGTCTGCTGGCCCCCGTGCCCAGGCCCATGGTTTTCGCAGCTTGCCCAGCACGGTAGACGACGGGGCGAAACTGCGGGTAAGGGCGGAGTCTTTTGCTGACCATTACAGTCAGGCCCGTTTGTTTTACCGTTCGCAGACGGAAGTCGAGCAAGAGCATCTAATTGCCGGTTTGGTCTTTGAGCTATCCAAGGTTCAACTCAATCATGTTCGTGTGCGGGTGCTCTCTCATCTGCGTGTGATTGATGAGGATCTGGCCAAGCGAGCGGCCCAGGGCTTGGGCCTGGATTTGCCGCCGCCTGCCAAACCTGCACGCAAACCAGTAGATATGCCACCCTCTAAAGCCTTGTCCATATTGGCTCAGAAAGCACCTGTTGCAGGCCGGATGCTGGGCATATTGGTGACGGATGGGGCGGATAAAGGCTTGCTGGAGATGTTGCTGACGGGCGCTCAAGAGGCCGGTGTGGCCGTCAAGCTGATTGCTCCGCAAGTTGGGGGCGTAACCTTGTCGGACGGCACCCAGTTGGCCGCTGATGAAAAGATCGCTGGTGCCCCGTCGGTGCTGTTTGATGCGGTCGCCTTGTTGTTGACACAGGAGCAGGCTTCAAAGCTGTGTAATAACAAGGCCGCAGTTGATTTTGTGGCAGACGCCTATGGGCACTTGAAGGCCATTGGCCACAACGGTGCGGCCCAGCCTCTGTTGGATCGGGCGGGCGTGTCCGTAGACAAAGGGGTGTTTGTTATCAAAACCGGGGACGATCTGCTTGGCAAGGTGGCCTCGCGTTTCTGGGAACGTCGTCATCAAGTAGATGGTATGGCTTGATCTGATGGGAAAAGGGGCGGTCCAGGCCGCCCCTTCTCGTTCAATCAGTACCGCCAGCTAAGCCCCAGTACGGGGCCGGACATACGAGTATCAAAGACATGACCGGCGCGACGGTAATTCACATCCAGCACTTTGTATCCGGCGGCAAGCGAGAAGTGCTCTGACAGGTCGTAGTTCAGCGTCAGCGTGGCCTGATAGCTCAGACGCGAGCCCACGTCAAAGCCGCCTAAATGGATCTGAGCATGAGTGGACAGCTCGGGTGTGAAGCGGTAGAACGCACGCAGCCCGATCATGGGGTCCACCCAGCTAAAGCTTTCTTCGTGGTGTTTGGTCCGGCCCGCTGTGCTCAGATGGGCACGAGTGCGAATATCCCAATACGAAAAGCCGGCCAGTGCATCCAGGCTGGCCTGTTCGGAATCATAGACACGATACCCGCCTTGCAAGGTCGCCATGAACAGGCGCGTGTCTACCGTTCCCTGGGCGGCGCCGACCAAGGGCAAGCCTCCCACTACCTCGCTTTCACGCGTGTTCACGTAGAGCAGGTCGCTATTGAGTACATAGCGGTCGCGCCGCGCCCAGGTGTTTAGAAAGGCGGCGGCACGCAGATTGTGCAGCACATCGGAAAAGGACTTTTCGATATCCAGCGAGGGTGCGCGCTTGAATGGAGAAGATTCACCGGACAAGCCCGTAATCCAGGCGTAGGGAGTAATCTGTAATGCGTAAGGTGTGGAGCCCCAGGTGTTGGTTTCGGGCAGTGCTACCGAATTGAGATCCGTCGTTTGGGCTTGTGCCAGGGTGGTCAGTGGCAAAAGCCCCAACAGTAGCCAGCGGGAGTGAGTGAGTTTACGCATTACTGTTATGGGCCCCCTTTTTTAATTCTGTAAATGATGGCGTACTAGCGCCGGCCTTGTTTCTTTCGGTATGCTGGACCAGCCGATCACCAATCCGTGGAGAACGTGTCATGCATGTGTTTTACCTTAGCAAGCAAGATATTGATAAGTTGTTGCCCCTAGTGCAAGCGGCGTTACACGCTGGCCAAGGCGGGCAAGTCGGTTTTACTGATCAAGAGTTGGCCTTGCGCGCTGCTCTGGAGGGTTTACAAGACCCCAAGCTGTCCGAGCTTCTGGCCGGTGCCCGAGTTGATCCGGGCCGCAGTGCGGTTGGTTTGGCTGATGAGGACTACCGGGAAAATCTGTTGGCTCTGGAAACCCGAGACAGCGCGTATCTGATTGATCAGCTCATGGACAGCTATGCAAGATTGCCAGGGTTTTTTGACTGCCTGGAGTTTTGAATGGCTGGTTTGAACTGAGCTGTAAAAACGGCCCGTGAAGGGCCGTTTTTGATTCTGTATGAAGCGGTGTTTTTAGAAACCGACAGTGAGTTGAGCCCAGTAACGGCGCCCATCATACACAGCATCAAAGGTTTCATCCGTGACGCGCTTGTCAAAGATGTTGTAGATACCAAAGCCAAGCGTGGTGGTCTTGTTGACCTTGTAGTTCAGGCCGGCATCCAGGAAGGTGAAGGATGGGGTGCCTTGCGCCATGCTGGTGCGGCTCAGGTAGTCTGAAGTCTTGCCACGGTAGTTGACACGTGTCCACAAGCCCAGTTGTTCATTGGCATCCCAATCCAGGGTGGCGTTAAACATATGCTTGGGCATCTTGTTCAAAGGCTGGCCGGAGAACTCACCGCTCTTTTGCTTGGAGTAGGTGTAGGTGTAATTGGCGGCCAGACGCAGGTCATCGGTAATCGACCAGGTTGTGGAGGCCTCCACACCACGCATGATGGCCTTGTCTACGTTGACGCGGTCACTTACGAATTTGTAGCCTTGATCGCCTGGGAAAACGTGGCAGTTAGGCAGGCCATCAGGATCTGTACAACGGCGAGTTTCAGAGATCTTGTCTTTGAAATTGGTATTGAAGAAGGTCAGGCTGTTGACCATACCGTTCTGGTTGTCCCAAACAATGCCCAGTTCCTGGCTCAGGCTCTTTTCCGGCTTCAGATTCGGGTTGCCAACGATCACAGCAGGAACGCCGCCGCCACCGGTGATCTGCCCCCAGTCAGCCACGGCCGAACGCAGGGAAGGGGCCTTGAAACCAGAGGAGACGCCGCCCTTCAAGGTCAGTTGCTCGGTGGCATGCCAGACACCATAAAGGCGTGGAGTCCAGTGATTGCCATAGTTCTCGTCGTGAGTCATGCGCAAGCCGCCGGTCAGGGCAAAGTTGTCGGTCATGCTCCATTCGTCCTCCGCGAATACCGACCATTGTTCACGGCTTAGGCGATTGACATCGGGCTTGTACTGGTTGCCGTTGTCGCGCAGTTGCTCATGCAGATACTGAAAGCCCGAGGTCAGCATGTGGTCGCCTAAAGGCAGGCTCCATTGCGTATTGAACTCGGTGTTTTTCAGGAACATGCTACGGCCGGGGTTGTCAATTTCTTCGCGCTGCACGTAGGTGTTGGAAACGGCTTTACCCCAGCGACCGTTGTGGCCCACGGAGAACACATTGCGAGAGTACTTGCTGGAGGAGATGCTGTTGGGGGAGCATTTGCCGTTTCTGCCGCAGGTTTCGGCGGGCATGCTTTTGCCGGGTGTAGAGGTTCGCTCTTGCAAAGTCCGGGAGAACTCGGCGGTAAAGTCGTGATTGGCCGAAGGTGTCAAGGTCAGCTTGACGGTGCCCGAGGACGTATTTTGCTTGTTGAAACCGTCAAGAATTTCGTCTTCATTGCGACGGGATTCCTGACCATAAATCTGCAGCCCCAGCATGTCTTTCTTGATGGGGCCTGCCAGATAGAAATTGCCTTGATAAATATTGCCGGACTTGGAGTCCTCTTGGATGGTGCCTTCGGTGCGCAGCGAGCCGGTCCATTCCTGGTGAACTTTGCGGGTAATAATGTTGATCACTCCCCCCATGGCTTCTGAGCCATACAAGGAGGACATGGGACCACGAATCACTTCAATACGTTCGATTGCCTGCATGGGGGGCAACCAGCCCTGCTCAATACCGGCACCATCGCTGTTGGGACGTGTCTCACGCGAGTTTTGTCGCTTGCCGTCAACCAGGATCAGGGTATAGGCCGAAGCCATACCACGAATGCTGATATCGCTACCACTTGCACCACCTGTGATCACCACGCCAGGTACATCTCGCAAGGCGTCGGTGACGTCACGGTAGGCTCTCTTTTCCAGTTCGGCACGTGGTACGACGCTGATGGAGGCGGGGGCATCTTGAACCGCTTGCTCAAAGCCGGAAGCAGTAACCACGATATTGTCGAGCTGGTTGACGCTTTGTTGAGCCAAGGCACAGGAGAAGGGGGCGATGGAGCCAGCAAGAATGGCTACGGCACGGGCAGCCGGAGAAAGAGGAAACAAGAGAGACATAAAAATCAGAATAAGGAACAATAATGAGAACAGTTATTATTATCTAAACGCTGTATTTCTCAAATCAAGAGAGCTCTTTTTCATGTATCTGTAGGTCTTCTGCCACAACTTGTCACTTGGCTTGACGCGCTGTCCTAATCCTGTTTTTGTTACACCCGTGTCCAATGTATCGGCTGTTTAAACAGTCGGTTTTTTGTTTGATTGATTGGGCGGCTAGCCGTCTCTGGAGAGAAAGATGTTGCTAAAAAAATGTCGTCGTACTTTGCTGGCTTGCGCAGTTGGGCTGGCTTTGGTGCCTGCGGCCTCTCAGGCGTGTACTCGAGCTGTTTTTCTGGGTGATAACGGTCAGGTGATTACCGGTCGTTCCATGGACTGGAAGCTGGACGTTGGAACCAACCTCTGGATTTTTCCTCGTGGCGCCAAGCGCAGCGGTGAAGCAGGTCCATCGTCGATTGAATGGACATCCAAATATGGCAGCGTGATTGCTTCGGGTTACGACCTGGCCTCGACAGACGGAGCAAATGAAAAGGGACTGAACGTCAATTTACTGTGGTTGGTGGAGTCGGAGTACCCCACCCCTCAAAAAGGTGACAAAACCTTGAGCATGTCCTTGTGGGGGCAATATGTTCTGGATAACTTCGCAACGGTGGCTGAAGCGGTGGCTGCCTTGGAAAAGACCCCCTTCGTGGTGATCAGCGACAAGGTTCCCAATGAAGAGCGTTTGGCGACCTTGCATTTGTCCATGTCGGACTCCTCTGGTGACAGTGCCATTATTGAGTACATCGATGGCAAGCAGCATATCCATCACAGCCGCAAGTATCAGGTGATGACGAACTCGCCGACTTTTGACCAGCAATTGGCTATTCGTGATTACTGGCAGTCGGTAGGAGGCATGAATATGTTGCCGGGCACCAGCCGTGCCGCCGACCGCTTTGCTCGCGCTTCTTTCTACATTGATGCCGTGCCACGCAATCTGAGCGATGACAAGGCCGTGGCCAGCGTGCTGAGCGTGATGCGCAATGCGTCCACCCCCTACGGCATGACCGTGCCCGATCAGCCTAATAACTCGTCGACACGCTGGCGCACGGTGTTCGACCACCAGCGCAGCCTGTATTACTTTGATTCGGTGCTGTCGCCCGGTGCGTTCTGGGTGGATATGAAAAAGGTCGACTTTTCGGCCGAGACGGGCAAGGTCATGAAGCTGGATCTGGGACCTGAGCAAAGCACGGTCTATATGGGTGAAGCGCTGGAGCACTTCAAGCCAGCCAAACCCTTTCAGTTCTTGCCAGCGAAGGGGCCTGCTGTTTAAGGCCATGAGCGGTTAGGGCCGTTTCAGGACGGTCTGAATTCAGGCCGAATAGGCGGGGCATGGCCGACAGCGAACACATGATATTCATGTTCAGCTGTTATGCTATGCCCCGTCTTTATTTGTTGAAGTAGCCGTGTCATGACCTATGTAGTGACGGAAGCCTGTATCCAGTGCAAGTACACCGATTGCGTGACGGTGTGTCCCATGGATTGTTTTTTTGAAGGCCCGAATTTCCTGGTCATTCATCCTGATGAATGTATTGACTGCTCCATTTGTGTGGCCGAATGCCCCGTGGGGGCGATTGTCAGTGATCAGGACGTGACGTCCGAACAGCAGGTCTATGTCGAGCTGAATCGAACTTTGAGCGAGAACCCGGCCTGGACACGCATCAGTCAACAAAAAGCGCCCTTGCCGGACCATGAGTACTGGGCCACTCAGACCGACAAGTTGGCGCTGCTGCAAAAAGACTAATAGGCAGAACTCGCGTGGCTGCTTTTGTTGCGCTGGAAGTACCAGACAGCCAAGGCCGCCATCACCAGTAAGGCCGTGCAACTGGCCAGCACGGCAACATAGCCTTTATCAAAAGAATCGCGAGCCAACTCACTTAAGGTGAGGGCCAGATTCTGCGGCATGGTTTCTGCCACCAGCAAGGCTTGGTCCAGACTGTCGTAGGCCAATGGGCGATCACTTAACTCCTGCGGCAAGATCAGGCTGGTGCTGTATACGAAGGACAGCAAACTGCCCATAATGGTCACGCCCAGTGCCCCACCCAGCTCGTAAGACATTTCTTCAACTGAAGCTACCATCCCGGCGCGCGAAGGCGGCACGCTTTGCATGATGGTGCTGGAAGCGGCGGTCATGGCCGCACCAACGCCCAGACCAAGCATCACAAGGCTGGTCACTTGTAGATACTGCGCGCTGTTATGCCACAGCAAATAGGCGGCCATGCCCGTTCCCGCCAGGCTCAGAGAGCCGATCAACAGATGTTTGCTGCCAATGACAACCAACAGGCGGCCAGCCAGGGGCCCTGATACAAAAGCGGCCAGGGGCAAGGGCAGAATCGCCAGACCTGCCTCTAAGGGCGAGAAACCCAGTACCAATTGCAAACGTTGGCTAAAAACCAGTTCCATGCCAATCAGGGCGGCCGAGGCCGTCAAGGCAGAGAGCACGGCGGTGCTTAGCGTGGCGTCCTTGAACAGGGAAAAATCCAGCAAAGGAAAAGGGCTGCGGTTTTGTTGACGGACAAACCAGCTTAGAAAGGCAATGCCAATAAGCAGGGCGAGAGCGACTAGCCCCCAGTTGATGTGCAACTTGCCCATTTCTTTGATTGCCAAGGTACTGGCAACCAGGCCCACCATGATCAGCAACGAGCCTTTGATGTCCCAGGGGCGGGATGTATTGGGCGCGGATCTGGGGACCAGCAGCCAGCCCATAGGCAAGGCGATCAGCACAATCGGGACATTGATCAGAAAGACCGATCCCCACCAGAAGTGTTCCAGCAAGAAGCCGCCCAGGACTGGGCCAAAAGCGGCCCCGCCCGACGCAATTGACGACCAGACACCAAAGGCCACGGCACGTTCGCGCTCATCGTGAAAAGTGATGCGGATCAGCGACAAGGTGGCCGGCATCATCATGGCTGCCGCCACCCCCAGAAACGCGCGTGCGGCAATCAGGGCGGTCGGGTTGGGGGAATAGGCTGCCGCGATCGAGGCCAGTCCAAAAGTGGCCAGGCCACACAGAAACAGGCGTTTGTGACCCAGACGGTCGCCCAGGGTGCCCATGCCCAGGAGCAGGCCGGACACGACCAAGGCGTAGCTGTTGACAATCCAGAGCTTGTCCGAGGCCGAGGCATGCAGATCATGTGTCAAGCGTGGCAGGGCGGTGTAGAGCACCGTCATGTCCACCACAATCAATAAAAGGGCTGCCGACACAATCGCCAGGATCAACCAGCGACGGCTTGGAGACAGGGGGGCAGTTTGGGCTTGATGGGTAATCGAGCTGTGCAGCATAGAACGCCAGAAGGGTAGGAAAGCCACTATGATCTATCAATATTATCAACAGACAAAGTTAATTAGCATCTATAAAATAGATGAATGGATTGGACTTTAGAACGTATCCGACACTTTGTGGCCGTGGCTGAAACTGGCTCCATGACGCACGCGGCCAAAGAGCTGGGCAAGGTGCAGTCTGCCGTCAGCACCTCAATTTCCCTGCTAGAGGCCGACTTGAACCTGGAGCTGTTCGATCGCTCGCGCCGAACCCTGAGCCTGACGGTACCAGGTGAAATCATGTTGCTCGAAGCCAAGGCTTTGTTGCGCCAGGCAGACGGGTTGAATCGCCGTGCCCTGGACTTGTCTCAGGGGCAGTCGGCCCGATTGGAAATCGGTCTGGATGAGGCTTTGCCGCAAGGACCACTGCGTTTATTGCTGAAAGAGCTGGCGGTGCGTTGGCCTGCTCTGGAGTTGACGATCTGGAACGGGACGGCGGCCGAGGTTATGGATTATCTCGGTGAAGGGCGCTCCGATGTAGCCATTCAGTTTGATCGTGGGGCCGATGTCAGCTCTTTTGCGCAGAGCTATATCGGTGCGGTGCCTCAGGCGATTTGTGTTGCGCGTACGCACCAGCTAGCCAGCCAACAGCAGGTCAGCCGTAAGGAACTGACAGCGCATAGACAGTTGCTGATTCATATCGAAGGGGTGGAACAAACGGTGGTCAGCCCCAGCGTATGGCGCTCGGACAGTTCTTATGTGATTGCCGATATGGTGGCTGACGGCTTGGGCTGGGCGATTTTGCCCTTGAATATTGCGGAGTACGAGAGCTTGCGCAATAAATTGGCGCAGCTACATTGCAAGGAGCTAGCCTTGCCGCCTTTGTCAGTGCAGATGTTGTGGCGACAGGGGCAATCGTTGGCGCCGGTGGCTGTGTGGATGCAGCAGCGCCTGTCGGAGCTGCTGCCTTAAGTCTGATTAGCAGGCCAGCGGGGTGGGGGTCGGCAATTGGCCGTTCGCCCAGCGTTCTACGCCTTCCCAGATATCGCTGGCGTGGTGCACGGTCAGATCAGCCTGCCAGGTGCTGATACTGTCGTCGCCAGCACAATAGCCGTAGGCGGCAACCATGGTTGCCATGCCAGCCGCCTGACCTGCTTGAATGTCACGCAGGTCATCGCCCAC
Organism: Alcaligenes sp. MMA; assembly: GCF_020907215.1. NCBI lineage: Bacteria > Pseudomonadati > Pseudomonadota > Betaproteobacteria > Burkholderiales > Alcaligenaceae > Alcaligenes > Alcaligenes sp. MMA. Next base: position 502,159 of record NZ_JAJJPP010000001.1, read on the forward strand.
ATACAGGCAGTCTGCCGGCGCAAAGCCGGCTTGTTTTGCAGCGTACAGCAGGGGCTCGGGATGCGGCTTGGTATGTTGGGTGGTATCCCCGCCTACCGTAACGGCACACGACTGATTCAGGCCAAGGTGACGAATCAGCGGCAAGGCCAGGTATTCCAGCTTGTTGGTGACAATGCCCCAGGTGTAACCTGCTTGCTCCAGCTGTGTGAGCATGGGGGCCACGCCTTCAAACAGATGGGTCAACTCTGTCATGTGATCGTGATAGTCCTGCAAAAACTGTGCTCGCAACTGAGCATAGTTTGGATGATCAGTGTTGATATCCAGTGCTACCTTGAGCAGACCGCGGGCTCCGTGTGAGGCATACGGACGCAACGCGTCGTAAGGCAGCTCAGGCAGGCCATGCTCTTTGCGCATACGATTGGCTGTAGCTGCCAGATCCGGCGCGGAATCGGCCAAGGTGCCGTCAAAATCGAATAGAACCAGTTTATTCATTAGTGCTTAACGTTGGCGGCGGCTGGCCAGCAGGTAGTTGACGGAGGTGTCACCGGACAGGCGGTAGTGCTCGGTAATCGGGTTGTATTCCAGACCTTTGAGGGCCAGGGCATCCAGACCGCTGCGACGGGCCGAGGAAATCAGCTCACTGGGTTTGATGAAACCTTCATAGCTATGCGTGCCCTTGGGGATCAGGCGCAGCAGATACTCGGCGCCCACAATGGCAAACAAAAAGGACTTGGGGTTGCGGTTCAGTGTTGAGAAAAAGACCCAGCCACCAGGTTTGACCAGCTTGGCGCAGGCCGCGATGATAGAGCCCGGATCAGGGACGTGCTCCAGCATTTCCATGCAGGTGACGACGTCAAAACGCTCCGGGTGCTGATCGGCCATGTCTTCGGCGCTGATCATTTCGTATTTGACCGGCACACCCGATTCCAGGCTGTGCAAGCGCGCAATCTTCAAGGAGCGCTCGGCCAGGTCAATGCCGGTGACGTCGGCACCGGACTGAGCCAGGCTTTCTGACAGAATCCCGCCCCCACAACCGACGTCCAATACCTGCTTGCCCGCCAGGGAGCCGGTGTAGGACAGAATCCAGTCCAGACGCAAAGGGTTGATGGCGTGCAGCGGTTTGAACTCGCTGTCTGGGTCCCACCAGCGGGATGCCAGTGCACTGAATTTATCGATCTCTGCGGGATCGACATTGAGGTTAGTGGCAGTGGAAGCGGTCATGGCTTATCCAAAAAAATTAAGGCCCCGCAAAAGCGGAGCCTTAATTGTAGCCTTAGCTACAGAAATACGTGATGCAGCAAGAATTACTTGCGGTTGCCCACGATTTCAATTTCTACGCGACGGTTTTGAGCACGGCCTTCGCGGGTCTTGTTGGACGCCACGGGGTTGGCTTCGCCTTTGCCTTCGGTGTAGATACGGTCAGCAGGTACGCCTTTGTTGACCAAGTATGCTTTAACAGCATTGGCGCGACGCTCGGACAGCTTCTGGTTGTAAGCTTCAGCGCCGATCGAGTCAGTGTGACCGGTAGCGATCAGAGTTTCCAGATCGATGGCTTGAACAGTGTCAGCCACTTGATCCAGAACCTGGCGGCCTTCTGGCTTGATGGTGGATTTGTCGAAGTCGAAGAAAGTGTCAGCGTTCAGGGTCACTTTAGTGACGGTAGGAGCGACGACAGGAGCTTCGGGGGCTTGGGCAACGGGCACACCGTCACAACCTGGAATACCTGTAGCAGGTGTCCAGAAGTTGTTGCGCCAGCACAGTTCGTTGGTGCCGTTTTTCCAAACGTCGCCGAACGGATTGCGCCAGTTGTTAACTTCGCCGGACTCTTGTGCGGAAACTGCACTAGTAGCCGATGCGGCGGCAATGGCGAGTACAAGTGCGATTTTGGAGGGTTTGTTCATATTTCTCCTCGTTGAGCTGATGCTGTTAAGTGACCGCAGCGAACCCCTGCCGCTGATTAACGGAACCAGTATAGCAATCCTTTGAACGGAACAAAGACTTGCTTGCGCTGGGTTTCATGCGTGTTAGGTCGAATCTTAAGACATTTCGGCCTTATGCGTGAGGGGGACAAGGAACGATTCGCGAAGATGCGTGGAATTAGCCTTGTTCTTTCCTGTTATTGTTGGTTTTAGGCAACAGGAGGTGGGTGGCGTCGCTTCCCCAATTCCTGATCGATACGTTTAGTGGATGGCGGATTTTTGATGGATCGACCCTTTCAATCACCTATCACCTGCCTTGTCGCCGCGCGACGCTGCGTCCCTCTATGTGAAAGTGCTAGAATTTCTCCTTGTCCGTTTACGGCTGGCTTACTGCTTAACCCATATCTATAAAGAATTGACCTATGGATTCCTTTGCCAAGGAGACGCTTCCCGTTTCGCTTGAAGAGGAGATGCGCCGCAGCTACCTCGATTACGCCATGAGCGTGATTGTGGGCCGTGCTCTTCCCGACGTGCGAGATGGTTTGAAGCCCGTGCATCGCCGTGTTCTGTTCGCCATGCATGAACTCAATAACGACTGGAATCGTGCCTATAAGAAGTCGGCTCGTATCGTCGGTGATGTTATCGGTAAGTACCACCCTCATGGTGACTCTGCCGTCTATGACACGATCGTGCGTCTGGCGCAGGACTTTTCCATGCGCTACACCCTGGTCGACGGGCAAGGTAACTTTGGTTCCATCGACGGGGATAACGCCGCAGCCATGCGTTACACCGAAATCCGTCTGGCCAAGATCGCCCACGAACTGCTGGCCGATATTGACCAGGAAACCGTGGATTTCGTGCCCAACTATGATGGCAGCGAAAAAGAACCGGCCCTGTTGCCCTCGCGTCTGCCCAACCTGCTGGTGAATGGCAGCTCGGGTATTGCCGTGGGTATGGCTACCAATATTCCACCGCATAACCTGGCTGAAGTGGTCAATGGCTGTCTGTATTGCCTGAGCCACCCCGAGTGCACGGTCGATGAACTGATCGAATACATTGCGGCTCCCGACTTTCCGACTGGCGCCATTATTTATGGCATGTCCGGTGTGCGTGAAGGCTATCGCACCGGTCGTGGCCGCGTCATCATGCGCGCCAGTACGCACTTTGAAGACATGGAAAAGGGCAACCGTCAGGCCATTGTGGTCGACGCCATCCCCTACCAGGTCAACAAGAAGTCGCTGCAAGAACGCATTGCCGAGCTGGTCAACGAAAAGCGCATCGAGGGTATTTCCGATATTCGCGACGAGTCCGACAAGGACGGTATGCGTTTGGTCATTGAGCTCAAGCGTGGCGAAGTGCCGGAAGTGGTGCTGAATAACCTCTACAAGAACACGCAGTTGCAAGAGACCTTCGGGATGAACATGGTGGCACTGGTCGATGGCCAGCCCCGTTTGCTTAACCTGAAACAGTTGGTCGATTACTTCCTTAGTCACCGACGTGAAGTGGTCACCCGTCGCACTGTGTTTCAACTGCGCAAGGCGCGTGAGCGCGGTCATGTGCTGGAAGGTCTGGCTGTCGCCCTGGCTAATATTGATGAGTTCATCGAAATCATCAAGGCCGCTCCTACGCCGCCGGTTGCCCGCGTCGAGCTGATGGCTCGTTCCTGGGATTCCGGTCTGGTGCGCGAGATGTTGGCCCGTGCTGATACCAGCGCCATTGTGGGTGGCCGTCAGGCTTATCGTCCGGATAATCTGGGTGCCGAATTCGGCATGGGCTCGGAAGGTCTGTACCGTCTGAGCGACGTTCAGGCCCAGGAAATTCTGAACATGCGCTTGCAGCGCTTGACCGGCCTGGAGCAGGACAAGATTGTTAACGAGTACCGCGAGGTTATGGACAAGATTGCCGACTTGCTGGACATCCTGGCCAGTCCCGCCCGTGTGTCCGCCATTATTGGCGACGAGCTGATCGCCGTGCGCGACGAGTTCTCGGCGACCGGCAAGGATGTTCGTCGCTCACAAATCGAGCACAACGCGACCGAACTGGATACCGAAGACTTGATCACCCCGATGGATATGGTGGTGACTCTCTCGCATACCGGCTACATCAAGAGCCAGCCGCTGTCTGAATACCGAGCTCAGCGTCGTGGTGGCCGTGGCAAACAGGCCACCACCATGAAAGAGGACGACTGGATCGACAAGCTGTTCATCGCCAACACGCACGATTACCTGTTGTGCTTCTCCAACCGTGGCCGTGTGTACTGGCTCAAGGTCTGGGAAGTGCCACAAGGTTCACGCAACTCGCGTGGCCGGCCTATCGTCAATATGTTCCCTCTGGAAGAGGGCGAGAAGATCAACGTGGTGTTGTCCGTCAAGGAATTCAGCGAAGATCAGTTCGTGTTCATGGCAACCTCGCGCGGCACGGTCAAAAAGACCCCGCTGTCCGACTTCTCCAACCCTCGCAAGGCCGGCATTATCGCTGTGGGTCTGGACGAGGGCGACTACCTGATCGGGGCTCAGCTAACCGACGGTGTTCACGACGTCATGTTGTTCTCTGACGCCGGCAAGGCGGTGCGCTTTGATGAAGGCGATGTACGTCCAATGGGCCGTGCCGCCCGTGGCGTACGCGGCATGACTCTGGAAGAGGGGCAGTCCGTGATCGCCTTGCTGGTGGCAGAGGACGAAACGCAATCCGTGCTGACCGCGACCGAGAACGGTTTTGGCAAACGCACTCCGATTGGCGAATACACGCGTCACGGTCGCGGCACCAAGGGCATGATTGCCATCCAGACTTCGGCCCGTAACGGCAAGGTCGTAGGTGCCGTCCTGGTTCGTGAAACCGACGAAATCATGTTGATTACCAACGCGGGTGTGCTGGTTCGGACGCGTGTGGCCGAGATCCGTGAAATGGGTCGTGCAACGCAAGGTGTGACCTTGATCAGCGTCGATGACGACAGCGAACTGTCTGGTGTGTACCGCGTGGTAGAGACCGATGACGAGGTCGACGCCGAGCTGGGCGAAGACGGTCAGGCGCCAGAAGGTCTTGAGCAGGACAATCAAACTGATTCCGCCCAAGATCAGGCGGACCCTTCTGGCGAGGAAAACGAGTAATGCGTGTATGGAATTTTTCGGCAGGCCCGTCGATGCTGCCGTTGGAGGTGCTGGAACAAGCTGCCGCTGAAATGACCGATTGGCACGGCACAGGCATGTCCATCATGGAAATGAGCCACCGTAGCAAGGACTATATGGGGGTGCGTGACGAGGCAGAAGCCGATTTGCGCTCTTTGCTGTCCGTGCCGGATGATTTCGCCGTGTTGTTTGTGCAGGGTGGGGCACAGGGCCAGAATGGCCTGCTGCCTTTGAACCTGATCCAGCGCAATGGCAGTGGCAAGGCCGACTACGTGCTTTCGGGCAGCTGGTCGGTCAAGTCCTGCGAAGAGGCTCAGCGCTACGGTGACATTCGTGTTGCCGGCACCAGCGGACAGACTTGGCAGGACCAGGGCAAGGAGTGGGCGCCCTGGACCTGGTTCCCCGAGCCTTCCCAATGGGATGTGCGCCCGGACGCAGCTTACTTGCACGTCTGCACCAATGAAACCATTGGTGGCGTAGAGTTCAACGATATTCCCAAGCTGGATGTCCCCGTCGTTGCCGACGTGTCGTCCAATATCTTGTCCTGCCCGATTGATTTCTCGCGCGTGTCGGTTGCTTACGCGGGTGCCCAGAAAAATGCTGGCATGTCCGGTATTGCTTTGATGATGATACGCAGGGACTTGTTGGGCCATGCCATGGATCTGTGCCCGTCGGCGTTCAATTACGCCAACATCGAAAAGCAACAGTCCATGTTCAACACGCCGCCTACGTACTCGATCTACATGGCTGGCCTGATGTTCAAGTGGCTGGAACGCCAGGGTGGTGTGGCGGCCATGCAGGCCCGCAATGCGGCCAAGTCCGAGGCCTTGTATGGCTTTCTGGATGCCTCCGAGTTCTATACCAATACCGTGCATCCGGCTTACCGTTCGCGCATGAACGTACCGTTCCTGTTGCGTGATCAGTCGTTGGACGCCTTGTTCCTGGAGCAGGCCACGGCAGCGGGTTTGACCTCCCTGAAAGGGCACAAGAGCGTGGGTGGTATGCGCGCTTCTATTTATAACGCCATGCCGCTGGAGGGTGTGCAGGCACTTATCGATTTCATGACTGATTTTGAACGACGGAATGGCTAATACCTTAACTGAGCGCCTGCTCCCTTGGCGCAATCGTATTGATGAGCTGGATCGCCAGATCCTGGAGTTGCTCAACGAGCGTGCTCGTGCGGCTTTGGAAGTGGGCAAGATCAAGCAGGACTTCAATACAGAGGAAGTCATCCTCAAGCCCGAGCGCGAGGCACGTATTGTGCGTCGCTTGCAGTCTGAAAATGATGGTCCGTTTACTCCTGCCGCAGTGGAAGCCGTGTGGGGGCAGATTATTTCTGCCTGCCGCGGTCTGGAAAGCGTATTGCGCGTGGCTTACCTGGGTCCACAAGGCTCTTTTTCCGAGCAAGCCGCTTACGAACATTTTGGTCATGCTCTGGATGGCCTGCAGTGTGACTCCTTCGATGAGGTTTTTCGCAGCGTCGAGGTGGGGCAAGCAGAAGTGGGTATGGTGCCCGTCGAGAACTCGACCGAAGGTGCGGTTAACCGCACCTTGGATCTTTTGCTGAACTCGCCCTTGCGTGTCCTGGGCGAGCGCTCGATTCGTGTACACCACAATCTGCTGACCCAGACCGGCACCATGGAAGGCGTCACTCGGGTGATGGCTCATCCGCAGGCCTTGGCGCAGTGTCAGAACTGGCTGCAAAAGCACTACCCCCAGCTTTTGCGTGAAGCCGCTTCCAGCAATGCGGAGGCCGCTCGCATTGCGGCTTCCGACCCCACCGTGGCGGCGATTGCCGGTAATACCGCTGTCACTGCCTGGAATCTGGGCGTGGTGGAAGCCGGTATCCAGGACGATCCGCATAACCGCACACGTTTCCTGGCGATCGGTAACATCGAGTCCTTGCCTAGCGGCAACGACAAGACCAGCATCATTCTGGCCGTGCCCAACCGGGCTGGCGCTGTCTATGACATGCTGTCTCCGTTGGCGGTACATGGCGTTTCCATGACTCGTCTGGAGTCGCGTCCTGCACGGACAGGGCAGTGGGAATATTATTTCTACGTAGACCTGATCGGCCATCGTGACGAGCCTGCCATGGCAGCGGCCTTGGCTGAATTGAAGAAACAAGTCGCTTTTTTCAAGATTCTGGGTTCTTACCCCGTAAACGACTTTTAAGCATCGGAAACAAGAAAGGCCTGAGTGGGGAAATTTTCCCTCTCAAGGCCTGATTGCCTGCTGGGACGGGCTGCGACAGGTGGTTTGTGCAAAATCGGCTTGTTTTGGCATGTGTTAAGCAGCCGTTTGATGCTCTGTTTCATTAAGACGTGGCTAGGCAGAATAGAGGCTTTGCGCATTGTTTTAACCCCTTGATGGCGTTCACGCAGCAGTCAGGCAAAGTCTGCATCAATATCCCGGTTTTGCTGGTGCTATTTCACGCAATACGCGCAGCATGGACGGCCTGAGAGGGAACGGAATTAATCATGATAGCGTCATCAGAAACTATGGCGTCGCCGCCCTTGGTTCCAGTGCTGGCGGTCGTTGGAGTCGGTTTGATTGGCGGCTCTTTGACTCTGGCGCTCAAGCGCTCCGGGGCTGTTGGAAAAGTGCTGGGTGTAGGTAGGCAACTGAAGAGCTTGCGACGAGCTCAGGAGCTGGGCTTGATCGACGAGGTCGCCACGCTGGAACAAGCCGCGCAGCAAGCAGACTTGATTGTGCTGGCTACGCCTATTGGTGCCATGGCCTCGACATTGAAAAGCCTGCGTCCCCATTTGCGCGACCATACATTGATTAGCGACGCAGGCAGCACCAAGGTCGATGTGGTCAGTGTGGCGCGTGAGGCGCTGGGGGATCGTATCGGCCAGTTTGTTCCCGGCCACCCTATTGCGGGCGCGGAAACCGTAGGCCCGGAAGCCGCACGTGCTGATCTTTACGACGGCCGTAATGTCATTTTGACCCCTCTGGAAGAAAACAGTGTCAGTGCACGCGAACGTTTGATTGCGGTTTGGGAGGCCTGCGGGGCGCGGGTCATGTTGATGGACCCGGCTACGCACGACGAAGTGCTGGCCTCGGTCAGCCATGTGCCGCATTTTCTATCCTCGGTCTTTATGTGGCAGGTAGCCTCCAGTGCGAACTCGGATCAACGCTTCGCCTTGGCGGGGACGGGCTTTCGGGATTTCACCCGTATTGCCGCCGGTTCGCCGGAGGTGTGGCGCGATATTTTCCTGAGCAATCGCGAGGCTGTCCTGGGGCAGTTACAGGAAGTGCGCCAAGCCCTGGATCAGGCTGAACAGGCCTTGCAGGATCAGGATGGTCAGGCTTTATACGAATTTTTAGAGCGCGCTGCTTTAGCGCGCCGTTTTTGGGCAAGTAGGAGTGGTTTGCAATGAGTCAGAGTGACAGTCTTGTTTTGAACCCGGTCAGTCGTGCCAGCGGGCAACTGCAATTGCCAGGGTCCAAGAGCATTTCCAATCGAGCCCTTTTGCTGGCCGCTTTGGCCCAAGGGCAAACCCGCCTGGAAGGTTTGCTGCACTCGGATGATACCCGCGTCATGATGGCTGCTTTGCAGCAAATGGGCGTGGCGGTGCAGGATCTTGGGCAGGGCGTGGTGGTGATTGACGGTGGCGCTCCTTTTGCACATCGCGATGCCGATCTGTTTTTGGGGAATGCCGGCACGGCTTTCCGTTCCTTGACCGCTGCCTTGGGTTTGATGGGAGGGCGCTTCAATCTTAGCGGTATTGCTCGCATGCATGAGCGTCCCATTGGTGATCTGGTAGACGCGCTGCGTAGCCTGGGGGCCGAGGTGCACTACCTGGGTGCGGAAGGCTATCCTCCCCTGGCGATTGGTGAGTTGGCCCAAGCAGATCAGCGTTACGTGTCGGTGAAAGGCTCGGTATCCAGCCAGTTTCTGACAGCCTTGTTGATGGCCGCACCCTTGTTGACCACTCGTACGGGCCAGCCTTTACGTATTGAAGTGCAAGGGGAGTTGATCTCCCAGCCCTATATTGAAATCACCCTGGCCATGATGGCGCGTTTCGGTGTGAAGGTAGAGCGCGACGGTTGGAGCAGCTTTACGGTCCCTGCCGATGCTACTTATGTCAGCCCCGGTTTGTATGCCGTGGAGGGCGATGCCTCGTCCGCTTCGTATTTCATTGCATTGGGAACGATTGGGGGTGGTCCGCTGCGCATTCAGGGTGTGGGTACAGAAAGTCTGCAAGGTGATATTCAGTTTGCGGATGTGGCCCAGGCTATGGGTGCCCGTATCGAACGCCATGCCAACGAGCTGATTGTCTCTGGCTTGTCCGTGGCCAAGGGCGACAAGCTCAAGGCCTTTGATCTGGACTTTAACCACATTCCCGACGCGGCCATGACGGCGGCGGCCATGGCCATGTTTGCTGATGGTCCTTGCACCTTGCGTAATATCGCCAGCTGGCGCGTGAAGGAAACGGATCGTATTGATGCCATGCAGGCCGAATTGCGCAAACTGGGCGCGACAGTGGAATCCGGGCCGGATTGGCTGACTGTGCATCCTATTGCGGCCGATCAATGGCGTTCAGCCAGCATTGAAACCTATGATGATCACCGCATTGCCATGTGTTTTTCGCTGGCCAGCTTTGGCCCGGTGCCGGTCACTATTCTGGATCCTGCCTGCGTCAGCAAGACGTTCCCCGGGTATTTTTCTGTTTTTGAACAATTGGTGCAGGCATGACAGAACAGAGCATTCCCGTCATTACCATTGATGGTCCTACGGCTTCCGGTAAAGGAACGATTGCCTCTCTGGTTGCGCAGCGGCTGGGCTGGCATACGCTCGATAGCGGTGCCTTGTATCGCTTGACAGCCTTGTCCTGCCTGCGTCGTGGTGTGGATGTGCAGGACGAGGCTCAGGTCCAGCACGCCGCCCAGAACCTGAACGTGCGTTTTGACTACCCCCATATCTACATGGACGGCGACGATGTCAGTGATGCTATCCGTCAGGAAGAAGTGGGTAATCTGGCTTCGCAAGTGGCAGCTCTGCCACTGGTGCGTGAGGCGCTTTTGCAACGGCAGCGGGATTTTCGCGTTGCGCCCGGTTTGGTGGGCGATGGTCGCGATATGGGCACCGTTGTGTTCCCGGACGCGCCTTTAAAGATATTTTTGCTGGCAGATGCAGAAGTGCGAGCCCAAAGACGCTGTAAACAGTTGAGCGAAAAGGGTATTTCTGCTAATCTTACGAGTCTTTTGGCGGATTTGCGTGCGCGCGATGAACGTGATCGTTCTCGAACCCATGCCCCGCTCGTGCCTGCGCAGGGTGCCCACATTGTGGATTCTTCCCAGCTCAGCATCCAGGAAGTTGTAAATAAGGTGCTCGACCTTTGGTCGGGTATTGCGGTCCCGACAGCCTAATCCCGTGCTGATCGGGCTTTGTTCACTCCACCGGGTTCTGCCTGGTGTGTTTTTTATGGCCATTTTGGCTAACGGATTGATTTAATGTCCACTAACCTTCACACAGACGCAACGGGCGGCGAAAGCTTTGCCGATTTGTTTGCAGAAAGCATTAAAAACCAAGACCTGAAAAGCGGCGAAGTTATCTCCGCCGAGGTTCTGCGTATTGACCACAACTACGTTCTGGTCAATGCTGGCCTGAAGTCCGAGGCACTGATCCCTCTGGAAGAGTTCCTGAACGATCAGGGCGAACTGGAAGTTCAAGCAGGTGACTTTGTTTCCGTGGCTATCGATGCCTTTGAAAACGGCTACGGCGACACCATCCTGTCCCGCGACCGCGCCAAGCGTCTGTCGGCCTGGTTGTCTCTCGAGCAAGCGCTTGAGTCCGGCGAGCTGGTCAACGGTACCATCACCGGTAAGGTCAAGGGCGGTCTGACTGTCATGACCAACGGCATCCGTGCCTTCTTGCCTGGTTCGCTGGTTGATCTGCGTCCTGTCAAGGACACCACGCCATACGAAGGCAAGACCCTGGAATTCAAGGTTATCAAGCTCGATCGCAAGCGTAACAACGTTGTGTTGTCGCGTCGCGCTGTGCTGGAAGCCTCCATGGGCGAAGAGCGTCAGAAATTGCTGGAAACCCTGTCCGAAGGCGCTATCGTCAAAGGTATCGTCAAGAACATCACCGATTACGGTGCGTTCGTGGATCTGGGCGGCATCGACGGTCTGCTGCACATCACCGACATGGCATGGCGCCGTGTTCGTCACCCATCCGAAGTTCTGCAGGTGGGTCAGGAAATCGAAGCCAAGGTTCTCAAGTTCGATCAGGAAAAGAGCCGCGTCTCCCTGGGCGTCAAGCAGCTGGGCGAAGATCCATGGATCGGTCTGGCACGTCGCTACCCACAAAACACCCGTTTGTTCGGCAAGGTTACCAACCTGACCGATTACGGTGCATTTGTTGAAGTGGAAGACGGTATCGAAGGTCTGGTTCACGTATCCGAAATGGATTGGACCAACAAGAACGTTGACCCACGCAAGGTTGTGACCTTGGGTGAAGAAGTCGAAGTCATGGTTCTGGAAATCGACGAAGATCGTCGTCGTATCTCCTTGGGCATGAAGCAGTGCCGTGCCAACCCATGGGAAGATTTCGCCATCAACTTCAAGCGCGGTGACAAGGTTCGCGGTGGCATCAAGTCCATCACCGACTTTGGCGTGTTTGTTGGTCTGCCAGGCGGCATCGACGGTCTGGTTCACCTGTCCGACCTGTCCTGGTCCGAGACGGGCGAAGAAGCCGTTCGCAACTTCAAGAAGGGCGACGAAGTTGACGCCGTGGTTCTGGGTATCGATACCGACAAAGAGCGCATTTCCCTGGGTATCAAACAGCTGGAAGGCGATCCATTCAACAACTTCGTAGCGACTTACGACAAGGGTGCTGTGGTTAGCGGCGTCGTCAAGTCGGTCGAAGCCAAGGGTGCGGTTGTTACTCTGTCGCTGGACGTTGAAGGCTACCTGCGCGCTTCCGAGATCTCCTCGGGTCGTGTTGAAGATGCCACGACGGCTCTGAAAGAAGGTCAGGAAATTGAAACCATGATCTTGAGCGTGGATCGCAAGACCCGTTCGATTCAGTTGTCCATCAAGGCTCGTGATACTGCCGAAACCGCTCAATCCATGGCCCGCCTGACCGAAGCCAGCGCTTCGTCCGGTACGACCAATCTGGGTGCTCTGCTGCGTGCCAAGCTGGACCAGCAGCAACGTGACGACGGTTAATCAGCGTGACAAAGTCTGAGCTGATCGCGTTGTTGGCCAGTCGCTATCCGCAGCTGGCTCTGCGCGATATGGATTTCGCCGTGAAAACGGTTTTGGATTCGATGACCCAGGCTCTGGCCAGTGGTCAGCGGATCGAAATCCGAGGGTTTGGCAGTTTTTCGCTCTCTACCCGCTCGCCGCGGGTAGGGCGCAATCCCAAATCCGGTGAAAAAGTGATGGTGCCTGGTAAACAGGTGCCTCACTTCAAAGCGGGTAAGGAGTTGCGCGAGCGAGTCGATTCTGTCTTTCTTGAGCAAGAGCAAATCGAGGCGGACGACCAGTCCTCAGCCTTCGAGCAGCTCAATGCGAGAGTCCGTCACGGTTAAGACCTACTTGCACACTGATTACACAGGCCCTTTACAGGGCCTGTTTTGCGTGTGCGCTAAATTCCGCTTGCACGTACAATCAGACATTATAAAAACACTGTTGGAGCCCTAAAAATGCGCTATCTAGTCTGGGTACTGCGTCTGCTCGTTTTTGTGATTGTGCTGCTGTTCGCACTGAAAAACACCGAACCCGTGCAGGTCAGCTTCTTTGCCGAGCATATTATTCAAGACGTCCCGCTGATCGTCGTGATGCTGGCCGCGTTTATTTTAGGCTTGGTGTTGGGGCTGCTTTTGATGGTGGGTGCAGTCATGCGCCGCCGTCGCGAGGTCAACCGCTTGCGCCGCGAAATGGACCGTTTGCAAGACAGGCTCGAGCAAGTGCAGCAAGCGCCTGTGAATACGGCTGCTGTTGCGCCCGAGACCGTCGCCCCCTTGGCGCCTTTGTAAGCCGTTGGAGTAAACAGTGGATTTTGAAACCTGGTGGTTGGTTTTTGTACCCATTCTTTTTGCCTTGGGTTGGGTCGCAGCACGGGTGGATTTTCGGCAAATGATGTCCGAAACCCGCACGTTGCCGGACTCCTATTTCAAGGGGTTGAACTTCCTGCTCAATGAAGAGCCGGATCGTGCCATTGATGCGTTTGTGGAAGTGGCCAAACTGGACCCTGAAACCACCGAGCTGCACTTTGCACTGGGCAGCCTGTTTCGCCGTCGAGGCGAAATGGAGCGCGCTATCCGTGTGCATCAAAGTTTGCTGTCGCGTGCCGATCTGCCTGTTGCAGATCGTGAAAATGCCCAGTTTCAGATTGCCCAGGATTTCCTCAAAGCTGGCATGCTGGATCGGGCTGAAGCCGCTTTTGAGGCGGTGCGTGAAACGCGGTTTGCGATACCGGCCATGCGCGCTTTGATTCGTATTTATGAGTCCGAGCATGATTGGCCACGTGCGATCGAAGCGGTGCGCCGCCTGCGAGCCCTGGTCGATGAGCCCGTGCCGCAGTTGGTGCATTACCAGTGTGAGCAGGCCGAGGGGGCCTTGCAGGGCAAGCAGCCTGATTTCGAACGTGCTGCCAAAGCCTTGGACGAGGCTGATAATGCCATTCGCAAATTGGGTACTGGCCAGGGCATGTATGCCTCCCAGGCTCGGGTTGCTGGTTTGCGTGCTCGTGTTGCGCGTATGCAAGGGCAGAACGAGCAGGAGCGTGCCTATCTGGTGTCCATCCTGAGCAGTGCCCCCGAATATGTGGGTCTGTACGCTACCGAGTTGCTGGACAGTTATCGCAAGCTGGGTCGTGGTGAAGAAGGTGTTGCCATGCTGCGCAGTCATTATCAGCAGCACCCCAGCCTGGATATTTTCAATGTGCTGTTCCGCGTTCTGCGTGAGCAGGAAGGCCATTTGCAGGCCTGGGCCTTTGCGCGCGATGCCTTGCGCGCCCATCCTTCTTTATTGGGTCTGGACAAGATGCTGGAAGTCGAACTCCAGGATCAAGGGCAGAGCAAAGAAGGTGCCGAAGGCGCAGAAGCGGTCGGTGTCGATCAAATTATTGCGGGCGCGGATTTAAGTCTGCTGCGTTCTTTGATTCACAGGCATACACAGCGCCTGGATCGATATTCTTGCAGTTCTTGCGGCTTTGAGGCTCGCCATTTTTACTGGCAATGTCCTGGTTGCAACTCCTGGGAGACGTATGCCCCTCGGCGCCTTGAGGAGTTGAAATGATGACGTTTCCAGGTGAAGCCGTCGCCGCCAGTCGTGTACTGGTAGTAGGCGATGTCATGCTGGACCGTTACTGGTTTGGTGATGTGGATCGTATTTCCCCCGAGGCCCCTGTCCCCGTGGTCAAGATGGGCCGGGTGGAGGATCGTTTGGGTGGTGCTGCCAACGTGGCGCGCAATATTGCTGCTTTAGGTGCTCAAGCCAGCTTGCTTGGCGTGATTGGGCAGGATGAAGCGGGCAAGACAGTGCAAGACTTGGCGAGAGCCGACCATGTTCAGGCCCACTGGGTGCAAGACCCTCTGATGCCCACTTCCTTGAAGTTGAGAGTACTGGGTCGTCAGCAGCAGTTGTTGCGGGTGGACTTTGAAGAAAGCCCTGCTGACGGCGCTCTGGAGCAGCTACAGCAAAATATGAGCGACCTGTTGGATCAGCATCAGGTGCTGGTTTTGTCTGATTACGCCAAAGGCGCTTTGGCGCAGGTGGAAAGCCTGATTGCCTTGGCACGCTCCAAGAATATTCCCGTTTTGGTCGACCCCAAAGGCAAGACCTACGAGCGCTACCAGGGCGCCACTATTCTGACCCCGAATCGTTCGGAAATGCAGGAAGCCGTGGGTGCTTGGAAAGATGAAGATGATCTCATGCGACGCGCCCAGGATTTGCGTCGTAAGCTGAATTTGGAATGCTTGCTGATTACCCGTTCCGAGCAAGGCATGACCTTGTTCACCGAGCAGGGGCGTGAGCATGTGGATGCCCAGGCACAAGAGGTGTTTGATGTCTCGGGTGCCGGGGACACGGTATTGGCAACGCTGGCGGTGATGCGAGCGGCTGGCCTGGATTGGTTGCAGGCCATGCGCTGGGCAAATCGTGCCGGTGGTATCGTGGTCGGAAAATTGGGTACGTCCATTGTGACGGCAAAGGAATTGGCATGATCGTAGTGACCGGTGGCGCTGGCTTTATTGGCAGCAATTTGGTGAAAGGCCTGAACCAGCAGGGTGTGACCGACATTCTGGTGGTGGACGACCTGAGCGATGGCGACAAGTTCGTCAATCTGGTGCATGGTCAAATTGCTGACTATATGGACAAGGATGATTTCCGTGCCCGTTTGGCGCGGGACGAGTTCTCCAATATTGAAGCTGTGCTGCATCAGGGCGCATGTTCGGACACCACCGAGCGCAATGGCCAGTTCATGATGGACAATAACTATCGCGTGACACTGGAAATCTTTGAGTATTGCCAGGCCAAGCGCATCCCTCTCCTGTACGCTTCGTCCGCCGCTGTTTACGGTGCGGGCCCGCTGTACGCCGAAGACCTTAGTAACGAAGCCCCTTTGAATGTTTACGGTTATTCCAAGTTCCTGTTCGACCAAGTGCTGCGTCGTCATCTGGATAGACTGAGCGCACCCGTGGTGGGTTTGCGCTACTTTAATGTCTACGGTCCACAAGAGCAGCACAAAGGGCGCATGGCATCGGTGGCTTATCACAATATGCTGCAATACCGCCGTGACGGTCATGTGCTGCTGTTTGGTGGTTGGGATGGTTATGTGGATGGTGGCCAGCAGCGCGACTTCGTCTTTATTGATGACGTGGTGTCGGTGAATCTGCATTTCCTGGGTCAAGACAAGCAGTCCGGTGTTTTCAATTGCGGTTCGGGTCGTGCTCAGCCATTCAATGATGTGGCCCAAACGGTCGTCAACACCTTGCGCGAACACGATGGTTTGCCTGCCTTGGAATTGGAAGATTTGGTGACGCAACAGTTCCTGCAATACATCCCATTCCCGGATGATTTGAAAGGCCGTTATCAAAGCCACACGCAGGCTGACTTGACTCAATTGCGTGCCGCTGGCTACGACAAGCCTTTCCATGACGTGCAGACCGGCGTGGCCGAGTACGTACGTCGTCTGCTTCAGTCAGGCGCTCTGCGTTAAGAGCCAGGACAAGAAAGTCCATGCGGGCTGCCACGCATGGCTAAACGCGCGCTTCTGGCCGCTTTTTCAATCATCTAGGCGGCACCATAAAGGCTTCTTTTCAAGGAGCCTTTATCATGTGTACCTCTGCCCAGTCGTCCCCTGTTTCCAATCGCCAGTTGCGTTCGATGCAACGCTGGTGTGGTGCTGTTTTGCGCGTCCTGCTTGCCCTATGTTTGTTTGGGCCTTGGGGGTTGGCGACGGCAATCGACCTGAATACCGCGGATGCCCAGCAGCTCCAGCAAATCAAGGGCATTGGCCCCCGGACGGCCGAGCTGATCCTTGAGGAACGTCAGCGTGGTGGCCCCTTTGATTCTCTACAGGATTTGGCAGACCGGGTTAAAGGGATAGGTGCCAAAAAGATTATTACGATGGAGCAGTCGGGTTTGAAAGTGGAGCCCGCCAAGGCGGCCAGCAAGGCCGTTTCCAATACGGTCGGCGCGGATATAAGAAGAAAGCCGTAGCTCTGGGCGTAGACTCGCTTTAAGCTAGTGGTTTGTTGAGTCTGCATGGGCAGTCAGTGCGAGCTGGCTGCCTTCTTGTTCAAGGTAAGAGATTGATCGATGAAAAACTATCCCACCATTGAAGATACCGTTGGCCAAACCCCTTTGGTGCGCTTGCAGCGTATTCCGGGCGAGTTTGGGCAGGCACGCGGTAATGTCTTGTTGGCCAAGCTGGAAGGCAATAACCCTGCCGGTTCGGTCAAAGACCGGGCGGCCAGTTCCATGATTCAAGAGGCTGAACGTCGCGGCGACATCAAGCCGGGAGACACCTTGATCGAGGCTACCAGCGGCAATACGGGTATTGCGCTGGCCATGATTGCGGCCGTACGTGGCTACAAAATGATTTTGATCATGCCCGATAACTTGTCGCTGGAGCGTCGTGCGTCCATGACAGCGTATGGTGCGAAGTTGATTCTGACGCCCGCCGATCAAGGAGGCATGGAGTACGCTCGTGATCTGGCGCTGAAGATGCAGGCCGAAGGGCAGGGCAAGGTGCTGGACCAGTTTGCCAACAAGGACAATCCAGCAGCTCACGTGCACAGCACTGGTCCGGAAATCTGGAAGCAAACCGACGGGCAGGTTACGCACTTTGTCAGCGCTATGGGTACGACCGGCACCATCATGGGTGTGGGTAATTACTTGCGCAGCCAGAACAGTGGCATTGTGGTGGTGGGTGCTCAACCTGCACCAGGGGCGCAAATTGCCGGCATTCGTAAATGGCCAGAAGAGTACTTACCCAAGATTTACGATCCATCCAAAGTGGATCTGTTCGAGGAAATCGGCCAGCAAGAGGCCGAGATCATGACGCGCCGTCTGGCCGCTGAAGAAGGAATCTGCGCTGGCATTTCGTCTGGCGGTGCCTTGGTGGCCGCTATGCGCGTTGCTCAGCGCGTAGAAAACGCCACGATCGTTTTTATTGTGTGCGACCGTGGCGACCGTTACCTGTCTACCGGCATCTTTAATTAATTAGGGTTGCTATAACCCATTTGTTTAGCCAGTTCGGAAGCCAGGTCGGCGACCGAGCTGGCATAAAAATAACTGCGGTTGTAATGGGTAATGGCAAAGAAGTTGGGCGTACCCAGGCGATACTCCGTGGTATTGCGTGGCTCATCCACCAGGTTCACCACACCTAATTGAGCCTGCTGCCAAGGGCCTGCATTGTGGCTCTGGCCCTTCATTTTGGCACCGGCATTAGTCAATTGCGTCCAGCTCAGCTTGGGGTAGATGCCGCCGTCCACCATGCCTTTGTTCGCGTTACTCAACTCAACCGGCGCAAAAACGGGTAAGCCAGGTTCCCAGCCATGTGCCCGCAAAAAATTGGCAATCGAAGCCATGGCATCGGCGGGATTGTTGCGCAGATCAATGCGGCCATCTCCGTTACCGTCCACGGCATAGCGTATCAGGCTGCCGGGCATGAATTGGGACATACCCATGGCACCGGCGAACGAACCTTGAGCAATCCGGGCATCCAGCTCCCCTTGATAGTGAAGTTCGATCAGATCAGCCAATTGATCGCGGAATAGTTGACCGCGCTCGGGCCGACTGTCGTCCGGATAGGCAAAGCCCAGCGTAAATAGGGCGTCCAGCACCTTGAAATCACCCATGATTTTTCCGTAGACGGTTTCCACGCCCAGGATGGCCACAATAATTGAGGGTGGCACGCCATAGTCTTTGGAGGTCTGCTCCAGCGCCAATCGATGCTTTTGCCAGAATTGGACGCCACCTTGAATGCGGGCTGGGTCTACATTGCGTTTTTTATACGTTACCCAGCTGCGTTTGATGCGCCCTTTGGTGGGACGCATTAATCTGGCAGCGGTCTCGTTATATTGGGCTTGCTGCAAAATATCAGTGACCAGATCCAATGGGATGTCGCGTGCTGTTGCCACTTCCTGGGCGTAGGCCGCAATATCATCGTTTAATTCACCGTTTAATTTTAAAAACTGTGTCCGGCCAGAACGGGACTGGCCAGCCTGAATGGATTGGGGTTCGGCTAAGGCCTTGATTGTGATGGCCTCAGTATTTTTTGTTGGGGTCAGGAAAACCGCGCCGTTATTGGGTTTGGTGTCCGAAGACGGAGCTTGTGAAGTGGTGGAAGCGCAGCCGGCAGTGCTCAGCGCGATCAGTACTGCTTGCAAAATTCGAGTGGGTCTGAACATAATCCATCCTCATGGAGACACTATATTTTATCCATCCATCGTGCCATTTGCATGAGATGGGTCGATGGCATCCGGAAAGTCCGCAGCGGCTCGATGCCATAAATGATCAACTGCTATCCAGCGGTCTGGCATCCTATCTGGCTCAGCGACAAGCTCGGCTGGCCACGGATGAGGATATTTTGCGGGTGCATGATGCTGCTTATGTGCAAAAGCTAAAAGAGCAATTGCCCAAGCAGGGGTATTTCAATATCGATCCTGACACCCTGATGAATCCCCATACCCTGGAAGCTGCCTATGCCGCTGCCGGGGCGGGTCTGGATGCCGTCGATGGCGTCATGAATGAAGGGGCGGCCGGTGCATTTTGTGCTGTACGACCTCCTGGGCATCATGCCGAGCGGGCGCGGGCGATGGGGTTTTGTTTTTTCAACAATATCGCTGTCGCTGTAGCCTATGCCTTGGAAAAATATGGCCTCAAGCGGGTGCTGATCGTCGATTTTGATGTGCACCACGGCAATGGAACCGAACAGATTTTTGCCGGCGACGATCGAGTTCTGATGTGCAGTTTTTTTCAGTCCCCGTTTTTTCCTGATTCCTTTCAGGACCCGGCAGCGCAAAACATGGTAAATATACCGGTTGAGGCCTACACCAAGTCTGCTCAGATTATCGATCTGTTCAAGCAGGTTTGTTTGCCCCGCATAGAGGCTTTTGCCCCTGAAATGGTCTTTTTCTCGGCAGGCTTTGATGCTCACCGTGAAGACGAGATGGGACAGCTAAGCCTGGTTGAAGCCGATTATGCGGAATTGACTGCCATGGTGGTCCAAGCCTGTGCGCCCAGTGCCGGACATCGTCTGGTCAGTATGCTGGAAGGGGGGTACGATCCCTCGTCCCTGGGACGTAGCGTGGTGGCCCATATCAAGGCCTTCGCCGGGCTTTAGGCGATTGGCTCCGGGCTTTGGAATTCTTCCAAAGCCTTATTTCAACAGAACAATTTTTATTTAAGACTGCACTGGAGAACATTACATGAAGGTGTTAGTACCCGTGAAACGCGTAGTTGACTATAACGTCAAGGTGCGCGTGAAATCTGACCAAACCGGGGTGGACATTGCCAATGTGAAAATGTCCATGAACCCCTTTGACGAAATCGCTGTCGAAGAGGCCACCCGCCTCAAAGAAAGCGGTGCAGCCACTGAAGTGATTGCTGTTTCTTGCGGTGTGGCGCAAAGCCAGGAAACCTTGCGCACGGCGCTGGCCATTGGGGCTGATCGGGCCACTTTGGTACAAACCGACGTCGAGTTGCAGCCTTTGGCCGTGGCCAAGCTGATCAAGGCCGTGGTGGACAAAGAACAGCCTCAGTTGGTGATCCTGGGCAAACAGGCGATCGACGATGACGCCAACCAGACCGGCCAGATGCTGGCTGCCTTGCTGGACTGGCCACAAGCCACATTTGCCAGCAAAGTTGAAGTGTCGGGCGATAGCGTATCGGTCACTCGTGAAGTGGACGGTGGCCTGGAAACACTGAAACTGAGCCTGCCTGCCGTGATCACTACTGACCTGCGCTTGAACGAGCCTCGTTACGTGACACTGCCCAACATCATGAAGGCCAAGAAAAAGCCGTTGGAAACCCTGACTCCTGAAGAACTGGGCATTGATGTGGCTCCTCGTATCAAAACCTTGAAAGTGACCGAGCCCCCAGCTCGTGCTGCTGGCATCATGGTGCCCGATGTTGCCACACTGGTCGAGAAACTGAAGAACGAAGCGAAGGTGATTTAAATGGCTATCCTTGTTATTGCCGAGCACGACAATCAGCAGCTGAAGGCTGCAACACTCAATGCCCTGGCTGCCGCTCAGAAGATCGGCGGTGATGTGCATGTTCTGGTCGCGGGTAATCAGGCCGCTGGCGTGGCCCAGGCGGCTGCCAAAGCCCAGGGTGTCAGCAAAGTGCTGCTGGCCGATGGGCCTGCATTGGCTGAGGGTCTGGCCGAGAACGTGGCAGCCCAAGTGCTGGCCATTGCTTCGAACTACAGCCACATCCTGTTCCCTGCCACCGCTTCGGGCAAGAACATTGCTCCTCGCGTGGCCGCTAAGCTGGATGTCGCCCAATTGTCGGACATCTTGTCCGTCGAGTCGGCAGACACCTTCACCCGTCCGATTTATGCCGGTAACGCTGTGGCCACCGTTCAGTCCAGCGATGCCGTGAAAGTGATCACCGTGCGTACCACCGCGTTTGACGCTGTGGCCGCTGAAGGTGGTAGTGCCGCTGTTGAGGAGCTGAGCGCTGTGGCAGATTCGGGCCGTTCGACGTTCGTCAGCCGTGAAGTAGCCAAGAGCGACCGTCCTGAACTGGCAGGTGCCGGTGTGGTCGTGTCCGGTGGCCGTGGTATGGGCAGCGCCGAAAACTTCAAATTGCTGGACGGTCTGGCTGACAAGCTGGGTGCTGCCCTGGGTGCCTCGCGCGCTGCAGTGGACGCCGGCTATGCACCGAACGACTGGCAGGTGGGGCAGACCGGTAAGATCGTCGCTCCTCAGTTGTACGTGGCTGTGGGTATCTCTGGTGCCATCCAGCACTTGGCTGGCATGAAGGACTCCAAGGTCATTGTGGCCATCAATAAAGATCCCGAAGCGCCTATTTTTGGCGTGGCTGACTACGGTTTGGTCGCGGACCTGTTTGAGGCTGTGCCTGAGTTAGAAAAAGCGCTCTAAGCGCCAAACGGCCTGCTGGATACTTTTCCAGCAGGCTTTTTTTCAGTGCGTATACCCCAGGGGCCTGGTTGTGGCTTCGGTCCTTTTTGTTTCTGTGTAGGAGTGTTCATGACGTATCGTGTACCCACCCAAGACATCCGCTTTGCACTTAAAGAGCTGGCTGATCTACCTGGTGTGCTGGAATTGCCTGGCTTTGAGGATTTCTCGGCCGAGTTGATCGATGCCATTATTGATGAGAACGCCCGCTTCGTTGAGCAGGAAGTCGCACCTTTGAACCGCGCCGGTGATCAGAATGGTGCCAAATGGAATGACGGTGTGGTCACCACCACACCCGGCTTTAAAAAAGCCTTTGAAGAATTTGCCAAAGCCGGCTGGCAAGGTTTGCAGCACGAAGCTGAACTGGGCGGCCAAGGCCTGCCCAAGCTGATCGGTGCCGTGGCGTGTGAAAACATCAATGCCGCCAACCTGGCTTTTTCCCTGTGTCCTTTGCTGACCGATGGCGTGATCGAAGCCGTGTCTATGGTGGGTTCAGACGAACAGAAAGAACGCTTCCTGCCGCCTTTGCTGGAAGGCCGCTGGACCGGCACCATGAACCTGACTGAGCCTCAGGCCGGTTCGGATCTGGCCCAGGTTGCCAGCCGCGCAGTTCCTCAAGATGACGGCAGCTATCGCATCAGCGGGCAAAAGATTTTCATCACTTACGGTGAGCACGATATGGCCGAGAACATCGTCCATCTGGTGCTGGCCCGCACGCCCGACGCACCTGCCGGCGTGAAAGGGATTTCGCTATTTATCGTGCCCAAGTTCATGGTGAAAGACGATGGCTCTTTGGGCGCTCGTAACGACGTCTGGTGTGCATCGCTGGAGCACAAGCTAGGCATTCATGGCAGCCCAACCGCTGTACTGTTGTATGGCTCAGGCAAAGGCGATGTGGGCGAGGGCGCTGTCGGCTATCTGGTCGGCAAGGAAAACGAAGGCCTGAAGTACATGTTCATCATGATGAACGCGGCTCGTTACGCGGTGGGCGTGCAGGGTATCGCCGTGGCCGAACGTGCATTCCAGCAGGCCCTTGACTACGCCAACGATCGTGTGCAGGGTGCGCCTCTGACTGGCGGCAAGGCCGTGTCGATTGCCCATCACCCCGACGTGCAGCGCATGCTGGTGCAAATGCGTGCCCTGACGGAAGGCTCCCGCGCGTTGGCGTACTTCGCCGCTGGTGTGAACGACAAGGCGCGTCACAGTGCAGATGAAAATGCCCGCAAGCGTTATCAGGCTCTGTACGAATTCCTGGTGCCTGTGGTCAAGGGTTTCAGCACTGAAATGTCTCTGGAAGTCACTTCCCTGGGTGTGCAGGTGCATGGCGGTATGGGCTTTATCGAAGAAACCGGTGCGGCCCAGCACTACCGCGATTCGCGCATTTTGCCTATCTATGAAGGCACCACTGCCATTCAGGCCAACGACTTTATCGGTCGCAAGGTGCTGCGTGATGCCGGCGCTGTGATCCAGGGCCTGGCTCCGGAGCTGGGCGCGACTGTTGCCAAGCTGCGTGAACGTGCGGCTCAAGGTGGTGAGCACAAAGCTGCACTGACCCTGATCGCTGATCGTTTGGAGGCAGGTGTCAAGAGTGTGGAACGTGCTGCCATGTTCACCTTGATGAACGCTCAGAAAGACCTGCCTGCCGTGTTCCTGGGCAGCGTACCTTTCCTGATGCTGTCCGGCTATGTGTTGACCGGCTGGCAGATGGCTCGTGCCGCCTTGGCAGCAGAAAAAGCACTGAGCGAAGGTGATCAGGATCCATTCCTGCGCCGCAAGCTGTCGACCAGCGTGTTCTTTGCCAGCCACTTGTTGCCACGTGCTAATGCTTTGGCTCAATCCGTGGCTGATGGTGCGGAGCTGATGCCTTACCTGACGACCGAACTGCTGTAAGCCGACCTGGCTCAAGCCATCAAGGCCCGTGCAGTTGTTTGGCTGCCGGGCCTTTTTTCGGTATATTGATATAGCTTTAAATTATTTGAAACGCGCTCTTTATACTGACAAAATCATCTGACTAGTCCTGATCATTTAAGTTGACGATCTCCTGATCGCGGCTGCATTTCAAAAAGAGGAACGCAATGGCTACACTTCGTCTGGGTGACCTGGCCCCTGATTTTGAACAAAAATCCTCCGCCGGCACCATCAAGTTTCACGAGTTTCTGGGTAATAGCTGGGGCGTCTTGTTCTCCCACCCAGCCGACTTTACGCCTGTGTGCACCACCGAACTGGGTTATACCGCCAAGCTGGCGGACGAGTTCGCCAAGCGCGACGTAAAAGTAATTGCTGTTTCCGTTGATGATGTTGATTCCCACGGCAAGTGGATTGACGATATCAACGAAACTCAAAAAACCACCGTTAATTTCCCCATCCTGGCTGACGCGGACCGCAAGGTGTCGGATCTGTACGATATGATCCACCCCAACGCCAGCACCACCGTGACAGTGCGTTCGGTGTTTATCATCGACCCTGCCAAGAAAGTGCGTCTGATCATTACGTACCCTGCCAGCACGGGCCGCAACTTCAACGAAATTCTGCGCGTGATCGATTCCCTGCAACTGACCGACAGCCACAGCGTGGCTACGCCAGTGAACTGGGAAGACGGCGACGATGTGATTATCGTTCCTAGCCTGAAAGATCCTGAAGTTCTGAAGCAGAAGTTCCCTAAAGGCTACACCGAGATTCGTCCCTACCTGCGTGTGACGCCTCAGCCTAACAAGTAATTGCTACTTGGCCTTTAGGCTCAGACAGAAAGCCCTCCTGCTTATGGCACGAGGGCTTTTTTGTGGGCATCGTTACGGTATGGAACTACTGTGCAAAGCACTGGATGCAAGTGGCTTTTCAGTCGCGAAGACGGTTAGGGCAGGGATGGTACGCTTTATGGTCAATTGGCTGTAAGTGGCGTCAGGACTGGGTTTGCAGTGTGTCAGTGGGGCAAGCGCAACATCATGACAGGTACTGATTGCACTGGTTGCTGGTTTTAAGTACAGTACTGTATAAGAAAACAGTAAATGGAGTTAGCCATGTCTAGTCCAAGCCGTCATTACCGTCCGCAAGCCACTCCACGTTTCCGTGGCCCGGTTCGCTCTGCAGCTTCTTCCAGTCCATTTAACAAGCCCTTGTCTTTCAAAGCCAAGGTCATGGATGTGTGTTTGGTTGCTGTGTGGGGTGCCAGTATTCCTGGCTTGTTATGGTTGGGCAGCATGGGCGGGTTTTGAAGCCACGTCCTTGTGCTGCTCCAGAGGGGGCGATCAGGGCACCAGTTGTGTCCAGTCGTTTGACAGGAAGCGGTCGCGTGCCAGTTTTTCGGCCTGTTCCAATGTTGAAGTGGGTAGTGTGCCGGGGTTAAGAACCGTCTTTTTGCGGAATATATCCAGCATGGCTTCTATAACCGCTTCACGGCTCATACCTGTTTGGCTGCGGATAGGGTCCACGCGTTTCTTGGCACTGGTAGTGCCTTTGTCCGAGAGCTTTTCTTTGCCGATGCGTAGAACTTCCAACATCTTGTCAGCATCAATGTCGTAGGCCATGGTGACATGATGCAAGACGGCATTGCCACGTCGTGCTTGTGCGGCACCCCCAATTTTTCCACCGGCGCTGGTAATGTCGTTCAGCGGTTGGTACCAGGCATCAATACCAATGTCGCGCAGGGCTTCAATGACCCATGAGTCCAGAAACTCGTAGGACTCCTGAAAGGTCATGCCAGCTACAAATTGTTTGGGTACGCTAAGCGAATAGGTAATGGTATTGCCAGGTTCGATAAACATGGCGCCACCGCCACTGATGCGACGCACCACACGAATACCGTGATGGGCGGCGGCCTCGGCTTCAATTTCATTTCGCAGGGACTGGAAACGTCCAATCACTACAGCAGCTTCCTGCCACTCCCAGATACGCAGGGTAGGGGCGCGGGTGCCTTCACTGACTTCCTGGGTAATAATTTCATCCAGCGCCATATGCAGGGCAGCGGGCTGCGGCTCCATATGGATCAGCTCCCAAGGCAACTCGTTCCAGCTCATCATGCCAAGGCCCTCCGCACGACCACGCCAATCGCCTGCGAGTCCAGGCCGAACATATCGATGTTGGTAGGTAGGGCGCGGCTAACGTGAGCCGCAATTTCTTCGGCGCTGCTATTGACGGACAAGCCCTGTAGGGCTTGATTGATCAGGCCCAGTGCTTCGGGAGGTTCCAGAAAGAAATCGCCGCTCAGTCGTGCTTGTTCGATCATATGGTCTTTGACATCCAGATCGATCACGACCAGCTTGCCGCCAGGAACTTTGTATTCAGCATGCATAGACTGTGTCCTTTAATAAGGTCGGCCCTTTTTGCCAAGGGAGAGGCGAAGCGAGTAAATCTGCGCTTTTACTGCGTTTAATACAGGGGCATGATGCCCAAAGTGTCGTATTTTAACGTAGTTAAACGCCTGGAAACGCAGCCGTAATCACTCAAAAGGCTTGGTGATTTAAGCCTTTTACTGATAGAATCATTGGCTAATCATTTTTTCATCCTCTGTCAGCGCGATTTTTATAATGTGTGCGGCTGATACGATGGTTTTGGAGTCAATCGTGGATTTGATCGCTATTCTTGAGCAAGAAGAAATCCAGCGCCTGACCGGTGGCAAGCTGCCTCCCGAGTTCGGTCCTGGTGACACTGTTGTTGTGAACGTAAACGTGGTTGAAGGTACACGCAAGCGCGTGCAGGCTTACGAAGGCGTGGTTATTGGCCGTCGCAACCGTGGTCTGAATTCTGCTTTCACCGTTCGCAAGATTTCTTCTGGCGAAGCCGTTGAGCGTACATTCCAACTGTACTCCCCGCAGATCGCCAGCATCGAAGTCAAGCGCCGTGGCGCTGTACGTCGTGCTAAACTGTACTATCTGCGCGAACGCTCGGGTAAAGCCGCTCGCATCAAAGAAAAACTCGTTCGTCGTTCGGGTAACTAATCCCCTAGCGAACAGCGATGCAAAGGCACCCAGGCGGGTGCCTTTGTCTTTATGTGGGATCACTACCCGTTCTTATGGATAAGCCTCGTATCAGGCCCGTTATCGTTCCTGGGTTCGACCCTCGCAGCCAGCCCCTGGTTGCATTAGACGCTTTGCCTGAATTGCCTGCTCAGGCCCAACAACTGGATTTTCTGCGTAGTGCCTTTGCCCAGCCCATCCAGTGGCAGGTCGAGCCGTTGTTTCGCGGCTCCTTTTATCCAGAGTTTTTGCCCGGTTCCATGAATGTGCGCTCCGCCGTGTGTATTGGCGTGATGCAGCGCCCGGAGGGGCCCACCGTCATTTTACACGTCGGGCCATGCATTTGCATAACCATGCTGGGCAGATCAGTTTTCCTGGTGGGCGTATAGAGGCGTCGGATCTGGGGCCCGTAGAAGCGGCCCTGCGTGAAACCCAGGAAGAGATCGGCATCGAGCCGCGCTTTGTGCGTTACCTGGGTCAGCATCCTATTTTTGTCACCAGTACCCAGTTTGCAATGCGCCCCATTATTGGCGAGTTGCAAGAGGGCTTTCAGGTCTTGCCCGATAGTTCCGAAGTGGCCGAGGTTTTTGAAGTGCCCTTGTCGGTCTTGTTAGACCCGCAGCGCCATCAGTTGCACCACGCGGATTTGCCGGATGGGGCGGGACGCTATTACTTTTCGATTCCTTGGGGCTCATATTTTATCTGGGGTGCCACAGCGGTCTTGATCCGCAATCTCTACCACCATTTGTCGGCTGCCTGGGTGCAGTTGTCCGCTGGCGGGGATACTCGGTCCAACGGCCTGTAATCAGGCCTGACAAGCGGGCACTCTAGCAGCGGATCCTGCCTTCAAAAAAAAGGGGCGTTGTGTTTCGCCCCTCATTCCCTTAATAACGTGGCTTGTTTTCGTGCTCGGCCAGTAGTCGTTGGTATAGCGCGTGCCGCTCAGGGTGGATGCTGCCTGCTTCGATAGCGGCCAGTACGCCACAGCCCGGCTCATGCCTGTGGGTGCAGTTATAAAAGCGGCAGGACTCCACGGCTTTGCGAAAGTCGGGGAAACCGTGCGCAATATCTTCCTGTGTCATGTGCGACAGGCCAAAGGCCTGGAAACCGGGGCTGTCGATCAGGTCGCCACTATTGGGCAGGTGATACAGGCGGGTACTGGTGGTGGTATGGCGGCCTGCGCCTAAAGCTTGCGAGTATTCCTGGGTTAGTGCGCCTGCATCCGGGACCAGGGCATTGAGCAAGGTGGATTTGCCCATGCCGCTTTGTCCCAGCAGCAAGGTGCGTTTGTTCGCCAGCCAAGGGGCCAAGGCTGCGCGTGTCTGTTCCGGCTCCAGTGCAACCATTTCCAGAATAGGCACACCCAGAGCGGCAATAGGGGCTAGCTTGGTTCTAGCTCGTTCCAGATGGGTGCCCAGGTCGGCTTTGTTCAGAATGATCACCGGCTCAATATCTACACTCCAGGCTGCGACCAGGGCGCGCCCCAGCAGGTCTTCGGAATAAGCAGGTTCGGGCGCGACCACAATGAGAAGCTGATCGATATTGGCCGCAAACTGTTTGGTGCGGAAATCGTCAGAGCGATACAGCAGATTGCGTCGCTCCTGCACCGCTTCAATAGAGCCTTCTCCTTTGGCCTGCATCAGTACATTGACCTGATCGCCAACCGCAATTCCGGCTTTTTTTCCGCGTGGAAAGCACTTGATGGTTTCGCCATCAGGCAGCTCGACAAAGTAGTGGCGACCGTGGGCGGCGGTCACCAGACCGCTAATATAGTGAGATGTCATGCCAGGCTTTTCAGGTGTCGGATGCGATCAATCGCGTTGGGGTGGCTATCGTAAAAGGCAGAGTGCACAGGGTCGGGTGTCAGGGTTGCGGCATTGTCGTTATAGAGCTTGAGCAGGGCGCTGATCAAGTCTTGGGCCTGGCTGTGCTGGGCGGCAAAGCTGTCGGCCTGATACTCATCCCGGCGAGAGAGCAGGGCGCTCAAGGGGCCCATCCAGAAGGTGAAGGTGGGTACCACCATGAAGAACAGGATCAGAGCCAGGGCATCGTTGGGGCGGCCCAGTTGGGGAATGACGCCCAGCCCGGTATAAAAACCCACCTTGCCCCAGGCCCAGCCAGCCAGCAGGAAAAAGATCAGGGATGTGAGCACGCTGATCAGCAGGCGACGTTGTATATGGCGATGTTTGAAGTGACCCAGCTCATGCGCCAGCACGGCTTCCACTTCTTCGGGTTGCAGCTTGTTTAGCAAGGTATCAAAAAATACGATGCGTTTTTGGCGACCCAGGCCGGTGAAGTACGCATTGCCATGGGCGGAGCGGCGCGAGCCATCCATTACGTACAAGCCATTGGTCTGAAAGCCGCAACGCTGCGCCAGGGCATTGATGCGCTCACGCAGGCTGGTATCTTCCAGCGGTTTGAATGTATTGAAAATGGGGGCGATAACACGCGGGTACAGCCACAGCACTAGCAGGTTGAAAACCAGCCACAGTCCCCAGCCGTACCAGGGCCAGGATGGGCCAGCCCAATCCATCAGACTGAGCAGGGCGGCACACAAGGGGGTACCCAGAATCAGGACGATAAGCAGCGTTTTGGCGATATCGGCAAAGAACAGCGCGGGCTTCATGCGGTTAAAACCAAAGCGTGCTTCCAGTACAAATTTGCGATACCAGGCAAAAGGTAGGCCTACGACCCCCATAATCGCTAATACCGCGCCAATCAGGGCGAGCTGACGCAGCAGCTCATGGCTGATCCAGTTGCCCAGCGTGACATCCAGCCATTGCAAGCCTCCCAGCAGCGTAAAGCCTAGCAGCACCAGGGCTTCGACCAGACGCTCGCTCAAGCCCAGTCGGGTGCGTGCGATGGTGTAGCGCGCTGCACGTTGATGGCTATGCAGGCCAATGCGTTCGGAAAACTCGGCAGGCACCTCGTTTTGATGACGATAAACGTGCCGGATCTGCCGCAGGCCTAGATAAAAGCGCAGCAAAACGTCTGCAAGCAGAAAGATAATGAACAACAAGGTCAGCATGTAGGTGGCTATATGTAAAATGGGCGTTTTGAGGAATGATTATATGGCGGTTCATACACAGCGTCTGGTCTGGCTCGATATGGAGATGACAGGACTGGATCCGGACAAAGAGCGCATCATTGAAGTTGCGGTCGTGGTAACAGAAGCAGACTTGACTCTGGTGGCCGAAGGCCCGGTTCTGGTGGTTCATCAAAGCAATGCATTGCTCGATGGCATGGACGCCTGGAACAAGGGTACGCATGGCCGCAGTGGCCTGATCGACAAGGTCAAAGCTTCTACCCTGACCGAGGCGCAGGCCGAGGACCAGTTGCTGGACTTCCTGAAAGAGCACGTACCGGCTGGCAAATCGCCTTTGTGCGGCAATACCATCAGTCAGGACCGCCGTTTCATGTACCGCTACATGCCCCGCCTGGAAGCCTTCTTTCACTACCGTAATCTGGATGTCAGTACGCTCAAAGAGCTGGCCTTGCGTTGGAAGCCTGAAGTGGTTAAAAGTTTCGTCAAGCAAAGCCGTCACGAGGCCTTGGCCGATATTTATGAGTCCATTGACGAGCTGAAACACTACCGCGAGCACTTCATCCGTCTGTAAGCAGCAAGAACAGGCAAGGTCGATGTTGCGCGGGTCCGAGCCAGATAGGTAATCGGGCAGCCTGTTCTAGGTGGGGGCGCTTTGGCTGGATTAAAACCGAGGATAGCGATTTGTCGCTCCTCGGTTTTTTTACGTCTAAGTATT
This sequence comes from Alcaligenes sp. MMA, assembly GCF_020907215.1. Lineage (NCBI taxonomy): Bacteria > Pseudomonadati > Pseudomonadota > Betaproteobacteria > Burkholderiales > Alcaligenaceae > Alcaligenes > Alcaligenes sp. MMA. The sequence continues at coordinate 532,529 of NZ_JAJJPP010000001.1, forward strand.
TACCCTTAAAGTATCTGTTCTGGGCTCATATGATACGGTTTTGCGATTGACATCACATTTTTCGTATTAAATAATGAAGTGTATATGGTTTGCGTCGAAACAAAATTTGTTTGGGCGCTTTCAGCACTCTTACCGGGGATGGTCATGTATGCACAACTTGTAGAGACAGGCGTCAAGCAGGTCCAGGATGTCGAGCAGATGTCCGACGAAGAACGTCGGTTCCAAGAGCGCATCGATGAGGGTGTCCGCATCGAAGCCAGGGACTGGATGCCCGAAGCCTATCGCAAAACCTTGGTGCGCCAGATCTCTCAGCACGCGCACTCCGAGGTCGTCGGGATGCTGCCTGAAGGCAACTGGATTACCCGCGCCCCTTCGCTCAAACGCAAAGCCATCTTGATGGCCAAGGTGCAGGATGAGGCCGGTCACGGTCTGTACCTGTACAGCGCTGCCGAAACACTGGGCGTAGGCCGTGACAAGCTGGTCGATGACTTGCTGTCGGGCAAAGCCAAGTATTCCAGCATTTTTAATTACCCCACACTGAACTGGGCCGATATCGGCATGATCGGCTGGCTGGTTGACGGCTCAGCCATCATTAACCAGATTCCGCTGTGCCGTTGCTCCTATGGTCCTTACGCCCGTGCCATGGTACGTGTGTGCAAGGAAGAATCCTTCCACCAGCGCCAGGGTTACGACTTGCTGCTCCAGATGTGCTTGCATGGCACGCCCGAGCAAAAGGCGATGGTTCAGGATTCCATCAACCGCTGGTGGTGGCCTGCCTTGATGATGTTCGGTCCTTCCGATGCGGACTCCACCAACAGCGCTCAGTCCATGCAGTGGAAAATCAAGCTGTTCTCCAACGACGAACTTCGTCAGAAGATGGTGGATCAGACCGTACCTCAGGCCGAGTACCTGGGCCTGACCATTCCCGACCCTGATCTGCGCTGGAACGAAGAGCGCGGTCACTACGACTTTGGCGAGATTGACTGGGAAGAATTCTGGGCAGTGATCAAGGGCAATGGTCCCTGTAATCGTGAGCGACTCCAAGCCCGAGTCCAGGCCCACGAAAATGGCGCCTGGTTCCGTGATGCACTGGATGCCCATGCCCAAAAGCAGGAAGGCGTCCGCAAGGTAGCCTGATCATCAAGGCTAAGAAGCCGGTACGGTTTCTGATTCGATCCGATTCGCAGCAGGCGCTTTGACAGCACCGCTGCACAGCAAGGAATTTTCAGTTATGAGCAAGAGCGATTGGCCCCTGTGGGAAGTTTTCATTCGCAGCCAGCACGGCCTGGCCCACAAACATGTGGGCAGCCTGCACGCTCCGGACGCCGAAATGGCGATTAACAATGCCCGCGATGTGTACACCCGCCGTAATGAAGGCGTGAGCATCTGGGTCGTGCGTGCCGCCGATATCGCGGCCTCCAGCCCTGGCGACAAAGGCCCGCTGTTCGAGCCTTCCAACAGCAAGGTCTACCGCCACCCTACTTTTTTCCCAATGCCTGACGGCATCAATATGTAGGAACCGGCATGGACAAAGCCCTGTTTTCTTACGCCCTGCGCATGGGCGATTCCACCTTGGTGCTGGCACAGCGTCTGGGTGAGTGGACTGGCCACGGCCCGGCTCTGGAAGAAGAGTTGGCCTGTGCCAATACCGCACTGGACCTGTTGGGTCAGGCTCGCATGTGGCTGACTCTGGCTGGCGAAACCGAAGGCCAGGGCCGTGACGAAGATCGTCTGGCCTATCACCGTGATGTTCACGAGTACACCAACTACCTGCTGGTCGAGCGCGAGAATGGTCACTATGGCGACACGCTGGCACGTCAGTTTCTGTTTGATGCCTGGCATTGCTTCCTGCTGGAGCAGTTGATCGAATCCAGCGACGAGCAGATTCGTGAAATTGCCCAGAAGGCGCATAAGGAAGTGCTGTATCACCTGCGGCGCTCGACCGACCTGATTGTGCGCCTGGGCGACGGTACGCCAGAGAGCCACAAACGCATGCAGCAAGCCATTGATGATGCCTGGTTCTACCTGGGTGAGTTGTTTCTGGATGACGAGATCACCGAGGAACTGGCTCAGCGCCAAGCCGTGCCTTTGATGGCCAGTCTGTGGCAGCCTTGCCTGGAATACATCCAAAATGCGCTCGAGCGTGCCACCTTGCGTTGCCCGGCCGAGCAGGATGCTCAGCACAAGGCTTATCGCGGTGGTCCACAAGGCCGCCACACGGAAGCGTTAGGGTATCTGCTGGCGGAAATGCAGCATCTGCCACGTATGTACCCCGACGCCACTTGGTGATCGTCATGACACAGACCTGGAGCACCGAGCAGGTCATGCAAGTATTGGCCACGGTTCCAGATCCGGAGATCCCCGTGATCTCCTTGCTGGACCTGGGCATTGTGCGTGACGTGAATTGGGAGCAGGGCGTGTGTGTGGTCACCATCACACCGACTTACTCCGGTTGTCCGGCGATGTACGAGATGAGCCACTCGATTGAACAGGCCTTGCAACAGGCCGGTATCGAGCAGGTTCGGGTAGAGACGAAGTTATCACCGGCCTGGACGACCGATTGGATGAGCGAGCAGGGCAAAGTGGCCTTGCGCGACTACGGTATCGCTCCTCCGGCCCAAAGTGCAGTTGATATTTCTGGTTTGCTGCGTCAGCCCGAGGCGCCCGTGGTGGCCTGTCCTCAATGCGGCTCCACGCATACACGGGTAATCAGCCAGTTTGGCTCTACACCCTGTAAGGCGCTGTATCGCTGCATCAGCTGCGGTGAACCATTCGATTACTTTAAGGCGCATTAGTCCTATGAGTCAGTTTTATTCCCTTCCTGTGGCCTCGGTCTCCCGCAGCACCCGCGATGCCGTGGTGGTGGCTTTTACCGTGCCCGACGATTTGCAGGATGTGTTTCAGTTCCGCCCCGGTCAGTACCTGACCTTGCGCACCCATCTGGACGGCCAGGAACTGCGCCGCTCCTATTCGATCTGTGCGGCACCGCACGACCGTTTGCTGCGCGTGGCGATCAAGCGTGTCAATGATGGGGCGTTCTCCACGTGGGCCAACAGCCATCTGCAAGCGGGTGCCACCCTGGAAGTCATGCCACCTGATGGCAACTTTACCGTGGACTTTGATCCCAGCCAGGCCCATCGTTACGCCGCCTTTGCGGTCGGTAGTGGTATTACCCCGATTCTGTCGCTGGTGAAAACCGCGCTGGATACCGAGCCAAAATCGACCTTCACGCTGTTTTTCGGTAATCGCGCTTCCTCGGCCATCATGTTCCGCGAAGAGATCGAGGACCTGAAAAACACCTATATGGAACGTTTCTCCATCGTGTATATCATGAGCCGGGAAACGCAGGATATTGACTTGTTCAACGGTCGTCTGGACGGTGAAAAAGTACGTCAGCTAATGCAGCAATGGTTCGATCCCGCCAGTGTGGATGTGGCCTTTGTCTGCGGTCCCCAGGACATGAGCGAGCAGGTGGTTGCCGCCTTGCAGGAAAATGGCCTGGAAAAATCCCAGATCAAGTTCGAGCTGTTCGGTGCCCCTAAAGGCCCGCGTGCCTTGCGTACGGGCGAGGAGTCGCGCAAGGCTCCGGGCAAGGAAGAGTGCGAGCTGACCGTGATTCAGGATGGCATTACTCGCAACCTGACCATCAGCAAGAGCAACAGCAGTATTTTGGATGCGGCACTGGAGCAAGGGCTGGAGTTGCCTTATTCCTGTAAGGGTGGGGTTTGTTCTACCTGCCGTTGCAAAGTGGTAGAGGGCGAAGTGGACATGGACGCCAACTTTGCACTGGAAGATTACGAAGTAGCCCGCGGTTTCGTGCTCAGTTGTCAAAGCTTTCCGGTGACCGACCGGGTGGTCATTGACTTCGATCAGGAAACCTAAGACCGCAGCGAACAAGCGGTTTTCCAAGAATTTGGACGCCAGCTTCCCAGCTTGGCGTCCTACTAGTTTCAGGAGCACATTGTATGGCAGCAGATTTTTTCAAAACGCATCAGGCGACGCTGGATCACGCGTTGAGCAGCATTCTGGAGCGCAACTTCTGGAGCGCTTATCCTGAAAATCCCAGCCCGCGCGCCTACGGTGAAACCGCGGCTCAGGATGGTCAGGCTGCTTTTGAAGCCTACCGCGGCAAAGCCTTTCCTTTGACGCTGGAAGGCGCCCAAGGAGAAGTGGGCAATGAGCAATCGCCTTTTGGTTTTGATCTGGGCATTCGTTACCCCAAAGTTCCCGTGGATCAATTGTTGGCCCAGTCGCAACTGGCGCTGGACAGCTGGCGTGACGCTGGCCCGCAAGCCTGGGTTGGTATCTGCCTGGAAATTCTGCATCGCTTGAACCAGCGCAGCTTCGAGATTGCTCACGCTGTGCAGCACACCACGGGCCAGGGCTTCATGATGGCCTTCCAGGCCGGTGGCCCTCACGCTCAGGAGCGTGCGCTGGAAGCTGTGGCCTATGCCTGGCAGGAAATGTCCCGTATCCCTGGTCTGGTTGACTGGATCAAGCCCCAGGGCAAGCACGATCCCATCCAGATGAAGAAGCAGTTCAAGGTGGTGCCCCGTGGCGTAGGTCTGGTGATTGGTTGCTCCACCTTCCCGACCTGGAACGGTTATCCAGGCCTGTTTGCTTCCCTGGCTACCGGCAACACCGTGATTGTGAAGCCCCATCCTGGCGCAATCCTGCCTTTGGCCATTACCGTTGCCGTCGCCCGCGACGTGCTGGCCGAAGCCGGTTTCAATCCTAATGTGGTCTTGCTGGCCGCTCACGAGCCTCAAGAAGACACCGCCCAGCAACTGGCCATGAACAAGGCCGTCAAGCTGATCGACTTTACCGGCAGCAGCCAGAACGGTAACTGGCTGGAAGAAAATGCTCGCCACGCTTTGGTCTACACCGAAAAAGCCGGTGTGAACCAGGTCATTATTGATTCGGTTGATGATTTCAAGGCTGTTGCCCGCAATCTGGCTTTCTCCTTTGCGCTGTATTCCGGCCAGATGTGTACCGCTCCTCAAAACATCTATGTGCCTCGCGACGGTATCCGTACTGCCGATGGCGTGATGAGCTTTGATGAAGTCGCTCAAGGTTTGGCACAAGCCGTGCAAAAGCTGGTGTCCGATCCGGCCCGTGCCGTTGAAATTACCGGCGCCGTGCAAAACGAAGCCTGCGCACAGCGTATTGATCAGGCTCGCCAACTGGGCATGCCTATCCTGGCTGACAGCCAGACGCTGGAACACCCCGCATTTCCCGGTGCCCGCGTACGCACACCGCTGGTCTTGCAGGCCCGAGTGGACCAGCCCGAGATCCAGCAAGAGTGGTTTGGCCCCATCGTGTTTGTGGTGCAAACCGATTCGACCGAGCAAAGCATTGAAGTGGCCGGTCGCAACGTGATTGAGCACGGTGCTCTGACCTTGTCGGCTTACAGCACCGATGATGCGGTGACCGCCAAGATCCAGCGCATGGCTGAGCGTTCCGGCGTGTCTCTGTCCCTGAACCTGACCGGAGCTGTGTTCATCAACCAGACCGCCGCTTACAGCGACTTCCACGGCACGGGCGCCAACCCGGCCGCTAACGCATCCCTGTCGGATTCGGCCTATGTTGCTAATCGTTTCCGTGTCGTTCAGACTCGCTGGCATTTCTAAAGGAGGGTGGCCAGGTGACTGACCAAAGTATTCAATTTAAGCTGGAAAATGGCGTAGCACGCATTACCTTGAATCGTCCCGACAAGCTCAACAGCTTTACGGCCGATATGCACGGTGAGCTGGCTCAGGCCCTGGATAAAGTCGAACAGTGCACCGATTTGCGTGTACTGATTCTGACGGGTAATGGCCGTGGCTTTTGCGCTGGCCAGGACTTGTCCGAGCGCCAGATGAGTGCAGGCGATGCCCCCGTGGATTTGGGTGCCACCATTGAAAAATTCTATGCACCGCTGGTGCGTCGTCTGCGCGCGCTGGCGGCCCCTGTGGTGGTCGGCGTCAATGGTGTGGCAGCCGGTGCCGGAGCCAACCTGGCCTTGGCCGGTGACATCGTGATCGCCACCCGCTCGGCGAGCTTCATCCAGCCTTTCTGCCGCTTGGGCCTCTTGCCCGATACCGGCGGTACCTTCTTCTTGCCGCGTCTGGTGGGTACAGCGCGTGCCATGGGGCTGTCTTTGCTGGGCGATAAGCTCTCGGCCGAGCAGGCAGCTCAGTGGGGCCTGATCTGGGAATGTGTGGATGACGACGCGTTTCAGGCTCGCCTGAATGAGCTGGCAGCTCATTTTGCACAGGCGCCGACCAAAGGTCTGGCCTATGCCAAGAAAGCAATTTATGCCAGTGATGCCCATTCGCTTGATCAACAGCTGGATCTGGAGCGCGACTTGATGCGTGAACTGGGTGCATCCGAGGATTATCGCGAGGGTGTTAATGCATTCCTGGGCAAACGTGCCCCCCAATTCAAAGGAAAGTAATGCAAAGCAACGCACTTGCTGTTGAAGACCCACAAACGCTGGCCCAACAGGTCAGCGAGCATATGTATGGCAATGACCAGGCCTCTCAGGGCCTGGGCCTGAGCCTGGACAGCGTGGCACCGGGTGCAGCCAATATGAGCATGACGGTGCGCGCCGACATGCTCAACGGCCACAAGACCTGTCACGGTGGTTTCATCTTTGCCTTGGCTGACAGCACCTTTGCGTTTGCCTGCAATTCTCGCAATGCACCGACGGTTGCGTCCGGTTGCACTATCGATTACTTGGCACCTGCTTTTGAAGGGGATGTCCTGACAGCTCGCGCTGTCGAGGCGTCCCTGGCAGGCCGCACCGGTGTCTACGACATCGAGGTGGTCAACCAGAACGACAAGCGCATTGCCTTGTTCCGTGGGCGCTCGTACCGGCTAAATGGCACGGTATTGGGCGGGATTGAAAAAAAATAATTTTTGACGATACATACCCTGTGGACCCCGGGGGGGTCGGTAGTACCACACCAGCGGCAGGGCAGGAGTACACCATGACAGCAATTAAAGAACAGGTTGGCCGCGATGCCATCGAGCATGCCAGTGTTGACGAAATCCGTAACGTGCAACTGGAACGTCTGAAATGGACGCTAAAGCATGCTTACGACAATGTGCCGCATTACCGGCAGAAATTTGATGAAGCGGGCGTACACCCCGACGATTTGAAGCAGTTGTCGGATATTTCCAAGTTCCCCTTCACGACCAAGCAAGATTTGCGTGACAACTACCCCTTCAAGATGTTTGCGGTTCCCCGTGAGCAGGTAGCACGTGTTCACGCTTCCAGCGGCACCACGGGCAAGCCTACCGTGGTTGGCTATACCGCGAAGGACATTTCCACCTGGGCAGACTTGTTTGCCCGTTCCATGTGGGCGGCCGGTGCCCGTCCCGGTGACATTGCTCACGTGGCTTACGGCTACGGCCTGTTCACCGGCGGTCTGGGTGCGCATTACGGTGCCGAGCGTCTGGGGTGTACCGTGGTCCCCATGTCCGGTGGCCAGACTGAAAAACAAGTTCAGCTGATTCAGGATTTCCGTCCCGACGTGATTCTGGTGACCCCCTCGTACTTCTGCAATATCGTCGAAGAGATTGAGCGTCAGGGTATGGACCCACGCGATACCTCCCTGCGTATCGGTATTTTTGGTGCCGAGCCCTGGACAGGCCAGATGCGCCTGGACATTGAGCAGCGTGCCGGTATTGATGCCGTGGACATCTACGGTCTGTCCGAAGTGATGGGCCCAGGCGTGGCCATGGAGTGTGTGGAAAGCAAGGACGGCCCAGTGGTGTGGGAAGACCATTTCTACCCGGAAATCATCAACCCTGAAACCGGCGAACCGGTGGCCGAGGGCGAAAGCGGTGAGTTGGTCTTTACCTCCTTGAGCAAGGAAGCCATGCCTGTCATTCGCTACCGCACTCGCGATTTGACACAGTTGTTGCCTCCTACTTCGCGTAGCATGCGCCGCATCGGCAAGATCACGGGCCGCAGCGACGATATGTTGATTGTGCGTGGCGTGAACCTGTTCCCGACCCAGGTCGAAGAACTGGTTCTGAAAATGCCTGAGCTGGCTGCCCAATATCAACTGGTTCTGAGCCGTAATGGCAATATGGACGAGCTGGAAATTCTGGTGGAAGTGCGTGCCGAGTTCAATCATTTGAATGAAGCCCAGCGCGAGCAACTGGCTCGTCGTTTGACTCACTCTATCAAGACCTTTATCGGTGTCAGCGCACGTATCCGGGTGCAGTCCTCCGGCATGGTCGAGCGTACCGTAACCGGTAAAGCCAAACGCGTGATCGACAAGCGCGCGTTCTGAACGTGCCTGGCCTGAAGTAAAAAAAACGGCTCTGCCCAGGCAGGGCCGTTTTTGTATTCGGCGCTCTCACGGTATCATTGCAAGCTGGTAGGCGGCGCAGGCCGTTTTTGCGTTTTTTTTCCGATGACATCATGCCCCCAATACAGCCCGGTTTGATTGCCGGCATCGGCACCGACCTGATCCGTATTGACCGGATCGAGCGCGCCTTGGCTCGTCATGGTGATCGCTTTGTAAAGCGCATCCTGGGCGAGCAAGAGCGCGAAGTCTACGCCCGCCGTCAGGCACGTGATCCGGTGCGTGGCCTGCGCTATCTGGCCACCCGTTTCGCGGCCAAGGAAGCCTTTTCCAAGGCGGTGGGGCTGGGCATGCGCATGCCGATGGCCTGGTCGCGCATGCAAACCCTGAATGCACCCGGAGGCCGTCCTGCGGTGCACCTGTCCGCAGATCTGCGCCGCTGGTTTGATGCCCGGTTCGGGGCCGTCCATATTTCCCTGACGGATGAATCCGATATGGCCATGGCCTTTGTGGTGCTGGAAGCCAAAGCGCCGGAAGTATCCCCTTTACCCTTAGCTGAGTCTGACACTAAATGAGTTTTTCCTCGCAAGCAGTATTGCCTCCGGGCCCGGTCATGGTGGACGTACAAGACATGGTTCTGACGGATCAGGAGCGCGAGCGCCTGCGTCATCCATTGGTCGGCGGCGTGATCCTGTTCAGTCGCAACTTTGAAAGCCGTGCCCAACTGACCGCTCTGTGCCAGTCCATTCACGAAGTACGCAATGAGCCTTTGTTGATTGCCGTGGACCACGAAGGTGGCCGCGTCCAGCGTTTCCGCGAAGACGGTTTTACGACTTTGCCCGCCATGAGCCAGCTTGGTCAACTCTGGACGCGTGATGCCGTCAAGGCGGCTGCCGTCGCTGCCGACACAGGCTATGTGCTGGCTGCCGAGCTGCGCGCCTGCGGTGTGGACATGAGCTTTACACCCGTGCTGGATCTGGACTGGGGGGTTAGCAAAGTGATTGGTGACCGTTCTTTCCACCGCAGCCCGCGCGCCGTGTCCATGTTGGCTGCCGGCTTGATTCGTGGCCTGAACAAAGCTGGTATGGCCGCTTGTGGCAAACATTTTCCAGGGCATGGCGGGGTAGAGGCGGATTCGCATCACGAGATCCCCGTCGATGACCGTAGCCTGGAAGAAATTCTGGATGAGGATGCGGCCCCTTACGGTTGGCTGGGCACTTTGCAATTACCCTCGGTGATGCCCGCTCATGTGATTTACTCCAAGGTTGACCCACTGCCAGCCGGTTTTTCACCCTATTGGATTCAACGCGTGCTGCGCAAAGCCCTTGCTTATGATGGTGTGATTTTCTCTGACGACCTGACCATGGAAGGCGCCACTGTTGTGGGCGATATCCTGGCACGTGCTCAGGCCGCCTTGGGGGCCGGTTGCGACATGGTGCTTGTATGCAATCGTCCTGATCTGGCCGACGACTTGCTCTCGCGCCTGGACTTCACGATGTCCGAGGAATCGCAAAACCGCATTCGTCGTCTGATGCCCACCACGCCAGCCTTGGATTGGGACGCTTTGCAAGCGGATGAACACTATCAATATGCCCGCGGACTTCAATCTAAAATCCTATCTGTCTGATTTGCCGAATCTGCCGGGCGTGTACCGGCATATCGACGAACAGGGCGAGGTACTGTATGTGGGCAAGGCGCGTGATCTCAAGCGCCGTGTCAGCTCGTACTTCCAGAAAACGCTGAGCAGTCCCCGTATTGCCCATATGGTGGCGCGCGTCGCGCGCATCGAGGTCACCGTGACCCGCAGCGAGGCTGAAGCCTTGCTGCTGGAAAACAACCTTATCAAGCGTCTGCGGCCGCGCTACAACATTCTTTTCCGGGACGACAAGTCCTACCCCTACTTGATGATCAGCGCCCACCAGGCGCCGCGTATTGCTTATTACCGGGGCAGTACCAGCGGGAAGGGGCATTTCTTCGGCCCTTATCCCAACTCCTGGGCGGTGCGTGAAACCATTCAGATCCTGCAACGGGTATTTCGTTTGCGTACCTGTGAGGACAGCGTCTACGCCAACCGTAGTCGCCCCTGTTTGCTGCACCAGATCGGGCGCTGTTCGGCACCCTGTGTCAACCTGATCTCGCCCGAGCAGTATCAGCTTGATGTACAGCGCGCCATCAGTTTTCTGGATGGTAATACGGCGGAAATTCTGGGCGAGCTGCAAGAGCGCATGATGCAGGCCTCAGATTCGCTGGATTTCGAACAGGCAGCGATGTTGCGCGACCAGATGAAAGCCTTGTCTGCTGTCTTGCAGCAGCAAAGCATGGAGCAGGTGGGCAAGGAAGACGTCGACATTATCGTGGTGCTGAACGCCGGTGGTAAGTTCTGTGTGAACCTGGCCATGGTGCGTGGTGGCCGTCACCTGGGCGACCGCGCTTTCTTTCCCACACAAATCAACGATGACACTCCCAGTGATGTGCTGGCGGCATTTATCGCCCAGCACTATCTTGAGCGTCGCATGCCGCCGGTTCTGGTGTGCTCACACGCCTTACCCGATGCAGACCTGATGCCTTTGCTGGCCGAGCAGACGGGGGTGAAGGCGCGTGTCGTGGTGCGCCCCCAAGGTGTGCGCAAGATCTGGCTGGAGCAGGCTACCAAGAACGCTGGCCTGGCATTGGCCCGGGTCTTAAGTGAATCGACCGCCCGTGCCGATCGCACCCGGGCACTGGCCGAAGCCTTGCAATTGGATCTGGATGAGGCACAGCTCGATGCCTTGCACATCGAGTGCTTTGACATCAGTCACACAGCAGGGGAGGCCACACAGGCCTCGTGTGTGGTTTATAAACACCATGAAATGCAGAATTCGCTTTATCGCCGCTACAACATTGCAGGCATCACGCCCGGTGACGATTACGCGGCCATGCGCCAGGTGCTGAACCGACGGTTCTCGCGGGTTGCAGAGGGTTTGGCGCCCTTGCCCGACATTGTTTTGATTGATGGAGGCAAGGGTCAGATCGAGATCGCCCGTCAGGTTTTTGTGGAACTGGGCCTGGATATTCATGTTCTGGTCGGTGTTGCCAAGGGTGAAAAGCGTAAAGTAGGTCTGGAAACCCTGGTATTTGCCGATGATCGCCCGCCTGTGGCTTTGGGGGTGGAGTCTGCGGCACTGATGCTGGTTGCTCAGGTACGTGACGAAGCGCACCGTTTTGCCATTACGGGCATGCGCGCTCAACGTGCCAAAACGCGTAATGTGTCACGCCTGGAAGATATTGACGGGATTGGCGCCAAACGGCGTCAGCGTCTGTTAGCCCGCTTTGGTGGTTTTAGCGGGGTTGCCGATGCCAGTATTGATGAGCTCAGTGCGGTTGATGGAATATCCGTTGAACTGGCCGAACGCATTTATCATGCTTTACGATAGGCGAGAGCCTTTGTTTTAAATTAGGTTGGTATCCAAGCTATGCCTTTTAATCTGCCCATAGCCCTGACGTGGCTTCGCATCGTCCTGATTCCGCTGATCGTTGCCTTGTTTTATCTGCCAGCCAGTTGGCTGAGCATGGAGACACGCGATCTGTGGGCCGCCTCCGTATTTATCGTGGCCGCCGCGACGGATTGGTTTGATGGTTGGCTAGCTCGTCGCTGGAACCAGACCTCCTCGTTCGGGGCCTTCCTGGATCCGGTTGCGGACAAACTCATGGTCAGCGCCGCGTTATTGGTTTTGCTCGATCTTGGCCGTGTGGATGCGTTTATCGCCCTGATCATCATTGGGCGTGAAATTACCATTTCGGCACTGAGGGAATGGATGGCCAAGATTGGCGCCAGTGGTAGTGTGGCTGTTCATCGCTTGGGTAAATTCAAAACCGCCGCGCAAATGGTTGCCATCCCTTGTCTGCTGTACTGGTCGCCCGTCATGGGCTTGCCGACACGGATCATTGGGCAAGCCCTGATTATTGTTGCTGCGGTCCTGACGGTCTGGTCCATGTGCTACTACTTGCAGAAGGCCTGGCCGGAGATCAAGAAAAAGCAACGTTAAGACCAATGGCTAATTCATCGACAAGAACGCTGGACGGGGCGGGGCCTGACGGTTCACAGGACTGGCAGGTGATTGGTGTTATCGGTATTGCGCACGCCAGTTCGCATTTTTTTCAACTGATTTTGCCTACGCTTTACATCGCTTTGGGGCAGGAGTTCGGGTACGACTTCCTGAAGCTGGGTGGGCTGGTCACCACCTTTTATCTGGTCTCCTGCTTTGGGCAGGCATCCTCGGGCTTTCTGGTTGATCGTATCGGCGCTTTGCCGGTTCTGAAAGTGGGCTTGTCCTGTTTTGTAGTCGCTGCTTTGCTGATTGGCATGGCCAATGGCTACGGCATGTTGCTGGCGGCTGCATTGATTGGTGGGGTAGGTAATGCGGTGTTTCATCCCGTGGACTACTCCATTCTTAACCATCGTGTCAGCTCGGCTCGTCTGGGGCACGCGTTTAGCGCCCATGGCTTGACAGGAAATCTGGGCTGGGCTTTGACGCCTGTCTTTATTACGACGCTGACCATTTATTTCAACTGGCGTGTTGCCGTATTGTCGGCGGCGGCCTTGATTGCGGCTGTGTTGGTGTTGGTACTGATAAACCGGGATGCCTTGGCGGGGCGTACAGCCTCGGGTGCGGCGCCGGCTCGTCCACAAAGCAAGGAATCGGTCTGGACGACACTGTCTACCTTGCTGTCGCGTCCCTCCTTATGGGGCGCCTTCCTTTTCTTTGCCTTTGCCACAGCGGCGATGGCGGTCGTGCAAAACTACACTATTCCCATGCTGCATAACACGTACGGCATTGATAAGGTGGTGGCAGGCACGGCCTTGTCCGGTTTTATGCTGGCCTCGGCGGCGGGCATGTTTGTCGGTGGCTTCATTGCTTCCACCACACCGCGCTCTGAAGTGATTGTGTTTGTGTCTCTATGCGTATCCGGGGCTTTGCTGTTGGTGCTGGGCGCAGGTTGGATCATGCCTTCCCTGGCCTTGTTCGTGGTGGGGGCGGCTGGTTTCTGCTCGGGCATCGCTTCACCATCGCGCGACATGCTGATACGTCGTGTCACCCCCAAAGGTTCTACTGGCGCTGTCTATGGCCTGGTGTACTCCGGCATGGACGTCGGTTCTTCTCTGGCGCCCGTGGGATTTGGCTTGCTCTTGGATGTGGGTTTGACTCAGGCTCCCTGGTACGGGGCGGCCATCGGGTATTGGACGGCGGCTGGCTTGGCTATGTATGTGGCCTCGACAGTAAGTCGCGCGACTAAATCCTGATGCACTTTGCAATGATGACCGTCTGATGCGGTCATAAAAGAAAGCCCCAAAAACTTGATCGGTTTTTGGGGCTTTTTCTTGCCTTGCTTGGCCTTGTCGTGTCTTAGTGTGGAGCTTGGCACTGTGAAACCAGAAAAGCACATTGGCCTTTCTGGTTTGAGCGCATCGTTATAGTGATCACTGGCGCGCCAGTCGTGGCTCTTGCACGCTATCCGCATGGCTGCTGCGCCAGGGGTTGATATCCAGGCCTCCACGGCGGGTATAACGCGCATACACCAGCAAACGCTCGGGCTGGCAGCTTTGCTGAATATCGCTATACAGGCGCTCTACGCAATGTTCATGGAACTCGGTGTGACGGCGCAGCGAAACGATATAGCGCAATAAGGAAGCAGGATCAATCTGCGGGCCTGTGTAACGCACTTGCACGCTGCCCCAGTCGGGCTGGCCGGTGACAGGGCAATTGGACTTGAGCAAATCAGAGACCAGAGACTCGGTCACGATGGGGGCGTCTGGTAGGCATTGAAGCAAGCCACTTTGTGGCGTGTAGTCCTGAATACTGATATCCAGCTCATCAATACAGTGGCCTTCCAACTGGGCAATAGGCTGACCATTCAAGGCGCTGAGCGGAATCAGCGTCACGTTGACGGCGGCACCGGCAACCGTGCTTAAGTCTTGCTCCATGCGCTGCACAAGACTGGCTATGTCTTCCACAACCTCATCATTAAACGAGTTCAGGTAAAGCTTGAACGACTTGGACTCGATGATGCGTGGGCTGTTCCAGGGGATGACAAACCGCGCCAGAGCGACGACGGGCTTGCCTTTTGGATTGAGCCAGGAAATTTCGTAGCCATTCCAGATATCGGCACCATGCCATTGTTCCGGAACGCGAAGTGTCTGCCGGTTCAGGGAGCGCTCAATGCCAAACAGGACGCTGGGATCGTACCGTGTGGGATAAACCACATCGTGTCCAAGAGGCGAGTCTTTAAGTGGGGAGGTGTTGCTCATTGGCGGGTATTGCAGAAATAGATAAGAAAACCGGTGCAGCGAACAGGCGCCCGCCGGGTGGTATAAGGGCGATTATCCCACATTGTGAAATCCTTGTCTCAGTATGCAAAAACCGGCTGTCGCGCTGCACTGTTTTTCATTTCATAAACAGATAAGTCATTTCATATCTCGAAATAAATTATCTATATATTTGATATAAAAGGAAAAAATATTTACTCTTATATAAGATAGAAAACATGGTTGCGATGCAGCATTTGGGTAGACTGTAGTCATCTTGTTCACTGTTAAATCCATCTTAGGAGTCCATCATGAATGCTCGAGAAACTGAGATCCGCAACTTGCAAAAACGCTGGGCAGAAGATCCACGCTGGCAAGGTATCAAGCGTGGTTACACCGCTGAGGAAGTCATTCGTTTGCGTGGTTCTCTGGTCGAGGAGCACACTCTGGCTCGCCGTGGCGCAGAACGTCTGTGGCAGTCCATCAATCAGGAACCCTTTGTCAATGCGCTGGGCGCCCTGACGGGTAACCAGGCCATGCAACAGGTCAAGGCCGGTTTGAAAGCGATTTACTTGTCGGGCTGGCAAGTGGCTGGCGATGCCAACAGCGCCGGCGAAATGTACCCTGACCAATCGCTATACCCCGTTAACTCGGTGCCTTCTGTGGTGCGCCGCATCAACAACTCGCTGGCCCGCTGTGATCAGATCCAGTGGATGGAAGGGGTGAACCCAGGCGATGAAGGCTACGTGGATTACTTTGCTCCTATCGTGGCTGATGCGGAAGCCGGTTTCGGTGGCGTGCTGAACGCATTTGAACTGATGAAAGCCATGATTGTGGCTGGCGCTGCTGGCGTTCACTTCGAGGACCAACTGGCTTCGGCCAAGAAGTGTGGTCACTTGGGTGGCAAGGTGCTGGTGCCAACTCGTGAAGCCATCTCCAAGCTGGTGGCTGCTCGTCTGGCCGCTGACGTTCTGGACGTTCCCACGATTCTGGTTGCCCGTACCGATGCAGACGCAGCCGACCTGATCACCAGCGATGTGGACGAGTACGATCGCCCCTTCATTCTGGATGAGCGTACGGTTGAAGGTTTCTACCGCACCCGTGCTGGTCTGGACCAAGCCATTGCCCGTGGTCTGGCCTACGCTCCTTACGCCGACCTGGTCTGGTGCGAAACCTCCACGCCGGATCTGGAATACGCTCGCCGCTTTGCCGAAGCTATTCACCGTCAGTTCCCTGGCAAGCTGCTGTCCTACAACTGCTCGCCATCGTTCAACTGGAAGAAGAACCTGGATGACGCCACCATTGCCAAGTTCCAGCGCGAACTGGGTGCCATGGGCTACAAGTTCCAGTTCATCACTCTGGCTGGCTTCCACGCACTGAATTACGGCATGTTTGAACTGGCTCACGGCTACGCCCGCAACCAGATGAGCGCCTTCGTTCAATTGCAGGAAAAGGAGTTCGCCGCTGCACCGCTGGGCTTTACCGCTGTGAAACACCAGCGCGAAGTGGGTACAGGCTACTTTGACGCTGTCACTCAGACAGTTGAAGCCGGTAAGTCCTCGACGACCGCGCTGGCCGGCTCTACAGAAGCCGAGCAGTTCGCGCCCTCCGAGGCATAAGCAGGACAGGGAAGGGTAGATAGCCCCTTTTCTGGTTGCAGGCAGCCCACCGTACGCTCCAGTCGGTGGGCTGCTTTTTGTTTGGGTGCCACTTTTTTGCTTAAAAGCTACATATTTCAAATATCAAATTTGAAGGCTTGATATTTATTGGAAGGGGTTTTGAACAGACTTTGAAAGTATCGAAAAGGAAGCAGAAAACAGGCCTGAAAAGGCTTGCGACGTGGCTGGCAAAGCCTGCGTATTGTTAAATTCAGGATTCAAGCTTTCATGAATTGATTTGCATTCGCGCTGCAGCATCATTTCGTGATAAAAATCCTTGAAAATCAAGCCGTTTGCATAGAGAAAAGGCGTGCTAGACTTTGGCCGCACAAGGCGTAATTAGCTAATGCAAAATCGTTGTTCCACCTTGCGCTTGGGAATAAAAAAAAGGCTGCTAATAAGCAGCCTTGAAAGCATTGAACAGTTAGCGCCGTGTTGGGGGGGGAACGGCCTGAACAAGATGCATATGGACAACGATATAGGATCCAAACAAAGTCGTATTGATTTAAATCAAGAATGAAGAAATATCAGTGGCTTATAGTCCTTTCATGCGCGCATATTCGATTTTTTCCCTCCCAAAGCCTCTCACTGATGAGCAACGGTCACGCCGGCGGCACACATTAGCCCGTTTGGGTCTGTCCTGGCTGGCCGCCATGCAGGTGATGATGTTTGCTTTTCCCGGCTATATGCGCTCCTTCAGCACTCGTGCTGAAGATATTGAATCTCTCTCGCAAGTCATTGTGCTCATGAACTGGGCCGGTCTGTGCTTGACCATGCCCGTTGTCCTGTACTGTGCCTGGCCCATCTTGAAGGGGGCTGTCAAAAGCTTGTCCGAAGGTCGCGTAGGCATGGATGTGCCCGTGGCCTTGGGTATTGTTGGCGCCTTCCTACCTAGCGTCTATAACACCTGGACGCAGCAGGGCGAGGTGTATTACGACTCGGTCACGATGTTCGTGGCCTTTTTGTTGACGGCCCGTTATCTGGAGCTGTGCGCGCGCCAGTCGGTGACGCAGTCCGCCTCCCATGACCTGATTGAACGCTTTCGTCAGTCCGTCACAGGCCATGCCAATACCTTGGCTTTCTGGTTTGTCAGTATTCAGTTGGTGTTGGCCGCCGCCTTTGGCTTGGTTTGGTACTGGATGGACCCCTCGCATGTCGTCCCGGTGGTGGTCGCCATGCTGGTCATGAGCTGTCCCTGTGCTATGTCTATGTCGGTTCCTTCAGCCGTTGCCTCGGCGCATGCTGGCTTGCTGGCTCGACCCGCCAAAAGCGAGTTTGAAGTTGTACAGCTGACCCAGCAAACGGGCCGCATCGCCCGTCAAAACCTGTACGGTTCTATAGTCTGGCATCTGCTGATGACACCCCTGGCGGCCATGGGTATTGTGGCCCCTTGGTTGGCTGCCGTCTCTATGCTGGTGTCCTCTTTGGCTGTTGCGGCCAACTCTTGGCGTATCTATCGCAGCCGCAGCCGCGAGGTACCGGCCCAGTGGACCGCTCCAGCAGCAAGGCAGGGCTGAGATGTTTGGCTCGTTGCTGGTCCTGATCCCCATCTCCATTTTTCTAGTCATTGTTATCGGCGTGTCTTTCTGGTGGGCAATTTTTGCCGGCCAGTTTGAGGATACGGGCAACGCAGCTGATTCCATCTTGCTGGACGACGACTCCACTGCGGGTCTGTCGGGCGCAGAGCGTCCACCTGATACCTGATTCTTACTGTTTTGTTTTTTAGCCCTGCAAATGGTCGGCGACACACAGTCTGCAGGGCGGAAACACGCGTGAACGCGTGCTTTCCGATGTTTTTTGATAAGCATCAAGTAGCAGTTTATCGACTTGCGGGATGATGTAGCTTGTTGTCGCTTGTATTAACAATGTTTGTTTAGGGGAAGCAAATGGGCACTTCCGATGCAGTCGGAAATAACGCCGAAGTCTTCAATTACGGGATTGTGAGGCAGTTCACCATCATGACCGTATTTTGGGGCGTCATCGGCATGGCAATAGGCCTTTTTATTGCCTTGCAGTTGATTTGGCCAGAACTCAATTTCGACACACCGTGGCTTAGTTTTGGACGTTTACGTCCACTGCATACGAACGCTGTGATTTTTGCCTTTGGTGGAACTGGCTTGTTTGCCACTTCCTACTATGTGGTACAGCGTACCTGTCAGGCCCGTTTGTTCTGCGATAAGCTGGCTGCCTTTACCTTTTGGGGTTGGCAGGCCGTGCTGGTGGCAGCGGTCATTACCTTGCCTATGGGTTACACCAGCTCCAAAGAGTATGCTGAGCTGGAATGGCCCATCGACATCCTGATTACGCTGGTCTGGGTGGCCTACGCTATTGTGTTCTTTGGCACGATCGTCAAGCGCCGCGTGCGTCATATTTATGTGGCCAACTGGTTTTTTGGCTCTTACATTGTCACGATCGCTGTCCTGCATATTTTCAATAACCTGGAATTGCCTGTCAGCTTCATGAAGTCCTACTCGGCTTACGCCGGTGTGCAGGACGCCATGGTTCAGTGGTGGTATGGTCATAACGCCGTGGGTTTTTTCCTGACCACGTCTTTCCTGGGCATGATGTACTACTTCATCCCCAAACAGGCCAACCGTCCTATCTATTCCTACCGCTTGTCCATTGTCCACTTCTGGGCCCTGGGCTTTACATACATGTGGGCCGGTCCTCACCACCTGCTGTACACCTCCTTGCCAGACTGGACGCAATCGCTGGGCATGGCGTTTTCCTTGATTCTGCTGGCTCCTTCTTGGGGCGGTATGATCAACGGCATCATGACCTTGTCGGGTGCTTGGCATAAGCTGCGTACTGATGCCATTCTGAAGTTCATGGTTGTGGCCCTGTCCTTCTACGGCATGTCCACCTTTGAAGGTTCCATGATGGCTATCCGTACGGTCAACGCGCTGTCGCACTACACCGACTGGACAGTGGGCCACGTGCACTCTGGTGCGCTGGGGTGGGTTGCCATGATTACCTTCGGTTCCTTGTACTACCTGATCCCACGTTTGTACGGCCGCACGGAAATGGCTCGTCCTCGTCTGATCGACCTGCACTTCTGGCTGGCGACTCTGGGCGTCGTGCTGTATATCGCCGCGATGTGGATTGCCGGTGTCATGCAAGGTTTGATGTGGCGTGCAACCGGTGTGGATGGCACCTTGACGTACAGCTTTGTGGAAGTCGTGAAGGCTACTTACCCCTTCTACGCAATCCGTGCTTTGGGCGGCGCCTTCTTTGTGGCCGGTATCTTGCTCATGTCCTGGAACGTGTTCCTGACCATTCGTGCAGGTCAAAAAGATATCAACCCCGTTGTGCCTCTGAAAAACCCGGATGCCCGCGACCCAGCGCTGGTGGGCCAAACCACCTTGCTGGCCTAAGGAGTAAATCATGGCTAATGACACTAATAAGCGCTTTTCTCACGCCACGATCGAGAGAAATACCGGGCTGCTGATCATTCTGAGTATCTTGGTGATTTCCTTCGCGGGCCTGGTGCAAATCGTTCCTTTGTTTTTCCAACACTCGACCACCCAGCCCACTGAAGGGGTCGAGCCCTACGAACCCTTGCGTCTGATGGGGCGTGACATCTACATCCGTGAAGGTTGTGTTGGCTGTCACTCCCAGCAGATCCGTATGTTGCAGTCCGAAGTGCAACGCTATGGTCCTTACTCGCTGGCCGGTGAGTCTGTGTACGACTACCCCTTCCTGTGGGGTTCCAAGCGTACCGGTCCGGATCTGGCCCGTGTGGGTCAGCGTTACAGCGATGAGTGGCACCGCATCCACCTGCGCAATCCACGTAATGTGGTCAAAGAGTCCAATATGCCTGCCTATCCATGGCTGCAGAAGAACTCGGTGGAAGGTGCAAACATTCAGGATCGCATGAATGTGCTGCGTACATTGGGTGTGCCTTACACGCAGGAACAAATTGATGCCGCTCCCGAGCAATTGGTAGGCAAGACCGAGGAAGATGCGGTCGTCGCTTATCTGCAGGGTTTGGGTGTGGCCAGTCGCGACGCAGCTGCCAAAGCTGTGGAGCAGGGGAGCTTCTAAATGGTAGCCATCATCAACGGTGTTATGACTGCTTTGGCGATGGCGACCTTCCTTGGCATTTGCTGGTGGGCGTTCTCTCGGGGACGCCGCCAGGCCAACGAAGAAGCAGCGCTTCTGCCTTTCGCCTTGCCCGACGAGGGAAGCAACGATAAAAACCCTGGGGGTTCCGAATGAGTGACTTTTTTAATAATGGCTGGAGCCTTTGGATCTCCGGCATCGCCTTGCTTGGCATCATATTTTGTTTGTGGCTGCTCTTTACCCAGCGCGCATTTCTGGGCAAAACAGTGGACGTGGAAGATACTGGCCACGTCTGGGACGGTGACCTGACCGAACTGAATACACCTGTGCCTCGCTGGTGGACGGTGATGTACATCGGCCTGTGTGTGTTTGCATTGGGTTATTTGGTGCTGTATCCCGGTTTGGGTAGCTTCAAGGGGACTTTGGGCTTTACCGCTGGTCAGCAGGTCAAGCAGCAACAGGCCGAAATTAATGAGCGTCTGGAGCCTGTGTACGCTCGTTACCGCGAAATGCCCATTGAAGAGATTGCTCATGATCCGCAAGCGCGTGAAATTGGCCAGCGTTTGTTCCTGAACAATTGCGCCCAGTGTCACGGTTCGGATGCCCAAGGCTCTCCAAGCTTCCCTAACCTGGCCAACAAAGCCTGGTTGTGGGGTGGCGAGCCCGATGCGATTCTGTACACCATTACCGAAGGCCGTACCGGCATTATGCCGCCACAGTCCCAGTTCAGCCCGGCTGAAGCATCGGACGTCGCTCAGTATGTGCGTTCTTTGTCTGGTCTGGCGGCAGATCCTTTGCGCCTGGTTGCGGGCAAACGTGTGTACGACAGTGCATGTTTTGCCTGCCACGGCGCGGATGCCAAAGGTAATACGCTGATGGGGGCGCCTGACCTGACGGACGATTACTGGTTGTATGGCAGTTCCGAGGCCACTATCGTTCAGACGGTGCTGCAGGGCCGCACGAACCAGATGCCGGCACAAAAAGGAGCATTGACGCCAGAGCAGATCCGGTTGCTGGCGGGCTGGGTTTGGGGCTTGTCCAATCCCGCGCCGACTCAGGCTAACTAATGTCTTTTAAATTGATCTGACGCCTTCAGGACATGCAATGAGTAGTGATTCTTCCCAACCCAGCGCTGATAATGCGCAGGGAACTGTGCCCAAGTGGCAACCTCCACGTAACACCAAGGGAGCGGGTGGAACCTCTCCGCAAGTCGAGAAGGCGCTGGTCGATGTTCGTAGCAAAATCTATCCACGATCCGTCAAGGGCGTGTTCGCCCGTTGGCGGATCTGGATGGTGTATTTCACGCAGATCATTTTCTATGGTCTGCCCTGGTTGGAATGGCATGGCCGTCAGGCCGTGCTGTTTGACCTGCTGGAACGCAAGTTCTATATCTTTGGCATGATTCTGTGGCCCCAGGACGTTATTTACCTGACGGTGCTGCTTCTGATATCTGCTTTCTCTTTATTCCTTTTCACCGCTATGGCGGGCCGCTTGTTTTGTGGCTACGCCTGTCCGCAGACGGTCTACACAGAGATTTTCATGTGGGTCGAGCGCAAGGTGGAAGGGGATCGTCTGGCGCGTATCCGTCTGGATGAACAGGCCTGGAACGCTCGTAAATTACGTCTCAAAGCCACCAAACACTTCCTGTGGGTCGTGATTGCTTTGTGGACCGGCTTTACCTTTATTGGCTACTTCGCTCCTATCCGCGAACTGGGCGGCGAGCTGATCGCTCTGTCCCTGGGCCCTTGGCAGTGGTTCTGGCTCTTGTTCTACGCCTTTGCCACCTGGGGTAATGCCGGTTTCATGCGCGAGGCCGTCTGTAAGTACATGTGCCCCTACGCACGTTTCCAAAGTGCCATGGTGGACAGCGATACCTTTGTGGTGACCTACGACTTCGTGCGGGGTGAAACCCGTGGTGGCCGATCTCGCAAGATTGACCACAAAGAAGCCGGCATGGGCGACTGTGTGGACTGCAGCCTCTGCGTTCAGGTCTGTCCGACCGGTATCGATATTCGTGATGGCTTGCAGTACATGTGTATCGGCTGTGGTGCCTGTGTGGACGTCTGTGACCAGGTCATGGATAAGATGGGCTACGAAAAAGGCCTGATCCGCTACACCTCAGAGCGTGCCATCAAGGAACGCATGACGCAGTCTCAGGTGCGACGTCGCATGCTGCGACCGCGCGTGTTGTCTTACATCCTGATTCTGGCCGTCATTTGTGGTGCTTTCGTCTACACCTTGGCGACCCGTACGCCCATGCGCGTGGACGTGATTCGTGATCGTGGCGCGCTGGGGCGCGAAGTGCCCGGCGGCATGATTGAAAACGTGTTCCGTCTACAAGTGATCAATACCTCGGAAGAGGCTATGGAGCTGCAGTTGTCCGTCACAGGTCTGGAAGGCGCGCGCATTCATTTGACCGAGAACGGCCAGGATCACATTCATGTGGCGCCTGCAGGCAATAGACTGTTGCCGGTCGTGGTGCAAGTCCCAATTAGTAGTGCCAAGCCGGGCCTGTATGATATTTCTATTCAGGCGGTAGGCGAGCACGACGGGGGCCGCAAGACCTACGTGAACGAACGCAGTAGTTTTTACATTCCTCAGTAATTTTATAAAGAGCAAAACATGGACGAATCAAAGGACAGTGGACCCTGGTGGCGCGAGCCGTGGCCATGGTTGTTGATGGCAGGGCCAGCTCTGGCTATTGTGGGCTGCGTCATTACGATTGTCTTGGCCTTTCAGAATTTCAGTAATCAAGGGATTACGGACGGGGGGGTCAAGCAGGGTCTGGTTGTCAGCAAGGTAGAGCCTGCCCCTGAGCAGCGCTAAACGTAATCGATTCACCGTTACGCTAGGGTTGAGAGAAGTATGTTTCCGTTCAAGAAGGGGGTACGAATGACCATCCGATCGTTGATGTGGATACTGTGGCCTTCATTCCTGGTCGCCGGGGTGCTCAGTGCAATTGTGTTTGCTTTGGTAGACCCGTTGGACATCGTTGTGCTTGGACATATGCAAGTAGATCGACTGACCTTTTATACGGTGGCGTTTTTTCTGTTTTGGTTGGCCGTTGCAGTTGCGTGCGCGCTTAGCTTGTATATGTCGGCCGGTTCGCCAGCGGTATTGGCTGAACCGGCAGATAGTCTGGACTGATTCGGACAAGCACCAAACGATAAAAAAGCACATGCAAATTGCATGTGCTTTTTTTGTGTGGGCTTGGGTGCTGGGGAGCGGTATAGTGGGCTGTAAAGACGTTCAGCAGCCTGTTTGAGGCCTAGGCAGCAGCCATGAGGCTCAATCGCACTCCGTGCCTGCCAGAGAGCGCAGGGCGGCCAGATCCAGCAAGTGGACTTCGCGCTGAGAGATTTTCAGCAGACCTTCGCGTGCAAAGCGTGAGAACAGGCGGCTGACGGTTTCCAGCGTCAGGCCCAGGAAGTTGCCGATTTCTTCGCGGCTCATGCGCAGAATGAACTCGTAAGGGGAGTAGCCCAGCAGTGATAGACGCTGGGACAGGTTCAGCAAGAAGGCAGCCAGGCGCTGTTCGGAGCGCAGTCCAGCCAAGGTCATCATCAACTGATGGGCGCGGTTGATTTCCTTGCTCATCAGGCGACGGAACTGTTGTTGCAATATAGGCAACTGGGCCGACAGGCGGTCCAGATCATCAAGGCGAATCACACAGACTTCGCTGTCTTCCAAGGCGATGGCATGGGAAACATGGCGATTTTCAACCAGGCTGTCCATGCCCAGGATTTCTCCTGGTAATAAAAAACCCGTAATCTGAATGTGGCCAGTGGAATCTTCCAGCTGCATCTTGATCGAACCAGAGCGCAGACCATAGATTCCTTCGACTGAGTCGGCCAGTCGAAACAGCACGCCGCCCTTAGGGATGCGGATGCGCTCCTTGACTAATTCGTCCAACCGCTCCATTTCGTGCTTAGGCATCCCAAGAGGTAGACACACCTCATTGAGCATACAGCTGGAGCAGCGTATGGAGTCAGCGGTAACCGAGATACGTTTTTGCATAAGGAATAATGTCAGATGGCGAAACGCTAAATCTTTGAGTCAAATCAAGTGTAATTGTAGCTTTTTATTGGTTGGTATTCCCGCTAATCCTTAATATGTTTAGTTCTTAAGGCTCTTGTCACACGTGAAACGGCTGTCCATGCCGGGTACAGCGCGGTAATACTGCTCTTGGCATGCTGTTGTTTAAAAGCGATCTAAACACTTGAATACTTGGTTTTTGTCCTCATCTTCAATTCATCCTGTTATTTGTTGCGAAATCTGGGCAAGCAGTATTTAGTAACTGTTTGCTTTAGCTTCTCGCATATTTTCTCAAGTGAAAATTCTATGCGAATCGATAAATTGACAACGAAGTTTCAACAGGCTCTAGCCGATGCGCAGAGCCTGGCTGTTCGCGAAGACAATCCCTATTTGGAACCCGCCCACGTACTGGTCGCCTTGCTGGCTGATGCCGATTCAGGCACAGGCAGTTTGCTGGCTCGTGCGGGCGTTGCCATTCCCCGCCTGGAAAACGAGCTTAACCGCCTGATCTCCAATCTGCCCAAGGTGCAAGGGGCGGAAGGTCAGCAGCAGCTCAGTTCGGCCTTGCAAGCCGCTTTGGCTAAAACCGACAAGGAAGCCGCTCAACGCGGTGATACTTATATTGCCAGTGAATTGTTCTTGCTGGCCCTGGCCGATGATAAAGGCGAAACCGGTCGTGCTTTGCGCGATGCGGGTTTGCAGCGCCGTGCGCTGGAGGCGGCCATTGAAGCCGTACGCGGTGGTGCCAATGTGAGTGACGCTGAAGGTGACAGCAATCGTGAGGCCTTGGACAAATACACCACTGACTTGACCGAGCGTGCTCGTCTGGGCAAGTTGGACCCGGTTATTGGCCGTGATGACGAAATTCGCCGCACGATCCAGATTCTGCAGCGCCGTACCAAGAACAACCCTGTTCTCATTGGTGAACCTGGGGTGGGTAAGACCGCCATCGTGGAAGGTTTGGCGCAGCGTATCGTGAACAACGAAGTGCCTGAAACCCTGAAGGGCAAGCGCGTTCTGGTGTTGGACCTGGCTGCTTTGCTGGCCGGTGCCAAGTACCGTGGCGAATTTGAAGAGCGTCTGAAAGCTGTCTTGAAAGAGCTGTCCAAGGACGATGGCAAAACCATTGTCTTTATTGACGAGCTGCACACCATGGTGGGCGCCGGTAAGGCCGAAGGTGCGATGGATGCCGGCAACATGCTCAAACCGGCCTTGTCGCGCGGTGAACTGCATTGTATTGGTGCCACCACGCTGAACGAGTACCGCCAGTACATCGAGAAGGATGCCGCTTTGGAGCGTCGTTTCCAGAAGGTGCTGGTTAACGAGCCGGACATGGAGTCCACTATTGCGATCCTGCGTGGTTTGCAGGAGCGCTACGAGCTGCATCATGGTGTGGCGATTACCGACCCGGCTATTGTGGCTGCGGCCGAGCTGTCGCAGCGTTACATTACGGACCGCTTCCTGCCCGATAAGGCCATTGACCTGATCGATGAGGCCGCTGCCCGTATCCGTATGGAGATTGACTCCAAGCCCGAGGTCATGGATAAGCTGGATCGCCGCATCATTCAGTTGAAGATCGAGCGTGAAGCCGTCATCAAGGACACGGATGAAGCCTCTCAGCGTCGTTTGCAGGCCATCAATGACGAGATGGAAAAGCTGCAGCGCGAGTACAACGACTATGAAGAGATCTGGAAAGCCGAAAAAGCGGCGGTTCAGGGCTCGCAAGTCGTTAAAGAGGAAATCGAGAAAGTTCGTGCCGAAATGGCTGAGCTGCAACGCAAGGGCCAGTTCGATAAATTGGCTGAGCTGCAGTACGGTAAGCTGCCCGAGCTGGAAGAGCGCCTGAAAGCGGCCGAAGCCAATATGGACAAGGCCGATCAGGACAAACCTCGCTTGCTGCGCACGCAGGTCGGTGCCGAGGAGATCGCGGAAGTGGTCTCGCGTGCAACCGGTATTCCTGTGTCCAAGATGATGCAGGGCGAGCGTGAAAAGCTCTTGCAAATGGAAGACTACCTGCACAAGCGTGTGGTCGGCCAAGGTGAAGCGGTACGTTTGGTGTCGGATGCTATCCGTCGCTCGCGTGCGGGTCTGTCTGACCCTTCCCGCCCGTATGGTTCCTTCTTGTTCCTGGGGCCAACCGGTGTGGGTAAGACCGAGCTGACCAAAGCATTGGCCAACTTCCTCTTTGACTCCGAGGATCACATGATTCGCATCGATATGAGCGAATTCATGGAGAAACACTCGGTGGCTCGTTTGATCGGGGCGCCTCCCGGCTACGTGGGCTACGAAGAGGGCGGTTACCTGACTGAAGCTGTGCGTCGCAAACCGTATTCGGTGATTTTGCTGGACGAGGTGGAGAAAGCTCACCCGGATGTCTTTAACGTGCTCTTGCAGGTGTTGGATGATGGTCGTTTGACGGATGGCCAGGGCCGTACGGTGGACTTTCGCAACACGGTGATCATCATGACCTCCAACCTGGGTTCGCAGCATATCCAGCGTTTGTCGGGCGAGCCTTACGATGTGATCAAGGAAGTGGTGTGGGAAGAAGTGAAACAGCATTTCCGCCCCGAGTTCCTGAACCGTATCGACGAGGTGGTGGTGTTCCACAGTCTGGAAGCAGAACACATCGAGTCCATTGCTCGTATCCAGCTTGAACGTCTGGATCAGCGCCTGGCTCAGCGTGACATGCATCTGGAAGTGAGCGACGCTGCTTTGGCGCAGTTGGCCAAGGCCGGGTTCGATCCTGTGTTCGGTGCCCGTCCTTTGAAACGTGCTATCCAGCAGTATATTGAGAACCCGGTGGCACGCCTGATCCTGGAAGGCCGCTTTGGTCCTAAAGACGTGGTGCCTGTGGACTGGAAGGACGGCGAGTTTACGTTCACCCGCAGTATCCAGTAATCAGCAGGGCTTTGATGGCGACGGTGCTACCGGATTGCTTAATGCGTCACTCAAGTTGACGTTTTAAAGTAGGCTGCCGTGTTGCACCTCGTCATCGACGTTGTAAAGAAAAACCGCCTTGGAAATCCAAGGCGGTTTTTTTGTGCTCATTGCTATTTGGAACACGTGACTTTGAGACTAGGCGATGGTGTTTTGGATTGAAGTGGTTTGATCGCTTGGCCGTCAGCATCTAGATGAATGCTGATATTCCGTGTCGTAGGCGGAGGTTAATCGGCTAAGTGCCTATCGGCTGGCCTCTAAATCATTCCTGCCTAGGGTCTCAAGAGGAATGGGCCCCAGTGAGATGATCAATCCAGCCACCAGCCTATCCCCATTTTTAAGCGTTCTCTTGAACCGGAGCTGGAGGCGGTGTCAGGTCCAGTTCGTCCTTGCCGTAGAACTTCACACCGATCTCGACACGAGGGCGGCCTTGCGAGCGGCGGTGGCGGTTGGTGTCCCGCAGCGAGTACACGCAACCGCAGTACTCCTGCTGATAGAAGTTCTCGCGTTTGCTGATTTCCAGCATGCGTTGCGAGCCGCCCCCTTTGCGCCAGTTGTAGGTCCAGTACTTCATCTCCGGATAACGGGCTGCGGCGCGTTCGCCGCAGTCGTTGATCTGGTTCATGTCTTTCCAGCGCGAGATACCCAGCACGCTGGAGATGATGTCGTAGCCATTTTCATGGGCGTAGAGGGCCGTGCGCTCAAAGCGCATGTCAAAGCAGACCGTGCAGCGCTCGCCACGCTCGGGAGCGTGCTCCAGGCCGCGTACACGTTCAAACCAGTTATCTACGTCGTAGTCGGCGTCAATGAACTCGATGCCGTGCTGTTCGGCAAAACGGATGTTTTCCTGCTTGCGCAGTTCGTACTCGCGTACAGGATGGATATTGGGGTTGTAGAAAAAAACGGTGTATTCAATCCCCGAGGCGTGCAAGGCCTCCATCACCTCGCCCGAACAGGGGGCGCAGCAGGAGTGCAGCAGCAATTTCTCGCGCTTCTCCGGCATGGTTAAAACTGGACGATTGAGCTGAGTGGACATGAATCTGAATCCGAGTAAAAAGGCGTCCCGAGTCGGTCGCACAATAAATCAATGCGACTATTGTAGATTCTTGGCAAAGTTTAGTGAAATCAATCTGTTGCCTTAGTACCCCAGGACCTCGTCCCAAAGGCGTGTCACGGCCTGCCGTTCCTGGGTCAGCTCAGATTGCGGCACACGGGCTTTTTCTGCTCCTTCCAGACGCAAAGCGTGCTGACGGCGGCGCAGGGCGCGGTAGGCATCGGCCACTTCCTGAGCATGGTCGACCGCGATCAGGCCCGCCTGCGCGGCAATACCCAGCAAGGCGATATTGCCCAGGTTTTCCAGCAGTTTGGGATGCTCGCGGCTATGGCACAGCACCAGATACTGGGTGATGAACTCCACATCCACCATGCCGCCCCGGTCGTGCTTCAAGTCAAAAAGTTCGCTGCGGTTGGGGTGTCCGGCACTGATCTTGTCACGCATGTCCAGAATATCTGCACGTAATTTGCGTTGGTCCCGTTCCATCAATAAGATGGATCGGCGGATGTCATCGAAGCGGTTTTTGATCTGGGCATCCCCGGTCACGAAACGGGCACGGGTAATGGCTTGATGCTCCCAGGACCAGGCACTCCGTGTCTGATACTGCTCGAAGGCATCCACGCTGACAGCCAGCAAACCGGCATCGCCATCGGGGCGTAAACGCAGGTCAATATCGTAGAGACGTCCCGAGGAGGTCATGGCCGACAACCAACTGGTCATGCGGCGCGCCAGCTTGATGTAGCGCTCTACATTGTCTTGGCTGGGATCGTCGTACAGAAATACCAGATCCAGGTCGGACGCATAGCCAATTTCCTTGCCCCCCAGCTTGCCGTAGGCAATGACGGCAAAGTGCGGTGAGGAGTCGTGTTCTGGGCCCAGGCTGCGGGGGCGTGTCAGAGGCCAGGTGCGTTCCAGTGTCTCGGCCAGCATCATATCGGCCAGAGCCGAGAGTTGGTCGGCCAGAGCCTCGACGGTCAGTACACCTTCCAGGTCCTGGGCCAGCAATTGGAACGTGATCTGGTGCTGCCAGTCGCGCATCATGTTCATCTGCTGTTCGACATCGGCTTGGCCATCGGGCAAGCGGCAGGCATCAAGATCGCGGCGCATTTGCTCGGACAGGGCGGCAAAGTCCGGAATCTCCATCAGCGAATGCCATTCGATCAGGCTGTCCAGTAAGAGCGGGTATTGAGCCAGATACTGTGCGGCCCACGGACTGGCCGAGACAATTCGGGCAACGCGGGCCAGCGTATCTGGGTACTCGGCCAGCAAAGCCAGATACGCGCTACGCTGGGCGATCAGCTCGATCAGGTTGAACAGGCGGGTTGCGGTGACTTCCGGGTTCTCGGAGCGGCAGGCGTAGTCCTCGGCCAAGGGGATCAGGCGCTGTACGCGATCCAGGCTGGCATTGGGCAGGCTGCGCAGACGATGGCTATTTAGCAGAGCCTGACGCAATTGTTCGATGCGTTCCTGCAAAGCCTGATCGTGCTCTGCCTTGCTTTCTTCGGGGGCGGGTGCAGCCGCCGCAGGAGGTTCGGTACTGGCTTCTTCGCCCATGCCTGCCAGACGGAAGGCGTTGCGGAAGGTGTGCGAGACAAATTTTCTGTGCTGGCCTAACTGTTCGTCGAAATCAGCCAGGCTCAGGCCCAAGGTGGCCGCCAGCTCGGTGCGTAGCTCCTCGTCCTGGGGCAGCAAATGGGTTTGTTCGTCCTCGCGATACTGCAGGCGGTGTTCGACACGTCGCAAGAAGGTATAAGCGGCCAGCAGCTTGTCGCAGACCTCCTGGTCCAGCAGACCGGCCGCACATTGACCTTGCAGTGCTTTGTGCAGGCTGGGTGTTTGCAGGGAAGGCTGTCGTCCCCCGCGAATCAGCTGATTGAGCTGGACGACGAACTCAATTTCCCGGATCCCACCGTCTCCCAGCTTGATGTTGTGCCAGGTTTCCACGCCATTGCGGTTCAGGGCGCGGCGCGTCCAGTCCTGGCGAATGCGCTCGCGCAGGCCGCGCAAGGCAGACAGGGCATCAAAGTCAAAATATTTGCGGTACACAAAAGGGGTACGCAGTGCCTCGAAGTGATGCACATCACCGGCGCTGCGGCTGCCCTCAAAAGCCTGGGCCTTGATAGGGCGGGCCTTGATCCACGCATAGCGTTCCCATTCCCGGCCTTGGTTGACCAGATAGTTTTCCAGCGCCTGCATGCTCCAGGCCAGCGGCCCGGAATCCCCGTCCGGACGCAGGCGCAGGTCCGTGCGAAATACCTGCCCGAAGGCGTCGGTATCGGACAGCACGGGCATCATGCGCTGGGTTACTTTGCCGTAAAACTCGTGATAGCTCAGGGGGCGGCGGCCATCGGTCTCACCGTCCTCGTCATAGAGCATGATCAGATCAATGTCTGAGGAAACGTTTAATTCCCCTCCACCCAGCTTACCCATACCTAAAATAATCATCTCCTGGGGTAAGCCAGTTTCCGAGTTTTTAGGAATACCGTGTACTTCAGCCAGTTGTCGGGCGACGGTTTCATACGCTTGTGCCACGGCCAGATCAGCCAGGCTACTCATGGCCAGCATCACCTCTTCAAGAGGGGCCAGACCATTGATATCACGGATCATCAGTACCAGAAAGACCCGTTCACGCAGTTGGCGCAAGGCCTGACGCACTTGTGCCAAGCGATCATTATCGGGTTCGGGCAGTAAAGTCCTATACCATTGCGTAATCAGTGTGGCGGTGACAGGGTGCTGGGCTTGTTCTTGCAACCACGCCCCAAATTGTGGCTGAGCGTTTACTTTTCGACGCAAGGGGCCGGACCATTGCATCACGGGCTTCAATATAATGGACTGGCTCATACGATAAGAGGCTTTTCGGATAAGGGGGGACGACAAGTGAGATGACTTGTCTGACAAGGCCGGAAATGACCGTATCTAACTATACTCGGGAATTGATTGCATGGTAGTTCGAGGGCTTGTGCGACTGGCGCTAGTGCTCTATTTTGCGCTGATGCTAAGCCTTGTCGGGCTACGTTATCTGCTCGTGCCCCAACTGGATAATCTGCGCCCCTATCTGGTGGAGAAAATCAGTGAGCAAACCGGCCTGCAAGTTCAGATTCAAGAATTAAAAGGCGACTGGCAGGGCTGGAATCCCCATCTTTCTGTGACGAACCTGTCGCTGTCAGAGCCAGGGCAAGAGCCCATGTTGCAGTTGCCCAAGCTGCAAGCCGATATCAGCTGGAAGTCCTTGTTCAGCGGTTCGCTGCAATTGCGCCAGCTGGATGTACAAGGTTTGACGATCCCGGTGCGGCGCGATCCTGAGGGCCAGATTCTGGTGATGGGCCAGGTACTGGATCTCAACAATGACCGTGCCCCAGCAGAACCCGAAGTCTGGCAAGGGCCGGTTCGTTGGTTGCTGGAGCAGCGTGGCATTCATATTCAGGGTACGTCCTTGCAATGGCAGGATGATCTGCGTGGCGCGCCTGCCTTGACTCTGCCATCGATTGAATTGCAGATTGGCTACAGGCAGGGTTGGCACGAGGTCAATCTGGCTACGGCCTTGCCCGCCGATCTGGGCGAATCCCTGGCTTTGGCCTTACGGGTGCAGGGTAAGCGCCGTCTGCCAGAAAATGTAGACGTCATGGATTTACCCTGGGAGATGACGGTGCAGGCCAATGGGGTCGATACTCCCGCGCTGCGCCCTTGGCTGGACGTACCTGTGATTCTGGATAGAGGCTGGATCGATGTGCGTGCCCAGGCCCGTCAGCCTCAAGCCGCCCAGGCCGTACAGATGCAACTGGCAGCCCAATTGCGGGATGTGGCCGTGCTGACGGATAGCGAAGATCGCCTGCAGTTGGAGCAAGCCCATCTGGAGCTCAATGGCAGTTTACGTGATGTGCAGGCATTGGCCCAAGGCAAGCAAAGTGGCGATGTGCAGTGGACGCTGTCGATGAATGGCTTTGGTCTGCGCCTGCCCGATTTGTTTGCCCACTATTTGGCATTGGATCAGCTCAATGCCCAAGGCATGGTTCATCGCGATGAGCAGGCCAGACTGCGCCTTGGCAACATGAATCTGGCTCTGCGTAATCCTGATTTAGATGCGCAATTAACAGGTGGCTGGCGTGAGGATGCCAAGTTTGAGGCGGGTGTGGCTGACTGGCAGGGGCAATTCACGCACCTGAATCTGGCGGCTTTGGTGAATTACCTGCCTTTGACGGTCAACCCTTTGGCGCGTGAATGGATGCAGGCTGGACTGGTACAGGGGGCGGTACGAGACGGGACAATCCGCTTGCAAGGTGGCCTGGACACCTTCCCGTATGGCCTGAGCCCGGCGGATGGCAGCTTTGAAGTGGTCGGGATTTTGGGTGAAGGGATTGTGGATTATCAGCCTGCCCAGCCCCAACGTTTGGCCTGGCCACGTCTGGAAGGCATACAAGGCAGCATACGCATGCATAACGATAATCTGGATATTGTGGCTCAGCAGGCGCGCATGCCTATCGCCAAGCAGCCGGATATTGTGCTGCGCGATATTCAGACCCACATCACGTCCTTGGAGCAAAACAGCTTTCTGAAGCTGGAGGGCGTGTCTCAGGCTCCAGCGACCAGCTATCTGGCCCTGGTGCACCAGTCCCCCCTGAACGCCTTGCTGGATGGCTTGCTGGCCGACAGTCGCGTTAAAGGGGATTGGACTGTACCCATCAAATTGCAGGTTCCTTTGGATAATGCGGATGACACCCAGGTACAGGGGCAAATCCAGATGAACAATAGCGAGTTTCAGTACATGCCTGAAGCTCCGTCATTGACGGCGTTAAAGGGCGAGCTCGCCTTCAGTGAAAAGGGCGTCAGTGCCCAAACCTTGACGGGCAAGGTGCTGGGGGGCGACACCCAAATCAGTGGTGTGCTCGAGCCCGGCAAGCCCGGTTTGCGCATAAATGGTGTGATCACTGCGCAAGGTCTGGAGCAATACCTGGAATTGAAGGGCGTGCAGCGTCTGCAAGGGCAGACTCCCTATCAGGTATTAATGAAGCTCGATGCCAAGGGTTCTTTTTCCTTTGGCGCGGAGTCCGATCTGACGGGGCTGGCGCTGAACTTGCCCGAGCCTTTCTACAAACCTGCTGAGCGTGCAGCCAAATTGAAGGCAGATTGGAGCAGCGACTCTGCCGCCAAGATGGACCGCTTGCAGATCAGCCTGCAAGACAGACAGACCTTTTTGTTGAACCTGTTGCATGCTCAAGGTTCCCGTCAAGGCAGCTATTTTCAAAGTGGCAGCATGGGAACGCCGGGGCTGGTGAGTTGGCCCAAACGTGGCCTGGAATTGCATAGCCGCTATGACCGTATGGATCTGGATGCCTGGGAGAGAGTTGTCGAGGAGTTCGGTCAGAATCTGGACGGCAGTCCTTTGATTCCGTCGGGCCGTCCCCTGTTGCCTTTGCTGGAGCGGGTGCGCCTGAAAGCGGATCAGGCATTTTTTAGAGGGCAAGTGCTGGATCAGTTGGAGATGGAAAGCACGGAAGATGCCGCTGGCAGCTTGTTTCTGAGCCTGAAGGCCAAGCAAGCTGAAGGGCGTTTGCAGGCGCAGCATCAAGGTGGCCGCTATACCGGCATGTTCAACGCCAATTTTTCCCATTTGTACCTGAATGGTGGCAGGCCGGATTGGGCTTGGCCCGACGCCGACCTGCCCATGAGCGATGATCTGGTTTTGCCTGCGATCTCGTTCAAGGTGGATGATTTGCAGATACAGGGCGTGCGCTTTGGTGCTTTGGAAGCCAAAGGCAAGCCCGCAGGAAAGGGCCACAAATGGACCCTTGAAAACGTTTCCTTGAACGCACAGGGCATGCAACTGCACGGTTACGGTTCTTTGGCATTGAGTGGGCCACAGCGAGGGCTGGAATTGCTCGCCAATAGCCAGGTAAGCAATTTGGGGCAGTTTGTGGATGTCAGCGGCTTGTTGACAGAGTCCATTAAAGATGGCGAGGGAACGGTTCAGGCCGCCTTGTTCTGGAGTAATTTCCCCTGGTCTTTTGATAAGCGCAACATTCGTGGCCAGTTCAATGTGGATCTACGTAAAGGACGCTTTATTAGCCTGAAATCACGCTCGGCCAAATTGCTGGAGTTGCTCAGCCTGCAGTCCATTTCACGCTTGAGCAGACTGGATATGGACCTGTTCGGCGCCGTGAAGCAAGGCTTTGCATTCGATAGCCTGACCGGGCGCATGAACCTGTCGCAGGGCAAGCTGGAGCTGGATAATTATCAGATCAAGGGACCGGCGGGAGCGGTCAACCTGGAAGGCTGGATTGATATCAAGGATGAGACGTTGGATTTGATTGCGGTGGTCAATCCGAATCTGGATATGAGCGGCGCGGCGATTGCGGCCTATTTCACGGTTAACCCGATGGTAGGGGTAGGGGCTTTGTTGACGCAGTGGTTGATGCAGATCCCAATGAGCAGTCACCTGTCTGTCTCTTATGCAGTGACAGGCAAGATTGATGATCCGCAGCTCAAAGAGCTGGAGGTGCCGGCGGCCAGCACTGCGAAAAAAGAGAAGCAGCCGCGGATTGAGCCTTGAGACCAGGCGCTTTACCCAAAACGCTTTTGCGTAGGTCTTCGTCAGGGTAGCAGCAAGGTTTTTTCGTGATTTAACTCTTATACCAAGGATGGGCCGATGAGCGCACATAGACTGAAACGACTGGCAGCGACATTGGTTGTGGCGGGCCTGTCTTTCCATGCTGTTGGGGCGCAAACCCATCCGGTGGTTCGGGCCGTACAAGAGGTCGAACAGTCCTTGCAGGCCCGTGTTGGTCTGGCCGTACTGGACACGGCAGACGGGCAGTGGTGGCAATACCGTGCCGATGAGCGCTTTCCTATGGCCAGTACCAGCAAGGCCTTGATCTGTGCGGCTTTGTTGGCCCGAGGGCCAGGTGCGATGAAAACTGCCTGGCTGATCAAGGAGGAGGCCATTCAGTCTTACGCACCCACCACAAAGGAGCTGATCGGCCAGCAGGTATCAGCAGCTCAATTGTGTGCGATCACGATGCGCAACAGCGACAATAGTGCCGCTAATGGGGTTTTGGAGATTCTGGGCGGGCCTGAGGCTATCACGTCCTTTCTTCGTGGCGTGGGTGACACGGTGACGCGCCTGGATCGCAACGAGCCCAGCTTGAATGAAGCCACGCCCGGCGACCTGCGCGACACAACGACCCCGCAAGCCATGGTGCAAACTTTGCGGAATCTGGTTTTGGGCGACGCGCTTAAAGCCTCAGACCGTGATCGGCTGATTGACTGGTTGCGCCATAACGAAGTGGGCGGACCCTTGTTGCGAGCTGGCGTTCCTGAAAGCTGGACCGTAGCAGACCGAACCGGGGCAGCCGCTTACGGCACACGCGGTGTCGTGGCGGTGATGTGGCCCCCTGAGCGTGGGCCGCTGGTGGCGGCTGTCTACATCACGGAAACCAAGGCCTCGATGGAAGCGCGCAATGCGGCCATAGCCACGATTGGCAAGGCCATGGCAGCGGCGGTGGATCAAAAAGCTCGGTTTTGATTTTTTGTGGAGCGCTGACGAGCTTTTTTCAGGGAGCTTATCTGGCTGCCGTTATATGAATGTCGGATTCTGTGGACAAAAAAAACCGCCTTGTGGGCGGTTTTTTGACTACTGAGCAAGGCGCAAAACTTAATAAACACCTTGATGACGCATGGCATTGGCGACTTTGACAAAGCCGGCAATATTGGCGCCGTTAACGTAGTGGATGAAGTCGCTTTCTTGACCATAGTTCACACAATTTTCGTGGATGTCACGCATGATGGAGTGCAGCTTTGCGTCAACTTGTTCACGTGTCCAGTTCAAACGCTGGGCGTTTTGGCTCATTTCCAGACCAGAGACGGCGACACCACCAGCATTGCTGGCTTTACCTGGGGCATACAGAATCTTGGCGTGGATAAAGGCATCGACTGCGTCCAGCGTGCTGGGCATATTGGCACCTTCGGCGACGCAACGCACACCATTCTTGATCAGAATTTCGGCGTCTTTGCCATCGAGCTCGTTCTGGGTTGCGCAAGGCAGGGCGACATCGACGGGGATGTGCCAAGGACGTTTTCCGTGCTCGTACAGCAGGCGGTGTTGTTGGGCATAATCGACCAAGCTGCCGCGCTGTACATTTTTAATGTGCATCAGAGCCGCCAGTTTTTCACGCGTAAAGCCATCCATATCCACCACGCAACCTTGCGAGTCGGAAACGGTCACCACTTTGGCACCCAGGTCCAGGCATTTTTCAATGGCGTACTGAGCGACATTGCCCGAGCCAGAAACGGACACTGTCATGCCGTCTAAAGACAGCCCTTTACGTGCCAACATTTCCTGTACGAAATATACGGTGCCATAGCCCGTGGCCTCAGGACGAATCAAACTGCCGCCAAAGCACAAATCCTTGCCGGTAAAGACACTGGCCGCGCTGTTGGAGAGTTTTTTCATCATGCCGGCCATAAAGCCCACTTCACGCGCGCCTACGCCGATATCACCTGCAGGAACGTCGGTGTCTGGACCCAGATGACGGTAAAGCTCAACAATCAGGGCCTGGCAAAAGCGCATGACTTCGCCATCTGATTTGCCTTTGGGATCAAAATCCGCGCCGCCTTTGCCGCCGCCCATGGGCAGGGTGGTCAAGGCATTTTTGAAGGTCTGCTCAAAAGCCAGGAACTTCAGGATAGACAGATTGACCGAGGGGTGAAAGCGCATGCCGCCCTTGAAAGGACCAATGGCATTATTGTGCTGAATACGGAAACCGCGATTGACCTGAACCTGACCACGATCATCTACCCAGGAAATACGAAACTGGATAACACGTTCGGGTTCAACCAGACGCTCGAGCAGACCGTGGTCGGCGTACTGGGGGTTTTTCTCGATGAAGGGCCACAAGCTGGTCATCACTTCCCGTACGGCCTGCATAAATTCAGGCTGACTTGGGTCGCGGGACTGCACTCTGGCTAGGAACTGTTCTAGAGAGATAGATTTCATTGCAAGCGAACTCTGTTTGCAATACTGAGATTTCGAGTAGAACTCAGCAGATTGAAAGAATGGATGCATGGGATTGCACCCGATCAATACGCCCATCGCAAGCAAGCCTCTCGTATAGAGAGGCTTGCGCAGGATGTTCGATTTACTTCTTCATCATGTCGAAGAATTCGGAGTTGGTCTTTGTTGCCCGGATTTTGTCCAGGATAAACTCCATGGCTTCAATTTCATCCATTCCGTGGATGAATTTGCGCAAAACCCAGACCTTTTGTAGAAGGTCGGGTTTGATCAGTAATTCTTCGCGACGTGTACCTGACTTGTTCAGGTTGATGGCAGGGTAAATGCGTTTTTCGGCCAGGCGGCGCTCCAGATGGATCTCGCAGTTGCCGGTACCTTTAAATTCTTCATAGATGACTTCGTCCATGCGGCTGCCGGTCTCGATCAGGGCAGTACCGATGATGGTCAAGGAGCCACCTTCTTCCAGATTACGGGCAGCACCAAAAAAGCGTTTGGGGCGCTGCAGGGCGTTGGCGTCTACACCACCGGTCAATACCTTGCCCGAAGCAGGGACCACAGTGTTGTAGGCGCGAGCCAGACGGGTAATGGAGTCCAGCAGGATCACCACGTCTTTTTTCAATTCAACCAGGCGTTTGGCCTTTTCGATCACCATTTCGGCCACTTGTACGTGACGCGTCGCGGGTTCATCAAAGGTGGAGGCCACCACTTCGCCGCGTACGGTACGCTGCATTTCGGTCACTTCCTCGGGGCGTTCGTCCACTAGCAGGACGATCATGACGGCCTCGGGGTAATTGGTCGTGATGGCGTGAGCCATGTGCTGCATCATCACGGTTTTACCGGATTTGGGGCTGGCTACGATCAGGGCGCGCTGGCCCTTGCCGATAGGCGAGAAGATATCCAGGATACGGCCTGTGATGTTCTCTTCACTTTTGATGTCACGCTCCAGGCGCATGGGCTGATCAGGATGCAGCGGGGTCAGGTTCTCAAACATGATGCGATGTTTGATGGCCTCGGGCTGCATGCCGTTGACCTTGTCGACCTTGACCAGGGCAAAGTAGCGTTCACCGTCTTTAGGGGTGCGCACTTCGCCTTCAATGGAGTCGCCTGTGTGCAGATTGAAACGGCGTATCTGCGAGGGAGAGATATAAATATCGTCTGTGCTGGCCAGGTAGGAGGTTTCTGGCGAACGCAGGAAGCCAAAACCATCCGGCAGGACTTCAAGCACCCCGTCACCGAAAATCTGCTCGCCTTTTTTGGCGTGCTTTTTCATGATCGCGAACATCAGCTCTTGCTTGCGCAAGCGGTTCGCGTTGTCGATTTCCAAAGTGGCAGCCATTTCTAGCAGCTGCGAGACGTGCAGAGCTTTTAATTCGTTCAGGTGCATGAGTGTGGGGAAGGGCTTTCAGCAGCAGACCGCAGGCCAGCGATGGGCCTGCGTGCGGTTAATCAGAGATTACAGGGAGCTGTCGAGAAACGCGCTAAGTTGAGACTTGGAAAGTGCACCGACTTTAGTCTGGGCGACTTTACCGTCTTTAAACAGCATGAGCGTTGGAATACCGCGAACACCGAATTGAGCAGGAGTGTCGGGATTTTCATCGACATTGAGCTTAGCGATGATAACACGACCTTGATACAGTTCGGCCGCCTCATCAAGCAAAGGTGCAATCATTTTACAGGGGCCGCACCAGGCAGCCCAATAATCGACCAAAACAGGAAGGTCGGCTTTGAGGACGTCGCTCTCGAAGGAGGCGTCTGTAACGTGAATGATGGAGTCGCTCATGGCAAAATGCAAAAAAATAAAAGATAACGAAAAACTATACGTGTGGCGTGACCTGAGCACAATGTATTCTACGGCCAATTGCGACGGTCTTGTTGCCAATTTTTGACAGGATACCATTGCGTCTGGTTGATAATGTGCATTCACTGCGCAACGCGCGCCAATAAAGCGTTTCCCCACTGGCGCCTAACCACTCGTAAAATAGCGTTTTTCTGTACGATCTACCGGGAATCAAGTTGTCTACTACACGTTACGACGAATCTTCTATACGGGTGCTTAAAGGGCTGGAACCGGTCCGGCAGCGCCCGGCCATGTATACCCGCACGGATAATCCCCTGCATATTGTGCAGGAGGTCATCGATAACGCCGCCGACGAAGCCCTGGCTGGTTTTGCCCGCACCCTGACCGTTACCTTGCTGGAGGACGGCGGTATCCAGGTCGAGGATGATGGGCGCGGTATTCCCGTTGGCTTGCATCCTGAAGAGAATGCGCCCGTGGTTGAGCTGGTGTTCACTCGACTGCATGCCGGGGGCAAGTTCGACAAGCTCAATGGCGGAGCCTATGCCTTTTCCGGCGGTTTGCATGGGGTGGGTGTGTCGGTGACCAACGCCTTGTCGCGTCGCCTGGAAGTGCTGGTCTGGCGCGACGGGCAAGCCAATGAAATTGTGTTTGCCGACGGCGAGCTGGAGCAGCCCCTGACCCAGACGGGCACCGTGGGCAAGCGCAAGACCGGGACCCGTGTGCGGGTCTGGCCTGACCCCAAGTACTTTGACTCCGCCCAGATTCCCCTGGCTCAACTGACGCACATCCTGCATAGCAAAGCGGTCTTGCTGGAAGGGGTGACCGTGGAGCTGGTGCAGCAGAAAACCGGCCAGCGCCAGCAATGGTGCTATGAGGACGGTTTGCGCGGTTATTTGCAAGAAGAGATGGACGGCGTGGAGTTGTTGGTGCCTCTATTCGAGGGCCGCCAGTACGCCCCGAAAGATGACGATAATTTCTCCCCTGGTGAAGGGGCTCATTGGGTCGTGGCCTGGACCCTGGACTCTCAGATTGTGCGCGAGTCTTATGTCAATCTGATTCCGACCAGTGCCGGGGGGACGCACGAATCGGGCTTGCGTGATGGTCTGTATCAGGCCGTGCGCAGCTTTGCCGAGCTGCACAGTTTGATTCCCAAGGGCGTCAAGCTGCAGGCTGAGGACGTTTTTGCCCGTGCCAGTTTTGTGCTGTCGGCCAAAGTGCTGGATCCGCAATTCCAGGGGCAAATCAAGGAAAAACTCAATAGCCGCGATGCCGTGCGTCTGGTCAGTGGCTATGTACGCAACGCACTGGAACTGCATCTGCATGCGAATGTGGATCAGGGTCGAAAATTGGCTGAAGTGGCGGTGCGTCAGGCTCAGGCCCGTACCCGTTCGGCCCAGAAAGTGGAAAAACGTAAAAGCTCCGGGGTAGCCGTGTTGCCCGGCAAGCTCACGGACTGCGAATCGCACGATCTGGAGAGCTCCGAACTATTTCTGGTCGAAGGCGACTCGGCCGGTGGCTCTGCAAAAATGGGCCGCGACAAGGAATTTCAGGCCATCTTGCCCCTGCGCGGCAAGGTGCTGAACGCCTGGGAAGTGGACCGGGATCGCCTGTTCGCCAACCAGGAAATTCATGATATTTCCGTAGCCATTGGCGTGGACCCGCATGATGCCCAGTCCGAGCCGGATTTGTCCGGTTTGCGCTATGGCCGCATTTGTATCCTGTCCGATGCGGACGTGGACGGCTCGCACATTCAGGTGCTCTTGCTGACTTTGTTTTTCCGCCATTTCCCCAAGCTGATCGAAGCCGGGCACGTGTATGTGGCGCGCCCACCTTTGTTCCGCGTCGATGTGCCTGCCGCTGGCAAACGCCCGGCTCGCAAGATCTATTGTCTGGATCAGGGCGAGCTGGATGCCACTTTGGAGAAGTTGCGCAATGAAGGCATACGCAACGAGTCCTGGAGCATCAGCCGTTTTAAAGGTTTGGGTGAAATGAGTGCGGAGCAGTTGTGGGATACCACCATGAATCCGGATACCCGTCGTTTATTGCCAGTGCATTGGGGCGAAGATGGCTTAAGCGGCACGCAGGCCATGTTCACCATGCTGATGGGCAAGGGCGAGGCCTCTGCCCGCCGTGCCTGGTTGGAAGAAAAAGGCAATTTGGCCGATCTGGACGTCTAAGCCCGATTTAAGAGTTATTTATGGACAGCAATCAATTGGATTTTGAGCCGGCGGGATCGGACGATAGCATCACGCTGGGGACTTATGCGGAACAGGCTTATCTGGATTACGCCGTCTCGGTCGTACGCGGACGGGCTTTGCCCGACCTGACCGATGGTCAGAAGCCGGTACAGCGCCGCATTCTGTATGCGATGGATGCCATGGGTCTGGGCCCAACGGCCAAGCCTGTGAAATCGGCGCGCGTGGTGGGGGATGTGCTGGGTAAATATCACCCCCACAGTGACCAGGCCGCCTATGACGCCATGGTGCGTATGGCGCAGGATTTTGTGCTGCGCTATCCGCTGGTGGACGGGCAGGGCAATTTTGGCTCGCGCGATGGCGACAATGCCGCCGCTATGCGTTATACGGAAGCGCGCCTGACTCCGTTCTCGCGTTTGCTGCTGGACGAGCTGGACGAAGGCACGGTGGACTTTATCCCCAACTACGATGGCAGCCAGAAAGAGCCGGTGACCTTGCCAGCCCGCTTGCCCATCATGTTGCTTAACGGCGCATCGGGGATTGCTGTCGGGATGGCCACCGAGATTCCGTCGCACAACCTGCGTGAGGTAGCCCAAGCCTGTGTCAGCCTGCTGCGCAACCCGAATTTAAGCGACCAGGACATCCACGAGATCATTCCTGGCCCGGATTTTGCAGGGGGTGGCCAGATCATTTCCGCTGCCGATGATATTGCGGCGGTGTACGCTCAGGGCCGGGGCTCCATCAAGGCACGTGCCCGTTGGGTATTTGAGGAAATGGCACGTGGTCAATGGCAATTGGTGGTCACTGAATTGCCGCCCGGCAGCTCCTCTCAGCAGATTCTGGAAGAGATTGAAGAGCGCACCAATCCCAAGGTCAAGGCGGGCAAGAAATCCCTGAGCACCGAGCAACAGCAAACCAAAGCCTTGATGCTGAACATGCTCGACGCCGTGCGCGATGAGTCCGGCAAGCAGGCTGCGGTGCGATTGGTGTTTGAACCCAAATCCCGCGCCATTGATCGGGACGAGTTCGTGACCACCTTGCTGGCACAGACCAGCCTGGAGCGCAACGTCTCCATCAACCTGGTATGTATCGATACGGACGGTCGTCCTGGCCAGCGCTCCCTGCGTCAGGTCTTGCTGAGCTGGCTGGAATTTCGTCGTCACACGATGGAGCGTCGTACTCGTTACCGTCTGGACAAGGTCACCGATCGTATTCATGTGCTGCAAGGGCGCATGGTGGTGTACCTGAATGTGGACGAGGTCATTCAAACCATTCGTGAGTCCGACGAGCCGCGTGCTGCCTTGATGGAGCGCTTTGATTTAAGCGAGCGCCAGGCTGACGATATTCTGGAAATGCGCTTGCGTCAGTTGGCCCGTCTGGAAGGTTTCAAGATCGAGAAAGAGCTGAAAGAGCGCCTGGAGGAACAGGAGTCTTTGCAAAAGCTGTTGGACGATCCCAAATCCTTGAAACGCTTGATGATTCGAGAAATCGAAGCAGACGTTAAAACCTATGGCGATGAGCGTCGCACCTTGATTGAAGCGGCCGAGCGTGCTGTGCTGGAAACCAAGGTGGTGGATGAGCCGGTCACCGTGATTGTGTCGCGCAAAGGCTGGCTGCGTTCGCGCCAGGGCCACGGTCATGACGCTTCACAGTTCAGTTTCAAGACCGGCGATGGCTTGCGCGATGCGCTGGAGTGCCGTAGTACCACAGACCTGGTCGCCATCGGCACCGATGGCCGGGTCTATACTGTTCCGGTCTCCAGCTTGCCTTCGGCGCGTGGAGACGGTCAGCCCATTACCTCCATGATTGAAGTCAGCCCCAGTGCGCCTATCGAGCACATCCTGGGCGCTCCTTTGGATCAGAACTATTTGCTGGCTGCCTGCGACGGCTACGGTTTTGTGGCCTCTCAAGGCGACATGAATACACGCCAGAAAGCGGGCAAGCAGTTTGTCACTATTGAGGACGGCAAAAAGCTGCTCAAACCTTTGGCCTTGCGTCCGGATGACCAGTACGTAGGCCTGCTCAGCGAACAGGGGCGTTTCCTGGTGGTGGATATCAAGGAACTGAAGGTGCTGTCCAAAGGCGGCCGTGGCACGGTGCTGATCAAGCTGAACGATGGCGATACGCTCAGTCAATGGGTGGCCTTTGGGGAGGCGGGGCTGGCCGTTAGCGGGGTGAATCGCAAACGTCCGTCTACCATCGTGATGGATCTGGATATGCTGGCCAATTATCTGGGCAAGCGCGCAGGCAAGGGCAAGACCCTGTCGCTCAAATTGAACGACCCTGTGTTGCATCGACCTGAACAGGCCTGAATTTGTATAGCCGCCGGAGGCTGGCCCTCCGCCTGATAGATTTCTTTTTTGAGTGTTGGATATGAGTTTCAAAGTCACGGTTCAGCCCAGCGGGCACAGTTTTGACGTTCAGCCCGGACAGTCTGTGCTGGATGGCGCACTGAATGCCGGTATCGTCTTGCCCTATAGCTGCCGCAACGGCACCTGTTCGTCTTGCCGTGGCAAGGTCATTGAAGGTGAGTACGAGGCAGGCCGTGCGCCCGAGCAATTGTTGAGCGAAGAGGATCGCGCTGCAGGCTACACCCTGTTTTGTCAGGCCAAGCCCAGCAGCGACATGTTGATCGAGTCCCACGAAATTCGTATGGCGACCGATATCCAGATTCGCAAAATGCCCTCGCGCGTGGTGGGCCTGGAAAAAGTACGTGATGATGTGATGGTGGTGCGTCTGCAAATGCCGTCGTCCGAGCCATTTCGTTACTACCCGGGTCAGTATCTGGAGTTCATCCTGAAGGACGGCAGCCGTCGCAGCTACTCCATGGCCACACCGCCACGGGAAGACAATCAGGTGGAATTGCATATTCGTCACATGCCCGGCGGCGTGTTTACCGATCACGTGTTCGGTGCCGGTGCCACCGCCATGAAAGAGCGCGAAATTCTGCGTGTGGAAGCGCCTCTGGGTTCTTTCTTTCTGCGTGAAGACAGCGCGGCTCCTATGGTGTTCCTGGCCAGCGGTACGGGCTTTGCTCCGATCAAGGCCTTGATCGAACGCCTGATTCAAACCGGCAGCCAGCGCGAAGTGGCGCTGTACTGGGGCGGGCGTCGACCCAAGGATTTGTACCAGCGCGAACTGGCCGAGAAATGGGCCAGCGAATTGCCTAATTTGCGTTTCATTCCGGTGGTCTCCGACGCTCAGCCTGAAGATGGCTGGACAGGCCGCACCGGTTTTGTGCATCAA
This sequence comes from Alcaligenes sp. MMA, assembly GCF_020907215.1. NCBI lineage: Bacteria > Pseudomonadati > Pseudomonadota > Betaproteobacteria > Burkholderiales > Alcaligenaceae > Alcaligenes > Alcaligenes sp. MMA. The sequence goes on from NZ_JAJJPP010000001.1 coordinate 577,101, forward strand.
GCTGTGCTGGCTGATTTGCCGGACCTGTCAGCCTGGCAGGTATACGCCTGTGGCGCGCCGGGCATGGTTGAAGCGGCGCGCAAGGATTTTGTGGAGCAGGCCCAACTGAATCCGGACAATTATTTTGCAGATGCCTTTACGTCCCTGGCAGATGTAAAGTAAGCGTCTTGGTCAATAGCTCAACAAGCGGACAGTACACATGAAAGTAGCAGTTCTGGGCAGCGGCATTATTGGGGTATCAACTGCCTGGTGGCTTAGCCAGCAAGGTTGTGAGGTGGTGGTCGTGGAGCGGGGAACCGGCCCTGCGCAGGAAACCTCGCGTGCCAATGGCGGCCAGATTTCGGTGTCGTATGCCGAGCCCTGGGCCAACCCGAAAATGCCGTTCAAACTGCTGAAGTGGTTGTTGCAGGACGATGCTCCCTTGTTATTCCGTCCGCGTCTGGATCTGCGCCAGTGGCGCTGGTGCCTGTCGTTCATGCGTGAATGCCTGCCTGGACGGGTTACGCCCAATGTGCGCGCCCTGGTGGCCATGGCGGAATACAGCCGCAGCACACTCAAGCAATTGCGTCCTAGCCTGGATTTTGATTACCGCCATCAGGAAAAAGGCATCATCACTTTTTACCGTGATGCTCAAAGCCTGGATGATTCTCAGCAGATGGCCGATATCATGCGCGATATGGGGGTGGATCGCCGCATCATGAGCGTGGACGAGCTGGTGCAGTTAGAGCCTGCTCTGGCGTCGGCCCGTGGCCAGATTGTGGGTGGCGACTATACCAAGGATGATGAATCCGGTGATGCCAACCAATTTACCTGCGGTTTGGCGGCCATGGCCAAGCGAGCCGGGGTGGAGTTTCGCTTTTCTACACAAATCACCCGTTTGCTGACGGCCAAGGGGCGTGTGGTAGGTGTTGAGGTCATTGGCCCGGACGGTACGTACGAGTCCATACAGGCAGACGCCTTTGTGGTGGCCATGGGTAGCTTCAGTCCCACCGTCTTGCAGCCGCTGGGGATTTCCTGCTCCGTTTACCCGGCTAAAGGCTATTCGGCTACCTTTCCGGTACTGGTTCCCGAGGGGGCGCCCACGGTCAGCCTGACCGATAAAGATCACAAACTTGTTTTTTCCCGCTTAGGCGATAGCCTGCGGGTCGCTGGAACTGCAGAGTTGTCGGGCTATTCGCGCAATTTGAACCCCGCCCGCTGTCAGGCTTTGTTAACGCATGTAGCGGATCTGTTCCCAAGCGCATTGGATTTTGATAATGTTCATTTCTGGTCAGGACTGCGTCCTGCCACAGCATCAAATATCCCACTGATAGGCCGCTCTTCCATACCTAACCTGTACCTGAATACCGGGCATGGCACCCTGGGGTGGACGATGGGTGTAGGCTCTGGCCGAGCCCTGGCAGACCTGCTCATGGGACACAAACCCGAACCTGAATTTCCTTTTTTATCATGAAGGATGTATGAAAAATCTACGCGGATTACTGTTGAAACGGGGTGTTATGGCTTTGGCGATGGCAGCGGGTGGCTCAGCCGCTTTGCTGTTCGGGTCGACTGCCCTGGCAGCCGTTGATATTCAGGTCTGGACCGCTTTGAACTCGCACAATCAGGACGAGTTTGAACGCTTGGTTCGGGATTTCAATCGTAGCCAGAGCGATGTCAAGGTGTCGGTCAAGGCTCATGATACGGAAGCTTCTTTAGAACAGGTTTTGCAAGCGGGCAAGGATTTGCCCAATCTGGTGCAATTAGGCGAGATGTCCGGTCTGGACGAGGTCGCTGATCGCCCCTACATCATGCCTATGCACACCTTGCTGGCTCGGGAAAAAATGGATAATGTGTCCTGGTTCCTGGCCTCGAACTCCTTTGTGCGCAATGGCCGCGGTCAATTGCAAGGCTTCCCTTATATGGCCGAAATTCCGGTCATGTACTACAACCTGGACGCGTTTGATAAAGCCAAGATCGAGCCTGCGGTGCCCAGCCGTGTCTGGCTGGATTTGCAGGCCCAGCTCGTCGATCTGGCCAATAAAGGCTCGCGCCGTTGTCCCTTGACTTCGGATCAGTCTGTCTCCATCAACCTGGAGAACCTGGCAGCGGTGAATAACCAGATTTACGGTCTGGCACCGGGTCCCAAGGTGAAAGGCAAAGTGGGCTTTGACTTTGATGTGATGTACATCCGTCACCTGTCCATGATGATCAGTTGGGTGAAATCCGAGCTGATGGTCAAGCCCGGCACATTGCCAGAATCGCCCCAGCGCTTTGCCAAGGGCGAATGTGCCGTCATGTTCTCGAACTCCGGCCATATTGGTGAATACAGCGACACGCGTGGCTTGAAGTACGCAGTGACTGGTCTGCCTTACTATCCTGAAGTGACCCAAACTCCTGGTAAACCGTTTGTGACCGGATCGGCGCTGTGGGCGGTAAAAGGCCATAATGCCGAACAGAATCAGGCTTCGGCCCGTTTCATCAGCTGGTTGGCTCAGCCTGAGAACGCCGCACGTTGGTACCAGAAGACAGGTTTTTTACCGGTGAGCCGCGAAGCCTTTAATGCCACAGGCAACGACTACTACAAGGACAAGGGCGACTGGATGCACCTGGTGGGAGCCTACAGCAGCGGTACGTCGGGCACAGCCAAGGGCAATTTCCGTAACTACCGTCAGATTCGTGCCGTGTTCAATCAGAGCCTGGAAAGTGCGCTGGATGGGCAGCAACCTGCCATGACGGCATTGCGTACTGCCGCCACGCAAGCTAATCGTTTGGTGGCACAGAGAGGACGCTGATTTATCTGTGCGTACAAGCCGATCTAGCGGCTTGAGCAAGCATCCTTGAAGATAGACCCCATGCCCTTGACGGGACATGGGGTTTTTTCTTTGGGTGTTTGTAATGCGTTTTCTTGTCCGTTTCTGCATCGTGCTGATCTGTGCGCTTGGGCTGTCTGCCTGTCAGTCCAGTCAGGGGCCGGATGGTCTGTTGGCCGATCCGGGTGCGCGCGTCTTCAATTTTGATTGGCGCTTATCCGGCGACCCCAAAGTGGGGCCTATGCAGGTCTTTGATAACGGGACGCGCATTTGGCTGCATTTTGCACCAGATCAGATTTTGCCAGCGGTGTTTGGCCGCAGGGACGGACAGGAAGTGCTGCTGTCGCTACGACCTTCGGGGCAGTTTCAGTTAGTCGATGGCTTGTGGGCGGAGCTGGTGTTTCGTGCAGGCAGGGCGCAGGCACAGGCCAGTCTGCGGCGCAAGAGTAGCCAGAGTGAAGGCTCTGCCTTGTCAGGGGCAGAGGAATCGGATGTTTTAGCCCAGCCTTTGCTTGTAGGAGATCCCTTGAAACCGAGCTCTGTGGGGGCGGTACAAGTGCTGGAGCTGGAACCAGGGCCCGCGCCCGCACAGTTGGTGCAACGGGTTGCCTTTCAAGCCAGCTCGGATATGTGGGCGGTCAATCTCCCGAACCCTGATTCCACTGTTTTTGAACTGCGTTTGAAAGATCGGACGCTAAGGCAGGCGTTAATGCGTTGGGCCAAACAAGCGAAATGGGTTTTTGCGCCGGAACATTGGACTTTGGAGGTGGATTTTCCTGTCAAGGCTGCCGCCAGCTTTAAGGGGAACTTTGAGTCTGCGGTGGTCCAATTGCTGACGGCGGCACAACTGAACGCCCATTCTTTGCAGGCCTGTTTTTATTCCAATCAGGTGCTGCGTGTTCTGGCCAGTCCGCAACCCTGCGACCCGAGTGTGCAGCAGCAGGAGCGGTCATGAATCACCTCTTTTTGCTGCTTTTGGTTTTGTTGTCGGGCTGTGCTTTGGAAACAGCGGAGCATCACCTTGACCCGCCGTGGCTGGACGATGCTGTTTTTTTTGGCAAGTTAGACCTGCCTACAGATGCACTGGCCCAGTCTGTTGATAGACCTTGGCTGTTGGGCGCTGCTGTGCCCATCCAGCAAGCCGCTGACTCACCAGACCTGATGAGTTCCAGACAGACATTCAGCTTTTCCTTGGAAACGCCTTTACCTGGTCTGGATGAACTGGCGCGCCGCTTGTCTTTTTTGTCGGATCTGACGGTATCCATCAGCCCGGAGGCGCGACTGCCTTTGGCGCTTTTCTTGCCGCGACTCAGTGTGGGGGATCAGTTGGACGTGCCGCCCCAATATGGCAGCCTGGTTTTTGAGCAATTACGCTTGCCGGAGTTGCTCAATCAAGTCAGCGCGGTATACAGCATTCGGTGGCGCTATCGGGCAGGACGTATCGAGTTATATCGCACGGAAACGCGTCACTTTGCCTTACCGCTGATCAAAGCTGTGAATGCTGCTTATTTGGATAAACCTGCAGCTAATGCCTTCGAGTCCGCTGTGACGTCTGTGCAGACTGAAACGCCAAGTCTGGAAAACGCCGCCCATGTTTATCTGCAAGACACGGCACAAGCTTTTCTATCTCGCGCTGGAAGGGTCCAGGTGCTTGGGGTGCCGCCCCATGCTTTGTTGGTGACTGATACACCGGAACGCTTGGAGGCATTGGGTTCAGCGTTGAAGCACCAGCCTGAATTGTGGTATTTCGAGAGTGCGCGAGCTAGCCGCTCTGTGGGTAGCGGCGGGAGAGAGAAATGAATGCTTCCACAGCCAAGTGTGAGTATTGGTTTGGTTTGCAATGGGCACGTCACGGACAGGACACGCGCTGGACTCACACTCGGAATTCGACACAATCGCATTGGGCTTGTTTCTTGGAAGGGCAGGCAGCAGGACAAGCAATAGGCTGGGTACAAAACCGGTGGCTCTATTCCAAACGGACACACTCGATATTGCGATTGGTTCAAGAGGGGCCAACACGGGTAAAACGCAGGCATATGCGGGCTTATTCGGCGGCTGCGTGTCTGGCTGTGCATCACCCTGATGAAGCGGTTTTTCTTTTATGGGCCGTGGCTCCCGGCCTGCTGTGGTTCCTGGCATTGGAGCAGGGTTTAGTTGTGGAAGGCAGCGATTGTGTGCTGACACAGGTCGGGCAGGTGCAGGCCTTGCGACAGGCAATGCAGGAACGCTATCCCGCCATACGTGAACTGCGGCAACCCAATGATGTATGGGTGTGCCTGGAGCAGGGTAGACGAGCGCAGGCTTGTATGCAGCGTCAAGGCGGCAGAGAGCTTTGGCGTCCCAGTAAGGTCCCTCTTCGCTTGCTTGTTGCGCCGTTGCTGGTGGTGCTGGCTCTGGCAGGCGTTTTGTCTGCCGACTCTCGTGGGGTGGGGGCTGAACGACAGCTTGCTGGCAAAGGGGTTCTTGAGCAGGGTAATACATTGCCGCTATCTAGTGCGCAGACTGTTCTGGATCTGATTGAGGAGCTGCCGGCACAAGGAGCGGGCTGGCGCTTGCAAGAGGTGGACTGCCGTCGTCGCGTGGCTTCTTGGGACTGTCATGCACGCTATGGGTTTGAAGATGTACAAAGCTTTAGTTTAGCCATGCAGCGTCAAACTCGCGCTCCGAACATGCTGGCGCTGACAGGGGCAGGGCAGGCTGAATTGCATGTGCAACGCACTTATATGCCTAAGGAGCAACAGCGCCCATCGCCACAAGGTCAGGGAACGCTGCCTGTTGAGTCATCAGCCAACCTGATTGCCGAATTGAAGGCTTTGCAGCCCGCATTTATGCGTTTTTCGCTTGCCCGGGCACAGGCGCACCACCAATCTCAGTATTCAGGGCAAGTTCAAACCGGTAATCAGGTGAACACACAGCTGCAAGCAAAGGCTGGGGAGCAGACACAGGCTCTGATCCAAGCCAAGGAGTCTCGGCGCACCAGAGATCAATCAGAACCAGATGCCTGGCGTCGTACTTGGAGCAGTCAGTCTCCTTTGCGTTCAGCCTACCTGCTCGCCGCACACTTGCCTCAGTTGCAGTGGGACAGGTTGAGCTTGTCAGTGAGTCCGCAGTCTTATCCCTCGCTGCTGGGCAGCGTTTTTATCGTGGAGCTGGAAGGCTATGTTGATGAGTGGGCAGGTTCGGGCAAGGAGGAACGCGCGCAGGTATTTGAGCATTCTGTTTGGCGGAGCGCTGATACTTAGCTTGCCAGCTCAAGCAACTGAAGCCATGGTTTCGGTCGTGCGCGATATGTTGCTGCTGGAGGCCGAGCAGGCGCGAAAGAACATGGTCTCATGTTCCAGGCCATTAGAGGGGCAGGAGGGGGCGGGTTTGGCTCAACCGGACGTGGACAAGAGCAGATCGAGCAAAGCTATTCCTGGATTAAAACTGAAAGCTGTCTATGGGCGGGATACGCGCTTGCTGGCTGAGGTGCAGCATGGGCAGCGCCTGCTCCTGTTTCAGCAAGGACAGTTATGGCCGATAGGGCGCGAGCGAGATAGGCAAATGCGCCTCTTGTCTTTAGATAGTCGCTGTATTGAGCTTGAAATAGGGCTGCCCCGGGAACATGCTGAAAGCCAAAGCCAAAGCCAAAGCCAAAGCCAAAGCCAAAGCCACAGTCGGGGACAGGCTCAGGTTTTGAATCTGTCAACCGCCTCGGATCAGGCTCAGCAGTCGCAGCCGGAAGTTCAATCCATAAAACTCTGTTTGCCTTCCTGAGGCCGGGGGGATGCGTCTAGCCAAACTCGGGCTTTCAAAGTCACCATGATTCAGTTTGCCAGCCCGTATATCCTTGAGCCTGTATGTCATTGACTCCCCAAGGTCAGGAGCCCGTCAAGTCGCAAATCTGGCGCGTCTCCCCACAGTCCTTGAGAAAGAAAAAACCCCGACGTGATTTTCATCAGATCGGGGTTGAAAGTGACCACGGAGCTTGTCGCTCGGTCAGGCTTGAGCCTTGTTCTGCATTAGTCGCGGGTACCGCTCCAAGCGGCAATGGCAGCACGCTCTTCGTCGGTCATTTGCGTCATGTTGCCCAGGGGCATGTACTTGGAGTGCACCACGGTTTTCACCTGTTCGGCGTGCAGCACCGTGTTGTCGATGGTATCGAGCAACATGCCGGCAGGGGCAGCCGTAAAGCCGAAGTCGGCATTGGGTTTGGCCGCGTGGCACTGAACACATCGGGCATCCATGATTTCCTGGATGCGTGCAACGTTGACGGTTTCTGCGCCGTTAGCGGCTGCGGGAGCACTGGCAACGTCACCTTTCAGGCTGGCAGGTGCCGCGAGGTAACCCACGATCAGCAGCAGCACAACACCGGCAGCCGGGTAGGCAGGCTTTTTGATGCCAGCGTGCATCAGCACGAAGTATTGACGGATCAGGGCGCCGGCAAAGATGAACAGCACCATGATGATCCACGCATTGGGGTTGTTATACGTGAACGAGTAGTGGTTGCTCAGCATCAGCAGCAGAACGGGCAGCGTGAAGTAGGTATTGTGTACCGAACGCTGTTTGCCGCGCTTGCCATCCAGAGGGTTGGGGGCTTGACCGGCTTTCAGTGCCTTGACCATGCGGCGTTGGCCGGGAATGATCCAGAAGAACACGTTGGCCGACATGCTGGTGGCCATGACAGCGCCAGTCAGCAAGAAAGCAGCACGACCCGAGAAGATGTGCGCGCTCAGGTAAGCCACGACCACCATCATGATGGCCACGGCCACGCTCAGCAGACCGTCGCGGTTCATGTTGGGGCTGATCAAGCGGCACAGGCCGTTATAGACCACCCAGCCCAGTACCAGGAAGGCAATAGCCATGACGTTGGCTTGGGTGCCGGTCATTTGAGCCGCCCATTCCCAGGGGCTGTTGGGGTTGACCAGATAGAACTCGGGCTTGGTCAGGTAGAGCAGGGCGAACAGGAAGAAACCGGACAACCAGGTGGTGTAGGACTTCCAGAAAGACCAGTGCAGGTCATCGGGCAGCTCAGCCGGGTTGGTCAGGTATTTCTGGTTGTGATAGAAGCCGCCGCCGTGGACAGCCCACATCTCGCCAAACACGCCGCGTTTCTTGCTTTCTTCGCCTTTAGGCGGTTTCAGGCCGTTGTCCAGCATCACAAAGTAGATGGACTCGCCGATCCAGGCGACGGCCGCAATTACGTGCAACCAGCGCAGCAGCAGGTTGCCGTACTCAAGTAGGTAAGCGTACATAAAGATCTCGTATCAGAGTGGTTTCGTATAGAAGCGAAAAGTCGACTTGGATACGCGATCAGCTGCCGCGATAGGTGGACCAGGACCAGGGGGTCACGACCAGAGGTACGTGGTAATTGGCATTGGCATCAGCGATACCAAAGCGAATGCCGACCTGATTCACAAAGCGTGGCTCGGGCAGAGTCACACCGCTGGCGGCAAAGTAGTCACCTGCATGAAACACCAGTTCAAAAACGCCCGTGTGCATGGCCTCGCCTTGCAGCAGGGGCTCATCACAGCGACCGTCGCTATTGGTGTGAGTGGTTTTGATCAGAGTACGTTGATCGTTTTCGATGGAATAAAGATCGACGCGCACGCCGCTGGCTGGGCGTCCTTGAGTCGTGTCAAGGACATGGGTTGATAGCTTTCCCATAAATGTCTCCGGTTTATGGTGATCAAAAAAGGTCCAGCGAGCCCAGTTTTGAGAACCGGCCGGGGGCCAACGGTGCAAGGATCAGTGCGCTGGGTTGAGGCCCCGAAACTGTCGCTCTGTTTGAGGAATCAGATTGTCGACAATTTATGTTGACGATTTTGTCGGGGTACCGAATAATTGTCAATAGTCAATAACGAGAAATTCTATGCTTCAGATACGGCGGCAAGAGGGGATGAGCAGTGAATCCCAAGCGCCCAGCGCCTCCTCGCTGCTAGAGGGAGGCATGGCAGATAGCGAGGTCGGGCGTGTTTATAGCCAGATCTTTGATGCGGTCGTTGACCGCCGTCTTTTGCCTGGAACCAAACTGACGGAAGCCACGCTATGCACGATTTTCGAGTGTTCGCGGGCGACCGTTCGTGCGGCGCTGGCTGCCCTCGAACACGACAAGATTGTGGTCATTGAACCCAATCGGGGTGCTTTTGTCTGGAAGCCGACGGCCAAGCAAACACGGGACGTGTTTGAACTGCGGCGTGATCTGGAAGCCTTGATTCTGCAAAAACTGATCAGCTACCCGGATCTGCCGGAGCGTTTGGCTGGCCTGTATGAAATGGTGGAACGTGAACAGCACGCTTTTGAAAATGGCGACCGCATCAGCTGGTTGCGCCTGTCCAATGCGTTTCATGTGATGCTGGCGCGCTGCGCTGGCAATGATGAACTGACCGAGTTGATGCACACCTTGTGCGCCCGCACCACGCTCATCATTGCGTATCACGATACACCGGGCGAACAGGCGTGTTCGTTTTACGAGCACAAAGAGATTTTGGACAAGCTTAGTCAGGGCGATGCCGAAGGCGCGCATCTGGCTATGCATCATCACTTAAGTGATTGTGAACATCGCATGAGCGAAGCGGGTGATGGCAATGCTGCCGATCCTTGGCTGGCCCTCAGCGTAAAACGCTAAACGGAGACGGTATGTCCTTGAGCAAGTACCCTCGTGACCTGGTCGGTTACGGTAAAAACGTGCCCCATGCACAATGGCCTGATCGGGCGCGCATTGCGGTGCAGTTTGTCTTGAACTATGAAGAAGGCGGCGAGAATTGCGTCCTGCACGGTGACCCGGGCTCTGAGCAGTTTTTGTCTGAAATTATTGGTGCAGCCGCTTACCCGGACCGTCACTTATCCATGGAGTCCATTTACGAATACGGCTCGCGTGCTGGTGTCTGGCGGATTCTGAACGAGTTTGAAAAGCGTGGCCTGCCCATGACCGTGTTTGGGGTGGGCATGGCGCTGGAGCGTCATCCCGAGCTGGCTCAGGAATTCGTGCGCCTGGGTCATGAGATCGCTTGCCATGGCTACCGCTGGATTCACTACCAGAACGTGTCCGAAGAAGTCGAGCGCGAGCATATGCGCCAGTGCGTGAAAGTGCTGACGGACTTGCTGGGCCACCATCCCGAAGGCTGGTACACCGGCCGCGATAGCCCAAATACATTGCGTCTGGTGGCTGAAGAGGGCCAGTTCCTGTATAGCTCCGACTACTACGGTGACGATTTGCCTTTCTGGGCCGAGGTTCAGCTCAGCGACAATACTGTCAAGCCTCAGTTGATCGTGCCTTACACCCTGGACAGCAATGATATGCGCTTTGCGGCTCCTCAGGGCTTTAACACTGGCGATCATTTCTTCTCCTACCTGAAAGACGCGTTTGATGTGCTTTACGAGGAAGGTGAAGAGGCTCCCAAGATGCTGTCCATCGGTTTGCATTGCCGTCTGATCGGCCGTCCTGGCCGTTTCCGCGCCTTGCAGCGTTTCCTGGATTACGTGCAATCGCATGAGCGTGTCTGGGTGTGCCGTCGTGTGGACATTGCTCGCCACTGGGCCGAGCATCATCCCTATCAGCCCAAGGCCTGATCGGGGCAGGGCCAGGGTTCATGCCTCCTGGCCCATCAAGACAACATCCTGAATCTGAGCAGGGTGCATTCACATTCCGACTCGCCAGGGTCGGAATTGTTGTTTCTGCCCGCTGAAAACAGTACTATCTGACGCTTACGCAGCCGCTCGTAAAGGGAGTGTGGCGTCCGGGCTTCTCACTGCTATGCCGGGGCGGCAGGTGTTGTGCCAGCGCAGCGCGCGCATGGGCTGCAAGGCTGATCGTCTTATAATAGGCAGTTAAATTTTCCATCGCGTTGCATGTAATGAAAACCTCAGAAATTCGTCAGAAGTTTCTTTCTTTTTTTGAATCCAAGGGACACCACATCGTTTCCTCGGCTTCCTTGGTTCCAGGGAATGACCCTACCTTGCTGTTCACGAATGCAGGGATGGTGCAGTTCAAAGACGTGTTCACGGGTAAAGAGACCCGCCCCTACAAGCGTGCGACCAGTTCTCAGCGCTGTGTTCGTGCCGGTGGTAAACACAATGACCTGGAAAACGTGGGCTACACCGCCCGCCACCACACCTTTTTTGAAATGCTGGGCAACTTCAGCTTTGGCGATTACTTCAAGCAAGACGCTATTCGCTATGCCTGGGAACTGCTGACGACGGTTTACCAACTGCCTGCAGAAAAACTCTGGGTCACCGTCTACCAGGAAGACGATGAGGCCTACGATATCTGGGCCTCGGAAATTGGTGTGCCCAAAGAGCGCATCATCCGCATCGGCGACAAGGGCGGCGTGCGTTACAACTCGGACAACTTCTGGCAGATGGCCGATACCGGCCCCTGTGGACCTTGTTCGGAAATTTTCTACGACCACGGCGCCGACGTCTGGGGAGGCCCTCCCGGATCGCCTGAAGAGGACGGCGACCGCTACATCGAAGTATGGAACCTGGTGTTCATGCAGTTCGAGCGTTCCGCCGACGGCACCATGACACCGCTGCCCAAGCCTTGTGTGGATACAGGGATGGGGCTGGAGCGTATTTCGGCTGTGCTGCAGCACGTGCACTCCAACTACGAAATTGATCTGTTCCAATCCTTGATTCAAGCCGCCGCGCGCGAAACCAAGACCAGCGACTTGAGCAATAACTCGCTCAAGGTAATTGCGGACCACATCCGTGCTTGTAGCTTCTTGATCATTGATGGGGTCATCCCCAGCAATGAAGGCCGTGGCTATGTGCTGCGCCGTATTATTCGCCGTGCCCTGCGTCACGGCCACAAGCTGGGTCAGAAGGGCTTGTTCTTCTACCGTTTGGTGCAAGACTTGGGCCAGACCATGGGCGAAGCCTACCCCGAGCTGATTAGCCAGCGCGAGCGTATCGAACAAGTGCTGCGCCAGGAAGAAGAGCGTTTCAGCGAAACGCTGGAAAACGGCATGCGTATTCTGGAAGGCGCTTTGGCCAACCTGCCAGAGAATGCCAAGCTGGACGGCCAGACGCTGTTCACCTTGTACGACACCTACGGTTTCCCTGTGGATTTGACCGCCGACATCTGCCGCGAGCGTGGCATCGAGGTCGATCTGGACGGTTTTGAAGTCGCCATGGAAAACCAGCGTCAGATGGCACGCGCTTCGGGCAAATTCAAAACCGCCGAAGGCCTGAGCTACTCCGGTGTGCAGACCCGTTTTGATGGTTACACCACCCTGGAAGGTAGCGGCACGGTTACCGCCTTGTATGTGGATGGCACCTCTGTGCAATCCGTGACCCAAGGTCAGCAAGCGGTAGTGGTTCTGGATGCCACTCCTTTCTACGCCGAGTCCGGTGGTCAGGTAGGGGATGCCGGTATCCTGAGCGATGCCGAGGGCTTGTCCTTTGAGGTGCAGGATACCCAAAAGATTTCCAATCAGGTGTTCGGTCATCAAGGTGTTCTGAACGCTGGCACGCTGACCGTGGGCCAGACTGTTCAAGCCCAGGTGGATACCGAGCGTCGTGAGCGTGTGATCCGTAACCACTCGGCCACGCACTTGATGCACAAGGCCTTGCGTCAGGTGCTGGGTGGCCACGTTCAACAACGTGGCTCCCTGGTAGACGCTGACAAGACCCGTTTTGACTTTGCTCACGATGCCGCCATGACGGCCGAGCAAATCGCTCAGGTCGAAGCCATTGTGAACGAGCAGGTTCTGGCTAACCAGGCCGTGCAAGCCCAGCTGATGTCCTTTGACGACGCCGTCAGCGGCGGTGCCATGGCTTTGTTTGGTGAAAAGTACGGCGACGAAGTGCGTGTACTGGATATTGGTTTCTCGCGCGAGCTGTGCGGTGGTACGCACGTTCAGCGTACGGGCGATATCGGCTTGTTCAAGATTGTCTCGGAAGGTGGCGTAGCCGCTGGTGTGCGCCGTGTTGAGGCCATCACCGGCACCAACAGCCTGCACTGGGTGCAAGCCCAGGAACGTCTGCTGAACGATGCCTCTGCCAGCCTGCGTACCCAACCAGAAGGTTTGGTTGCCCGTATCAGTGCCTTGCAAGCTCAGATCAAGGATCTGGAGCGCGAGCGCGAACAAATGCAATCCAAGCTGGCGGCTTCGGCCGGCCAGGACTTGTTGGCCCAAGCCGTACCCTTGAATGACAGCAGTCGTCTGCTGGTGGCCACGCTGCAAGGCGTGGAAGCCAAAGCCCTGCGCGAAATGGCCGATCAGTTGAAGAACAAGCTGCAGTCTGCCGTGATTTTGCTGTCCATCGTGGCCGACGGCAAGGTCAGTCTGGTGGCGGGCGTGACACCTGACCTGACCGCCAAGGTCAAGGCCGGTGATCTGGTGGGTTTTGTGGCCTCGCAAATGGGCGGCAAGGGTGGTGGTCGTCCTGATATGGCCATGGGCGGCGGTACCGATGCCAGCGTCCTGCCTCAGGCCAATGCCTCGGTGCAGGCCTGGGTACAAAGCAAGTTAGGTGCGTAATGACGATGTTCGAGACCGGCGCTTTGCCCAATAGCGATCTGCAGGTGGATGCAAGCGGGCTGAAATGCCCCTTGCCTATCTTGCGTGCCAAGAAAGCCTTGGCGCAGTTGGAGTCTGGGCAAGTGTTGCAGGTCATTACAACCGATCAGCACGCTATTCAAGATTTTCAGGCTTTTTGTCGCCAAACTGGCAATGAACTGTTGGCTCAAGACCAGCAAGCTGAAAAAACTCTGCATTTTTTACGCCGTCGGTAAGCTGACGGCGGTAGAATACTGTTTTGTCTGTTGCGTATCTAGCACTGAATCTGCTATCTTAGCGTGTTACTTTTGGCATACGTGCCAGAATAGTGCTAGAATTTTTTGTTTACCTTACACAATAAAGGGATTATCAATGGTGGTAATTCGCTTGGCCCGTGGTGGCTCCAAAAAGCGTCCTTTTTACAACGTAGTAGCCGCCGAGGCGAGCCAACGCCGTGATGGTCGCTTCATCGAACGTCTGGGTTTTTACAACCCCGTTGCTGGCGAAGGTCATGAAAACCTGCGTCTGCAAATGGACCGCGTTAAGCACTTCACCGACAACGGTGCTCAGGTTTCGCCTGCTGTGGCTCGCCTGTTGAAAGAATACTCGGCTAAGGTTGCTTCGGCTGCCTAAGTTGATTCACCTGTTTTTTTAGTGGTGTTAGTGTGAAGCAACCAGCGATTCCTGCTGACCTTGTTGAGCTTGGACGCATTGTTTCCGCTTATGGCGTACGTGGTTGGGTCAAAATCCAGCCGCACTCCATGCAAACCAAAGCGCTGCTGAATGTAAAAACGTGGTGGTTAAAAACGCCCCGGCCTGAATCTCAGGCGGGCGTTTTTGCGTCTGCGTCACCCAGACAAGTGCAAACCGCAAAGCAACATGGGGCAACCATCGTGGCGCAGTTTGAAGGTCTGGATAATCGAGAGCTGGCTCAAGCTCTTAAGGGGCATACCGTTTGGGTATCCCGTGCCGCTTTTCCCAAAGCGGACGAAGACGAATTTTATTGGGTCGATCTGATCGGCTGCCGCTTTTTTGGCGAGCAGGACGGCCAAGCTGAAAGCTTAGGCGAAGTGGTAGAGGTGCTGGATAACGGCGCGCATTCCATTTTGGTCGTGCATCGTGGCTCCTGGGATGCCGAGGGTGTCTTTACACCTGAAAAGGACGAACAGGGTAGGCCACAAGAAGAGCTGGTTCCCTTTGTGCAAGCCATTGTGCATACGGTGGATATGTCCGCCCGCGAGTTGCACAGCCACTGGGCGATCTGATCGTTTCAATCCTGTGCGCCTGTAGTGCTTTGGCTTGACTGGCCGGGTTTATAACGCGTATCTGCTTTTTCTCTTGCCGAGTCCTCATGCGATTTGATGCCCTGACCCTGTTCCCGGACATGTTTGATGTGGTCAGCCAGGCTGGTGTCACCGGCCGTGCGCACAAGCAGGGCATCTGGCAGATGCGGACCTGGAATCCGCGCGACTACACTACCGATGTGCACCGCACAGTGGATGACCGCCCTTACGGAGGTGGTCCTGGTATGGTCATGCTGGCTGATCCCTTGAACGACGCTTTGGATCAGGCTCTGGCTGACCGTGGCGATAAGCCGGAAGTGATTTTACTTAGCCCTACAGGGCGACGCTTTAATCAGGCTGTGGCTCAGGAGCTGGCTCAAGGCCCCGGCGCGGTTCTGGTTTGTGGTCGCTACGAAGGGATAGATCAACGCTTTATTGATGCACGCGTCACCCAGGAGCTTTCTTTGGGTGATTTTGTGCTGTCTGGCGGTGAAATCGCGTCGCTGGCGATTATCGACAGCGTGGTCCGCCTCTTGCCCGGCGTGTTAAATGATGCCGATTCGGCTCGTCAGGATTCTTTCCATGCCGACAATAGTGGCTTGTTGGACAGCCCTCATTACACGCGTCCCGAGGTTTATCGCGATCAGGCTGTGCCTGAGGTCTTGATGTCCGGTCATCATGGTCGCATCCAGGCATGGAGGCGTGAGCAGTCTTTGCGTTTGACCGCCTTGCGGCGCCCGGAGTTGATCGAACAGGCCCGTCAGCGTGGTGAGCTTAACAAGGCAGATGAGCGTTTCCTGGCCTCGCTTGATGACGGGGGAGTGTCATAAGCGGCTTGGGGTGGGTATGACATTGGGCAAGTAATCTGATGGTGTGCTGCCTAGGGTGGCCCATGAGGGGGTTATGAGTAAAGTTGAGCAACAAAATCGCCAGTCCTGGAATGCGGCAACACTTGCCCATAATAGTCATAAAGGGGATCAGGCTCAGTTCTTTCGCCGTGGTGGTTCTACTTTGTTTCCAGAGGAGCTGGAGCTGCTAGGTGAACTCAAGGGGCGCTCACTGCTGCATTTGCAATGCAATTGCGGGCAGGATAGTTTGAGTTTGGCCACGCTTGGGGCACTAGTGACTGGGGTTGATATCGCCGATGAAGCGATTTCCTTTGCGACGGCTCTGTCTCGAGATACGGGTATTCCGGCTGCGTTTCATCGCGAAGACGTGGTGCAGTGGTTAAGGAAGGCTGCCAGTCAGGGGCTGCAATACGATATTGTATTCAGTAGCTATGGTGTCTTGTGTTGGTTGCCGGATTTAAGGGCGTGGGCGCAGGGCGTCGCTTCTGTTTTGAGGCCTGGAGGGCGTTTGGTGCTGGTGGAGTTCCACCCCTTTGCGCTTTGCTTTGATGAGCACTGGGCGCTGAAATACGATTATTTCAATACCCAGCCCATGGTGTTCCCGGAAGGGGTGGGTGATTACGTAGCGGAATCAGGCGAAGGGTTGCTGCTTTCAGGCAAAACTGAAGGTGTGCAGGAGTTTGAGAACCCGCATCCCAGTGTGGAGTTTAGTTGGGGCTTGGCTAAACTGATTGGTGTCTTGCTGGAAGCCGGTTTGCGTTTGCGAAAATTGGAAGAGTATCCGTATTCAAATGGCTGGAAGGGTTTTAAGCAGATGCATGAGGGCCCGGGGCGGCGAATGTATGCACCCGTAGGCCAGGCTGGCGTCCCTTTGATGTATGGTCTTGAGGCAAGTCGGGACTGAGCACGCCATTGTTGGGCACGGTTGTGCCATGATGCAGCCAATCTGGGCTATCTATCCTGCTTCGTCATAAAAGCACCCCAAAGGTTGGATGGGCATCCAATCTTTGGGGTGTCGTTTATTGCAGCCAGTTTTTTTGTGCTGGGAGGCCGTTAGTTCAGGCGAGCAAATTGCTGCTGGACTTTAGCCAGGGTTTCGCCAAACTGAATGACGCGCTGTCGTTCCTGTTCCACTACGGCTGCTGGGGCACGCTCCACAAAACTGGCGTTGCCCAGTTTGGCTTCGGCCTTGCTGATTTCGCCTTGCAGGCGTTCAATTTCCTTGGACAGGCGGATACGCTCCGCTTCCACGTCAATCTCTACGTGCAGCATCAGTTGCGTGGTGCCGATCACTTGTACCGGTGCGCCTGCATCGGTAGGCAGTTGATCGACAATTTCCACGCTTTCCAGCTTGCCCAGCGCAGCCAGATACGGGCTGTTGGCTTTTAGGGTTTCGGCATTGCCTTGGGCAATCAGCGGTACGCGCTGAGCGGGCGAAATGTTCATTTCGCCACGCAGGGCACGGATGGCGTCCACTTGGGCTTTCAGTTCGGCAACCTGGGCCACGGCCTGCTCATCAACCGCGGCGGGGTTGGCAATGGGGTAGGGCTGGACCGAAATGCTGGTGGTTTCGTCAGCGGCATGTTTGCCAGCCACCACCGAGACCTTCTGCCACAGTTCTTCCGTGATGAAGGGGATGATAGGGTGCGCTACGCGCAGCACCACTTCCAGTACGCGGATCAGGGTGCGGCGGGTGCCCAGTTGCTGCTCGGGCGTGCCGTTCTGGATCTGGGTCTTGGCCAGCTCCAGGTACCAGTCGCAGTACTCGTCCCATACAAAGTGGTAGATGGCATTGGCGACGTTGTCGAAACGGTAGTCGGCAAAACCGCGCTCGGCGTCCTGTTCCAGGCCTTGCAACAGGCTGATGATCCAGCGATCAGCAAAGCTCAGTTCGGCGGGTGCGTCGGTGTGCAGCTCATGACCTTCGGTGTTCATCAACACAAAGCGGGTGGCGTTCCACAGCTTGTTGCAGAAGTTGCGGTAGCCTTCGCAACGCTTCATGTCGAAGTTGATATTGCGGCCCAGAGTGGCGTAGGCGGCCATGGTAAAGCGCAGTGCGTCCGTGCCGAAGGCGGGGATGCCGTCGGGGTAGTCTTTCTTGGTGCGTTTGGTAATGCTTTGTGCCTGCTTGGGGTTCATCAGGCCAAACGTGCGTTTGTGGATCAGGCTTTCCAGATCGATGCCGTCGATCAAATCCACAGGGTCAATGGTATTACCCTTGGATTTGCTCATCTTCTTGCCTTCCATATCGCACACCAGTCCGTGAACGTAGACGGTGTTGAATGGAACGCGGCCGGTCAGGTGCATGCTCATCATGACCATGCGGGCAACCCAGAAGAAAATAATGTCGAAACCAGTGACCAGCACGCTGGAGGGCAGGTAACGGGCCAGATCTGGAGTTTCTTCAGGCCATCCCAGATCGGTAAAGGGCACCAGGGCGGAGGAGAACCAGGTATCCAGCACGTCTTCGTCGCGGCGCAGTGGGCCGGTCACGCCAGCGGCGCGGGCTTGTTCCAGAGCTTCTTCTTCGGAACGGGCGACAAACAGGCTACCGTCTTCGGCGTACCAGGCGGGAATTTGGTGGCCCCACCACAACTGACGGGAAATGCACCAATCCTGAATATTGTTCAGCCACTGGTTATAGGTGTTGGACCAGTTGTCGGGGTAGAAGCGCACACGGCCATCGGCCACCACATCCAGGGCAACCTGGGTGATGCTCTTGCCGGGGTGCAGTGAATCTTCCGGAGCGGGCTTGCTCATGGCTACAAACCACTGGTCAGTCAGCATGGGTTCAATGACTGTATTGGTGCGGTCGCCACGTGGCACCATCAGCTTGTGTGGCTTGACGGCCTGTAGCAGGCCCTGGGCTTCTAGGTCGGCCACGATTTGCTTGCGCGCGGCAAAGCGCTCCAGGCCTTGATAGGCTTCGGGAGCGGTGTCGGCAATGTGGGCATCCAGTGTCAGGATGCTGATCATTTCCAGGCCGTGGCGTTGGCCAACAGCATAGTCATTGAAGTCGTGAGCAGGGGTCACCTTCACGACACCGGTGCCGAAGGCTGGGTCTACATAATCGTCCGCAATGATCGGGATGGAGCGGCCGACCAGGGGCAGGGTAACGGTCTGGCCGATCAGGCCGATATAGCGCTCGTCTTCAGGGTGCACCATCAGGGCAACGTCGCCCAGCATGGTCTCCGGACGGGTGGTGGCCACCGTCAGGTGGGTCAGATCACCCTGGGGTGTAGTCAGCGGGTAGCGGATTTCCCACAGATGACCGTCTTCTTCCTCGCTGACCACTTCCAGGTCGGATACGGCGGTGCCCAGTACGGGGTCCCAGTTCACCAGGCGCTTACCACGGTAAATCAGACCTTGTTCGTACAGGCGGACAAAGGTTTCCAGCACGCCACGGGACAGGTTGTCGTCCATGGTGAAGTATTCGCGGCTCCAGTCACAGGACGCGCCCAGGCGGCGAAACTGGCTGGTAATGGTGTTGCCGGATTTCTCTTTCCACTCCCAGACTTTTTCCAGGAATTTCTCGCGACCCAGGTCGTGGCGGCTGATGTTCTGGGCATCGAGCTGGCGCTCCACAATGATCTGGGTGGCAATCCCGGCGTGGTCGGTGCCAGGAATGTAGACCGTATCGTCGCCTTTCATGCGGTGGTAGCGCGTCAGGCCATCCATGATGGTCTGGTTAAAGGCGTGGCCCATGTGCAAAGTCCCGGTGACGTTCGGTGGTGGGGACTGAATGACAAAGGGTTCGGACTGATGATCACCCAAGGGCTGGACGTGCTGGCCTCCCTTGAAAAGGTCGGCTTGCTCCCAGCGCGCGTACCAGCGCGTTTCGATTTCCTGGGGTTCAAAGCTCTTGGATAATTGCTCGTCGGAGGTCGTTGCGGATGAGTTGGTCATGGTGATGCGGTCTGCCTGCCCCTTTTGGCACGTTCGGTGCCAGATAGGGCGGGACTAATCCTGGGTAAAAAACGAATGTAAGATGCACTATTTTAAGATGTGGCCGTGCGTCTTTGGCGTGGTAAAATGCCGGGTTGCCGTAAATCTGATGAAAGTGCTTGTTTTCATTAAAAAATTTAGCGCGAACCGTCGGATCTGCATTTTGCTTTACGCAGCAAAGACTACACTATATTGTTCTTATTTGGATTTTCACATGGCTATTGAACGCACTCTGTCCATTATCAAGCCCGACGCTGTTGCTAAAAACGTGATCGGTCAGATTATTTCCCGCTTTGAAGGCGCTGGCCTGAAAGTGATCGCTGGTCGCCTGGTTCACCTGTCCCGTGGCGAAGCCGAGCGCTTCTACGGCGTGCACGCCGAGCGTCCTTTCTTCAAGGATCTGGTCGACTTCATGGTTTCCGGTCCTGTATTCGTACAAGTTCTGGAAGGTGAAGGCGCCATTGCCAAGAACCGCGAATTGATGGGCGCTACCGACCCCAAGAAAGCTGACGCTGGCACCATCCGCGCTGACTTCGCTGAGAGCATCGACGCCAACGCTGTTCACGGTTCCGACGCTCCTGAAACTGCTGCTGTCGAAATCGCTTTCTTCTTCCCAGAGTGCAACGTTTACAGCCGTTAATTGGCTAAACCGCGCAGTACCGGCGGCACTCTGATCAAGACTTGCCCGGCCCACTGGAACTCTGGTGTGCCGGGTAAGTCCTACAAGAAGAGGCTTTTTTGCATTTCTGCAAAAAATGAGTCGCCAGACCGCGTGAAGGTATTATTTTTATGTCATCGCTCGAACCTACCAATATTCTGGGCCTGGGCCCGGAGCAACTTGTTGAACTGGTTGCCCAATGGGGCGGCAAGCCTTTCCGTGCGCGCCAATTGCAGCGCTGGATACACCAGCGTCAACAGGACGATTTTGGGCAGATGACAGATCTGGCGCGCGAGTTCCGCGAGCAGCTGAGCGCCAATTGCGTTGTCACCGCGCCCAGCATGTCGCACGAACACATTTCTACCGACGGCACTCGTAAATGGCTGTTTGATGTAGGCAGCAATAACGCCGTCGAAGCGGTTTTCATTCCCGAGGATGATCGGGGCACCCTGTGCATTTCCAGTCAGGCTGGTTGTACCGTGGCCTGTCCATTTTGTTCCACGGGTTACCAGGGTTTCAACCGCAACCTGACAAGCTCTGAAATCATTGGTCAGCTTTGGTTTGCCCGCCGCGCTTTGCTGGGTGCGCCTGAAACGGCCCGCATCGGGGAAGCTGAACAAACCAGTACGCGCGTCATCAGCAATGTGGTCATGATGGGCATGGGCGAGCCCTTGCTTAATTATGATCAGGTGCTCGGTGCCTTGCGCCTGATGCTGGACGATAATGCCTACGGTCTGTCGCGCCGTCGCGTGACGGTATCCACCTCCGGTGTGGTACCCATGATGGATCGTTTGGCCAAAGATTGCCCGGTGGCTCTGGCTGTGTCGCTGCATGCGCCCAATGATGCGTTGCGCGACCGTCTGGTGCCGCTGAACAAGAAGTATCCGCTGGCCGAGCTTCTGGATGCCTGTAATCGCTATCTGGAGCATGCCCCGCGTGACTTCATTACCTTTGAATACATCATGTTGGACGGCATCAACGATACCGACCAACATGCGCAGGAATTGCTGGATATCGCGCGCATTGTGCGCTGCAAATTTAATCTGATCCCTTTTAATCCTTTTCCGCAGTCCGGTCTGAAGCGCTCCTCTGCCGCACGGGTCAAACAGTTTGCCCAAAGGCTGATGGATGGCGGAGTGGTCACTACCGTACGAAAGACGCGTGGCGACGATATTGCGGCTGCTTGCGGGCAGTTGGCGGGTGATATTCGTGATCGCACCCGTATCGAGCAGCGTTTGCCTGATCGGGCCGTCATTCAAATCAAACAGGAACGTGCATGAGCGAGACTCTGGATCCTACCAAGCAATCGGCGCCGGAAGCGGGCTCAGGTGTGGGTCCCACACTCCGTGAGTTGCGTCTGGCGCAATCGTGTACGCTGAACGAAGCCTCCACCCGCCTGAAGTTTTCGGTTCGGCAACTGGAGGCTCTGGAGGCTCAGGAGTGGAGTCAGTTGCCCGGGGGGCAGCCCTTGCGTGGCATGGTGCGCAATTATGCGCGCTTTCTCGAGACTGATGTCTCGGCAGTGCTGGTCATGCTGGAATCTCAGGTCAGTGATACCGCAGCCCCCAAGCCCGTACCGCGTGATCATTCCGGTTCGGGGCTGGCCAGTACGGATTTGGGCCTATATGCCGAATCACGCGGTGGTTCAGGCTGGATCTGGATTCTAATCATTATTGTTTTGTTGTTGGTAGCCGGTTTTTACGCCATTGATCGGGGCTGGGTTCCTGATCAATGGTTGGTGTTTGATTGGCTTAAGGATTTGAAGAAATGACGCAGGGTCCCGGAACTCCCTCTGCTTGCCAGCCCTTGCCGGTTGGTGCTCAACCCAAACGGGTGACGCGCACGGTGGATGTGCGCTGGGGCGATCATGTCGTGAAACTGGGGGGCTCGGCTCCTGTCGTGGTGCAGTCCATGACCAATACGGATACGGTCGATGCCATTGCAACGGCCATCCAGGTCAAGGAGTTGGCGCGTGCGGGTTCCGAGCTGGTGCGTATTACCGTCAATACCCCGGAAGCTGCGCGAGAAGTGCCGGCGATCCGTGAGCAATTGGACCGCATGGGTGTCAATGTTCCCTTGGTGGGGGACTTTCATTACAACGGGCACAAGCTGCTGGCCGACTTTCCGGAATGCGCACAAGCCTTGTCCAAGTACCGGATCAATCCGGGCAATATGGGCGGAGGCAAGCGTCGGGACGATAACTTTGCCAAGATGATTGAAATCGCCTGCCGTTACGACAAGGCCGTGCGTATCGGTGTGAACTGGGGCAGCCTGGATCACGAGCTGATGGCCCGCATGATGGACGAGAACAATCAACGCGCACACCCTTGGACGGCGCAAGCTGTCATGCGTGATGCCCTGGTGTTTTCGGCCATCAGCAATGCCCAGCGTGCCGAAGAGCTGGGTCTGGACGGCAAGCGTATCGTGCTGTCTTGCAAGGTCAGCCATGTGCAGGATTTGATTACGGTTTATCAGGATTTGTCCGCGCGTTGCGATTACGCCCTGCATCTGGGTTTGACCGAAGCGGGGATGGGCAGCAAGGGTATTGTGGCTTCCACCGCCGCCTTGTCCGTCTTGTTGCAGCAAGGCATTGGTGACACCATTCGTATTTCCCTGACGCCCGAACCCGGTGGCGATCGTGCCCGTGAAGTGGTGGTGGCTCAGGAAATTTTGCAGACCATGGGTTTGCGTGCCTTCACCCCTATGGTGGTGGCGTGTCCGGGTTGTGGTCGCACCAGCAGTACGGTGTTCCAGGAGCTGGCCAACGATATTCAAGGCTATTTGCGTGACCAGATGCCCGTCTGGAAAGATCTGTATCCCGGCGTGGAAACCATGAACGTCGCGGTGATGGGCTGTGTGGTCAATGGTCCAGGGGAAAGCCGCCACGCCGATATCGGCATCAGCTTGCCGGGAACCGGGGAAGTGCCCTCGGCACCCGTCTATGTGGATGGCGAGCGGGTGGTGACCCTGAAGGGTGATACTATCGCTCAAGAATTTCAGACCATTGTCCAGAATTACGTTGAGCGCCGCTATGGCAAGGCTCCAACGGTTTGATCAACACGCTTGTCAGTCTATGGCGAGCAAACCATTAGAATTATGACGCAGCAGTTTCAAAAGCTCCGCGCCCTGACGGGCATGAAAGACACCTTACCGGGTGAAAGCGCACAGTGGGAAGCCCTGGAGGCTCTGGTGCGGGACTGGTTGGCCAGCTATGGCTATCGCAATATGCGTACCCCCGTGCTGGAACATACCCAGTTGTTTGCCCGTGGTATTGGCGAGGTCACCGACATTGTCGAGAAGGAAATGTATTCCTTCACCGACTCGCTCAATGGCGACAAGCTCACCATGCGCCCCGAATTTACGGCGGGCATGGTGCGCGCCACTATCGAACATAATCTCTTGTACGATCGCCCTCATCGTGTTTATGCAATGGGGCCGGTGTTCCGTCATGAGCGCCCGCAGCGTGGCCGCTACCGTCAGTTCCATCAGATTGATGTGGAGGCCTTGGGTCTGCCCGGGCCGGATGTGGATGCCGAGCTGATCGTCATGCTGGCCCGTTTGTGGAAGAAGCTGGGTTTGACGGACATTCGTCTGGAGCTGAACTCCCTGGGGCAGGCGCAAGAGCGTGCCGCCCACCGTGCGGCCTTGATCGAACACCTGGAAGCCCACAAGGATGTGCTGGACGAAGAGGCCCAGCGCCGCATGTATACCAATCCCTTGCGCGTGCTGGATACCAAAAATCCGGCCATGCAGGAAATGGCCAATGCAGCTCCACGCCTGTTCGACTTCCTGGGTGAAGAGTCCCGTGCGCATTTTCAGGGCGTGTGCGAGCGTCTGGACGATGCCGGCATTGCCTACACACTGAACCCGCGCCTGGTGCGTGGTCTGGACTACTACAACTTGACTGTGTTCGAGTGGGTAACGGATCGCCTGGGTGCACAAGGTACGGTGTGCGGTGGTGGCCGTTATGATGGCCTGATCGAATTGATGGGTGGCAAGCCTTCGCCTGCCGTGGGTTTCGCCATTGGCATGGAGCGTTTGCTGGATCTGTGCTCGCAAGATGGCGAGCAGCCAGCCATTCCTGAATGTCAGGTTTATATGGTTCACCAAGGCGAGGCTGCCCAGCGCAAGGCCTCACTGTTGGCCGAGCAATTGCGTGATGCCGGTTTGCAGGTGATCGTCCATGCAGGCTCCAGTGGCTTCAAGTCCCAGTTCAAACGGGCTGATGCCAGTGGCGCGCAGGCCGCCGTTATTTTGGGTGACGATGAACTCCAAAAAGAACAGGCCAGTGTGAAATGGTTGCGTGCTGCGGATGGCGCCGAGCAGCAACAGTCTGTTGATTTTTCTGAACTCGCCAGTGTTTTGTCAGCAAGGATTTGAGCATGGCCTACGATCTTGAAGAACAGGAAAAACTAGATGCCATGCGAGCATGGTGGGACCGCTGGGGCACCTTGTGCATTGTGCTGGCGTTTGCCGCGTTGGCTGCGGTAGCGGGCTGGCGCGGTTGGCAGTGGTACCAGGGCCATCAGGCAGGTCAGGCCATGGGTTACTTTGAGGCGCTGGAAAGTGCTGCTGCCCAGACCGGCGAAGAGGCTGATGCCCGCGTGCTGGCTGCCAGCACGACCTTGCGTAACGATTTTCCCAAATCTGGCTACACCTCTCGCGGTGTTCTGCTGGCTGCCCAGGCCTTGCAGCAACGCGGCAATCTGACGCCTGCTCGAGAGCAACTGGAGTGGATGGTCAAAACCAACCACGACCCCGCGCTGACCCCGCTGGCACGTCTGCGTCTGGCCGGTATCTTGCTGGAACAAAAGAATTATGACGAAGCGCTGGCTCAACTGGCAAATCCTCCTGCCAGCTTTGCCGGTCTGTTTGCGGATCGCAAAGGCGATATTCTGGCCGCTCAAGGACAGAACGATGCAGCGCGCGACGCCTGGAAACAGGCCGTGGAGTTGCTCAAGCAAGACCCTATTTCGCAGTTGGTCCAGATCAAACTTGATGCCCTGGCAGGAGCTTAACGCATGTCTCTTTCTACTATTCGCCCATCCTCATCCTCTGCCATGCGTGTCCTGCGTCTGAGTGCTCTGGCTTTGAGTCTGACCGCTTTGGCTGGTTGCTCCATGTTCTCCAGCAAGGACCCACGTTTCGAGCCCACTCCCTTGACGGAATACACGCCCGGTGTGGCCGCCAAAATTAGCTGGAGCACCTCTATTGGCAGCGGGGCAGATTCGGGCTTTGCACCGCAAGTGACTGGCTCTTCGGTCTACGCTGCATCGGTCTCGGGTCAGGTCAGCAAGGTGGATCTGGATACGGGTCGTGTGCAGTGGTCGACCAATGCCGGCAAGAAGTTGACGGCTGGTGCAGGTTCGGATGGCGTAGTGACGGCCGTGGCTTCAGTGGATGGCAACGTGATTGCGTTTGACGACTCGGGCAAGGAATTGTGGCGCAGCCGTAGCAGCAGTGCCGTGAATGTGCCTCCTGCCGTTGGTGCTGGTGTGGTTGTCGTGCGCACTAGTGACTACCGCTTGCAAGCCTTTGATGCCAGTACGGGTGATTTGCGTTGGAGCTTACAGCGTCCTGGTCCGGCCTTGTCATTGAAAACCAGCATGCAGATGCGCATTATCGACGGTTTGTTGCTGGCAGGTATGCCCAATGGTCGCCTGATGGCGATTGACGCCGCTCAGGGAAATCTGGTGTGGGAAGGTAGTATCTCTGTTTCTCGCGGTGCAACCGATCTGGAGCGCATTAATGACGTTGTGGGTGCTCCCCAGGTCGTCGATCCTTTGTTGTGTGGCGCCACCTATCAGGGGCGCGTAGCCTGCTTTGACGTTTCCCAAGGTGGGCGCTTGGTGTGGGATAGGGAATTTTCGGCCGGTACCGGTATCGCAGCGGACAACCATATGTTGTATGCCGCCAATAGCCGCAGCCAGATTGAAGCGTTTGCCATGACTGACGGGCAAACGATCTGGACGCAGAATGCGTTGCGTAACCGTAGTCTGGCTCCTTTGGCCGTCATGCCCCAGGCGCTTGCCGCCGGTGACATGGAAGGCTATGTTCACTTTCTATCGCGACTGGACGGCACCTTGTTGGGCCGGGTCAGTGTCGGCGGTGGTGCCATTGTGTCGCCTTTGGTCGGAACCCCACGCGGGGTTCTGGTCCAGACCGGCAATGGTAATTTGGTCTTGGTTGGAATCAATTGAAAAGCGTTTCTTTTAAGCCCGTAGTGGCTTTGGTCGGTCGGGCCAACGTTGGCAAGTCCACTTTGTTCAACCGCTTGACGCGCTCGCGCGCGGCTCTGGTGGCGAACTTCCCGGGCCTGACCCGCGACCGTCATTACGGCGAAGGCCGGGTGGGTGAACGTCCCTATATTGTGGTCGATACGGGCGGTTTTGAACCTGTCGCTAAAACCGGCATGTTGCTGGAGATGGCTCGCCAGACTCAGCAAGCAATTGCCGAGGCCGATGTCGTTGTCTTTTTGGTCGATGCCCGTGAAGGTGTCAATGCCCTGGATCTGGAAATTGCGCAGTTGCTGCGCAAGCTGGGTCAAAAAGTGCTGTTGGCCGTGAATAAAGCCGAAGGCATGCGTTATGAGGCCGGTGGGGCAGAGTTTCACGAACTGGGTCTGGGCCAGCCTTACCTGATTTCCGCTTCGCACGGCGATGGCGTGGAAGAGCTGATCAATCTGGCTCTGGAGCAGGTGCCCAGCCCCGATTCTGATAGCGAGGGCCAGGACGATGAGGAGTTTCAGCATCGTATCAAGTTGGCGATTGTGGGCCGCCCCAATGTGGGCAAGTCCACCCTGATCAACACCTTGGTAGGTGAGGATCGCGTGATTGCGTTCGACCAGCCCGGTACCACGCGTGATGCCATTGAAATCGAGTTCGAGCGCAACGGGGTGGAATACACCCTGATCGACACGGCCGGTTTGCGCAAACGCGGCAAGGTATTCGAGGCGGTGGAGAAATTCTCTGTTATCAAGACCTTGCAGGCGATTGAGGCATGTAATGTGGTCTTGCTGATGATTGATGCCCACACGGAAATTTCCGACCAGGACGCCAGCATTGCCGGCTTCGTGGTAGAGACCGGCCGTGCGCTGGTTGTCGGCATCAATAAGTGGGATGGGCTGGACGAGTACCAGCGCGAGTGGATCAAGCGTGAGTTCGATCGCAAACTGCGTTTTTTGAGCTTTGCCAAGATGCATACTTTGTCGGCTCTGAAAGGGCAGGGCATCAATCCCTTGCTCAAGTCGGTCAATGCCGCACACGCCGCCGCGTTCGCCAAGCTGTCGACTCCCAAACTTACGCGTGTCATGCAAGAAGCGGTGGAACAGCAACAGCCGCCACGCAAAGGTATTTTCCGTCCCAAGTTGCGGTATGCTCACCAAGGTGGCATGAACCCGCCGATTGTGGTGATTCACGGCAACGCCCTGGATGCCATTTCGGACAGTTATCGCCGTTATCTGGAGACGCGTTTTCGCGAGGCCTTCAAGTTGGAAGGCACGCCTTTGCGCATCGAGTTCAAATCATCTAAAAACCCTTATCTGAAGGACGCGTAATGAGCCGTTTGTGGAGTGATCATGTAGCAGGGCTTTCTCCCTATGTACCGGGTGAGCAGGTCAAGCTGGATAACCTCTTGAAGCTGAACACAAACGAGCATCCTTTCGGTCCGTCGCCTAAGGCATTGGAAGCGATCCGCCAGGCGGCGACCGACGATTTGCGTCTTTACCCCTCTTACAGCGCGCAGGAGCTGCGTGACGCCGTGGCGCACAACCATGGCGTCAAAGCCAATAATGTCTTTTTGGGCAATGGCTCGGACGAAGTGCTGGCCCATGTGTTCAGCGCCCTGTTCCTGCGTGGTGTGCGTCCGGTCCTGCTGCCCGATATCACGTACAGCTTCTACACCACTTACTGTTCGTACTTTGGTGTGCCCGCTGATATCGTGCCCCTGCGTGAGGACTTCACGCTGAACGTGCAGGACTATGTGCGCAAGCGCAGCCTGCCGCCCGCCGGCATTATCTTTGCCAACCCCAATGCACCTACCGGTATTCCGCTGTCTCTGGAAGATATCGAAACCATTCTGGCTGCCAACCCGGATACCACGGTTGTTGTGGATGAGGCTTACGTGGATTTCGGCGGTACCTCTTCGGTCAGCCTGCTGGAAAAGTATGACAATCTGGTTGTGATCCAGACTATGTCCAAGTCACGTGCCTTGGCAGGCCTGCGTGTTGGTTATGCCCTGGCCAGTGCCGACATCATCCAGGCTCTGGAGCGGGTGAAAGACAGTTTCAACTCCTACCCCATGGACACCATCGCCCAGGTGGGCGCCGTGGCTTCCTTGAAGGATACGGAGTATTTTGACCGTCAATGCCAGGCGGTGATTGATGCTCGCGAACAGTTGCGTGCCGATCTGGAGCAGTTGGGTTTTGAGGTTTTACCCTCGAAAGCGAACTTTTTGTTGGCAACGCACCCTAAGCATTCGGCAGCGGGTATTCAGCAAGCCCTGCGCGAGCAGGGGATTTTGGTTCGTCACTTCCGTCAGCCACGCATTGAGCAATATTTACGTATTACGGTAGGATCGCCCGAGCAGTGTGCCCGACTGTGTAACAGTTTGCGGCAGATTTTAGGGCAAGGCGCCTGATATACACTTATTAGATAAAAATCTCCAGTTTGGAACGTGCGAATTCAGGGAAAACCCGGTAAAGTAGTGGGATTCGCTTCCATTTCTGGAAAAACAACATAACCGGAGCATCACCAATGAGCAATAAAGGGCAAATTCTACAAGACCCGTTTTTGAACGCGCTGCGCAAGGAGCATATCCCTGTGTCGATCTACCTGGTCAACGGCATCAAGCTGCAAGGTCAGATCGAGTCCTTCGATCAGTATGTCGTACTGCTGCGCAATACCGTCACTCAAATGGTGTATAAGCACGCGATCTCTACCGTCGTTCCTGCACGCCCTGTTACTTTGGCTGCGGATGAGCAGGCTGAATAAATCCTCACCCAGTTCTTTGTACTCTGAAAGACCCGTCTCGCGGAGCCCGCGGGCGGGTCTTTATTTCTGGAGCAAGCGTTGAAGGCACTGGTCATTAGTGTGGATATGGGCGAGCTGGACTATAAAGCCCATGCGGAAGAGTTCGTCATGCTGGCCGAAGGTGCTGGCGCCCAGATTGTGGAACAGTTGGTCGTGCGTCGTTCCCGCCCAGATTCTGCTTACTACATTGGTACAGGCAAGCTGGAAGAGGCCGTCGCGCTGGCCAAGGCGACAGAGGCCGAAGTGGTGCTCTTTGACCATGCCTTGAGCCCGGCACAGCAGCGTAACCTGGAGCGTAAGCTGGAATTGCGCGTTGTCGACCGGGTTGCTCTGATTCTGGATATTTTTGCCCTGCGGGCGCAAAGCCATGAAGGTAAGTTGCAGGTCGAACTGGCGCAGTTGCAGCACCTGACTTCCCGATTGACCCGGATGTGGACTCACCTGGAACGCCAAAAGGGCGGGATCGGGATGCGTGGTCCAGGTGAATCACAGTTGGAAATGGACCGCCGCATGATTGGCGACAAAGTCCGTACCTTGCGAGAACGTCTGGCCAAGGTGCAGCGTCAACGCAGTACCCAGCGCCGTGCCCGCACTCGCAGCGGGACGTTGTCGGTGTCACTGGTGGGCTATACCAACACGGGTAAATCCACCTTGTTCAATGCCTTGACTCGGGCGGATGCCTACGCGGCCGACCAGTTATTTGCTACCTTGGACACCACGACGCGCCGTATCTGGATTGAAGGGGCTGGGCAGGTCGTGATTTCGGATACGGTGGGCTTCATTCGGGAATTGCCGCCGACCTTGATCGCGGCTTTCCGGGCCACTTTGGAAGAGACCGTCCATGCGGATTTATTGCTGCATGTGGTCGATGCCGCCAACCCTCAACGCGATGAGCAAATCGCTGAAGTTCATAAGGTTCTGGAGGACATCGGGGCCCATGAGATACCTCGTATTCTGGTCTACAACAAAATTGACCAGGCTGGCTATGAGCCACGGGTAGAGCGGGACGAACATGGTACTATTGCCCGAGTCTTTGTTAGCGCTTTAGAGCGCATCGGATTGGACGGGTTGCGTGCAGCAATCGTCGAATCAGGTCATTTCGCGGAAAACAATGCGTCTGAACAATAAAATATTCAATCTCAATGATCCCGGTTGGGGACGAGACAGTGGCAAAAACGGTTCCGAGCCACCTCGCCGCCCCGAGAAACAAGATGGCCCGCCTGACCTCGACGAGGTGTGGCGTGACTTCAATAGTCGCTTGGGATCTCTATTTGGCAAAAAGGGACGTCGTTCCCCTCCGGGTGGCATGCCTCCGGGGAGTGGTAATGGCCCCTCCATGCCTAAAGGCTCCCCCAAGCTGCTGATTATCGGCGGCGTGGTGGCGGTAGGTCTTTGGATGGCCAGTGGCTTTACCATCGTGCAAGAAGGTCAGGTTGCCGTGGTGACTCGTTTTGGCGAGTACACCAAAACCTTGAATCCCGGTCTGCAATGGCGCTGGCCTGCTCCGATCGAAGATTACCAAACTGTCAATATTTCCCAGTTGCGTACCTTCGAGGTGGGTTACCGCGGAAGTGCGCGCAACAAAGTCCTGCCTGAGTCCCTGATGCTGACGACCGACGAGAATATCGTTGATATGCAGTACGTGGTTCAGTATCGCCTGTTGCCTACCGGTGCACCGGACTATTTGTTCAACACCAATAATCCGGACGAATCGGTACGTCAGGCGGCAGAAACCGCCATGCGTGAAGTCGTGGGCAAACAGCCTATGGATACCGTTCTGTATTCCGGCCGTACGCAGATTGCGTCGGACGTGCAGCAACTGGCTCAGTCCATTCTGGACCGTTACCGTACCGGTATTCAGATCAGCACCGTGGCTATCCAGAACGTGCAGCCGCCCGAGCAGGTTCAAGCGGCCTTTGATGATGCCGTCAAGGCCGGTCAGGACCGCGAGCGTCAGATCAATGAGGGTCAGGCATACGCCAACAAGGTATTGCCCGAAGCTGCTGGTCAAGTGGCTCGCATGATGCAGGAGTCCGAGGGTTACAAGGCTCGTGTGATTGGTGATGCCAAGGGTGATACCGCACGTTTTGGCAGCGTTGAGGCCGAGTACGTGAAGGCTCCGGGTGTAACGCGGGATCGTCTGTACCTGTCCACGATTCAGGAAATTCTGGAAAGCACCAGCAAGGTACTGGTTGATACCCGTAGCGATAACAACATGCTCTATTTGCCTTTGGACAAGATCGTGCGTCAGGTAGGTAGCCGTACCGATATGGAGCCGTCAGCCCCGGTCGTTTCTGCGTCGGTGCAAGGGCAGGTAAGCCGTTCGCCCGCACCAGCTTCGGTACCCAAAGCGCCGGCACCTGCTAACTCAGCCGGCCTGGATACTTCGCTGGGTTCGCTGGTCAGCCCTTATTCCCCATACGCACGCTAGGAGAGCTTGATGCAACGTTTATTTCCTGCTCTGGTGGCCCTGGCGGTAATTGTCGGTCTGCTGCTGTCTTCCGTATTTATCGTGCGTGAGCGCGATGCGGCGCTGGTTTTTGCCCTGGGTGAAGTGCGCGATACCATTACAACGCCCGGTTTGCACTTCAAGTTGCCGCCGCCATTTGAAAACGTGGTGTTCCTTGACAAGCGTCTGCAGACAATTGAAACCAAGGACCCCGAGCGTATTCAGACCGCTGAAAAGAAGAACCTGTTGATCGACTCTTACGTCAAATGGCGTATTTCCGATCCGCGCCTGTTTTACGTGACTTTTGGCGCAACGGATCGTGGTGCGGTCGAGCGTTTGCAGGCTCAGATTCGTGACGCTTTGAACGCTTCGGTGAACGTCCGTACCGTGAAAGAAGTGGTGTCTACCGAACGTGATGCCATTATGCGCGAGGTGCTGACTGCCGTTGAAGCGCGTGCTCGTCCTTTGGGGGTGGAAGTGGTTGATGTGCGTTTGCGCCGCATTGACTTCGCTCCCGAGATTTCGGAATCGGTGTACCGCCGTATGGAAGCCGAGCGTACACAAGAAGCAAACCGCTTGCGTGCAACCGGTGCCGCTGAAAGCGAGCGTATCCGTGCCGAAGCCGAACGTCAGCGTGAAGAGTTGCTGGCAGATGCCTACGCACAAGCTCAGGCCATTCGTGGTCAGGGTGATGGTGAAGCCGCTGCTATTTACTCCGATAGTTATGGCAAGAACCCCGAGTTCTACCGTTTCTACCGCAGCCTGGAAGCCTATCGTAGTGCTTTCAGCAAGCAGACCGATACGCTGGTCATCAGTCCTGACTCTGATTTCTTCAAGTATTGGGGCGAGCAAGGATCACCCGCAGCACCTGCGAACTGATCCCCGCTAGAGAACTTAGGGCCGTTGGGTGTTCCACCCGCGGCCCTGATCGTTTATACTAGCGTGTAAGTTACTAACACCACTTCGCATGCGACTTAGGCGGCTTACAAGCCCTAAGTCGCTTTTTGTTTGGCTGGAACTTTCGTTTATAAGTAGTCCGAGGCACGAGTATGTCCAATTGGTTGTTGCCAGAGAGCCTGGCTGATATCTTGCCTGCAGAGGCGCGTCGCATCGAAGAGCTGCGCCGCGATTTGCTAGACTTGTATCGTACTTACGGGTTCGAACTGGTCGCTCCGCCGCTGGTGGAGTATCTGGAATCCCTGCAGGCGGTTTCTGGCACAGATTTGAATCTGCGGACCAGCAAAGTCGTCGATCAAATCTCGGGTCGTACGATGGGCGTACGCGCCGACATGACCCCCCAGGTAGCTCGTATTGATGCTCACTTGCTTAACCGCGAAGGCGTGACTCGGCTTTGCTACTGTGGTTCGGTCTTGCATGCTCGTCCGGCTGGTTTGCTGTCGGACCGTGAGCTATTGCAGATCGGCGCGGAAATCTTCGGCCATGCCGGTATCGAATCCGATCTGGAAGTGGTGCAACTGGCGCTGGAAAGCGTGGGTCGGGCAGGGGTGCATCATCCTCGTCTGGACTTGAACTACCCCGATCTGGGGCGCTTCCTGATCGAGCGCGATCCTATTTTGAAAACCCGCGTGGCAGAAGTGTGTGAGCTTCTGAACGCCAAGGATGTGTCGGGCCTGCGCGCCCTGGGGCGTGAATCGGGCTGTTTGCCTGAAACCACCCGTTATCTGCTGGCTTTGACCTCGCTGTACGGCGATGGCAGCGTGTTGGAGCGTGCCCGCAGTGTTCTGCCGGACGAGCCCGAAGTGCGCGAAGCCCTGGGCAGCCTGCGCAGCTTTATTGATGCCTTGCCCGGCCACGAGATTACGGTGGACCTGGCCGATATCGGCAGCGGTTATGCCTACCATTCGGGCCTGATCTTTTCGGTCTACGCCGAAGGCTGGCACGATGCCCTGGTCAAGGGCGGACGTTTTGATGGCATTGGCCGCATGTATGGCCGTGCCCGTCCTGCAACCGGTTTCAGCCTGGATTTGCGCAAGCTCTCGGCTGGCCTGCCGCCGGCTCAGGCGGCCCGCGCGGTACGTGCCCCCTGGGGCAATGATGCGGCCCTGAGTGCAGCGGTCAAGCAGTTGCGTCAGAACGGTGAAATTGTGATTCAGATGCTGCCCGGTCAGGAGCTGAATCTGGATGAATTCGTGATCGACCGCGAGCTGGTCTTGTCGGACGGTCAGTGGCAAGTTAGGGCGCTGTAAACCAGACGGTTTATGGCGCTGGTGATTGTTATCGGTCCGGCACCGCGCCGGCCTCCTTTATTCTGATACTAGACATGAGCAAAAACCTTGTGGTGATTGGCACCCAGTGGGGTGACGAAGGCAAAGGCAAGATCGTCGACTGGCTGGCCGAGTCCGCGCATGGCGTGGTTCGTTTCCAGGGTGGGCATAACGCTGGCCATACATTGTGGATTAATGGCAAGAAGACAATTCTGCGCCTGATTCCTTCGGGCATCATGCACGAGCACGTCACTTGCTACATTGGCAATGGCGTGGTGCTCTCGCCCGAAGCCTTGCTGACCGAAATTGCCGAGCTGGAAGCGGCCGGTCTGGACGTGCGTTCGCGCCTGCAGATCTCGCCTGCCTGCCCATTGATTCTGCCCTACCACATCGCTGTGGACCAGGCTCGTGAAAAGCGTAAAGGCGATGGCAAGATCGGTACTACTGGTCGCGGTATTGGCCCTGCCTACGAAGATAAGGTGGCACGCCGTGCCCTGCGTGTTCAGGACTTGTACGACCCCGAAATCTTCGACGAGAAACTGTCGGAAGCGCTGGATTACCACAACTTCGTGTTGACCCAGTACCTGGGCGCCGAAGCCGTTTGCGCCGAGCAAGTGCGTGATCTGGCCATGAAGCACGCTGAACAACTGGCTCCTATGGTCGCTGACGTGTCCAATAACCTGTACCAGGCCAAAAAAGCAGGGCAAAAGCTTCTGTTTGAAGGTGCCCAAGGTGCGCTGTTGGATATTGACCACGGTACCTACCCCTTCGTTACCAGCAGCAACTGTCTGTCCGGTGCCGCTTCTGCGGGTTCGGGTGTCGGTCCTCAGGAACTGAGCTACGTGCTGGGCATTGCCAAGTCCTACACGACACGTGTGGGTTCGGGTCCATTCCCAACCGAATTGCTGGATGACACCGGCATGCGTCTGGCTACCGTGGGCAAGGAATTTGGTTCCGTAACCGGCCGTCCCCGTCGTTGTGGCTGGTTTGATGCGGCTGCCATGAAGCGCTCGGTCATGATCAACGGTATTTCCGGTCTGTGCATCACCAAGCTGGACGTGCTGGACGGCGTTGAGCAAATCAAGATTGGTGTGGGTTACCGCTACAAGGGCGAGTTCCTGGACGTTTTGCCTTACGGTGCACACGCGGTTGCTGAGGCCGAACCTGTTCTGGAAGAAATGCCCGGCTGGACCGAGTCCACAGTGGGCGTGACCGACTACGACAAGCTGCCTATCAACGCTCGTCGTTATCTGGAACGTATTGCTGAACTGTGCGATGTGCCTATCGACATGGTTTCCACAGGGCCAGATCGCAACGAAACTATTGTATTGCGCGATCCGTTTACCAAATAAGCGATTTATCGCGGTATAATGCCTTGCACCGTTGTACGGTGCGTACAGAGCGGCCTGAAGGGCCGCTTTGTCGTTCTGGACGCTGCGTTGGCCTACCAGACTCTTGTTTTGCAGGTACCAAAGCGCAGCTAGTGCATTTATATCTGGAATACATATGAGTCTGCCCCCAAATAGCGATACTGATGAATGGGTTTCCTGGGAACAATACAATCGCCTGATTGAGCAATTGGCCCTGAGCATTCACGAATCAGGCTGGAAATTCGACAAAATTGTTTGCCTGGCTCGAGGCGGCATGAGAGTGGGAGACGTTATTTCGCGCATCTATGATGTGCCCTTGGGTATTTTGGCCACCAGCAGTTATCGTGAGGCCGCCGGTACCGAACAGGGCGATCTGGATATTGCGCAATACATCACCATTACCCGTGGCACCTTGGATGGCAATGTGCTGCTGGTCGATGATATGGTCGATACCGGCAAGACTTTTATGCGTGTACGCGATCACTTGCGTGCACAGTTTCCTGCGATCACCGAGCTGAAAACCGCTGTTTTGTGGTGGAAAGGCCACGCACAAGTCGACCCAGACTACTACGTGTCCAAGTTGCCCACAAATCCCTGGATTCATCAGCCTTTTGAGGACTACGATAGCATTCGCCCTCATCAGCTGGACGCCTGGATCCGTAAGGGTACAGGTCAGGCTTGATCGTTGGTATTCAGATACTTGGTGGATAGCCTAATTGCGCCTTGCTTGGTGTATGCCTGCAATCGTGCTACCATGTTGGGCTATCTGTTACGCTAACTCTTTTTACAAAGGTCAGGGATTACATGTCCATTGTTCGCCTGAAAGAAAACGAACCTTTTGAAGTTGCTTTGCGCCGCTTCAAACGCACTATCGAAAAAACCGGTCTGTTGACCGAGCTGCGCTCGCGCGAATTCTACGAAAAGCCAACGGCTGAGCGCAAGCGTAAACACGCAGCCGCCGTGAAGCGCCACTACAAACGCATCCGCAGCCAGCAACTGCCCCCACGCTTGTATTGATCCCTGAATCTTTTGTTCAGGAACTGCTCGCCCGTGTCGATGTCGTAGATGTCGTCGGGCGATATGTGCAGTTGCGTAAAGGCGGGGCCAACTTGCTTGGCCTGTGCCCTTTTCACAACGAAAAATCCCCTTCATTTACAGTCAGTCCGACCAAGCAGTTTTACCATTGCTTCGGTTGCGGCGCTCACGGATCGGCTATCTCGTTCCTGATGGAACACACCGGGGCTTCATTCCCCGAGGCGGTACGCAGCTTGGCTGGGTCCGTCGGAATGACTGTGCCCGAAGCAGATCGCACCCCACGCCAACGTGCTGCCGATGCGCGTCGTAAAGACGAGCTATCGCGCCAGCATCATATTCTTGAGACGGCACAGGGGCATTACCTGCGTCAGCTAAAACAATCTCCCATTGCGATCGATTATTTAAAACGTCGTGGCCTGGATGGGGAGACGGCTGCCCGTTTCGGCCTAGGCTGGACAGGTACCGAGCGACGCGGGCTATCGGCTGTTTTTCCGCAATACGAAGACAAGCAACTGGTTGAGTCCGGCTTGGTGATCGAGTCCGAGGATGGTCGTCGCTACGATCGTTTTCGTTCGCGTGTCATGTTCCCGATCCGCAGTACCAAAGGCCATATCATTGGCTTTGGTGGCCGTCTGATCGAAAAAGGCGAACCCAAGTACCTGAACTCACCAGAAACGACGCTGTTTTCCAAAGGGCATGAGCTTTACGGCTTGTGGGAAGGGCGTCAGGGCATACGCCAAGAAGGCTTTGTCCTGATTGTTGAAGGTTATATGGACGTGGTGGCGCTGTCGCAACATGGCTTGCATAACGCTGTGGCGACATTGGGCACCGCGACCACCGAACACCACATTACCAAATTAATGCGCGCCAGCGACAGGCTGGTGTTTTGCTTTGATGGTGACAGGGCTGGGCGCAAAGCTGCCTGGCGTGCCTTGAATACCTGCTTACCCTTGGTTCGTGATGATGTCTCCATCCGCTTCATGTTTTTGGCGGATAACCACGACCCGGATTCGTTTGTTCGTGAGTACGGCGCGCAAGCGTTTCGCGAGCAAGCCCAGCAAGCAGCGGCGTTATCACGCTTTTTCCTGGATGAACTGGCTGCCCATCATCGTATGGACGAGGCAGAAGGTCGCGCGGCCTGTGTACACGAAGCGTTGCCTTTGTTGCTGGAGCTGGCCGACAGCACTTTGAAGGTGCAGATTCAACATGAATTTGCCCGCATGGTGCTGCTCACCCCGGAAGAGCTGGCGCAGCGTTTGAGCACGGTAGAGCCGTTGCGTCGAGCTGTTGTCGATACGCCACCGGCACAGGACGGCCTGGTCGCCAGGCCTGCTGTACCGATACAAGCTGCGCCCGCAACGGATGAGATGGCCCCGTTTGAGGACGGCTTTGATGGTTCCTTTGCCGACAGTTTGCCGATGGATGGCTGGCAAGATGAGCCCGATTGGCAGCCGCAGGAACAATACCAGGAGCGGCCGGTTTCAGGGCGAGGCAAGGGGGGCAAGAATAATCGTCAACGGCAAGAGCGTGCTGTCCTCGGTGGCAGCCGTACCGTGACCCCGATGGCCAAGCGATTGCTGCGCTTGCTTATTGGGCATCCCACTTTGGTGGGAGGGCTAGGCGATCAACAGCTTGAAATTTTGGCACAAAGCCCCCACTTACGGTTGGTGCAAGAGCTGATCGCCTTAAGTAATATCAGTTCGGCGCGTCACGCCGGTGCTTTGCTGGAGGCCGTGGACCCCGAGTCTGACTTGGCCCCTGTGCTCGAGGCGCTGGCCACAGAGCTTTTGGGCGAGGAGGAATTGCCCGATCCCCAAGGCGAATGGCGTGATGCGCTGCATCGCATCGAACTGGATGCGATCAAGGCAGAGCAGTCGGCATTGATCACTACGGGCTTGAAAGAGCCCGAGCAGCGTCAGCGTTATCAAGAATTGACACGCCGTATTGCTTTGTTGAATGCTGCTTATACTCGGCAAGTGAAGTAAAATAATGGGTTATGTGTGGTGTTTGTGGCCGGCCAGGGGGTTAAAACTGGTACGCAAGCAAATGCGGCGGGTTAGCGGATTGTGAACCACCTTATGCCTTGAGCCCATGAGCCAGGGATTAAATGACTTAGGGTTCGCTCGCGCAACACGCCCAGGCGCAAGCCGGTTGTGAACACGCTCATCATCAGGCTCTTTTGCCTGTACGACTCGGTGGCTACACATTTAGTGCCACAGGGGTAAATGGCGTCTATGGAAGAAAATATGACTCAAACGACTGGTAAAACCTCGACGACGGTCTCTCGGTCTGCTAAGAAAACCTTGGCCGCGACAGCAAAATCAGGGGCATCAAGCTCGGTAGAGCTCGATGAGCTTCACGAAAGTGGAGAGCCAGGCGCAGCGCCTGCCAAAAAGGCAGCTAAAAAGGCGGCTGCTAAAAAAACGGTAGCTAAAAAAGCGGCTGCCAAGAAAAC
This sequence comes from Alcaligenes sp. MMA, assembly GCF_020907215.1. Taxonomy (NCBI): domain Bacteria; kingdom Pseudomonadati; phylum Pseudomonadota; class Betaproteobacteria; order Burkholderiales; family Alcaligenaceae; genus Alcaligenes; species Alcaligenes sp. MMA. The sequence continues at coordinate 615,671 of NZ_JAJJPP010000001.1, forward strand.
AGCGGCTAAAGCCGCTACCGGCGGTCGCCGTGGACGTCCTGCAAAAAATGCCAATAACGACGGTATCGATTTTGTCGATGACGACGAAATCGGCGAAGAAGAGGTCATTCCTGATCTCAAGCCGGTGGCCAAGCGTGGTGCCAAGCGCGCCAAAGCCGAAAAAGACGTTTTTGGGGTACGTGGCCAACTGAGCCCTGAAGAACAGGAAGCCCGTCGCAACCGCCTCAAAGCCCTGATCAAGCTGGGTAAGGATCGCGGTTACCTGACCTACAGTGAAATCAATGACCACCTGCCCGATGATCTGGTGGATGTCGAAGCCATTGATGGCATTATCGGCACCTTCAGTGACATGGGTATTTCGGTTTACGACCAGGCTCCCGACGCTGATACCTTGCTCATGAGCGATAACGCGCCCATGGCATCCAGCGACGACGATGTTGAGGACGAAGCTGAGGCTGCGTTGACCACGGTGGATTCCGACTTCGGTCGCACGACTGACCCTGTGCGTATGTACATGCGCGAAATGGGCTCGGTGGAACTGCTGACTCGCGAAGGTGAAATTGAAATCGCCAAGCGTATCGAAGATGGTCTGAAGCACATGGTGATGGCGATTGCCGCCTGCCCAACCACGGTTAACGAAATTCTGGCCTATGTTCAGCGTGTGCGTGAAGGCGTCATGCAGATCGACGAAGTGGTTGACGGCCTAGTGGACGATGATGGCGAGGAATACGCCGGTTCCGGCGTGAGCGCTGACGATGAGGACGAAGGTCCAGCCGGCGGCATGAGCAGCAAGCAGATTGAATACCTGCGCAACAAGTCGCTCAAGAAATTCGACATCATTGGCGAATGGTTTGACAAGATGCGCGTGTCTTTCGAGACCGATGGCTACAAGAGCCCCGGTTACGTGCAGGCACAGGAAACCATCCTGAACGAATTCATGGGCATTCGCTTTACCGCCAAGATGGTGGAAAAGCTGGCCGACACCATGCGTGAGCAGGTTGCGATTGTGCGTCAGCACGAACGCGAAATCCTGAACATCTGTGTGGATCGTGCTGATATGCCACGTGCGCATTTCATCAAGGCTTTCCCAGGCAACGAAACCAATCTGGATTGGGTGGTGCAAGAGGTTGCTGGCAACCACGCTTACAGCGCCATTCTGGAACGCCACATCCCTGCCATTCAGGAAGTTCAGCAAAAGCTGATCGACCTGCAAACCAGCGTTGTTCTGCCTTTGAAGGATCTCAAAGAAGTCAACAAACGCATGACCACCGGTGAAGCCAAGGCTCGTAAAGCCAAGCGCGAAATGACCGAGGCCAACTTGCGTCTGGTGATCTCGATTGCCAAGAAGTACACCAACCGTGGTTTGCAGTTCCTGGATCTGATTCAGGAAGGCAATATCGGTTTGATGAAGGCGGTGGACAAGTTTGAATACCGTCGTGGCTACAAATTCTCCACCTATGCAACGTGGTGGATTCGTCAGGCCATTACGCGTTCGATTGCTGACCAGGCCCGCACGATTCGTATTCCGGTTCACATGATCGAAACGATCAACAAGATGAATCGTATCAATCGTCAGATCTTGCAGGAAACCGGCGTTGAACCCGATCCCGCAACCCTGGCCCAGAAGATGGACATGCCCGAGGACAAGGTTCGCAAGATCCTGAAAATCGCCAAAGAGCCTATCTCCATGGAAACGCCTATCGGTGACGATGACGATTCCCACTTGGGCGATTTCATCGAGGACAACAACACTGTTTCGCCATCGGATTCGGCTTTGCACGGTTCCATGCGCGACGTGGTGAAAGATGTCCTGGATTCCCTGACGCCACGCGAAGCCAAAGTGCTGCGCATGCGTTTCGGTATCGAGATGAGCACCGACCAGACTCTGGAAGAGGTGGGCAAGCAGTTTGATGTCACGCGTGAGCGTATTCGTCAAATAGAGGCCAAGGCTTTGCGCAAGTTGCGTCATCCTAGCCGTGCTGATAAGTTGAAGAGCTTTCTGGAAAGCCAGTAAGGTTGTCGCTGTTCAGATCGGAACGGTAGCAAAACCGGCCTTCTGAATCACACCCCAAAAGTTGGAGCGTTCTCCAACATTTGGGGTGTTTTTTATGCGTGGCTTCATCAGATCAGCTTGTTTGGCGAGAGCTTTTTAAGGCTCAATTTCTGAGTCCCTGTACATTCCCTTCCATCATCAGATGGGATTCGCGTAGAACGCTTTTGGCCAGCAAACGCAAGGTGTTGGCGCAGGCCTGGGCTGCTTTGGACATCTGGGCCTCATGTCGATAAATAAGGCCCAAATCCATGGAGGGCACACCACCAGTCATGGCCGTTCTGCGTATCCTGCCACCATCGTGGGACCAAGGCCTGAAAACAAGGTCTGACAAAATAGTGACCCCAACATTCTGGGCCACCAGACTGCGTACCGCTTCAATCGACTTCGTACGAAAAACGACTTTGGGCTTGAGCTTTGCCGCGCTCCAGTAACGATTGACGGTAGCCACATGTTCATCCATATCCAGCAAGATAAATGCCTGATCAGACAGTTCCCGCAAGGAGACGGAGCTTTGTGCCGCCAAGGGATGGTCCAGCGCGGTCCATAGTCTGCGCTCGGACTTGAGTAATCGTTCCTGCTTAAGGTCTGAGCGACGCGTCAAGTTGGAGATAAGGACGACAGCCAGGTCGAACTCGCCATCTCGTACTCCATGCTCGATCTGAAGGCGGTTGCGCTCAACTGGTTCAAAGGATACCTGGGGGAGTTGACGGCGCATGGCACCGATAATCTTGGGCAACATGTATTCCGAGACCGTGTCTGTGATGGCTAGTTTCACTGAGCCCTCCACGGATGAAATGGCGTCTTTGGTCTCCGCGACTGCCATGTCCAGAGATGCCAGTATGTGCTCGGCATGCCGCAGGAAGCGTTCGCCATGCAAGGTTAGCCGCAAGCCAGCAGAATGCCTGCTAAATAGCTGGACCCCCAGAAAAGACTCCAGGTTTTTCAAGGACGTGGTGAGTGAAGGCTGGCTGACATAACAACGCTGGGCTGCCCGAGAAACCTGTCCGGTTTGGGCGGCAGCGACGAAGTGCTCCAGTTGTTTGATCGTGATTTTCATAGTTTTATTCTATATCACAGCATAGATTTAAAGGATTATGAATGTCGTATGACGATTGTTAGGATCTCCATCAGCACACCGTTTGTCGATGTGCAACAAGGAACGCCAACAGTTCCAATATACGGAGACACTCATGCAATCTTCATCAAAAATCCTTGCCGGGCTAGGGCGGGGTACATCTGTTTCTCATGCATCTGACGAGACGGGCAGCCAGTCTGGCGTTTTGAGTCGGCTAGGTTTGCGTTTTACGGCCTGGGCAGAGCGCTGGTTCCCTGATGCGTATGTGTTTGCCGCTATTGCCGTGGTTGTTGTGGCATGCGCGGCTATGGCCAACGGTTCCAGTCCGCAAGCAGTTGCCAAGGCCTTTGGCGATGGGTTCTGGAGTCTGATTGTTTTTACGATGCAAATGGCCTTGGTGGCGATTGGTGGTTACGTGGTGGCGACTTCGCCGCTGGCCGCCCGCCTTATTGAACGCCTTGCCGCCATGCCAAGCTCCGGTCGACAGGGCATTGCCTGCGTTGCGACCATCAGCATAATTTTGTCCTTGTTCAATTGGGGCGTGTCGTTGATTTTCAGTGCTCTCTATGCGCGCGCCTTGGCACGTCGCCCGGACTTGCGGCTTGATTACCGCGCCGCAGGTGCTGCAGCGTATCTGGGTTTGGGGAGCACATGGGCCTTGGGTCTTAGTTCTTCAGCCGCACAGTTGCAAGCCAATCCCGACAGCTTGCCTAAAAGTATTCTTGATATCACCGGGGTGATTCCATTTGGCCAGACCATTTTTTTATGGCAGTCCATGGTCATGGCCCTGATTTTGATCATAGTGTCCGTATTGATTGCATTTCTGTCCGCTCCAACGGCTTCCAAGGCGGTGACGGCTCAGGAGTTAGGTGTGGACCTGACGGAGTTCAAATCGGCTGATAAAGAGTCCAGCACCCGGCGTCCGGGCGAGTGGTTTGAACGTAGCCCCATTCTGACCATTCTTCTGTGCGCTCTTGGTTTTGGCTGGCTGGCACAAGAGCTGATTGCCAAGAGTCCGCTGGTGGCGATCTCCGGGCTGAACACTTATAACCTCTTGTTCCTCTTGCTGGGTTTGTTGCTCCATTGGCGTCCACGCAACTTTCTTGATGCGGTGACGCGTGCAGTCCCCTCTACAGCAGGTGTGATTATTCAGTTCCCCTTGTACGGTGCTATTGCCGCTATGTTGACTGCCGCCAAGGGCGCCGGGGGAGTGACCTTGGCCGACCGTATCGCGCATCTGTTTGTCAGTATCTCCAGCACAGAGACTTTCGCAGTGATGATGGGAGCCTATTCGGCAGTTTTAGGTTTTTTCATCCCCTCGGGCGGTGGGAAATGGATTATTGAAGCCCCCTACGTCATGCAGGCAGCGAATGAACTGAAGGTGCATTTGGGCTGGGCTGTCCAGGTCTATAACGCGGCCGAGGCGCTGCCCAACCTGATCAATCCCTTCTGGATGTTGCCACTACTCGGGGTGCTGGCCTTGAAAGCCCGCGACATTGTTGGCTTCACCTTTTTGCAGTTGCTGGTGCATGCACCACTGGTGCTGTTCATGCTCTGGTTCTTTGGGCGTACCTTGACCTACATCCCGCCTGTGATGCCTTGATTCAGAGGGAGTGTAATTAATCGTGATACCGACTGAATTCAAACAAGGATATTGCACGCTGTGTCGTTCGCGTTGTGGCACGCTCAACGAGGTGCGGGGGGATAGCTTAATTTCCGTACGTCCCGACCCGTCGCATCCAACCGGGCAGGCCATGTGTATGAAGGGGAAGTCGGCACCTGAAATGGTGCATAGCCCTCATCGCATACACTATCCGATGCGACGCACCCGGCCCAAAGGCAGTGCAGATCCTGGGTGGGTGCGTATCAGTTGGGAGGAGGCGCTCTCGGAGACGGCGCAACAGCTAGGTCGAATCAAGTCCGAGAGCGGCGCGGAGGCGGTCGTGTTTGCCGTGACGACACCCAGTGGAACCTCGCTCAGTGACAGCATCGACTGGATTGAGCGTTTTGTCCGCCTGTTTGGTAGCCCTAATATTTGTTACGCGACCGAGGTGTGTAATTGGCATAAGGACTATGCGCATGCTTTTACCTTTGGTTGTGGCATGCCACCGGCTGATTATGCCAATGCAGATCTGATGGTCCTGTGGGGGCACAACCCCACCAATACCTGGTTGGCGCAAGCCAATGAGATTGGCAAGGGGAGGGCAAAAGGGGCCAAGCTGATTGTGGTTGACCCTAGGCCAACGGCATTGGCGCGCCAGGCCGAGGTGTGGCTGCCGGTACGCCCAGGCACGGATGCGGCGGTTGCGCTTGGCCTGATGCACTTGATGCTACGTGACGAGGGCTTCGATACGGCATTTGTCCGTGACTGGACTAACGGGCCTTTATTGGTCCGTAGCGATAACGGGCATTTTTTACGAGAGCAAGATCTGTGGCCCCATGCCGGGCGGAACCGCTATGTAGTGTGGAGCGATGCACATCAGTGTGCGGTGCCGTATGACACCGAACAAAGCGCCCAGGTACAAGGTGGTGAACATTTTTGCTTGCGGGGTACTTTTTCAATTGATACCGAAAAGGTCGCAGGGCTTCTTTGCCATCCTGCATTTGAACTGCTGGCTCAAGCCAGTGCCGCCTATCAGCCAAAGGAGGTTGAGCGTATCAGTGGTGTGCCGGAAAAGGCCTTGCATGCCGCTGCTGCACTGTTTGCGTCCAGCGCCCGCATTGCCTATCACGCCTGGACGGGCATTGGGCAGCATTCCAATGCAACACAGACGGAGCGGGCAGTCGCCTGCTTGTATGCACTGACAGGGAGTTTTGATCGTATAGGGGCTAACCGAGTGCGCATCGGGTCGCCTACTCGGTCAGTGAATCCACTTTCCCTCTTGTCTGATCGTCAGCGTATCAAGGCATTGGGGATTGATGAGCGGCCTATTGGCCCACCCGCCCAAGGCTGGGTGACAGCACGTGATACTTACCGGGCCATTCTGGAGGGGAAGCCGTACAAGGTACGCGGGATGTTGGCGTTTGGTACGAATTTGCTGGTATCGCAGGCTGACACGGCGCAAGCGCAGCAGGCGCTTTCTCAGCTTGAGTTTTATGTGCACTGCGATTTGTTTGAGACGCCTGCTGCCAAATATGCAGACATTGTGTTGCCCATCAATACGCCTTGGGAGCGTGAGGGTTTGCGGGTCGGCTTTGAGATTACTGATCGGGCGGCAGGGTGGGTGCAACTGCGTCAGCGTATGGTGCCGCCTCAAGGCGAGTCACGATCTGACAATGATGTTGTTTTTGACCTGGCCTGCCGACTGGGCATGGGGGATGATTTTTTTGGGGGTAGTCTGGATGCTGGGTGGAATCATATTCTGGAACCCTTGGGCCTGTCGGTGGAACAACTGCGGCGGCAGCCGCAGGGCCTTGCCTTCCCTATTGATGCCAGCGAAAGAAAGTATGCGCGTGCCACCACAAAGGGAGTACGGGGGTTTGATACGCCGACGCGGCGGGTCGAACTCTATTCAGAGAGGCTGCTGAAGCATTCCCAACCTCCCCTGGCCACCTTTATTGAGCCAGCTGATACACCACTTGATCCTAAGGCGACGCAGCAGGGGCGCTTTCCCTATGTGTTGAGCTCGGCCAAAAATGGCTTTTATTGCCATAGTCAGCACCGCAGCCTGGTGTCGTTGCGTAAACGCGCTCCGGATCCAGTTGCTGAGTTGAGCCCTGTCTTGGCGAATGCAAAAGGTATTTTGGATGGAGACTGGATACGCATCAGCACCCGTCTAGGCAAGGCGCGATTTGTTGCCCGTATTACGCCACAACTGGCTGAAAACCTGATTGTGGCCGAGTTCGGCTGGTGGCAAAGCTGTCCGGAGTTGGACCGTCCGGATGTGCCCATTGAGGGAGCACAGGCCAGTAATTTCAATACCTTGATCTCTGCCGACCACCATGATCCTGTCAGTGGTTCTGTGCCCATGCGCTCTTTTCTTTGTGATGTGGAGCTGGACCCCTCGACCCAGGAGCGGCAACGCAAGTGGGCAGGCTATCGAGATTTCAGAGTGAGTCAATTGCATCCGGAAGCCGAGGGGGTTCTAGGTATTCATTTTGAGTCTGTAGATGCGCTGGAGCTGCCGGACTATAGACCGGGGCAGCATATCGAAATTCAGTGGGATGGAGGGGGTGGGGTCGCCTTGTCACGGGCATATTCGCTGACTGCTGCGGCTCACGTCCCTCATCGACGCAGCTACAGTATTGCTGTTCGCCATCAAAAGGGGTGGTCGCCTGAAGGCGTGCCCTTTGAGGGCCGCATGTCTGGCCTGTTGCACCGCCGACTCCGCCTGGGTGATGTGGTATCGCTGCGCGCGCCCTCCGGGGGGTGGGTCTTGCCGCGTCAATCCCAGCAGCCGCTTTGTTTATTTGCGGGTGGTATTGGTATCACGCCTTTCATCAGTCTTCTGGAGTCCCTTCCAGACGGGGCGGAAGGGCCTGAAATCTGGCTGTATTACGGCAATCAAAATAGTCGCACACATGCATTTCGTGACCGCATCTTGTATCACCAGTCCCGTCTTCCCCAGTTGAAGGTGCTCAATTATTACGCCGCGCCGCTTGAAGGGGATCGGGAGGGAGTCGATTTCACCGAACAGCGTTATATCGACGCCAGTGTGGTCGATGACAGGCTGATCGAGTTGCGTGCGCGGGTGTATATGTGTGGCCCTCCTATGATGATGGATATTGTTTCCGCCGGACTGGTGGAGCGGGGTGTTCCCCGTTTTGACATTTTTAGCGAGATTTTTCGTTCGCCTACTGAACCTCCGCAGGGTGATCAGCGTTTCAAGGTCAGCTTTTTACGTTCGGGCCGGGATGCCGTGGAGTGGGGGCCTCAACAAGGGACACTGCTGAGCTTTGCTGAATCGCTGGGTTTGCAGATGGCCAGTGGTTGTCGGGTGGGGCAGTGCGAGAGCTGCGCGGTGCATTTGGTTTCTGGCAAGGTGCGCCACCTTCATGGTGGTGAGCCAGAGGACCCGGGCGTTTGTCTGGTCTGTCAGGCTATTCCTATTGCGGATGTTGTCCTGGATGCATGATGACACGCAGATCTTCAAGCCCTTGTAAACACAGGACGACTATGAAAATTGTTAATACCGCAGACACACGCCTGGCGCTTTCTTTTGATCGACTGATTCCCGCGCTGGAACAGATGTTCATCACGGGCTGCCACGTTCCTTTGCGGCATACTCACTCGCTGCATGAGACGGATGAGGCGTCTCCCAGAACTTTGTTGATCATGCCTGCATGGCAAGGGGACCGATATTTGGGTATCAAGACAGTCGCTATCTGCCCCGCCAACGCTGAACGTGGCTTGCCTGGTCTGCACTCCAGTTATCTGCTGTATGACGCCAGGACGGGTGAGCCACTGGCATTACTGGACGGGAATGAAATTACCTCTCGCCGAACGGCGGCTGCGTCGGCATTGGCTGCTGCCTACCTTGCTCCTGTAGCGGCCCGGAGCCTGCTGGTCGTAGGGTGTGGGCGTGTGGGTAGTTTGATCCCGGAAGCCTACCGAGTTGTCCGGCCTATTGAGCGGGTGCTGGTGTGGGACCGTGATGTGACGGCAGCGAAGAGGCTGTTAGAGACCTTGGGCTTGCAAGGCTTTGATGCACGGCTTGCGTTGGATTTAGATAGCGCTGTGGGTGAGGTCGACATTGTTAGTTGTGCGACGTTGGCCACCGAGCCGATTATTCGTGGTGCGCTGCTGGGTCCCGAGAGCCACCTTGATTTGATTGGTAGCTTCACCCCGCAGATGCGGGAAGCTGACGACGCGTGTTTTAGCGATGTACGTCTCTATATCGATACGCAAGAGGCCTTGCAAAAGAGTGGTGAGTTGCTGGGACCTATGTCTCGCGGAGTCTTTACGCCAGGCGATGTAGTGGGTGATTTGGCGGATCTGGTTCACAAGCGGGTGGAGGGCCGGAACGCGTCGGATGGTCGCACGGTTTTTAAAGCGGTAGGAACCGCCCTGGAGGATCTGGCTGCGGCGGTCTTGGTTTATGAGACCTAAACGTCAGCGCTGAATAGGCTGTCTTGGGTTTGTCCTGACAAGTGGGTGACGGTCTTGCCTCAAACCGGCTTATGACGGATCCAGATCCAGCTTGAATACGCAGCCTTTGCCGTTCGGTCCACCTTGTACGCTCAAGCTCCAGCCTTGAGCCAGCGCCAGTTGGCGGGCCAGTGCCAGTCCGATGCCTCTGTGGCCCTTTGCACGCAGTCCTGTGGGCAGTTGCTTGCCTTGGCTGAAATGGCGCTCAAAAATCAGAATTTGATCTTGCTTGGCAATGCCGGGGCCGTCGTCTTGCAAAGCCAGGATGGAGGGCGCAATCCAGCTCAGTTGTAGTTTGCAGGGTGCGGCATGGTCGATGGCGTTGCGCATCAGGATGCGCAGCAGCATGGACAGGGCATAGGGGTCCAGGGTGTAGAGCAAGGTGTCGGGCACCAAGTTGCTCCAGCGTACTTGGTGGCTATTCGCATCCAGCAGGGCGACGGCCTGCCAGGTTTGTTGAGCCAGTTCGTGAACGTCCACCTCGCGCACATGGCGCTCTGCGGTATAGGCCAGGCTTTCGGCGGCATCCAGACTGGCGGTGACCGCATCGGCTTGCGCCATCATGCGCTGTAGACGCTGTTGTTGTGGGCCTTCGGGCAGTTGCAGCAACAAAAGCTCGCAATCGCTGCGTATGGCGGTGAGCCCTGTACGGAGTTCATGGCCCAGATTAGCGGCGAACTCGCGTTCATGAGTCAGCAGTTCTTCAACCTGCTCCTGCATGCGATTAAAGGCCCGGATCAGACGTCCAGCCTCATCGTCCTGGTGCTCGGGCAGGCCGGAGCGCCCAGGTGCCCAGTTTTCCAGGTGACGGGACAGGGTCAGCATGGGAGCCACGGCGTGGCGAGCGACCCGGCGTCCGAGCAAAAACACCAGCAAAATCGTGGCAGAACCGATCAGGAGCAGAATCAGACCAAACTCGCGCACCCGGTCTTCGTGAGGGGTGGCGCGATACACCAGATACAGTTGCCCTTGCTCTTTATCCTGGCGCAGTACGTGCCAGGTATCGCTGCCTATATGGAACTCGTAAATCCCCGGTCTGGGGACGCGGGCAAATTCAGGTAGGTTGTCCAGGGTTTGGCCTGGCAGGAACCAGTAGCTGTCCAGTTCTGCCCCCAAGGCTTCGCTACGGTTGTAGGCGCTATCGGGCAAGAGGCTAGGGTTGCGGGCGTAGGAGATCAGCATGGCATTGACCATCTCGTCTTCCATGCGTGCAAAGGCCACATAGGCCAGCCCACCCATGATGATGACCAACAAGGCGGCAATCAGGGTCAGGGCCCAGGACACGCGCTGGGTGAGGGTGCTCATGAAGCGGCTTCGGCGTGGCGCTTTGGCCATCTCTTAACTCTCCTGTTGCAAGCGCCAGCCCATACCAGGCAAGGTTTCGACGGTACCTGCACCTGCTTCGGAAAGAGCACGGCGCAAGAGATGGATTTGGCTGCGCAAGGCTTCAGGCGACGGCGCACCCTGAGGCCACAGTGTTTTTTCCAGAGAGCGGCGAGTCAGAATGGCTTGCGGGTCGCGTAACAAGGCTTCCAGCAACTGGCGGGCTTTGAAGCTCAGGTGCAGCTCTTGTCCGTCCACACTGACCAGCGCCGTATCCAGGTTGTATTCCAGACTGCCCCAATGTAGCGAACCGTGCTGTACTTGTGGTGGGCCACGACGCATCAGGGCGCGTAGCCGCGCCTCGACTTCGGCCAGAGCAAAGGGTTTGATCAGATAGTCGTCGGCTCCCAGGTCAAAGGCGGTGAGTTTGCTTTCGAGCTGGCTGCGAGCCGTCAGGACTAACGTGGGGATGGGCGTTTGTTTGGATTGGCGCAGGGCCTGGAGGACACCGAAGCCATCCAGACCGGGCAGGCCCAGATCCAGCACCAGCGCATCAAAATCCTGTTCTTGCAGCAGTGTCAGCGCACCATTGCCGTCGTAGGCGGCATCGACCGCAAAGCCTTTCAGCTCCAGATAGGTATAAAGATTTTCGGCAATGGTGGTATCGTTTTCAACAATCAGGACACGCATGACAGCTTGTTCCACAGGGTTGGGACAGTTCTTGTTCAGCTTACTGCACTTGGGGGCAATCAGGGTAGACGCAGAAGTACGGGTACCCAGCCATTTATCTGCAAGCACTGAGCCAGGGCAAAGACGGGCCAGATCAGGAAGTAGGGCAAGGCGTCGCGCAGGGTACGGGCCAAACCTGTCAGGGACACACGCAGCTCATCTGGGCTGTTCCACAGGCTCAGGCGTGGGGCCAGACGAGGGACGCGCTGGCAGTAGTCCTGATAATCCTGGCCAAAAACCTTTTGCAGCAAAACCTGCTCTTCGTCGATCACATTATTGAAGACGGCGTAGACAAATAGTGCCAACACGGGACCAAGCAGCAGGCTGCCAGATAGTGCGCCCATGCCGGTGACAGCACAAAGTGAGAACAGATACAGCGGGTTGCGGCTGATGGAGTAGGGGCCTTGGCTGATCAGACTGGAGCCTTTGTGCCCACCCAGGTACAACATACACCAGCAACGGCCCAGGACGGCAATCAGCACCAGACCTAGACCGGCCATGCGGGTGAATTGAAAGACCAGCGAATCGCTGGCCCAGGTGGGGGCAAAGAAAGGCAGAATCACGACCATCAGGCCACCAAACACCCCCAAGGTTCGACGACGCTGTACCTGAATGCTGGCCAGATGTTCCCAGGCCTGTGCGACGGTGGCGCGCTTGCTATGGGAAGCAGACCAGCGTTTGGGGTTCACAATCAGCGGATAGAAGGCCAAGCTGCCTAACAACCAGACAATGGCCAGCGAGGCAAAGACCTGCGGCAGATCGAGACGTTCTTGGTCGGTTTCCAGCAAGCCCAGCAAGAACGCGCACAGCAGGCCTGCCAACAGGCCACCCCAGCGCAGGCGGGACTGGTTCAAGGCCCAGCCTGCAAAGTACAAATGCAGTAGACCGGCTCCCACCGCTACGACTGCCCCCACACCCAGCAAGGGTTTGATTTCGGGTATCGACAGGTACATGGACGGCAGTCCGTAGGAGGAGGCAGAGCGCTGCAACATCAGCATCAGCAAGGGAACGGCCAGGAACAGGGCGGTGCCGAGCAGCATGATGCGCTTGCCTGCCACGGCATCCTGTCCACGCAAACGCAACAGTTTCCAAGCGGCAAATGACAGTCCGGCGGCGGCAATCAGGCCGGTCAACAAGCCTTGCGCCTCTTTCATTTCATGGGCCATATGGCCGGGCTGATGGCTGATAGCCAGCAAGGGGTTAAGCGGTGACCAGTCCTGAGTCAGGCTGGCCAACCAGAGAAACAAGAAAGTGACCCCCAGAACCTGGGTTAACAGGTAGAACAAAGCGTTGCGCTGCACCTGAATAGATGTGCCGGACATAAAGAAATCTCGCCAAGAATTCGAGGGAACCGGAACTGGTTCTCTGCTGACGGGCTCAATGTATCGTTGGCAGCGTAAAATCCGCGTGAAATCGTAATGTGCTTTGGCGGGCCGATAAGGAAGAAAACTCGTTCCCGGCTTCAGTCATGGGGGGAGGATAGAAGCCGGGCATGCGTTTTTTGGTCTGCTTTAGTGATCGCGCTGATGCACACAGCGGCCTGCGCTGTAGCTGGCTTGAATGCAACGATCGTCACCCAGCAGGGCCAGTACGAACAGTTGCTCTTCCAGCGAGTTCAGCATGGTGCTGCGGCGCGCCATCAAGGGCGTTGCCTTGGGATCCATCACAATAAAATCGGCCTCGGCACCCGGAGCCAGTGTGCCGATTTGGCCTTGCATGTCCAGCGCGCGGGCAGCCCCTTCGGTGGCCATATAGAACATGGACGCGGCGGTCAGGTGGTAATTGTTCAGACGGGCCACCTTGTGCGCTTCGTTCATGGTGCGCAGCATGGAGAAGGACGTACCGCCGCCTACGTCGGTGGCCAGGGTGTGTAGCACCTTGCTGTGGCGAATGGACTGGAAGTCGAACAGGCCGGAGGCCAGGAACAGATTGGACGTGGGGCAGTGGGCCGCGATACTGCCGGTATCGTGCATGCGGGCGCGGTCTTGCTCATCCAGCCAGATGCTGTGGCCGTAAATAGCACGGGGGCGCAGCAGGCCAAAGCTGTCATATACGTCCAGATAGCTGCGGTTCTTGGGGAACAGCTCGCTCACCCATTTGATTTCGTCCTTGTTCTCCGCCACGTGGGTTTGCAGAAAGACATCGGGATAGGCGCGGGCCAGTTCACCACAAGCGGCCAATTGTTCCGGGGTGGAGGTAGGGGCAAAACGGGGGGTCAATGCGTACAATTGGCGGCCCTTGCCGTGCCAGCGCTTGATCAGGTCTTCCGAGTCGCGTGCGCCCGACTCGGCGGTATCTTGCAGATAGTCCGGGCAGTTGCGGTCCATCATGACTTTGCCCGCAATCATGCGCAGATTGCGCTCGTGGCTTTCTTCAAAGAAGGCATCCACGGATTGACGGTGCACACTGCCGTAGACCAGGGCGGTGGTCGTGCCGTTGCGCAGCAATTCGTCCAGAAACACGCCAGCTACTTCGCGGGCATGGTCGCTATCGCCAAAACGGCCCTCAGTCGGGAAGGTATATGTTTCCAGCCAAGGCAGCAGGCCGCTGGCAGGGGAGGCAATAATGTCGGTTTGCGGGAAGTGCAGGTGGGTATCGATCATGCCCGGCATGATGATTTTCCCGCTCAGATCCACGGTTTTTGTACCGGCAGGCAGGCTGCGCGACAGTTCGGCCCAGTCGCCACAGGCCTGAATCTGGCCTTGCTCGTTGACCAGCAACAGACCATCACTGTGGTAGCGCACGGCTTCGGAAGGATCTTCCAGTGTGGCGGGGTCTGCAACAAAGTACAGCAGTTGGGCACGGTAGGCGCAGGCGGAGTGTAAAGAGGTAGTCATAGTGTCCTAGAAGTCGAGGTCGCATCAGCGACTGAGCTGGCCCATTTCATAGGCGTGGGCCAGCAATTCGGCGGCGACAGCCACGGCAATAATCGAAGGGGCCTTGCCCTTGATATCTGGCACGCCAATGGGGCAGATCAGTTCCTGAATACGGGATTCGGGCATACCGCGCTGTTGCAGGCGGCGCTCGAATTGACGGCGTTTGGTCATGGAACCGATCAGGCCCACATAGGCGGTATCGGGGCGGCGCAAGATCTTTTGGCACAGCGCCAAATCAAGGCCGTGATTATGCGTCATTACCAGAAAATAGCTATTGCTTGGTGCTTGTTCAATCAGGGCATCGGGGATGTCGGTAATTTCCAGGCTGACATTGCTGGGTACCTGGGCGGGAAATAGCTCGGGGCGCTCGTCAATCCATAGAACCTGGCATGGCAGGGTGCCCAGAATCTGCACCAAGGCCTCGCCCACGTGACCAGCCCCAAACAGCAGAATGGTCAGGGGTGGGGGCGGCAGGTCTTCCATCCAGACGCCTTGCGAGCCGTCGTAGTCCAGTCGGGACTCGTCCACAATCGAAGGGCTTTGAATATCAACCTGCTTGTTACCGTCCGAGAGCAATTGCGAACGGCGGCTGGTCGCCTGACCGGCCCGCACGGTGTTGTCCAGTTCTTCCAGCCAGCCCAAGTCTGACGCATCCAGAGTTTCGTACAGCAAGGTAACCACCCCGCCGCAACATTGGCCCAGACTGGGGCCCAGTGGCAGGCGGCTCATGCTCCAGCCGGGGCCGCCGGGCTGGCTGAGCATGGCACGTGCCTGTTCTGCTGCCACCCATTCCAGGTGTCCGCCACCAATGGTCAGCCACTGCTCAGTTTGGCTGAACAGCATGGCCGTACCCGTGGTGCGCGGGGTGGAGCCTTTTGCCAAGGCCACCGAGCACAAAACCAGCCGCTCGCCCGCTTTTACACGGGCGAGGGCAAGAGAGGGCCAGCTACTCATTTCGCTTTTCGAATCGCCGCAACCGCCCGCATGACGGCTTCGGCAGTGGCGGGAGCGTTCAGCTCGGGCTCGATCTGGTAGTTTCCTACGCTGGCGACCGCATCGCGGATTGCATTGAACACGCAGAAGGGCAGCAGCAAGGGCGGCTCGCCCACGGCTTTGGAGCGGTGAATCGAATCCATGGCGTTGTGGCCATCGAACAGATTGACGCGAAAGTCTATGGGGCAGTCGCTGATGGCCGGGATCTTGTAGGTTGACGGCGCATGCGTGGTGAGCTTGCCTTGGGCGTTCCATACTAGCTCTTCCGTCGTCAGCCAGCCCATGCCTTGAATAAAGGCGCCCTCAACCTGGCCAATATCCAGGGCCGGATTGATGGATTTGCCGACATCGTGCAGCACGTCGGCACGCAAAAGACGGGATTCTCCGGTCAGGGTGTCGATCAGCACTTCAGCGACGGCAGCACCATAGGAAAAATAGTAGAAGGGGTTACCCTTCATGACTTTAGAGTCCCAGTGCAGGCCAGGGGTGGCATAAAAACCATCGGACCATAGCTGGACACGGGCCTGATAGGCGTGCTCAACCAGTTGGAAGAAGGGCATGGTCTGGTCACCGATCTGGACCTGACCGCGCTCGAACTTCTTCACGTTGGATTCTTCAACCGAGAACAGCTGGGCCGCCACTGTCGTCAGGCGCTGGCGAATCTGGTAGGCCGCATCCTGAGCGGCTTTACCGTTCAAGTCGGTCCCGGTAGAGGCGGCGGTGGCCGATGTATTGGCTACTTTGGTGGTATCGGTGGCCGTGACCCGGATATGCTCCAGATTCAGGCCCAGCTCATGGGCAACCACCTGGGCCACCTTGGTGTTCAGGCCCTGGCCCATTTCCGTGCCACCGTGGTTTACCAGGACGGTGCCGTCACGATAGACGTGAACCAGAGCACCGGCCTGGTTAAAGGCGGGCACGTTAAAGGAAATACCGAATTTCACCGGCGTCAGTGCCAGCCCCTTTTTCAGAACTGGGCTGCTGGCATTGAATTGACGAATGTGTTCACGGCGCTGCCGGTATTCACTGGTCTCTTCCAGCTCGGCCACCAGTTCGTGAATGATGTTATCGACCACGGTTTGATCGTACGGCGTCACATTGCGGTCTTCTTTTCCGTAGAAGTTAATGCGGCGTACATCCAGTGGATCTTTGCCCAGACGGCGGGCAATGGTGTCCAGTGCCACTTCCATCACCAAAGCCCCTTGCGGGCCGCCAAATCCTCGGAAGGCCGTGTTGGATTGGGTATTGGTGCGACCGCACAGCGCGCTCATGTCTACATCAGACAGGTAGTAGGCATTGTCAAAGTGACAGATGGCGCGGGTTGCCACCGGGCCGGACAGGTCGGCAGAAAAGCCCGAGTTGGCGGTCATGTCCAGACGGGCGCCCAGCAGGCGGCCTTCGTCGTCGTAGCCAATATCGTATTCGTAGTAGAAACCGTGACGCTTGCCGGTAATCATGAAGTCGTCGTCGCGATCCAGACGCAGCTTGATGGGGCGTTGTAACTTGACGGCGGCCATACTGGCCACGCAGGCGTACAGGGCCGATTGGGATTCCTTGCCGCCGAAACCGCCGCCCATGCGACGGCATTCCACGTGAACCTTGTGTGCGCCAACGCCCAGGCAGTGGGCAACCAACTGCTGCATTTCCGAAGGATGCTGCGTGGAGCACCAGATATGCACGGCGCCGTATTCCTTGGGCACAGCGTAGGAAATCTGACCTTCCAGATAAAACTGTTCCTGACCATTGCACTGGAATGTGCCTTGCAGACGGTGCGGTGCCGATTCCAGCGCTTTCTTGGCGTCGCCTTGTTTCAGGCTCATCAAGGGCAGAACCCCGGCGTTGGCGGCCTTGGCTTCTTGTGGTGTCAGGATGGCAGGCAACTCTTCATAGCTGATCTTGCCCAGACGCGCGGCACGGCGTGCCTGGTCGTGGGATTTGGCGATCACCGCAAAAATGGGCTGACCAAAGTAATGCACCACGCCATCGGCCAGAATCGGGTCGTCATGCAGAATCGGGCCGCAATTATTCGCGGCGGGAATGTCGGCAACCGTCAGGACCGCAATGACGCCGGGTGCCTGACGGACGGCTTCCAGATCCACTTCCAGCAAACGGGCATGGGCTTTTTCCGACAGGCCCAGCGCAATGTGGGCTGTGCCCTGCAATTCGGGTAAATCGTCGGTATACGTGGCGGTGCCGCTCACGTGCAAGTCTGCCGATTCGTGCAAAAAGGACACGCCGACGCGTTGCGCCGTGGCGGTGTTCAGGTGGTCGATACTGTCAATTTTCATCACAAAGTCTCCAGGCTGGCTTGAGCTCGGTGAAAGACATTCAACTGGGCGGGACTCAAAGCGTGTTCAGGGTGGGTTTCCAGGAAGAAGCGGTACAGCAAATTGGCCGCACTTTGGTTGCGGTATTCACTGCTGGCACGCATGTCGCTCAGGGCCTGGTAGTCCTGCTGGAGTGCCTTCATGGCAGCCTGTACGTTTTCCTCGTTCCATTCCTGGCCTTGTAGCACCTGCTCGGCGTGGCTGGCACGTTTTGGAGTGGCGGCCATGCCACCAAAGGCGATGCGGGCCTGTTTGACGATTTCGCCATCCAGCTCCACCGCAAAGGCGGCACACACGGCAGAAATGTCCTGGTCGAACCGTTTGGACAGCTTGTAGGTGCGAAATTGCCATTGGCCCTTGTGGCGTGGGACCAGCAGGCCTTGTACAAACTCGCCCGGTTCCATGGCGGTTTTCTGATAGGCCAGATACAGGTCTTCCAAAGGCATGACGCGCTCAAGCCCACCTTTGCGCAGCACGACACGAGTGCGCATGGCAATCAGGGCCGGCATGGAGTCACCAATAGGCGAACCGTTGGCCACGTTACCGCCCAAAGTACCGGCGTTGCGAATAGGGAAGGAGGCAAAACGCTGGCGCAGTTCCGTCAATTCGGGGTGGTCTTTGATCAGGGCATCAAAAGCGTCGTTCAGCAGCACGCCTGCACCAATGTAAAGATCGTCCTCGGTGGTTTTCAGCTCGCGCAGTTCAACGACTTGGCCGATATAAATAAGATGCGGTAGATCGCGGAATTGCTTGGTCACCCACAGGCCTATATCGGTACTGCCAGCCAGAATGCGGGCTTGCGGATATTGCTCGCGCAATTGGGCCAACTGATCCAGGGTGCGGGGGGCGTGGAAGGTCTGGCCCTGATATTCATAGGCCAGCATGCCGTCTTGACGAATGGCACGCAGCTTGTCTTCAATGGATTGGCGATCCATGCTGACTGCCGGGTAGCTGTGCATGGCCTTGGCCGCATCAATAATGGGGCGGTAGCCGGTACAGCGGCACAGATTGCCCGAGAGCACATCGTCGATCTGTTCTCGCGAAACCGGGCCGTTTTCAGGTGAGTGCGTCATGTACAGACCCCACAGCGACATGATGAAGCCGGGCGTACAAAAGCCGCATTGGGCACCGTGCCAGTCCACCATGGCTTGCTGCACAGGGTGCAAGGTGCCATCGTCCTGGCGTAGATCTTCAATGGTGTAGAGCACCTTGCCATCGAGCGTAGGCAGTAGCTGGATACAGGCATTGACGGCACGTAATTGCAGTTGATTGTTCTGGTCCAGTTCGCCAATCATGACCGTGCAGGCGCCGCAATCACCTTCGGCACAGCCTTCTTTGGTGCCGGTGCAGTGCAGATCCTCACGGATATACTGTAAAACGGTTCGCGTGGTCGGGGCTTGGGCCACTTCCTGTACTTCGCCGCGATAAATAAAACGAATTGGTCTTGTCTCCATGATCTCACTCGACTGGTTTTTTACGTATCGAAGATAGCATTTGCTTAGGACGCGAACATTTGCTTGGAATGATGTTCACTATATAGGCGTATGAGTGTCTACACGGATCAACGGCGCGGGCCAGCGCTTGTATTATTGAGACCATGCCAAAATTACGAGAACAACTAGATCTGCATTTGCTGCGGGTATTGCAGTCGCTGCTCAAAGAGCACAGCGTCTCGCGTACGGCTATCCGCTTGGGCATGTCCCAGCCAGCCGTCAGTAATGCCTTGCGGCGCTTGCGCGAAATCACGGGCGATCCAATTTTGTTGCGCGGTAAAAAGGGAATGGTGCCTACCGAGCGCGGTCCCTTTTTGCTGGCTCATGCTACGGAAGCCTTGCAAGCGATCGAGCGAATTTCTGCTAGCGCGGAACCCATGGATCCCAGTCAGTCTACTCGGGTTTTCAACCTGGGGGCACCGGACTATCTGGACGGTGCTTTTATCCCGGATATTGCGGAGCGGGTGCGTCGTCAGGCACCGCAGGCCCGCTTGGTGGTCCATACCATCAACCCGGATCTGGACTACGTGCAGGCCCTGGAGGAGGGCGAACTGGACGTGGTGATCGGCAACTGGCTGGAGCCTCCGGAAAAGCTGCATCTGGCGCGCCTGTTTGATGACGAGGTGGTCTGTATGCTGGGCCGTCATCATCCGCTGGCGCAGCGTGGCCTGTCTTTGCAGCATTATCTGGAAATGCCGCATCTGGCCCCTTCAGCTCATGTGACGGACAAGCGCGGCTTTATTGATGGCTGCTTGGCCGAGCAGGGCATCAGCCGTCATGTACAGATGGTAGTGCCGTATTTCGGACTGGTGCCTGGCATTTTGAGCCGCACGGATATGGTATTTACCACTAACCGCCAGTTTGCCGAGTACTATGCCCGCATTCTGCCGATTACGGTTCTGCCTTGCCCGGTTCACTTTCCACTGATGCGTTTTTACCAGTTGTGGCATCCGCGCACGCATAATGCGGCAGAGCTGCTGTGGTTCAGGCGTTGCATTGCCCAGGCCGCCGGCAGGTTGGATGGATTATCAGAGGGAACTCCATGAGCTTGAGTATTGATTTGAACTGCGACATGGGCGAGAGCTTTGGCCCCTGGGTTATGGGCCATGATGAGCAGGTGATTCCGTGGGTGACGTCGGTCAATATCGCCTGCGGCTTTCATGCCGGCGATCCTGGCACGATGCGTCAGACGGTGGCTTTGGCGCTAAGCCATGGCGTGAAGCTGGGTGCCCACCCCGGTCTGCCAGATCTGGCAGGTTTTGGTCGGCGGGTAATGGCGGTTACCCCCGAGCAGGTCTATGACATGGTGGTGGTGCAGGTGGGGGCCTTGGCTGCCGTTGCCCGCACACAGGGTGCCGCCCTGCATCACGTCAAGGCGCATGGCGCGCTCTACAATATGGCCGCCCGCGATGCGGCATTGGCAAAAGCCATTGCCCAGGCGGTAGCCGATATTGATCGCAGCCTGATTCTGTATGCGTTGGCAGGCAGTGTGCAGGTGCAGGCCGGCCGTGATGCGGGTTTGACGGTGGCTCAAGAGGTGTTTGCTGACCGCAGTTATCAGGATGATGGCAGTCTGACACCCCGTCAGCAAGCTGGCGCCATGATTACCGACGCCGATCAGTCCGTGCAGCAAGTCATGCAAATGATAGAGCAAGGCACCGTTACCAGCTTGTCAGGTAAAACGGTGCCTTTGTCGGCCGATACCCTGTGTCTGCATGGGGATCAGGCCGGTGCGGCCGAGTTTGCGCAGCGTTTGCATCAGGCCTTCGAGCAAAGCGGCGTGCGCGTTCTGGCGGTCTGATTACTCTTTGTTCTCAGGCAGATTGCGGCGCGCGGTATCGGTGCTGGCCAGTTCTTCCAACTCACCTTCACTGAGCGTTTTATACATTTCTATCGACGCCCCTTTCAGGCTGGATACGGGAGTCTCTCCTCGTTTGGCGGACAAAGCAGCGCCGGCGGCTTTTTGTTGAGCTTGAGATAAAGCGGGCATGAAGCACCTCCGTTAGAGAAAAGTGGTCACGCCTGTAGTGTGCCAAATGAACAGGACGGCCAAGCAAGCAAATGTGAAGCTTGTTTGCCGTCTTGAACAAAGATCGGGGAAATCGCCAGTTCAGGACACTTTTCGTTTCTGAATCAGATACATAGCCATACCGAAAACCAGGCCCCAGAAAGCGCTGCCGATATTGAGCAGGCTCATGCCCGAGGCGGTAGTCAAAAAGGTGACCAGCGCCGCGTCACGAGTATCCGGAGCCTCCAATGCCATGTGAATGCTGTTGCCTATCGTGCCCAGCAAGGCCAGACCCGCGATGGCGGCAATCAATTCTGTGGGGAAGGCTGCAAACAGGCTGACGACAGTGGCACCAAAAATACCGGCGGCAAAATAGAAAATACCGGCCCAGACACTGGCACGATAGCGCTGACGCGGGTCTGCATCCACTTCCGGCGTCATGCACAGGGCGGCGCTAATGGCGGCCAGATTGTAGGCATAGCCACCGAAGGGGCCAAAGATCAGGCCGATAATCCCGGTCCAACTGATGACGGTGGAGTTAGGGGCATCGTAATTATGGGCTTTCAACACGGCCACGCCTGGAATGTTCTGCGAGCTCATGGTCACGATGAAAAACGGAATGCCGACACCGATCAGGGCAGTCCAGGAAAACTCGGGCCAGACCAGTACCGGCGTTGCAGGCGTCCAGCTCAAAATATCCATTTTCAGCAAACCTTGCAGGGCGGCAATCGTGACACCGGCTACCAGTGCCAGAGGCACGGCATAGCGGGGCGACCACTGGCGCACCACCAGGAACACGATGAACATGCTCAGGCACAGCAACCACTGAGTCTGCATGGCACCAAACAGGTCCAGGCCAAAGCGCAGCAAGATGCCGCCTAGCATGGCGCCGGCAATACTGCGCGGCATGTACTGCATCAGCTTTTGAAAGCTGCCGCTAAGACCGCAAATTGTGGTCAGCAGAGACGAAAACAGGAAAATACCCACTGCCTGAGACATGGGCAGGCCAAGCAGGCCGGTGGCCAGCAGTGCGGCGCCGGGGGTGGACCAGGCGGTCAGAATCGGAATCTTGTAGCGTAGTGAAAGACCTGCCGACAGCAGGCCCAAACCAATACCCAAAGACCACATCCAGGAACCCAGCTCGGCAGTGCTGGCTCCGGCCGCCTGCGCTGCCTGAAAAACAATGGCAGCGGAGCTGGTATAGCCTACCAGCACGGCAATCAGCCCCGCCGACATATGAGAGATCTGGAACCAACTTAATAAGCGCTGCAGAGACCCGGGGCGGGACAGGTGTGTGGAGGACATGGATGCGTGTGGTGAGGGTCGTAGAGGCTCAAGAAGAATAGGTTTGGCTTATATAACGGCTGGGGGTTTCGCCCAAAATAGATTTGAAAACACTGATAAAGGCACTGATAGAGGTGTAACCCAATTCCCTGGCCGTGCTCTTTACGGACATTCCCGAACCCAGTTTTTGCAGGGCCAGCATAATCATGAATTGTTGACGCCAGCGCCCAAAGCTCATCCCTGTGTGTTTTAGCATATGTCGGGCCAGGGTGCGCTCACTCATGGCCAGCGCTTTGGCCCAGTCGGCCATCGTGGGACGTGCGTCAGGCTGTTGCTGCATATGCTGTGCAATCGTTTGCAAGACCTTGTCCTCGGGCACAGGCACATGCAATTGGCGGCTAGGCATCTGATTCAGGGTTTCCAAAAGGACCAAGGCCAGTCTGTGCGTTTGGCTACCCGGTTCGTAGTCAGCATTCAGATCGCTTAAATGAATAATCATTTCGCGCACCATGGGGCTCAAATCCAGGGTGCAGCAGTGATCCGGCAATTGATCCAGGCCGGGCTGTATGTACAGGAAATGAATCAGCGCCTGATCGTCGGCGCGGGCGCGATGACGAATCCCGACAGGTACCCAGACGGCACACAGCGGTGGCACCATCCAGTAGCCCTGGTCAGTTTGCAGAGTGACGGAGCCATATTGCGTCATGATCAACTGCCCATTGGGATGGGTGTGCAGTGGATTTTCGGTCGTACTGCCCATCTCCATTTTGATGCTGAAGACAGGTCCGCCCTGAGGATTGGTGCTAAAACTCATGGTTTGTCTGGTTTGAGGTATAAGTTGTCATAATATCCTGTTCGCGCCGAGTATGAAACAAGATAGACTAGGGTTTTCACCTACTAGCTGCCTGTCATGTCCCTTGCTCGACCTTCCTGGCTCTCCCATCCCTTGCTGGTGCTGATCGGTGTTTTGCTGATCGCCGGCAGTCTGCGGGCTCCGATTACGGGGATAGCCCCCTTGCTGGAGCTGATCCAGGCCGACCTGTCCTTGTCCTCGACACAGGCTGGGTTGTTGACCGCCATGCCTTTGTTCATCTTTGCCGTGGTCTCATTGCTGGCTGCCTCCATCGCCCGTAAGGTGGGGCTGTCCCGTTCCCTGTTTATTGCTTCCGTGCTGATCGCCATTGGCGTGGTGGTGCGTGTCCTGGGGGGCACGACGGAACTGTTTGCCGGTATCGGCTTGCTGGCCATCGGGATTGCACTGGGTAATGTGCTTTTGCCGTCCCTGGTCAAACGCCATTTCCCCCTGCGTATTGGCTTCATGACCTCTTTGTATGTGCTGTTTATGGGCCTGGTGGCGGCTTTCAACTCTGCGATGGCCGTGCCAATGGCAGAGTGGACAGGCCAAAGCTGGCGCTGGTCGTCCCTGATTGTGGTGGGTGTCATGGCACTGGCCAGTGTCGCGGTGTGGGCCACCCAACTGGGAGCGGATCGCCGTGCGGCTCAACGTGCACCAGCCGCGGCTGCCAGCAGCGTGTCAGTGTGGCGCTTGCCCCTGGCTTGGCACATCACCTTGTATATGGGTTTGAACTCGGTGGCTTACTACATGATTGCTAGCTGGTTGCCTGTGATGTTGGTCAATTATGGTTTTGAAGCGGATCATGCCGGCCAGATTCACGGTTTGATGCAGCTGGCGACGGCCATTCCCGCCTTGCTGCTCATGCCTGTGCTTAGTCGTTTGCATGATCAGCGTGCCGTTGCCTTGGCCGGCGCCTTGTTGCAGACCCTGACCTTTGTGGGTTTTTTGGTCTTGCCGTCTTGGTCTCTGCTGTGGGCGGTCCTGTTTGGCATCGGTAGCGGTAGCGTGTTCTTGATTGCCCTGGCCTTGATCGGTGTGCGGTCGACCTCCACTTCGCAGGCGGCGTCCCTGTCAGGAATGGCGCAATGCATGGGCTATTTGCTGGCTGCCTTTGGTCCGCCCGCCATGGGCGGCTTGCATGATCTGTTCGATAGCTGGGGCTGGGCTCTGGGCTTGTGTATTTTGGTCAGTTTCGCAATGAGCTATGCCGGTTGGCTGGCGGCCCGCCCTGCATGGACTGGTAAGGCTTGAGCCGAATTTGTAAGCCGTAAAGAGCTGGTTCGTCGAGAGAGGGTTGAAAAAAAGCCTGTGATTGCGAGATTCTTGCAATCACAGGCCTTTTTTTGGGGACGACTGGCGGATTGCTTGTTCTGCCACGGCTATTGGGAAGTAGCAAGTTTGCCTGTCTTGACGTTGTTGTAGCTATATAGCGACGCCCATTGCTTTGGGGGCAATTTCTGTCCTTATTCTTTGATGCGCAGTGAAAGGGTGTGCAGGCCCAAGCCGCCCAATGCCAGCAGGGCGCCGACCCAGGCGGTGGAGGTCCAGCCCCAACCAGCCGCAATCGTCAGGCCGCCTAACCAGGCTCCCAAGGCATTGGCCATATTGAAGGCGGAGTGATTCAAGGCAGCAGCCAGTGTTTGGGCATCTCCGGCCACGTCCATTAAACGAATTTGTAAGGCTGGACCCAAAGCCACCAAGGTGCCGATCAGCATGATATTCAAAGGGCCAAGAATAGGGTGGTGGGCCGTAATCATGAACAAGAGCAGCACACCGGTTGCCCAGATCAGCACCAGACGGATACTGCGATCCAGATAGCGGTCAGCATAGCGTGCGCCCAGCAGATTACCCAAGATCATACCGACCCCAAACAGAGCCAGTACAACGGGAATGGCGCTTGCTGACAGCCCGGCCAGCTCCATCAGCGTGGATTTCACATAGCTGAATACCGAGAACATGCCGCCAAAGCCAATCGCGCCTATACCTAGAGTCAACCAGACTTGCTTGCGTTTCAGGGCGCCTAGCTCGCGCAAGGGACTGGCCAAGGTATTGGGAGGGACAAAAGGCACAAACCGCAGCACCAGTGCCATGGTGATCAGGGCAATGATGCTGACAAAAGTAAAGGCCGCCTGCCAGCTCAGCCATTGGCCCAAAGCGGTCGCAATGGGTACACCTAATAAGGTGGCGACGGTCAATCCCAGCATGACATAGGCCACCGCCTGTGCGCGGTGATGGGGCGGCACCAAACGGGCGGCCACCAGAGCCGCAACACCAAAGTAAGTGCCATGTGGAAAGCCTGCCAAAAAGCGGGTGACTAACACGGTTTCATAGCTGGGGGCGATGACGGTCAGAAAATTGCCTATGGCGTAGGCGCCCATCAAGGCAATCAAGAGGCGTCGCCAAGGCCAGCGCGCCCCGAGCACAGCTAACACTGGCGCGCCGATAACCACGCCCAGCGCATAAGCGCTGATTAAATGGCCCGCAGTGGGAATATCGATACCGAGATCCTGGGCGACATCAGGCAGCAAACCCATGATGACAAATTCGCCCGTACCGATGGAAAAACCACCCACTGCCAAGGCCAGAATCGCCAGCAGAACCTGGCGTGGGGATAAAGAGTCGTGTGATGAAGACAAGATAAAAGCCTGAGAAACAAGAGGGGTGGCACGTCCACCCGTAAGAGGCCTTATTGTCACGCAGTCCTGGTGTCTGACTCAAGATTTCTAGAGCTTGAATAAGGTTATGTAACTGCAGGGTATTGAAGTTCTTTTTAAATTTTTAGTTTTTATTACGTCCTAGCACAAATTAATTTAATGATCTACAGCGTTAGTCCGAAGCAACGTATAGAGATTTTTTTATATTTTTTATATAGAATCACGGTATTGGGTGTTTTGTATCCAATCATTTTCCTGTGGTAGCTTTCCCCTGGTTTTGCAAGAAATCGGGGGTTTTTTTTGTTTTACTTATTTTGAGTTTCAATCATTGGTACATTGACGGTCTAATGTCGAAGCGGCATTCAGCCCTGGCTCAATGCCTTTTTTCAGGCGATTGGGTGGTGTTAGGAATTAAAGAGTGGGCCTGTGCATGTTTGCAGCAGGCCCATTTTTTTAAGCTGATTTTCTCTTTCTTTGATTTATTGGCTTATCCAGGATAAGTTGATTTTTTGATTATGTCCGGTCATAAATTGTCAAGGTTAAGCGACCCCTTGAAGGGAGTAAAGCAGATAATTTCCAGACTGTATCAAGACTAACCCTAACTTCTGCCATTTTTGTCCGGCTTAATGAAAGAGTAATTTTGCCTGTTTGTATATCTTTTATGACATTGTAAATATGATTATTTTTTATATCTCATTATCATATATTTGATGGTTTTTAAGGATTTGCTTGGCAGGAAGTATTGTGTTCCGAGCTTCTTGCTTGAATCCAATTCAAGTTCATGAGGGAAAAATGCAAGTTGTGTAGATAAGCTCCCAGAGCGCAGCTTGCAGGTCGGCAAGCTATTGTATTGTTTGCTTGTTCAGTCGCTTAATTAAGCGGAAAGTCTTACTGGAATGTTCTTGAATTCGTCTAGCCTGTTTAGTGTGGTTAAACGCATTTGGGGTGTTGACGAAAATATGAGCTGTTTTTTAATTTCAATTCATGTCTTTTTTTTTACATGCTGGGAAGGGAGCGATAGGCAAACGTATCAGTGATACAGAAGGGCAAAGTGTTGTTTTACGTTTGATCACCAGGTGAACCCTTTGTGTGCTCGGACTGTTGGCTGGCCAAGCCGGGGTGCTGCGTTAGAATCATTTAGGCAGCATACTCAAGGAGGTGGTCATGAAAGTTGCATTGGGCCAGATGGCCGTATCCAGAGATTCGCAGGAAAACCTGAGCGCATGCTTGGGGTTGATCGAGCAGGCCTTACGGTCTGATGCGCAGTTATTGGTGTTGCCTGAGGGTGTGCTGGCCAGAAATGTGGCCGACCCCGAAGTGGTCCTGAAATCCGCGCAGGCCCTGGACGGGGAATTTGTCAGCCGCCTGAGCGTTGCGACCCGCGATACCGATTTGACCGTGGTGTTTTGCATTCATACGCCGGCAGGGGAAGGTAAGGTCTGGAATACCTTGGTGGTGCTGCGTGATGGTCAGGTGCTGGCGCATTACAACAAGCTCCATTTGTATGATGCCTTTTCGGTGCAGGAGTCGCGCTATGTCCAGCCGGGCACTGAAATCCCTGCCTTGATTGATGTGGCCGGTTTCAAGGTCGGTTTGATGACTTGCTACGATCTGCGTTTTCCTGAACTGGCCAGACGCTTGTGCGTGGATGGGGCTCAAGTCTTGCTGGCGCCTTCGGCCTGGCTGAAAGGACCGTTGAAAGAGCATCATTGGCGTGTGCTGACGACGGCGCGTGCCTTGGAGAACACGGCCTATATGGTAGCCGTGGGGGAATGTGGCGAACGCAATATCGGCCAAAGTCTGGTGGTGGATCCTTTGGGCGTGATCGTGGCCCAGGCGGCAGAGGCACCGGCCCTGCTGTTGGTGGATCTGGATCGGGAGCGTCTGGCGTATGCTCGCCGGATTTTGCCCGTGCTGGAAAACCGTCGTTTTGCACCGCCCGAACTGGGTTGATTACACCCGCTTAGCCTGCTTTTCTGAAGGTCAGATTGACCCGGCCCGAGCCCCAGTGTGGATGGGCCGGGCCTTCCAGTCTGCGCACCCCATGGAAATTCAGTCTGGATGGCCCCCACCAGACCAGCACATCGCCATCGCGTAGACGCAGGGTACGCACCGGGTCGCTGCGTTTTGCGCCACCCCATAAAAACAAGGCTTCACGTCCCAGGGACACCGAGATAATCGGGTGCTGCAAGTCGCGCTCGTTTTTGTCCTGATGCAAGGACATATGCGCCTGCTCATCGTAGTAATTGATCAGGCAGGTATCGGCCTGAAAAGGGCCTTGGCCCGACTCCTGGGCAATGTGCGTTAGCAAATCCTTGAATACAGCAGGCATAGCTGGCCAGGCCAAACCCGTTTGCGGGTCTGTAGGACTGTAGCGGTAGCCGTGCTCGTCCGATGTCCAACCCAAAACGCCACAACTGCTTTGTGCAGCCGACATGCGATGTCCTGATGGAACCTGCATATGTCGCCAGGGGGCGCTGTGCAGCAGTTCTTGAATGGCCTGTGCCAAGGCGCAGGCGTAGGGCAAGGCCAAACCAGGCAGGGCTATCAGGCCGGTATCCAGAGTCAGCACATGGCCGGGAACGGGATCGAAGAGTGAGAGTGTGGACATGCGAGAGTGGGCGAACCAATCAGGGACCAGAGTATAGTAATCGGGATTGTATGTGTGTGACTTTCCAGTAGAGGTGTCTATGGTCGAGCTACTTATTCCACAACGTCAGCACAGCATTGGAGCATTTGAGGTGGGGCGCGTTTTGCCTTTTCGCCAACGGCGTATGGTGGGGCCTTTTATCTTCTTTGATCGCATGGGGCCGCAAGCGCTGAGGGCACCGGTGGGAACGGAGAACGATGTGCTGCCACATCCGCATATCGGCCTGTCTACCGTCACCTATTTGTTTGAAGGGGCCATGACGCATCGTGACAGTCTGGGCGTGGAACAGGACATTACGCCCGGCGCGCTGAATTGGATGAGCGCCGGTTCAGGTATTAGTCACTCCGAGCGTTTTGAACCCATGCGCACGCAAGGCGGCCGCATGGATGGGATCCAGGCTTGGGTGGCCTTGCCGGAACACAAAGAAGAACAGAACCCGGACTTTGTGCATTACGAAGCCGAGCAATTGCCTCTGATTCAGGACATAGGCCTGGAAGGCCGCCTGATTGCCGGTTCGGCGCTGGGTTTGTCTAGTCCTGTTAGTGTGGACTCGCCCCTGTTCTATATGGAGTTGCGCGTTCAAGGCGGCCAGTCCGTACCCTTGCCAACCGGCCATGAAGAGCGCGCAATTTATATCTGTGCGGGCGAGCTGGAAGTGGGGGGACAACGCTATCGAGCCGGTCAGATGCTGGTCTTTGCCAAAGGCGACAGCCCCCGTATCCTTGCTGAGCAAAACAGCCACTTGATGCTGCTGGGCGGTGAGCCTTTGGGGCCACGCCATATCTGGTGGAACTTCGTGTCCTCGAGCAAGGACCGTATCGAGCAAGCCAAGGACGATTGGCTCCATGGCCGAATCAAGCTGCCACCGCTGGATGATGAGCAGTTCATTCCTTTGCCGGCAGTGTAATGTTTATGTCTGCTGCGGGGCCCTCGGGGCGTGTATCTGAACCGTGACGTCATGGTCAATCGGGGTTTTGACCGAGCGGGCAATAAAACAGTATTCGCCCACGCGATCATGAAGCGATTTGGCCAAGGCAGCGTCACTGTCTGGTGTGATTGTGACACATGGGCGCAAGGTAACACTCTCGAATTGACCGGCCCCGTTGGCCTGTTCGATCATGCTGCCAACAGGGCGGTCTTCATAGGCCGTGACCACAATGCCGGCTTCTGCCGCCAGTCCCAGATACCACAGCATATGGCACTGAGCGATCGATGCCAGGAAAAGCTGCTCGGGGTTCCAACGGTCCGGATCACCTCGAAAGGCGGGGTCTGAAGAGGCGGCAATAGTGTCAAGGCCGGCCGCGCTTAGCTCATGATTGCGTGAGTAGGAATGGAGTGTACGGGTGCCGTTTCCAGTGTTGCCGGTCCAGTTGATCAACAATTCATAGTGGTGCGTTTTCATGGCGGTGTTCTGGCAAGGTCGCAGGGAGCCAAAAGCGTAGCAGCGAAGGCGCCAAACCGTACACAAAAAAAAGCCCTGGAAAGAATCCAGGGCTTTGAAGGCTTGCTCATCAGGCTGGTGGATTTGCCTGTATCCGCTCTATGAGCAGACTGGTTTTTTGATTGATGGGCAAGCCTGGCAAACGGAATAGTACCGCTTGCGCAGAATGTTTAGGAGGCCAATTGTACGGATTGGCGCCAAGCGAAACAAAAAAGACCAGTTTGATAGCAGGGCTATTGCATATTGGCTTATAAGCATTGATTGGCGCTGCTTATCCATTAATCGCGAACAGGGATATTCAGGCCGCGTTGTACTGCCGGGCGGGCCTGGAATTGTTGCAGAACGCGAGCCACGTTCTTGAATTGCTCGTACTCCACCAGCTCGCCTGCGCCGTAAAAACCAATCAGGTTGGCAATCCAGGGGAACAGGGCAATATCGGCGATAGAGTAGTGGTTGCCCACCATCCAGTCCTTGCCGTCCAAGTGCTTGTCGATCACACCCAGCAGACGCTTGGATTCGTTGACATAGCGGTCGCGAGGGCGCTTGTCCTCAAAGTCCTTGCCGGCAAATTTGTGAAAGAAGCCTAGCTGACCAAACATGGGACCGACGCCCCCCATCTGGAACATCAGCCATTGCAGGGTTTCATAGCGCTGGGCTGGGTCAACCGACAGGAGCTGACCGGATTTTTCGGCCAGATAGATCAGGATGGCACCGGACTCGAACAGGGCCAGCGGCTTATTGCCGGGGCCATTGGGGTCCAGAATGGCCGGGATCTTGTTGTTGCTGCTGAGCGAAATAAACTCCGGGCTGAGCTGGTCGTTGCGCTCAAAGCTGACCAGATGCGGCTCGTAGGGCAGGCCAATTTCTTCCAGCATGATGGAAACCTTGACGCCGTTGGGGGTGGGCAAGGAATACAGTTGCAGATGCTCGGGGTGCTGAGCGGGCCATTTGCGGGTGATGGGAAAGGCAGAGAGATCGATGGTCATGACGTCCTTCACAATGGGGCGTAGAGGAAGTGTTGATAGTAGCAAGCGGGCTGTCGACAGACCGCCGCAGCCTGCTTTTCAGTAAGGTATTGGTCTGCTTACCGGCCACGCGGGCGCAAGGGATCCAGCAAGGATTTCAGACCGTTATGATCCAGTTCGTGCATCAGAGCCAGTAGTTGACCCAGCCGCCCGGAAGGAAAGCCTTCGCGGGCAAACCAGTTCAGATAATGCCCCGGTAGGTCCGCCAGCAAGCGACCTTTGTATTTCCCATAAGGCATGGTGGTGTTCAACAGGGCAAGCAGGTCGTCGCTGGATTCAAGCATGGATGGTTAACGCAGATGTTCGGCAAAGAAGGCTAGTGTACGTTCCTGAGCCAGTTTGTAGGACGCCTCGTGAAAGTCAGGGCGGTGGTCGCAGCCAAAACCATGACCGGCAGGCTCATACACGTAAATGGCCACCTCCTTCTGAGCGTCTTTGATCGTCTGAATGGCGCTGGCGGGAATGGAGTGGTCCTGGGCACCAAAGTGCATTTGCACCGGAATCTTGGGCTGTTCCTGGGCGTTCTGGGCAATCTGCGAACCATACCAGCAACTGGCCGCTTTCAGACCCTGCACGTGGCAGGCGGCCAGCCAGCTCAAGGAGCCCCCCCAGCAATACCCCACAATGCCAATCTTGCGCGAACCCAAGGCGTCCACGCAGGCCTGGATATCCAGCAGGGTTTTATCCTGGGCAATGCCGTTGCGCAGGGCCAGACCGGCTTGCACGTCCTGGGCGGTGTAGCCCAGTTCTACATTCTTTTGCTGCCGATCAAACAGGGCGGGGGACAAGACCCGGTAGCCCTGCTCGGCAAAACGCTCGCAGGTGTTGCGTATGTGTTGATTCACACCAAAAATTTCCTGCAACACGATCAAGCCACGTTCGGCCTTTTCGTCGCCTGCGGCATAGGCCTGGAAACGGTGCTGGTCTGCGCTGGTCAAGCTAAGCGTACTCATGGCGTGTCCTTTAGCTGTAAAACAATAATCCTCTTTTATAACAGTCGCCCATACTGGGAGGCCAGCCTCAGGACGTTTACAATCCACCCAGAACGGCGGGGGTGTCTAGCTCTCGCCCAAGCCCCTCCTACTTCAATGGAATAATGATGCGTGACGTGCTAATGGACAGTCTGTTCTGGACGATTGTGATGCCCTGGTTCTTGTTTTTAGGGCTATTTCTTGTTCCCAAGAAGCCTTCTTGGTTGCGAAACTACGCCTTTCCCGGCGTGTTTATTGCAATTGGTCTGGGCCTGGTGGCTGCCGTGGCAGTGGGTGTGGGGATGTTCAGTCTTGTGCTGGGCGTGATTGCCTTTGCGGTCTGTTACGAAAAGCCGAAAGCCAGCGCCTGAGTCAGGGACAAACCGTTTGAGAAAAACCATCGCGGCGTGCTGCCAGCGATGGTTTTTTTGTCGCCGTGCCGCCCCAAGGCTCGGCGCCTCCGGCGAAACCTCCCCCTCGGGGATGAGCCTGGACACACAGCAGTCCATTGCGGACTGCTGTGTGCCTAGCGAATCCGAGCGGCATACAAGCCGCGAGGTGGAGCGCAAGCCGAAGGCGCAGCGAGGGGGCTTTTTTGCCGCCGGGCCGCCCCAAGGCAAAAGCTCCCCCTCGGGGGGCAGCAAGCCGTAGGCGCAGCGTGGGGGCTTTTTCGATACTCTTCAGCCGTCTACCGGCTCGGCAGGCGTATCCAGCGTCAGCAGGTAGAAAGCCACATCCAGCCAGCGGCCAAATTTGAAGCCCACTTCCTTGAAGGTGCCGGCATGCGTAAAGCCCAGGCTTTGGTGCAGGTGGATACTGCCGGCATTACTGGCATCAATGCAACCGACCAGCGTATGGAGATTGGCCTGACGAGCACGACGTATCAACTCTTGCATCAGGATTTTGCCCAAACCTTTGCCACGGTGTTCCGGGTGCACATACACACTGTGCTCCATGGTGTATTTGTAGGCGGGAAAAGCGCGAAAGCTGCCCCAACTGGCAAAACCCATCAGTGTGCCGGTTTCATCGATCACTCCGACCACCGGAAAGTCATTGGCGCGTTTGGTGGCAAACCAGCTCACCATGGCCTCGGGTGGGCGCGGCACATAGTCGTAGAGTGCGGTGGAGTTCACGATGGCATCGTTCAGAATTGCCAAAATGGCGGTTGCATGCTGCGCTTCATTGCAGTCTATAAAGTGCAACCCGCTCTCACTGTCTTTCATTGATCCGTTCCTGTCATGGGGTAGGCCGGGATTTCATCGCCAATCGCGACGAGGTACTTGGCGGCATGGCTATGTGGATTGCTAAAGCTCATGAGCGCCCGCTCTGGCCTATTGTGTGGCGTATTTTATTCCACTCTATTGGGTTTCTCATGGGAAATTCCCAGTAAGAAAATGCATGGATTTGCCCTGTTTTGGGGGCTTGAATTCCGCCATCCAGGCACACGCTTTAGGAAAAGAAAAACGCGCAGCGTGGGCTGCGCGTTTTTTGGGCCAGTATACAGATCAGTTATCTCTGGCACTTGCCTTGCCGGAGCGGCAGGGCGGGGGTACTGATCAATCGTAGCGCGCCGCAATATTGCGTTCGCCAATGGCCAGGCCTGTAGTCATTCCCAAGCCCGTGTGCATGACCGTCACTTGCGTGCTGCCATCGGCTTGCAGAACCGAAAACGGTCCAGGGCCTTTGGCGCCATACACGCCTTGCCAGCGTTGCAAAACCTGTACCGGGCAACCCAGCACCGTTTCTGCCAGAGCCAGCAAGTACTGATCGGTGTCCTCCTGATTGAAGGGACTGGCTTGCAGGCCGTAGTCGTGCGAGTCGCCAATGATCAGGTCACCTTCTGGTGTGGGGCTGATCAGCAGATGGATGCCTTGATCCAGCAAGACACCATGGCGTTGTTGTACTTGTTCACGCAGCGTGTCTGCCAGAGGCAGATCGCTGAAGGCACCGTAGTGCAGGCAGGACAAACCCGTCAGCAAAGGGCGGTCCAAAGCCCAGCCGGTATCTTGCGCACGTACTTTCAACATTTGTAGATGTGTCACCGACGGTTTGACAGTGTCGAGCAGGTCGCGATGCAGGCTGCTGTAGTCGTGGCCGGGGCACACAAAAATGCTGTTGGCTGTGAAGTTGCCCGCGCTGCTGTGTACCTGGCCTTCTTGCGCATAATGCACATGCGTCTGGGTGTACACATCCACGCCCATAGCTTGCAAGCTGCTGGTGATGGCGGGCAGGGCGTCGCGCGAGTAGATCTGCAAATCATCAAAGCCTTGCAGCGCACCGTGGTGATGCCCCAAACGGCCATCAAATAGGGAGGCCAGTTCTTTGCCGTTGAGCATTTTGCAGGCGACGTTTTCTTCTTGGGCACGGCCCTGGGCAAAATCCTCCAGCAGTTCCAGTTCCAGATGATTGCGTGCCAGCACCAGCGAGCCATTGCTGCGTACATGGAAACCGGCTTGCTCAGCCAGTTCCAACCACAGACCGCGGCTTTGGCGAGCCAGATCCATCATGATGCCTGGTGCCTGGCCAGTGACCAGAACCTGACCGAAATTACGTATGGTGGCGCCTTGGGCCTGGTGACTGCGCTCCAGCACAGCGACGCTCAGCTTGCGGCGGGCAGCCGCCCAGGCATGTGCCATGCCCAGGATGCCGCCCCCCACCACGATTACATCGTAGTGTTGTGTGTTCATTACTTCTTGGCTTCCGATTTACCGTCGTAACGTTTGGTCCACTCTTCGATGATGCGCTCGCGGTTCTCAGCGGCCCAGACGAAGTTGTTGTCGATCAGACGTTGGTTCAGGTCTGTAGGCAGATGTGGGTTAGCCGTGGCGATGGAAGGAATGGCCAGCACGGCAAAGTTGGTCTTGTACAAGTGGTTGGCTTCTTCACTGGCGGAGAAGTCAGCCAGTTTCTGTGCGGCTTCCAGGTTCTTGGTGCCTTTCATGATGGCAGCGGCTTCGATTTCCCAGCCCAGGCCTTCTTTGGGGAACACCAGTTCCAGGGGAGCGCCTTCTTCTTTCAGGCGAGCGCCACGGTAGTCAAAGGACACGCCAATCGTGTATTCACCAGCAGCGGCCATATTGCAAGGCTTGGAGCCGGAGTGGGTGTAGGCACCGATGTTCTTGTGCAGACCGTCCATGAAGGCCCAGCCCTTGTCTTCACCAAACAGTTGCAGCCAGGCGCTCACGTCCAGAAAGCCGGTACCCGAGGAGGCGGGGTTAGGCATAACAATCTTGCCGGCGTATTCGGGTTTGGTCAGATCTTCCCAGGAGGTGGGCATAGGGAGCTTGTTTTTTTCCAGCTCAATGGTGTTGACACACAGGGCAGCGGCAAAGCCGTCCATACCAACCCAGCTAGGCGGGTTGTTCTGGTCGCGCATTTTGGCGTCGATCTTGTCCAGGCCTTGGGGAGCGTAGGGTTGCAGCATGTCCTGGCTGGCCATCAAACCCAGTGAGGAGCCAGCCAGACCCCAGACGGCGTCAGCCTTTGGGTTGTTCTTTTCAGCCAGCAATTTGGCGGTAATGATGCCGGTGGAGTCGCGTACCCACTGGATCTTGATATCGGGATTTTTTTTCTCGAAAGCAGCCTGATAAGCCTTGAGCTGATCGGCTTCCAGCGCCGTGTAGACGGTCAGGGTTGTAGCGGCTTGAGCCAGGGAAGCGGCGCCCATCAAAGCGGCAGCCAAGGAGCTCAGAACAATGGTTTTCATGGAGAAGTGTCCTTGTGACAGCAAAAGGGGGGTGGGGGTTAGAGGGAGTCGGCAGGGCATTCGCCCTGGGCCATGCGCTCGGTGATTTGCTCAATCACGGCGGGTAGTTGGGCAACGGTATCAATCAGGTAGTGGGGCTGGGCATGGGCAAAGGTGGCCGCTGCGCGATCGCGCAGGGTTTGGCGGCTTTGCTCGTCCAGAGCCAGAAATTCCAGCTCGGTCAGGCCAGCGGCGTTGCCCGACAGCAGCAAGCCCACGGTCCACATGCCGGCATTGCGACCTTCTTCGATACCGACCGGGGTATCGTCAATCTTCACGCAGGCACCGACATTCGTGATCTCCAGGCGAATGACGTTTTCCAACGCCATGGCAGGCCAGGGACGCGCTTGGGGGACTTCGTCAAAAGCCACGTGGTAGTCCACCAGCACTTGCTGGCGGTGCGCGTGTTGCAGTAGGTTGTCCAGCACCAGGCGCGGATAGCCGGAGCAGGAACCAATTTTCAGCCCTTGGCGGCGTGCCCAGGACAGCGTTTCGCGCGCACCGGGAATGGCGGTGGAAAACTCACCCACGCGCTCGTTTTGCATGGGCAAGAAGGTGTTGTAGATACGGTCCACATCACTGTCATCGGGCTCACGATTGTGCAGGGCCATGAACTGGGCATGCACCTCAGGCAGTGCCAGCATGGCCTTGATGTGGTCCCATTTACCGATGCCCATGGCGCTGCGGGCCTGGTCCAGGTTCAGGGTCAAGTCAAAGCATTTGAAGGCTTCCACCAGAATTTGGGTCGGGGCAAAGGAGCCAAAATCCACCAGCGTACCGGCCCAGTCAAAGATCAGGGCTTCAAGGCGCGGGGCCTGGGAGCGTGGCGTGGCTAATGGCGTATTCGCGCAAGTAGGGGATGGCATTGCGGTCCTATCGGGTTGGGGAAAGGGAAGAGGTGGAACGCCAGGCTTGGCTGCGGCGCAAGGCGGCACGGCTCAGAACATGAACCAGCAGACAGACAAAGCCGGAGCTGAGCATGATGACCGTACACATGGCGGCAGCCGGGCCAATAAAGCCGGCATCATCCATATTCATGACCGCGACCGAGGCCAGTACGGTTTGCGGGCTGTACAGAAAGACCACGGCAGACACGGTTGTCATGGCCGATACAAACAGGTAGCGCGAAACCGATAGCAGGGCGGGCAGGCACAGTGGCACGGTCACGCCCATCAAGGTGGAAAGGCGTGGCGCTTTCAGGGACGCAGCCGCCGCTTCCAGCTCGCCGGGAATGGCTTTCAGAGCAGTGACAAAGTTCAGGTGAGCACTGGTGTACAGGTGGATGACGGTACACAGCACCAGCAAGGTCATGGAGCCGTACAGTCCCGCCAAGGGGTTCTCGGGGTGATTGAAAAAGAAGATGTAGCCCAGGCCCAGCACCAGACCGGGAATGGCCATAGGGGCCAGTGCCAGCATGTGCAGCATGCCGTACAGTCCTTTTTCGGCCTTGCCTCGGGCTGGCAGTTTCTCCAGTACCCAGGCACCCAGAAAGATCAGGGCTGAGCCCAGAACGGCGGTAAACAAGGCCATGGTCAAACTGTTACGCCAGGCCAACCAGCCGCCACCGTCCATATTGTTGAAGTCGTAGGACTTCAGGGACAGGCTCAGGTTGTAAGGCCAGAACTTGATCAGCGAGGCCCAGACCGCCATGCCCACAATCGTCAGAATGGCCAGGGAAACCAGTATCAGGACAGCGGTGAAATAACGGTCGCGCTGACGGTGTGGCAGGGGCGAATAGGCGCTCAGCGATCCTTGAGCCTGGCCACGGGCACGAGCCCGCAGGTGGCGATCCAGAAAGAAAGTCAGCACAGCGGGAATCAGCAGCAGCACGCCAATGGCGGCGCCTTTGGAGAACTGCAACTGACCGACCACGGCTTTATAGGCTTCCATGGCCAGTACGTTGTAGGAGCCACCCACGACTTTAGGTACACCGAAGTCGGTGACGGTCAGCGTAAAGACCAGGCAAGCAGCAGAAAAGATGGCATAGCGGCTGGCGGGCAGTGTCACCGTCAAGAAACGGCGCCAGGAGTTCGCACCCATGGCGCGGGCGGCGTCATACAGGCGAGCGTCGGCCAGGGCCAGCCCCGTGCTCAGAATCATCAGAGCATGCGGGAAGGTGTAGAAGGCTTCACCCAGCACAATGCCCCAGAAACCATAAATTGTCTCGCCGCCCAACCAGTGGCGCAGCAAGCCCTGATTGCCGAACAAGTAAATCAACGATAAACCCGGCATCAAGGAGGGAGCCAGCAAGGGCAACAGGCCCAGGGCACGGAACATGCCTGCGCCCCGTATGCAACAGCGTTGCAGGGCAAAGGCAAAGGCGTAGGCGGCGGGGATGACAATAATCAGCGTGGTTACGCCGACCAGCACGCTGCGGCCCACCATGGACATAAAGCCGGGTGCGCTGATAATCGACCAGAACTGCCCCACGCCCACTAACTGCCCGTCACCGTCCTGGATGGCGCGGAGCAAGATAAACAGCATGGGCAAGGCCAGAAAGAGGATCAGCAGGGCAAACAGGGCAATCAATAAGATGCGTCGTACTGCCGAGCCTATCCAGGCCGGCAGCACGGGGCGAATCAAGGGGTGGTTCTTCACGCTGGTTTTAGCTACAGGCAGGCTATACAGGCTGGTGGATGTCAGGGGCGCAGTACCAGGCTGTGGCATGGAATCAGTGGTGGGCATGCAGCGCCTCGCTGGGAAGCTGGATTCGGCAGCGACGTGCGGCCAAGGGATCAAGTAAGCGGTCGCCCTGCTCGGGGTTGACGATGGCCTGCACGGTCAGTCCATCCATACCTTCGGGGCGCAGCGTCAGCTTGTAGTGACGACCCAGAAAGATGCCATCCACAATGTCGGCTAAAAAGGTATTGGTGACAGGAGCGGGGCTGTTGTTGTCCAACACACGAATGTTCTCAGGACGAATGAAGAGGCGTCCGGCGCGGGTGGGGGCTTCCTGGCTCAAGTCCAGACGGACACGTTCCACCAGCACTGAACAATCGTGCAAGGGGGTGAAGGGCAGCCAGTTTGCATCACCGATAAAGCCGGCTACAAACGGATCCGCAGGAGCGCGGTACAAGGCCTGGGGGCGATCAAACTGCACCAGGCGGCCTTTGTCCATGACGGCGATACGGTCGGCCATGACCATGGCCTCTTCCTGATCATGCGTGACCATCAGGGTCGTAATGGAGAGTTGTTTTTGCAGATCGCGCAGCTCGCTGCGCAGGCGTTCGCGCACCTGGGCATCCAGAGCCGACATGGGCTCATCGAGCAAGAGCAGCGAGGGTGAGGGAGCCAGCGCACGGGCCAGGGCCACGCGCTGTTGCTGGCCACCGGACAGTTGTGCCGGGTATTTGTTTTCCGATCCGGACAAACCTACCAGGTCCAGCATTTCAGACACGCGCTGACGTACTTGGGTAGCCAGGTTCTTGCGTGGAGACAGGCCGTAGGCAATGTTCTGGGCCACGGTCAGGTTGGGAAACAGGGCGTAGGACTGGAACAGAATGCCGTAGTCACGCTGTTGGGGCGGCAGGTGGGTAATGTCTCGGCCTGCCATCACGATGATGCCTTTATCGGCTTGTTGCAGCCCGGCAATGCATCGCAGCAAGGTGGTTTTGCCGCAGCCCGATGGGCCCAGCAAGCACACCAGTTCACCGGCTTGTATATCCAGGCTGACCTGGTCCAGAGCAGTAAAGGAGCCGAACTGCTTGTGCAGTCCTTGTATGGTTAAAAATGCAGGCTTGGCGCTCATCCCGGGGTTCCGACTTGTCATGAATGTCATGAACGTCAGTATGGGAGGCGTATATGGCGGCCCTATGACAGTACAACTAATTTCTGTAATACGAGAATCGGATAATTTGGGCTTTGAGTCTTAGCAAGGAGAGCGGCAGCATGCTGGCTCTGGAACTGAAGTCCTTTCACGCCACCGCCCATTGTGGCTCTATTACCAAGGCTGCCCAGCAACTGGGGATCAGCCAACCCACGGTGACGTCGCATCTGCGGCAGCTGGAAACCCGCTATGGCGTGGAGCTGTTCTATAGGCAAGGCAAGGGTGTGTACTTGAGCCAGCAGGGGGAACGGCTCCTGCCCCAGGTCGAGCAGTTGATGCAGCAGGCCGCGCAGATCGATTTCAGCTTGCGCGATCTGCGCGATCTTAAAAGCGGCATGCTGCGGGTAGGCGCGACTGGGCCGTATTACATCATGGCGGTATTACGGAATTTCCATCAGGCCTACCCCGGCGTGAAGATGCGCTTGAGCATTGATAACTCGCAACGGGTTTTGGGGGCCTTGCATGACTATCAGTTGGATGTGATCGCGTCGTCGGCACTGGTTGATGATTCGCGCCTGGTGCGCCTGCTGCTAGCCTCCGATCCTCTGGTCGCTGTGCTGCGGGTGGACCATCCTTTGGCAAATCGCCAACGTGTGCGCATTATGGATTTGTGCCGCTATCCCATTTTGATGCGTGAGCAAGGGTCCATGACGCGCGAGCTGTGCCATCAAGTGTTTCGTCAGGCCGGACAGGAACCAAGCCAGATTCTGGAAATCGGTAGTCGGGAGGCGATCGGGTGGGGGGTGGTGTGTGGCATGGGGGCCAGCTTGCTGCCCTTGCGTGAAGTGCCTGCGCATCCGGACATTATCAGCTTGCCGCTGAGTGATGTCTCGGCTCATTTGAGCGAGTTCGTGTATTGCCTGAAAGAACGCGCGCAGGGCCATGCCATACGCGCGTTTCTGGAGCAGGTGCAGGCCGAGTTGCCTGTGCCTGTATAGCGAGCAGGATCAAGCCAGTTCAGCCAGACCCTTCTCAAAAGCCTGACGGGCTTGTTGCACGGCGTCGCGCCGTTCCTGAACGGCTTTGCGCTGGCTGGCAATCTGGTCTTCCTGTTGGGCCAGTTGCTCGCTAAACCGCTGGCCCAAGGTGCTTTGAGCACTGACCGCAGCCAGGTTGGCGCGGATGCGCTCCTGTTCGGCCACGGTTTCGTTCAGGCGCTCGACGGCCTGGTTCTGCGCGTGTTGGGCCTGGCTCAGTTGACGACGCAGCTCGATCAGCTTGTCCATCTTGGCTTGTTGCGCGCTGTCCTGGCCGTTGCCACGCCATTGCAGCAGCATGTTCTCGTCGATCTCCTCCAGGCGCAATTCCATATGGTCTTGCAGACTCAGTTGCGCGGTGACGGTAACGGTTTTGCCTTTGGCCACGTTTACCTTCAGGCGGTGTTCCTGTGCGGTATCACTGTCGTGAGCATCTGACTTGAAGGTCCAGCCGTCCTGACGGGGCAACTGGATCAGCACCGTGCGGTCCTCATCCGCGGGGGCCTTGATCTCGTAGCGAAAGTTCTGCACGCGTGTCCATTCCGAACGGGCTACGCCGTCGGTCACACGGGTTTTGCTCAGGCGGTACTCATCCGTCTGTTCTTCGCGGACCTGCACTTTGTTGTCCTGGGCAAAGTAGATCAGGCGCTGCTCGCCAGCAGGCAGACCGGCCAGTTCTGCATCACCGATATGACCATCCGCCTGGTTAAAGACCGTGATGATGCCGGGCGGCAGGCTGTTGGCCTGTTCATTGTTGACCCAGATCGCGGCTGTAGGGTGATCACCGGCCTGGCCGCTGCGGTACACCGACAGGGATTCGGCTTGTAAAGAGGTATCGATAAACGGCACTGAGACCGTCTGGCCGGTGGGCACGCTCAGCTTTTGCGGCAGGCTAAAGCGCACTTGAGTCTGGCCTTCCTGTGCCTGGGTGCTGGCACCCGCGCCGCCCGAAGCCCACTGTTTGGCCATGCTGCTATCGGCGGCGTAGGCCGCGCTTTCCATCATGATGGGAGCGGGAGCGGCTGGCGCCATGCGCGCACGCATGGCCTCGCTGGCTGCTTTGCGGGCGCGATTCGCGCTCAAGGTGGCCTGGGTGTCTGCTTGCGGCGCGATGGAGCTGCCTACCGCCACCGGCAGTTCAGGGCGCTCGTTCCAGTAACGCTCCAGCAGACGTTGGCGCAGCATCACAGGCGAACCGGAGCTGAGGGTGACTTTCACATCCTTCCAGTCCTCGCCGCTGGTGTTTTCGAAAATGGCCCAGGCCTGCAGACGGGCCTTGCCGTCCTGCATCATCAGGCGATAGGCGCTTTTCCAGACCGGTGCGGGAATCAGGTAAGACAGGCGCGCTGTTTGGGTATCGGTCTTGTTCAGGACCAGTTGAATATCACGCGATTGTTGATTGCTCTGGCCCGCCAACACGTCGGTGGCCTGCTGCAATTGCTGCTGCAAAGTCTTGTCCAGCACTTCCAGGCTGGTATCCGGGCCCAGCTCCAGAGTCTGGATCTGGCCTTGCTCTGTCAGTATGCTCAAGATGGCCTGGGCGGGACGCTCATTAGTGGCTGCCGTTGCTTGCACCCCCAAGATGGCACCACGTACCAGACGGCCTTGCGAACTGGCGCTGACTTGCTGGCCGCGCAGGGCCTGCGCCAGGGTAGCGGGCGAGCGCAGGTCTTTGGCCGAGAAGGGCAGGCTGTCGAAGCTTTCTTTCAGTGGGGCCAGACCCGACAAAGTCAGGGAGTCAATGCGGTTCTTGCCATCGACGGCCATGAGGGTTTTCAGAATGTCATCGACCTGAGTCAGCGGTACACGCAACTGGGCGGTGCCTGCGTCGGAAATGGGGACTTGTCGCTCGATCTCGGCCATACCAGCGCTGGATAAGGTAATGGACTCGATCTGCTGAGCCCAGGCGTTACTGGCTGCCGAGCCCATCCAGACCAGGAGCAGGGCGCCGGTCAAAGAGCGCAGGCGAGGCGTACGCGCAGCGTGGGGCACAAAGTGGTTCATAGCGCTTCCTTATTCATCCGTAAGCGAAACAAAGGTGTGAAGCGCATTATGCCTAGCCTTGTGGGGCTCTGTCTGTCATTCGGGTAACAAAAAAATGCCACCGTCCGGCTTTTTCCCCTCGGAGCAAAAAATGCTTACGTCATCAAAAGCACGCAAGGCTCTGCTAGGATTTGGGCTGCGCGGCCTGTGCCAGCGCGTGTTTATTCACCCAGTGAAGGATCATTATGATGTGGACGTCGTGGGGCAATGCCTGGGCGGGAATGGGGCTTGCTCTGGTCTTGGCAATCTGTTTCGTCTGGCCTGCCCGACGCTTGTCCTGGAGCCTGCCCATCGAGCTGGAGCCTGAACTGACCAGGCGTTCGCCGCGTACCCATCGCCAATGGGGGTGGGTATGCCAGAGCCTGGCCTTGGTCTTGATGCTATGGGCCGGTTGGCGCTGGCAACTGACGCCAGCGGCAGTGGCGGCTTGCGTGTTGATCGCCGGGACGGCCTTGCTGGCCTGGATTGACGCGGAAACCGGCTATCTGCCCGATCGCCTGACTTTACCCTTGCTGTGGCTGGGTTTGCTGGTCAACCTGGATCACACTTTTAGCAGCCTGCCCTTGGCAGTGATGGGGG
The DNA here is from genome assembly GCF_020907215.1 of Alcaligenes sp. MMA. Taxonomy (NCBI): domain Bacteria; kingdom Pseudomonadati; phylum Pseudomonadota; class Betaproteobacteria; order Burkholderiales; family Alcaligenaceae; genus Alcaligenes; species Alcaligenes sp. MMA. Next base: position 658,687 of record NZ_JAJJPP010000001.1, read on the forward strand.
CGGCGCTGGGTTACGGATTGCTGTGGCTGTTGAACCATGTGTTCTTGTTGCTGACCGGACGCGCGGGCATGGGGTATGGCGATTTCAAGTTACTGGCTGCCTTGGGGGCCTGGTTGGGAGCAACTGCGTTGCCGGGGGTGTTGTTATCGGCATCGATACTGGGTCTGTTGGCGGCTCTGGTCCTGCGCCTTGGTGGGCGTTTGCAAGCAGGGCAGGCGATTCACTTTGGCCCCTATCTGGTGTTGGGAGGCTGGGTCATGTTGTTTTCGTTGCCTCGCATTTTGTAAAGAAAAGTCTCGTGATTTTTATAACTATAAAAAAATGACCGCCGGTTTTCCCTTTGTTGGATTTTATGTGTGTTGATGCGTGCTAATTCGTGGCCTTTTTCGGGAGGGGGGATCGACGCGGGGTTTCGTGGATTTTTCTGTTTAAGGTGGCTGCAATAGGCTTGAGTGTGCCTATTGGGTTTAAATCGTTTTCCTCACCGGGCTGTCGTGGTAAAACGTCCGGGGCCAGTCGGGCAGGCGGGAGTTCCGCCCGGGCTGTATGGGTAAGTACAACGCGGTTCTATGGACATTGTCCCGCTGATAAAGCAGGCGGGAACCTGAGGATGAAGGCATGATTATTGTTGTTGGCGCCGGTGTGGCGGGTTTAGCGGCGGCGCGTCGCCTGAGTATGCAAGGCCAGGAAGTGACGCTGGTGTCTCCTCAGGAGCCCCAGCCCTCGTTTGGCGAGACCTTGTCCGAACGCGGGGCCGTGGTCTTGACCAGTCTGGGCTGGGCAAGCTGCCTGGACGAGACGGTTGCCTTGCGCTCTCAAGGGCGTTTTTCAGTATGGGGTGGCGCAGGATTGCGTACCGTGCAGGATGAGGACGGGCAGGGCTATTTGCTGGACAAGGCCCGTCTGGAGCAGGTGCTGTTTGAGCGCGTGCAAAAAGAAATGAAGGTCAGTATTCGCCAGACTCGCGTCTTGAGTCTGGAGCATCAAGCGGAAGGAGTCATTGCCAGGCTGGCAGACGGTAGCAGCCTGGAGGCAACGGCCTTGATCGATTGCACCGGCCGTGCGGCCGTGTCCGCCGGTGCGGCAGCCGAGCGCCATCGTCTGGACAGACTGGTCGCTGCCTGGCATGTCTTTGACTTGCCCGAAGGAGCCGAGCCATTAGCCGCTTCTCTGGTGGAGGCGGTAGAGCTGGGCTGGTGGTATTTGTCCCCCATGCCAGGTCATCGCTTGATGGTGGCCTTGTTCTCGGACTCGGATCTTTTGCCTGATGGCTTGAGCCGTGATGGTGCGGTATGGGCCGGTTTGCTGGGCTGTGCTGATGCGGCACGGGTGCGTATGGAAAGCCTGGGTCTGGATAGCAAGATGGCCGACTACACGCCTAAAGTCAGCGCCGCTGCCAGCTGCACAGTGTCTTACTTCGTGGAAGGTCGTATCTTGCGAGCAGGCGATGCAGGCGCGGCCATGGACCCCTTGGCCGCCAACGGTTTGGCAACGGCCTTGTGGAGCGGATCACAAGCGGCGCAAGCTGCTGTGGCCCTGACACAAGGCAATTCGGAACCGGCTCGAGCTTACGAGAAAGACTATCTGCTGGGCTTGGTGCGCCATTTGAATTCGCAGCACGCTTTGTATGGGATGGAGCAACGCTACGCGGCACAGCCTTTCTGGCAACGTCGTCATCGCCCATTGGAATGATGGTGAAGAGGGTGGGATAGCTGAATAACTTGCGATAACACCGCCAGAGTAAAAAAGCCGAAGCAACATGGGCACTGTTTCGGCTTTTTTGTGCTTGGTTATTCTTCAGTGCAGCTGGAGTTTGTTCTGGGCGCTTTGAGTTGCATCCTGAAAGAAGTTCTACTGGTCGGCGGTTGTAGTGCCAGCAGAGAGTTTGGGCGCATCGAGATGATCCCCGCAGAATTTGCATGGCAACTATTCTCGCCCTCAAACACGATTTTCAAACCTTTTGTGTGCTGAATGTACAAAACAAAAAGCCGACCATCTTGCGATGATCGGCTTTTCGGAATTTTGGTGCCCAGGAGAGGACTCGAACCTCCACACCCGAAGGCACATGGACCTGAACCATGCGCGTCTACCAATTCCGCCACCTGGGCTTTGATTAAGGCTGCTGCCCGTCTCAAGCATTAAATTATAGGATGAGATCCCAAAGTAAAGCAAGCGTTTTTCACTCGATAAATTCAATTTCAGTTTTTAGTTGATTGGCATTCTCATTATCATTATAGTGTGTCATGTGATATAGCATAAGAGTATGGACATGAAATTCAATACAGTGGATGTCGAGCGCATGCTGCTGGATATGGGCCAGGGCCGAAAGTACTCCGCTCGGGCCATGCAGCTCATGCTGATGGTTCTGCTCAAAGAGGGCAGTACTCACGGTTATCAGTTGATTCGCCGCTTTGCGCAGCTTAGCCAGAACAGCTATGTGCCCAGCGCGGGCGCGGTGTATCCCGCCCTTGCGTATTGCGCCACGCAAGGCTGGGTGCTGATCGAAGAAGAAGGTCGTCGCAAGATGTACAGCCTGACCAAGGAAGGTCAAGCGTATTTGCAAGAGCAAAAGGAAAAGTGCGATTACCTGATGCAGTCCCTGACCTATCGCGGGCGCAAGCTGGTGTGGATACGGCAGATGCTGGCCGAACACAATAGCGACGAGGATTTGAAGGCCGCGCAGGAGCAAACGGGCTGGTTGCCGGAATTTGTCCAGGTACGCCACAGCCTGAAGCAGGCCATGTTTGAACAATCGACCGCCAGTCTGGCGCGACAGGCGGAGGTGGTGGCCATTCTGGAAAAAGCCATCGCCGAAATACGGAACTTGCCCAAGGAGTCTGAAAAATGCAGTCCGAACAATTAACGCAGAAAGTGGCTCATACCCTGAAGTTGCGTTTGCTGACCGTGAAAAAGCGGCGCGAATTGGGTCCTGATATGGTGCGCATCACCCTGGAAGGCTCGGATCTGGAAGGTTTTTATACCCCCGGCTTTGATGATCACGTCAAGCTGATTTTCCCGGACCCGGCCACCAAAGAGTTGCGCCTGCCCCAAATGGGCGATCGTGGCATGGTCTTTGCTGCCGGACAGGAAAAGCCCCCCATCCGTGATTACACGCCTCGCCTGTTCCGTGAACAGGAACTTGAGATGGATATTGATTTTGTGGTCCATGGTGAAGGTCCAGCATGCCAATGGGCCATGCAAGCCAAAGAGGGTGACAAGCTGGGCGTGGCCGGTCCGCGCGGCTCCTTTCTGGTCAGCAAGGATCTGGATTGGCAAATCCTGATTGGCGACGAAACCGCTGTGCCTGCCATGGCGCGACGAGTGAATGAACTACCGGCCAACGTGAAGGTGCAGGTTTACGTGCTGGCACGTAATCTGCTGACCGTGGGTGCGATGGAAGCGCCGGACCATGTCACGGTGAACTGGATTCCTTCGCTGGCCGGTCTGAATGGCATTTTGGATGCTCTGCGTGCTGCGCCCGAGCTGAGCGGCATCGGCCATGTATGGGTCGCCGCAGAATATGCCATTGCTCAAAGCCTGCGCGAATACTGGGTGCAAGAACGCGGTCTGGACAAAGGTGCGATTCGGGCCAGTAGCTACTGGCGTCAAGGTGACCAGGGTGAGGATGCCCCACGTCTGGACTAAGCGGCTTTTTGCTGAGGGTAGGGCTGGGCGCGCAAGCGTCCGCCTACGTTCAGGACGGGCTGTAAATCCGTATCCAGCACGGCATTGGGATGAGCCAGACGGTGCTCGTCAATCAAACGGGCAATGGCATCCATGTTCAGCAGCAAGGTGCTGTCGATATCATGCTGGAAGCGAGCCCAATAGCCACCGCGACAACTGGAACCCAGCCAGCGCGGCTCGTAATCCCCGACCGTATCAGCATGCAGTTCACATACCACGGCCAGCCGGGAACATCCGGGGCGCAGGACAATGCGGTAGCTGTGCTGCTCTAAAGTCAGGTGATAGTAAAACGGTGCAGACAACATGAAATACTCCTGTTTAGCTCTTGGAAGGCGCTTCCGGGTGAGCAAGTTGGATTAAAAGACCCTTTGCCCGGTAGGGGCCAAGCATAAAAAAACCCGCTGGCAGCGGGTTCTTGTCTTGATGATCCCATTGATTGCCAGATGGCCATATCTTGAATCCACCTTGTGCGGGTACACAGGTTGGCATGGGTTGCCCCAACTCTTGATATAGCAATAAGCATAAAAGCGATTCTTATGAAGTGCAAGGGCCGCGTTTATTTCCGTCGGATATGAAAAAATACAGAAATAGTTTGCATCATTTAAAAATCGTGCTATAGTTATCTTCTGTCTTGCAGGGGTTGGTTGAAAAACAAATTCCGCAGTCAGAGCCCAGGTGGCGGAATTGGTAGACGCGCATGGTTCAGGTCCATGTGCCTTCGGGTGTGGAGGTTCGAGTCCTCTCCTGGGCACCACAAATTCCTAAAAAGCCGATCATCGCAAGATGGTCGGCTTTTTGTTGTGTGTGTTCAGAGTGATGATTGGCCTTTTCTATTGATTGCAGCCTGCGTCTGACTAGTCTTGTGCACTTGGCTTTCTCGCAGCCCCATGGCCCAGCAGTTGCATGAGCTCCTGCCTGTAGTAGGCCAAGCACCTGTATGCCCTTGAGTCATAACATTGGGGTGGCTGTACTCTGCGGTTTTGTCCCGGTGATCGTCACGGGATTGCCCTCCTGGGCGAGTTCGCCTGTGGCGCCTAGCTATCCCCTGCTTATGGCGGCGTTACTCAGTATCGTGGCGTTGCTGTCAGTCAGCCGCAAGCTGGGCTTTTTTATCTATGGTGGCTTCTTGTCTCTTGCCGTATTTATAAGATGTATTTAATATATATCTTTATGGGCGGTGGCGATTTCATCAACTGCCTCACCTCATGTTAAAGGGATAGAAAATGCAAGTTGGAATGCTGAAACTGGCGGGTCTGCGACATCCTGAATGTGCCGATAAAGTAGCCATTGCCTTGGCGGCTATCGATGGCGTGCAAGCGGCAGATGCCTCATTCGAAAATGCAAAGGCATCGGTCCGTTTTGATGAAACCCAGGTCTCGCTGGAAGACCTCCATGCTGCCGTTGAGCAGGCAGGCTATCAAATCGCCAAACCTGTGCATGGTGAAGATGGTGCTTGTTGCGGTGGTTGTGGCGGTTAAACCCACTACATCCTGGAGCTGAAAACCGATTGTAGAAACACAGTCGGTTTTTTTTTTATGGCTGTACGAAGCAGGGGCAGGCACGGGTGTGATGGTGTGCTGCCCTGAGGGTTTCAGCTTGGTCCCGCCAGTGCTTGTTTGCCTATGCATTCACAAGCTTGTAAAGAAAGCAGCCGATTATGTAGTGATGATTCTTTATGTGGAAATGGCTGTGTTCAAACAAGAAAGGAGTCGCATTGCTGCTCGTTTTCTGACGCAGTCAGGCTTTGTCGCACTGATGCTGAAGGATATTGAATTGGTGAAGCAGCAAACTACAAAAGGCCGATCATTGAGAAATGATCGGCCTTTCGGAATTTTGGTGCCCAGAAGAGGACTCGGTCACACAGGCGCGACCCCGGTCGGGCTTGCATGCCCGACCTTTCTCGTCCTCACGTCAGGTGCTCAAGCACCTGACTTTCTGGGCGAGAATGAAAAAAGCCGACCATCTTGCGATGATCGGCTTTTTAGGAATTTGTGGTGCCCAGGAGAGGACTCGAACCTCCACACCCGAAGGCACATGGACCTGAACCATGCGCGTCTACCAATTCCGCCACCTGGGCATATCGTTGTATGCTTATGGTTGTGCCAAAAGCTTTTTAACGACTTCGCTGCGTGAGCAGCAAAGAAAAAAGATTATAGGCATACTTTATTAATAATGGAAGTGTCCTTTTGAATAAAAAACATCAAGACAGTACTGAGGACCGTATTCAATCAACGGGCCGTTATGAGTTGCCGCCTGACTTTGACCCGGATACCCCGACGCGGGAAGTGATCTTGGCGGGGCTGCGCGAGGATGCAGACGGCCTGACCATGCAGGCTCTGGCGAAAAAGCTGGGCCTGGGCAAAGAAATTACGGTGGGTTTTGAGCGGCGTGTACGCGCAATGGAGCGCGATGGGCAATTGCTTATTTCCCCCGAAGGCAAAATTCGCAAAAACAGCCAAACTGGCTTTATCGCAGGCAAAGTGTTGGGCCATCGCGACGGTTTTGGTTTCTTGCAGCGCGACGATGGGCAGCCTGATCTGTTTTTGTCGCCACGAGAGATGGCCAAAGTGTTGCACGGCGACCACGTTATGGTGCGTATCGTCGGTGAATACCGTGGCAAACCAGATGCCTCGATTGTCGAAGTTACTGCGCGTCATACCAGTAAGCTGGTGGGCCGATTCTTGCGCGAGCGTGGCACGTTTATCGTGGTGCCCGAAGATCAGCGTATCAAGCACGACATCCTGATCCCAAGTGGAGATCAGGGCGAGGCCGAGCCCGGCCAGGTCGTCACGGTAGAGATCACCCAGCAGCCCGAGCGCCATCGCCAGCCTTTGGGGCGTGTCATTGAAGTGCTGGGGGAAATTGATGATCCCGGCATGGAAATCGAAATAGCGGTGCGCAAGTTTGAAGTGCCGGTCGATTTCTCCGAGAAGGCTCTCAAGCAGGCAGCCCGTATTCCTGCCAAGGTAAAGCCATCGGAATATAAAGGTCGCGTTGATCTGCGCGATGTCCCTTTCATCACCATTGATGGTGAAGACGCACGGGACTTTGATGATGCGGTGTATTGCGAACGCGTTGATATTGGCACGGGCAAACGCTCGCGCTGGGCGTGGCGATTGCTGGTGGCGATTGCCGATGTCAGCCATTACGTACGCTCCGGCGATGCCTTGGATGAAGACGCTCTGGAGCGGGGCACCAGCGTGTATTTCCCGCGCCGTGTGATCCCCATGCTGCCAGAAAGCCTGTCCAACGGGATCTGTTCTCTGAACCCGTCGGTAGACCGTCTGGTCATGGTGTGCGATATGGTCGTCTTGGCCGATGGTGCCAAATCCGGCACCGTGTCGGCCTATCAGTTTTATGAAGCGGTCATTCACTCACATGCGCGCACCACGTATTCCGATATCTGGAGCGCCCTGCAGCAGCCTACAGGTCCGGCCGCCGCACAGATTCAGCATGTGCTCGAACCTGTGCAGAACCTGTACTCCTTGTACCGTTTGTTGGCCGAGCAGCGCACTGCACGAGGTGCCATTGATTTTGATACGGTTGAAACCAAAATCGTGTGTAACCCCTTGGGTCGCATCGAGCGTATTGAACCTCTGGTTCGTAACGATGCCCACAAGCTGATCGAAGAGTGCATGTTGGCAGCCAACACCTGCGCTGCCGACTTCATTGCTCGTAGCCGTCGCAATGGTTTGTACCGTGTGCATGAGGGCCCAACGCCACCCAAGCTGGAAGCCTTGCGCGAATATTTACGTAGCTTGGGTCTGACCCTGGAAGGGGGCGACGAACCGACTTCTGCCGATTACGCCAAAGTGGTGGCCGCCGCTCGTGGTCGTTCCGACTTCGCCATTATTCAGACCATGTGCTTGCGTTCCATGCAGCAGGCTATTTACAGCCCGGAGAAAACGGGTCACTTTGGTCTGGCTTATTCACAATACGCTCATTTCACTTCGCCCATTCGCCGTTACCCGGACTTGCTGGTGCACCGCGTCATCAAGGGTATTTTGAAAGGCCAGCGCTACATTCCGGCGATTGCCGAAGAACCGGGCGATGCCGCCTTGCCAGCCAGCAAGCGCGATTTTGCACGCTGGGAAAAACTGGGTGCCTTGTTGTCGGCGCGCGAACGTCGTGCTGATGAGGCCTCTAAAGATGTGGAAGCCTGGCTCAAGTGCTGGTTTGTCAAAGAGCACGTGGGCGAGGAATACTCTGGCAAGATCAGTGGTGTAACCAGCTTTGGTTTGTTTGTGACGTTGGATACCTTGTATGTGGAGGGCCTGGTTCACGTCTCGGAGCTGGGCGCAGATTACTTCCAGTACAACGAAACCTCGAACGAGTTGCGTGGTGAGCGCACTGGTCTGCGTTATCGTCTGACCGATGCGGTACAAGTGCAGGTCGCCCGTGTTGATCTGGAGGCGCGTCGTATTGAGTTCCGTCTGGTTAAAGGCGTGGGCTACAAAGCGGTGAAGGCGGCGGCCGAAGGGTCTGATCCGTCCGAGCGGCCCATCAAGAAAGCGGCTTCAACCAAGCCGCTGGCCTTGAAGGGCACCACGGCCTCCCAGCGACGAGCTTCTCAAAAGCAGGCCGAGCGGGATGAAAAACGCAGTACGGAGAAGGCAGCCAAGTCCGCCAAATCCACGCGCAGCCCTAGAGGGCGACGCCGATAGGCGTACAATGCCAAGCCGGGCTTTTTGCCCGGCTTTCTTTATTTGCTCTTATTTCCCCCAAGGATTGTTATGCCTCAGCAGGTTTTGGCCGGTTTCCATGCCGTTATTGCCCGAGTTCGTTTCAGCGCCGCTTCGGTGCGCGAGGTCTATGTGGATCAGACCCGGCGCGACAAACGGATGCTGGCCTTTATCGAACAGGTAGAGCAGGCAGGCTTGAAAGTCATGGCCGTGCCGGTCGAGCGTCTGGATGGTCTGGCCAAAGGCACACGTCACCAGGGTGTGGTGGCATTGGCTCTGGAGCAAGAGCTGGCCGTTGATGTCAACGAATTGCTGGATGATCTGGAAGAGGCCGGTCAGGTTCCTTTTTTGCTGATTCTGGACGGGGTCACAGACCCTCATAATCTGGGTGCCTGCCTGCGTAGTGCCAACGCAGCCGGCGCGCATGCCGTGATTGCGCCTCGTGATCGTGCCGTGGGTCTGAACGCGACGGTCTCGCGCGTGGCTTGCGGTGCAGCCGAATCGACCCCTTACATTACGGTGACGAACTTGGCCCGTACCATGCGCATGCTGCGTGAGCGCGACGTCTGGCTGGTCGGTACCAGTGATCAAGCCACCCACACATTCCACCAGGTGGATGCCCGCCGCCCCATGGCCTGGGTGATGGGGGCCGAGGGCGAGGGCATGCGCCGTCTCACCCGTGAAACCTGCGACGAGCTGGTTTCCATTCCCATGATGGGTGCGGTAGAAAGCTTGAACGTCAGTGTCGCCAGTGCGGTTTGTCTGTACGAAACCTTGCGTCAACGTAGCCAGGCCTAATTTCTTTTAAGTCTTGTTACTTACTTAATTACTTATTTGTATAAAAAACGGCGGGCTTCATTCGCCGCTTCACCAGATAATAAGTAATTGGCCGTCAGCCGGGCAAAACCCAATCGGTGCTGACGGTGTGTACACGCATTATGGGCTTTGAAACGATCATGGAAGAAAACGGCTTTATTACCTCTACCTTGCACTCTGACCGTCGTTTGGGTACGCAGTATGGCGCTATTCATCAGCCATTGCACCCATCGACCGAGTTCGGTTTTCAGGATGCGCGTGAGCTGGCCGCAGTCTTTCAGGGCAAATCCGGCTTTACCTATTCTCGTCAGGGCACACCTACCACGGCGGCGCTGGAAGCCAAGATTACGCGTATGGAAAAAGGGGTGGGCAGCGTCAGCTTTGCAACCGGTATGGCAGCCTTGACCGCGACCCTGTTTACCTTGCTGCGCCAGGGTGATCACCTGATTGCCAGCAAATATCTGTTTGGTAACACCAATAGTCTGTTGGGCACCTTGCGCGACCTGGGTGTTCAAACCACGCTGGTAGACGCAACCGATGTGGCCCAGGTGCAAGCCGCGCGTCAGCCCAATACTCGCATGGTGTTTCTTGAAACCATTGCCAATCCGGGCACACAGGTGGCTGATTTGAAAGGGGTGGGGCAATGGTGTCAGGACGAGGGCTTGTTGTATGTGGTCGATGCCACTTTGTCCTCGCCTTACCTGTCGCCCGGCCGCGAGTTCAAAGCCTCTTTGGTGGTCAATTCGCTGTCCAAGCACATTGGTGGCCACGGAAATGCTCTGGGTGGCATGGTGACAGATACAGGTCTGTTTGATTGGACGACCTATCCTAATATTGCCCAGGTGTACCGCAATGGCAATACGCAGAACTGGGGCCTGGTACAGATCCGTAAGAAGGGCTTGCGCGATATGGGCGGCACCTTGTCGTCCGATGTGGCCCACCGTTTGGCTGTAGGCTCGGAAACCTTGCCGTTACGTATGGAGCGCATCTGTTCCAATGCGCTGGCTTTGGCGCGCCATTTGAAGGCTCACCCCAAGGTGAAGCACGTGCAGTATCCGGGTCTGGAGGATCACCCCCAACACGAGCGTACGGCTCAGTTGTTCGGCAATCGCTTCGGCGGCCTGATGAGTGTCGTGCTGGAAGAGGGCATCGAAATTTTCGACTTCCTGAATCGTCTGAAAGTCTTTGTTCTGGCTACGCACCTGGGTGACAACCGCAGTCTGGTGCTGCCCGTTGCCCATACCATCTACTACGAGATGGGGCCCGAGCAGCGTGCCCTGATGGGTATTTCCGACAATCAGTTGCGTATCTCTGTGGGTATCGAAGAGATCATTGATCTGACGTCCGACTTTGATCAGGCACTGGCCCAGTCTTAAGTTCTTTGCACAGCTAGCCATGGTTCAGCCTGGCTTGTATCAGGGCTAGATGCTGCATCGCTTGTTGTAACTCGCTGCACTCCAGATTCGCGTAGCCAAATAGCAGATGGCGTGGGTCGCTGCCGTCCGCTTCCTGGCTGGCGGCCTGTGCCAAAGGGTATAGGCGTATGCCATAGCGAAGCGCTGCCGCAGCAACGTGATGGGCATCCGGGCCTTGTGAAGGCAGTCGGAAAGCCAGATGCATGCCAGCATTGTGTCCGCTGACCACTCCGGTATTTCCCCATGCTTTTTTTAGTCCCTGCAGCAGGGTATTGCGTTGCTCCAGGTAACGGCGACGCAAATACTGCAGGTGCCGAGGATAGTCATACTCATCAAAAAAACGTGCCAGAATAGCTTGTGTTAACCAGGGCGATCCATTGTTGAGCAAGGCCTTGCGAGCAATAAAGTCCTGGCTCAAATGGGGTGGACAGACCATATAGCCCAAGCGCAAACCAGGCCCCAATGTTTTCGAGAACGAACCCAGGTAAATTACCTGTCCGGGGCTCATGGCCTTGAGCGGCGCAGGTAGGGCCGGACCATAACAGAAGTCTCCGTCGTAGTCGTCCTCAATAATCAAAGCACCGCTGGAGCTGGCCCAAGCCAGCAGCTCCTGCCTGCGCGGCACTGTCAGCGTGTGCCCCAAGGGGTATTGATGGGAGGGCGTGACAAAGGCTAGTTGGACCGCCCTGTTGGGCAATTGATCGGTGCATAAGCCGTGTTGATCTACAGGCACGGGAATGCCCTGAGTACGATGGCGTGCCAGTAGATGCCTGAAGCCGTTATAGCCAGGCGATTCGTGCACCGCACAGCTGTTTTCGTCCAGAAAGTGGGCCGCAATCAGGCTCAAGGACTCCTGCGTCCCTGCCGTAATGAGGATGTGGTCTGGGTCAGCCAAAATGCCTTTGCTGGCGGCCAGATAATCTGCAATTTGCAGCCGCAAACCCCATAAACCTTCAGGCGGTGGATAGTCCGTCATACCAGTGCCTGCATAACGCAATAGTTGATTGGATAGGTAAATGAACTGGCGCAGCGGAAAGGCATGAAGCGAGGGGCGCCCAATCTTGAAATCAAAACGAACCGGCACACTGGCGGCGGGCACATGAACACCGCTGGCCAGGGCCGTGCTGGTACGCAGGTTGCGTGAACAGTGGGCCGTCTCCATGACAAAATCCGGCACCAGTCGACTGCGCCCGTTGCGGGTGGGCGTGGCGACAAAAAAGCCCCGGCTGGGTTCGCTATGAATCAGGTTGGAGTCGATTAGCAAATCATAGGCACCCATGATCGTGTTTTTAGAAACCTGCAGCAAAGAAGCCATACGGTTGATTGAGGGCAGGCGATTGCCTTCCTGCAAACGTCCCGAACAGATCAGGGTTTCAATTTGACGTGCAATTTGTCGCTTGTACGGTGGGCTATGGGTATGAGAGAGCGTAATCGGTAAAGAAAACATGGCGGGACTGGAAAAATAATCAAAACCATCAAGGGCGAGCCAAGCCGGGCCACTATAGGCAGCAGCCTCTAGTTTTAACTTGAGTTAGCTCAAAGTGACGATTCGTTCGTGATAAATTTATCCGACTTCTTGATCTGCCAACTGACCTCTTGTCATGGATATTTTTATCTCAGTAAGAGTGTTTAATTTCTTGTAATTACGATATAAAAAAACCATTCCCATTATGTAATCTGTATCCATACCTTCTCAATAAAAAATAACAATCGTTATAGTTGTTATGGTCTTGCCCTTTAGCAAGGCAATTGTTGGAGGTAATGGAATGTATAGAAAAATGATGACCCTGGCCTTCCTGTCTACCAGCGTCAGTGCGGCTCTGGCGGCACCGACGCAAGAGCAAGTGCGGGTAGACAACTTGTTTCAGCAAAACTGTGCGGTGTGTCACGCAGCCGACCGGGGAGGGTATATTGCTCCGGGCTTGCACAGTGATCGCCTGGTTCAAAGCGAGATTGCCTTGCGCGGCACCATCATGACTGGAATCCCGGATACCTTGATGCCGCCTTTTGTCGGACGTTTACCCGACGAGGATATTCGTGCCCTGGCCAAGATGATCAAGAACGAGCCCGTGGTGGAACGCAGTTGGGACATGGATCAAATTCGTGCCAGCGTGAAAGTACTGGTGGACGAATCCACCTTGCCCAGCAAGCCCAATTACGAGATCGACTCCGTCTACGACTTGATGGTCATCATGGCCCGGGGACGCTACGGTCGGGGGGATGGTTCTAATCAGGCACGCGCCGTTTTCATCAATGGCAAGAACAATCAGAAGGTGGGTGAAATTGCCACGGTTGGTGCGCCACATATCATGGAGTTCAGTCCCAGCCATGAGCGTTGGGGTTACCTGAAAAGCGATGATGGTCACGTCTACAAAATTGACCTGTACACCTTGCAGATTGTGCGGCAGGCCAAAGTGGGCCTGACGGGGACCGGTATTGCATTGTCCAAAGATGGTAAGTGGTTGGCACTGAGTTCTTTTGTGCCCAATAGTATGGTCATCCTGAAAGCCGACACACTGGAGCCGGTGAAGTATCTTGCTCTGGAGGGCGAGGACCCGGATGGCAATTTCATCAAATCCGCCGGCGGTCCCATCATTGGCAGCCGCATCAATAACAAGTTTGCACTGACGCTGCGCCAAGCCGGGCAGATCTGGATTATTGATCCGGACAAGCCAGACATGCCGGTCACCAAACTGGCCAAGGTGGGCCGCATGTTGCATGACACTTTCCTGACGCCTGATGGTCGCTACTCCATGGTGGCTTCCTACGATGACAACAAATATGTGGCGATCGACTTGAAGGACGACAAGGTGGTGCGTGATATTCCAGCTGGCTGCCAACCGCATGCAGGCTCGGGGGCGGTTACCGAAGTGAATGGTCGCATGCTGGCTTTCGGTACCAATATGGGCAGCTGCAAGCTGGGTTCGGTTGTTACGGCCTGGGATACCAAGGACTTTTCCGTGGTGAAACAAATCCCGGTAGCCGGGGCCACCGAATCGCCTGCCGCACATCCCAATGCACCGTATGTGGCGGTGGACATTATTGACAAGGACAAGCGCGCTTCCTGGATTCAGTTAATCGACAAAAACACCTTGTCGGTGGCGAAAACCCTGGATGTGGGCGGCCATGCCTTCTTCCCTAACTACAACCGCACAGGAGATTACTTGTACGTCAGCTCGGGTTACTGGGGGGACCGTCTGAAAATCTACGACAGCCGTAGCCTGGAGCTGGTAGCCGAGCACAAGATGGAAAGCCCATCGGGTATTTTCTCTCGCGCTCGCACTCGCTGGCTCACCATCGGTCAGCCTGAAACCCAAAAATTCTAAGCAAAGGAATGTCATGAAACAGCTTTTTATGGGTGTGGCTCTGGTTGGTCTTTTAGGCTCAGGTGCAGCGTTGGCGGCGGATAAACCCGCCGGTTTACAAGGTTCGCATGGGCAGTCACAACTGTCGGCCCAGGCGTCATCCATGTTGCCTTTATGTGCCTCTTGTCATGGTCTGGAAGGTGTCAGTACGGAAGGCATGTACCCCAACTTGGCGGGGCAGAAGGTGGAGTATCTGGTCAAGCAGTTGCAGCAGTTCAAATCCCGAGAGCGTAACGATCCCATCATGAGCCCGATGGCTGAACCGCTCAGCCCGGAAATGGTGAATGAACTGGCTGCCTACTTTGCCAGCTTGAAGTAAGTGTGAACTGGGCGCCAGTTTTTACTGGCGCCTTAAGGATGTCCTGCAATGAATGTGTTTCCCTTGTTCTTCAATCTGACTGGCAAAGCCGTTGTTGTTGTAGGTGGCGGCTCGGTTGCCGAACGTAAAGTTCGGCTCTTGTTACGCGCAGGAGCGCGGGTGACGGTGGTTGCACCGGAACAGACTCCCTGGTTACGGGCCAGCGCGCAAGCAGGGGCGCTAAGCAGCTTGTTCACTGCTTTTGTCGCCGAGCATATTCGCGAGGCCTGGCTGGTTATCGCGGCCACCGGACGACGAGAAATAAATCGTATCGTGGCTCAGGCGGCCGATGCCTTGCATCTGCCCTGTAATGTGGTTGATGACGGGCAACTGTCCACCGTGCAGGTTCCTGCCATGATCGACCGTTCGCCTTTAATGATTGCGGTTTCCTCGGCAGGGTCTGCACCTGTGCTGGCGCGGCGGGTTCGGGAGTGGATAGAAAGCGAGTTGCCTGAATCCGTAGGGGACTTGGCCGGTCTGCTGGCTCGTCGTCGAGCTGATATCAAGCAAGCTTTTCCCGAGGTGCATACTCGCCGTCATTTTTTTGACTACGTGCTTGATGGCCATATTCCTGACCTCCTGGCACAAGGAAAGTCCACCGAAGCATTGGCAGCTTTTGATGACGCCTTGCAGAAGCAGACCCCCCAGCAGCATGTTCAGGTCACCATTTTGCCTATCGCGGATTTGGAGGCCGTGGACTTGTTGACGCTGCGCGCCCTGCGAAAATTGAATCAGGCGGACTGGGTCTTGTACCTGCCTCTGATCCTGCCCGCGATTCTGGAAAAAGCACGCCGTGATGCCCGTTTGATGGCCTTGGATCAGGCCGGTGTGGTCTTGCAAGATACCCTGTTGAATCAGGCGTTCTGGACACCGCTATGCCGTTCATGGGCGCCAGGAGAGCGCATCGTCATTGCCTGGAAGTCTTCGTGGGATGTGCAACCTTTGCTTGAGCTGTTAAAGCAGCAAGGCTTGAGCTGTGAACTGGCTTAGAAGTGTTGGAGTGATGAAGAACTAGGTGGCGTGTGCTTGCTACGTTATATGGAGCTGCTTGAGTGAGGCAAGAATTCTTGCCTCACTTTTTTGTCTCTTGTTTGTGCAGGCTTATGGGCCTGGAAATGATGAACTTTGCCAGCATCCACATCCACATCCGCTTTAGCACCAGCACTGG
Source organism: Alcaligenes sp. MMA (assembly GCF_020907215.1). Lineage (NCBI taxonomy): Bacteria > Pseudomonadati > Pseudomonadota > Betaproteobacteria > Burkholderiales > Alcaligenaceae > Alcaligenes > Alcaligenes sp. MMA. Next base: position 674,175 of record NZ_JAJJPP010000001.1, read on the forward strand.
CACCGGCAGCATCATCATCATCGGTGTTTGTATTTATACCGGTACAGAGTATGCAGGAAATCCGGGGTTCGGGTCCGTCTCTGTCCAGACTTTTATCCGAACTTGGCTATGTCTGGAGACTGTATTCGCCTCTCAGCGCTGCTTTACTGTTCTGGACAGTTGCTTTGCATGGTTTCGTGGCCGGGCAGGGAAGGGGATTCGGGATTGGGGTACAGCGAAAAGGGCTTTGACTGGCTTCTTGATTGGGCAGGCTCAGGCAGTAATTTCCCGGTTATTGAGATAGCAACCCGGATCTTCTGCCCATACATTGCCCGTACTTTTCTCTGCCCTGGTGCGCGTATTACCATTGCAAATATCCAGGTAGGCGCATCCCGCACAGCGTCCCTGTACAGGCCTTGGCCGTTGGCGCAGTCCCGCTAACAAAGGATCTTGATTGTTGGACCAAATCTCTGAGAAAGGCTGTTTCAGCACATTGCCTAAGCTGTAGTGCCACCACATGGTGTCCGGGTGTACATTGCCACGGTTATCAATGTTCGCAATTCCTTGGCCGGAGGAGTTTCCACCCCATTGACGCAACATGGTCAGAATTTTTTTAGCCTGATCTGGGTAGTGGCGTCGTACCCAGTGCAGGAAGAAAACGCCATCGGCATCATTGTTCCCTGAGGTAAATTCCTTGGGTTTTCCGGCTTTCTGATACGTCATGCAGGTCGTGAAAAGTTGTTCCATGGCCCGCCGGGTGACGGCGTGATGGCTGGCCAAAGCGCGATTGCTAAGACCTCGGCCCGCGTAATTTAGATGAGAGAGATAAAAGCGGTCGATTCGCTCCTGGTCCATCACTGCCAGCAGGCCATTGAGGTCAGCCGCATTTTCCTGGGTCAGAGTAAAGCGCAGGCCCACTTTCAAGTGTTTTTCGCGACACAGCCGTAAACCATGCAAGGAAGCAGCGTAGGCTCCGTTTTCACCACGAATACGGTCATGCCTGGCCTGCAAACCATCCAGGGATATGCCGACATAGTCAAAGCCGCAGTCGGCAATCTGGTCGATATTCTGTTCAGTAATCAGGGTGCCGTTGGACGATAGCCCTACGTACATACCCAGTGTTTTTGCGCGTCGACCCAAGTCGTAAATGTCTCTGCGCAGCAAGGGTTCACCGCCGGACAGAATCAGGGCGCGCACACCGAACTGATGTAGATCGTCCATGACAGAGCAGGCCTGCTCGTAGCTCAGTTCGCCGGGAAAATCCTTGTTGGTGGAGGCAGAGTAACAGTGGCTGCAATGGAGATTGCAACGACGTATCAGATTCCAGATCACCACAGGGGCTTTGCTGGCACGCGTGGCGGCAACAGGAGAGTGCAGGGCAGCGATAAAACGGGATATCCGGAACATGCTCAAGGCCTCCGCAGACGCAGGCCGGTCTTTTTAAGAATGGCCGTGGAAAACAAAATGTCGTGATCGTGCAAGACACCCGGAAAGTGCTGCGTGATGTGCATGCTGATGTTCTTTGCTTGGGCACGGACCGTGTCATGGTCCTTGCCATGCAGCATGGCAAACAGGTTGTATGGCCACGCAGGCAGACGACGCGGGCGACGATAACAATGGCTGACTCCAGCTTGTGAACCTAACCATGTACCCACGGTGTCCAGGCGCTCGTCTGCAATATTCCAGACGCACATGCCATTGGCTACATAGCCCAGGGCGTAGTGATTCGGGATGGCTGCAATCCGTCTTATCAAACCTTGGTCCAACATGGTTTGAAACTGCTTCATGACATAGGCTTCGGAGACGCCTAGCGCCTGCGCCAGCCTTAGGTAAGGCTGCGGCTCTATAGCCAGCCCTTGCTGCGAAGCATGTATCAGTGCGGTATAGGCAGGGTTCAAATGCTCCATGTCAAAGCTCCAGTTTCAGGCTAAGTGCGTATTCCTGTTCTTTTGGAAAAGCGAAGACAGGTAAGCCGGTTTCGGTTTCGATTGTGGTCAGGCAAGCCTCAAGGTCTTGTGCGCTTGCCGTGGCCAGTACAAACCACATATTTAAGGCGTGAGCGCGTCGGTAGTTGTGGGCGACTTCGGGATGGCGGTTCACGGCTTTGACAACGCTGTCCCACCGTTTTTCCGGTACAGACATAGCGACCAGACAGTAAGCGCCGCCTAAGGCTTCAATTTGGAAGAGGGGGCCAAAGCGGGTCAGGACTCCGGATTGACGCAGGCACTGGACACGCGCAATCAGGTCGGATTCGCTTAAAGAAAGATCAGGAGCCAGTCGTGCAAAGGGGCGGGAGCAGATGGGGAAACCCTCTTGCAAGCGATTGAGAATGTGGCGGTCGGTGTCGTCTAACTTGACCGGCGCATGCAGTGGCGTCGTGTGAGTGTCAGTCATGATAGGCCGGGCCAAGCAGGGCTCCGCGTTGTTTGAAACAGCGAGTGGAAAACAGTACGTCCTGTGGGAACTGTCCCAAGCCTAAACGGCTATTCAGTTCCGCATGGTGAGCCAGTACGTGCTGGCGATCTTTGCCGTGAATCATGCAAAACAGATTGTGATTCCAATGTGGCGGGTGGGGCTGTCGTTGGTAACAAAGCGTGATGCCGTTTTGCCTGGCCAGTTCCTCACCCAAGGCGTCGATACGATGGTTGTCTACCGTCCAGACACACATGGCATTGGCGCTATAGCCCAGCGTGCGATGGCGTAAAACCAGACCAAACCGTCTGAAAACACCTTGTTCCAGAAAGCTGCGCAGGTGTTGCAGAACTTGTTTCTCACTCATTTGGGCATGCTCTGCCCAAGGTTTGAAAGGTTCGGCTTGTATCTCCAAGCCTTGCAAGGAGCGCTCCAGGAGTTTGCGTTCGGCGCTGCCTAATGCAGGCAGACTATGGCTTGGTGCCAAGGGGCTGGCAATCTTGACATGAGTAGTCAGGCTAAACCCAAGGTCAATGTGATAGGCCCGGAGCATGGGCAAGGATAAGGGCAACAAACCGGTGTATTGGGCGATGTGGTCCAGGGTTGCCTGCCGTTCTTGCTCATTTGCACAGGTCAGCACAAACCATAGATTGACCGCGTGTTCGCGTGCGTAGTTGTGGTTCACAGCGGGCAGGGTGCTGATCCAGTTCGCAATCCTGTCCAGATCCTTGGCTGGGATAGGCATGCCCACCAAGGTGCTGCTCATGCAGGTGGGGTTCAGCACCGGCCCGATACGGCTGATGATGCCATCGCTGCGCCAGCCTTGGAGATAGTCCATTACGGCTTGCTCGCTTAGTCCCAATAGCAGCCCCAGCTTACGGAACGGACGGGACTCCAGGGGGAAGCCGTGTTGCCAGGCATTCAATAGTTGAAAGGCAGAAGGGGAAAGATCAGAAACCAATGCGACCACTCCGATGCGTAAAAAACACCCCGCTGGGTTGCTGAATCTCCAGGCTGTCCAATCGCTTGAAACTGCGGGTGTCGTATACGCTGACTCGATTATCGTCTCGTGCTGAAATCCAGACAGCCTCGCCGCGTGGGGTGAACTCCATGTGGAGAACCGCTTTGCCTGCGTCCAAGGTCCGAATCACTTCTAAAGTGGCAACATCAATGACCTGTACCTTGTCGTTGTCTGGGAAAGCAAAGTTCACCCAGACTTGCCGGCCATCGGGCTGAGCCATGACGAAAACGGGTTGGCCCTGAACAGGGATGCGAGTTTTTTCTTGCCAATCCAAGGTGCTGGCCACTAGTACTTCATGGCGTCCAATGGCAGGCAAAAACAAGTCCTGACCCGCTTGGGACCAGCCACGCAGATGCGGCATCTTGTAGACGGGCAGGGCGGTTTCGCCTTTGCCATAGCCTGGCAAGATTTTTCGGACTCCATTTTCAGGCTGCCATAAATCCAGCATGGCCAAAGCGTCTTCGCCAAACAGGCCGGCAATGTAGTAGCGTCCGTCTGGGGTGACCATGGCATCGTAAGGTTGGCTGCCTGCCGCAAAACGCCGTGTTGTGGGGTGCAGCGGGTCGGATAAGTCGGTGAGCCAGATTTCACCGGCCTCGAACAAGGAATAGGCGAATTGCTGATTCGGTAGGTCAGCCAGCCCAACCACCTTGGCGCGTTTGTCGGGGGCGTAGTAGGACGGAACTTCACTGACCAATTCCAGGGTCTTTGCGTCAAAAACCTTGATACCGCCCGGTTCGTAGTTCTGTACCACAATCAGCTTGCCGTCCTGGGAGATCGCCCCACCTATGGCATTGCCGGACTGAATAATGCGGCGGACTACGACTTGTTTGATCAGGTCCACTTTGCTCAGCCCGCCATCACGTCCGAATATATAGCCATACCGTCCGTCGCGCGAATAAGTGATATGAGCGTGGGAGAGGTCACCCAAGCCCTCAATACGCGCCAAGCGACTGCGGTGACTGGTCTCAACAAGGGCTACGCTGCCTGTGGCGCGCTCGACGATCAGCCCCAGGTCGTTAGTGCCGCGTAGTGAGTTGGCACAGCCGCTTAACACGACAAGCAGGCTAAGAGTCATGAGTGCTTTCATGGTGCTGTATCCGAGTTCTGGAGAAGGAAGTTCGCCAGCCATAAACTTTCCGCTGGCTGCAAAAAGCGGTTCCAGGCAGGCATGGCGGTGCCGGGGCGACCTTGCATGATGGTCAAGGCGATTTGTTCTGGGCTTTGGCCTTGCAAGGCATCTGCCGTCAAAGCTGGGCCTAGACCTCCTTTCAAGAACAAGCCATGACAGGAACCGCACTCTTGATGAAGTAGTGTTTGTAAAGAGAGGCGCCGCTCTGAAGTCAACGTAACGTCATTTGCAGTGGCTTGTTGCGGGTCAACAAGGGTGAGCAATACAGGCAACCCAATCCGGGCCAGAGTCCGTCTGCCGCAGCGTTTTAAAGAGAAGTGCAAACCACTCACATCAGTGCCCAGGATGATTCGGGTGTGAGTGCGTCTTGCGTGTTCGATGTGGGCTGCGGGTAGTCCGGGTGTAGCTGTACAACTTGCCCAATGATCAGCAAGGCAGGAGGGCTAAATGTCTGTGCTAGCTGTGGAAGTGTCTGCAATGTACCCAAGCCCCATCGCTGGCTTTTAAGTGTGGCGTCCTGTGCCAGGGCGATGGGCGTATGTGGGCTGCGTCCATGTTGGATCAAGGCCTGGGCGATATGACGGCAATTGGCCATGGCCATGTAAAACACCAGCGTACAGGTGGGGTCGGATAGGGAGGCCCAGTTCAGTTCCAGGCCTTGGTTGTCCCGCAAATGTCCGGTGATAAAGCGCACACTGCTGGCCAGCCCGCGATGAGTTAAGGGAATGCCTAAAGAAGCCGCACAGCCCGTCGCGGCAGTAATTCCAGGCACAACCTCGGCCCGGACGCCGTGTTGTTGCAGATAAAGCTGCTCCTCGCCGCCGCGCCCAAAAATAAAGGGATCACCGCCTTTTAGGCGGATAACGCGCTGATGCGTTCTGCTCAGTGATAAGAGGATGTCGTTGATGTCGTCCTGCATGCTGGGTTTGCACGCGGCCACCTTGCCAACATCGTGCAGGGTGGCTTCAGGGTTGATGCAGCTCATGATGGCGCGGCTGACCAAGCGGTCATAGACCACAGCATCTGCATGTTGCAGCAGGTATAAAGCGCGTAGTGTGAGAAGTTCAGGGTCGCCAGGCCCCGCCCCAACCAAATAAACCTTGCCGTGCATCGTTGCGCTCCTTGACGGTAGCAAGTACCGAAATACAGTCAAACAATGCAGAAAATTGTAGGAGAGCAGACCGCTCTGATATGGGCACGGTTGGTGCTCAAGAGAAGGGTGCAGAGCCTTGCTCCTGTCACTCAGATAAGGTGTTATCTGTTGTTAAGTCCGGCTCTCGTAAGGGAAATTAGGCTGAGAGTGGTTTTTGCGGCTGCAGAGAGGGGCGCATAAGCAGTTGAAAAACATTCAAAATCACAGTATCAGTCGGCTAATTTTGAAGTTTTAAAAGTTCAAATAACATATTTGCGACGGCCTGTTAAGTTTCGCGGCACAAATTAGGGAAAGTCCTGCAACTTGTATCAACAGTGAGCAATGATGCGGGTTACAGAGGTTTTTTGCTTGACACGGGTATTAAACGAAGGCTTAATACGCGGTAGCCAACCGGGGTGCTTATGCGCCCGGTAGCAATGGCAGACGGCAGTGCTTAGCTGCCCTTTCGTTTGTCACTATTAAGTCTGACCGCCACACACTGGTTCCCGCTGGGGGCCCGTAAAATAATTTTCAGGGGTATTTTCTCAATGAATAAAACCGAGCTTATCGAATTCATTTCCACCAAAGCCGATCTGTCCAAAGCTGACGCTGGTCGTGCGCTGGATGCGTTTATCGATGCCGTGACCACCACGCTGAAAGAAAAAGATACGGTTACTCTGGTTGGTTTTGGCACCTTCGCTGTGTCGGAACGCGCTGCCCGTTCGGGTCGTAACCCACGTACCGGCGAAACCATCGAGATCGAAGGCGCAAACGTGCCTAAGTTCCGTCCCGGTAAGGCTCTGAAAGACGCCGTGAATTAATTTTTAAATTAATTGACGCAAAAGGCTTGCAAAAAGAAATCTTTGATCCTATAATTCTTTTTCTTCACAAGAAGAACGGCATCACAGAAATGGGTGCTTAGCTCAGCTGGTAGAGCGGCGCCCTTACAAGGCGTAGGTCGGGGGTTCGAACCCCTCAGCACCCACCATTTCTTTTGCTAGTCGAATCAAGCACTTAGGTAAAACTAAGTGCTTTTTTTGTGCCTGTTTAGCCCGCTTTTTGGATAGCCTCAACCAACCAGGATTGGCTTGCTACCCACTCAACTACGCCCTGCATTGAAGCCTGTTTAAGCTTGGATGGTGTGCTGGGAAAATGTAATGGCTTGTAAACAGATCCGCACAAACGGCACCTGGGAATACGTATTCAAAAAAGCCGGGTTACTGGAAAAACCTGTCCATATGACCTTCGTCTCTGAGCAAGGGGGCGATGAGTATGCCCAGCGGTTTGATGTCCTTTGCGGGATTGGGACATCATTTCTTCAGCGCATCAGCCAGACGGCCGCATCCTGACGATTAACGCCTTGGACAGAGAGTGCCAACCGGAAGCCCATCCATTCCCGAAGAATGTCGCAGCACAGCGCACGATTGTGCGCATGCATGAGGATTGGCCGTTGGCCAGGATTACTGTCGGCTGGGTAGATAATTGGATCATCAGAAATAAAAAGGGTGGGGCTGCTGCGCCAGCTACCATGAGTGCCCGCGTAGGGGCTCGTTGCACCGACTGGGGAGTGAGAAAAGGCTACGTCCAGTTTCCTGATCATTCACAGCGTCTCGTTACCGGATGGGTACGCACATCAAGCTGGATGCTGCGCTGTCGGGTGGCGGACGTGTTGATATGGGGCGGGACCGTAGGCTTGAGTGCGGTGAGTACGAAAGGAAACTGGCGATCATTCAAGAGGGCCGACTTCCGCGAACAAGGACTGATCTGCCGTATCCGCCAGCTTTGGAGTGCATTTTCATGCGACGGTGAAGTGGTTGGCATGCTAAATTACGCAACCCCCTCCAGTTGGCGGAGGCCCGCAATAAGTCAGGATGAAATGGCAAACGAATATAACTTAATGCTTGTGATCGGCGCTGGGCTCAGTCTTATAGCTGCCCTGCTGCATGTTGGGGTGATCATTGTTGGGCCTTCCTGGTATCAACTGTTTGGCGCAGGCGATCGCTTTGTGCGTGCGGCTCAGGCTGGCCGCTGGTTTCCTGCGGTGTTTACAGCAGGGATCGCCTTAGTGCTTGCGGTATGGGCGGCCTACGCGCTGTCCGCTGCTGGCGTGATCGAGCGCCTTCCCTTGGTGCGACCGGCTTTGATCGGCATTACCTCGATCTACTTGTTGCGCGGTTTGCTTGGGCCGTTGGCCCTGGCGGGTACCGGTCGAAGCCGCCGGTTTATCATGATCAGCTCAGCGATCTGTTTGGTTTATGGGCTGGTGCATCTTTTTGGGCTGGTGCAAGTATGGGGCTCTCTAGTCTAAATGGTTGTGTGCCGGGTTAAGCATCAGGCGGCTATTTAACCGACCCGCGACATCAAGCACGTAGACTCCGCCAGCTTAAACACTCTGGCACTCCACATCGACAAAAAAAATCCCGTCATTGATGGTGGGAGACATATTGTTGCGGCTATCAGTCAGTCCCCTGATGCGGTACGGGTTCACACTACCCACTTTTTCACGCACCCACTGCTCAAGCACATTTGCGTGTTGAATGAGTTGCACGGGGACGCCGGCTTCCCGGCCACGGCCCTTAGAGGTGGTGGGGGAAGGAATTCCGGCCATAGGTATGCTGGGGGCGGTGCGCAACTGATTGCAGTTGTCAGCTCCCCAGATTCAGCGGCAAACCAGCCAGGGAAGGCGGCATTCAGTCGTTCGACACGCTCCTCACCAATGCGCTTTTGACCTGTTTTTCTTCCAGGGGAGAACATGCGAGAGACGTAGCTGGGGTCAACGTCAATTCCTGCATTACCTGCGAGTAAGTGACCTATAGGTATTCAGATATGGGCACAGTGCTCTGGGATATCGACGTATAGCGGAGCGCAAAGTCATGAGGCGGAGCACCCTTCATATGCTTCGTTGATGGTTCGTGCAGGTGTGGCGTCGGTTTAATTTGTAACGGCGCTATCTATATCTGCAAATAGCGTCCATAGTGTGTCCAGGGACATTTTTCCCCTGATTAATTAGGACATACATTGAAAACAGAAATTGGTATCGTGAAGTGGTTCAATAACGAAAAAGGCTTCGGCTTTATCATGCCCGAAAGTGGCGGTAAAGACCTCTTCGCACACCACAGTGAAATTCAGGGTGCTGGGTTTAAATCTCTTGAAGAGAACCAACGAGTTTCTTTCGTTGCAGGCGTAGGCCAGAAAGGCCCTTGCGCTACCCAGATCCAGATCATTTGATCCTCTGCTTGCCTGATTAGGCAAGCGTTGCGTTGATCAATAAAGCCGGGCCCTTTGAAACATTGGGTTCGGCTTTTTCAATTCTACTTATCCGGTCCAAGGCAAGGTAGGGCCGAGATGATTTCGCAGTCTTGCCAAACTTGTCGCTGCTTTTTGCCTGCTCTTGAGCGCAGCGACTATTTCAGGTGACACTAGGCTGGTCGATATGCGCTCCTTGGGTCTTCATGAGCAAACTCCTCTCTTGTCTGTCTCCACTTGCCACTCTGATTCTGGCTTGGCTGGCCTTCATGTTTCTTCTGTTTTTCCCACCGCTGTGGATCCTGTGGCCGGTGTTGGTCGTGAGCCTGGGCTGGATCAATTACAGAGGAATTCGCTACGCGCTGGGTATGAATGACAAGTCCAAGCCGTGGCACCTTTGGTTCAATGTCGGTGAGTGTCTGTTGGCGGCGATTGTTCTAACTTTGCTGATCCGTGACCTTAGCGTTTCTGCCGCCTGATTTTTTCCTTGTCGTACAAGAAACGCGCTTATGTGTTCGGGCCCTTGGCTTGATCGCTGGTTGCCTTTAATCGCTCAACGTGAAATCGCCTCGCCGGTGCTGGAGACAGGCTGTGGTTTTGGTGACGACACGCTGACTTTGATCCGGGCAGGCGTGAAGGTGATGGCTTTTGATCTCTCGCCTGAGTGCGTGGCGATCGCGCAGCAGCGTGCGCCCGAGGCGCAGATTGAGTGCAGGGATAGGCGCGGCCCTTGGCCGGAAGCGGCGAATAATCTTGAGTTGGTCCTGGCCAGTCTGTCCTTGCACTACTTCCCATGGGATGAAACCCGGAACATTGTGCACAGAATATGGAGCAGTTTGTGGCCCGGTGCCTTGTTTCTATGTCGTCTGAACTCGATCGAAGATGTGAATTTTGGTGCCGGGCAGGGCGAGTTGATTGAAGCCAACTTCTAGCGCGACCAGGGCAATTGCAAGCGTTTCTTTGATCGGGCTAGCGTAGACCAGTCTTGATCCGGCAGCCGTTTCCGCCCCCTCCATCTCCCCGCTATATCTAACCAAAGAATCGGTATTTAGCCGGGTGTAACACCCTTGCTAGACTCGTTCTCATTGCTTGGAAGTGGTTTCTAGGGGATGGGACATGAAGCGGATTCAACAGAGGTGGAAGGGCGTTCGGGCAGGGGCTTTGCTCGCTTTGGTGTTAGCGGCTGCAACGGCGGTCGCGGCCGAGGTCAGCATTCTGAATGTTTCGTACGACCCAACGCGTGAGCTGTACGCTGAATTCAACAAGGCATTCCAGGCACATTACAAAGAACAAACAGGTGACAGTGTGGTCATCCGTAGTTCCCACGGTGGCTCCAGCAAGCAAGCGCGTACCGTTATTGATGGTGTGCCCGCTGATGTGGTGACACTGGGTATTGCTTCCGATATCGATCAAATCGCCCAGTCCGGTTTACTGGACAAAGGCTGGCAAGCTCGCCTGCCGGACAACAGTACGCCTTACACCTCTACGATTGTTCTGCTGGTGCGCAAGGGCAATCCCAAAGGGATTCACGACTGGAACGATTTGATTCGCTCTGATGTGAAGGTGGTGACGCCTAATCCTAAAACCTCGGCAGGGGCACGCTGGAATTATCTGGCTGCCTGGTTGTATGCCTTAAAGAAAGGTAATGGGGACGAGGCGCAGGCCCGAGATTTTGTGGCCAAACTGTATCGCAACGTCAGCGTGCTGGATTCCGGTGCGCGTGGATCGACCACAACTTTTGTGGAGCGGGGCATTGGCGATGTATTGATTGCCTGGGAAAACGAGGCTCTCTTGTCGGTGAAGGATCTGGGGCCTGATCGCTTCGATATTGTGGTGCCTTCCAGCAGCATTCTGGCCGAGCCGCCTGTGGCATTGCTTGACACTAATGTCGCCAGGCATGGCACAGAAAAAGTGGCCCAAGCCTATCTGGAATATCTGTATAGCCCGCAAGGGCAGGAAATCGCCGCACGTCATTTTTACCGTCCTCGCCTGGAGTCGGTGGCCGCTAAGTACCGCGATCAGTTTCCGGCGTTGAAGTTGTATAAGGTGGATGATGAGCTGGGTGGCTGGACACAGGTGCAAGCCAAGCACTTTGCGGATGGCGGCGTGTTCGACAGCATCTACTTGAGCAGATAACCCTACTATCACCGAGGACCGTCCGATGTTACAGGCTCGTCTGTGGGGATTTTTGCCCGCTGTGCGCAAGCAGCGGGCTTTACCAGGCTTTGGTCTGACGATGGGTTTATCCATCAGTTATTTAAGCCTGATTGTGCTGATTCCCTTGTCTGCTGTTGTGCTCAAGACCACCTCTATGGGCTGGTCTGCTTTTTGGGAAACCATTAGTGCCGCGCGCGTCTTGGCTTCTTTGAAATTGACCTTTGGTATGGCCGCGTTGGCGGCTGTGATCAATGGTGTGTTTGGCTTGATTCTGGCTTGGGTTCTGGTGCGATACCGTTTTCCTGGCCGCCGCATTGTGGATGCTTTGATTGATCTTCCCTTTGCTCTGCCCACGTCGGTAGCCGGTGTTTCACTGGCCGCTATTTATGCGCCTACCGGCTGGATCGGTTCCTGGGCTGAACCTTATGTAGGGCAGATTGCGTTTACCCCTTGGGGGGTGCTGATCGCCCTGGTGTTTATTGGCCTGCCTTTTGTTGTGCGTACCGTGCAGCCGGTTCTTGAAGAACTGGAGCAGGAACAGGAAGAGGTTAGTGCGTGTTTGGGGGCGGATCGCTTCCAGACGGTCACCAAGGTCATTTTGCCCGCCATTTTGCCTGCCTGCTTGACGGGCGTGGCCCTGGCTTTTGCTCGTGCGGTGGGTGAGTACGGTTCGGTGATTTTCATTGCTGGTAACGTCCCTATGGTCTCGGAAATTACGCCTTTGCTTATCGTGACCAAGCTGGAGCAGTTTGACTATGCGGGAGCTTCGGCCTTGGCTGTCCTGATGATGGTGTTGTCCTTCATCATTCTGTTGGCGATCAACCGTTTGCAGTGGTATTTGCAGTTGCGTCACTCAGGGCAGGCCAGTGCTAAAGCGGCAAAGGTAGCAGCGCCTTTATCTTTGGAGGGCGCACGATGAGCAGCCTGACAATAGACACCGCTGTGCAGGCGGTGCCGGTACATACGGCACGGTTGCGGGCGGCACAGGATGAAGGCCCGGCCGTCAAAGCCATACTGATTGGCATTGCCTTGCTCTTCTTTGTGCTGTTCTTGCTGCTGCCCTTGATCCTGGTGTTCATGACGGCCTTTGGCCGGGGCATCATGCCGTATCTGTCCGCCTTGAGCCAGAGCGATACCTGGCATGCGGCCAGCCTGACGGTTCTGGTTGCCGTGATTGCGGTGCCGTTGAATATTGCATTTGGCTTGGCGGCGTCTTGGGCCATTGCTCGTTTTGAGTTTCGTGGCAAAAGCCTGTTGACCACCTTGATCGACTTGCCATTTTCGGTATCACCCGTGATTGCCGGTTTGATGTTCTTGCTGATTTTCGGTCGTCAGGGGCCGTTTTGGGACTGGCTGGATGCCAACAACATTCGTATCGTCTTTGCTTTGCCCGGTTTGGTCCTGGCGACTTTGTTTGTCACTTTTCCCTTCGTGGCGCGCGAGTTGATTCCACTGATGCAAATGCAGGGCAGTGAGGAAGAACAGGCTGCGCGGGTGCTGGGGGCCAATGGCAGACAGATGTTCTGGCGGGTAACGCTGCCCAAGATCAAGTGGGGACTGCTGTATGGCGTGATTCTATGTAATGCCCGTGCCATGGGCGAATTTGGGGCGGTGTCGGTGCTGTCGGGCCATATACGGGGCCAGACCAACACGCTGCCTTTGCATGTAGAGATTGAGTACAACGACTATCACACGGTGGGCGCGTTTGCGGCGGCTTCGGTGTTGGCAGTCTTGGCTTTACTGACGTTGGCGCTTAAATTGTGGGCCGAGCGCAAAATGGTTCAAGACGGTCATCACGGATGATCGCATTCGGAGTTCATTATGAGTATCGAAGTTCGTCATCTATCTAAACAGTTTGGTGCGTTTACCGCACTGGGTGATGTGACATTGGATTTTCCAGCAGGCGAGCTGGTGGCCTTGCTGGGGCCTTCTGGCTGCGGCAAGACAACCTTGCTGCGTATCGTGGCTGGCCTGGAACATGCGGATGCGGGTCAGGTGCTGATCAACGGCAAGGATGTAGCCGCCGTGGGCACGCGTGATCGCCAGGTGGGTTTTGTGTTCCAGCACTATGCCTTGTTCCGTCATATGACGGTGTTTGAAAATGTTGCCTTCGGTCTGCGTATCAAACCGCGTAAGCAGCGTTTGCCCGAAGCCCAGATTCGTCAGCGTGTGCATGAACTATTGGAACTGGTGCAACTGGACTGGCTGGCCGATCGCTATCCAGCGGCCTTGTCAGGTGGCCAACGACAGCGTATTGCTCTGGCACGTGCCTTGGCCGTAGAGCCGGGTGTCTTGCTGCTGGACGAGCCCTTTGGTGCTTTGGATGCCAAGGTGCGCAAAGAGTTGCGCTCCTGGTTGCGTCGTCTGCATGACGATCTGCATATCAGCACCTTGTTTGTGACGCACGATCAGGAAGAGGCCATTGAAGTGGCGGACCGTATTGTGGTGCTGAACAAAGGTCGGGTTGAGCAGGAGGGTGCTCCGCAGGATGTCTACAATCATCCAGCCAGTCCCTTTGTGTATGAGTTTCTGGGGGCAGCGAATCGCTTGCCGGGTCAGTTCGAGCACGGACGCTTTGTCGCTGATCCTCAGTTGGGGCAATTCGAGTCCAATCAGGCTTTGAATGGTCAGGCTACAGGGCAGGGCGAGGCTGTCGGATATGTACGTCCGCACGATCTGGATTTGCAGCGTCAATTGGATGGTCAGGGTATCGTCGTAGCCGTGCAGCGCATTATTCCTCTGGGCGCGACGGTGCGGGTTGAGTTGGCCTTGAACGAGGGGGAGCGAGCCTGGGAAGCTGAGTTTGATCATCAGCGCTGGTCGCAGCTGGGCTTGCGACCTGGTGAACGGGCCTTGGCCTTGCCGCGCAAGTTCAGCGCTTTTCCTATCGAGCCTGAGGCTGAAGTGCGTTTGTCCTGATTTTTTGCAAATTATTCACAAACAGGCTGCCCTTAGGGCAGCCTGTCTGCGTTAGTATCTGGAAGGTTTTTGTGAGGCGGGTTGTCAGCAGAAAATATTATAGAGATTCAGTATTGAGAATCATTCCTGTTTCTGTTAAGATTCGATACTTCACTGGGCATCCTGTCCGGTCCCGTCATGGTCCATGCGGGTTGCAGAATGTGTAGAACGGATTATGACCGGAATTGCTTCTCAAAAGAATAATCGCTCGATGCTGGCCTTGAAGGCAACTGGCTTGGCATTAGCACTGGGATTGCACGTGGGTGTCGTGGCTACCATCTTGTGGACGGAAACCCCCAAGATTGTGGGCGAGCCCGCCCCGATGGATGTTGTCGGTGTGACCCTGGTGGAAGTGTCGGAGTCCCCGGTTCAGCAAGAGCAGGTCAGCGCCCCCCCTGAGGAGGTGGTGGCTGAGCCTGAGCCTGAACCTGAACCCGAGGTGGAACCCGATCCCGATCCCGAGCCTGAGCCCGAACCCGTTGTTGAGCCGGAGCCTGAGCCAGAGCCTATCGTGGAAAAACCACCCATTCCCGAGCCGCCCAAGCCCAAACCAAAACCCAAGCCGAAACCCAAGCCCAAGCCACAGCCCAAGCCTGAGGTTCCACCGGCAGAAACGCCACAGCCTGCTCAACCAGCAGCGCCGGCCGCTCAAGCAGGCCCGGCAACGGACAACACCTCCCAAACCGCTGCCCGCTCTACCGATGGGGACCGACCCAAGCTGATCGGTCGTGTGGATTATTTGGGGCGCCGTCCTGTGCCTGTGTATCCAAGGGCGTCGGAACGCCGTCGTGAACAGGGCCGCGTGGTGGTTCGTGTAGTGATTTCAACCCAAGGAACCGTGCTGGAGGCCAAGGTGCAAAGCTCTTCAGGCTATGAGCGTCTGGATGAGTCAGCATTGAAGGCGGTACGCACAGCGCGTTTCAAACCGTATACGGAAAATGGTGTGGCCTATCGTGCCATGGCCGATATTCCTTTCGACTTTGTTTACTAGGATATATCAATGATGCAGGAACTATTTCAAAGCGTATGGGTAAGCCTGGCACAAGTTGCAGGGCCTGTTGCCGATCAGGCTGCCGCCAGTGTTGCTGCTGCTGAGGAAGCGACCGGGGTGCTGCACTTTATCCAGCAAAGTGATGTGGTTGGCAAGACCTTGTTCGTGATCTTGGCCTTGATGTCGGTTGCCAGTTGGTACCTGATCATCGTCAAGGGCGTACTGTCCTTCCGTCTGAAGCGTCGCTCGCAAGGTTTCATGCGCGAGTTCTGGTCCGCCAGCTCCCTGGAGCAGGTTGAAAACGAAATCGCCACTCACGGTGCCCGCGATCCGTTCAGCCATTTGGCCAGTCACGCCATCCACGCTCAAAAACATCATGTGAAATATGGCGCTATGCGTCTGGAAGAGAAGGGTTCTACCGATGCCTTTGTCTCGCGCATCATGCGTAAAGTCATGGACGAAGAAACCGCCAAGCTGGAAAACGGCCTGACGCTGCTGGCTTCGGTCGGTTCCACCGCCCCGTTTGTGGGTTTGTTCGGTACGGTCTGGGGGGTGTACCACGCACTGATCAATATTGGTCTGTCCGATGGCGTGACCCTGAACAAGATTGCTGGTCCTGTGGGTGAAGCGCTGGTGATGACGGGTCTGGGTCTGGCCGTGGCGATTCCCGCCGTGTTGGCCTACAACGCCTTTGTGCGTACCAACCGCGTTTACTTGTCCCAACTGGACGCCTTTGCCCACGATTTGTTTACATTCCTGACCACAGGCCAACCCGTGCAGGACAACCAACCTGTTTTGCGCCGCGTCCCTAGCTCGGGTAGCGGTGCGACATCAAGCGCGGCAGCGGCTGCCAAGCGGGAGCACTAATCATGGCTTTTGGCAGCTTTGACAATCGCAATTCGGGCTCTGCGCTGTCCGAAATCAATATGGTGCCCCTGATCGACGTCATGCTGGTTCTGCTGGTGATTTTTCTGATTACCGCTCCGCTGCTGTCGCACTCGATCAAGATTCAGCTGCCTCAGGCCACATCCGAGCCGGTTCAGCAAGATCCCAAGACGATTGATCTGGCCATTGACGCTGAAGGGCAGATCTTCGTGAATGAGCAGCCCGTGGCGATGGAGGACTTGACCGCCACGCTGGCTCCCTACTCCAAGGATGAGCCTCAGCCTGAACTGCGTATTCGTGCTGATACCGATACGCGCTATGAAACACTGGCTCAGGTGATGAGCCGCTCCAAGGCGTCCGGTCTGACCCGTCTGGGTTTCATCACTCGTCCAGGCCCCACGACCAAGGCTGCCGGTCAAGACGGTCAAGCCAAGGATGGCGCCGCTACCCAGCAGGAAGCCGAGCCTGCGTCTGCTCCGTAATTCTGGGTTCTGGTTCGTGTTGTTTTTTCTGGCCCCTCGCTTTGCATCTGCAACGCGAGGGGCCAGTTTCGTAATAAAATCTCCCGAATGCGTGTACTAGTTATCGAAGACGACGCCATACTGGGCGCCGCACTGCAGGAATTTCTCAACGACCAGGGCTACGCTGTTGACTGGCTCCAGGAAGGCGAAAGTGCCTTGAAGGAGCTGACTGCCCAGGTCTATGACCTTCTGCTTCTGGACTTGAACTTGCCCGGTATCAGTGGCCTGGAGGTGCTGCGCCAATTGCGTCGGCAAGGCAATGCCATTCCCGTTCTGATTCTGACTGCGCGTGATGGCGTGGATGATCGCGTCGGTGGTCTGGACGCTGGTGCGGACGACTACCTGATCAAGCCCTTTGACCTGTCTGAGCTGGCCGCCCGAGTACGTGTATTTGGCCGTCGGCGTAGTGGCCAGGTACAGCCTATTATCGATGTCGGTCCCTTGAGCTTTGATACCATTGGCCGCGAGTTGCGCTGTGCGGGTCAACGCGTCACTTTGTCGGTGCGGGAGTTGTCCGTACTGGAAATGTTGATGATGCGCGCGGGCCGTGTGGTCACCAAGCAGCAAATTATCAACTCACTGTCTGCCTGGGACGCCGATTTCAGCGACAATGCGGTCGAGGTCTACGTGTATCGCTTGCGCAAGCGCCTGGAGGGCACCGGGGCGGTTATACAGACTGTGCGCGGCTTTGGTTATTTGCTCGATGTGGAGAGCGTGGCCGGAGCATAACGGCAGCCCGTGCCTGCTGTCTGAAAATCTAGGTCAACCATGCCCGATCAGCATCTTTCTCCAGCGGTAAAAACCTCCTTGTTGCGAGGCTGGCTGGAGCGCTTTCTTGCCCCCGGTTCTTTGGCCCGTAAATTGATGGGCCGTCTGTTTCCCCCGATCTCCATTCTGGTGGTGCTCGACTTGAGTGTTACCTGGATACTGACGCGACGCATGAGCCTGGAAGATTGGCTGCTGCGCGATATTTTCTGGACCATGGCGCTTAGCCAGGTATTGCTGGTCAGTCTGATTGCCTGGGTGTTGTTGTCGGGGATTCGCTCGCAACTGGCTTCTATTGATGATTTATCACAACAGATCCGCAATCGGTCCGATGATGACTTCGAGCGCCTGGATGCCAGTGCTTTGCCCGCCGAAGTGGTGCCGTTGGTGGAGCACTTTAACGAGTTGCTGGAACGCCAGCGTGATACCCTGCAGGCGCAAAAACGCTTTATTGGTCATGCAGCGCATCAGTTGCGTACCCCTCTGACCGGTTTGCAGCTGGAGTCTGAGCTGATGCTGGCACGACCGTTGCCAGAGGACATTCGCCAACGAGCCGAGCGCATCAAAAGCGTGTCGGATCGCATGATTCGCCTAGGTCAGCAGTTGTTGGTGCTGGCGCGCACCGATGCTGATAGCAATATCAAGGACAGTTTTGTGCGTCTGGATTTGTGCGAATGGGTGCGTGAAGAAGGCGGTGACTGGTTCTTGCAGGCTCGCCAGCATGGTGTGGAAATCCATTTGCTGGCGCCTGAAAAGCCGGTCTGGATTGATGCTGCCCCCATATTATTGCGTGAGCTGTTGTCGAATTTGATGGATAACGCCTTGCGCTATGGGCTAGGTACAGACCGCATTGTTTTGCGGGTGGCCAGTAATCCGCCTTCTTTGTCGGTGGAGGATCACGGGCCGGGTATCGAGGCCAGCGAGCAGCAGCGCGTATTTGAGGCTTTTTACCGTTCCCCTGGCACGCAGGCGGGGGGCTCTGGTTTGGGCTTGGCTATTGTGCAGGAAATTGCCCGTGCACATGGCGCCTGGTGGAGCTTGATGAGTCGTCCTGATTTTCCGGGTACTCGCATCACCATTGTTTTTCCCGGTCCGCGTATTGGTGCGCGTCTGACCCGGCACGATACTTTGATTGGAAATTAAGCCTTGAACACAGCAACAGAAAACCCCAAGAAAGCGGCGCAAGCCGCCTTGTTAATGGGCGCGTTAGGCGTAGTGTATGGCGATATTGGAACCAGCCCGCTCTACACCATGAAAGTGGCCCTGAGTCCTTATGGACAGCCCGGCGCCGAACAGGTCTATGGAGTGTTGTCTTTGTTGTTCTGGCTGTTGACGGTGGTGGTCTCCATCAAGTACGTCACGGTAGTGTTGCGCCTGGATAATAAAGGGGAGGGCGGTACGCTGGCACTGATGGAGTTGGCTGCACGTGGCATTCAAGGGCCGCGTCGTCAGATCATTGTGGTGCTGGGGCTGATTGGCGCGGCTTTGTTTTACGGGGACAGTATTATTACGCCAGCCATTTCTGTCATGTCTGCGCTGGAGGGCATAGGTATGGTGTCCCATGTGCTGGACCCCTGGATAGTGCCTCTGGCGCTGGGGGTCTTGCTGGCCTTGTTCTTGATTCAGTCGCGCGGTACGGGAACCATGGGCAAGCTGTTCGGCCCCATTATGTTGACCTGGTTTCTGGTGTTGGGTGGGCTGGGGCTGTGGCGTGTTATTGAGCACCCGCAAGTGTTGCTGGCTTTGGATCCGCGTTGGGCCGTGGCCTTTGTTGCTGAGGCACCCTGGCAAACCTTTTTGCTGCTGGGAGCGCTGGTACTGGCCTTGACCGGCGCCGAGGCCTTGTATGCCGATATGGGGCATTTTGGTCGTCCACTGATACGCAAAGCGTGGTTCATGATCGTGATGCCTTGCCTGGTCCTGTGCTATTTCGGTCAAGGTGCTTTGCTGATTTCGGACCCGGCTGCCATTCGTAATCCCTTCTTTTTTCTGGCTCCCAACTGGGCTTTGGTACCGATGGTCATGCTGGCCACGGTCGCAACGGTGATTGCGTCCCAATCCGTGATTTCCGGCGCGTTCTCTGTTACCCGTCAGGCAGTTCAGCTTGGATTCTGGCCACGCATGGTGATTCAACACACGTCGGCTAAAGAAGAGGGGCAGATTTATTTGCCGCGTGTGAACTTACTGCTGTGTGTGGCAGTGATGATTCTGGTTCTGAGCTTTGGCTCCTCGGATCGTCTGGCCCATGCGTACGGTTTTGCGGTAACAGGGACGATGTTGATGACCAGCTTGCTGGCCTTGCTTTTGCTGCCGCGCCGCGCCAGCGGAATCAAGCGTTGGGCCTGGTTGGGGTTGTTGGGTATTTTCCTGATTCTGGACGTGCTCCTGTTTTCGGCCAATGCGCTCAAGATTTTGGAGGGTGGCTGGCTACCCTTGTTAGTGGGCTCTGTGTTGTTGGGCCTGATGTTGACCTGGCGTCAGGGGCGGGCTGCTTTGCACGAGCGCCTGCTGGAAAACAAACAGCCGCTGAAAGAGTTTTTGCTGAGTCTGGAGGAGTACGCGCCTACCCGCGTACCGGGTACGGCCGTATTCATGAGTACGATTCCCGACTCTGTTCCTCCGGCGCTATTGCATAACCTGAAACACAATAAGGTTCTGCACGAGCAGGTCTTGTTCTTGACTGTGACGAGTGCCGGTGTCCCTTATGTTCCATTTGGAGAGCGTTATACCCTGCAACGTCTCAGTCGTGGCAGTTGGCAGGCGGTCGCTTCCTGGGGTTTCAAGCAGGAACCTAATGTGCCGCAATTACTGGAGCAGATCACCCTGGAGCACCCAGAGCTGAATCTGGAGCCCATGCAAACGTCCTATTTCCTGTCGCGCCAGACAGTGATGATTCAATCGCGTCAGCCTTGGTATTTGGGCTGGCGTCGGCGCTTGTTTGCGTTCATGGCTCGCAATGCCAGCCGCAGTACCCGCTTTTTCAAGATTCCGCCTAATCGTGTGGTGGAGATGGGGATACAGGTGGAGTTGTAAATTGGAGATGGGCTAAAGAAACAGCCCGCAGAAATGAAGAATGGGCCTTGCAAGGCCCATTCTTTTTGTTTGACTACCTGCCAGGATAGCCGTGTGCATCGTGCACTTACGGGGCAGGCATCACCGTCGTGGTCTCGCGCAAAATACCGCCGCCTTCCACGCTACCGCGCACCGTTGTGTCCTGGCCGGTCATGGCTTTCAGGCAGTCTTGCTGGCGATCCGCAGGCAGACGATGGCAACGCGCCTGGCGATTGGCATCCATATTGTGGTCGCGTTTGTCCAGCTTGTGGTGACGCGCGGCTTGCAAAGCGGCACCAGCTTCGCGACGGCAAGTGGTGCGCTGCTCCCCGGTGAATTGTTCACAGCGTTGGATATCGCGTTGGTAGTCTTGGGACGGGGTTTGAGCCCAGGCAGCGGGTGAGAGCAAACCTAAGCTGAGCAAGCTTGCTTTCAGAATTCGGGATGGGCGTGTAAGTAGACTCATCGATCTCACTCCTTGACTTGCTAAGGGAATCACCGGCTTGGCGAGCGCTGTTACGAGCAGGTATGAGTAGCAGGCCGCAAAGCCCCAAAAACGACTGCGTATGGGGCAATTCCCGATACGCAGTAAACACTTACTAGTATAGGTGGAGCAGGTGCAAGTGAGGGTAATAAAACTTTTCTAAACCCCCATGGTTTGATTCAAGTCCTGTCGCTGGTTGGCGGTTCAGCCAATTCTTTGGGTAGAGGCGCTTTATGTGGCATGTCCAGGTAGCCCGGTTCATCCGGGCCATATTTGGCTAGACGCTGGCGATGCTCTCGCTTGATGGCGGCGCGCATCAAAAAAATGGCTGTCACCGGCGAGGTAATGATCAAGAGCACACTCAGGATGAGCGGGTGCAGGATAGGACGGCTCATCAAGTGGCTGGCGCTGATGGCTACGGCCAGCACCATAAAGAATGTACCTAATGTATTGCCCATGGTGGGGGCGTGGATGCGAGAGTAAAAATGCTTAAAACGCAGCAGGCCAGCTGACCCCACCAGAGCCACGATGCCGCTCAGTACTAGTAAAAGGGCGACCGGGACGGCCAGCCACCAGGGCAACAAAGGTGTAGTCATGGTTCGATTACCTCGGCGCGTAGCAGGAATTTCGCCATCGCTGCCGAACCTACAAAACCAAACAGGGCAATGAGCAAGGCGATATCAAAATACAGGGTGGAGTCAAAGCGGATGCCAAGGGCCAACAAGGCCAGCATGCCGTTGATGTACATGGTGTCCAGCGCCAGTACGCGGTCGGCGGCCGACGGACCCTTAAGTAGACGGATGACGGCGCAGCCCATGCCCAGGACAAAGCAGCCCAGGGCAAACTGACAGGCCCAGTAAACAATGTCTATCATTGGAAAATCTCCAGTAGCGGTTCTTGATAGCGCTTCTGAATAGTGTCTAACCAGACCTGCTCGTCTTGTAGATCCAGAATATGCAAGGTCAGGACGCGGGTTTCATAGTCAAAGCCGGACCAGACGGTACCTGGTGTATAGGTAATGATGCAGGCCAGCGCTGCCAGACCGTGCGGGTCGGTCATGCGCAGGGGAATGGCTAAAAAACCGGGTCGGGGCGCATCGCCGCCTTTCAACACCAGATGGCCCACGGCAATATTGGACAGTGCAATGTCCCACGTGACTTGGCAGATGAGTTTCAGGGCCAGAAAGGGATGACGGATACTGGCTTTAACTGGACGAAAGGGAATGGCAGCCAAACTCAGGGCGATGGCCAGGAACAGGCCCAGCACCACGTAACCGGCCGAGAGTGAGTCGTTCAGCAGCAGCCATAGACTCAGTAGCAGCAAAGGCAGGAAAAGATGTTTGGTATAGCGTCGCATTAGAATCCCTCCGCCTGGACAGAGCGCACGGGGTTTTGCCGCAAGACCGAGCCGATGTAAATACGGGGTTCATCCAGTTGTTGCGCCGTCTGTTCCAGGTAAGTCGTGATGGGGCCGGCATACCAACTCAAGATCGCGCAAGCCATAATAATGCTGGCGATGGGGGCGGCTTCGATCAGTTTCAGGCGGGGAATCGTCAAGGAGCTATTGCTCCAGAACAGACGGATCCCCACACGCACCATGGCGATCAAACCGGCCACACCCGAGATCAGCACGGCGGCTGTCAGAATCCAGGCGTTAAGCGGCTCTGGCGATTGACCCGAGGCTTTCAGGGCGGCCGTCAGCAAGGACAGCTTGGCCACAAAGCCCGATAGCGGCGGCAGGCCCACAATCAGCAAGGCGCAGGCAATAAAGGACATGCCCAGAAATACCATTACACCGGGGATGGCCACGCCGACCACATCATCGCTATGGTCTTCGGATTCCGGGTCGTCCAGATCAAAGACCTCCTGACTGACTGCCAACAGGTCGGCTCCAAAGGGCTTGGTGCGGCTGACCAGCTCCAGCAGCAGAAAAAACGCGCCCAGAGCCAGTACGCTGCTCAGCATGTAATACAGGGCAGGGCCTGTCAGAATGACTCCTGGCATACCCAGGGCGGCCAGCAGGGTGCCTGAGGACACGATGATGCAATAACTGGCCAGCCGTTCGGGTTGTTGTGCGGCCATCACGCCGATAGCGCCAAAGGTGAGAGTGGCAATGCCCGCCGGGAACATCCAGGCCACGCCAAAGGCGGCCGGGGCTCCGGTGGGAAGCAGCAAGGAGCCGATGCGCAGCAGTGCGTAAATACCAACCTTGGTCATGATGGCGAACATGGCAGCGACTGGAGCGCTGGCATTGCCGTAGGCATTGGGTAGCCACAAGTTCAAAGGCCAGGCGGCGGCTTTGATCAGAAAGGCGATACCCAGGATGGCCAAGGCTGACTCGAACACCAGGCGGTCCGCGTCGGGCAGGGAGCCGGCACGCAGGGCTAAATCGGCCATGTTCAAGGTGCCAGTGACACCGTAAATCAGGGCGATGGCGATCAGCAGCAGGAAAGAGGAGATCAGGTTGACGGCGATGTAGTGCAGTCCGGCACTGACGCGGGCGGCGCCCGAACCGTGCAGCATCAGACCATAGGATGCTGCCAGCAAAACCTCGAAAAATACAAATAGGTTGAACAGGTCACCCGTCAGGAAAGCGCCGTTCAGACCCATCAATAGCAACTGGAACAGGGAATGGAAATGTACCCCTACGCGGTCCCAACGGGCCAGTGAATAGAACCAGCAGCAAAAAGCGAGCACATTGGTCAGAACCAGCAAAAAGGCGGCCAAACGGTCCACGACCAGAACGATTCCGAAGGGGGCCGGCCAATCCCCCAGCAGGTACACTCCGACGGATTGTGGCCAGATCGGGGCCAGCGTGCCATCGGCCAGTAACAATAGATAAACGGCACAAAACAATTGGGCCAATAAGGAGCCAAAGGCGATCAGCAGCTTGTAGTGACGGCGCTTGTCGCGCAGCATCACCATCAGGGCCGCAGCCACCATAGGGATGGCGACCGGCAATACGGGCAAGTGTTGGTTGAGTAGACTCACAGATCGTCTTCCTCGCGGCCATCAACGTGGTCAGTGCCGCTCAGGCCGCGATTGGCCAGAATGACGACCAGAAACAGGGCGGTGGTGGCAAAGCCAATCACAATCGCGGTCAACACCAAAGCTTGGGGCAGGGGGTCCGCATAGTCCACCCCCTGTTTGCTGGCGTTGATAACGGGAGCGGCGCTGATTTTGAGCCTACCCATACTGAAGATGAACAGGTTCACGGCGTAGGACACTAAAGCCAGTCCCATGATGACCTGAAAAGTACGTGGGCGCAGCAGGAGCCAAACGCCTGAGCCGGCCAGTACACCAATCGCAATTGAAAGCACGATTTCCATTATTTGTTCTCCATCCCGGATGAAGCGATCGAGGCGGATTGCAGCGACGGTAGTTTGCGATAAAAACGTAGGGACTGGTGAGCCAACGCGATCAAAATCAGGATGGTGGAGCCAATCACCAGCATGAACACGCCGATGTCAAAAATCAGTGCGCTGGAAGTATGCACATTGCCAACCAGGGGCAGGTGCAGATCCCAGCTTTGGGCCGATAGAAAGGGCTTGTTAAAGGCCCAGACCAGCATGGCGGCCGCACCGGCGGTCAACAGACCCAAGCCAATCCAGGTTTGAGGTTGAATCAGTGGGCGGGATTCCATCCACACCACGCCGCTGACCATGTACTGCAAGATAATGCCGGTTGCCATGATCAGGCCTCCCACGAAACCGCCACCAGGCAGGTTGTGCCCGCGCAGCAGGAAGTACAAGGCGATCAGCGTAGAGATAGGCAGTAGCAAGCGCAGCAAGACGGCAGGGATCTGCATGATGCCTTCGGGCAGGGCAGTCTTGGGGTCGGGCTCCACAAAGACAGCTTCGCGGCTGTCCTTGACGTTCTGGCGACGGGCCAGCGGCTGGGCAATGGCTTCAATGGGGGGGCGGAAACGACGCAGCAAGGCGAAGACCGTCAAGGCAACAATAGCCAGCACCACGATTTCACCAAAGGTATCAAAGCCACGGAAGTCGACCAGAATCACGTTCACGACGTTGGCCCCGCCGCCCAGAGGCAGCGCTTTCTCGACAAAGAAGGGGGAGATACCGCTGGGGTGAGGGCGCGTCATCATGGCGTAGGCCAGCACAGCAATACCGCAACCGGCCAGAATGGCAATGATCAAATCGCGGCTACGGCGTAGCAGGGCGCGAGCACTCTTGTCCTGATTGCCGGGTATATCACTGACCCGTTGTGGCAACCAGCGCAGGCCCAGCAAAATCAGCACCACGGTGACTACTTCTACGGCCAATTGAGTCAGTGCCAGGTCAGGGGCCGACAGCCAGGCAAAGGTCAGGCTGGTAACCAGACCGGCACCTCCGGATAGCAACAAGGAGGCCGGACGGTGGAACTTGGCTTGACGGGCAGCACCAATCGCGCAGGCAATTCCCACTGCCCACATCAGGACAAAGAAGGGGTCAATGGGTGTAGAAATGGTGGATTTGAACCAGTTTCCACGGGCCAGAGGCAGGGCGGCAACGCAGAGTGTTGCCACAATGATCAGCAGCATCTGACGTTGCAGGCGTGGCGAGTACAGTTTGCCTACCGCCCAGTTTGCGGCCACTTCCAGATATTCCATGGCCAGCTCAAAGAAGCGCCTGCCATCGGCACGGGTCAGCAAAGGCGTGCGGCCTTGGCGGTTTTTGTAGAAACGGTTGATGATCAGAACGAAGATCACGCCCATGCCGGTGGCAAGCAGGCTCATGATCAAGGGCAGGTTGAAACCATGCCAGACGGCCAGGTTGTATTGGGGCATTTCAGCGCCCAGAATGGCGTTGGCCGCAGTATGCAGGAAGGGGCCAAACGTCAGGCTAGGAATAATACCGACCAACAAACAGGTCAGCACCAAAATGGCACTGGGGATCAACATGCGGCGAGGCGGCTCATGCGGCTGTCGTGGCAAGTCGGTGGCGACAGGACCAAAGAAGACCTGGGCGATAAAGCGTAGGGAATAGGCCACGCTAAAGGCCCCGGCGATGACCGCCACAACGGGCAGGGCGTACTCCCAGATATTGCCGTTACCGGCCAGAATGGTCTCGGCAAAGAACATTTCTTTGGAGATAAAGCCGTTCAATAGGGGCACGCCGGCCATGGCGGCTGCCGCGACAGTTGCCAGAGTGGCTGTCAAGGGCATGGCGTGGCGCAGACCGGATAGCCGATTCAGGTTACGGGTTCCCGTTTCGTGGTCCACGATACCGGCTGCCATGAACAAGGAAGCCTTGAAGGTGGCATGGTTCATCATGTGAAACAGCGCCGCGACCAGAGCAAGCGGGCTGTTCAGCCCCAGCAGCAAGGTAATCAGACCCAGATGACTAATGGTGGAGTAGGCCAGCACGCCTTTCATATCGCGCTGGAACATGGCTACGTAGGCTCCCAGTGTCAGAGAGCACAGACCGGCGCCACCAATAATGACAGCCCATTCTGTCGTGCCCGACAGTGCAGGCCACAGGCGTGCCAACAGGAATACGCCGGCCTTGACCATGGTGGCCGAGTGTAAATACGCCGACACGGGAGTGGGGGCGGCCATGGCATGGGGTAGCCAGATATGAAAGGGGAACTGGGCACTTTTAGTGAGCGCGCCCAAGGCAATCAGGATCAGCATCCCGGTATACCAAGGGTGGTTGCGAATCTGCTCGCCCGACTCCAATACCACGCTCAGCTCATAGCTGCCAGCGGCCTGGCCCAGCATGAGCACACCTGCCAGTAAACAGAACCCCCCGGTGCCGGTGATGATCAGCGACATACGCGCACCCCGGCGCGCATCCATGCGGTGATACCAGTAGGCGATCAGCATGAAGGAGGAGATGCTCGTCAGCTCCCAGAACACCACCAACTGGATCAGGTTGCCCGACAGCACCACGCCCAGCATCGAACCCATAAAGGCTTGTAGAAAGGAGAAGAAGCGTCGGACTGGATCTTGGGCTGACAGGTAATAATGCGCGTAAAGGGCAATCAAGGCCCCCATGGCAGTAATGATGACACTGAACAGCCAGGCATAACCGTCCATGCGCAGCTTGAAGGTCAAGCCATGAGCGGGAATCCAGGAACGGGATGACTCCAACACCTCTCCGCGAGCAATGTCTGGATAGGTGTAGAGAGTCAGTAGGGTGCAGGTAATGGCAACAGCGCCTGCAAGAGATGCTTGGAGTTTGCGAGAGTTCGCGGGCATCAGGGAAGATAGCAAACTACCGATGAACGGCAGTGCTAGGATCACGAGCAAATACATCTGACTCCAACAGGCGGTGATTTAGGCGGCTAGCGCTTAATAATACGATATATGCGGCTAATTTCAGTCCAACTGCGAGAAAAAAAGCGTTTTTTTAGTTCTTGCGGGCTTGATGCAGGTCAAGCGCATACGTGAGGTTTTCTCTCACAATAAATGCTTGACTAGAAGAAACCGGTCTTTTTCAGGAGGCCCCTGTATGCCGCAAACTTTGGAAGCATCGGATACCAGTGCTCCGACCGCGCAAGATATTGAAATCTCAGAAGCCCTGATCCGGCGCTTTGATCGTTCTGGACCACGTTATACCTCCTATCCCACCGCAGACCGTTTTTTTCAGGACTTCCCCGCCCAGCCCTATATTCACGAGCTATCGCGACGGGCCTTGAGCAGCAGCAATCCCCCTTTGTCGGTGTACCTGCATATTCCGTTTTGCCAGTCGCTTTGCTACTTTTGTGCCTGCAATAAAATTATTACGCAGGACCGTAGCAAGAGCGAGCAGTACCTGGATTACCTGCTGCGCGAAATTGACATGGTTACCCAATACATGGATGCGGACAGGCGCACCGAACAATTGCATTTGGGCGGCGGCTCGCCCACGTTCCTGGATAACGAGCAACTGGCTCGTCTGATGGCCAAGCTTAACGAGCAGTTTGCGTTTACGGACGATGCGGAGTTGGGCATCGAAATCGACCCACGTACCTTGGCGCAAGGCACTCTCCAGAACCTGGCGGCTCTGGGCTTTAACCG
Organism: Alcaligenes sp. MMA; assembly: GCF_020907215.1. Lineage (NCBI taxonomy): Bacteria > Pseudomonadati > Pseudomonadota > Betaproteobacteria > Burkholderiales > Alcaligenaceae > Alcaligenes > Alcaligenes sp. MMA. The sequence continues at coordinate 701,908 of NZ_JAJJPP010000001.1, forward strand.
TACCAGTTTTGGGGTGCAAGACTTTGACCCCAACGTGCAAAAGGCGATTAATCGTATTCAGCCCTTCGAGATGGTCAAACGCGCCATCGAAGAAAGCCGGGCGGCCGGTTTTCAATCCATCAATACGGATCTGATCTACGGTTTGCCTTTGCAGACTCTAGAAAGCTTTGCCATCACGATTGACTCGCTGGTGCAATTGCGTCCAGATCGCATCGCTCTTTATAACTACGCGCACTTGCCCACGCGCTTTAAGGCTCAGCGCCTGATTAACGAAGAAGAATTGCCTGACGCCGACCAGCGTCTGCAACTGTTCCTGATGTCTTCCCGGCGTCTGTTGGACGCCGGCTATGTTTACATTGGTCTGGATCACTTTGCCCTGCCTACCGATGAACTGAATCTGGCCCGTCTGGACGGGAGCTTGCACCGCAACTTTCAGGGTTACACCACCCGTGCAGCTTGTGATCTGGTCTCTTTCGGTGTGTCGTCTATCGGTCAAGTGGGGACCATGCATGTGCAAAATGCCCGCAGCCTGCGCAATTACTACGCCGATATAGATCAGGGGCGTCTACCGATCGAGCGCGGCATTGTGATGCAGCAAGACGATCGCTTGCGGGCGGAAGTGATCATGCATTTGATGTGCAGCATGCCTGTGCCTATTGCGCGTCTGGAAGCGCGTTATGGTATTGATTTTGCTAGTTATTTTTCTTCTGAGCTGCAAGAGCTCCACAGCTATGCCCAAGCCGGTTTGCTGACGGTCGATTCCCAGTCTATCCAGGTGTTGCCCAAAGGTCGCCTGTTTGTGCGCGCCTACAGCATGGTGTTCGACAAATATTTGAGCCAGGAAAGCGGTGCACGCTATTCCCGCCTGATTTAACACAGTGGCCGTCTTTGCAGACGGCCACGATTCTATTGCCCTGTTTCGGGTCCCGACGTGGCCGGCAGGTTCTTGCATCAACCTAAGGTATTAACATCGTGCTAAAGACGGATTTACGTCTCATGTCCCTGAAGGGAAAACTGCTTTTGCCTATTGTTCAAGGCGGCATGGGAGTCGGTATTTCGGCGTCCCGGCTGGCGGGTACAGTGGCCGCATTGGGAGGGCTGGGGACGATCTCCAGCGTGGATTTACGACGCCATCACGAAGATCTCATGGACAGCACCGGGGGAGGTGTCGAAAAAGGCGTAGTCGATGCGGCTAATTTGCAGGCGCTGGACCGTGAAATTCATCGGGCTCGAGAGCGATCAGGGGGAAAGGGCGGGATTGCAGTTAATATCATGAAGGCTGTTTCGCAGTATCCCGAATATGTGCGTCAGTCCTGCGAGAGCGGCGCAGACGCGGTGGTGGTAGGCGCTGGCCTGCCCCTGGATTTGCCTGAACTGGTTCAGGATCACCCCAAAGTTGCCCTGATTCCTATCTTGTCGGATGTACGTGGCGTCACCCTGCTGGTCAAGAAATGGCTGCGTCGCAAGCGTCTGCCGGACGCCGTCGTTCTGGAAAACCCCCGTTATGCCGCAGGTCACCTGGGCGCCGCCGACGATCAGTCCTTGAACAAACCTGAATATGCGTTCCAGCGTGTGCTGGAGGGCTGCCGAGCCTTGTTCCGCGAGCTGGGCCTGGAGGCCGAGCGTATTCCCTTGATCGCCGCAGGCGGGATTCACCGCCCTGAACAACTACGTCAATTAATGGATTGGGGTGCAGACGGTGTGCAAATGGGGACAGCGTTTGCGGTCACTGAAGAAGGTGATGCGCATGAGAACTTCAAGCGCGTTTTGTTGGATGCGGAGCCCAAGGACATCGTGACATTCATGAGTGTGGCCGGCTTGCCCGCTCGCGCTGTTCGTACGCCTTGGCTGGATGCCTATTTGCACAAAGAGCAAAAACTGCAATCGGTGGCGCGTGAGCGTGCTTGCACGGAAGGCTTTGATTGCCTGGCCCATTGTGGTTTGCGCGATGGTGTGCAGCGTCATGGTCAGTTTTGTATTGACCGTCAGCTAGCCTACGCCTTGAAAGGGGATGTGGAGCGTGGTCTGTTCTTTCGCAGTTCCGAAGCCCTGCCTTTTGGCAAGGCGATGAAGTCGGTGCGCGAGCTGATGGACTATATGTTGAATGGCCGTAGTAAAACGCCTGGGGTGGTTCCTGCTGGCTAAAATGAGCAGTATGACGAGGGGGCGGGTTAATGACCCGTCGCTTTGTCACACTTTGTCAGCTTGCTCACTGTGTCCAGCTTATCTGAGCTATTCAAAGAGCGATCTTGATAAGAGCTAAAGCATCGACAGGGTTTTAGTCCTTGATTTCACGTATCAGGCCTTGCTCACCGCCATCGATCGTATGTACCGCTTCATGTCGTTGCGTTTCCAGCGCCAGGCGTCGCGCAATTTCATAGCATTCTTCAATATGCTGGTTGCCCACTTTACGCAGCACGACAAAGCTGATGGATGCCGAGATGGCACTACCAATCAAGGGGACATATTTGGCGCCGTATTTACCGGCCAGTTTTTTGGCTCCCAGGCGCACCAGAATATTGATGACACGGTCCGTTGTCAGAACCCGTCCCACCATGCCCAGCCCCATGCTGGTTCCACCGACGACTACCAGTTTTTTAAGCTCCGGGCTTAGGGCGTCCACATCGTTGGCGGTCAGCCCAAAGCGGGCATTGATGATGGGAATGACCTTCATCAAAATAGCCACATCTGCGCCCACATCCACACCGGGGATGGGGACCACGGCAGCGGCCGCCGATAGCAGGGCGCGTCGACTGATTAATTGGCGACATTCTTCGCGGGTTTTATCCAGTTCCTGCAGTGTCATCGAGCTCATGTGTCTGTCCTGAAATCAAGGCGGAGGGATCTGTGCAAGCCTTAACACATATGGGGCGGGTAGGCCGGGTTTCCAGTAAGGGGTGGCGAAATTGTGCTTCTAATCGTAGTTGATATCGCCTGTTTTAGGAAAAAAGCGGGGTATTGGTCGCATATGAAATTTTTACTTTCAAATGCCATCAGAGTTTGCCTTAAGTGAGATTGCAGGCTTTTAAATCAGCGTGTCTTTTTTTGTTGCACTTGGTGGTGTTCTTTATGTCCTTTTGAGGTCTCTCATTCATGCTCAGAGGCGCTGATTTCCATTAAACTGGCGCCGAAAATAGCATATTCCATAGGGGAAGAACGATGCATCGCCAGTCTTTGCTGGGTTTGGTGTTCTTGCTGAGCGTCAGTAGCGCTCAAGCCATTACGATAAGCAGTTTTTCGCCTCAGGGGGCGACATCAGATTTACGGGACGTCAAAGTTACTTTTGCCAAACCCGCTGTCCATTTTGGGGATTCGCAATTACCTGCGCCCGTGCTGGTGCAGTGTGATGATCCCGCTGTGGTTGGCCAGGGCCGCTGGCTCGATTCCCGTCGTTGGATTTATGAGTTTGACGAGCGCCCAGGGCCAGGGTTGAGTTGTACGGCGGTCGTGTCCAAAAGCTTTCGCAGCATCAACAATGAAGCGATCAGCGGGCCGGCTCAGTATCGTTTTAATTCTGGCGGTGCCATTTTGGAAAGCAACCGCCCGTATTACAACATTATTGATGAGGACCAGGTTTTTCTATTCAGTTTCAATGCGCCTGTTAATACCGGCTCTTTAATCAAGAACGGCTATTGCCGGGTAGAGGGTATTGGCGAGCGCATTGGCCTGAAAGCGGTTGAAGGTGCCCAGCGAGATGCGATGGTGTGCTCTGAGTTCTATGTGGATGAGGTAGACGAGCGTTACCAAGCCGTGCAGTGTGCGCGGCCCTTGCCAGCCGATGCCGCCGTGTCGGTGGTGCTGGAGCCGGGCATCATGACCCAGATCGAAAATCGCAAGGGTGTCCCTAATACGGATCGTTACACCTACGATTTCAATGTGCGTCCTGAATTTACGGCCTCGCTCTCTTGCATGCGAGAGCGCGCCGAAGCACCTTGCACGCCAGTTGGCAGCTTCGGTGTTCAGTTCTCCGCGCCCGTCGCGTACGAGTACTTGAGCCAGATCCGTTTGGAAGCGGGCCAACAAGTTTGGGAGCCTGTCTCTGATAGTGATGAGGCATGGCAGGATCGTGGCCCCAGCCAATACCTGCGTTTCCAGGGACCTTTCCCTGAAAACGCTAAGCTGACGGTCAAAATTCCGGACGGCCTGACTGACGACGCTGGCCGCAGTCTTAAGAACCCGCAGGTTCTGAGTAAGGGGATGAGCACCACAACGTATCCGCCGCTGGTGAAGTTTGCCGTGGAGCCTTTTGGGATTGTGGAGCGTTTCGGCCATGCCGATCGCGAGGGTTCGGATGATTCTGATCCCCCGGCCATTGGCTTGAGCCTGCGTAATGTCGAGCCGGATCTCACGACTGAGCAAATGCTGGTGTCGGCCGGTCAGGTGGGGGCCTTGGCCGTAAAGGATGATAGAGAGGTCCTGGCCTGGTATTCCCGTCTGCGTCAGCTGGATTATTCCTGGAGGGTCAGTGCGGAACGACTGCGTGACATTATGGGTGGCGATTTCCATATTACCGCTCCGATTGATCAGTACGGTCAACTGGACCTACGTGCTCAGCCTTTGCTGGTCGGCAAAGAGGTCAAGAAGCTGGACCTGCCTGGCATGGATCAAAAAGATGAACGTCCTTTTGAGCTAATTGGTGTGCCGCTCAAAGAGCCAGGTTTTCATGTGCTGGAAGTTGCTTCCCCACGTTTGGGCGCGTCTTTGCTGGAATCGGCAGGCACCATGTACGTGCGCAGCTCCGTGCTGGTGACTAATCTGGGTGTACACATCAAGAAAGGGGGGGACGACTTGCTGGTTTGGGTGACCACCTTGGATGATGCCAAGGTGGTGCCGGGCGCCAAGATCCGTGTCATGAACTGCCGTGGCGAGGAACTGGTGCAGGGCGAGACGGACAAAGACGGGATGTTCCACCATCCGCAGTCAGTGGACAGCGCCGACTACTGCCAGGAAACAGGTCTTTCCGGCTTGTTTGTGACAGCGCGCATCGACAAAAACAACCCCATGGCACGCGGTAAAGCTGATTTCAGCTTCGCCTTGAGCGAGTGGAATTCGGGTATCGAGCCCTGGCGCTTTAATGTCCCCTACAACTGGGGCGGTCGCGACGACCCTGTGGCCCACACCGTCATGGATCGCAGCCTGTTTCGTGCTGGTGAAGTGGTGCACATGAAGCACTACGTGCGCGAACGCGTACGTGACGGTTTCAAGGCTCCCGATCGTTATCCCGAGGCGATGATTGTCGAGCACGATGGCAGCGGCAAGCGAATTGAGTTGCCTTTGAAGTGGCAAAAGACCGCCGCTGGCAGTGTGTTTGCTTTGAATGACTGGAAGATCCCCAAGGATGCCGAGCTGGGTGTTTACCGTTTGCGTACCGAAGGTGAAAACCAGTACTTCAGTTTTGGCGAGTTCCGCGTTGAACAGTTCAAGTTGCCTGTTTTGGGCGGCAGCATCAAGTTGGGTGATGGCCAGGATCGTCCTTATCTGGTTAGCCCCAAACAGATGCAGGCTGATTTGCAACTGCACTATCTGTCAGGTGGTCCTGCTGACTTCTTACCAGTGCAGTTGTCGGCGGTGGTGCGTACCCAGTCGCCTTCATTTAGCGCGTATGACGACTATAGCTTTGCTCCTCCCCAGACGGTTGAGCAATCTGACGCCTCGAACGCGCGCGTTTTTCTGAACAAGCAGCGCTTCCAGTTGGATGCTCAAGGAGGTTTGCGTGCCAAGCTGGATGATCTGCCTGTGGTGGATCGACCTTCCGAATTTCTGGTGGAAGCGACCTTTGCCGATCCTAACGGTGAAATTCAGACCCTGACCCAAACGGTGTCTGTATGGCCTGCCGATGTAGTGGCTGGTCTGCGTGCGGGTAGCTGGTTGGCCGCCGGTTCGTCCACCAAGCTCTCGGCCATTGCGGTGAGCCCGGACGGCAAGCCGCTGAAAAACGTGCCCGTGCGGATTGAAGCTGCCAATGTGCAGCGCTTCTCGATTCGCAAGCGTATGGTGGGTGGCTTCTACAGCTACGACAATCAGGAGCAGCGCGAAGACCTGGGCACGATCTGCGAGGGCCGCAGTGACGATCAAGGCCTGGTGCAGTGTGATGTGAAACTGGACAAGGGCGGTCAGGTCGAGCTGCGTGCGATTGCGCGTGATGGCGAAGGCCGTGAGTCGGTCTCCGCCAGTAGTGTTTGGGTCAGCGGTTCGGGCGATATGTGGTTTGGTGGTCAGAACGATGACCGTATCGACGTGATTCCTGCGAAAAAGACCTGGGCTCCTGGCGAGACAGCCGAGTTTCAGGTGCGCATGCCTTTTCGCGAAGCCACGGCCCTGGTGTCAGTGGAGCGTGAAGGAGTCTTGCAGGCTCAAGTGGTTCAGTTGGAGGGCGATAGCCCGAACGTCAGTGTAGAGATCAAGCCTGAGTGGGGGCCGAACGTCTATGTGTCTGTGCTGGTGCTGCGTGGCCGACTGCGTGAAGTGCCTTGGTACTCCTTCTTTAGCTGGGGCTGGAGTCAGCCTTTGAACTGGTACAAGGCCTACTCGGAAGGCGGTGGCGAATTTGTGGCCCCGACGACCACCGTGGACTTGTCCAAGCCCAGCTATCGTTTTGGTTTGGCCAGCATTGAAGTCAGCAGCCAGCAAGATGCGCTGGATGTGAAAGTGACGACAGACCGCAGCCAGTACGCCATTCGCGAACAGGCCAAAGTTGATATTCAGGTTCTGAAGTCCGATGGCACACCGGCAGCCGGTGCGTCTGTGGCCTTGGCCGCGGTGGATCAGGCCCTGCTGGAGCTGAGCCCGAACAATAGCTGGAACTTGCTTAACGCCATGCGCGCCTTGCGTGGCTACAACGTGCAGACCGCCACGGCGCAGTCTGAAATCGTGGGGCGTCGTCACTATGGTCGCAAGGCCGTAGCGGCCGGTGGTGGCGGTGGCAAAAGCCCCACTCGCGAGCTGCTGGATACCTTGCTGCTGTGGAACGGTAATGTGGAGCTGGACGCACAGGGTCGCGCAACGGTGACTGTCCCGCTGAAAGACTCCCTGACCCAGTACCGCATCGTGGCTGTGGCTGATCTGGCGGGTGATCGCTTTGGTAGCGGTTCGGCCCAGATCGTCACCACGCAAGACCTGCAAATCATTTCCGGTTTGCCAGCCATTGCTCGTGAAGGCGATAACTATCAGGCCCAGGTGACGCTGCGTAATAGCAGCCCACGTGCCATGACTGTGAAAGTGCAGGCGAAGTACCGTGGTAAAGGCTTGCCATCGGCAGAGTTGCCTGAGCAAACCGTTGAGCTGGCTTCCGGTTCGGCCAAAGTGCTTGTTTGGCCTATGTCGGTTCCACTGTCCAGTGGATCGGCCGATTCGCACCAAATGGAGTGGACGGTTGATGCACAGGAAGTTCAGCAGTCCGGTGTCACGGGCAAAGCAGCCAAAGACAGCCTGACGATTAAGCAGGAGGTCTTTACTGCCACCCCCATCACCGTTCAGCAGGGAACACTGGTTGCTGTGGGTATTGATGCCCCCCTGAACATGTCGGTGCAGGCACCGGCTGGTGCCTTGAAGAACGAGCAAGGGGTGGTTCAAGGAGGGCTGCAGATGCTGTTCCGCTCTTCTTTGGGCGGCGGTATGGAAGGGGTGCGTGCCTGGTTTGAACGCTATCCTTACAGTTGCTTTGAGCAGCAAGCCTCGCGCTTCATGGGCCTGCGTTCCGAACAGGCTTGGGCTGGTCTGATGCAGCGCATGCCTTCGTATATGGACCAGAATGGTTTGCTGCGTTACTTCCCAAGCAACTACGGTTGGGGCAGTCGTGTGCTGACCAGCTACATCCTGGATATCAGCTATATTGCTGAATCCATTGGCCTGAACTTCTCCATTCCGGATGGCTTGCGCAACGAGATGCTGCAGGGCCTGGAGAACGTGGTCAATGGTCGAATCCCGACTATGCAAACGGTGTCTCGTCAAGAGCGTGATATCGAGGTAATTCGTGCTGCGGCTGTGTTGGCCAAGTACGACCGCGCTCGCGTCAATATGCTGGATTCGGTGGAGCTGAACCTGCAAAGCTGGCCAACCGAAATTCTGCTGGCCTGGGTTGATCTGACTCAGCGTTTGCCAGGCATCAAAAAAGCCGAGCAGACGCGTAAAGAAGCCATGGGTCTGATTCAGGCACGGCTGATCAGTCGTGGTACCCGTCTGGTCTTTGGTGAGGATGCGCTTAACGGCAGCCCATGGGCCATGACCAGCCGTGTGACCAACCAGGCTCGCCTGATGTTGCTGGCCAATCAGATGCCGGACTGGACCGAGGATATGCCTCGCCTGGCCCAAGGTCTGTTGGCAGAACAGCAACGGGGTGCATGGCGCATGACCACTGAAAACCTTCTGGGTAGCTTGGCCATTGAGCAGTTCAGCCGTCATCATGAACAGCAACCTAGCGGCCAGTCCATGGTGATTCTGGGCTCGGAAACGGCCCAAGTGGTGGACTGGGACATGCTCGAGCCTGACGGCCAGGGTGTGCGTTCCGCCAAGATTGACGTGCCTTGGCGGGGTGATCAGGTCGATAACCTGAGCGTTGAGCAAATGGGCGAAGGCAAGGCCTGGATCGACGTCCGTTCCCTGGCGGCGGTGCCTGTGACCAAACCTATCTCTGCTGGCTTGAGCCTGGAGCGTCATATTGAGGCTGTGGAGCAGGCCAAGCCTGGCGTGTGGAGTCGTGGCGACATCATGCGCGTGAAGATCAAGGTCAAGGCCCAAGGTCAGGCAAGCTGGGTCGTTGTGTCTGATCCAGTTCCTGCCGGAGCCACGATCTTGGGCAGTGGCCTGGGTCGCGACTCTGCCATGGCAACAGCCGGTGAAGAACAATCCGGCCAGTGGCCCAGCTTCGTCGAGCGTCGCTTTGATGGTTACCGTGCTTACTACGAGCGCTTTGAGGAAGGCACGACCGAGGTCAGCTATACGGTGCGTTTGAACACTGTGGGCCAGTTTGTGTTGCCAGCCAGTCGTGCTGAGGCCCTGTACGAGCCTGATGTATTTGCCGTCTGGCCTAACGAGCAAGTTCTGGAAGTTGTGGATGCACCCGTCAAGTAAAGTAGGACTGCTGGTGCTGGGACTGGCCCTGTGGGCCAGTCCTGGGCAGGCTACCCCCAGCTACGAGGACGTTCGGCAAGCGTACCGCTCTTCCGATGTACAGGTTCTGGATCGCCAGGGCCAGCTTATCCAACGAGTCCGTCTGGACTTTCATCAACGACGCGGCGACTGGGTCGCGCTGGAGCAAATTTCTCCGGCTTTGCAAATGGCGGTCCTGATGTCTGAGGACCGCCGTTTTGAGTCTCATGGTGGGGTGGATTGGTTATCCGTCGGCTCTGCGGCCTGGGATGGTCTGTTTGCCGGACGGAGTCGCGGTGCCTCGACCATTACCATGCAGCTAGCCGGTCTGATGGACCAGGATCTGCTTGGTGGTCGTGGTGGGCGCTCGGTCTGGCAAAAGCTGGATCAGGTGGTGGCGGCCCAATCGTTGGAAGATACCTGGAGCAAACCCGAAATTTTGGAAACCTATCTGAATCAGGTGGCTTTCCGGGGTGAGCTGATCGGGGTGGATGCGATGGCGCGCACCCTGTTTCAAAAGCAGGCCGCAGCATTGGACGTGCGTGAGTCGGCCATTGCCGCTGTGTTGTTGCGCGGCCCGAATGCCTCGGCCTTGACGGTTGAACGCCGGGCGTGTTTGACCTTGCAGGAAATGGGGCGCGCCGAGCAATGTCGAGCGTTGAGTAATCTGGTGCCGGTGGCTTTGCGCCGGGCCGGACAAGCCCCCTTGGGGCAGGCTCAACGGGCGCCGCATTTTGCCCGTTGGGTCTTGGATCAGAATCCGCAAATCAAAGCGGGTGACAGTGTCCACACAAGCTTGGACACGCGATTGCAAATGCAGGTGCAGGCCAGTATGCGGCGACACTTGCTCGATCTCAGTACCGCGCGTGTGCAGGATGCTGCCGTTGTGGTGCTGGACAATCACAGCGGGCAGGTTCTGGCCTACGTCGGTTCCAGTGGTGACCTGTCCGAGGCGGCCGAGGTGGATCATGCTCGCGCTTTGCGGCAGGCCGGCTCTACGCTCAAGCCTTTTCTGTATGAGATGGCGATTGAAAAGCGACTGTTGACAGCGGCGTCTTTGCTGGAGGATTCCCCGCTGAATTTGTCCACCGGTAATGGCCTGTATATCCCGCAAAACTATGACAAGCAGTTTGTGGGTTGGGTCAGTGCGCGTAATGCCCTGGCCTCTTCGTTGAATATCCCCGCTGTGCGGGTGTTGACCATGCTGGGGCCTGCCAATCTGGTGGATCGCTTGCGTGCGTTAGGCATGAATCTGCGCCAGGATGGCGATTTCTATGGGTATAGCTTGGCTTTGGGCAGTGCGGATGTCAGCTTGTTGGAGTTGACCAATGCCTATCGTGCTCTGGCCAATTTAGGCCAGACTCAAGCCGTGCAAACACGTATGGACCAGCAAAGCGCTGTCTTTCATCCTGTGATGGATGCAGGCGCTAGCTGGATTGTGGGCGACATATTGTCTGACCGTCAGGCGCGGGTACTGACCTTTGGTTTGGACAGTGCCTTGAGTACACCGTTTTGGAGTGCGGTTAAAACCGGAACCAGTAAAGATATGCGTGATAACTGGGCCCTGGGGTGGACAGAGCACTTTACCGTCGGTGTTTGGGTGGGAAATAGTGCCGGTCAAAGTATGCAAGATGTATCAGGCGTTAGCGGTGCGGCACCGATCTGGCACGAGGTGATTTCGATCCTGCAGCAGCGTCGCCCCGGCCGTCAAACGGCTATGCCTGCTCAGGTGCAGAGGCGGCAGATTGAGTTTTTGCCTGCCATGGAACCTAGCCGTGAGGAATTTTTTGTCGAAGGCACGCAGACTGATCGCGTGGTGTTAAGTGATGTGGAACAGGCCTATGCTGGCCCGGCCCGTATTCGCGAACCAGTCAATGGCACTATTTTCGCGCTGGATCCGGATATTCCACCACAAAACCAGCAACTGCGATTGCTGGCCCAAGGACAGATTACCGAGCCCTTGGTGTGGTGGGTGCAGGGAGTAGAAGCGGGGAAGGGGGCACAGTTGCGAATTCCGCTGGTGCCGGGAACGCTGCGAATTGAATTGAAAACGGAACACGGTCGCTTAATGGATGAAGTCAGCGTACAAATTAGAGGTGCACAAATGACAAGCTTTAACAAAGATTAACCGCTTGCACTTTTACATGGCTGATACACTGCTATCCTTATTGATTCTTCGTAAAGAGAGAGGGAAACTTCATTATGATGACTTTACGCGCGCTCGCTCGAATTTTGGCTCCTGTTGGCTTGGTCGCACTGGCCGCTTGTCAGACCGTTCAAGAAAAACCGAGCGATACCGCTGGTGCTTCCAGCACCGCAACGCAAACAACTCCCTCCACGCCAGCAACTGGCGCTCAGCAGCCTCAAGCACAGGCAGGTGCCCAGCAGCAAGCCGCACCGGTACAGATTTTCCTGGCTGACACGCAGGAGCAAGCGGGTTGGGCTCGCGTCGATGTCCAGCCCAATGGTGTTCTATTTGTGAATCCGCGTGCCGTGGTGGTACGTCAGGATCTGGTTGGCGTACAGGCCGGTACTAACGACAGCAAGGAAGGCTTGTTGGCGTTGGATTTAACGCCAGAGGCGGCGCAACGTTTGCTGCAAGTGACCACTCAGTTCCCCAAAAAGCGCTTGGCGTTGGTCGTGGGTGACACGATGTTGGCTGCTCCCGCTTACGGTTCGCCCGTTAAAGATGGCCGCCTGATTTTCATGGTGGGCACTGAAGCTAACGCCTTGGCTGCTGCGCGTGCCATTGCCGGTCAAGAAGCGACACAAACCAACGGCAAGAAGTAAGCCCTGCTTACGACCTTAATGCCACCCTGGTCTTGGGTTCATCCATGCCTGGCTTGTTGAAAAATGCGGTGGGTGTCCACACCCACCCCTCTTGTTAAAAACAGGAAAGTCGGTATGGTGACCCCGCCCAGCAGTTTTACTTTTTATATCCTTTCTTTTCGGGTTCTGATCAGCCTTCATGGGGCCGCGCTCTTATTCATCATGTTGATGGGCACTGGAGCGATCGGATCCGTTTTTGTCCCCGCTTTTTTACGTCTGCCCCTGTTCGTCTTTCTGATGGGGCTGGTCTCGGCGTTTCTGGCCTTGTGCTGGAGCCATTGGACCCTGGCGTGGCACAGCTCCAAAGCAGGGCGTCGCTGGGCCTGGATTCCCGGTTTCTGTTCGGCCTTCTTTCTGGCCTTGAGCCTGGCGCTTTTTGTGATCGGCGTCTGGGGCACCTTGGGCCTGGCTGATTTTGCCTACCAGCATAGCGAGTGGCTTACCTCCGGTCAGTAAGATTACAAGGGCCTCATGGCGCCCAATGATGATCAGGCCACACCTTCTACCACGCCGTATCGGCAGCGTCCCTAATTGTTGTCTTGTTTTGCTCCGTGCGCGTAGCGAGTAGCGGCTCTGAGCGGCTGCGTAGATTGTCGTTGTATTTTCTGCAGTGGGTTCAATTCTTTCTCGCTTTTTGATCAATTGCGGTCTTAAAATATACGCATTGCGTATGTTTTAGAAGCGAGAGCTGATATGGCCGTCTCCCAACAAGTTTTTTTGCGTGATGCAATGCGTCGCCTGAACCTGACTCGTGACGTTTTTGCGGCACGTATTGGGGTCAAGCGCCGTGCATTGGATACCTGGCTGCTGCCTGAAGGCTCTTTGGAGTCGCGGGCCATGCCTGAAGTGGTGCAGCGTTTTGTCACGGAAATCGTGGAAAATGAAGCATTGCTGAGTAAATATGCGCAAAGCGCACAGTCCGGTCCCTTGCGTGATCGCATTGCCACCGGCGGCAAACATCAGCTCTTGTCCGTAGACCAGTTCACCCGTGAAACCGTGGAAGAGCTGTGCAGCCTGGCCGACATCATGCAGCCTATCGCCCGCCGTCAAAAAGTATCGCGCGTGCTGGAAGGTGCTGTGCTGGGTAACCTGTTTTTTGAAGCCTCCACCCGTACCCGCGTCAGCTTCGGCTCGGCCTTTTGCCGCCTGGGTGGTTCGGTATGTGACACCACCGGCTTTACCTTTTCCTCCATGGCCAAAGGCGAGTCCATTTACGACACCAGCCGCGTCATGAGCGGCTATGTGGATGCCATGGTGATCCGTCACCCTGAGCAAGGCTCGGTCGCGGAATTTGCGCGTGCCACCAATATTCCTGTGGTGAACGGTGGTGATGGTGCGGGCGAACACCCCAGCCAGGCGCTGCTGGATCTGTACACCATCAGCACGGAGTTCTCTCGTCTGGGCAAGTTGCTGGATGGCGCACATATTGCCCTGGTGGGTGACTTGAAATATGGCCGTACCGTGCACTCCCTGATCAAGCTGCTGGGCATGTACCGTGGCCTGAAATTCACCCTGATTTCGCCCCCCGGCCTGGAAATGCCTGAACACATTGTGGAGCAGGTTGCCAAGCAAGGTAAGCATGTCATTGAACAGACCAGTTCCTTGGAAAAAGGTCTGCCCGGCGTGGATGTGATTTACGCCACGCGAGTGCAAAAAGAGCGTTTTGAAGAAGGGCAGGATGGCAGCTTTACGGCTGACTTCCAGGTTAACAAAGCCATTATCGACCGCTGCTGCGGCCCTGATGTGATTGTGATGCACCCACTGCCACGCGATAGCCGCGAAGGTGCCCATGATCTAAGTGTGGACCTGAACCACGACCCGCGCCTGGCTATCTTCCGTCAGGCTGACAACGGTATTCCCGTACGTATGGCGATCTTTGCTGTGCTGCTGGGTGTAGAGACGCTGGTGCAGCATTCCATGCGTGATGTGACCTGGGACCCGCCATCGCATGTCGGTCCTGATGATGCGGTTTTCCATGGCATGTATTAAATTGGGCAGGTGCTAGCGCTAATCACGCGCCAGCATTAAAAAAACCGGGGCTCTGATTCAGAGCCCCGGTTTTTTGTCTTTTATCACAGCGCTTTTAAAATCGGCTGGGTTAGCAGATTGATAGCGGTGACATGCCACGCTGAATCGGCGCTTGCAGGCGAAAATTCAGCCCAGAAAATCCATGTTTATTTGGATGTAGGCATGGCAAATTCCGCACCCTTGGAGATGCTCTCAGGCCAGCGTTGCATGATGGATTTCTGGCGTGTGTAAAAGCGCACGCCTTCTTCACCGTAGGCGTGCATGTCGCCAAACAGGCTCTTTTTCCAGCCACCAAAACCGTGCCAGGCCATAGGGACAGGAATTGGGACGTTGATACCGACCATACCTACGTGGATGCGGCGGCCAAATTCACGGGCCACGTTCCCGTCACTGGTAAAGCAAGCGACACCGTTGCCGAACTGGTGCTTGTTGATCAGTTCAATGGCACTGGCTAGATCCGGTACACGTACGCAGCACAGAACAGGGCCAAAGATTTCATCCTGATAGACGCTCATGTCGGGGGTGACGTGATCGAACAGGGTACCGCCCATCCAGAAGCCGTCCTTGCAACCTTCACCGGCTTTGGCACCGTCAAAGTTACGACCGTCTACCAGCAGTTTGGCGCCTTCTTGTACACCTTTGTCGATGCAGCTGCTGATACGCTCGCGTGCTTGCTGCGTCACGATGGGGCCCATTTCTGCCGCTGCATTGGTGCCGTTCAGAATCTTCAGGCTGCGAGTGCGTTCTTCCAGCTTGGGCAGGATGCGCTCGGCAGAGTCACCCACCAGTACAGCGACTGAGATGGCCATGCAACGCTCGCCTGCCGAACCGTAGGCGGCACCGATAAGGGCGTCCACGGTCAGGTCGATGTCGGCGTCAGGCATGACGACCAGGTGGTTCTTGGCGCCACCCAGTGCCTGGACGCGCTTGCCGCCAATGGCGCCCATTTCATAAATACGGTTGGCAATCGGGGTGGAGCCCACAAAGGACACGGCTTGCACGTCCTGATGATTGACCAAGGCCTCAACCGCGTCTTTATCGCCTTGCACCACGTTGAACACACCATCGGGCAGGCCAGCCTGCTTCAGCAGCTCGGCAATAAACAGGCTGGGGCTGGGGTCGATAGGGCTGGGTTTGAGCACAAAGGTGTTGCCCGCAGCAATCGCTACAGGGAACATCCACATGGGCACCATGACCGGAAAGTTGAAAGGGGTGATACCCGCGACCACACCCAGGGGCTGGCGCATGGTCCAGTTGTCGATATTGGTGCTGACCTGTTCGGTGAAATCGCCTTTGAGCAGTTGAGGAATGCCGCAAGCAAACTCCACAATTTCAATGCCGCGAGTGACTTCGCCCATTGCATCGGACAGAACCTTGCCATGCTCGGCCGTAATCATGGCGGCCAGCTTTTCCTTGTTCTCGTTGAGCAAGGCCAAAAAATTGAACAGGACACGGGCGCGGCGAAGTGGTGGGGTGTCGGCCCAGGCGGGGAAAGCGGCCTGGGCACTGGCCACCGCAGCGTCAATATCTTGCTGGCTACCCAGTCTGACTTTGGCGCTAACCTGGCCGGTGGCCGGGTTGTATACCGGTTGAGTACGGGTACCGGCGCCAGCCTGCTGGCCACCTCCGATGTAGTGAGCAATTTCGGGGGTGTTTAACTCTGTCATGGTGATGCTCCTGCTGGGATGAATTAAAACAAGGGGCGGTAACCTGATCGGGCCGGGCTACCGCCAGCGTACCAGGTACCTAGTGAGACACAGCGGCAATACCAACTGCGGTTTCAGCGCGGACTTGCTGGGCGTCAAACCCATCACGGTCTTGGCTGGCGCGACGGCTGTTGTCCAGTTTTGATATAAAGTAGATCATGAAAAATGCCAAAGGCATGGAAATCAGGGTGGGGAAGTCATACGGGAATACTGCCTCGGAAAAGCCCAGAATGCGTACCCACACGGCTGGAGACAGAATCACCAGGCCCAGCGCCACGAGCAGGCCGCTCAAACCGCCATAGATAACGCCTCGGGTAGTGACACCGCGCCAGTACATGGACATCAGCAAGACCGGGAAGTTAGCCGAGGCGGCAATACTGAAGGCCAGGGCAACCAGGAAAGCCACGTTTTGGCCACGGAACAACAGGCCCAGAAAAATGGCCACGAACCCAATACCGATTGATGCCAGGCGGTTGACGCGCATGGCTTGCGATGGCGTGACGTCGTCACGGCGGATGACTTTGGCGTACAGATCGTGAGCGACCGCTGATGCTCCTGCCAAGGTCAGGCCACTGACCACGGCCAGAATCGTGGCAAAGGACACGGCGGCCAGCAAACCAAACAGCAGATTGCCGCCCAAGGCCGTTGCCAGATGCATGATAGGCATGTTCGAGCCGCCCAACACCATGCCCCCAACCTTGCCATCCACATAGAACTCGGGGTGGTTGGGCAAGATGGCCATGGCAGCCAGACCCAGAAAGCAGATCACCACAAAGAACACGCCCATCAGCCCGGTTGCCACGAATACCGATTTACGGGCTGCGCGTGCATCAGGTACGGTGAAAAAACGCATCATGATGTGGGGCAGACCTGCAATGCCAAACACCAGGGAAACGGCCAGGGACAGACCCGAGAACGGATCGGCCATCAGCTTCCAGGGGCCCTTCATGGCTTGGCCTGCCTGATGATGATCGGCAGCAGCGCTGACCATGGCAGAAAAGTCAAAGTTGAAATACCACATGGCCAGGGCAGCCATCAAAAAGCCATTACCCATCATCAAAATCGCCTTGATGATCTGTACCCAGGTGGTTGCCACCATGCCGCCCACCACGACGTACACCATCATGAGCAAGCCCACGGCCACCACGGCATAGGTGTAGTCGATGCCAAACAGCAGTTGCACCAGTTGCCCTGCGCCGACCATTTGCACGATCAGGTAAAACAGCACTACCGTCAGCGAGCTGATCGCAGTAAAGATGCGCGTGCTGCGTTCATCCAGCCGGTATGAGACGATGTCGCTCAAGGTGTAGCGGCCCAGGTTGCGCAGGCGCTCGGCAATCAGAAACATGATGATCGGCCAGCCCATGAAGGCGCAAACCGCATACAGCAGCGAGTCAAAGCCGTTGGTAAAGGCCAGGGACGAAATGCCCAGCAAGGTTGCAGCGGACATGTAGTCGCCCACAATGGCCAGGCCATTTTGCGTGCCGGTAATGCCGCCTCCTGCCGTGTAAAAGTCCGAGCTGGAACGTGTGCGCGACGAGGCCCAGTAGGTAATGCCCAGGGTAACCAGGACAAAAGCCGCAAAGATCAGAATGGCTTGTGTATTCATGGGCGTACCTTTGCCAGTACTCGCTCGCACAGCGGGTCAAAGCGGGTGTTGGCGATATGGATATACACGCCGGTTAATAACCAGGACACAAAAATCAGTCCTATTCCGTACACCATGCCACTGTTGACAGCTCCTCCACTGCCCAGCTCATGGGTTAGAACGCCGGGCCAAAAAATGGCCGTTACGATGAGCAGGCCCGTCAGCCCCAGGCAGAGGCCGGCGCAGGCAAATGCCAGACGCCGCCGCTGCGACTTGAGTTGCTCATATTCCTGTAGTCCGGCTAGTTTCCGGCTTAACTCTTGATGCGACAGCATGGTTTTGTCTCCGTATTGTTGTGATTACTGCCCATGTTCGCCTGGCCGATGTTATTTGGTCGGCTTCACTTTATGAGCTTTCTTATTAACAAACTCCCCCAAGCGGTCCTGCACATCTCGCCCGGTTTGTACTACGGCTGCCATCAAGCCCTCGGCAAAGAGGCCATCGGTGGCAGACATATCGGCAATGCGGCTGATCGAGCTGACAATGGCGTAGTTCGACAAGATGGCATTGCCTGCAATGCGCTGGGCCAGTTCCAGGCTCAGCTCATAAGCAGTTTTAGGGTTGGCTTCGTTATTGCATACGTAATGCGCCAAGCCCAATCGTTCTCCCTCCACGGCATCAAGTACGCGGCCTGTCAGCATCAGTTCGATCATGCGGTTGGGGGAGATGATTTTGGCGGTACGCACGGTAGCGCCACCACCGGTAAAGATGCCGCGTGTGCCCTCAGGCAGGGCAAAAAAGGTGCTGCTGTCTGCGACACGAATGTGCGCCGCACTGGCCAGTTCCAGACCACCGCCCACGACGGCGCCCTGCAAGCAGGCGATGACGGGGATGCCACCATGTTCGATCTTGTCGAACGCACGGTGCCAGCTTTGGCAAACGCGCAAAAAATCCACCGCGCCGCGTTCTTTGTCGTGGTGTTCTTTCAGGTCCAGGCCCGCGCAGAAATGGTCGCCTTCTGCCTTCATCAGAATGACCCGGATGTGCTCGGGAATATTGGAGAAGTACGCATCAATTTCAGCAATGGCATCTTCATCCAGGGCGTTGCGCTTGTGCGCCTTGTTCAGCGTGACAATTCCGATGTTGTCCAACTCGGTGGTCAGCAGGAAAGGGGCGGCCATAAAAAACTCCTTGTGTTACGTAATCGCGAGGGCGGCAGTGCAAGTCAGCTGGGATTGGTTTGATCGGCCAGCATTTTTCGCAGTGCCATTTTTTGGATCTTGCCAGTTGCCGTCATGGGCATCTGGTCGATGAAAATTACTTTGTCGGGTACCGACCAGCGGGTGACACGATCCTGATAGCGTCGCAGCATCTGGGTCTCGTCCAGATCAGCCCCTTCGCGTGGCACCACGAACAGCACAGGGCGTTCCCCCCACTTGTCGTCCGCTTGGGCGATGCAGGCTGCCAGCTCGACCAAAGGTTCCTCCATGGCGATGTTCTCGATCTCGATCGAGGAAATCCATTCGCCACCGGACTTGATCACATCTTTACTGCGGTCGGTAATGTAGACGTAGCCATCGGCGTCGATGGCGCCTACGTCACCGGTGCGAAACCAGCCGTTTTCACTGGCCAGATCAGGTTTGCCGTAATAGCGGTCCATGATCCAGTTGCCCTGGATCAGCAGGTGGCCGCTGCTCTTGCCATCGCGTGGCAAGGTATTGCCTTGGTCGTCGACGGTTTTCAGGCGCACGCCGAACAGGGCTCGGCCTTGCGAGGCCAGCACGTGTTGTTTCTGCGCTTCGGGCAGATTGCTGTGCTTGGGGAGCAATTGGCATACCGTGCCCAGCGGCGAGGTTTCCGTCATCCCCCAGGCGTGGCGAACGGTAATGCCGTAGCTGGCCCAGGTGGCAATCATATTGGGGGGACAAGCCGAGCCGCCAATCAGAATGCGGCTCAAGGTGCTGAACGGTTTGTCAGTCGCTTTGGCGTAGTCCAGCACGGTTTTCCAGATGGTGGGTACACCCGCAGACAGAGTGACACCCGCCTGTTCACATAAGGAATAAATACGTTCGCCTTGCAGGTTCGCACCGGGAAGCACCAGCTTGGCGCCGGACAGCAAGCCTGAATACGGCAGGCCCCAGGCGTTGACATGAAACATGGGCACCAAAGGCATGATGGTATCGCTGCTGGCAATGCTCAGGGCATTGGGGTGGGATGAGGCGTAGGCATGCAAGAGCGTGGAGCGGTGGGTATACAGCACGCCTTTGGGCTCGCCCGTGGTCCCGGAGGTGTAGCACAGGCCGCTGGCTGTGTTCTCGTCAAACACGGGCCATGTAAAGCCGGTGGTGTCATTGCCCAGCCAGCTTTCGTATTCGTCAGCCAACGGGCCGTGGGCCTGGCTGCCCATGCGCACCCACTGCGTGACGGTGGGGCATTGGCCGCGCAGATAGTTGACCATTTCTTCGAAATGTTCGTCGTAGAACATCACCGTGTCTTGGGCATCATTGATGATGAAGGCAATTTGCTCGTACGTCAGACGGGGATTGACGGTGTGACAGATCAGACCGATGCCCGAGGTGGCGTAGTAAATTTCCAGGTGGCGGTAGGTATTCCATGCCAAAGTCGCCACGCGCTCGCCGGGCTGCAGACCTGCACGGTGCAGTCCCAGGGCTAGATCCTGAACTCGGTGGGCAAATTCAAGATAGCGGTAGCGATGTAGCTCGCCATTATCCAAAGCGGTAACAATTTCCTGCTCAGGGTTATTCTCTAGGGCGTGGGTGAGAATTGAACTGATGAGCAAGGGCATGTGCATCATATTTCCAGTGCCTAACATGGTGATGTCTCCTTGTATTATGTGTGTCAGCATAGGATGGTTTAGCACCTTACCCAATAGCGAATACTGACGCCGAGTATGCAAAAAGTGACAATCTTAGAGGGGATGACAAAATGAATGGTGCACCCGGCGCGCTTCCCGTGCCTGTCGATGCCGCACGTACCGCCACGGTGGCGCTGGATCTGGTGCAAGACTGGTTTCACAGCCTGCGCACCAGTTATTCGGAGGAGGTTCTGGATCAGTGCTTGAAGCAGGCGGGCATTGTGAAGGGCTTTATTGATCGGCCCGGTGCCCGGCTGACGCGGGATCAGTTAGTGCGCTTGTATCAGGAAAGCGCCAAGAAAACAGGTGATGAAATGATGGGTTTTTGGACACGTCCGATTCGTTCAGGGGCCTTGAAGTACATTGTGCGCACCGTGCGAGATGCGCCTTCCATCAATGTGGCCTTGTATCGTTTTACCCAGTTTTGGAATCTGCTGCTGGACGATTTCAGCTTGAACCTGATCCGCACTGACAAGGAGTTAGGCATCGAATTGGTGCCGCGTTATTCCACGGCCGTTGTACATCGCTTCGGTCATGCGCTCATGTTGAAATTCACGCACGGCATTGTCTCCTGGCTGGTGGGACGTGAAGTGCCGGTGCAACAGGTTGCGTTTGCATTTGCTCGACCGGCCTTTGCGGCGGACTATTCTGTATTGTTTCCTGCTTCAGTCTGTTTTGATGTGCCCTGTTCGCATATTTTGTTTCAGGTGGAGTTGGGGCAGGTGCGCCCGCAACGGACGCAGGTCGAGGCACGGGCCTTTTTGGAACGCGCCCCGCGTGACTGGATTTTTACCTCCTATCGCGAACACGCCTTACGCCTGAAGGTACGGGAAATTCTGCATGCCGACTTGGGTCATACCCTAGAGGATGTGTCGGGAAAACTGCATATGTCCGCACGCACCTTGATCCGCAGGCTGCAAGAAGAAGGCCTGTCGTTTCAGGGGATCAAGGATGAATTGCGCCGAGACTTGGCAATTTTCAAATTGCTGCGCAAAGATATGTCGCTGGCTGAAATTGCTTATGCATTGAAATTCAGTTCGCCAGCGACTTTTCACCGGGCCTTTCGCCATTGGACGGGAATGACGCCTGGTGTGTATCGCGCCGCCCAACAGGAACTGACCTGAAGGGCGGTTCAGCTAGGCTATGTGGACGGGCTTTACTTGCGTTCGCCGCCCAGCACTTCGACCAGATCGCTGATCATCTTGGCCAGCTCGGAGGTCATCAAGGTCATGTCGGCATCAAAAATTTCGTCATCGTTGACGGCCGTCACGTCTTGTTTTTCAGTCAGGATATCCAGCGGGGCCACGCGTTTGACGTCCAGCGCGTCGGTCAGCACAAAGCTGATGCGATCCGCCCAGGTCATGGCCAAACGGGTGCACTGCTTGCCAGCCTCCACGTGCTTGCGGACTTCGGCTATATCCGCGCTTTGCTTGACGTAGCGCACGGCAGCACCGCTGTCGCCAGTAGAGCGCAACTCGGTGTCCTGGTCCACGGTGAAGTTGGCCAGTTGTTCTTCATCCACCAGCCAGGAGGTCATGGCTGCAGCGGGCGATTGCTCGGTGTACAGGGGCTGCACGGGGAAGGGCTCTATGCTCTTGGCCAGCAGGCCCAGCACTTCGTCGCTCTTGGCGGTGGCAGCGGCATCGATAGCCAGCCAGTGGTTGCGGGTGTCGATCCACACACGGGTGTCGCGTGAGACGGCGAAGGCGCGAGGCATCAAGTCCACAATGACTTGTTCCTTGATTTCCTTCATTTGCTTTCGGCCGGGTTTGTAGCCTTGTTGCTCTTCGATATCACGAGCCTTTTCACGAGCGACTTGATTGATCACGGTGGTGGGCAGCAGCTTCTTTTCGGCACGCAAAGCGATCAGGTACTGGCCGTTGACTTCATGTACCAGGGCATTGTTCTCGCGGGGGCTGACCCAGCCCAGGCTCAACGGCTCCTGGCTGGAGCCAGGGGTGAAGCTGTGTTTGGACAGAGCTTCTTCCAGCTCTTGGGCGGAACATACCCAGTCGGGGGAGAGACGATAGATGCGTAGATTCTTAAACCACATGGATACGAAGATAATTAAACAGATAAAGGAAGCGGGCACCATGCCCGAGGCAATGTTCGATTGTACGCGCAGATCTTCTTGTGTCGCCCGGCCATTTACGGACCCTTGCATTTGCCTGAGAGGGGGCGCGCAATGGCAGGCGAAAAGCGTTCGGATGCAAGGCGTTGCTAACGATTGATGTCGTTGTGGCGGGTTTCCCGCACAAAGGGAGCGCCAATTGCAACGGTGACCAGACAGATCAAGATCGGATACCACAAACCATCATATATATTGCCGGTGACGGCAATGATGGCAAAGGACAGGGTGGGTAAAAATCCCCCGAACCAGCCGTTGCCGATGTGATAGGGCAGGCTCATGGACGTGTAGCGGATGCGAATCGGGAACATTTCCACCAGCATGGCCGCGATAGGGCCATAGACCGCCGTGACCAAACCCACCAGGTACGTCAGCAGGAGCACCAGCATGACTTTATTGGTCTGGGCCGGATCAGCACCGTTCGGGTAGCCATACTGGCGCATGGTCTGGGTCAGTTCATTTTTTAGTTCTTGCGAGTGGCGAGCAAAATCGGCTCGGCTCAGATCCCCGCCTTCAAAGCCGTCAATAACATGGTCGCCAATACGCACCTGGGCCACCTGGCCGGGTGAGCCTGTGACGTTGTTGTAGCTGACAGCGTGGCTGGCCATATAGGACTTCACGATATCGCAAGAGCTGGTGAAGGTATGGCTGCCCACCGGATTGAATTGGAAAGAACAACTGGCCGGGTCGGTGATGACAGTCACGGGGGCGTTGCGTTGCGCCTGGACCAAAGCGGGATTGGCAAAATAGGCCAGGCCCTGGAAGGCCGGGTAATAGGTCAGGGCAGCGAGCAAGCAGCCCGTCAGGATGATGGGTTTGCGCCCAATTTGATCTGAGAGCCAGCCAAAAAAGATAAACAGCGGAGTGGCCAGTAACAGAGAAATCACCATCAAGGTTTGCGCCAGGGTGGGGTGCAAACCCAGCATGTGGGTGATGAAAAACAAGGCGTAAAACTGCCCCGTGTACCACACCACGCCTTGGCCTGCGGTCAGCCCAAACAAGGCCAGCAAGGCAATACGCAGATTCGCCCAACGGCCAAAAGACTCGGTAATAGGCGAGGTCGAGAGCGTGCCTTCTTCCTTGATGTGCTGAAAGGCCGGGGACTCTTTTAGATTCATTCGTATCCACACGGAGATGGCCAGCAACAGAACGGAAATCAGAAATGGAATGCGCCAGCCCCACACGACAAAGGCGTCTTCGCCGACCAGGCTGCGTATGCCCATGATGACCAGCAGGGACAGCAGCAAACCGACTGACGCGGTGGTCTGAATCCAGCTAGTGTAAAAGCCGCGTCGGTGCTGGGGTGCGTATTCAGCCACATAGGTGGCGGCACCGCCATATTCGCCGCCCATGGCCAGTCCCTGCAACAGGCGCAGAACGATCAGCATGATGGGGGCGGCAATTCCGATGGCCTCATAGCTGGGCAGCACACCCACCAGAAAGGTGGACAGACCCATGAGCAAGATGGTGATCAGAAAGGTGTACTTACGGCCCACACGGTCGCCGATTCGACCAAAGAGCAGGGCGCCAAAAGGGCGCACTGCAAAACCGGCGGCAAAGGCCAGTAAGGCGAAGATGAAGCCGGCCGTCGGGTTCACGGCGGAAAAGAAGTGTTGCGCCAGAATGGCGGCCATGGAGCCGTAGAGGTAAAAGTCGTACCACTCGAACATGGTGCCCAGGGCGGAGGCAAAAATAACTTTGCGGCCTTGGCTATCCAGTTTGTTCTTGGTTTTCGGAAGGGCAGCACTGATGATTGTCTGGGGCATGGGTTCAGGCTCTCCAAGGCAAAGACAGTGGGAAACTGACTCGCAAGCGCAGGCCACTTTCCTGGCCCCCAGTCAGTGGCATAAAGTCGATAGAGGCGCCGTGAATCTCGGCGATTTCCCGCACAATGGCCAGCCCCAGACCACTACCGTCCGCCTGGTTGCCCATGATGCGATAAAAACGATCAAAAATCCGTGCTTGATGTTCAGTGGGAATGCCGGGTCCGTTGTCCTCAATTTCCAGCCACGCTTTGCCTGGGGCCTGGCCGGTACGCATGGTGACCCACCCGCCCTTCGGGGTGTAGATCAGGGCGTTGTCCAGCAGATTGTTGATCAGTTCATCGAGCAGGACCGGATCGGCTTGCAAAAGGATGGCTTTGGTATGGTTTTCCAGGCCCAGGTCCAGTCCAAGCTCTAGGGCATCGGGTACACGTTGGCCTACGTGCAATTCGGTTAGCGTATTCAGGTCCAGGGTTTGCTGGGTGGAGGCGTACAGGGTGTCACTGCTCTCGGCGCGCGCCAAGGCCAGCATTTGGGTAACCAGACGCGTGGCGCGGTCGGTGCCGCGTACCAGTTGTTGCAGGCTGGCTTCGGTCTGCTTTGGGTCACGTTCGCGCAAGGCCAGTTCGGCCTGGGTGCGTATCCCGGCAAGCGGAGTTTTCAGTTGATGAGCAGCATTGGCGACAAACTGGCGTTGAGTTGCTGAAAACTGTGCTTGCTGGGCCAGTAGCCCATTCATGGCATCAATCAGTGGCACGATTTCGGCAGGCGCTTGTTCCTGATCCACGGGTGACAAATCGCCCGGCGCACGGGCGCGCAAGCGCGCTTGCAGCAGGTTCAGCGGCTCCAGGCCATGAGTGAGTCCCAGGCCCGCCAGCATGGCTGCCAGCGGCACCAGAATAAATTGCGGTGTCAGCATCCCGATCAGAATTTCTCTGTGTAGAACCGCTCTATGTTCATTGGTTTCGGCGGCAACCGCCAGAAAGGGCGTGTTGTTCTTGTCCTTGCCGCCCCAGACATAGGCCAGTCGCAGACTTTGATCGTTCAGAGTGACGTCTCGGTAGCGCAGCAAGTCGGTGTCGTAGCTCCAGCTATCGGGAACCGGCAAACTGGCATTCCCAGCGAGCGGCTGGCCATTGGCATCGCGGATTTGCCATAACGTGGGTGTCGGGCTTTCCTGCCGCAAAATCGTCTGCGCGCCATGTGACAAATGAATGGCTTGGCTCAGGTCCTGACGGCTGATTTCTACTCGCAGCAAGTCCAGGTGATCGCGCAAGGTGCGGTCATAGGGTGAGTTGGCAATGTGCTGGGCGATGAAATAAGTAATGACAATGCCCACTGTCCACAGCAAGAACAAAGGCCCGAAAATCCAGATCATGATCTTGTGGATGAGCGGGCGCGGAGCCACGCGCTTGTCTTTTGCGCGTGCGTCGGTATTTTTTGGGGGCGGGCTGGCGTGCTGCATGGACGATCCCTTAGGCTGGAGCGTCTTCTCGCAGTTTTTCTGGTTCCAGACAGTATCCCAAACCCCGCACAGTCAGGATGCGTACACCGCTAGGCTCCAACTTCTTGCGCAGGCGGTGGATGTAGACCTCGATGGCATTCGGGGTGACTTCCTCGCCCCACTCGCAGAGCAGGTCCACAAACTGGTTCTTGCTGATCATGCGACCGCTGCGCGACAGGAAAATCTCCAGCAAACTGGTTTCGCGTGCCGACAGCTCCAAAGGCTGATTATCTATATAAGCCATGCGCCCTTTCAGATCGAAGCTCAGCCGTTTGTGATGCAGCAAAGCGCTGCTGGTGCCCGTGCTGCGACGCGTCAAGGCACGTACACGGGCTTCGAGCTCGGTCAGGGCAAAGGGTTTGGACATATAGTCGTCCGCGCCCAGGTCCAGGCCGCGTACGCGCTGTTCTACGGTGTCGCTGGCGGTCAGAATCAGAACGGGCAAGGTGTCCTGGCGCTGGCGGATTGACTGCAGCACCGACAGGCCGTTTTTTTTGGGCAGATCCAGATCCAGGATCAGAAGGTCGAAGCTTTGCAACTGCAAGGCGGAGTCTGCGCTATCGCCATCGTGCACGACATCGACCGCATAGCCTTCGTAGCGTAAGGAACGAGAAAGTCCATCCGCGAGAATACTGTCGTCTTCGGCTATGAGTATGCGCATGACCCTACACAAACAAATGATTGAATGGCTGTTCGGCATTGTTGCATAAGCTCGACAGGCCGGTCAGTAGGGGATAACGATGGCGCTTGGTGAATATATTTGAATATCTGTGTATATATACAGTATAATTTGATGCAATAATTAGGTTTGATTTTTAATTGCCGTGCCCGTCCGTTGGGGCGCCATTCCACAGTCAAGGATTTTTCATGGACGATAAAAACAGTAAAGCAGTGGCCTCGGAACGTTCCAAAGCGCTGGCCGCCGCTCTGTCGCAAATCGAAAAGCAGTTCGGCAAGGGCTCGATCATGCGTTATGGCGACGACAACGTCGAGCATGACATCCAGGTGGTCTCTACGGGTTCGCTGGGTCTGGACATTGCTTTGGGCGTCGGTGGCCTGCCACGCGGTCGAGTTATTGAGATTTACGGCCCGGAATCCTCGGGTAAAACCACGTTGACTCTGCAAGTCATTGCAGAAATGCAAAAACTTAAAGGCACGTGTGCCTTTATTGATGCCGAGCACGCGCTGGATGTGCAGTACGCGCAAAAGCTGGGCGTGAACCTGGGCGATCTGCTGATCTCTCAGCCCGATACCGGCGAACAGGCCCTGGAGATTACTGAAGCCCTGGTGCGTTCGGGTTCGGTTGACCTGATCGTTATCGACTCAGTGGCGGCCCTGACTCCCAAGGCTGAAATCGAAGGCGATATGGGCGACTCCCTGCCCGGTCTGCAAGCCCGCCTGATGAGCCAGGCCTTGCGTAAATTGACGGCAACCATCAAGCGCGCCAATTGTATGGTGATCTTCATTAACCAGATTCGTATGAAGATTGGTGTCATGTTCGGCAACCCTGAAACCACCACGGGTGGTAACGCACTGAAGTTTTATTCTTCCGTGCGTCTGGACATTCGCCGTATCGGTTCCATTAAACGTGGCGACGAAATGGTGGGTAACGAAACCCGAGTCAAAGTGGTCAAGAACAAAGTTGCACCGCCTTTCAAGCAAACCGAATTTGACATCATGTACGGCAGCGGTATTTCTCGTGAAGGCGAGATTATCGATCTGGGTGTGCAAACGGGCGTGGTCGATAAGGCGGGCGCTTGGTACAGCTACGATGGCAACCGGATTGGCCAAGGTAAGGACAATGTGCGTGAATTCCTGAAAGAGCGCCCCGAACTGGCCCGTGAAATCGAAAATAAAGTGCGTGAAAAATTGGGCGTTGTCTTGATGGGCGCCGCAACCAGCCGCCCAGTTACGGCCCCTGTGGTTGATCCGGCCCAGGGAGAAGTCTGATTTTCCCCCCAGAGTTCGATGATGAACCCTTTGAGACAGACCCGGAAGAAATCCGGGAACGTAAACAAGCTCAAAGGGAGCGCATTGCTGCGCTTTCTGCCCGACCCACACGGGCGGGCAGAAATGTAGAAAATCGTTCGGGTGATACTGCGCCGGCTACGGAAAATAAAGCCTCGTCCAAACGGCCGGGGCTGTCTCTTAAAGCCAGAGCCTTGAATTTTTTATCCCGACGCGAATACTCGCGCCTGGAATTGGGCCGCCGACTGGCCCCTCATGCAGAAAGTGCTGAAGAAGTGGAAGCCTTGCTCGACGCCTTGGTCGAGCAGAAATGGCTGTCCAACGAGCGCTTTGCGCATAGTGTCGTGAACCGCCGTGCCTCGCGTGTGGGCACCCGGGTCATTCTGCAAGAACTGCGCCAGCATGGCGTGGATGTAGAGCAGACCGAGATCATCAAAGAAGAATTGATGGCGACCGAGCTGGAACGGGCTAAGCAAGTGTGGGGCAAGAAATTCAGTGCGCCACCAGATGATCCTCGCAGTTACGCCAAACAATATCGCTTCATGGCCAGCCGCGGCTTCTCGGGTCGTATCTTGCAGCAAATATTGGGTGATTGGGAAGACGATCCGGCTTGAGTGCGCCCCTTCATCGGCAATGCTTTGCGGCACCTCTAGGCTGTATGCTGCGGCCATAAAAAACGTACGTTGCCCAAGTGTGGAGTACGCTCGTTAATACGTCCCCTTTATCTATATAGCGGTTCAGGTGTTTTGCTATGCCACCGTTAAATAGTTCAAGGTTGCGCGGCCACAATGCCTTGTAGGCTTTTGAAGCAGGTCTCGCGTGCTTGCGCCAAAAAGGCCTGTACATAATCCGCCTGTAAGTCCTCGCTGCGCACTGCGGCGTAAAGCGTACGCCAGATACCGTGCTCGCCCAAACGGCAGGTACGAATCGAAGCCGGGTTCAGAAACTCCGTCAAAGCCCAGTTCGGCAAAGCCGTCACGCCGCGTTGGCTGGCAACCAGTTGCACGATCATGGGCGTCAGTTCGGCCTGTCGAACAGCGGCAGGCTCCACATCGGCTGGTGTCAGGAACTGCGTGAAAATATCCAGACGATTGCGTTCTACCGGGTAGGTAATCAGGACTTGATCCGTCAGTTGGAAAGGCTCTACATAGCGGTACTGTGACAAAGGATGTTGGTTGGATACGGCCAGCACCAATTCGTAGCGAAACAGGGGCTCGTAGTGGACGGCGGGATTGTCCTGTGGGTCCGACGTAATCACCACATCCAAATCCCCTCGCATCAAGGCGGGCAAGGGCGCAAAAGAAAACGCCGCACTCAAGTCCAGCGTGACATCAGGCCATTGCTGCCTGAATGCGTCCAGCGCGGGCATCAACCATTGAAAGCAGGAATGACAATCAATCGCCACATGCAGGCGCCCCGTACGTCCGGCGGCAAGCCGTTGCAGATCACGTTCGGTAGCACGTACACGCGGCAAGATGTCATCGGCCAGAACCAGGATGCGTAAGGCAGCCGTGGTCAGGCGGGCAGGGCGGGTACGCCGGTTCAGTAATTGCACTTGAAGTCGCACCTCCAGATCTCGCAGTTGGTGCGAGAGGGCGGACTGTGTGACATGTAGACGCTCGGCGGCTTCCTGCAAGCTGCCGCTGTCACGAATGGCGGTTAGGGTCTCGAGATGACGAATTTCAAGCATGTTGAGAGAAACTCATAATTAGCATGGTTTATTTGATTTTTTTTCAAGTAATTATACAGGCACAATAGTTTTCGAGCGCCTGATGCGGGCCGCTTATTTCTAATTTATGGGTTTACTATGACTGTTATTCATAATCTGGGTTTTCCCCGTATGGGGATACAACGCGAATTAAAGCGCGCTTTGGAAGCCTATTGGGCCAGCCAGGTAAGCCAGCAAGAGCTCTTGGATACAGGCAAGGCCTTGCGTGCTCGGCATTGGGATTTGCAAAGCAAGGCAGGCCTGGACACCGTGCCTGTGGGTGATTTTGCCTGGTATGACCAGATTTTGGAGTGGAGCACCTTGCTGGGAGCGGTTCCCGTCCGGTTCGGCCAGGCTGAAAATGCCCCCGTGTCTCTGGATACTTTGTTTCGCATGGCGCGTGGCCGTGCGCCCAGCGGTAGGGCTGTCGCCGCTTGTGAAATGACCAAATGGTTCAATACGAATTACCACTACATCGTCCCCGAGCTCGCACCAGGTCAAGGTTTTCGGATAGCCCGTGAGTTCTTGTTTGAGCAGATTGAGGAGGCCAAGGCTCTGGGGTACAAGGTCAAGCCCGTGATTCCTGGTCCCTTGACGTGGTTGTGGCTGGGTAAGGGAGATGCGTATGAGGGCTTGACCGATGTGGGCAAGCTCGCTTTGCTGGACGCCTTGTTACCAGTTTATGAGCAAGTGCTGGCTCGTTTCAAAGCCCAGGGTGTGGAATGGGTACAGATTGATGAACCTGTTCTGGTTCTGGATTTGCCTCAAGAGTGGCAGGACGCCTTCCGTTGTGTCTATCAAAGCCTGAACCAATCCGGTTTGAAGCTGCTGCTGGCGACCTATTTTGATGATCTGCACGAAAATGTCACGGTCTTGAAAGACTTGCCCATTGCGGGTGTGCATGTGGACGCTGTGTGCGCACCGGCTGCTTTACAGGCGGTGCAAGCGGTATTGGGGCAAGACCAGGTGCTGTCTGCCGGCGTCATCTCGGGGCGCGATATTTGGCGTACTGATCTGGAAAAAACACTTCAAACTCTGGAACCCTTGAAAGCGGCCTTGGGTGAGCGACTGTGGATAGCACCCTCCTGCTCGCTTTTGCATGTGCCCGTGGACGTACAGAGTGAAACAGGCCTGGATGCTGAACTAAAGAGCTGGCTATCCTTTGCGGTGCAGAAACTTGATGAACTCAAGCTGTTGCAAGGGTTGCTGGATGGCTCCTTGGATGAAGCGGGGCAGCAGGCGGTTCAAGCTCAACAAGCTGCTTTGAAATCGCGCCGTGAGTCCAAGCGTACGCACAATCCTGCGGTACAAGCCCAGATGGCCAAAATTAACCAGTTCAAGCGTCAACGAACTCCATTTGCTCAACGTATTGAAGCTCAGCGCAACAAGCTGAATTTGCCCGCCTATCCCACCACCACTATTGGTTCCTTCCCTCAGACCACTGAAATTCGTACGGCTCGACGCGATTGGCGTGGCGGTGCGCTCAGTGATGCGGCTTATGAAAAAGCCATGCAGGCTGAAATCGAGCAAGTCATCCGTTTTCAGGAACGCGTTGGGCTGGATGTTTTGGTGCATGGCGAGGCCGAGCGCAACGATATGGTGGAGTATTTTGGGGAGTTGTTGGGTGGTTTTGCTTTTACGCAAAATGGTTGGGTGCAAAGCTACGGTTCGCGTTGCGTCAAGCCGCCAATTATCTTTGGTGATGTGTTGCGGCTGGCACCGATGAGCGTGGCTTGGTCCTCTTATGCCCAGTCTTTGACCGAGCGTCCCGTCAAAGGCATGCTGACCGGCCCGGTGACGATGTTGCAGTGGTCCTTTGTTCGTGACGATCAGCCGCGCGCTGATACCTGCCGTCAATTGGCGTTAGCCCTGCGCGATGAGGTCTTGGATCTGGAGCAGGCGGGTATTCGTGTCATCCAGCTTGATGAGCCGGCCTTTCGTGAAGGTTTGCCGCTACGTCATGGGGATTGGCAGGCGTATCTGGACTGGGCAGTGGATTGCTTTCGCCTGTCCACCAGCGCCGTGTCCGACGAAACCCAGATCCATACCCATATGTGCTATTCGGAGTTCAACGACATTATGCCGTCCATTGCCGATATGGACGCAGATGTGATTACGATCGAAACCTCACGCTCCAACATGCTCTTGTTGGATGCCTTCGAGAGCTTTGAGTATCCCAACCACATCGGCCCGGGTGTTTACGACATTCACTCGCCTAATGTGCCTGACAAGGACTGGATGGTCCGATTGTTGGGGGAGGCTGCCAAGCGCTTGCCTGCCGACCGTTTGTGGGTGAATCCGGATTGCGGTTTGAAGACGCGGGGCTGGGCTGAAACGGCAGCTTCCTTGCAGGCCATGGTGGATGCGGCCAAAGCATTGCGAGCTGTTGCCTGATTTAGTGCAGGCATGAAATAAACCGCCTAAATGGAATGTCAGGGCAGAGCACGTCCCACCTTGTTGCCGGATTTTCCTGACAGAACGAAAACGTCCTCCCGCCGGGCGGTCGTTTTTTTCATGCAAATTTGGTATACCGTAGTATCGACGCCGCGTAGACCCTGTGTTTGGCCCGCTTTGGATGTGCTTGCTGATTATGTAAGTGGCTGATACGGAACATACGAGGTGCGTTATACTTGATCGGTTTCAATCTTGCCGCCTCGTCCATATCAATGCCTTTGCCCCCGCCGTCCATTGCCCGTGAACCAATGCATACCCGTACCATCACGGTACAGTCGTTTGCACGGGAAGATGGCCTCTGGGATCTGGAGGCCTCGCTGCTGGATGTGAAGTCCTACGACTTTCCCATACGCAATGGCCAAACCCACAAGGCAGGCGATCCCGTGCATTTAATGCATCTGCGTATCACCATCGATAGCAGCTTCGAGATTGTGGATGCGGTGGCGGTCTACGATGCGGCCCCTTATCAGGACAACTGCTCGTCCATTTCGCACGCCTACCGGAAATTGGTAGGCCTGAATTTGCTCAAGCAGTTTCGTCAGGGTGTCAAAGAGCGCTTTGGGCGCTCGGCTGGCTGTACGCACATGAGCGAGTTGGCGCAGGTTTTGCCAACTACTGCGGTACAGACCATGGCCGGGCGACGTCGCAGCAGTGGAGAATCAGAAATCTATCGCACCGATAAGCAGCCTTTCCACCTGGATGGCTGTCATGCCTTGCGTTTGAGCGGTCCCGTGGTTGAGGAGTTTTATCCCATCTGGTATCGACCCAAAGTCACCGACGGGATGGACTAGTTTTTTGTTTTAGTCAGGTCTCGGGCTCTGGCCTGGAGTTCCTGCCTTCTTTTTTTATTGTGTTTTTAGACTGACAGGTATCACATGAAAATTCACGAATATCAGGGCAAAGCACTGCTTAAGCAGTTTGGCGTTGCCGTGCCACGCGGAATTCCTGCCTTCTCCGTCGATGAAGCGGTTGCAGCTGCGCAGGAGCTGGGTGGCTCTGTGTGGGTTGTCAAAGCCCAGATTCACGCCGGTGGCCGTGGCAAGGGCGGTGGCGTCAAGCTGGCTCGCTCGATTGACGAAGTGCGTCAACTGGCCTCGGAAATCCTGGGCATGCAGCTGATCACTCACCAAACTGGTCCTGAAGGCCAGAAAGTGGGTCGCCTGCTGATCGAGGAAGGCGCGGACATCAAGAAGGAATACTACGTCGGTATCGTTACCGACCGTGCTACCCAGCGCGTGGCCGTGATGGCTTCCAGCGAAGGCGGCATGGAAATTGAAGAAGTGGCCGAGCGTGACCCCGACGCCATTCTGAAAGAATTCGTGGACCCGGCTGTTGGCCTGACCGACGAGCAAGCTACCAAGCTGGCTCGCGGTATTGGCGTTCCTGACGCTTCCATCGAGAAAGCCGTTGCTGAATTCCAGAAGCTGTACAAGTGCTACACCGAAACCGACGCTGAACTGGCCGAGATCAACCCTCTGATCCTGACCGGCTCGGGCGACATCATCGCTTTGGACGCCAAGTTCAACTTTGATGGCAACGCCTTGTTCCGTCACCCCGATATCGTGGCTTTCCGTGACCTGGCTGAAGAAGATCCTGCTGAAGTTGAAGCCAGCAAATACGATCTGGCCTACATCCAGTTGGACGGCAATATCGGCTGCCTGGTGAACGGCGCTGGTCTGGCTATGGCAACCATGGACACCATCAAGCTGTTTGGCGGCGAGCCTGCCAACTTCCTGGACGTGGGCGGTGGCGCTACGGCCGAAAAAGTGACCGAAGCCTTCAAGATCATGTTGGCCAACAAGGGCGTCAAAGCCATTCTGGTTAACATCTTCGGCGGCATCATGCGCTGCGACGTGATCGCTGAAGGCGTGATCGCTGCGTGCAAGGCCGTCAACCTGAACGTGCCTCTGGTGGTACGCATGAAGGGTACCAACGAAGAGCTGGGCAAGAAAATGCTGGCCGATTCCGGTCTGCCCATCATCAGTGCTGACACCATGGCCGAAGCGGCGACTGCTGTTGTCGCTGCCGCCAAGTAAGAAAAGGTTGAGGATTAGCAAATGTCGATTCTGATCAATAAAGACACCAAAGTCATCACGCAAGGGATCACCGGCAAGACCGGCCAGTTCCACACCCGCATGTGCCGTGAATACGGTAATGGCATGGAAGCCTTTGTGGCTGGCGTGAACCCCAAGCGTGCTGGTGAGGATTTCGAAGGTGTACCTATCTACGCCTCCGTGTCCGACGCCAAGGCTGAAACTGGCGCGACCGTGTCGGTTATTTACGTTCCACCCGCAGGCGCTGCTGCTGCCATCTGGGAAGCTGTCGAAGCGGATCTGGACCTGGTTATCTGCATTACCGAAGGCATCCCTGTTCGCGACATGCTGGAAGTTCGCAACCGCATGCGCGCTGAAAACCGTAAAACCTTGCTGCTGGGCCCGAACTGCCCCGGTCTGATCACTCCTGACGAGCTGAAGATCGGTATCATGCCCGGCCACATTCACCGCAAGGGCCGCATCGGTGTGGTCAGCCGCTCCGGCACGCTGACATACGAAGCCGTTGCACAAGTAACCGAACTGGGCCTGGGTCAATCCTCGGCTGTGGGTATCGGTGGCGACCCAATCAACGGTCTGAAGCACATCGACGTACTGAAGATGTTCAACGACGATCCTGATACCGATGCCGTTATCATGATTGGCGAGATCGGCGGTCCAGACGAAGTCAACGCGGCTTTGTGGGCTAAAGACAATATGACCAAGCCCGTTGTTGGCTTTATCGCTGGTGTGACAGCGCCTCCCGGAAAACGTATGGGTCACGCTGGTGCCCTGATCTCCGGCGGTGCCGACACGGCCGATGCCAAGCTGGAAGTGATGGAAGCCTGCGGTATTCGTACCACTCGTAACCCATCCGAAATGGGCAAGCTGCTCAAGGCAGTGCTGTAAATAGTCGTACCAGGGCCCGCTTCGGCGGGCTCGTTGTCTGGCTGCTTTAGGCAGCCGGGCAAGATTGGCCAGCCGGTTTCGTCAAGAAAAACACCACAACCGGGCGCATTCCTTCCCGAATCTGGCCAGCCTGATCATGCTCAAACGAATCAAGTAAGAAAAAAGCCCCCATCTTGCATAGGCTAGGACTAGCTTGCTGCGTTAAGGGGCGTTGTTGTCTTGGAACGGCCTGGCTACAAAAAAAGAAAAGTTGTCCAGCGCCTGGGAAGAGGGCTCACGTTTAGCGACACGGGAACGAAATGATTGAATTTCTCCAAACCCTGCATTGGGGTTCACTGTTTCAAATTGTACTGATTGATATTCTGCTCGGTGGTGACAATGCGGTTGTGATTGCGCTTGCCTGCCGCAACCTGCCTCAGCAGCAGCGCATGCAAGGTATTTTGTGGGGTACTGTAGGCGCGATTATTCTGCGTGTCATCCTGATCTTCTTTGCGCTGACCTTGCTGGACCTGCCCTTGTTGAAAGTGGTGGGCGGTCTTTTGCTCATGTGGATCGGCATTAAGCTGTTGATGCCCGACGATGATGCGCACGGCAATATCCAAGGGGGCGGCACGATCTGGGCCGCCGTTAAAACCATTATCATCGCCGACTTTGTGATGAGCCTGGATAACGTGATTGCCATTGCCGGTGCAGCGCAAAACGCGCATCTGGACCACCAGTTGGGCTATGTGATCTTTGGTTTATTGCTCAGTGTCCCCATTATTGTCTGGGGCAGCACTCTGGTCCTGAAATTGATCGACCGTTTCCCTATCGTGGTGACCCTGGGTGGTGCTTTGTTAGGCTGGATTGCAGGCGGCATGCTGGTCACAGACAAGATTGTGGAAAATCAATTTGGCGTGCAGCCCCAGCCTGTTAAACTCGGAGTCGAGATTGTTTGTGCCTTATTAGTGGTGGCGCTGGGCAAGTGGCTGGCGCACCGTAAAGGTTCTACCAAGGAAGCATAATTCTATGGCAATTTTTAAATCCTCTGACGCCAAAGGTCAGGAAAGCGGTCTGTCGCTGCTACAAGGCTTAGGTATCTTGGCCATTATCGGTATTGTTGCTGCCGCTATCGTGCGCTACTTCGCTGCGTGATTGTTGTGGCTTCTACTCCTCAGGAATTGGTGATTGCCACTCGTGCCAGTCAACTGGCCTTGTGGCAAGCCAAGCATGTACGCGACCGTTTGCAGCAGCTGTACCCGCAATGCAAGGTGTCCTTGCTCGAAATGACGACCCGTGGCGATCAGATTCTGGACCGTACGTTGTCCAAGGTGGGCGGCAAGGGTTTGTTTGTCAAAGAGCTGGAAACCGCCTTGCTGGATGGCCGTGCCCATCTGGCGGTGCACTCTTTGAAAGATGTGCCAGTGGTATTGCCCGAGTCCTTTGATCTGCCCATCATCATGGAACGGGACGACCCACGCGATGCTTTTGTTTCCAATACTTATGCCAATCTTGCGGCTTTACCTGCTGGTGCCATCGTAGGGACTTCCAGCTTGCGTCGTGAGTCTCAGATTCGTGAACGCTACCCGCACCTGGACATCCGTCCGTTGCGTGGCAATGTCCAGACACGTTTGTCCAAGCTGGATCGTGGCGATTACGACGCCATCATTCTGGCTTCGGCTGGTTTGCGCCGTCTGGAGTTAGCCGAACGTATCCGCGATTACATTTCGATTGAAGACAGCTTGCCGGCGGCCGGACAGGGGGCTTTGGGCATCGAGATCCTGAAAACCCGTACCGATGTGGCCCACTGGCTGGCGCCTTTGGCTCATTCCACCAGCCATGTGTGTGCGCTGGCCGAACGGGCTGTATCGCGCGCCTTGGGCGGTTCCTGTCAGGTGCCTTTGGCCGCTTATGCCACGCTGGATGGTGACGAACTGAATCTAAGCGGCCTGGTGGCCGAGCCTGATGGTTCCACGGTTTACCGTGCCCAGATCAGTGGTGCAGCTAAAGATGCGGAAGAGCTGGGTCTGTCTCTGGCGGACGACCTGAAGCAGCAAGGTGCCCAAGCCATTCTGGATCGCTTGCTTACGGAACTACCCGTAGAAGGTGAGTAAAGCGGCATGAACCTGCCCTGTGTCTTGCTGACCCGCCCTGCGGGACGGAATGAAACCCTGTCGGCCGCCCTGGCTGTGCAGGGTTTTTCTTCCTTGGTCTTGCCTGCCTTGAGCCTGCAGGCTCAAAACCTGTCTGAGGAACAATGGCAAGACCCCAACGATTTTGATCTGGTGCTCTTTGTGAGCAGCAGTGCCGTTAATTTCTATTTTGCGGCCTTGCAGGCGCGTGGCCGGAGCTGGCCTAACAACGTATTGCTGGCCGCTGTTGGTTTGGCCACCGCCACCCGCCTACGCACCCAGCCGGGCGTGTGTTCAGAAGCCGTACTTCATCCTGAAAGTGCTGACTCCTTGCAGGATTCAGAGGCCCTGTGGACGGTGCTGGAGCCTCGGCTCGCGCAACTTGAGCGGGTGCTTATTGTGCGTGGCCATAATGGCCGTGAGTGGTTGGGGCAACAACTGGAGAAGCGCGGTATTCAGGTTCAGCGTCTGGCCATTTACCAGCGTAGTCCTGCTCAGTGGAGCGTGGAGCAGGGCCGTCAAATTCGTGCCAGTTTGCAGGCAGGCCGTCTGGCCGTGTTGCTTAGCAGCTCTCAAAGTGCCGATGCGGTATTTGCTAATGTCCAAAGCCTGGGTTTGATGGACGTTTGGGCGCGATGCGCCTATGTGGTCATTCATCCGCGTATTGAGGAACATTTACAGTCCTTATTGCGGCAGGCTGGAATCACAGCGCCACCAATGGTAAAAAGGTGTACGCCAGACGATGATGACATTGTCGCTGCCTTGATGGCGGTGCTCTCGCGCGATTAGCCTTACACGGATTACAATCTTGCCATGAACGATAAAACAGAGAACGCATCCGCAAGCGAACCGGAGACTCCGATTTCCAGCCCAGCCAGTACACCGGCTTCTCGTCCGTACTCCGATCCTAAAGAAAGCACCACCACGCCTGAACAGCGTAAAAGTGGTGCAGGTCCGGCTTATGCCTTGACGGCTGTTGTTGTGGTGCTGGCTGCTGCCGGTCTTTGGTACCAGAATTCATTGCTGGAAAAGCACAAGGCCGAGCTGCAGGCCCAACTGGCAACCAATATCAACACCACGGAGCAGGCGCGCCAAACCGCGCAGCAGGCGCTGGCATTGGCACAGCGTCAATCTGACAAGCTCGCCCAGTTGGAGAAATCCTTTAACGATTCCACCGAACAGTTTCATGATCTGAGTCAAGCCTTCCAGACCATGACAGACAGCGGCTCGGAATTGGTTCTGCTAAATGATATCGATCACTTGGCCACGATTGCGCAGCAACAACTGATGCTCGGTGGCAATGTAGCCAACGCCATCGTTTCTCTGGAAGCCGCCCAGGCGCAGTTGGCGCGTGCCAATCGTGTCGGTCTGGCCTCCTTGCAACAAACCCTGAATGGCGATTTGGAACGCCTTCGAGCGGCAGCCACAGTGGATGTGGCCTCTTTGTCCCGCCAACTGGACACCTTGTCGCGCTACGTATCGGAAGCTCCTTTGCTGGTGCCCGATGATGTTGCCGGCGGTGCGAACACCGAAGCCCTGGACTTGTCGTCCGAGTCGGTTGCGTCTGCCGAGTTGCCTGCGGATGCCCCTTGGTGGGAACGCAGCTGGAATACGGTGCAGCAGTGGGGAAGTAGTGCGTGGCGCTCTGTCAGCCACGATCTGGGGCAGTTTGTCTCCATTCGTCGTGTAGACGATGCCGCTGCTTTGTTGATGTCGCCCGATCAGGCCGCCCGTCTACGTGAAAATCTGCGTCTGCGCATTATGGCCGCACAGTTGGCCATGATGATGAACCAGTCTGCTGTCTGGCAGACCGAGCTCAATGCGGTGGCGACGGCCCTGGAAAAACGCTTTGATACCCAGTCGAATCAGGTTCAACAAGCCTTGCGCCTGACCCGTCAATTGCAAGACACTCGCATCGGTGCGCGTTTGCCTACCGTGAATAACACCTTGGCAGCCATTGAAAGCCTGCGTCAAGCCCAGGCTGGTCGTAGTCAGAACAACACCGACGACACCACGCCGGAGCAGGGCGACACCGGCCCCGTCCCCGTCCCGTCCGACTCTCCTCAATCCACAGAACCAGCCAAGCAGGAGGAGCCTGCTGCTTCTGCTGCTGAGCAGGCTGAGTCTGGCGCTCCCGCTCAAGCCGAGACGGAACAGCCCGCGCAGGCGCAGGGGTAAGGTATGCGTACTTGGTTTTGGACTCTCATCTTATTTGTCGCCGCAGTTGCCTTGGCCTTGGTCTTGCGTGAACATGCTGGTAACGTCTACTTGGTGACACCGCATTATCTGGCGCGTGCGTCGCTGACCTACGTGGTTCTGTGTACGCTCGGTCTATTCATCGTCCTGTATGTGCTGTTGCGCTTGTTGGCGTGGTTCAGTGATGGCCCAGAGCGTTTTCGCCTGTGGCGCGGCCGCCGTGCTCAACGCCGCGATCAAACCTTGCTGGAAACAGGCTGGATCAGCATTCTCGAAGGCCGTTACGAACAGGCCGAGAAAGACATGATGAAGCTGATGAGCAAAACCCGCTCGCAGACCAGCAAAGTCGTGGCAGGTTTGGCAGCGGCACGTGCGGCACATTATCAAGGTCAGATTGCCCAACGTGATGAAGCTTTGGCGGCCGCTCGTGCCGCTGCGGGCGATGATGTGCGTTTGAAAGAAGCCAGTGCCGTCGCCTCGGCCGAGCTGTACCTGGATCAGAACCGTACAGAAGAAGCCATCGAGCTATTGCAGGGTTTGCAGGACGCCAGTTCGCGCCATCTGCATGCCACTCGCTTGCTATTGCGCGCCTATCGTCAACAAGGCAATGCCGAACGCGTGTATGAATTGACCCGTTTGCTGGTGCGTCGCAGTGGCATCGAGCGTCAAGAGGCGCTCAATTGCATTGAATTTGCTGCTGCCGCTCGTTTGCGCGCGGGCGGTGTTGAACAGTTCAAGGCCTTGTGGTCGGACCTGAAATCCGAAGAGAAAGTCTTGCCCGGCATAGCGCTGGAAGCCGCCCTGATTCAAGAGCGTGAAGGTAATTACGAAGAGGCCGGCCGTATTTTGGAACCGGCCATTGCGGCTAGTTTCGACAGCCGTCTTCTGGAAGCCTACGCCCAGTGCCCACCTGAATATGTGGGCCGTCGTTTGGCCAAGGCCGAAGAGTGGTTGCGTAGCCAGCCCAACAATCCGGTCTTGCTATCCACCTTGGGCCACCTTTGCCTGACCAGCCAACTGTGGGGGCAGGGCGAGCACTACCTGCTGCGCAGCCTGAAAATCCAGGGTGATCTACGCAATCACGCCTTGCTGGGGAACTTGTACGACAGCTTGGGTCGCCACGATGAAGCCGTTTCTTACTGGCGCAAGGCGGCTTCCATGGCCGGTACTTTGCCGATTCTGGCGGTCAGCACGGCCTTGCCAGCGGCTGATACGCGTCATGACCCCAGTCATACTGATGCGGATAGTTTGCCATCGCAAAATGACGATGATCTGCCGCGTTACACCTATGCCGCCAGCGTCGTGGCCGAGGACCTGCCTGATCAAGGTCGTCCCTTGCCTGTCGTGGCCGAACCCGTGCCTCCTGCAGCTTCGCCTTCGCAAGATAGCGTGAGTTCCTCTTCGGATCTGGATGATTACTTTGATACGGCTCCCATTCCTGGGGTCGATCTGTCTCAAACTTCGGACCGTCCTCGACGCTCCAATGATTAATCTCT
Source organism: Alcaligenes sp. MMA (assembly GCF_020907215.1). NCBI lineage: Bacteria > Pseudomonadati > Pseudomonadota > Betaproteobacteria > Burkholderiales > Alcaligenaceae > Alcaligenes > Alcaligenes sp. MMA. The sequence continues at coordinate 742,288 of NZ_JAJJPP010000001.1, forward strand.
TTTATTTTTAAAGGTTTGCACGAATGAGCCTCGCCCAAGTACCTGCTGGCAAAAAACTGCCTGACGAGATCAACGTAGTCATCGAAATCCCCATGAACTCGGACCCCGTCAAATATGAAGTTGACGAGAACGGCGTGGTTTTTGTGGATCGCTTCATGCTGACTGCCATGCACTACCCTTGCAACTACGGCTACGTTCCGCAAACCATTTCGGACGATGGCGACCCGGTTGACGTGCTGGTGATCGCTCCTTTCCCCATCCAGATCGGTGCCGTGATCCCTTGCCGTCCTATTGGCGTGCTGCACATGGACGACGAGGCAGGTGGCGATGCCAAACTGCTGGCTGTGCCTACCGACAAGCTGTATCCCCTGTACCGCAACGTGAAATCGCCTGAAGACCTGCAGCCTGAAGAGCTGGAGCGCATCAAGCACTTTTTCGAGCACTACAAAGACATCGAAAAAGGCAAATGGGTCAAGGTCAAGGGCTGGGAAGGTATCGAAGCTGCCAAGAAAGAACTGGTAGACGGTGCCAAGCGTTTTGCTGACGGCCAGGCAAAATGAGCACGGTTATCCCCGCGCCGGCAATGGCGGCATTGAACGTACAGGGCAGTGAGCAGGTTTTTCCTGTGCGCCGCATTTATTGCGTCGGCCGCAATTACGTCGAGCACGCACAGGAAATGGGTTTTACCGGTCGAGAAGATCCTTTCTTCTTTTGCAAACCGGCGGACTCCATTTTGAATGTGCTGCCCGGCCAAGTCTGCGACATGCCGTACCCCTCTCGCACCCAGGATCTGCACCACGAGATCGAACTCGTCGTTGCCTTGTCCCAGGGCGGGCGTGATCTTACGGTCGAGCAGGCTGCTGAATGTGTGTGGGGATACGCGGTGGGTCTGGACATGACCCGCCGAGATTTGCAGACGCAAGCCAAAAAAGCCGGTCGCCCTTGGGAAGTGGGCAAAGCTTTTGACCATTCCGCACCGACCGGCCCTCTGGTGCCACGCAGCCGTATTGGTGAGCTATCCCAAGGTGCGATCACCCTGGACGTCAACGGCGAGCGTCGTCAGACCGGCGATTTGAACCAGCTGATTTGGAATGTGGCTGAGTCCATCGCTTATCTGTCGGGTCTGTTCGAGCTGGTCCCTGGTGACATTATCTTCACTGGAACCCCAGCCGGTGTCGGCTCGGTGGAACGAGGCGATGTGATGCACGGGGCGATCGACGGTCTGGGCAGCATAGACGTGCGTCTGGTCTGACCCAAGTCTGACTAGCTAGTCATAAACCCGTCTGGAGAGCAGTCTCCAGACGGGTTTTTTATTGGTGCTGCTTGTGTTGCTCATGAGGCAGGGCGGGGATGGTACCACAGGCTGGATGGAGGCTGTTTGACTGTCTGCCTTGGCTGATCAAGGGATGCCAAGCTTAGTGTAGGGTTGGCTGCGCCATAAACTGTGCAATAGCAATGATGATGCTGATACTCCCCACGATATCCAGATTTTTGCTTGTTCAGATCAAACCATAATAACAATAATGAGAATCGTTGTTATTATTATGTCCGTCTTGTCTATTTACCCCATGCTGTTTTATGTCGCGTTTTTCGTCCTCACGTAAAACTTGGCTCGTGCATTACCACGAGCTGGTCAAGACGTGGACGCGGCGTTCATCCAACAGCGTTGATGGGGAAGATGTGGCCCACGATGCGATTGCTGGAATGCTGGAGCAAGATGTAGCCCGGATTAGTAATCCCAGGGCTTATTTGCACCGCAGTGCGGCCAATAGTCTGATACAGCGACAAAAGCGGGAGCAGCCCGCTTTAACGATTCCCTTGCAAGATCTGAGCGAACAGGATCACCCCGTGGTATCGGGCGCCGAGGAGGCGGCCTATTGCGGGCAGCTTTCGGAAGCCTTGTTAGCGGCCCTGGATGAATTGCCACCTGTCTGTCAGCAGGTGTTTTCCTGCCACAGGCTGGAAGGCTGGACTGTGCCCGAGATCGCCAGTCATTTAGGTTTGTCTGTTAGTTCGGTAGAAAAGTACCTGACCCGCAGCATGCGTCATTTGCAGCTTAAGTTGCAGCAGTTTTCCTCTTAATATAGCGATGCACGCCATGAGCACTATTCTGTCTTCACCCGCATTGCTACAGGAATTAACCGGCGAGCTATCGTAGCGACTATGAGCGTATCCCATTCACTTCCTATTCCTGATGATCCCCATGACGCCGCTGCGTTCTGGTTTGCGCGCGTGCGAGGTGGCTTGATGCAGGAGGGGGATCAGACGCTGCTTGAGCAATGGTTGGAACAGGCCCCGCGTCATGCGCAGGCCTATCAGGACATGGAAGCCATGTGGTCGATTGCGCAGGCAACACCGGATGCCGCTTTCAAGGCACGCTTGGCACAGAACACTCGCCCTCGGGCACCGCAATGGGGGCGCAGAGCGTTTATCGCAGGTTTGGGAAGTGCCTGTGCGGCGGCCGCGGGAGTCGCTGTTCTGGGGCCGCAGCGTTGGCTGGAAAGTGAGCAGTATGCCCAGCGTTATATCAGCCGCAAGGGTGAACGTCTTGAGCAGACCTTGCCGGATGGATCGCTGATCAGTCTGAATACTGACAGCGCGGTGCACGTTTCCTTCTATCAGTCCGAGCGCCGTGTAGTGCTGGAAAAAGGGGAGGCTTTCTTCCAGGTACGCTCCGAGGTCGCTCGGCCTTTTAATGTCGATGCGGGCCGGGCGGTGATACGGGTGACGGGCACTCGTTTTAACGTGCGACGAGACACGGACACGGTTGATGTGGCGGTTGAATCCGGTTCGGTGCGCGTACAGAGCGGATCCTGGTGGAACAGCGCCTATTACGACTTGGTGGGTCAGCAAGGACTGCGATTGGGAAGTGGCCGTTTTGCGACTGTGCAATCAAGAAATATCGAGCAGATGCTGGCTTGGCGGCAGGGGAAGGCGATTTTTGATGCCGAGCCACTGGAACATATCGTGGCCGAGCTCAATCGCTACAAGGAGCCAGGCATTGTGCTGCATAGCCCATCCTTGCGTGGGTTGCGAGTGACAGGTGTCTTCAATGTGAATGACCCCCAGGCTTTTCTGGAAGTCCTGCCCTCATTGGCACCCGTGGTGATTGTGCAAGGGCCGGATGGCCGATGGGGTATTGCGGCTCGTTAGACCTCATATTCTCTGAAAGATACAATTTCTTTCAATTTAAGAACGAGAATCGTTACGGGGTTTGCTTCTGATTGACTCTTATGAGGGAAGGGACAGTTTTGTGTCCCTGATTGCCTTTGGCCAAAGGGCTTGTCGCTTTGTGCGTCGCTTTCCTTATAACGAGTACTACGGTGTATCCACAGAACACAAATAAACGATGGCCTCTTTTTGCCTTGCGTCCGGTCCAGGGTGTAGGGCTCAGCGTATTGGCACTGGCCTTGTCGCTCAGCCCGCTGGAGCCAGTGGTCGCGCAGGATGTGCCTGCCTTGTCTATTTCCATTCCGGCTCAATCTCTGAATCAGGCTTTGCTTGAGTTGGGCCAGCAGGCAGATATCCAAATCTATTATTTGCCCGATACCGTCAGTGGCTTGCAGGTAGCGCCCGTTAGCGGGCGCATGACGCCGCAACAGGCCTTGCAAAGTTTGTTGAAGGGGACAGGTGTGCAGGCCAGTTGGAAGGGGCGGACGGTTTCCTTGACCCGCCCCAGTCGCGATGACACCACCCAATTGGCTCCGATCACGGTCACGGCCAATACGGGCCTGGCCACAGAAGGGAGCGGTTCCTATGTCGCGATGGGGCCGTCGACATCGGCCAGCGGACTGGAGCTCTCGCTGCGTGAAACACCGCAGTCGATGACCGTCATTACGCATCAAAAAATCGAGGACAAGAATTACCGTGCTCTGGATGAGTCCCTGCGTGATGCGCCGGGGATTGTGGCCGTCCAAGGGAATGGCGATTCGCGCTGGGAGTATCTGGCGCGTGGTCACAGCATTTCCAATATTCAGTACGACGGTATCACGACGTCCACTCAAAGCTATTCGCGCGATATTCTGGCCGATGATGATTTGGCCATGTATGACCGGGTGGAGATTGTGCGGGGGGCCACGGGCTTGCTGGAAGGGTCTGGCAACCCGTCGGCATCCGTGAATCTGATCCGCAAAAGACCGACTTCGACACCTCAGTATTCGGCCCGCGTGACGGCCTCATCATGGGAGAACGCGCGTGGCGTGGTGGATCTGTCCAATGCGCTCAATGAGTCCGGCACTGTGCGTGGCCGTGCGGTCATTGTGGCCGGAGGTGGCAAACTTTACCGGGACTACAACCGCCAGAAGGAACAACTGTTCTATGGCGTGGTGGACGTGGACCTTACGCCCGCCACCACCCTGAGCCTGGGTTTGTCACGGCAGCGGCAACATAACGACGGCTATAGCTGGGGAGGATTTCCGACCCGTGCAGATGGCTCGTTTTACGATTTGTCGCCTCATGATTTTCTGGGCAGCGACTGGGAGTATCTGGACCGTCGTCAGACAACGCTGTATGCAGACCTGGAGCATCGGTTTGACAACGCTTGGGTCGTGAAAGCCCTGACTCGCGCGGCGTGGGCCGAGTCCGATTACGTTGCGAGCTACCCCTGGTATACCGGCGGCGCACTGCGCAAATTTACTCAAAGCGTGGATATGCGTGACAAGCATTACGCGTTCAACGTCAATGCAAATGGTCCCTTGACGCTGTTCGGGCGTGATCATGATTTTTCTATCGGGATCAATGCCAACAAGGAAAATGAGCGGGTGGATGGCAGTTCCGCCGCCAACATTCCGCTTGATCCGGAGAGCTGGAGTCCCACCTCGCAGGCCAAGCCGACCTTTGGTCTGAATCCCTACTATGTAGATGAGAACAAGGAAGAACTGGGACTTTATGCCTCGGCACGCTTTGATATCGCGGACCCATTGAAACTCATACTGGGTGGTCGTGTGAGCTGGTTCAAGTCCAAGTCGCAATACTATAAAACGGACTATTCGGCTGATGCCGAGTTTGTGCCCTATGTCGGCCTGGTTTATGACTTGAATGACACCTATTCGGTCTATGCAAGCCACACCGGTATTTTCAAGCCGCAAAGTTATTACGACATTAACGGCTCCTTGCTGGACCCGGTCAAGGGGACGAATAATGAGCTGGGCCTGAAGGGCGAGTTTCTGGACAAGCGCCTGAATGCATCGATCGCGCTGTTTCAGCTGGAGCAGTTGAATCTACCCACGCAGGTAGCCGGTGTGACCTACTGCAATCCCGCTGTGCTGTATTGCTATGAGGCGGCAGAGAAGGTGCGTACGCGTGGCGTGGAACTTGAGGTGGCCGGTGCCGTGACCGATCGCTGGAACGTCAGTGCAGGCTATACCTACGCACGCTCTGAATATGCTTCGGGAACCAGAAAGGGTGAGTTGTATAACGAACGAAGCAGTCCAGAAAATATGGTGAAAATTTTCAGTACATACCGACTGGGTGGCGCCTTGGATGGCCTGACCCTGGGTGGCGGCGTGCGCTGGCAAAGCAAGGTGTTCTACAAGGGGGCAAATTTCCGTATCGAGCAGCCTGGCTACGCCATTGTGGATCTCTTGGCCAGATACGACTTCAACCGCAATACATCCGTGCAGTTGAATATCGATAACCTGAGCAACAAGCAGTACTACTCAAAGATCGGCTCCAGCATCAGCACCGGCAATTACCTGGGCAAACCTCGCCAGGTCTTGCTGACGGTCAGTCAGCGGTTCTGAGTTTGCATCTGTCATTTTTCCTGGCCGTTTCCGCCAGGGGTGTTTTTAAAAAGGTTTGTATGTCCAAGAAATTTACTTATTTAACGCGCAGCAAGCGTTCCGTTCTTGCAGCCGCGCTGCCCTTGTTTTTGCTGACTGGCGCGTCTCATGCGGCACCCACGCCAGTAGCGGCGACTGCTGCCGTATCTACTCCGGTGTCAGAGGCCGTCCTGCAACGGGAAGTTGCGCCGGGCATTTACGAGCTGGTGTACAGCCCGGCCTCCAAGGCCGTGTTTGTGGCGAGTACGGAGGAATTCACCAGCAAGGGAGGCGGCTCGATTTATCAGCTTGATCCAGTCAGCCTGGCCGTACGGAAAAAGATTGATCTGCCATTCAAGCCATTTGCTCTGACCTTGGATGCGCGTACCAACACGCTCTATGCCGGTCATACCCGGGATGGCGCTGTTTCAGCTGTTGATGCGTCAACGGGTACGCTCAAGGGAACCTTGCATCATGGCGTCAAAGATGCCAAGGGCGAGCCGGTGCATACACGCCAGATCGTGGTGGATGAAGCTGCCAATCAGGTCATCGTCAGTGGTGTGACAGATCTTGGTTTTATCTGGGTTATTGACGGCAAGACCTTCTCGACAAACCGTATTCTGCGCGACCTTGAAGCGCCCACGGCAGGTTTGACCCTGGATGCAGCGAACCATAAATTGCTGGCCAGTGGCACGGCGGCCTATGCAGTGTTCGACACGCAAAGTTGGGAACTGGTTGGTGAAAACCGCATCGCGGAGAAGCTGTCGCCTAGCGATATCAGGCGACGTTTTCTGGTCAATACGGCCTTGGATAGCAAGAGTGAACGCTTGTTTGCCAATCAACTGAATAATAGTGAAGGCACCTTGGTGTTTGACCTGAAAACGGGTGCCATTCTGCACAAAATCCCCACGGGATACATGCCGGTGGGGATACGCTATAACCCGATTCGCAATGAAGTGTATGTAGCCAGCCGAGGCAGTGGAACGCTGAGTGTCATCGACGCTAGCAGCTATGCCATCAAACAGACTATTACGCTGCCAGTGCATCCCAACACGATTTCTGTGACGCCTGACGGTCAGCAGCTTTATGTCAGTGTAAAGCGGCCATTTGCAAAAAAAGGGGAGCCGGAGCCTGTTGATCAGGTGGCTCGTATTGACCTGCAAGCTTTGTGACGCTGACAGTGCCAAGTGTTATATGAAGTAGCCGCATAGACCGTAGCCGGACAAGCCCATCCGGCTCGGCTTTTGCGGATATTCTGGCTCGCTGACAAGGGGCAGACTGTGAACTGACTTTTGGGAGATTCCAATGAGACAGTTCATCAGGCGGCAGCGCGGCCAGGGTATGGTCGAGTATTTAATTATTGTGGCTTTGGTCGCTGTGGCGGCCATTGCGGTGTACCAGTCCTTTGGTCAGGTGATTCGCAACCAGACTGCGGCCATGGCCAAGGAATTGGCGGGCGAGGATGGCTCCGAGCAGACACAACAAGCGCAATCAGCCGCTTCTGCTGCGGCCGCTCAAGGCAGCGCCAAGAGCCTGAAATCTTTTACGGGCAATGCGCAATGAGGCAGCCCGACTATCCACAAGAGGGGGCGGCGCTGGCCTGGGGGCTGATCGCGCTGGCGCTCCTGTCTATCGCCTGGGGCGGCTACATTCATGTGAACCAGATTGCCGAGCAGCAAGGGCGCTTGTCCTTGGTGCTGGATGCGGCGGCCTATGGTGCCGCCACCGAGCAGGCGCGTACCTTGAATCTGCTGTCTTATATCAACCGGGCGCAGTTGGGGCATCAACTGGCTTTGGGGCATTTATTGACCTTGGCAACGTGGGACAGGGCGGCGCAGACCCAGTCCGGGCAAGCGCGTCGGGCGAATCCACCTGCGCATTTAGTCGCCATGATGTTTGGCCCTGCTCATGGCCTGGCGTATACCCAGGCGCGTTCTGCCGAGGACAATCAGCAGGCCTTGGAACAGGCTTTTCAAGCCCATCAGCGTTTGATTCATCAAGTTCTGGCGCAGGCCCAACAGCAGTTGGTAGCGGGTTTGCCGCAGCGCCGACAGGCCATTATTCAGGCGACCTTGGATGGCAGCTTGCCAGACTGGCCCGCCCAAGCAATTCGCTGGCAGCTTGAGAAGGACGATTGGCCGCAGTTCCTGTCACCACAATCCGGGCAAACACAGTGGCAGCCGGGTTTGACGCATTTGGTGTCCTTGTATGGCTTTCTGGCCCCTCGGGATTACGAGGCTCGCTCTTATCCCGGTGTGGATCGGCGTTGTCCCTTGTGGCGGCATCGTTTGCGTCGCGCAGGTCGTACCGAATTTGATCGTTCGGGTCGCTGGCATTCCAACGATACGCAATCCATGCATATGGTGCGTTCCAACCGTTGGATAGGCTGTTATTTCCGGGAATATGCCATGGCGTGGGCCTTGCAAACACCTGCGCATGCGTCCGGGATTGATGCACCGGATGACTTTTCTGGGCAGAGCTTCTGGAAGTGGGCGCTGGAGCAGGGCAATGGCTCTTTGCTATCTGCTCAAAGCAATACGGTGGCGCAATCCTGGGCACGACGCGATGCCAGGCCCTGGAGTCAAAGGCCGTGGGTAGATGGGTATGCTTTGTCAGATTCAGAGCACAGCGCTGGCCCCGATCTGGTGCTGACTTTGCAGGCCCAAGGCCATTTGGGTCAGACCGTTCATACACGGGCGGCGGCTCAATCGTTTTTCTCCCGGCCACCGGATAGCGCAGATTCTGGGGTGAGCCCCAATCCCAGTCTGTTCCTGCCTTTCTGGCAGGCACGGTTGATGGATCCAGGGGGGCGCCAATCATGAGTAAGCGACAAAAAGGGATGGCGCTGATCGAGGCTTGTTTGCTGGGTGTGGTGTTGGGCTTGATGGTGATGGCGGGGCGTTGGCTGATGCAGCAGCAGTATCGCTTGCAGCAAATGCAGCACAGCACGCATTTGAGCCTGTTTATGCATGACGCTCATGGCAAGCCGGTTTCAGTTGGAAGCAGTCCTGCTCACGAGACGGCACCTGCCCGATTTTTGGCATCCCCGATAGCGACAGCCCAGTCCCTGCAATGGGAGCTTTTGAGTCTGCGTAGCGGATTTTGGACGGCACAGTCGCGCGTTTCCATTCCGTGGCCGCGCTGGCTGGAGGCGTTGAGGACCAAGACGCAATTGCAGCGCCAATCTCACTTGTGGGCGGCTGCGGGGCAGGCGGCCAGTACACAGCAGACTCGTCAGCGTTTGGAAAACAGTACGACTGCTTGGGGTGAGGCAGTGGGATCGAGCAGACCCGCTGCCAGAGAAACGATACGACATGCAGGGCCTATGGACGCGGCTTGGGGACGAGCGCAAGCTGATGTGGACTGGTTGAGTCGGTGGCAGGACTACGTGCCGGATCATGGCCCCAAGGAGCAGCCATGAGACAACTGCTTGCCTTGCTCTTGCTGTTTTTGTTGATGTTCAGCCCTGTGCCGGCCAAAACGCAGGCTTTGACGGGGCCTATACAGGATCCCCGGATTCAGTGGAATCAAATGCAGGCGGCACAGACTGCTGTTGGGCCCGTGTATAGCTGGGGGCTGAAAACTAGCCTGGATGCGCAGACCTTGGCTTCTCATCTAGAGCCATTCTGTGGTGTGCATTACGGAGCAATCAGAACGGAGGGGCAATGGGTGTTCCTGCGTGCCAAACAGGGCAAGAACTGCGTTTTGTGGCTGGAGGATATACAAACCCCCGTCTTGTCGGGTTTGTTAAGTGTTTCTGAAAACGCTCAGGCGTTTGCCCCGCCACCTCTTTTGTCTGCAGCACCACCCATTGGCGGTGCTGTCTTGTGGCAGCACGAACAGCCAGGGCAAGTGCAAAGCTGGCTGCTGGTGGCCGAACCTGGATGGCAAGCCGACTTGCGTCGCAAAGATTGGGGAGCGCAGGCGGGTGAGCGTTACTGGCGCAAAGGTCCAGCCGAGCTGGATGTGATGGAACTGGAGCATGAGCAGCAAGATTACTTGCTCTTGATCTGCCGTGCCTGTGAAAAGGAGGTCTCATGATGCGAGCAAAGTTCTTGTGGCTATGTCGTCATCCCAGCGCAGGGTTTGGCCTCTTGGCCTTGTTGGCTGGTTTGATGGCAGCCGGGACCAGTAGTCGTTATCTGGACCGGCAGGAAAAAGCGTTGCAACAGGCGGCGCATCGTGTCCAGTTGGATCGGGTGGTGGCCGCGTCCGGCCTGGCGGCGGGGACCGTGCTGCAAGCGGAGCATCTGGCCGCCCGTGCCTTTCCTGCAGAACTGGTGCCTAGTGATAGTTGGGATGTGGCGCAGTTTGAGAATCTAGTAGGGCAAGTGCTGAGCCAGCCTTTGCGAGCAGGTGACTTGATCAGTAAGGCGCACGTGCAGGAAGTCAGTAGCCCGTTTTCACAGCAACTGTTATCTGGCAGGCGTGCATTGACTGTACCGGTGGATGCGATCAGTTCGGTGTCGGGTTTGATTCGACCGGGAGACTTGATTGATATCTATGTCAGCTTTGATGACAGGCAACGGCGGGTTACGGCGCCGTTGTTGCAGTCTGTTCTTGTTTTGGCAACAGGACAAAAGTCGGGTGAAGGTTCGGCCACGGCCCGATTGGATAAGGATGCCTACAACACCTTGACCTTGGATGTGGGTCCGGACGATGCCTTGAAGTTGCTGGCGGCCAGACAACATGGACGTATCAGTGCCTTGCTGCGCAATCCGGATGATCACACGCCCCATCAGGCTGCCGTGCGCGGTGAGCTGGCCGATATTCTGGGGCTGGGGCCGGGTGCAAGGCCCAAACAGCCTGTGCAGGTTTTGTACGGCAACAAACCGGCAGGGCAACTTGGGCAGCAGGCTGAGGTGGAGCGCCTGGGTTGGCTGGATATGCCGGACAGTTTTTCTGTGGGGCAGCACCATGAATAGAAATCGCTATGGGCCCAGGTGGGCAGTTGTGAGCTTGTTGTTCGGAGCCCTGTTTGGCGCAAGCCTGCAAAGTCAGGCTCAGGGCTTGGGGCTGCAAGTGGGTGAGTTGATGGTGCTGTCCGAGACACAGGTTGAGCGGGTAGCGGTGGGGGACGGCGACATTGTTCACGCCGTCACTACAGAATCGGGCGAGCTTATTTTGTTTGCGCGCAAGACCGGGAGCACTGTGGTGCAAGTGTGGTCCCATTCCGGGCAAAGTCAGTCCTACCACGTTGAGGTGTCACCCGAAAACCAGAGGCAAACCTTAGCGGAGCTACGAAGTTTGCTAGAGCGCATTCCCGAGCTACGTGTCAGCGAATTGGGCGGAAAGCTGGTGCTGGAAGGAGAGGGCTTAAGCGATCAGGACAAGCAACGCATTCAGGCGTTAAGCCAGGAGCACCCTCAATTACTGGATTTTACGCAGCAGGACGGTTGGGAGCCAATGGTCTTGTTGGACGTTCAGGTGGTCGAGGTGCCGCGCAACAGCCTGCGGGAGCTGGGCGTGCGCTGGGATGGCAGCTCACAGGGTGGTTTGAGTATGGGAGGTGCCTGGGATGCGGCCACCCATCAGTTTCTGGATAGGCCGGGTGAAGCGGTCCTGCCTTTGGCATTCCCTGCCAAGCAGGGGGCGGCGTTCTTTGGCATTGGCGCCTTGATGTCTGCTCGCGTTCAAGCCATGGCGCAGGAAGGGCATGCGGTGGTTCTGGCGCAGCCGCAGCTTCTGGCGCGTAGTGGTTCGCAAGCCGAGTTTCTGGCTGGGGGCGAGCTGCCTTACACCACCACGGATGACAAGGGAAACAGCAAGACCAGCTTCAAGCCTTATGGTGTATCTCTGCGTATCGTGCCGAGGGTCGAGCGTGGTGGCTTGGTGCGCTCGCAGATTGAGGTCGAAGTCAGCTCTGTGGATGCCAGCTTGTCCCAACCTGCCGGGCCGGCGTTGAAAACCCGACGAGCTTCAACCGAGTTCAACGTGCGTTCCGGGCAGACCTTGGTGCTGGCAGGATTTATTTCACGTGAAGAGTCCCGGCATGTGGATCGCTTGCCGGGGCTGGCCAGTTTGCCAGTGCTGGGTGCCTTGTTTCGTTCCGAACGCTTTGCCCGGCAGGAGACGGAACTGGCGGTCTTTGTGACCCCGACATTGGTGGCGGCAGAACATCCGGATTTGTTGGCTCGGCAGGCGAATGCTGCCCAGTGGCTGGACCAGACTTTTCCTGACGCTCCACGCTTGAACACGCCTGTGCGCGCCACTCCAAAGGGGGCAGGACAAGGAGCCTGGTCGCAATGGGCAGAACCCGATAGTGAGGTGTTTCGTGTTGAACCTTGAACTTGAGTCAGAGTTGGGGGCGACACGTCTTTGTGCGGTCAGTTTGCCGGCCTTGATAGGGCGTGACCCTGCCTGTGATGTTGTTCTGCCATCCTGGCGTATCGCACGGCAGCATGCCAGTTTGTTGCAGCGGGCAGGGGCAGTGTACATCCAGGACCATGGCTCTTTGACAGGGGTGCAGCTAAACGGCAAACGGGTTTATGACGACGGGCCCTTGCGCCTGGGCGATGTGCTGGTGTTGGGTGGGTTCAAGCTGCGGATTACGGGCTTTGGGCAGGAGGTTCCATCACGAAGTGATGTGGCTGTTTCGAGCTTGAAAAGTCCATTGGTAGCCCCGGAACAACCGTCTTTTGTATTGGAGGAGCCGCGACTGACCGCACAAGGCGAGCAAGGCTTTTTCACTTCCGGGCAAGCAGATCTCCCAGTATCCGACAGTGAGCTATTCAGGCAAGAGCAGCAACGCTTGCATCAAGCTTTGTTGAGTGCTTTGGAGCTGGAGCGTCGGGACTTGTCTCGCGTAAGCGACAAGCAGCTGGAGCAGGAAGCCTTTGATTGTCTAGGTCGCTTGATCCAGGCCCAATGTGCTGTCCCCAAGCATGAACAGGCCAGACTGCAGGCCAGTGTCTGCGCTGAGGCGGTGGGTTTGGGACCTTTGGAGCCCTTGCTGGCAGATACCTCGGTCTCGGAGATCATGGTCAACCATTACGACCGAGTTTTTGTCGAGCAGGCGGGGCGGCTCCAAGCCCATCCTCTGGTGTTCAGCAGTGAGTCGGCCTTGCGGGCGATTATTGACCGCATCCTGGCTCCCTTGGGTAGACGGCTGGATATCAGCTCGCCCGCAGTGGATGGACGATTGGCCGATGGCTCGCGTTTCCATGCGGTACTGTCGCCCATTGCGGTCAAGGGTACCTGCGTGACCATACGCAAATTTCCCAAACGACGCCTGGGGCTGGAGGATCTGTTGCAGACGGGTAGTTTGTCGCCGGAGATGGCCTATTTTCTGCAACAGGCGGTGCAGCGGCGCTGCAATATTCTGGTCTCAGGCGGAACGGGTACAGGTAAAACCACCTTGCTGAATGTGCTCAGCACCTGCATCGATTCGGGAGAGCGAATCGTGACCTTGGAAGATGCAGCCGAGTTGCAGTTACAGCACAGTAATTGGGTGGCTTTGGAGTCACGGCCTGCGAATGCAGAAGGTCAGGGGCAGGTGGATATACGGAGCCTGTTGCGACAATCCTTACGCATGCGGCCAGACCGGATTGTGGTCGGAGAGTGTCGGGGGGCGGAGGCCTTTGATATGTTGTCCGCCATGAATACAGGCCATGAAGGATCGATGGGGACCTTGCATGCGAACACCCCACGTGATGCTTTGTCGCGCCTGGAGGGTATGGTCTTGATGGCGGGCCTGGATTTGCCTTTGCTGGTCGTGCGGGAGCATATCGCGCGGGCGCTGCACATTATTGTGCAACTGAGCCGTTTGCCCGATGGCAAGCGTTTAGTTCACGAGATTGTGGAAGTAACCGGTATAGAAGCGCAGCGTATTCAATTGCAGACTCTGTACAGTTACCGCCCGGAGTTTGGTTTTACGGCCAGCGGCTTGAGGTCTGAATATGTCTCCCCATCAGAGGGGCAAGCATGAAATTGCTCAGTATTTTGTTGATTGTCTTGGCTACCACCGCTTTGGCTTATGTGTTGCTGCGTTCAGGGCAGCGTCTCGCTAAGCGCTATAGACAGCAACTTCTTAAACAGTCCGAGCAGAGCTTGCAGTCGCATTTTGTGTTCGTACGCAGCCAGTATCTTGCTTTTGTGGCCTGGGCTGGTTTGCTTCTGATCTTTCTGGCCGCATGGTGGCTGATACCGTCGTTTTGGCTGGCAGCGTTGGTGACCTTGTTGGCTGCGGTAACGCCTTTAGTGGTTCTGCGCTGGATGGGACGGCGTCGCCTGGAGACGCTACGACGACAACTGCCGGACTTTGTGCTGTCTTTGGCCTTGAGTCTGCAAGCAGGCTTGGCTTTGCAAGCGGCCTTGCAGCAGTTGGCTCAATCTTTGCCTGCGCCCTTAGGGCAAGAGTTGCGTTTGCTCTTGCGTCAGCAGCGCCTGGGTGCGAGTGCCAAGGACTCGTATCAGGAGCTCGTGGAGCGAGTGCCGGTGTCAGAACTGGCCATGCTGGTCAGTGCCTTGCAGATGGGCCAGAGTACGGGGGCGGGGTTAGGGGAACGCTTGAAGATACTGGCGCAAACCATTCGGGCACGTTTGACTATCGAGGACAAGATTGTTGCCTTGACCGCTCAGGCCCGTTTGCAGGCGCGAATCATGTTCTGCTTGCCGGGTTTTGTGGCGGGAGCTTTATACCTTCTGGATGCCACAGCATTTGAGCAAGCCTGGTTCAACACATTGGGCGTTTGGGTGGCGGGAGCGCTCGTAGCCATGCTGCTGATGGGGTTGTGGTGGATGCAAGTGATTCTGCGAGGGGAGGGGTGAGTATGCTCGCAATGATCTGGATACTCTCTGCCCTGAGTGCGGCCTTGTTCCTGATCGCATTGTTGTGGGCGTGGCGCGGTCGTTATCTGCTTTTGCTGCAAGGTGGCAGCAGTTTGGGGCAGGCGGCTTGGCAGGCGTGGGAGGCACCGTTTTCCAGAGTTCTGAGTCTCTGCCTATCCCTGCCTTTTGTACATGAGTGGCCGGAGCGATTGTGGGGTTCGTATGCCCAGGAGGTACGGGGCTTTTTAAGCAAACGTGTGGCTTTGACTGGACTGCTCACAAGCCTTGTTAGTGCTTTCTTGTTGACTCAGGGGGCTTCATTGATGGAGCTTGCAGGGCTGACTGTGATTGGTTTCTTCCTGAGCGTATTACAAGCTATCTCACGGGGAAGAAAACTGCAGCGTCAGCATCATTCCCGTTGCCGCCGGGATTTGCCCTTCTTTCTGGATCTGCTGGTGCTGGCTGTCGAGTCTGGGCTGGGCTTGCAGCAGGCCTGGGCGCGTGCAACGCAGGCCCTACCGCAAGGCAGTTTGCTGATCAGCTTGAACAAGGTACAGGGCGAGGTTCGGGCAGGACGACGCTTGCCACAAGCGATGCGCAATGTCGCTTTGAGCTTCAGGCAGGCCGAGCTGGAGGAGTTGGCCTTGTCTTTGGAGCTGGCGCAGGACACGGGATTGTCCTTGGCCTTGTTGCTACGCTCTCAAGCAGAAAAGCTGCGTAGTCATTTGCACCTGGAAGCCGAGCAAAGAGCCCTCAAGCTACCCGTTTATTTGCTGGCCCCTTTGGTGGTGTGTATTTTCCCCTGCACATTCTTGGTGATTGCGATGAGCCTGCTCGGCCCGTGGCTGGCAGGGGGAGGCTAGGGGATGTCCATATCAGTATTGATCAAACAGCCGCTGCAACAGACGCAGCGACGAGGCCTGTATTTATTTGATGCCCATACTTTCTGGGCTCGTTGGCGTGGCTGGAAGGCACTGCCACAGCACAAGGGTTTCGCAACCGCCGTGTGGCTGCGGCCGTGCAGAGCGGTTCATTTATGGGGAATGCGTCAGGCTCTGGATATCTGCTTTCTGGATGAAAGTGATCAGCCTTTGAGGTTTTGTCCGGCAGTATCGCCAGGAGCAGTACGGTGGCATAGAAAGGCCAGATCGGTCCTGGAAGCGCCGCTTGGTTATCTGTCCGGGCCGGAGCAGTTTGCACCTTGGGCCGCCGCCCTGCAGAAAATACGTCAAACAGGGGGCGGGGTATGGTTGGACTGGGCTTAGCCTTGCTCAGTATCGCGCATCGGATCACCAAATACGCTGCGGTAAGCCGGGTAGAAGCTGGCGTACAGGATGGCGGCCATGGTCAGGTTGATAGGTGTCAGCACCATGGTGGCTGTGCCTGGGCTCAAACCGGCCCCCAGCAACAGCCCGCCCAGGGTTTGGATGGCGAAGAAGGCCGCCGCCCAGCACAGGCCGTACAGCAGGAAGGCGGCTTTGTTGCGCCAGCAAGCCACCATGGAAAAGAACAAGGCTTGCTTGACCGGGATGGCATGCCAGCCTACCAGAGCCGGAGCGTGCCAGAACAGGGCGGACAGGCCCAGGTACAGCACGAAGAACAAAATAATAGGCTTGCGAAAGGCCGCCATGACTTCCTGTGGAGTGGCATCGCTATTGTCCATCAATTGCGATAGCTCATTCACAAAGGGGAAGGTCGCCACAAAGCCCACGACCAGGCAGGCCAGCAGATAAATGAGGCCCAGCTTGATCAGGCGGTTGCGTACAGGAGCGGGTTTCAAGGGCTCGGTCCACATGCCCAGGCGGATGACCTCCCCCTGATGAATGCGGCGACAGGCATTCTGAATAATGAAGGTCATGGTCGGGACCAGCACGATCAGCACCATTTGGCCTACGATGGGAAAGATATTGCTTAGGTTGATCAGGATAGAGGTGATCAGGCTCCAGAAAAACAGAGCGGCTGGTTGCAGCTTGAACAAGCGCATTCCTTCCTGAATCCAGTACCACCCGTAAAGAAAGGGGAGCTTGGCTGCTTGCATATCAGTATCCGTATTTATCGAGGGAGCGCCGGTACAGCATGGTCGCGACGCTGACGCAACACACGCTCAAAGTGCCGTGGGTCGTGCGGCTTGAGGGTTTGAGCGGGGCGAGGTAGATAAAAGTCGTACAGGCGCGAGATCCAGAAGCGCAGCGCGGCAGCTTGAATCAATATCGGCCAGGCGCTGTGCTCTGCTTCAGTAAAGGGGCGTACCTGGGCGTAGGACTCCAGCCAGGCCTGGGCTTTTTCCTGGCTCAAGGCACCGCTCAGACGGTCGATGCACCAGTCGTTAACAGCCACAGCCACGTCAAACAGCCAGGTGTCGCAACCGGCAAAGTAAAAGTCGATGATGCCGCCCATCTGGGGCGCGTCCGAGGTGCCTGCAAACAGCACGTTGTCGCGGAACAGGTCGCAGTGGGCCGGGCCTTGCGGCAAGGAGCGATAGGTATCGCTATCGGCAAAATTGCTTTGTTCTTGTAGAACGGTCTGTATCAGTTCGGACTGGCTGGCATCCAGGAAGGGAAGGACTTGGGGTACGGTGCTTTTCCACCAGCTCAAGCCACGCAGATTGGGCTGTTCCAGGGGGAAGTCCTGAGCGGCCAAGTGGGCCTGGGCCTGGGTGCGGGCGATCTGCCGGCAGTGTTCCACCGTAGGCTCGGGCTCGTAGCCGCCACGCAAGCGTGTCACAATCGAGCAAGGTTTGCCGTGCATGACACAGATGCGTTTACCATCGCGGCGTGTCATCGGTTCTGGCACCGGAACGCCCTTGGCCGCCAGATGGTGCATCAGCTCGATGTAGAAAGGCAACTGTTCCAGCGTCAGGACTTCAAATAAAGTCAGAACGTACTCGCCCTGGGTCGTGCTCAGAAAGTAATTGGTGTTTTCAATGCCGGCGGTAATGCCTCGTAAGGACACAAATTCACCAAGTGTGTAGTGTTCCAGTAGTTCACGGGCATCAAGTTCGCTGACGGAAGTAAAAACAGCCATGCTTTCAGTAAGGGTCCGGTTGTTGGCGCACTATTAGGCGCGCGAGTAGGTCAAACGGCCGATTTTAGACTAGTGCGCCGGTTTTTTGGGGCCTTGCGACGATTTACCGCGCTTTATCTTCATCCTGTGGTCGGCTGAAACCATTAAAATGGGTGTTTTCTCTTTTTACCAAGCCTGCTATCAGGCTCTTTGCTCCCTGTTTATGACTAATTTTGTGATGCCGGACAGCCAGATGTGGCGTTTGAGTGTGGCGCCCATGATTGACGTGACTGACCGCCACAGCCGCTTTTTTCATCGACTGCTGGCGCCGCGCGCCTTGCTGTTTACGGAAATGATCACCACCGGCGCGTTGACGCACGGCGATCAGGCGCGCCATCTGGATTTTGATCAGGCCGAGCATCCGGTGGCCTTGCAACTGGGTGGCAGCGATCGGGACGCCTTGGTCACCAGTGCCCTGGCCGGTGAAAAGTGGGGCTATGACGAAATTAATCTGAACTGCGGCTGTCCCTCGGAGCGAGTACAAAAAGGCGCTTTTGGTGCCTGTTTGATGAACGAGCCGCAATTGGTGGCTGACTGTGTGAAAGCCATGCAGGACGCGGTGTCTGTACCTGTTACCGTCAAGCACAGGCTGGGGCTGGATTACAACGAGTCCTATGATTTTGTGCGAGATTTTGTGGGGACGCTGTTCGAGGCCGGTTGTCGTGTCTTTACGGTGCATGCCCGCAATGCGGTTTTGAAAGGCTTGTCGCCCAAGGACAACCGGGAGATTCCACCTTTGCGTTATGACATGGCCATGCAACTGAAAAAGGACTTTTCTGATGCACGGTTCATCTTGAATGGCGGCATTCAGGAGCCTGATCAAGCGGTCGCGTTGGAAGAACAGTTCGATGGTGTGATGCTGGGCCGGGCCGCCTGGCATACGCCTGCGATATTAAGTGAGATTCATCGTCGCCTGTGGCCCGAGGATGTACTGCTGGATGAAGATTCGGTCGTCGAACAGATGATTGCGTATGCGCGGCATCATGTTCAGGCCGGTGTTCCGTTGCGCATTGTGATCAAGAGCATGCTGGGCTGGCCGCACGGCAAGAAGGGCGCACGCCAGTGGCGTCGTACCTTGTCGGATCACACCTGGCTGGCCAAAAACGACCCAGGCCTGCTTGCGCAGGCCTGGGAGCAATTGCAGCGCCGACAGTAAAGGCGGCTGGACTCGGTGGATCAGGGCGCGCTGGCCTGCTCGGAATCGGTAGGCCAGTCGCGTATATAGGCTTTGAGCATATTGTTCTCGAACTGCTGGGCGTGAACAATGGCGCGCGCCATATCAAAGAAGGAAATAACCCCCATCAGCACCGGGCCATCCATTACGGGCATATAGCGTGCATGGTTGTTCAGCATCAGACGCTGCACTTCGTCGGCGCTGGTGTTGGGGGTCACACTGACGGGGGCGTCATCCATGATGCTGCGCACGGTAAACCCCTGGGCTTTATTACCCTGGGCGTGCCAGTGGCGAATGATCTCGCGAAAGGTCAACATACCCACCAACTGACCATGTTCCATGATCACCAGCGAACCAATATCCAGCTCGCTCATGCTCTGTACCGCTTTTTCGACGGTCATTTCGGGGGTGCCTGTATAAAGCGTGTCTCCCTTGACACGCAGGATTTCACTGACTTTTAGCATACTGGGTCTCCTGACCGGGATCGGCGTTTAGTATGGCTGGTTGTCCTGTCAGAATACCTTGCGGCGACTCAAACAGTTCTTCCAGATTGGATAGTCGCTGATCGAAAAACTGAGAAAGATAATTGAATACATATTCTAGCGGACCCTCGTGAGTATGGGCGCGGTCCAGCAAAAATGCGTTGGTCAGTTGTTTCAGGCTGACTTGACGCAAATCACAACTGAGCACCCATTGCTCGTCACTGTCTTGCTGGGTGTCAGCAATCAGCCCCATGGATTTGAGCTTGCACAATATGACGTACAGCTCGTCCGGGTCGCGTTCCAGCTTGTGGCTAAGTTCACGTACGCTAAGCCCTTGCTGGTTCTGGCGGGTCAGCCACAACTGATAGAGCAGGTTGACGGCATCGGTAAAAGCGATGCCGGGCACATTGGTCTTGACCCAGTTACGTCCACGCCAATCGGGCAAAATTGCCACCATGGAAGCGCCTAGCAAGACGATCAGCCAGGAGATATAAATCCACAGCAGGAAGATCGGCAGGATGGCAAAGGCACCGTAAATAATCGTGTAGGTGGGAAAGCGAGTCAGGTAAAAGGCAAAGCCGGCTTTCATCAACTCCAGCAAGGCGGCAGTGACCACCCCGCCGATCAGGGCATCACGCCACCACACGCGGCGGTTGGGCACATACATAAACAGCGCCGTCAGACCCAGGGTCGTAAACAGGAAAGGCACATAGGCCAGAGCAAAGGAGACAATGCCAGACAGGTTGCCGATATAGCCCATGGACTCCCGCGCCAGAATGGTGGTGGCCCACAGGCTGGCACCGGTCAGAATCGGACCTAGCGAGATAATGGCCCAGTACACCAGCAGGCGCTGGCCCAGGGGACGCTGCGTATGAACTTGGAAAATATTGTTGAAGGTCTCGTCAATGGTCATGATCAGCATGATGGACGTGACAATCAGGAACAAGCTACCCACTGCGGTCAGGCCGGAGGCTTTGGCAGCAAATTGGTTCAGATACAGCATGATGTTCTCTGATACCACCTCGGGCATCAGATTGCGGGTCAAGAACCCTTCCAGAGCACTTTCAAATTCCTGAAACAGGGGGAAAGCGGTGAACAGGGCCAGCACCACCGTCAACATGGGCACAATGGCCAAAATGGTGGTGTAGGTCAGGCTGGAGGCCACCTTCATCAGATCTTTTTCGGCCACCCGTTTGATGGCAAAGCGCGCCACACTTAAAAAATGGTGCTTGGCAGTGGGGGCGGGCGCGGGCTCCTGCCGCAAAGCAGGGTCGATGTTTTCTGGATTCAAGTCTGTTTGTTCAGCTTGCTCAGAGGACATAGGAAAGTTCTCGTCGTTTTTCATAGCGGTTTGATGCGGCGGACGCTGCTTTTCGACAGGGTTCAGGTGATAATAACAGCATGCATGAACCTTTAAACCCCATACTTCATCGAGTGGCGGCCCTGGCTTTGGTCGCCTTGATTGCTTTGTGCCTGGCCTGGGAGCTTCATTTTGCGCCCTTGAAACCCGGCGGCTCCTGGCTGGTGCTGAAAGTGATTCCTTTGGTGCTGCCGCTGCGCAGCGTGCTCAAGGGCAATTTGTATACCCTGCAATGGACGTCCATGATGATTCTGCTGTATTTCGCAGAAGGGGTCATGCGTGCCTGGTCTGACCCGGTGGCGGATGTGTTGCCCTGGGCGATGGCAGAAATTGTTTTATCGCTGATTTATTATTTCTGCGCCATTTTCTATCTTTGGCCAGCCAAGAAAGCGGCCAAGCAGCGTAGCAAGGCCGAAAAAGCCGAGGCTGCCAAAGCCGCCAAATCGGCCTAAGGGGGTCTGTATGTCCAGCTTGTTCGATGGCCTGGCCATCAGTCACCATTTTGCCGATCTGCCATCGGCTTTCCATACGGCGGTTCCGCCGCAACCCTTGGCCAATGCCCGCTTGCTGCATGTCAATAAAGAATTGGCGGCGCAACTGGGCCTGGATGTTTCCCGTTTGGGTGAGCAGGAGTTCCTGGATGTGGTCAGTGGCCAGGCTCCCTTGCCCGGTGGTCTGACGGTGTCGGCTGTATACAGTGGTCATCAGTTCGGTGTCTGGGCTGGGCAATTGGGCGATGGCCGCGCACATTTGCTGGGGCAAATCGACACGCCCACGGGCCCGCAGGAATTGCAGTTGAAGGGCGCCGGTAAAACCCCGTACTCCCGTATGGGCGATGGCCGTGCCGTGCTGCGTTCCAGTGTGCGCGAATATCTGGCCAGTGAAGCCATGGCTGGTTTGGGTATTGCCACCAGCCGGGCCTTGGCCCTGGTGACCTCGGATACGCCTGTGTACCGGGAGACCGTGGAAACGGGCGCGATTGTGACCCGTGTTGCCCCCAGCTTTGTACGGTTTGGCTCGTTCGAGCATTGGGCTAATGACGCCACGCGTGTGCGTGAGTTGCTGGATTACGTATTGCGAGAGTTTTATCCGGAACTGCTGCTCGAAGGCGATTCGGAGCAAGAGCGCGTCTGCCGTTTCTTGCAGGCAGTCACGCACCGCAGCGCCCAGATGGTGGCCGACTGGCAAACCGTCGGTTTTTGTCACGGCGTCATGAATACCGACAATATGTCCATTCTGGGCCTGACCATTGACTACGGCCCGTACGGATTCATGGATCAATTCCGCGTGAATCACGTCTGCAATCATAGCGACAACCAAGGCCGTTATGCCTGGAACGCGCAGCCTGCGGTTGTGCATTGGAACTTGTACCGCCTGGCCAGCGCCTTGATGGTGCTGGAGCCAGATGTTGAAACGGTCAAAGCGCATCTGCAAACCTTTGAAGCCAGTTTTCTGAATCGCTATCACGCCAACTTGCAGGCCAAGTTCGGCCTGCGTACCTGGCAGGCTGATGATGCCCAACTGGTCGATGATTGGTGGCGCTTACTGCATAACAGCGGGGCGGATTTCACCTTGTCCTTCCGTGCTCTGGCACAGGCCAGCAAGGCGCCCGAGGCTTTCCTGAGCCTGTTTGAAGGTTCTGAAGATCAGGCTCAGGCTTGGTGGCAAGCCTATAGCCAACGTCTGACACTGGACGGCTCTGACACGCCAGAGCAGCGCGAGGCTATGAATCGCGTCAATCCCTTGTATGTGCTGCGTAACCACTTGGCCGAGCAGGCCATTCAGGCCGCTGCCAAGGACGATGCCAGCGAAATCGATACCTTGCTGATGTTGCTGCGCGATCCCTACACCGAGCGGGCCGGCTTTGAGGCTTATGCCATGCCGCCACCTGAGGGCAGTGCGGAGCTGGCAGTCAGCTGCTCTTCCTAAAAAAACCCGGTGCGATGCAGAACATGTCCGGATTCGGGAACAATGCCATAATCGTGCCTGTCTTTTATTTCCCCCCTTTCTTTGCGTTCACTCTCTCTATGTCCGGCAATACTCTAGGTAAAAGTTTCTGCGTCACGAATTATGGCGAATCTCATGGTCCAGCGATTGGCGCAGTGATTGATGGCTGCCCTCCGGGCCTGGAGCTGTCTGAACAGGATATTCAGTTTGAACTGGATCGCCGCCGTCCTGGCACCTCGCGCCACGTGACTCAGCGCCGCGAGCCTGATCAGGTGGAAATCCTGTCCGGCATTTACGAAGGCCGTACAACGGGCACGCCCATTAGCCTGCTGATTCGTAATTCCGATGCACGCAGTAAGGATTACGGCAATTTGCTGGACACCTTTCGCCCCGGACACGCCGATTACACCTACTGGAAGAAGTTCGAGAACCGTGACCCACGCGGCGGTGGTCGTTCCTCGGCCCGTCTGACTGCACCTACCGTCGCAGCCGGTGCGATTGCCAAGAAATGGCTAGCCGAGCACGTTGGCGTAAAGATTCGCGGCTATATGAGCCAACTGGGTCCCATCGCGATTCCTTTTAAAAGCTGGGATGTGGTCGAGCAAAACCCTTTTTACGCGCCGGATCTGGACGTGGTGCCGCAGCTGGAAGCCTATATGGATGAGCTGCGCAAAGAAGGTGAATCCATTGGCGCCCGTATTGAAGTGGTGGCCGAAGGCGTACCTGCCGGTTGGGGCGAGCCTATTTACGACCGTCTGGATGCCGATATCGCCCACGCCATGATGGGGTTGAATGCCGTCAAAGGTGTGTCCATTGGCGCTGGCTTTGATTGCATCACGCAAAAAGGCTCGGAGCACGGTGACGCGCTGTACCCGGACGGTTTCAAGACCAATCAGGCCGGTGGTGTGCTGGGCGGTATTTCGTCCGGGCAAGCCGTGACGGTTTCCCTGGCGATCAAGCCGACCGCCAGCATTCGCACCCTGCGTCCTTCCGTGAACCGTGCGGGCGAAGCGGTCGAGGTGCAGACACTGGGTCGCCACGATCCTTGTGTGGGCATTCGTGCTACACCGATTGCCGAGGCCCTGTTGGCGATTGTGCTGATGGATCATTGCCTGCGTCATCGCTCGCAGTGCGGTGTCTGAGTCTGAGGGTTTGCTCAGGGGTCTAGCACTTCATCTTCTTGTCGGATTTGTTTTTTGGAGCTGAGCATGAAAGGTATGGCGACAGGAAAACGCTTTTTGGCAGCCGGTTTGATACTGGCCATGACGGGCTGCGCCTCGGTGCAGACCACGCAAAGCGGGGCGGTGGGGGTCGAGCGTAAACAGTTCATTTCCAATCTGGTGTCCGAAGCCGAGCTGAATCAGGTGGCCGCCCAGAATTATGCTCAGGTGCTGTCTCAGGCGCGGCAGAAAAAGGCGTTGGATACGAACGCGTCCCAGACTCGTCGGGTCAAAACCATTGCCCAACGTCTGATTGGCCAAGTCGGTGTTTTCCGGGCGGACGCCCGCTCCTGGAACTGGGAAGTTCACGTCATCAATGAGGACGAGGTTAATGCCTGGTGCATGCCGGGTGGCAAGATGGCGGTTTTCAGTGGTTTGATCAAACGGATTCAACCCACGGACGCGGAACTGGCAGCCGTCATTGGCCATGAAATGGCCCACGCCTTGCGCGAGCATTCGCGTGAGCAGGTTTCCCAGAAAATGGCGACCTCCTTTGGCTTGACTGTCCTGTCCGCCCTGACCGGCGTGCAAGCGGTGAATGATCTGGGCGGTACGCTTAGCGAAGTGATGTTTGAGTTGCCCAATAGCCGCACCCATGAGTCCGAAGCGGATTTGATTGGTGTTGAGCTGGCTGCGCGAGCAGGCTACGACCCGCGTGCGGCAGTGACTTTGTGGCAGAAAATGGGAGCCTTGGAGCAGGGTAGAAGTCAGCCGGAATTTTTGTCTACCCATCCGGCTTCTTCAACCCGGATTGCAGATTTACAGGCAATCTCGGAGCGGGTCATGCCTTTGTATCAGCAGGCGGCTAAGCCGTGAAAGGCTGATTTTTTGAAGTCGAATTTGAAATGAAGAATGCCCTTGATGAGGCTTTTTTGAGGA
Source organism: Alcaligenes sp. MMA (assembly GCF_020907215.1). Lineage (NCBI taxonomy): Bacteria > Pseudomonadati > Pseudomonadota > Betaproteobacteria > Burkholderiales > Alcaligenaceae > Alcaligenes > Alcaligenes sp. MMA. Next base: position 766,941 of record NZ_JAJJPP010000001.1, read on the forward strand.
TTGCCAAGCGTCGCTCTCATCATGGAGCGGGAACAGATGTCCCCTTATAGACTCCGGATAGATTTAAGCAGGCTTACTTTATTCCGTATCGATTATCTTGCAAAAATTGGGCTGACCTTAGGTTTTTGCAGTGCAGGCCTGCCCTTGGCCGACGGTCCTTGACACGTGCGCTCGCAGAAGCTGCCGCCGGCCTTGCGGACCCAGGGCTTACCGCTCGCAACGGTGCGGGACAGGGGCATTGTTTAATATAGGAAACCCTGGTTTTATCAACCAGTTGGCCTATTTACCTGATTGCTTCCCATCCTCAAAATGCACCCATGAGATCGCGCCATCGTACCTTTCTGTATGGTTTTTTGATCTGGCTCGGCCTGTCCTTGGCCGGTGCCACCGTGTTGACGCGCGCTGAACTGTCGCGGCAACAGGAGGCGTTCACGGTGCAAAGCAATATTGCCTACCGGCTGCTGGGTCAGCGTCTTGCCCAGCATGACGCCATTTTGCAGATGCTGGCTCTGTTGCAGCCGCCTGTGCAGCGCATTGAACGTCTGGGAGCGCTGGAAGCCATGTTTCCCCAGGTCATGGCGATCTATCGCGAAGAGAGCGATATCGCGTGGGCCAATCCTCAGTGGCAGCAGGCGCAGTTGCAGTCCTTGAAGACCGAGCGCGCCGTATTAACGGATGTGCGACTGGCACAGGGGCGGTATGTCCTGCTGGCGGCGGCGCACCCGGCCAGCTTTGCCGTGCTACTGGACTTGAATGCCGCCATCGCCTGGGACGAATGGCCTTTCCGGCGTAATGGCAGCCCGGTGCGCGTGGTGCTGGAGTGGCAGGATCAACAATGGGTGATCAGTCCGGGGTTGGACCATGCCGGGCCTGTGGTGTTTCAGTCTGGCAAGACCTTGGCCTCCCCCAGCCAGCGTTTTCAATTGCACACGCGTCGCGTCGTGAGCTATGCCGACCTGCCTTGGGGGCAAGTGGCGCTGTTCGCGCTGGCCAGCGCCTTGCTGGTGGCGCTGATCATCTATGTGCGCAAGCAACGTGAGCAGACCTTGCGTGCGCAGGAGCTGCTGCGTATCGGGCAGGTGGGCCGCTTGAATTCGCTCGGCGAAATGGCTGCGGGTCTGGCGCATGAATTGAACCAGCCTTTGACCTCCGTATTGGCTAATACCCAAGCCAGTCTGCGCCTGTTGCAGGAAGACCCCCCCGACCTGGAGCCTGCGCGTGAGGCCATGGCACACTCGGTGGAGCAGATCAGGCGGGCGGCCAGCGTGCTGACGCGTCTGCGGCACAGCCTGCGTGAAAGCGGGCTGGCTGATCAGTGCTACCCGTTGTCCTTGACCCAGGTGCTGGAGGAGTCTGTGCACTTGCTGATGCCGGAGTTGGAACGGCATGGCATTACCCTGGAGAAACGTCTTCCTCCACATGATGTCGATGTGGTCGGCGAGCCCGTGGCGCTGGGACAGATAATTCATAATCTGCTCAATAATGCCGTATCCGCCTTGGGCGCCGCCCAGATCAGTCATCCGCGCATCTGGATCGAGGTGCTGCCGCGACAAGGGCGCGTGGTCTTGACCGTGCGTGACAACGGCCCGGGAATCGACCCACAGCATCTGGATCGCGTGTTCGAGCCCTTCTTTACGACGCGCTCCGACGGTCTGGGCCTGGGCTTGAGCCTGAGTGAGTCCCTGGCTCAGGCCATGGGCGGTGGCTTGACAGCGTTCAACGATCCCATGGGAGGGGCCGTGTTTGCGCTGGAACTGCAACGAGTGGACGAAGAATCATCATGAACCCGACCGAAAATGGCCCCAGCTTATCGCCCTTGATCCATCTGTTGGACGATGACGCCGCCGTGCGTCAAAGTCTGGCCTTGCTGATCGGCACGGTAGGGCTGCGGGTGCAGACCTGGGCGGATCCGCAGCAGTTTCTGGAGTCTTTCGATCGGCAGTCTATCGGGGCCTTGATTCTTGATGTGCGCATGCCTGGCATCAGCGGACTGACCTTGCTCGATACTTTGGTCGAGCAAGGCGTGGACCAGCCCATCATTCTGTTGACCGGGCACGGCACGGTAGACATGTGCAGGCGCGCCTTCAAGGTGGGCGCCGTCGAGTTCCTGGAAAAACCGGTCAGTGACGATGTTCTGCTGGACGCGGTACAGCAAGCTGTGCGCCAGCACGTGCGCCGCCGTGAGCGCCTTGCGGCCGATCAATGGGCGCGTGAGCGCTACACCAGCTTGTCCGAACGCGAACGCGAGGTGCTGGCGCTGATTGTCGAGGGCCTGACCAATAAGGAGATAGGTCGGGCGCTGTCGCTGTCGCCCCGTACGGTTGAAACGCATCGCGCCAACCTGTTTGCCAAACTGCAGGTCGATAACCTGGCCCACCTGATTCGGTATTACGCCAGTTTGGTGAGTGCCTCTCCGTAAAACTACGTAGAGGCGAGGGTAAGCGTCCGAATAGTCCCGTGCGGGCGGCGCAAGTATAGTTTTTCCATGCCGACAATGTTGTCGGAACTGATAAATGGAGATTACTGCTATGTTGCGCTCTTCCCTTCTGATGGCGTTGTTGTTCGCCGCTGGTGCCGCCCAGGCCCAGGGTGTGCTGACCGAAAAAAACATCTCCCTGGATCTGGCTAATCGTCTGGCTGCCGAAACCGTCAAGCAATGTTCGGCCAAAGGCTATAACGTGGCGGCGGCTGTGGTTGACCGTGCCGGCGTGCTGCGTGCGTTCCAACGCGCTGACCAGGCCGGTCCGCATACGGTCAATGCCAGTATCGACAAGGCCTATACGTCCGCTTCGGCCCGTAGCTTGACCAGTGCCATGCTGGAGGGTTCGCAGAAAAATGCTGGCGCCGCCAATCTGGGTGATATCCAGGGTTTTTTGCTGCTGGGCGGCGGCGTGCCGGTCAAGGTCGGCAATGACACGATAGGCGCCGTCGGCGTGGGCGGTGCGCCTGGCGGCCACCTGGACGAAGCGTGCGCTGTAGCGGCCCTGGAAACCCTGAAGGCCGATTTGAAGTAAACGCATTCCTGCAGACTGGGGAGCCGCCCCTGAATTGACCCCCGAAGGTTGGACATTACTCCAACTTTCGGGGGTTATGACATGGCGAAGTACGACGAGCGGTTCAAGTTCGATGTAGTGCAGCGATATTTATCGGGCACCGATGGACTGAAGCGGGTTGTGGCGTAGGTATCTTGCTTCTTGCCGTTGCAGAATCATTCCTCGCGTTTACCTGCGCATGCTGATGGCGAGACGATTGAAGGCGCTCATCAAGGCAATCGCAAAAGTCAGGTCTGAGATCTCTGCCTCACTGAAATGGGCTTTTAATGGCTCGAAGTGCTCGTCCGCGGCATGGGTGTGGGCGATATCCACCACCGATTCCGTCCATTCCAGGGCCGCACGTTCGCGTTCGTTAAAGTGCGTGCTAACGCGCCAGCCTGCCAGGCTGTCTATCTTGGCATTGGCCACGCCCGAGCTGCGTAGGGATGAGGCGTGCATCTCCAGGCAGAAGGAGCAGCCATTGATTTGTGAAATTCGCAGGTTCACCAGCTCAATCAGCTCTTTACCTAGGCTGCTTTTGTCCAATGCCAGCTTTGTTTGCAGCAGACCTTGATAGGCTTTGGGAGACAGGGTGTCGTAGGGAAGGCGAAGTGTACTCATGGCGTATCCAATCGAAAGTAAGACAAGGGGGGAGCAAGCTACCGTTCTTTAGCGATGCTTGATTCTTCCGGTTTTTAGCAGCCTGTTTATTCCTCCAGGCCACGTGCTTTACTGACCGATTATGCATGAGTAATGCCCTAGTCATTGATGACTGGAAATCAGTAAAGACCAGTTGTGCCCCGGCGACCGGATGCCGGCCGTGCGCTGTCGGGCCAGTAGGGCCTTCGATCATGTTGAGATTGCTAGGCTTTTTCTTTATTTGGCTATCCTGGTAGTTCTAATACTAGGATAGTGAATGTCCTTGTCCCAGTTACTGCGCCTGTCATAATAAGAAAAAATTTATATGCAGCCTGCTCTGTGCGGGTTGTCGTCTTAACTGAATCGCGAGAGCGCAATGGCAAAAACTTTATACGATAAGTTGTTCGACGAACACGTCGTGCATCAGGACGCGGATGGCACCTGTTTGATCTACATTGATCGCCACTTGCTGCATGAAGTGACCAGCCCCCAAGCCTTTGAAGGTCTGACACTGGCTGGCCGCAAGCCGTGGCGCATCAGTGCCAACCTGGCTGTGGCGGACCACAACGTTCCCACCACTTCCCGCCAGAACGGCATTACAGATCCGATCTCGCGCCTGCAGGTTGATACCCTGGACGCCAACTGTGAAGAGTTCGGTATTACCGAGTTCCGCATGAACGACGTGCGTCAGGGCATTGTGCACATTGTTGGCCCCGAGCAGGGCGCCACCTTGCCCGGCATGACGGTGGTTTGTGGTGACTCCCACACCAGCACGCACGGAGCCGTGGGCGCTTTGGCTTTTGGTATCGGCACATCGGAAGTGGAGCACACGCTGGCCACCCAGACTCTGCTGATGAAGAAAAGCAAAAGCATGCTGATCCAGGTGGACGGCACGCTGCCTTTTGGCTGTACCGCCAAAGACCTGATCTTGTATGTGATCGGTCAGATCGGGACGGCCGGTGGTACAGGCTATGCCATTGAGTTCGGCGGCTCGGCGATTCGCGCCTTGTCCATGGAGGGCCGCATGACCGTGTGCAATATGGCGATTGAAGCCGGTGCGCGTTCGGGCATGGTGGCGGTGGACGAACAGACCATTCAGTACCTGCGTGGCCGTCCTTACTCGCCCAAAGGCGTGTTGTGGGATCAAGCCGTGGCCTACTGGAACACCTTGCATACCGATGAAGGCGCCGAATTTGACCGCGTGATCCGTATCGACGCCAGTCAGATCACCCCTCAGTTGACCTGGGGCACGTCACCGGAAATGGTGTTGCCTATCGACAGCCGCGTACCGGATCCAGACAAGGAAAAGGACGACGTTGCCCGCAACGGCATGGAACGCGCCCTGGAATACATGGGCCTGACGCCCAATATGCCTTTGACCGATATTCGCATTGATCGCGTATTCATTGGCTCCTGTACCAATGCCCGGATTGAAGACTTGCGTGCGGCCGCCAGCGTAGCCAAGGGTCGTAAAGTGGCTTCCAACGTCAAGCAAGCCATGATTGTTCCTGGCTCCGGTCTGGTGAAACGTCAGGCCGAGCAAGAAGGTCTGGACAAGATTTTCCTGAATGCCGGTTTTGAATGGCGTGAGCCCGGCTGCTCCATGTGCCTGGCCATGAACGCCGACCGTCTGGAACCTGGCGAGCGTTGCGCTTCGACCTCCAACCGTAACTTTGAAGGACGTCAGGGGCAGGGTGGTCGTACCCACCTGGTCAGCCCAGCCATGGCGGCTGCCGCCGCTATTGCTGGCCATTTTGTCGACGTGCGTTCGTTCAACTGAGGAAATCCACACCATGCAAGCATTTACTACTCATGAAGGTCTGGTCGCTCCCTTGGATCGGGAGAATGTGGATACGGACTTGATCATCCCCAAGCAGTTCCTCAAATCCATCAAGCGCACCGGCTTTGGCCCCAACTTGTTTGACGAACTGCGCTATCTGGACCACGGTGAACCCGGCATGGATAATTCCCGCCGTCCGCTGAACCCGGATTTTGTGCTGAACCAGGACCGCTACCAGGGCGCTTCTGTGCTGTTGGCGCGTAAGAACTTTGGCTGTGGCTCCAGCCGCGAGCACGCACCCTGGGCGCTGATGCAATATGGTTTTCGCGCCATCATTGCGCCGTCTTTCGCCGATATTTTCTTTAACAACAGCTTCAAGAACGGCTTGCTGCCTATTGTCCTGAACGAGCTGGATGTTGCCCGACTGTTCGATGAGGTCAAAGCTTTTCCCGGCTACAAGCTGCGTATTGATCTGGCCGAGCAGCGCGTCATCACACCTGAAGGTCGGGAGTTGCCATTCACCATTGATGCCTCGCGCAAGCACAGCCTCTTGAATGGCCTGGATGAAATTGGTCTGACCTTACAGAAAGCGGACATGATCCGTCAGTACGAGGCCGAGCGTCTGGCCCGCCACCCTTGGTTGGTCGGCCAACCTTGAACATGGGTGCCGGCCTTGTAGAAGCCTCGCTGTTGCGGCCTGCCTATGGCGGCCAAGATGCTTCGGTCGTCGGGCCGGCGCTCTTCACTCTTACTCTCTAATTTTTACGTCCTACTCATCATGACTCATAAAATCGCAGTATTGCCCGGTGACGGCATCGGTCCCGAGATTACCGAACAGGCTCAGCGCGTACTGGGCGCTCTGGGCATGGATCTGGAAATGACCGTGGCTCCGGTGGGCGGCGCCGCTTACGACCTGCACGGCCATCCTCTGCCACCTGAAACACTGAGCCTGGCCCAACGCTCCGACGCCGTGTTGTTCGGGGCTGTGGGTGATTGGAAATACGATTCGCTGGAGCGCCACCTGCGTCCCGAGCAAGCTATTTTGGGCCTGCGTCGTGCCATGGGCCTGTTCGCCAATCTGCGTCCCGCCATTCTGTACCCGCAACTGGCTAACGCCTCCACCCTGAAAGCAGAAGTCGTATCCGGTCTGGATATCCTGATCGTGCGTGAACTGACGGGCGATATCTACTTCGGTCAGCCGCGCGGTGTGCGTACCGTGGAAGAGGGCAACTTTGCTGGCGAGCGTCAGGGTTTTGACACCATGCACTATGCCGAAAGCGAAGTGCGCCGTATTGCCCACGTGGGTTTCCAGGCCGCACAAAAACGTCAAAAGCGTTTGTGCAGCGTGGACAAGTCCAATGTGCTGGAAACATCCCAGTTCTGGCGCGACATCATGATTGATGTGGCCCGTGAGTATCCGGACGTGGAATTGAGCCACATGTACGTGGACAATGCCGCCATGCAATTGGTGCGTGCACCAAAAGAATTCGACGTGATTGTCACAGGCAACCTGTTTGGCGATATCCTATCGGATGAAGCGGCCATGTTGACAGGCTCCATCGGCATGTTGCCCTCGGCATCTCTGAACGCATCCCAGCAAGGTTTGTACGAACCTAGCCATGGCTCGGCACCCGATATCGCCGGTCAGGACAAAGCCAATCCTTTGGCCACCATTTTGTCCGCTGCCATGTTGCTGCGCTACTCGCTCAATGCAGAAGACCAGGCCAAACGTATCGAAGCAGCGGTTGCCAGCGTGCTCGAACAAGGTTTGCGTACCGGCGACATCTACGAAGACGGTTGTCAATTGCTGAGCACCAGTGCTATGGGGGATGCAGTGCTCAAGGCTTTGCGATAGTATCTTCTATCGTTTTATTTTTTTATATATCCAGGTGGTACTACTATGACTCAAGCGGTAGGTTTGGTCGGCTGGCGTGGGATGGTGGGCTCCGTGCTCATGCAGCGCATGCGCGACGAAGGCGATTTTTCCCTTTTTCAGCCGGTGTTTTTCTCGACTAGCAATGCTGGCGGCGCAGCTCCCTCGTGGGCTGACGGCGCTGGCCCTTTGCAGGACGCCCACGATATTGACGCTTTGAAAAAGCTGCCCATTATTGTGACCGCCCAGGGTGGAGATTACACAAGCCAGATCTACCCCAAGCTGCGTGCCGCCGGCTGGAATGGTTTGTGGATTGACGCGGCCAGCACGCTGCGCATGGATGAAAACTCCGTGATTGTGCTGGACCCGATCAATCGTCCTGTGATTGATGCGGCGCTGGCCAACGGTGGCAAGCAATTCATCGGCGGTAACTGTACGGTCAGCTGCATGCTGATGGGTCTGGGCGGTCTGTTTAACCAGAATCTGGTTGAGTGGATGACCAGCATGACGTATCAGGCGGCGTCGGGCGGTGGTGCACAGCACATGCGCGAACTGCTGACTCAGTTCGGTCTGATCAATCAGTCCGTCTCCAGCCTGCTGGACGATCCTGCATCGGCCATTCTGGATATCGACCGTGGTGTCTTGCAGACACAGCGCGATCCCAATCTGCCGCAGAAAAACTTCGGCGTTCCGCTGGGCGGCAGTCTGATCCCCTGGATCGACTCTGACCTGGGCAATGGCATGACGCGTGAAGAATGGAAAGGCGGCGTGGAAACCAACAAGATCCTGGGCCGTGGTGCGCAGGACAAGCATATTCCTATCGACGGTCTGTGCGTGCGTATCGGTGCCATGCGTTGCCACAGCCAGGCTCTGACCATCAAGCTGACTCGTGATGTACCGCTGGACGAGATCACCGATATCCTGGCTGAAGGTTCCAAGTGGGCCAAAGTCATTCCTAACGAGCGTCAAGCCACTGTAGATTCGCTGACTCCGGTTGCCGTGACTGGCACGCTGGATATCCCTGTGGGGCGTCTGCGCAAGCTGAACATGGGTCCCGAGTACCTGAGCGCCTTCACGGTTGGCGACCAGTTGCTGTGGGGCGCAGCCGAACCGCTGCGCCGCATGTTGCGTATTGCTTTGGGCGAGCTCTAATCATGGTTGGCCGCCTTCATCCCGTACGTACGCTGGGTTCGGCCCTGCTAGTGGCCGGGATGCTGGCGGCCGCACCGGTTTGCGCTTTGGAGATTGGCCATAGTCGTTTGGTGTCAGCTCCCAATCAGGTTTTCAAACTGGATGTGGGTATTCGACAGATCAGTCCGGAAGAAAGCCTGTCCTTGAAAGTGGCACCGGCTCCCTTGTCGGCCTGGCAACAGGCTGGCTTGACCCCTCCAGTTGATCTGAATTCCCTGAAGGCCGTGATCGAGCGTGACGAGCAAGGGCAAGTACGACGCATTCGGCTCTCTTCCGAGCAGATGTTCTCCGGTTCTGTGGCCGATGTGCTCTTGCAGATTCAAAGTGATAGCGGACAGTTCCTGCATCAGGTCAGCGTGTTGGCTCCGGCTCCGGTGGCTGTCAAAGCGGTGACTCAAACACAGGCAGGCCATCAGGCGCCGGTGTCTGTGCAGGTTTCCGGTTCGACCACTCCATCCAATGTGAAGGCACAAAGCGCGGTACGCGTGAAATCCGGCGATACCTTGCATGCCTTGGCGCGTCGCCATGCCGTGGATGGTGTCAGTGCCTATCAGTGGATGATGGCGGTTCATAAGCAGAATCCGAATGCGTTCATCAAGCAGAATATGCACCGCCTAAAGGCAGGCCAAACCTTACAGATTCCCGATGTGGCGGCGATGTTGTCCATAGACGATGCTCAAGCTCGTCGCCTCTATGTCGATCAGGCCCAAGCGTTGCGCTCTGCGGCGCAGGAGGGGCAGGATCAGGCTGATGCCTCCCAGGGTGTGGCGCAAACGGGTTCAGGCGAGCCGGGAGCTCAGGCGCAAGGCCAGGATCGTTTGCTCTTGTCGGCAGGGACGCAAGCCCGTGATGCCAAGCAGCAATTGCAGCATCAACTGCGCGAGACGGGCGACCGTGTCTCGCAACTGGAAGAGAATGTCTCCACCCTGGGCCGTGCCTTGCAGTCCCAAGGCGAGGCCGCTAAAGATTTAATCCTGGATTCGGCGCAAGAGCTGGGTCTGGGGGATGCCGGTAGCGATGCTGCTACGGGCAACACGCATTCTGGCGCTTCGGGCGCCGCTTCTTCTGCCGCCGTGGCAGGAGCGATTTCCGCACCATCTGAGCCCGAGCAGGGCAAGATGGCCGGTGCAGTTAACAAGGCAAAAAAGACCGTGTCCTGGATTCAAGAACATATGTTGGCCGTGATGGCCGTAGTACTGGCGTTAATTGTGGTCCTGGTGACCTGGGTGTTGCGCCGTGCCAATACCGAAAATCGCCATGGCGATGACTCGCCCGCACCCGTTAGCGAAGCGATGGTTCGGGAAAAACTGGAAAAAATCAATCTGGATCTGGATCAGCCGCCTTCGGACGAGCCTCCCGTTCGTCAGTAAGGCAAACCCACCATGAGACGTATTGCATTGGGTGTCTGCTATGAAGGGACGCCCTGGCTGGGTTGGCAAAGTCAGGCCGGTGGCAACACCGTTCAAGATGTTCTGGAGCAGGCACTGCGCCGTTTTACGGCCCAGCCTGTCTCTACGATCTGCGCCGGTCGCACCGACACCGGCGTTCATGCCCTCAGTCAAGTAGTTCATCTGGACACGGCTGCCGAGCGCAGCCTGGAGTCGTGGGTGCGCGGCTTGAACGCCTTGCTGCCGAATTCCATTGCCGTGCAATGGGCGCGCGAAGTGCCGGATGATTTCCATGCACGCTTCTCGGCCCAAGGTCGTCACTACGTGTATCTGCTGCGTCAGCACCGGGTGCGTTCCCCCTTATTGCATGGCCGAGTGGCCTGGGTTTTTCGTCCTTTGGACCTGGCCCTGATGCAAGAGGCGGCTCACCATTTGGTGGGCGAGCACGACTTCAGTGCATTTCGTTCCTCGCAATGTCAGGCGGCCAGCCCGGTGCGTACCATGTCGCACATTCATATCGAGCAGCAGGGCGATTTTTTCCTGTTCCGTTTCAGCGCCAATGCTTTTTTGCATCACATGATTCGCAACCTGATGGGTATGCTGATTTATATCGGCCAAGGCCGACAGCCGCCAGATTGGGTTTTGCATTTATTGGCGCAGCGCGATCGCCGCTTATCGGCTCCGACGTTCGATGCCAGTGGTCTGTATCTGGCCGGGGTAGATTACCCCCAGCAGTTTGATATTCCTACCCGCAATCCCTACGATTTGCTCTATGAATTAAGTGGCGTGCGATTTGCTGAAACGGTCTCAGAAAAATCATGATTTAGCCCGTGTCTAAAGGGTTTATCCCCGGTATTCGAACCGGCTTCACATGCTTGAATCGTATAAAATGTGAAGCCATTTTGTTTCTTACATTCTTATCTGTATAAGGCCGACCACCTTCGAGCATGAGCCACAAGCGAATCCAGAAGGCGACCATATCCTGAGCAAGGCCATGAAATTTTTCTTACGATTGTCTAGTTTGATCGACCGTCTGAATACGGTCGTTGGTAAGTCCGTGACCTGGCTAACCCTGATCGTGGTGTTGGTCAGTGCTATTAACGCCATCGTTCGCAAGGTGTATGGCATCAGCTCCAATCAGTGGCTGGAATTGCAGTGGTATTTGTTCGGTGCCATTTTCTTGCTGGCGGCCGGTTATACCTTCTTTGTGAATGAACATGTACGGGTGGATGCGTTAGCGGAACGTTTTCCGCCGCGTGTTCAGGTCTGGATCGATATTATTGGCGTGATCTTTTTCCTTCTGCCCGCAACCTTGCTGATTTTTTGGCTCTCTATTCCGTTTTTTGAGCAGTCCTATGTGCTGAACGAGCAGTCCTCCAATACGGGTGGGCTGGTGCGTTGGCCTGTCAAGTTACTGATCCCCATTGGTTTTGCCTTATTGGCTTTGGCCGGTGTGTCCCACCTGATCAAATGCATAGGCTTTTTGCGCGGTGTCTGTCCCAACCCCTTATTAAGGAATGGTGGGCTGAGCGCAGAAGAAGAACTTGCCCAGGAAATTCGTCAGATTGCCCAGGCAAACGAAGCAACAACCTCTGTTTCTAAGGGCCAGTAACAATGGAATTTCTGGTTGATAATCTGGCTCCGATCATGTTCTTTAACCTGATCGTGTTTTTGCTATTGGGTTTTCCCGTTACCTTCACCTTGTCGGCAATCGGGATTTTATATGGTCTGGTCGCCATTGAACTGGACATGATGCAGCCGGCCTTATTCCAGGCCTTGCCTCAACGGGTATTTGGTATTGTCGAGAATGATACCTTGCTGGCGGTTCCCTTCTTTACCTTAATGGGGCTGATCCTAGAGCGCTCAGGGATGGCGGAGGATCTGCTCGATACCATTGGTCAGCTATTTGGTCCTTTGCGTGGTGGTCTGGCCATTGCCGTGGTGCTGGTCGGTGCCATGTTGGCTGCTACGACGGGTGTGGTGTCGGCCTCCGTGATCTCCATGGGCTTGATCTCTTTGCCCATCATGTTGCGCTACGGCTATGACCGCAAGTTAGCCACAGGGGTGATTGCAGCCTCGGGCACGCTGTCGCAAATCATCCCGCCTTCCATCGTACTGATTATTCTGGCTGACCAACTGGGGCGCTCCATCGGTGATATGTACCGAGGTGCCATGCTGCCCGGTCTGCTGTTGGTGGCGACCTATGTTCTGTACATTGTGGTGATGTCCTACATCAAGCCCAAGTCGGCTCCTGCCTTGCCGCCTGAGGCCCGTGTGTATGTGGAGCCTAATGGCAGCCGTGGTTTGACCTCGCTGATCGTCTTGAGCATTGTGGCATCGGCCGTGGCCTACTTTGGTTCGCAGCACTATTTTGCCACTCACCCCAATATCCCCATGGACGAGCACATCGTCGTGCTGATGCTGTTGTGGGGGGTAACGGCCTGGGTGATCGCGCTGATCAACAAGTTGCTCAAGCTGAACATGCTGTCCAAAATCGCCGAGCGCGTGATTTTCGTGATGGTGCCACCGCTGTTCCTGATCTTCCTGGTGTTGGGCACCATCTTTATTGGTGTGGCTACCCCCACCGAGGGCGGGGCGATGGGGGCGGTGGGGGCCATCATCATGGCCGTAACGCGTGGCCGCTTATCCTGGAAGCTGCTGCGTCAGGCCATGGAATCGACGACCCGCCTATCGTGCTTTGTGGTCTTCATTCTGGTGGGTTCGACCGTCTTTAGTCTGAGCTTTCGCGGCATCAATGGTGACCTGTGGGTCGAGCACCTCTTGATCGACATGCCCGGCGGGGAATGGGGCTTCCTGATCATTGTCAGTATTCTGACCTTCCTGCTGGCTTTCTTTCTCGACTTTTTCGAACTGGCCTTTATTATTGTGCCGCTGCTCGGGCCAATTGCTGACAAGATGGGCATTGACCTGATCTGGTTCGGTGTTTTGTTGGCGGTCAATATGCAGACCTCCTTCATGCACCCGCCTTTTGGCTTCGCGTTGTTTTTCCTGCGCTCGGTGGCCCCCAAAGATGACTATACCGACAAGGTGACGGGCGAGCGTATCAAGCGTGTGTCGACGACTGATATTTATTGGGGCTCAGTGCCGTTTATTATCATTCAATTGTTGATGGTGGCTGCTGTTTTGACCTTCCCCGGCTTAGTCACACATTACAAGCATGGCGAAGTTTTGCTGGATGATTCACAAATTCAGTTCGGTACAGAATCGACCTATGGTTCTGACAGCTATGGATTTGGAATGGATGATGCCGCCAGCAGTTTCCAGTAAGGACGCGTTATGATTCACACGGGGGCATCTGGCCCCCGTTTTTTATTCGAGGATGTGCGATGTTCAGCCGTACCCGAGTCAAGATTTGTGGCTTTACCCGAGCGCAGGATATCGATGCTGCCGTGCAGTTGGGCGCAGATGCAGTGGGGTTTGTTTTCTACCCGAAAAGTGCTCGCATGTTAAGCACGGAGCACGCTGTCTCCTTGCGCGCCCGTGTGCCGGCGTTTGTGCAGGTGGTCAGCCTGTTCGTGAATGCCTCCGAGAACGTTGTGCGGGAAATTCTGGAACAGGTACAACCCGATTTGCTGCAATTTCACGGTGAAGAAAGCCCGCAAGAGTGCCGGCGCTACGCACATCCCTATATCAAGGCTTTTCGGGTGGGCGCGCCCGGTCTGGATACAGTGGACGGTTTGCTGGAACAGTGCCTGAATTATCGCGATGCACGCGCCTGGTTGATGGATGGTTATCACGATGCCTACGGTGGTACCGGCACGGCCTTTGATCCCGAACTGATTCAAGGTTTGCAAGCACGTCTGCAAGACCAGGATGGCCTTCCTCCCTTGGTTCTGGCCGGAGGGATGCGTATTGACAATGTGGCTGAGCGAGTGGCCTTGCACCGCCCGTATGCCATCGATGTCAGCAGTGGGGTAGAGTTGGAACCCGGTATCAAGTGCCACACGAAAATGGGTCAATTCATGCAGATCTTGGGCAAGGCCTCCTGACTTAGGGAATCTTTTAGCCGCGCCGCTGTCTGTCTTTATTGCCCCGACCCGCTTATGGCGGGTCTCTTTTTACTTGGTCTTGTCAGGATTGATGTTTATGCAAAGCATACAGCTCGGCCCCTTTACCTTTGCCACCTCTTTGTTTGCTTTTATGGTCGCGGCATTACTGGGGTTGTTTCTGGCCGCCTGGCTGGATAGACGCAGGCAGACCCGGGCCGAATCGGTCTTGTGGCGGGCGATTATTTTGGGCGTGCTGGTTGGACGTTTGGGCTTTCTGATTCAGCAGTGGGAGTTCTACCAAAGCGAGCCATTGCACTGGCTGGATCTGCGTGACGGTGGCCTGATGATCCCTGCCGCTGTGACGGCAGGCTGGTTTTATGTGCTGTGGCGTGTGCTGCGTGATAAGGCGATGCTGCCAGCCGTGTCCGGCGGCCTGGCCGTGGGTGTGGCCGCTTTTTCTTTGATCATGGTGGCAGTCGGCCGAGGCGGTGTAGAGCCGACCATGCCATTGCCCGAAATAGACCTGATCCCCATGCAGGCTGATTTCAGCGCGCCGCAGAGCCTGGATCAATATCAGGGGAAGGTGACCGTCGTCAATCTGTGGGCCAGTTGGTGTCCTCCTTGTCGTCGAGAAATGCCGGCTTTCAAGCAGGTGCAGTCCAGCCGTTCGGATGTCAATATTGTGTTTGCGAATCAGGGCGAGGAACTGGGTGAAATCCAGAAGTACCTGATGGACGAGAACCTGGAGCTGGGCAATATGTGGCGTGACCCACAAATGAAACTGGGCCAGGCCGTACGTAGCCGAGGCTTGCCAACCACCTTGTTCCTGGACGAGCAGGGCCGTTTGGTGGATGTGCGGGCAGGGGAGTTATCGGCAGCAACCTTGAACGACAAGATCAACAAGCTGAAGTGAGCAGTTTGGATGTAGCGTTGTTTGGCGCGTGTTGAGCAGGGCGTTGGAGCAGTAGCGTGCTTCAGCGCTCTTTTTGTTTGGATGGAAAATACAAGTTTATGGAGACGCTTGTTAGGAATGATTTACTTGTTAATTGTTTGCTAGTTTGGTTTTTAATTATTTTTATAAAATTATCTAACTTTTTTAATTAATCTATTAGTTAGGCGTAGTGCTGGATGTTGATTGTTTAATTCAATCGGTAAATAGTACCTCCTTAAGAATGTAAATTAGTATTTGCTGCTACTATGTGCCGAGGTTTCTCATCTGTTTATAAGGGTTTAGCCATGAATTTGACAGATAAAGGCACGAAAACCGCCAAACTCTCAGCGCCCGATAGAATCATTTATGCAGACAGATATCTTATTCATGGTCCGGATGATATTACGGCATATATGAAAGGCGTTTGCTATGACGCCGCAGCGTATATGCGTTATTTGTATAACGCCAAAATTAGTTATGAACAATTAACGTCCATATCTGCCCAGAACTGGCTACCTTTATTTAATTTTTCAAAAGGCAGGAAGTGGGATGGGCAAAGCTCTTTGCCCGGAGGCAAGGCTATTGGATTTTGTCGAGTCGCAGGCATGCAGTTCTTCCATGCCGCCATTGCGGTGGGCGGAACGGAGATCAGAGCGATTAATGGCGGTCTGCTGGGGGCAGGGTGGCTGCATCCTGTTGATTTGCGCAAGGTGCTGAATCAAAAGAATCCTGATGGCTCATTCAGGTACGATGGCACCACTATTTTTGTGTACATTTCGGATCTATAAACAAGCTCAAACCAGCCCTTGAAAAGGAGTTCGTAAACTGCCTATCAAGCTGCCTTGATGAACTATTCAACGTACCGGTTGGGGTTTTGCTTCCAGTCAGTAAAATGGCCCGGTTTCCAAGAAACCAGGCCATTTTCATTTGTCCTTCCGATCAGGCACGTTGCAGTTGTGCTTTTTCATTTGGTGTTTCTGGACGCTGCGCATATTTATTCGCAATGAATGCACAAGCCATCAATTGAATCTGGTGGAAGATCATGATGGGCAGCAGAGCTGGGCCAATCGCAGCACCGGTAAACAGGACCTGGGCCATGGGCACGCCGGTTGCCAGACTTTTCTTGGAGCCACCGAAGACAATCGCAATTTCGTCTTCTTTATTAAAACCCAGTTTACGAGCCAGCCAAGTGGTCAGGAACAGGATGATGGCCAGCAAGACCAGGCAGACCACAGCCAGAATAGCCAGAGACTTGGGCGGTACGGTCTGCCACAGTCCACCAATGACCGAGGCGCTGAAAGCGGTGTAGACCACGAGCAAGATCGAGGACTGATCGACGCTGCGCAGCCATTTGCGGTTGCGATCCATCCATTTGCCAATCAGGGGGCGCATCAGGTGGCCGACGACAAAGGGCAGCAACAACTGCAGGCTGATCTTTTTGATGGCATCCAGGGTCGAGGCGGCCGAGCCACCATCAGCATCCAGCAAAAGCTTGAGCAACACCGGCGTGAGCACAATACCGATCAGGCTGGAGGCTGATGCGCTACAAATGGCAGCAGGTACGTTGCCACGAGCAATGGAGGTAAAGGCAATGGCCGATTGCACGGTGCCAGGCAGGGCACACATGTACAGAATGCCCACAAACAAAGGCATGCCCAGCAATGGCAGCAAGATGGGCTTGGACAGCAGACCCAGCAGCGGAAATATGACAAACGTGCAGCCAAAGACCAGCAAGTGCAAACGCCAGTGGGTTGCTCCGGCAATGATGGCTTCGCGGGACAGCTTGGCGCCGTGCATGAAGAACAGTAGGGCAATGGCCAGACCAGTGATCACATCGAAGATCACCGCACCTTGGCCGTAGGCGGGAAAGAAACTTGCCAGTGCCACCACGCTGATCAGAATCAGGGTGAAGTTGTCAAAAAGCAGTCGTAGTTGAGAGAGCATGGATTTGTTAGAGGCTTGAAAGACTTGTGTTATGAAAGGCCTCACTGTACCGTAGACTTTTTTGGGGGTTTATCGCTAAACGGATATGGATTATCGACAAACGGACATTCTGATGCCGGCGGAGCCAATTCCAGCGAGTTTGCAGCAGTTGCGCTACCTGCCCAGGCCGTTGTATGGCCAGGAGCGTACCTTGCCCAATCAAGCTATTGCTCGTCCTCATCGACATCCCTGGGTGCAGTTTTCCTATGCCCTGACTGGGGTGATCGAGGTGCGCACGGCCAGCGGTCGTTTCATGGCGCCGCCTCAGCAGGCGGTATGGGTGCCTGCAGGCGTTGAGCATGGGGTGCGTAGCTCACCCGATGCCCAGATTCGTAGTCTTTATATTGATGTCAGTGCCTTGCCTGAAGCACCAACGGCGTGTCGCGTGGTGATCGTAGACCGTTTGTTGCGCGAGCTGATTCGCGAGTTCAGCCTTTTGCCTGTGTTGTATGAGCGAGAGGGGGCACAGGGGCGTCTGGTGCAGGTCTTGCTGGATCGTTTGCTGGCTGCACCTGAAAGCGGCCTGATTCTGCCCTGGCCTTCGGACCCGCGCCTCTTGCAAGTGTGTGAGCAATTGCAGGCCCACCCATCGGGCGACTGGAGTTTGCAGGATCTGGCAGGGCAACAGGGTTTGTCAGAAAAAACCTTGAGCCGTTTGTTTCGCCAGCAAACGGGGTTGACGTTTCGGGTCTGGCGTCAGCGCTTGCGTGTCATGAGTGCCTTGCCTCTTTTGGAGCGACATGAAAGGGTGACCGATGTCGCCCTGGCATGCGGCTACGACAGCATGTCGGCCTTTGTAGCGGCTTTTCGGGATTTGATGGGTCAAACCCCTGGCGAATTTTTCCGTCGTCCACTGGGGCCACTGGACGAGTAAATTTGCACAAAACGGCACAGCAGACGACGGGCGTCAGGCGTGTCCTGAATGGGGTCTGCCAGGGTTTTCGGGTCTATGCCCTGGGCTCGCCAGGACTCAGCCTTTCGCAGCACGCAGTATCGCAACAGGCCGGCAAAAAACTCAGGATGAAACTGGATTGACCACTGCGCGGGGCCGTACCGCAGGATTTGATAGGGGTCGTGGGCGGAACTGCCCAGCACTTGCACATGGTCCGGCAAACTCAGCACACTTTGCTGGTGCGTGAGCAGGGCAGGGAACTGCATGGGCAGATGGGTCAGCAACTCATGCTCGTGCGCCTGCTCGGACAGGTGAATGGGTAGATAGCCCACCTCGGCCCCCAGAGGATGGTAATCCACACGTCCGCCCAAGGCGTGAGCCATTAATTGATGACCGTAGCAAATACCCAGCAAAGGCATGGGGGTCTGATAGCGCTCCCGAATCCAGGCGGCCAGATTTTCGCTCCAGTCCGGCTCGTCAGTGACCATGCTCCAGGAACCGCTGATCACGACAGGGTCCGGGCAGTCTGCTGCGGGCAGGGCCTTGTCCTGATGGACTCGCCAAGTGTGGACATTCACCTCCAGAGCTTGCAAGGCACGTTTGAACCAGGCGTTCTGATTCCCGAAACGTTGCTCCACATCCGGTGGAGGGGAGCCGGCTTGCAGAAAATGCACGTCTATCATGTCTGTCCCCGCAGCAGGCCCCAGGTGGCCATGCCCAGACCCAGCATCACCAAGGAGCCGACGACATGGATGGCGATGCCGCCCAAGGCCCAGATATAACGCTGTTGCATCATCAGGGTCATGATTTCGGCAGAGAAGGTAGAGAAGGTCGTCAGGCCGCCCAGGAAACCTGTCATGATGAACATGCGCCAGCCTTCGTGGCCCAGCCCCAATCCGCTGAAATAGGCCATCGCAATGCCCATCAAATAGCTGCCAAGCAAGTTAGCCAGCAAAGTACCGGGGGGCAGCGTAGGGAACAGGACATTGAGACCTTGGCTCAGGAGCCACCGCAGCAGTGCGCCCAGTGCACCTCCGGCGGCAATATACAGCATGGCTACGGGCATGAAGCACCTTCGGGTAGGGGGCAAACTGTCAGCGAGCAGTCAGCCGGTCGCGATATATACCTTAGATAGCGTGTCATTATGCGCCTCTATAGCTGAAAAGGCGACCTTGCCCAAAGCGCTGTAGCCAGCTAATGTATGAGCGCAATTATCAGACGGACCGCCGTGGATTTCGGTTAGCCCGCCCTTTTTTTGGAGACTTTGTGGTGAGTATTTACGATCAGGATTTGCCCCAGACAGACGCCAATTATCGTGTTTTGTCCCCGCTGGATTTCATCGAGCGCAGTGCTTTTGTCTACCCTGACTACCCGGCTCTGGTTTACGGGCCCGCCCAAAACGGCATCAAGATGAACTGGTCGCAGCTTTATGCTCGCACCCGTCAGCTAGGTAGTGCCTTGTCCAAGGCAGGGATAGGCAAGGGCGACACCGTGGCTGTGATGTTGCCCAATACTCCGCCCATGGTTCAGGCTCACTTTGGCGTGCCGATGTGTGGCGCCGTGTTAAACACCTTGAATACCCGTCTGGATGCCAGCACCATCGCTTATATGCTCGATCACGGCGAAGCGCGCGCGGTTCTGGTGGATAGCGAATTTGCCGCCGTCATGAAAGAAGCCCTGAGCCTGCGCGAAAGCAAAGAGCCCATTCTGGTTATTGACGTCGTGGACACTTATTTTGACACTGGCGCAGAGCGCATCGGCTCGCAAACCTATGAAGAGTTTGTTGACGGAGGTGACCCGGATTACGAATGGCAATTGCCCGCCAACGAGTGGGATGCAATTGCCCTGAACTACACCAGCGGTACTACCGGCAAGCCCAAAGGCGTGGTCTATCACCACCGTGGCGCGTATCTGGGGGCCTTGTCCAACGTCTTGGAATGGGACATGCCCAAGCATGCGGTCTATCTGTGGACCCTGCCCATGTTCCATTGCAATGGTTGGACTTTCCCCTGGGTGATCGCGGCTCGTGCTGGTGTGAACGTCTGTTTGCGCAAGGTGGAAGCCCAGGCCATGGTGGACAATATGGTCGATTATGGCGTTACCCACTACTGTGGCGCGCCCATTGTGCATTCCTTGCTGGTCAATTCCGACGAAGCCTTGAAGTCCCGCCTGCCCAAGGGTGTGTCGGCCATGGTGGCAGGCGCTGCACCTCCAGCCACCATGATCGAAGGCATGGAGCGTATGGGTTTTGTACTGACCCACGTTTATGGCCTGACTGAAACCTATGGTCCGGCCTCGGTCTGTGCACAACATGCTCCCTGGAATGAACTGGGCATTCAGGAACGTGCGCAGCGCAATGCCCGCCAAGGCGTGCGCTATCACCTGCAAGGGGCAGTGCAGGTTCTGGATCCACAGACCATGCAGCCTGTACCTGCAGATGGTCAGACCATGGGCGAGATCATGTTCCGTGGCAACATCACCATGAAGGGCTACCTGAAAAATCCCGAAGCCACTCAGGAGTCCTTGGGAGCAGGCTGGTTTCATACTGGCGATCTGGCAGTGTGCGAACCCGACGGCTATGTGCGCATCAAGGATCGCAGCAAGGACATCATCATTTCCGGGGGCGAGAATATTTCCTCCATCGAGATTGAAGACGTCATGTATCGGCATCCGGCCGTGCAGGCGGCCGCTGTCGTCGCTCAGCCTGATGAACGGTGGGGCGAAGCGCCTCATGTCTACGTGGAACTGCGTCCCGGTGCGGAAGTCACCGTGGAAGAACTGCGCGCGCATTGCCGTCAGTACTTGGCTGGCTTTAAAATACCGCGACATTTCAGCTTTATAGAGTTGCCCAAAACGGCAACAGGTAAAATACAGAAATTCGCGCTGCGTCAGCAGGCCAAGCAAGCCGCTTCGGACTAAGACCAGCGTTTTCTAAAAAGCACACAGGTCGCTTTATGCGGCCTGTCTGCACTTAAGGAACAGGACGGTTAGGAATGCCATCTTTTGACGTTGTATCCGAGGTCAATACCCACGAATTGCGTAACGCAGTCGAACAAGCCAGCCGCGAGTTGGCTACCCGTTTTGACTTCAAAGGTACGGATGCCAAATTTGAACTTGAAGACGAGAACACCATTTTGCAGTCGGCTCCCAGCGTGTTTCAACTGGAGCAAATGATGCAGATTTTGCGTGGTCGTATTGCAGCCCGTGGTATTGATGTGCGTTGCCTGGATACGGAAAAAGTGCTGGAAAACGTGGCCGGTGCCCGTCAGAAAGTGAAAGTGCGCCAGGGGCTGGATCAGCCTACGTCCAAGAAGCTGATTGCCGCCATCAAGAACGCCAAGCTGAAAGTGGATACGCAGATTCAAGGTGAGAAACTGCGTGTGACTGGCAAAAAACGGGACGACTTGCAGGCTGCCATCGCGTTGCTTAAACAGACCGAGGTGGAATTGCCTTTGCAGTACGATAACTTCCGCGATTAATAAAGTGAAATGGCACGGTGGTGGTAGTGGGCCGCTGTGTAGTAGGTATGACTTTACAGATTGAATTAATGCGTTTGCACGATCTGGACCAGGTGCTGGAGGTTCAGGCTGATGTGTATGACGCGGATATTCTGGAAGACCGCAGCTTTTATCAGAACCGCCTGGAACTGGCGCCGGAGAGCTGCTGGGTGGCACGCGATGCCGACGATCAATTGCAAGGGTATCTGGTGTCCTATCCCTGGGCGGGGCTGTTGCCGCCGTCCCTGGGGGATGCCTTGAAAAGCTTGCCTGCGCCTGCAGACCAATGGTTTATTCACGATTGCGCCGTGATGCGCCGAGCACAAGGCCGTGGTGTGGCCGGGGCCTTGTTGCAGGCCGGTCGTCGCTACGCCTGGCAGCGTGGTCTGCGTCGTTGCAGCCTCGTGTCTTTAGGACCGGCAGTAGGGTATTGGCAGCGTCTTGGCTATAAGCCCATTGAAGGTGTTCCTGCTCCCGTGCTGGAAGCAAAGTTGCGTCAGTATGGCGATCAGGCCAGTTTCATGGACTGTCTGATTGTCTAAAAAATGGCCGGAATATTCCGGCCATTTTTTATTTCAGGGCGCTGTGACACGAGCGTGTGGTGTATTGATTCTGTTTAATGAGATTGCACGTTTTTTTATCAGGACGGCAGCCAGAAAATGGGAAAATCCACGAATGATTGCCCCCCCGATCACACAGAAAGATGTTTATAGCAATCTGCTGAGACTGCGTACTATCAAGCTGGCACCAATCAATATCAAGGTAGCAAAGGTGATGTGGCGTACTGCGTTCACGCTGATAGGGGGCGGAAAGCGTTGTGTGAGGAGGGTGACCAAGGCCACGCAAGGGACGGCTAATAAGGTGGTGGTCAGTGTAGCTTTCGGAAAGCCGATAGTAATGAGCTCGTACAGACTGCGGGAAAAGGCAGTACATGCAAAAATCAGCAGCAGCATATTGCGAGTGACGGTCAAGCTGATGGGTTGCCTGTACAAGTGAAAAATAATGGGTGGCCCAGGAATACCAAATAAGCCCCCACATAGCCCAGAAATAAAGCCTACGGAGAAGAAAGATCGTAGGCGGGATATCTTCTTCTGTTGGCGGGGGCGTAAGGCAAAGGTGATGCCGCCATAGCTAATCACGCAGCCCAGCAGGAGCTCCAAAATACTGGTGGCCTGGGTATTTAGGAAATTTAATAGCACGACACCCAGTATGCTGGCGGGGATGACACCCAATAGGGTGGTATTTGCCAAACGCCAGTCTATATGGTGCAGGTGTCGAGGTAAGGCGACACCGCTATTGACCAGGCTTACCAGGCTGACTACTGAGGCAATAAATGGCATGTCCGTCAGCCCTGCAGCACTGTTGATCCCTATAACAATCATCGCCAGACCAAAACCTGTGACGGTTTGAAAATAGGTGCCGATAGCAATAATGAGCAGTAAAAGCAGTGTGGAGGTCCAGCTC
The DNA here is from genome assembly GCF_020907215.1 of Alcaligenes sp. MMA. Lineage (NCBI taxonomy): Bacteria > Pseudomonadati > Pseudomonadota > Betaproteobacteria > Burkholderiales > Alcaligenaceae > Alcaligenes > Alcaligenes sp. MMA. The sequence continues at coordinate 789,621 of NZ_JAJJPP010000001.1, forward strand.
ATGATGTGGACAGCGCTTGCAAACAGGTGATAGCGATGACAGCGTAAATATCGTCACTGCTGCAGCCTCGGGAAAGGTCGTTGGCAGGTTTTCGTAAACCTTGTAGCAGGGGGCCAATAGCGGTCAGTTGGCCCAGACGTTCAGCGGTCTTGTAAGCGATGTTGCCTGCCTCAAGGTTGGGGAAAATTAATACGTTCGCCAGTCCCTTCACATGTGAATCAGGTAGTTTGCGCGCCGCAATAGCAGGTACTAAAGCGGCATCCAACTGTATGTCTTCATCAATGGCTAAATCAGGGCAACGTTGCTTAACCAACTGTGCGGCCTTGATAACCTTATCGACGGCGGGGTGGTTCGCGCTTCCGGCAGTAGAGAAAGACAGCATGGCGACACGCGGTTCCGTCTGCAGCAAGGCTCGGGAAGACTGAGCAGCCGCTTGGGCAATACAAGCCAGTTGTTCGGCAGTAGGGTCAACCACTAAACCGCAGTCACTAAAAATCATTCCTCCTTGAAAGGGGTGGTGGGCTTGGCACATCAGCATCAAGAAAAAGCTGGACACGAGCTCTGTCCCAGGTGCTTTCCCGATTAACTGCAAGGCACAACGAACCACATCGGCAGTGCTATATACCGCCCCAGCAACAGACCCACCGGCAACACCGCTATGCACCAGCATGTTGGCAAAACATAAGGGGTCTTGTATTTGAGTCGCGGCATCTTCGGCGCTCATGCCTTTGGGAGCCCGCAGGGCTAACAACTGTGTCTCCAGGCAGGCCCGCAAGGTGGAGTCACGAGGATCTTCGATGCGCAGGCCCTTCAGTGAAATCGCATGTTGTTGAGCGCAAGTCTCAATAGCGACGCGAGACCCTACGACAATAATCTGGGCGACGCCGTCGGTTTGGGCGCGTTGCGCGGCGCTTAACACTCTAGGGTCATCGGCCTCGCACAATACGATGGTGGCAGGTTGACGACGTGCCGCCTCAATGATGTTGTCCAGTAAGCGCACTCTACACCTCTTCTTGATTATTGAGATTAATTGTTCTGTTTAATGAGATATATAGCAGATTTTTTGGGTTTGCAACAAGATTCAAGTATTTTTTGCTATACAATGGCCTGTAAAGAGTCTAAAAAATGAGTCCTGTATATGACTGAAAAACAAGCAAAAGTACGTGAGTCAAAAGTAAAGAACGCTGGCGATACACCCACTATGCGTTTGTTCAGCATCTTGGAACTCATTGCCAGTCAGGATCGTATGTTTGCTCTGCAGGATGTGGTCGATGCGATTGAGCTGCCCAAACCAACCGTGCATCGTATGTTGCAGCAACTGGAAGGGGCCGGTATGTTGGCCCGCGATACGGATGGCAGGCATTACTGTGTGGGCGGACGTTTACGTCGCCTGGCTGAAGATTTACTGCTCAACGACACGAAATACGGTGCCAGGCGGGCGGTGCTGCGCAATTTGGGTAACGAGCTAGGTGAAAGCTGTAACTTGACGGCACTGTCTGGTGGTGAGGTGCTCTATCTGGACAGGGTTGAAACCGAGGCGCCTTTGCGCTTTTATTTACGCCCCGGATCACGAGTGCCTATTCATTGCTCTGCCAGCGGTAAAGTGCTGTTGGCACAAATGAGTCCTGCACAACGTCGTCGTTTGTTGGCCGAGATTTCCTTGGAAAGCTATACCAAAAACACCATCACCACCTTGGATGAGCTGGAAAAAGAGTTGGCGCTGGTTAAGGAATGTGGCTATGCCTTCGACAACGAAGAGTTTTTGCCTGGTTTGTTTTGTGTGGCGGTATTGGTGCCTCGCGCTGATGGCGGGCGCTCCAATATGGCGGTTGCCATGCAAGCACCTGTGATGCGCATGACACCCGATAAGGCGCTGTTGTGTTTGCCCGCATTAAAACGGGCGGCTACCGCTTTGGCTAAGATTGAGACCCAGGGCCACAGCGAGTAGGGCGTAGGCTACGCACAAAGTCATCCAGAAAGTGGTTATCCAGGCCGTGCTCAAAATCTGCAATCAGCGTATTCGTATAGAGCCGACTTAGATCCAGACCTATGCCTATACCCCACACCTCTATGCATTGTTGGCTTGCCTGTGCCAACACCTGTAGCAGGTGATTTTCCAAATAATGTTCGTGATTGCCGAGCTTGGTCGCACTGTCCATCGGACAGCCATCCGATAGCACATAGAGAATCCTGCGTTCGCTTTGTTGTGACAGCAATCGTCGGCATGCCCATTGCACGGCTTCGCCATCAATGCCTTCACGGTAATAGTCCAGTTTCATCAGTGCGGTGATGGCTCGGTTTGCTCGTTTCCAAGGTGTGTGTGCCGACTTGAAAATACGATGGCTGACTTCATTTAATCGGCCCGGATTGGCAGGGCGTTGCCGTGCCATCCAGCGCTTAAACGGCTTGCCGCCATTCCATGCATGCGTCGAGAAACCCAGCACCTCTGTTTGGGCACCGGCTTGTTCCAAAGCGCGGCTAAGCATGTCCACCATTAGCGTTACCGTCTCGGCATGGTGTTTCATTGAACCTGAGCAATCTACCAGGAAGCTGATACTGCATGGTGTATGGGCGGCCAGCATCGCTTGTCTGAACAGACGACGCTCGTTGGGGTTGCTCACCAGTTGACTTAGCCGTGCACCATCAATGTACCCATCTTCTTGATCATTCTCCCAGCGCGGATTGCTATATACCGTCAAGGCACGCCGGAGGCGTTGTACCAGCAGGTTCAGGTGCACGTGCTGGTGGGCAATACGCTGATTAATCTGCTCCCTATAGGCGTTGAGTAACTCGGGACGTATGAGTTTGGCCAGCTGCTCTTCTTTGTCATATTGCTCGTCGTACACCTGATACTGTTCTTGCGTATGCTGAGACGGCGGCTCGGTATTGCTGATAGTGTGTGCAATTGACGCCACTCCGTCCCCATCAAAATCCAGCAGTAACGAAAAATCATCCCACTCGGGTTCATTTTCCGGATCGTTTGCACAGGCAGGCTGTGCTTGGCGCATCGCTTCCACTTCTTGCTGCACCAGTGCAGCTACCTGTAGTGCGTAGGTGGCGTATGTGGTCTGGTCATTACGGTGCTTGCGTAATTGATACAGCAACGGGCCCAGCTCCGGCGTTAAGCCAGCACGGGTGCTTTCAATGAAATCCTCGGTTTCTGCATAGACGGGCAGTGCATTCAAACGGCTCCAACACATCTGTGCCACGGTATAGAGCCAAATGCCTAACTCACTTTCCGTGTGGCGGGCGTGGTAGTAACCTGCCGACCAAAAATAGAAACGTTGCTGCAAATTATGGCGCATGCCGGGCATAGAGCTTGGGGCTAAAGATTCGGTGCGCAGCGCCTCCAGCCAATCAAAAATTAATCGGGATACGGCGGTCGAGGGCATCAGTTGCTGATGCAGGCTGCTGCGGGTATGCAGTAAACGCAAGGCGAGGCTATCGCTCACGCCCCGCATGCTTTGTAGGGTTTCTATTTTATGTAAATGCAGGTGAGGAGCCAAAGCGACCAAGGGACGATTGGCTTTGAAAAAAAGTTGCTGTCGTATGTGTACGTGTGCATCGTCGGCCAAGGTGCGTGTCACCATGGCGCTTAGTTCACGTATGCGGCGTTGCTCACGCAGATCAGGCTTGGCTGGGGTGCTCATGCGGTGTTCCTGGGTCAGGCGGTTGCGTCGCTGGGTACCAGCTCTTCGTTAAAGCAGCGTTGATACAGCTCCTTTACCAGGTTTTGTTCACTTTCATCGCATTTGTTGAAGAAAGAGACGACAAAAGCACGGCGCTTGTCGTGAAAGAGGGTGCAGTTCTCCGCCCAGGTAATTACGGTGCGCGGTGACATTAGCGTGGATAAATCGCCCACAGAGAATGCTTGTCGGGTCAGGTTGGCTAGCGCCACCATGGCTTGTATATCGTGCTTGCCCTGCTCGGTGTTTTTACTGGGCACGCGTCCCAGAACAATGGCTTCTTCTTGGGCGGCAGGCAGATAATTCAGGGTGCTGACAATGTTCCAACGATCCAGTTGGGCATGGTTCAGGCTATGAGTACCTCTATATAAGCCAGTCTGATCGCCTAGGCCCAAGGTGTTGGTCGTGGCAAAAATACGGAAGTAGGGGTGAGGGTGCAAAACACGGTTTTGATCCAGCAGGGTAAAGCGGCCATCTTGTTCCAGTATCTGTTGAATCACGAACATTACATCGGGTCTGCCTGCATCGTACTCGTCCAGTATCAAGGCCATCGGGCGTTGCATTGCCCAAGGAATAACCCCCTCCTGAAAGCGTGTGACTTGCAGCCCGTCTTGAATGGTAATGGTGTCTTTACCTACTAAATCTAAGCGGCTGATATGACCGTCCAGGTTCACGCGTATACACGGCCAATTCAGTCTGGCGGCCACTTGTTCTATGTGTGTGGATTTCCCTGTGCCGTGTCTGCCTTGTATGAGGACGCGTCGGTTGTGAGCGAAGCCGGCAAGCAATGACAAGGTGACCTCAGGATCAAAACGGTACGCCTTATCAAGAGCAGGGACGTACTCTGAGCGTTCACTGAAAGCCGGTACATGCAATGCGCTTTTTATACCAAATTCCGTATTTACTGAAACGGTATGTTCGGGTATCTCTGTTTTTTGCGACATCTTTACTCCTTTAGCTCAGACTTAGGGTTTCCATCTATTTATACACAATTTATGGTACTAAATATATCGAATATCGAGATTATCAGCTATTTTCTGATTGACAGCCTATTTTTTTCTCGATAAGGTGATCAAAAGATCTCGAATAATAAGATTTTTGATAGATATGGTGTGCCAGACACTGACTTTGTATATCAATGGAGACTAGGTGATGAGCCAGGTAGCAGATAACCGTAAACCGGTAAGCGGATTAACAAAAATGACCCCGTCAGAGGCGTTTGTAGAGACCATGGTGTCCTACGGCGTGAAGGATATGTTTGGGATTATGGGGTCCGCTTTTATGGACGCCATGGATATTTTTGCTCCAGCAGGGATCCGTTTGATTCCTGTTGTGCATGAGCAGGGGGCGGCGCACATGGCTGATGGTTATGCCCGCGTATCCGGTAAACATGGTGTGGTGATCGGCCAGAACGGCCCTGGTATTAGTAATTGCGTGACCGGCATTGCGGCCGCTTACTGGGCGCATAGCCCTGTGGTGATTGTGACGCCAGAAGCAGGTACCAATACGATGGGTCTGGGTGGCTTCCAGGAATGTAATCAGCTGCCCATGTTCCAGGAGTTCACCAAGTATCAAGGGCATGTCACCAATCCTGCTCGTATGGCCGAATACACAAGCTTGTGTTTCGAGCGTGCGATGACAGAAATGGGGCCAACTCAATTGAATATTCCACGTGACTACTTCTACGGCGAAGTGACATGTGAGATCCCTACACCCCGCAAACTGGATCGTGGTCACGGCGGTGAGAAAGCACTGGAAGAGGCCCTGGAGTTGCTGTCCAAGGCTAAATTCCCAGTCATTATTTCTGGCGGCGGTGTGGTCATGAGCGATGCTGTCGAGGAATGCAAAGCCTTGGCCGAGCGCTTGGGAGCACCCGTTGTAAATAGCTATCAGCACAATGATTCGTTCCCTGCCAGCCATCCACTGTGGTGCGGTCCTTTGGGTTATCAAGGTTCGAAAGCAGGTATGAAGCTGATCTCGCAAGCTGATGTGGTGATTGCCCTGGGCACGCGATTGGGACCATTCGGCACCTTGCCTCAGTACGGCATTGATTACTGGCCCACAAACGCCAAGATCATCCAGATCGATGCCGACCACAAAATGCTGGGTTTGGTGAAAAAAATCTCCGTTGGTATTTGCGGTGATGCTAAGGCTGTAGCCAAAGAATTGCTGGCTCGTGTGAATGCACAGGAGCTTGCAAGCGATGCAACGAAAGACGAACGTGCAGCGACCATTGCTGCAGAGAAAGCAACATGGGAAGCGGAGCTGGATTCGTGGACACATGAAACCGACCCATACAGCTTGGACATGATTGCTGAAAACGCCAAAGAGAAAACCTTTACTGGCGGAGAGTACCTGCACCCGCGTCAAGTATTGCGTGAGCTGGAAAAAGCCATGCCTGACGACGTGATGGTGTCTACCGATATTGGGAACATCAACTCTGTGGCTCATAGTTACCTGCGCTTTGAAAAACCACGCAGCTTTTTTGCACCGATGAGCTTTGGTAATTGTGGTTACGCTTTGCCAACCATTATTGGTGCCAAAACAGCTGCGCCCGAGCGTCCCGCCGTGTCGTATGCCGGTGATGGCGCATGGGGCATGAGCATGATGGAAATCATGACAGCAGTGCGTCATGAAATTCCAGTGACGGCGGTGGTTTTCCATAACCGACAGTGGGGTGCCGAGAAGAAGAATCAGGTGGAGTTCTACAACCGCCGCTTTGTCGCCGGTGAACTGGACAATGCCTCGTTTGCAGACATTGCCAAAGCCATGGGGGCGGAGGGTATAGTCGTGGACCGTTTGGAGGATGTGGGTCCTGCATTCAAACGCGCGATTGACATGCAGATGAAGGAGGGGAAAACCTGCGTGTTGGAAATCATGTGTACCCGGGAACTGGGCGATCCGTTCCGTCGTGATGCACTGAAGCGTCCTGTGCGTTTGCTGGAAAAATATAAAGACTACGTCTAATTTTTTCAGATTGAGTGGTGCCTGGAGGGGTTGCTTTGCCCCTCCTGTTGAGGTCAACAAAAGAACAGGCTGTTTTATGGAAGATGCACTCGTTATAGCAGGCCGCTCATATCAATCCAGACTGCTGGTAGGCACTGGCAAATACAAGGACTTTGTTGAAACCCGTGAAGCTGTAGAGCAGAGCGGGGCCGAGATTGTCACGGTTGCCATCCGCCGTACCAATATCGGTCAGGAGGCGGGTGAGCCCAGTTTGCTGGACTACGTTTCTCCGCAGGACTACACCTATTTACCTAACACGGCAGGTTGCTTCAGTGCCGACGATGCAGTACGCACACTGCGCCTGGCGCGTGAGCTGCTCGATGGCCACTCCTTGGCAAAACTGGAAATTTTTGGGAGTGAGAAAAACTTGTATCCCAATATGCCTGAAACCTTGAAGGCCGCGCAAACGCTGGTTAAAGACGGTTTTGATGTGATGGTGTATTGCTCTGACGACCCGATACAAGCTCGTATGCTGGAAGACATGGGGTGTGTAGCCATCATGCCACTGGCCTCCATTATCGGCTCGGGCATGGGTATCTTGAACCCATGGAATATACGTCTGATCCTGGACCAAATAAATGTACCTGTGCTGTTGGATGCCGGGGTGGGAACGGCTTCAGATGCCACCATCGCCATGGAACTGGGGTGTGATGCGGTGCTGATGAACTCTGCCATTTCCTACGCACAAGATCCCATTCGTATGGCACGAGCCATGCGCAGGGCCGTGCAGGCGGGACGCGATGCGTTTTTAGCCGGACGCATGCCCAAGAAACATTATCTGGCCGAAGCCTCATCGCCTACGACAGGGCTCATACATAGCAATGCACGGCCGGTAGTGCAATAACGACGATAACTGGAAGGAGCACAAGAAAATGAATCAAAAATTAGAACTATTGAAAGCGTACACCCAAGCTTGGAATGATCATGACCTTGACGCCATCATGAGCATGATGACCAACGATTGTGTGTTCTACGCGATCGCGGGTAATGAGGTTGTAGGCACGACTCATCAGGGCCATGAGAAAGTACGCGTGGCCTTTGAGTCTGCCTGGAAGAACTTCCCGGATGCTGCATGGTTAGATGGTGACTTCTACATGTTGGATGCTAACCATGCCGTGTCTACGTCTCGCTTTAAAGGCACAGACTTGAATGGCGGCAAACATGAAGCACTGATGGTGGATTTGTTCACTTTTGAGGGTGACAAAATTGCCATTAAAAATGCCTTCCGCAAGAATCGCCCCCCAGTGACCAGCGGGGAATAATATGCTCCAGGAAACGTCAAAACAGACTGCGGCTGAGACGTTAGGGCAAGCGACACCCGCTAGACGTGCTTATGATCCAGCTTATGATCCACTCGCGACACATAGCAACCCTGGAGAAGGTACGGAATATGCGCCTACGTATTGGATAGGCACGGCGGGAGAACCTCCCGAAGATGATGGCCCCATTACCCACGATATCGAAGTGGATGTGGCCATCATCGGTTCCGGTTTCACCGGTTTGACCACAGCCATTTTTCTGGCACAAGAACACGGCATCAAAGCAACAGTGCTGGAAGCTAACCGCAGCGCCTGGGGTTGCAGTACCCGTAACGGGGGGCAGGCGCAGTGTGCGTCAGGTCGCCTAAAACGTTCGCAATGGATTCAGCGTTGGGGGTTGGATACTGCTCTCAAAATGCACCGTGAGTGCGTAGAGGGCATGGAAAACTTTAAAGAGCTGATCAAAGACATAGACTGTGATCCGCAACCGGGTGGCCATTTGTATATTGCTCACCGCGAACGGCTCATGCCCGTACTGGAAAAAGAAGCGGCGCTGCTACGAGACACCTTTCAGTACGACGCCCGTATTCTTGGTGCAGATACGGTACGTAATGAGTGGGTGAATGACCGTGAGGCTCATGGGGCGATGCATGAACCTGAAGGTATTGGGATACACGCTGGCAAATTGGCTTTTGGGTATTTAAAAAAGGCGCGTGCTTTGGGCGCTACCGTCCACCCCTCCAGCCCCGTGCAGAGTTGGAAAACGCGTAATGGCTACCACTACTTGCAAACACCGGGTGGTGTTGTGAAAGCCAAAGCCGTTGGCGTGGCTACCGGTGGCTATACCTCGAATGGTTTGCATGCAGAGCTCAAAAATCGCTTGTTGCCGATTTTGTCCAACTCTCTGGTGACCCGTCCCCTGACGCCCGCTGAGATTGAAGCCTGCCATTTCTATACGCATCAAGTACTGACTGATACCCGAGTGCTACGTAATTACTACCGCCTGCTGCCCGACAATCGTTTGCAGATAGGCAGCCGCAGTGCGATTACGGGTAAAGATGCCCCACAACGCAAGTACCAAGATCTGTTGGTAGGAGCAATGGAGCGCAAGTTTCCAGAGCTAAAAGGCATTGAAATTGCGTATTCCTGGTGGGGCTGGGTGGATGTCAGTCACGATATGATGCCGCGCATTGTACAGCCTGACCCACAACACACTATTTATTACGCGATGGGGTATGGCGGTAATGGCGTGATGTACTCATCCCAGGCAGGTCGACGCATGGCGCAATGGATTGCAGGTAAAGGCCAGGAGCTGGATCTGCCCATTTTCCAAGATAGATTGCCATTTCCGAATGTCAGGGAAATGGTGGAGTCAGAGTTTTTTGCTCCGTTCAGACGATTTGGCCAGCGTTTCTTGTATCGCTGGTATCACTTGAAAGATGAGGCGCTGTAAGGACTGAAATCCCCAGGCATTGGAAAAAGGAGTCTGGTGCCTGGTTTTGCTGTAGTGACACATACACCTCTGGAAAAAGAGGGAGGAGACTTGGATGACACTCAAAAAATGGCTCACAGGTTCTGTCTGGGTAGCAAGTTTGTTGTTGGCAACGACAGCAAGTGCTGCCACCTTCAAGGTGGCGATTGGTGATGCAGCAGGCGGAACTCAATATGAACTGGGCAAAGTATTTGCCGAGCAGTTAAAAGAAAAAAGTGGTGGTAGTGTGACCGCAGATTTGTTCCCAAACAGTCAGTTGGGCGATGAACAAGATACGATTAATGACGCCGCGATGGGCCTGCTGGATTTCTCGATTCTAGCGATCAACAACATCACTCCGTTCTCTCCCAGTGTGGCTGTGCTCACAATGCCTTACGTAATCCAAAGTCTGGAAGACGCAAGAACCTTGACGCAAGGTGATGTTGGCAAAGAACTTACCGAAAAGACGATTCGTGATGCGGGTGTGCGTATTGTCGGTTGGTCGTATTCCGGCTTTAGGGTCCTGACTAATTCCAAACGTCCTGTACGCAGCCTGGATGACCTGAAAGGCTTGATCATTCGTGTACCCAAAAATGAGCTGATGATCGCTTTCTATAATGCCTTGGGTGTAAACCCGACACCGATGGCGTGGAATGAAACCTTCACCGCATTGCAGCAAGGTGTGGTCGACGGTCAGGACAATCCTTACATCACTATTTCTGCCATGAAGTTTGATGAAGTGCAGAAGTACATTACTCCGATTCGTTACCTGTTCTCGTTAGAACCATTGGTAATGAGCGAGCAAGTATTCCAGGCGCAAACTCCTGAGGTCCAGGCGTGGATTCTGGAAGCAGGGCAAGCTGCTACTGAGTACAGCTACGAATATATCCAGGTCACGGAAGACAACATCAAGCAAGAGTTGCAAGCAGCGGGTATGGAAATCGTAGAGCTTGCCAACAACGAGCAGGACTGGATTGACGCAGCCACCACCAAAGTGTGGCCTGCATTTTACGACTCGATTGGCGGTAAAGAGCGCTTGGATGCTGTTTTGGCCACGCTGAATCGTTAAACCCTATTTCTCATCAAATCGTGAATTGCTGCAGATACCTGCCGTAGGCTGGTATCTGTCTTGATGCTGCCCGATATACGCCCCAATCAGGTGAAAGCGGGATGTTGGAGACAGGTATGACGATCAAAAGAGTAGCGCTACACATAGTCGACCACATAGAAGAATACATTTGTGCTTTCTTGCTTGGCGCCTTTGTGCTTCTGTTATTTGTACAGATTATTTTGCGGCAGTTTTTTGCGTACAGTATTCCGTGGGGTGAAGAGGTGGCAACCTATATGTTTGTATGGTTTGCCTATCTAGGGGCTGTCGTAGCCGCCAAAATGTCAGCACACAATCGGGTGACGTTTCAGTTCAGGTTCTTTCCGCCCATTGTAAAAAAAGTGACAGAGTCTATTGCTGATTTGCTTTGGGTGGCCTTTAACTTGTATTTCACCTGGCTGAGTTACGAGTTTGTGTTTAATCGCATGAATTTGTTTTGGAGGTCGCAGACAACTGGTATTCCCATGAAGTATTTCTTCATGGTGTTGCCAGTTGCCTTTTTACTGATGTCTCTACGTATTTTGTGGAATAACTATTTGATCTGGTTTAAGCATGTAGAGCTGGTAGACCCTGAAAGTCAAGAATTAGAAGCAATCAAGCGCCAAGGGGCTGAAGCCCGCGATAGCGTGGTGGAAGGAGCCTAATCCATGGAGCAGTCTATTGTCGGGTTATTGTTTGGCGGGTTTTTTGTATTGTTGCTGCTAGGCGCGCCTATTACGGTGTCGCTGGCCGGCGCCGCCATGTTTTCATTTTTGGCCCTGGGGAAAAACCCCATCTCTTTTGTTCAAATAGCCTTTACCTCAGTTGGAAGCTTTCCTTTGATGGCATTGCCTGCCTTTATTTTGGCAGGTGCGTTGATGGAAGCAGGCGGGATCTCGCGACGTTTAGTTGATATTGCAGAAACAATGGCGGGGCCAGTTACAGGTGGCTTGGGTATGGCAACCGTTCTGGCTTGCCTGTTCTTTGGAGCTATTTCGGGTTCTGGCCCTGCCACCACTGCGGCTGTCGGGATGTTGATGATTCCGGCAATGACGCAGCGTAACTACGACTTGAGCTATGCCTCAGCATTAACGGCATCATCAGGCGGTTTGGGAATTATTATTCCACCCTCTATTCCTATGGTGATTTTTGGTATCTCGGCCTTGGGATTGCGGCCACCCGCAGAAGCTATCGCTTTGCATGGTCAATTTTCTACGGTTTCCATTTCCAAATTATTTATTGCCGGCGTGGTTCCAGGGATAATCATGGCATCTAGCATACTTGTAATGAACTACGCCATTTCACGTAAGTCCGGATATAAAGGTATTGGTTCGGGGTGGTGTTTTTCGGATTTGAAAAAATCCGTGCGCCGTGGCATATGGTCTATTTTCGCGCCGGTCTTTATCTTGGGCGGAATTTATGCGGGCTTCTTTACCCCTACAGAATCAGCCGTCGTGGCTATTGTCTATACCTTGTTCGTAGGTGTTTGCATTCATCGGGAAATGAGCTGGATAAAATTATTCAATTCTTTGCGAACCACGACCTGGATTACGGGTCGCGTTTTGTTGATTTTATTTGCAGCAACCGTATTTGGCCGCTTGCTGGTCGAACAGCGTATTCCTGCCTTGATTGCTGAGTCCTTGATCGGCTGGACAGACAATATGTATTTGATCTGGACCATCCTGATTGTCTTCTTGCTGTTCGTGGGCATGTTCATGGAAACACTGGCTGCCATCATGATTTTGGTGCCCGTGTTACTGCCTGTGACGTATATGTTGGGGGTAGATCCTACGCACGTTGGGATTGTGGTGATTTGTACCTTGTCTGTGGGTTTTATTACACCGCCATTAGGAGAAAACCTGTTTGTGGCATCGGGCATAGGGGGAGCGACCGTAGAACAAGTCGTAGTCAAAGCATTGCCATTTATTCTGGTGTTGGTAGTGGCTGTCTTCATCATCGCTTTCACCCCTGGTCTATCACTATGGTTACCTGGATTAATGGGGTATTGAGATGAGTATTGTGAATAACTTTCTGGCTGCGGTAGTGGTCGGGGCGTCGCTAACGTACGCGAGTGGCGTACAGGCTGGCGCGCCCGGTGTGGCGCAGGCAACAGGCTTGCTGCCTACCACGATTGGAGCGCAACAACAGCGAGCGCATCAATTATTGGACAAGGCGATAGCGCACATACGCCAGAACGGCCCCCAAGCGGTGAATGATTTCACACACGATCCGGCCTTTATTGACCGTGATTTATACGTATATAGCGTGAGTCTTGCGGGCCAGATGTTGTCTAGCGGTGGCTGGTCGGCGGGCTTGATAGGGCAGAACGTATTGAGTGAAACGGACGATGCCGGACAGCCTTTTTTTAGCCAGATGTTAGCGTTGGCGAAACAAAACCAGTCCGGGAGTATTGAGTACTACTGGTTTAATCCTAATGAAGGCAAGCATGAAGTCAAAATTACGTATTTTGAGGTCGTGGATGGGATTGTGATTGCCGTCGGGTTTTTCCCTGGCTACCCAACCGAGGAACAGGCCAAGCAAATGCTGGAGCGGGCGATGAGCGAATACTTTGCTGATCCTGTAGCCGCGCTACGTAAATTCCGTAATAAACAGGGCGAGTTCAGACGCCAGGATCAATATGTGTTTGTACTGGACAAAGCGCAGCGCAAGGTGGTGCTGAATCCTGTATTCGCGGAGAATAACGATGTCTCGGTGGATGATATTACCGATGTGCAAGGCCAGCATTTTCTACGGGAAATGTTGGAGCATGCCTCACCTAACACGATCCAATCTATTGATTACTGGTGGCTAAGCTCCGAAACACGCCAAGTGGAGCACAGACGGGCGTTTTATCAACAGATGGGGGAGATGGTGATTGCTGTGGGCACTACTGTGTTTCCTGACTCCCCCCCTTGAGAAAGGACTTTGTTCCAACCTTGCCGGCCTTTTCAGGCCGGTTTTTTTATGTGTGATCGCGAGAGAGGTCAAGGCCGTAACCGGTATCCCGTCTTGAAAATCCAGGCAGCCACGCCCAGAAACACGCTTAAAAACAGCAGTGTCATCCCCAGGCTCAGCCACACATTCACATCGGCCAGATCAAAAAAGCTCCAGCGAAAGCCGCTGATCAGGTACAGCACTGGATTCAGCAAGGTCAGCTTTTGCCAGAATTCGGGCAGCATGTCGATAGAGTAGAAAGTGCCGCCCAGAAAGGTAAGGGGGGTCAGAATCAGCATGGGCACAAACTGTAGTTTTTCAAAATTGTCGGCCCAGATGCCAATAATGAAACCCAGCAGGCTGAAGGTCAGGGCGGTCAGTGCCAGAAAGCACAGCATCCAGACGGGGTGGGCAATCTCGTAAGGGACAAACAAGCGCGCCGTAATCAGGATGATGGCCGCCAGAAACAACGACTTGGTGGCTGCTGCACCGACAAAGGCCAGGGTCACTTCAAAGTGGGAAATGGGCGCTGACAGAATCTCGTAGATATTGCGGGTAAAGCGTGGAAAGTAAATCCCGAAGGCGGCGTTGGAGACGCTATGCGTCAGCACTGACAGCATGGTCAGCCCAGGCACAATAAATGCGCCGTAGGGCACACCGCCAATTTCATTGAAGCGATGGCCGATGGCAGCGCCGAACACCACAAAATACAAGGCGGTAGAAATCACGGGTGCCACAATGCTTTGCAGCAGTGTGCGGCGGGTGCGCGACATTTCGTAGCGGTAAATAGCCAGAATGGCGTACCAATTCATGATTGTGCCCCTACAAACTCAACGTAAATATCTTCCAGACTGCGTTCACGGGTATGGATGTCGGTAATGTTCAGCCCTGCTTGGCCGATAGCCGCCAGCAAGCTGCTCAAATCGTGTTCCTGGTCGCGGTTGTTCAAGGGGTAGAGCAGACTCATGCCGTCCGCGGAGGTCTGTATGCCCAATGAACCCAGCGAGGCGGGTAGGGCGCTGAGCGGCTCAGCCAAAGTCAAACTTAGGGTTTTGCCGCCCAGGCGGCGCATCAGATTATGTTTGGTCTCGACCAGTTGCAGTGAGCCTTTATTGATAAAGCCAATGCGGTCCGCCATTTCCTGGGCTTCTTCGATGTAGTGGGTGGTCAAAATAATGGTGACCCCTTGATCGCGCAATCGCTTGACCAAGGCCCACATGCCTTGGCGCAAGGCCACGTCCACACCGGCGGTCGGTTCATCGAGAAACAGGATTTCAGGTTCGTGAGAAAGCGCTTTGGCAATCAGTACGCGGCGCTTCATGCCGCCCGAGAGCGTAATCAAGGGGCTGTCTTTTTTATCCCACAAGGACAAGTCTTTCAGAATCTGTTCAATCAGGGCCGGATTGGCGGCTTTGCCAAACAGGCCACGACTGAAACTGACGGTATTCCAGACGGTCTCGAAGGAGTCGGCGCTCAGCTCTTGTGGCACTAAGCCAATTTTCTGGCGGGCGCGCTTGTAGTCGGTGACATTGTCTGCCCCATCTACCAGGACGGTGCCGCTGCTGCGATTGACCAGCCCGCAGATAATGCTGATCAAGGTGGTTTTGCCTGCGCCGTTGGCACCGAGCAAGGCAAAGATTTCGCCTCGCCAGATATCCAGGTCTAAAGCGTGCAGGGCTTGATGCCCGTTTGCGTATTGTTTGCTCAGGCCTCGAACACGCAAAATAGCGTGAGAATCAGGAGTGTTCTGCATAGACAGTAAAATGACCCTTTTGCTGTGCCGACAGGGTTTGAATAACGCAATGGATGTGACAATGCCAACTAGCTTACCACCGCAAACAGACAGTGACGTTTTGAGTGATGCTCAGGCGATGGCTTTAGCCCTGGAACAGGCTCAACTGGCAGCCAGCATCGGCGAAGTGCCGGTCGGTGCCGTACTATTGGATGCGGATGGCAGGCTGTTGTCTGTGGGCTCCAATCGCACGGTCTGTGATCACGATCCCACTCAGCATGCCGAGATCGTGGCCCTGCGTGCCGCAACGCGTAAGGTCGGTAATTACCGCCTGCCCGGAGCCAGTTTGTTTGTGACTCTGGAGCCTTGCATGATGTGTCTGGGAGCCTTGCTGCATGCGCGTCTGTCACGCGTGGTGTGGGCGGCAGCCGATCCGAAGACCGGGGTGTGTGGCAGCGTGGAGTCCTTGCACTTGCATCCCACTCTGAATCACCACACCCGTGTTTCGGGCGGTTTGATGTCCGAGGAGGCGGCCCAGGCCTTACGGGATTTTTTCCGCGAGCGACGGGAACAAAAGAAGTTGCAAAAACAGGCTCAAACAGTCCAATCGCCGCTGGATGGCACCCCGTAGTCTCGCTAAAATATCAGCACTTTATTATCAAGGTTCATCATGAGCAGCCCCGAGCACGACCACCATCACCATCACCACGAACATGGCCAATGCCATTGTGGGCAGCAGGACAGTTCGGGCATTTACCTGTTTTCGCCCTCTGGCCAGATCCTTGAACCCAAGCGTTTGGAGCTGGCAAGCCAGCGTCTGAATCAGTTGGGCTTTGCCGTGGACATAGACCCGGACGCCTTGGCGGTACACGAACGCTTTGCCGGTACGGACGCCCAGCGTCTGGCCGCTGTACAGCGGGCCTTGCAGCAGCCCCAGCCCATTGTGATGGCGACACGCGGCGGCTATGGTTTGAGCCGCATTCTGGGCCAGATCGACTGGCGCGCGGTGGCCGATAGCGGCAAGCGTTTTGTGGGCATGTCGGATTTCACGGCCTTCAATCTGGCCTTGCTGGCGCAAACAGGGGCCATCAGCTACACCGGCCCCACGGCGATTGCCGATTTCGGCGGCGATGAAACCGATGAGCTGACCACCGAGCTGTTTGGCGAGTTGATGCGTGGCGAGTTGGAGTTGTTCAGCTTTGAGTCCGAGGATTCGGATGCTGTCGATGGCCATGGCATTTTGTGGGGCGGCAATCTGGCCGTGGTCTGTTCTTTGCTGGGCACACCTTATTTTCCCAATATTGACGGTGGCATCTTGTTTCTGGAAGACGTGGGCGAAGCCCCGTATCGGGTCGAGCGCATGTTGACGCAACTTTGGCATGCTGGCGTTCTGAATCGCCAAATGGCGGTGGTGTTGGGCCGTTTCACGGCCTACAAAACGGGCGCTTCGGATAATGGTTTCGATATGGATTCGGTGGTGCGCTGGTTGCGTGAAACCGTCAAGGTTCCAGTCGTAACGGGCCTGCCGTATGGGCATGTGGAGGTCAAAGTCAGCCTGCCTGTAGGCAAGGAAGTGGGCCTGGCCACCGAGGATGGCATGGCTTATCTGGTCCTGGATGAGCACGAACACTAACGGATTTCGCGCCTGCTTGATACACTACTGGGTTGAACTCAACCTTTTTCAAAGTACGTTTACGTGATCTCCACCGCTAATTTAACGATCCAGTTTGGTGCCAAGCCTTTATTTGAAAACGTCAGTGTCAAACTGGGCGGAGGCAACCGCTATGGCCTGATTGGTGCCAACGGGTCGGGCAAGTCTACCTTCATGAAAATCATTGGCGGCGACCTGGAGCCAAGCGGGGGTAATGTATCGCTGGACCCGGGCGTGCGCCTGGGCAAGCTGCGTCAGGACCAGTTTGCTTACGAAGACAAACGTGTGCTGGATGTGGTGTTGATGGGCCACACCGAAATGTGGAGCACCATGCAAGAGCGTGATGCCATCTACGATAATCCAGAGGCCACGGAAGAAGACTACATGAAGGCCGCCGAGCTGGAGGCGCGTTTTGCCGAGTACGACGGCTACACCGCCGAGAGCCGTGCCGGTGAACTGCTGATGGGTCTGGAAATTCCGGTCGAACAGCACCAGTTGCCCATGAGCGAAATTGCTCCGGGCTGGAAGCTGCGTGTGCTGCTGGCACAGGCCCTGTTCTCCAATCCTGATGTCCTGCTGCTGGACGAGCCGACCAACAACCTGGATATCAATACCATTCGTTGGTTGGAAGATGTGCTCAACAGTTACCAGAGCACCATGATCATCATCAGTCACGATCGTCACTTCCTGAACCAGGTTTGCACCCACATGGCCGATTTGGACTACGGCGAGCTGCGTGTCTACCCCGGCAATTACGACGATTACATGCTGGCTTCCGTGCAGTCGCGCGAACGCGTGTTGGCGGCCAACTCCAAGGCCAAAGAGCGCATTGGCGAGCTGCAGGACTTTGTGCGCCGTTTTGCCGCCAACAAGTCCAAGTCCCGTCAGGCGACGTCGCGTCTGAAGCAGATTGGTCGCTTGAAAGCAGACACTATCGAAGTCAAACCTTCTTCGCGTCAGAATCCGTTTATTCGCTTTGAACAGAAAAAAGTCCTGCATCGTCTGGCCGTCACCATCGAGGGGCTGAGCAAATCCTACGATCATCCCGTTATCAAGAACTTCTCGGCCATGATTGATGCGGGCGAGAAAATTGCGATTGTGGGGGCGAACGGTGTGGGTAAGACGACCTTGCTGCGTTTGCTGGCTGGTGATCTGGCTCCCGACAGCGGTTCGGTCGTCTGGTCCGAAAACGCCGATATCGGCTACATGGCTCAGGACGTATCGGACGAATTCGACACCGAAGACAATGTGTTTGACTGGATCAGCCAGTTCCGTCAGGCGGGCGACGACGATCAGTCTCTGCGTTCTGTGCTGGGTCGCATGCTGTTCTCGGCCGATGACATCATCAAGCCTGTAAAGGTGTTGTCCGGTGGCGAGAAAAACCGCATGACCTTCTCGCGTCTGATGCTGGGCCGGCATAACGTCATGTTGCTGGACGAGCCCACCAACCACCTGGACATGGAGTCGATCGAGTCCTTGCAGATGGCCCTGGAAAAGTTCGAAGGCACCCTGATTTTCGTGTCCCATGACCGTGAGTTCGTATCCGGTGTGGCAACCCGCATTATCGAAGTGATGCCTGAAGGCCGTCTGGTTGATTACCGTGGTGGCTACGAAGACTACCTGGCCAGCCGCGAACAGGACTGAGGCTAGCGGTGGCCGTCTTTACCCTGCGTGAGCCCACCAGCTTTGAGCAGGACATCAAAAAAAGCCGTTTTCTGGCACTGGCTGCACCAGTAGACAGTGCCAGCCAGGCCTTGGCCTTCTTCCAGGCCAAGGCTGTGCCCGATGCTACGCATAACTGCTGGGCTTACAAGATCGGGGCTGAATACCGCTTTAACGACGACGGCGAGCCTGGCGGTACGGCCGGGCGCCCCATTTTGCAAGCCATAGAAGGGCAAGATTGCGACCGTGTCGCGGTGCTGGTCATTCGCTGGTTTGGGGGCGTCAAGCTGGGAACGGGCGGCCTGGTGCGTGCCTACGGCGGTGTGGCCGCTCAATGTTTGCGTCTTGCTGACAAGCAGGAACTGATTCCCATGGCCGCCTTGCGCTGCCGCTGCTCCTTCGCCGACTTGGCTTTGATTCAATCCCGTTTCGATAGTTTTGGCGTTCAGGTTCAGGACGAGCAATTCGACGCTGAAGGCGTGCAGTGGGTATTGAATCTGCCAGTCGAGCATAAGACGGAGTTCCAGCAGTCCTTTATCAATATGACGCGTGGCCAGGGCGAATGTGAGCCCCTGGAGCAAACGTAGGCTATCCTCCGTTCAGCAAGCCGGGTCGGAATGAGCTTGTTCTTGCCATCTGTATTGATAGGGCCTTTTTGGACGAAAAGGTATCTTTTCCAGACGATTGTCCCTTCGCGCTGTCCGGGCCGTGGCCATACTAAACACTTCTGATTCCTTCTAAGTCTGCATCCAGCCTGCGGGTATGATCGGGTTTAGTCAGCATTGTGGGTATATGTCATGTCCTACGAGATCCATGCCAGCCAGTGGCTCAATACGAGCGCGCCATTAAGCCTGTCATCCTTGCGTGGCCGCGTTGTGGTGGTCACTGCCTTTCAGATGCTTTGTCCGGGCTGTGTCATCAACAGCCTGCCGCAAGCCAAGAAACTCGATACCCTGTTCTCGCGCGATGATTTGCGCATTATTGGCCTGCATAGCGTGTTCGAGCATCATGCGGTGATGGGCCCGGCAGCCTTGCAAGTCTTCGCCCATGAGTATCGCTTGAATTTTCCTATTGCCATTGATCAGCCCTCAGACAGCGGCCCCTTGCCGCGCACCATGAAGGAGTGGGGGCTGGGCGGCACGCCATCCACCATTATTTTTGATCGTGATGGCAAGCTGGCTTTGAAGGAATTGGGCCATCTGGATGATTTGCGTCTGGGTGCGTTTGTCGGGCAGTTGATTGCTCGTCGCCCGGCCCAAGAAAACAAGAAAGAGGGGATGATGGAAAAGGAAGGCTCGTCCTCTTGCGGGCCTACGTGTACCTATTAGGTGTTTTGCTGAAAAGGGTTTGTCATGAAGATTGCCGTGTTTGATACCTACGTCGTGCGTCCTGACGGGCGGCGTATGCACTTTGATATTTTGGTCAGCGATGAGGCCAAGGATATGGACAAGGTCCTGAGTTATGGTCGGCGGTATCTCGAGGCCAAAGGGGTGAGTGTGGAAAGTTTCACCTCGCGAGAGTGTCGTTTTTGCCATACGGAAATGGCTTCCGCGCCGGTCGAGAATGAAATCAAACGTAGCGGTTTTGCGATTCTTGAATTGGAAAACTGCGAATAAAGCAGACTCAGGCATAAAAAAACGCCAGACAAGTTGTCTGGCGTTTTTTGTGGAACTGGGCCGATTAAGCCTGGTCAGGCTGCTGATTTTGCTGAGCAGCAATTTCAGCATGGACTTTTTCCATGTCGACAGCCTGGACTTGCTCGATCAGATCGTCCAGTTGGGCAGCGGATAGGGCACCGGCTTGCGAGAACAGCAGAACGCGTTCACGGAATACCATCAAGGTTGGAATGGAGCGGATACGCAGGCCAGCAGCCAGTTCTTGCTCTTCTTCGGTGTTGACCTTGGCAAAGGTCACGTCGGGGTGCTTGGCCGCTGCCGCGTCAAAGACAGGGGCGAATTGGCGGCATGGACCGCACCAGGGAGCCCAGAAGTCGATGATCAGGGGTTTGCCGTCTTCTACTGCTGCCTGGAATGTTTCTTCGTTCAGTTCGACGATGCTCATGGGGGAGCCTCCGCAATAAAAAAGCGGCTGATGGTGTTCAGCCGCTTCGTTAAACATGTGATCAGTGTACTCGTTTTCCAGACAGCCCTAAAGCGCCAAACGAGTTTAAAGCATGCTTTTTCATTCCGTAGCGATGGCGTATTTGATCACGAACAAGATGGCCACAATCAGCGTGGCCAGGTGAATACTGCGCCAGCGGCCGGTTGTCAGTTTCAGGATGACGTAGCTGATAAATCCAAAGGCCAGACCGTTGGCAATCGAGTAAGTGAAGGGCATGGAAAAGGCAGCCAGAGCAGCAGGGACAGCCTCAGTCATGTCCTCCCACTCCACTTCAGTAATTTCACGCATCATCAGGCACGCCACGTACAGCAAGGCGGGGGCGGTGGCGTAGTTGGGCACGGTAGCCGCCAGGGGCGAGAAGAACAGGGCCAGCAGAAACAGCACGCCGATAGTCAGGGCAGTCAGACCGGTACGGCCGCCGGCTTGCACGCCCGAGGCGCTTTCCACGTAGGCGGTGGTACTGCTGGTGCCTAACATCGAGCCAGCTACAATGGCGGTGCTGTCGGCTAAAAGGGCGCGACCCAAGCGATTGGGTTTGCCTTCCTCGATCAGACGGGCACGTTTGGCAACGCCGATCATGGTGCCAGTGGCGTCAAACACTTCAACCAGTACCAGAACCAGAATTACGTGGACAAAGCCGGTGTGCAGAGCACCCATGATGTCCAGTTGCATAAACGTGGGCATCAGAGAGGGCGGGGCGGAGACTACGCCACCGAACTCGCTATGACCGGTCAGCATAGATAAAACGGTCACGGCCAGAATGCCGATCAGAATCGCACCACGTATTTTCAGCGCATCCAGGGCGGCAATAATGAAGAAACCTAAAATGGCATACAGTGCGGCTGGTTGGGTCAGGTCACCCAATGTAATTTTGGTGTCGGGGTGAGCGACCACAATGCCCGAGTTCATCAAGGCAATCAGGCCCAGGAACATACCAATACCGGCGGCAATCGCGCTTTGCAAGGATTTGGGAATGCCCCGAATCAGCCAGGATCGGATGCCAGTCACCGTCAGGATCAGGAAGATTACGCCGGAAATAAAGACCGCGCCCAGTGCTTGTTGCCAGGTATAGCCCAGGGAGGCGACCACAGTGAAGGCAAAAAAAGCGTTCAGACCCATACCCGGCGCCATGCCGATAGGCCAGTTGGCCACAAAGGCCATGATGAAGGTGCCCAAAGCGGCGGCCAAGCAGGTAGCGACAAAAATAGCGTTGCGATCCATGCCTGTGGAGGACAGGATGTCTGGATTCACAAAAATAATATAGGACATGGTCAGGAAGGTGGTAATACCTGCCAGGACCTCGGTACGAACGTTGGTGCCATGCTCAGAGAGTTTGAAGAGACGTTCAAACATGGGCAGCCTCCTTGTGATTATTAGGCGATCGGAGCTTGAGATTATCGATGCGGGATTTTAACCACGAGTGTGCCACGGCGTCGCCCCCCTTTGTCGCGATGTATCGGCACAACCCCGACACTATCCGCTGATTGTCTTGAGGGGATAAATTCCTATTTTCCCCAATACAGCAGGCTAAAATAAGTCCTATGAATATTCTTGGATTTGAAAGTTCCTGCGATGAAACCGGCGTGGCGCTGGTCAGCACGGAACAGGGCTTGTTGGCCCATGCCTTGCACAGCCAGATTGCCATGCACCGTGAATACGGTGGGGTGGTGCCTGAACTGGCCTCTCGCGATCATATCCGCCGTGTCCTGCCTTTGACACGTCAGGTGCTGGCTTCTTGCCATATGCAGCTCGATCAGGTCGATGCCATTGCCTATACCGCCGGTCCTGGCCTGGCCGGGGCCCTGCTGGTGGGGGCCAGCGTGGCGCAGTCGATTGCCTGGTCGCTGAAGAAACCGACCATTGCCATCCATCACCTGGAAGGCCATTTGCTCTCGCCTTTGTTGGCCGAGCCGCGTCCGGACTTTCCTTTTGTGGCTTTGCTGGTCTCGGGTGGTCATACCCAACTGATGCGCGTGGATGGCGTGGGTCAGTACGAATTGCTGGGTGAAACGCTGGACGATGCGGCGGGCGAAGCCTTTGATAAAAGCGCCAAGCTGATGGGCCTGGGCTATCCCGGCGGCCCGGCCCTGTCGCGTCTGGCTGAACAGGGAGACCCCAGCGTCTACGAGTTGCCGCGTCCCATGATGCATAGCAAGGATCTGGATTTCAGCTTTAGTGGTTTGAAAACTGCCGTGCTGACGCGCCTGCGCAAGCTGGAAGCGCAAGAGGGCGGGATGACTGAACAGCAACGCGCTGATCTGGCCGCCGCGACCGAGGCCGCGATTGTGGATGTGTTGGCCGCCAAGGCCGTCAAAGCCTTGAAGCAAACCGGCTTGAAACGTTTGGTGGTTGCCGGTGGTGTGGGCGCCAACCGCCACTTGCGGGCGTATCTACAAAAAGCCGTGGCGCGTTTGAAGGGCGAGGTGTTTTTTCCACCGCTGGAATTTTGTACCGATAACGGTGCCATGATTGCTTTTGCGGCGGCCATGCGGGTCAAACACGGTTTGGCGACGTTAGATGATAGCCAGCATGGCTTTGCCATTCGGCCTCGCTGGGATCTGGCCTGTGTAAATCAGCCCGTCTCCCCGCCAGAGCGTTAGTATTTATTTTTTCTTGGAACCGATCTTGCTTTCTTTGCCTGTCAGCAGACGGCGAATGTTCTCTTGGTGACGCCACAGCAAGAAAGCACTGATCAGGACCAGGGCGGTGGCAATGGACGCATTCATGGGCCAGACCACCTTGGCACCGAGTAGGTAAAACAAGGGAGCGAACACGGCACTGATGATGGCGGCCAGTGAGGAGTAACGGCTGACATAGGCAATAATCAGCCAGGTGGTTGCGGTAGCCAGAGCCAGCCAGGGCAGCAGGGCCAGGATGACACCCAGCGCGGTTGCCACGCCTTTGCCGCCTTTGAAGCCCAGAAAGACCGGGTATAAGTGACCTAAAAAGGCAAAAAAGGCGCTGGCGCCCAGTAATGTGGGTGCCCAGCCCCAGTTGCTGATGGCCTGTTGGGTCAGAAAGACAGCCAGCCAGCCTTTGAAGGCATCGCCCAACAAGGTCAGAATGGCTGCTTTTTTATTGCCGCTACGTAGTACATTAGTGGCTCCCGGATTTTTCGAACCAAAGGTGCGAGGGTCTTGCAAGCCCATGATCTTGCTGACGATTACGGCAAACGGCAAGGACCCCAGCAAGTAGGATAAAAGGGCGACAAGCGGTACAGCCACAGCAAAAGAAACGGCGTTCATGAGGATTGAGCTCCACAATTATTGTTGCGCGGATTCTACCGGCCTTGCAGCAAAATACCAAAGGCAGCGGGTACAATTTGCTGCCCCTGTTAGATTTTTAACGGAAAAGTAAGCATGCGTATTCTGGTCTCCAACGATGATGGCTATACAGCAGCCGGTATCGAGGCGTTGTATGAAGCTTTGCAAGGGCTGGGCGAGCTAACTGTCATTGCACCTGAGACCAATTGCAGTGGTGCCAGCAATTCCCTGACCTTGAATCGTCCCTTGTCGCTGCGCCAGGCCAGCAATGGTTTTTATTTTGTGAATGGTACACCGTCTGATTGTGTCCACGTGGCGCTGACCGGTTTGCTGGACTTCCGTCCCGATCTGATAGTGTCCGGTATCAATAATGGCGCCAATATGGGTGATGACACTTTGTATTCGGGCACGGTCGCTGCTGCGATGGAAGGCCATTTATTCGGCATTCCCGCGATTGCCTTTTCCCTGATCGAACGGGGCTGGAAAAACCTGGACAGCGCGGCGCGCGTGGCACGGGACTTGGTGCAGCGGTGTCAGAAGCAGCCGCTGGCGGTCAACACCCTGCTGAACGTGAACATTCCGTGCCTGCCGTATGAAGCCCTGACAGGTATGCAGGTGACGCGCTTGGGCAAGCGCCACCCCTCGGAGCCGGTGGTGAAAAGCCAGACTCCTTATGGCGAACCCGTCTACTGGATTGGTCGTGTAGGTGGCGTGTCCGATAGCGAGCAGGGAACGGATTTCGGAGCGATTGAAAGCGGTGCGGTGTCGATTACTCCCTTGCGGGCAGATCTGACGAATCACGATCAACTGGCTGGTTTGCGGGACTGGGTGCAATGACAAGCAAACCCGGCAAACGCTATCCCTTCGCGGATGGGACACGGAACCGGTTTGGCAAGTCCAGCCTGGGCAGTGGCTTGTCTGCCAGCAACAGCAATACGCGCATCGTGCAACGGGGTCAGTTACAACCGACACCGTCGGTCAATTTGTCACCGCAAGTGTCAACAAGTGTCAATCTGGGTTTGAACTCGGAACGCTCGCGTGGCATGATGATTGAGCGCTTACGCCGACAGGGAATTACCGATGAACGGGTGTTGGCCGCCATGCAGGTAGTGCCTCGCCATCAGTTTGTTGATCAAGGTTTGGCCAGTCGGGCCTATGAAGATGATGCCTTGCCCATTGGCTTTGCGCAGACCATCTCCCAGCCTTGGGTCGTGGCTCATATGATCAGTTTGGTGTGTGACCAGAAAATACCGAATAAAGTATTGGAAGTGGGCGCCGGGTGTGGTTATCAGGCCGCTGTTTTGGCACAATTGGTCAAAGAAGTGTACGCCGTGGAACGCATCAAAGGTTTGTGCGATATGGCCCGCGATCACATGCGTCAATTAGGTCTGTCGCAACGTGCTCGAATACTGTTTGGTGACGGAATGCAAGGTTATCCTGCGGCAGCCCCGTATGATGCTATTGTTGTGGCGGCAGCCGGTCCGGTCATTCCCAGAACCTTATTGGAACAATTAACATTGGGGGGGAGGCTGATCGCCCCTGAAGGTACGACACAACAGCGCCTGGTTTTGGTGGAACGCACCGGACAGGCTTCGTGGCGTCGTGAAGAACTTGATGCGGTTCGCTTCGTGCCGATGCGAGCCGGAACCCAGATTTAGTCAGATATTCTCAGGAGATTTTTATGCAGCATGCAGTCAGGTTACCGTTAACCGCTGCTTCCACCGGTACACAGTGGTTCTTGACGCCCCGTCAGTGCCTGGTGGCGGCTGTGGTCACCAGTACCCTGCTGGCTGGTTGTGCAAGCCGTAACGAGCGTGCCCCAGTCACCGACCTGAGTTCTTCTTCGGCGGCGGGCAGCGTCAGCAGTGCCACAGGTACCTATGTGGTACGTCCTGGCGATACGCTTTACAAAATCGCCCAGGCACACGGCATGGACGTGAACTCGCTGATCCAGTTGAACCAGATTACCGATCCTTCCATGCTGCGCGTGGGCCAAACCTTGCGCCTGGATGGCAATACCTCGATGGCGGCAGTCAACACTCGCCCAGCCGGTAGCGGTAGCACACAGACCTCGCCCGTCAGCCCAGCCACTCCGGTCAAGACTGAAACACCTGTGTCTGCGCCTCGCGCTAGCGACGCTGCCCTGATCGCCTGGGGTTGGCCTGCCAGTGGCAAGATCATCCAGGGCTTCAATGCCTCGACCAAGGGCATTGATATTGAAGGCAAGGTGGGTGATCCCGTGGTTGCCGCTGCGGATGGCAAGATCATGTATGCCGGTAATGGTGTACGTGGTTTAGGTTCGATGGTGTTGGTCGGTCATAGCAATGGTTTTATTACCGCTTATGCCCATAACAGTGTCTTGCACGTTAAAACGGGCCAGCAGGTGAAGAAGGGACAGCGTATTGCCGATCTGGGTCAATCTGACACCACCTCGCCACGGCTGCACTTCGAGATTCGTCGTTCCGGTACGCCGGTCAATCCGATCTCGTACCTGCCTACGCGGTAAGCTCGGTATCTGGACTGACAAGAAAGCGGCTTTTGGCCGCTTTTTTTGTGTACTGTGTCTGGCGCCTGAGTGCTCTGAGGCTTTTAACGGAGATGGGCCCTGACGCTTGCCCGCGCTGTTTGCCGACCCTACTGGGTATGGTGGGTTCACCCGCTGTGCTCAACCGCTCTTGCCGCATTCTGCTTGTTTTTACCCGCTGTGCGGAAGGCTCATTGTAAAATCAGCGATTCGCCATCATTTGCTGCAATGCAACTGCGCCATTTTGCTTGGCAGGACGCTTATTTAGGTTTTTATCGAATGTCTGACGTATTGTTAATTGAATCGCTGGATCTGGAAGGACGCGGCGTCGCCCATAAAGAGGGCAAAGTGGTGTTTGTGGAAGGTGCTTTGCCTGGCGAGGAAGTGCTGGCCGAGACGGTACGCTCCAAAGATTCATACGATAAAGCCCGTATGACGGCTTTGTTGAAAGCCTCGTCCCAGCGTGCCGAGCCTCCCTGTCCCAACTTTGGTGTCTGTGGTGGCTGTGCCATGCAGCACCTGGAGCCTTCGGCTCAGGTCGCGGTCAAGCAACGCGTGCTGGAAGATTCTCTGGGGCATATCGGCAAGGTCAAACCCGGCCGCGTCCTGGCGCCATTGCACGGTCCCTACTGGGGTTATCGTTATCGCGCCCGTTTCTCCATGCGCTATGTGCCTAAAAAAGGCGGAGTGCTGGTGGGTTTCCGTGAAAAGAATGGCCGCTACGTGGTGGACATGACGGAATGTCGTGTTTTACCTGCCAAGGTGTCCGCCTTGCTGGCGCCTTTGCGCACCTGTCTGGCAGGCCTGTCCCGACCGGATCGTTTGCCTCAGATCGAGCTGGCCATGGGCGACAAGATCACGACCTTGACCTTGCGTCATATGGAGCCATTGACGGGCGAAGATATTCAACGCCTGCAAGACTTCGGCCAGGAGCACGATATTAGCTGGTGGTTGCAGCCTAAAGGCCCTGAAACAGCGCACCCTTTGTTGCGTGAGGATGCGGACAAACTGGCGTACGCACTGCCTGAGTTTGATCTGCGCATGCCGTATCGCCCTACGGATTTTACGCAGGTGAACCACGACATTAACCGCAGCCTGATCTCGCGTGCCTTGACCTTGCTGGACGTCAAACCCGAGCACCGTGTGGCCGACTTGTTCTGTGGTCTGGGTAACTTCAGCCTGCCGCTGGCACGCCGTGCCGCCGAAGTGGTCGGGATTGAAGGCAGCAGCACTTTGACCGAACGTGCCGGTGAAGCGGCCTTGGCCCATGACCTGCAGGACAAGGCGAAATTTACTACCCTGAACCTGTTTGAAGTGGACGTGCAATGGCTGCGTGACCTGGGGCATTTCGACCGCATGTTGATCGACCCGCCGCGCGATGGTGCCTTTGCTGTTGCAACCGCTTTGGCACAGTTGGAAAAGCACGAACGCCCCGAGCGTCTGGTTTACGTTTCCTGTAGTCCAGGTACGTTGGCGCGCGATGCCGGTGTACTGGTGCATCAAGGTGGCTATACGCTGGAATCAGCCGGTGTGGTGAATATGTTTCCGCACACGGCGCACGTGGAATCGATTGCGGTTTTTACGCGTTAAGCATACCTAAGCGGGCTGGATATAAAACGCCCCAAAGGTTGGATGAGTGTCCAACTTTTGGGGTGCAGTTCAGTTTGCGGGGCGTTTTGTTTTTCCTGGGTGGCTTTGTCAGCTCGTTCGCCCAAAGTGCTGTTGCCTTCAATCCCGACCATTTCGGTGGTATCACGTTTTAAAGGCTGGCTGAAGGATCAGTCGCGTTCAGGTGTTTTTCTTGAGATGTGGGCATGAGCCAGCCCGTGTTCTTGCCAAGGGGGCCGGCAGCTATATGCTTTTTATCACCACGTTTGAAGGCTAGGCTGGCTGATCGGTTTTGTGTGTTTGATTCGATCCGTTGCTGGTTTTACCGCTTGGTGGCAGTCGTCGCTGCTTTACCGGCATGGGCAATCAAGCCATCGTGTATCAGCTCCATCATCATTTTGAACACGTGATCGGGCTGCAGGTTGACAAAACGCGGCAGAATCTGGCGCAGCATAGGCACATCCTCAGCAGGCCATTGCTCCAGTTCGTTCAGTTCTTCTTCTGTGACCGGGCGGATAAGCCCACCGAGCTCGCCCTGAATCAGTCCATATAAAGCGGCGTACCAGCCTACACAGGCGGCGGGGATTTCGGCATCGCTCAAACCTGCGTCGCGCAAGGCCCGGTACACCTGTTCAAGCACCCGATAGTCAGCCTTGCCGGTATTCAGAAAGCGCTGCATCTGCCTGAACGTCTGCGGGTGGTTTAAGGCCAATTCGCGGTATTGTCGGGCTAGCTCATAGAGGCGTTCCGCCCACGCGAGCTCTGTATCCACAGCTTGAATGCGACTTGTCAAATAATCAGCCATCGCGCGAAGCAAACCCTCCTTGGACTTGAAGTGATACAGCACAGCCATTGGATCGCAGCCGACGCGCTCGCCCAGTTTGCGTAAAGAAAAGCCGCTGTCTCCGGCTTCTTCCATCAAGGTGACGGCAGCGATGGCCAGCTCGTCCTTATTCAATTTGCGGGTACGCGTGGAGGGTGCTTGTGCCAATAGAGTTCCTTTGTCGAAGCGGAGATAAAAAGGGTTGATTTGCCAAGTTTAACTCTACAGAGTAGAATAAATTAATTCTACAGCGTAGAAGAAGATCGTTCCATTCCGTTTTTGCAACGGGGTGTTGATAACGAGACAGAACGGAACGCCGCGTTGACGGGGCGTCACCGGAGCATTCCGCTCTGTGATCCAGGCGGCCAAAGGGCCGTAACAGACACAGGACATTTATGCTGATTTCTAAACCCACACTTTTAAACGATGTCTCTAGCGCAGAGAGCTTGCTGGTCAGTAATCCCCGATTGTGGAACTGGCGCAAAGATCATCTGAACGACGCCGTCGCGCCCGCGACGTATTACGAAGCATCGCTTGCCCCCTGGACCCGCTTTGATCCTCTGCAAGCCGACACGCAATGTGATGTGCTGGTGGTAGGCGGTGGCCTGTTAGGTGCCTCGACCGCCTTGCATTTGGCCCGCTCCGGCCTGGATGTGGTGCTGGTGGAAAAAGACAGTATTGGCTCTGCCGCCTCAGGTCGAAATGGTGGTCAGTTAACTCCCGGTTTGGCCCGTTGGGAAGCGGCAGACATGATTGCCCATCTGCCTTTGGATGAAGCCCGCCGCTTGTGGCGCTTTGCCTCGCATGAAGCGATGGATCTGCTCGATCAGATTGCTCAGGATTACGAACTGGATTTTGATCGTCGTCGTGGCCATTTGACGGCTGCGGTTCATGCAGGCCATATGGGCGCTCTGGTGGAGGGGGCGGATGCCCGCCGCTACCTGGGCGATACCAGTGTGGAGATTGTGGGTAGCTACGAACTGGAACAGGAAATCCGTTCACCGCTGTATCACGGTGCCGTGGTGGATACTCTGGGCGGACAACTGCATCCCTTGGCGCTGTTGCGGGGGCTGGTGTATGGCCTGGTTCAGCATGGTGGTCGGGTTTATGAAGGCAGTCCGGTCGAGGAGATCGAGCAGACAGAAAAGGGTGCCTTGGCGGTCACTGCCGGTGGCACAATTCTGGCGCGTCAGGCCTTGGTGCTGGCCGTCCATGACACGACCTCACAGTTCTTGCCGACGCAGTCCAATACCACTGTCCCGTTTTATACCTATGTGGGCGTGACCGAGCCGCTGCAGTGCCCGGTCAGCGAGCTGCTGCCAACGGACCGTGCGGTGTACGACACCCAATTCCAGATCGACTATTACCGTGCCGTGCGTCAAAACCGCTTGCTGTTTGGCGGGCAGGGTACGGGCACCAGTTGGTCCCCTGAACGTATCAATGATTATTTACTGGATCGTATCCAAACGGTATTCCCACAGCTGGAGCAGGTGCAGCTGGAGTTTTCCTGGAGCGGGATCAGTGACTTCACCCTGAATGGGGCCACTGACTCGCGCAAGACCGAGGATGCGGTTCCCGTTTACATGGTGCATGGCTGGAGTGGTCATGGTGTGGCACAAACCGTGCGTATTGGTAAAGCCATTAGCGACGACGTGATGGGTCGCAACGAGGACTTTGCCATGTTGACGGATATTACCCACCGCAGCATTCCGTTGGGCCATCAGTTATCGGGGCTGGCGATCCCTGTGGTCAAAGCCGCCATTGGCATGATGAGTGCGGTGAACCCCGGCCGCCTGGTGTCTTTCTAAGTACGTTTTCAAGTCCCTGTTTAGCGGCGCTGACTAGGGCAAGCCCTCACTTGTTTTCGATCCTGATTGCTTTACATTGTGATTTCCTATTTGTATTGGCTTCAATATTTTAGGTTCATAAGAATTATCAGTATCATAAAAACGAGGGACAGATATGCAGAAAGGGCTTGTTCGTACAGGGGTTGCGGCCGCTGGTTTGATTTTGGGTTTGGCGTGGGCACCGGCTCATGCGCAAGTGCAGTCGGTAGAGGTGATGCGCGACAGCTATGGTGTGCCGCATGTCTTTGCCGACAGCCACTATGGCTTGTATTACGGCTATGGTTATGCGGTCGCCCAAGACCGTCTGTTCCAGATGGACATGGCGCGTCGCTCCTTTGTAGGTACAACCGCTGCCGTCCTGGGCCCTGGCGAGCAGGATGTCTACGTCAAGTACGACATGCAGGTCAGGCAGAATTTCACACCCGCTTCCATACAGCGGCAAATCGCTGCCTTGTCCAAAGATGAGCGCGACATTTTCCGTGGCTATGCTGATGGCTATAACGCCTATCTGGAGCAGGTGCGACGACGTCCCGAGCTGCTGCCCAAAGAATATGTAGACTTTGATTTCCAGCCCGAGCCGCTGACGGATTTTGACGTGGTCATGATTTGGGTCGGGTCTATGGCTAATCGCTTCTCCGACACGAATCTGGAAGTGACGGCGCTGGCCATGCGTCAGTCTTTGGAAAAAGAGCACGGCCCGGAACGTGGCCGTGCTTTATTTGATGAGCTGCTGTGGATCAATGACACAACAGCTCCCACCACGGTTCCGGCTCCCGCTGCCGAGCACAAGCCACAGGCGCAAGCAGGGACGCGGAATCTGGCTCATGTTTCCTCGCAAGTGCTGGCTGCCGAGCTGGAACGTCAGGACAAGCACTGGGGTGGTCGTGGCCCGGACTTTGCGCCCAAGGCCAGCAATTTGTGGAGCACTCGCCCCGAGCGCGTTCAGGATGGGTCTACCGTGCTGATCAATGGCCCGCAGTTTGGCTGGTACAACCCGGCTTATACCTACGGCATCGGCTTGCACGGCGCGGGCTTTGATGTGGTGGGCAACACGCCTTTTGCTTATCCAATTGTTCTGTTTGGCACCAATAGCGAGATTGCCTGGGGGGCGACTGCCGGTCCTCAGGACGTGGTGGATATGTACCAGGAGAGGCTGAATCCGGCGCGTGCCGATCAGTACTGGTTCAACAATGCCTGGCGCACGATGGAGCAGCGCAAGGAGCGCATCCAGGTGCGTGGTCAGGCTGATCGTGAAATGACGATCTGGCGCACCGTACACGGCCCAGTGATGCAGTTTGATTACGATCAGGGCACGGCTTACAGCAAGAAACGCAGTTGGGATGGTTATGAGGTGCAGTCCTTGCTGGCCTGGTTGAACGTGGCCAAGGCCCGCAACTGGACGGAGTTTCTTGATCAAGCCAGTAAGATGGCGATTTCCATTAACTGGTACTACGCCGACAAGCACGGCAATATTGGCTATGTCTCGCCGGCCTTCCTGCCCCAGCGTCCTGCCGATCAGGACATCCGCGTGCCTGCTAAAGGGGACGGCAGCATGGAGTGGCTGGGCATCAAGAGTTTTGACGCGATTCCCAAAGCCTACAATCCGCCCCAAGGCTATCTGGTCAACTGGAACAACAAACCTGCGCCGGACAAGACCAACACGGATACGTACTACTGGACTTACGGCGACCGCATGAACGAGCTGGTCAGCCAATATCAGCAGAAAGACGTATTCAGCGTGCAGGAGATCTGGACGTTCAACAAGAAGGCGTCCTATAGCGATGTGAACTGGCGCTACTTCCGTCCACATCTGGAAAAATTGGCGCAAAGTCTACCTGCCAATGATGGTAGTCAGGCGGCGTTGACGACTTTGCTGGCCTGGGATGGCATGGAGCGCGATCAGGATGGGCACAATGCCGGACCGGCCCGTGTCCTGTTTAAAACCTGGCTGGAAGAAATGTACAAGCAGGTTCTGATGCCGGTGGTGCCCGAATCACATCGCGCCATGTACAGCCAGGCAGGTTTTGCCACACAGCAAGGTCCCAATCCTGGTTCCATCAACTTGAGCATGGGCACCAAGGTTTTGCTGCGTGCTTTGGCGCTGGAAGCCCATCCTGATCCCAAGCGTGTGAATATTTTTGGTGAGCGCTCGTCTCCAGAAATCATGCACACGGCTTTGCAAAATGCGCAGGCTCGTTTGAGCCAGGAGCAGGGCGCTCAGATGGAGCGCTGGACCATGCCGACCTCGGTGCACCGCTTCAGTGACAAGAATTTCACGGGAACCCCGCAGACGACGTCGGGCAATACTTTTGCGTTCACGGGCTATCAGAACCGTGGCACGGAAAACAACCGTGTGGTGTTTGATACCCAGGGCGTGGAGTTCTGCGATGCCATGCCACCCGGCCAAAGCGGTTTCACCGACCGTAATGGTGTCCGCAGCCCGCATTACGAGGATCAGTTGAAGTTGTACGAGAACTTCGAGTGCAAGACGATGGATGTGAGCCACTCTGACATTCGCCGCAATGCACAAAGCAGCACGATGCTGTTGATTCAGCCTCAGCCTTAACAAAGGAGTGCGGCACCTGCACTTTGAGGCGGTGCCGCTTCTTCGATCGTTGCTGGAGGGTTTAGCAGGTCAGGGGATGTCGTTAGTAAAGGTAGCTTGCCAGTATCAGCAGCGAAGCTGTGTACGAAGTCTAAGCTGCAAATCTGGGCAGGCAGGATTGAAAGTGGTTGAAGCGGTATAAATTTATTGACTCAGATTGATTTGACAGACGCAGGCGGATCTATCGGGCAGAAAACGACCCAAAGCGGTCATTACCTTGCGCCTCAGAGGAGCGGCTCAGTCGATTGCTCCCACTTAAGTGGACTCAACGACAATATGGCGTTGGGCAAAATGCTGAATTAACCAGGGAACTGCAGCCCCCAAGAACGCCGTTACAGCAAGAACAAAATCCAAGCGATAATCTCCTTGTCCATAAGAGTATCGGTTGCCCGGATTTTTCTGCAGTAGTTCAATATAGCGACGTTCCACTGGGTGTAGCTCAGGAATTAATGCGCTCACCGCATTAACGGTCTGTCCCAATAGTTTTACAGCAGCAGGACTGATCGTTGCTTTATGGTCGTGAGCGAGACGGTTTCGAATTGCGTTGACCTGTTTCGCAACGCGTGCGAACTCTAAAGGCAAGCCTAAAGCGACCGCAATCGACAATTTCCCCCCGAAATCACGGGGTAACTTTACAAAGTCAGTGATTTCTCCTGTACGGGTTTCGGCAAGATAAAATTCAAGTAGCTGCTCAACTTGGAGATGCAATCGCAAAATGCAACCAATATCGTCTTCGGTCTCAGCTGCAACAATAATAATCTCAGGATCAAGAAGGGAGCCTAAGTCGAGGTCCACTTTAATCGGGTCATCACTCATTTCTTTCTCTTCCTTATTCTTTCAGCATCACTGACGGCGATTACTACCTATGTGCTGCGTTATCAGTACAGAACGTCATAAAATCATCCGCCCCCCGAATGGCAAAGTTCAGTCTGTTTATCGCCTACTTTAATACGACGGAATGACTGCTCATGGCCGAAAGCAGCAATTCCAGCCCTAACCCTAACGCAACTGACAAAATATGTCAGATCAAATCTGAGTCAATGCCTAAAAAAAGCCGCTCCTGAAACAGGAGCGGCTTTTCTTACTTTTAACCTAAGCTCTTATCAGCCTGGAATACGATCCAGAATACGCTGTGCTTCGATACGAACACGCTCGGGTGCGGTGCCGCCGATGTGTTTGCGCGAAGCGACCGAGCCTTCCAGCGTCAGCACGCCAAAGATATCCGATTCAATACGGCTATCGAATTTTTGCAGTTGTTCCAGGTTCAGATCGGCCAGGTCGCAACCCAACTGTTCACATTCACGCACGGCCAAGGCCACGGTTTCGTGGGCATCACGGAAAGGCAGGCCTTTCTTGACCAGGTAATCGGCCAGATCGGTAGCGGTGGCAAAGCCTTGCAGCGCAGCAGCGCGCATGGCTTCTGGCTTGACCTTGATGCCCGAGATCAGGTCTACAAAAATGGTCAGGGTGTCGCGAATGGTATCAGCCGAATCGAACAGACCTTCCTTGTCTTCCTGGTTGTCCTTGTTGTAGGCCAGCGGTTGGCCTTTCATCAAAGTCAGCAGGGCAATCAGGTGACCATTGACTCGGCCGGTCTTGCCACGGGCCAGCTCGGGAACGTCGGGGTTTTTCTTTTGCGGCATGATGGAACTGCCAGTGCAAAAGCGGTCAGCCAGATCAATAAAGCCAACGCGGGGGCTCATCCACAGCACCAGCTCCTCGGAGAAGCGGGAGATGTGCGTCATGATCAGGGCGGCAGCGGCGCAGAATTCGATGGCGAAGTCGCGGTCCGACACAGCGTCCAGCGAGTTGCGGCACACATCGTCAAAGTTCAGCAGCTTGGCAACCATTTCGCGGTCGATGGGGTAGCTGGTACCGGCCAGAGCGGCAGCGCCCAAAGGCAGGCGGTTCACGCGTTTGCGGCAGTCTTGCAGACGCTCGGCATCGCGCTGGAACATTTCAGCGTAAGCCAGCAAATGGTGGCCAAAAGTAACGGGCTGTGCCACTTGCAGGTGAGTAAAGCCAGGCAAAATAGTGTCTGCCTGAGCCAGCGCCAATTCAGCCAATTTACGCTGCATCTGGGCCAGCAGGTCCAGGGCAATGTCAATTTCATTGCGCAGCCACAGGCGGATATCGGTGGCGACCTGATCGTTGCGCGAACGGCCGGTATGCAGGCGCTTGCCCGCATCGCCAATTAGCTCGACCAGACGTTTTTCAATGTTCAGGTGTACGTCTTCCAGGTCCAGCAACCACTGGAACTGGCCTTGGGCGATTTCGTCCAGAATCTGGCTCATGCCGCGCTCAATGTCGGCCTTGTCCTGCTCGGTGATCACACCGACGGCAGCCAGCATGCTGGCGTGGGCCAGGGAACCCTGAATATCAAAGCGGGCCATGCGCTTGTCAAAGTCCACCGACGCTGTGTAGCGTTTGACGAGGTCAGAGACGGGCTCGGAAAAACGAGCCGACCAGGCCATGGCCTTATTGGCAAACTGGTCTTGGGAAGAGGGGGGGGTGTTTGTTGACATAGAGGGTGATTATAGTGGATTGGACGGGCTGACGCAGGTCATCCAGTCCCGCAGAAAACAGACGCTGTGCAGTATATTAGATAGTTTTGAGACTCTAGGAAACCATGCAGGCCCTTTTTGGGGCTGGTGGGATAAGGAAGAATACATGGAGCAAGACAGTACCTTTGCCGATTTGTTGGGATGGCAATGGATCGAAGCGTATTTACCGCAGGATCGCTGGGTACAGATATTGGCCGGTTTGGCGATGCTGACTGTGCTGGTCTGGGTTGTCAGTTGGTTGACCAGCTCCGTTCTCTCGCGCCTGGTACGGCGTTTGCTGAAAGTGGCGGGCAAAGATGACTGGGCACGAGCCTTGGTGAAAAAACGCTTTGTGCGCAATGTGGGCTATGCCGTGCCTTTGTTGGTGGTCAGCTCAAATCTGACCCTGTTGCCCTTGGCCAAGACTTTGCTGGAGGTGGTCGAACGGGTGGCCTTACTGGGCTTTCTGGTCTTTCTCATCATGGCGATTGTCAGCCTCTTGGGAGCGTGGCAAGAGGTCTACGCCAACTCCAGCAAGGGGCGCACCAAGTCCATCAAGGGCTATGTGGAGGTGGCCAAGATAGCGGTGTGGGCGATTGGCATTATCGTCATGATCTCCATCATTCTGGATCAATCGCCTGTCTTGCTGCTCTCCGGTCTGGGCGCCTTGTCGGCCGTGCTGTTGCTGGTCTTTAAAGACACCTTGCTGTCGCTGGTGGCCAGCACGCAAATGAGCACCAATGACATGTTACGCATCGGCGACTGGATCGAGATGAAACAGGCCGGAGCAGATGGTTTTGTTATTGATATCGCTCTACATACGGTCAAAGTTCAGAACTGGGACAAGACCGTCACGACTATCCCCACCTACAAGCTGTTTTCCGAGAGCTATCGCAACTGGCGTCAGATGTTCGAGTCGGGGGGGCGACGCATCAAACGTACCTTGAGCATTGATGCTTCTAGCGTTCGTTTTCTGACTCCGGCCGAAGTTGATAGCTTGTCGCGTTTTGCGTTGCTGCGTGATTATTTGGCTGAGAAAAAAGAAGATTTGGAGCGCTCCAATCAGGAACTGAGCCGTGCGGGTATGGATGCGGTCAACTATCGCCGTCTGACCAATCTGGGCACCTTCCGTGCCTATTGCACGGCCTATATCAAACGCCACGCTGAAATTCACCAGGACATGATCCAGATGGTGCGCATGATGGACCCTACGACAGAGGGTATCCCGATCGAGGTGTATTGCTTTACCAATAAAACCGCCTGGGTGGACTATGAGCGCATCCAGGGTGACATTTTTGACCATATTCTGGCGGTGCTGCCTGAGATTGGCTTGCGTCTGTTCCAGTCGCCCACCGGTCGGGATTTGAGCCTTGGCTTGAGTCTGGCAGCCGAAAGTCACCGCCCGTCTTTGTCGGGCAGTGCGAAAGATCCTCTTTAAATTTGACGTGCGAGTAACCATGAAACAAATTACGGCCATCATCAAACCCTTCAAGCTCGATGAAGTTCGCGAAGCCCTGGCAGAGCTGGACGTTAACGGCTTGACCGTAACTGAAGTGAAAGGCTTTGGTCGCCAAAAAGGTCATACCGAGCTCTATCGCGGTGCCGAGTATGTGGTGGATTTTCTGCCCAAGATCCGTGTGGACATCGTGGTGGCAGCCGATCGCTGTGATTCGATTATCGAAGCCATTATTAAAGCCGCCCACACTGGCAAGATCGGTGATGGCAAGATATTTGTGACACCGGTTGAGCAGGCTATCCGCATTCGGACCTCGGAGAGCGGTCGCGACGCACTGTAAGGTGGCCGCAACTGGGCTGGTGTGGACAGTCGTTCTGGAAGGACAAGCTGATGCGATATGAAAAACTAGGTTCAGCACCGCGTGTTTCGTGTGTGGGCCAAGGCAGTTGGTATGTCGAGCAGGCCGATTGGTCGCAAAGCATGACGGCTTTTCAGGCCGGGCTGGACGCGGGCATGAACCATATCGACACCGCCGAGATGTATGGCGACGGGCAGGCAGAGACCTTGATCGGTCAGGCTCTGCAAGGTCGTCGTCACGAGGCTTTTCTGGTGTCCAAGGTCTTGCCCTTTAACGCTAGCCGTCAGGGCGTGATCCGTGCTTGCGAGGCCAGCCTGAAGCGTTTGGGTACGGACTATCTGGACCTGTATTTATTGCACTGGCCCGGCCAGGTTCCTTTGGAGGAAACCTGCGCGGCCTTTGACCGGCTCGTACAGCAAGGCAAGATCAGGCAGTGGGGCGTCAGCAATTTTGACGTGCCAGATCTGGAAGAGCTGTATGACATCGTGGGGCCGGGCGAGATTGCTTGCAATCAGGTTCTGTATCACCTGAATGAGCGCGCCATTGAACACGCAGTCATGCCCTGGTGTCAGGAGCATAAGATCAGCGTGGTGGCGTATAGCCCCTTCGGTCACGACGATTTCCCGGAGCCGGATTCTGAAGGCGGGGCCTTGTTGGCCGAGATTGCCAGCCACTATCAGGCCACCGCGCGGCAAGTGGCTTTGGCCTTTTTGCTGCGTGACCCCAATGTGTTTGTGATTCCCAAGGCATCGCGCGCGGTTCATGCTCTGCAAAATGCAGCCGCTGCAGATTTGGTGTTGCAGCCCGAGCACATTCAAGCATTGG
This sequence comes from Alcaligenes sp. MMA, assembly GCF_020907215.1. Taxonomy (NCBI): domain Bacteria; kingdom Pseudomonadati; phylum Pseudomonadota; class Betaproteobacteria; order Burkholderiales; family Alcaligenaceae; genus Alcaligenes; species Alcaligenes sp. MMA. The sequence goes on from NZ_JAJJPP010000001.1 coordinate 828,082, forward strand.
ATGCTCAGTTTCCACGCGGCCCCAGGCCTGCTTATTTACCAATGATTTGAATGCAGGAAGAACGGCCCCCAAGCTTGGGATGACATCCAGGCTTGGGGGCCGTTTTTCATGAGTCGTCGCTTTGATTAAGTGGCGAAGTAGGGCTGACGCTTGTTCTTGACGTACAGCCAGGCCAGGGCCAGCATGACCACTGCCGAAATTGGCAGCGTCCAGGTATTGACGCCGTACCAGCCATAGACGGCCAGCACACGACCCGAGGTAAAGGAGGACAAGGCCACACAGGTAAAGATGATGAAGTCATTCAATGCCTGCACACGACCACGCTCTTCGGGACGGTAGCAGTCCACCACCATATTGGTGGCACCGATGAAGCCAAAGTTCCAGCCCAGGCCCAGCAAAATCAGGCTGACCCAGAAATGCGGCACCGTCATACCCAGCAGCGCCACAATGCTGGCCAGCCCCAGCAAGAGTACACCCGCAAAGGTGACGGGGATTTTGCCAAAGCGTTTGATCAGATTGCCGGTAAAAAAACTGGGACCGAACATGGCCAGAATATGCCACTGAATGCCCAGGGTGGATTCTTTCAGGCTATGACCGTGCATGACCATGGCCAAGGGTGAGGCCGTCATCAGAAAATTCATTAGGACGTAGGAAGCGACCCCAGCGATGACCGCAATAATGAAGTAGCTGTTGGAGGCAATCACGCGCAAGGGGCGTCCGGTGTAGGGTATCTTCTCTTGCTGATTTCGTGTGCCTGGCGCCAAGCGTAGGCAAAAGGCAAAAGGCAAGACCAGGGCTGCCAAGGCCGCCTGCGCCAGGAAGGCGGCGGCAAAGGGGTGATCCGGCCAGATGTCCTGAGTATGGATAATCGTCTGGGTAGCGATAATTGCTCCCAACAGCCCTCCGGCCATAACCCAGGAAATGGCTTTGGGTCGGAACGTATCGCTGGCGTCATCCGCAGCGGCAAAGCGATAGCTTTGTACATAAGAGGCATACAGCCCGGCCAACAGGGTGCCCACACAGAACAGGACAAAGGACAGGCTGTAAATCCCGGCAGCAGCCAACAGGCCCGCTCCTATGCCCAGCAAGGCACCAATGATGTAGCCACCTTGGCGTCCTAAACGGCGCATCAGAAAAGCGGCAGGCAAAATGCCGATGGCCAACCCCAGGTTGAAAATACCCACCGGCAAGGTTGCCAGGTCCGGGCTGCTGGCCATTTTTTGCCCGACCAGACTGCTAAGCGCCACCACCAATGCCGGATTGGCCCCGCCAAGTGCTTGCATTCCAGAAAGAATAAAGGCGTTGCGACGGCTTGGATCGACTTGCGTGGACATGGCGGGTCTCGGTATATAACTTTGTTTTATTAGTTAATGCTGAATTTTGGCTAAGCCAGTGTAGCACCACGTGCCCAGAAGGCTGGCATAAAGGATTCAGCCACCAGGAGGGGTTGACCGTGCCGCCAGAAGACGGAGCAGCGAGACAGAATCTGCTGAGCCGGCGGAACCGGTTCGTCACTACTGGCCAGGGCGCGCTCAATTGTGCGGAAAACGCTCATGCCCCGATTCAATCGACAGCTTAAAAAAGCCGAGCGTTGTATCTGGGCATCGTTATAAAGCATGTCGGCCAGCGGTCGGCTGCGTAGCCGGCGCATACCCTGCCAGACGCTGTGCGAGGCGGGCAGGGGAGTGAAACTGCGGGCAATCACACAACGGATTCCGTCCACGGACATGGATACTTCTCGTATCCAGGCCAGCGTGCCCAGTGGCTTTTGAATCAAAGCGGCTTCTTGAGGACTCAAGCGGCACGTGTATTCGCTGACGACTTCCAGATGGACGTTGCCCAAGCGGCGTAAACCGGTGGTCAGTGCGCCGGGACGGTGTAGCCAGTACTTTTGGGCAGGGGTGGCAGAGGGATGAATTCGCTCGTGCCAGGGTTTTTTTGTGCTGGAGGAAAATTTCATGTCCTGTATTATCGCCAAAGCCATAAAATAGCGCTCATGGAAAAAGAACGTATCTCAAAATTAATGGCCCAGCGCGGCATGTGTTCACGCCGTGAGGCGGATGCCTTCATCGAACGCGGCTGGGTTCGTGTGGACGGTCAAATCGTCTCTGAATTGGGGAGTAAAGCCTACCCCAATCAGAAAATCACACTGGAAAAACAGGCGCGTCAGCGCCAGACCCAACGTGCCACCATCCTGTTGCACAAGCCCGTGGGCTATGTGTCGGGGCAAGCTGAAGCCGGTTATCGCAATGCGGTTTCCCTGATCGGCGCGGCCACGCAGTACAAGGGTGGCCGCGGTGGCCAACGCTTTGACCCAGCGCATTTGCGCGGTCTGGCCCCGGCTGGTCGTCTGGATATTGACTCCACCGGCTTGCTGATCCTGACTCAGGATGGTCGTATTGCGCGGCAGATTATTGGCGAAGACTCGGTCATCGACAAGGAATATCTGGTGCGTGTGACCGGCAAGCTGAGCGAGCGCGGCCTGGAACTGCTGAACTTTGGTTTGAGCCTGGATGGCAAGCCTTTGCTGCCTGCCCAAGTGTCCTGGCAGAACGATGACCAGCTGCGTTTCATTTTGCGCGAAGGCAAGAAACGCCAGATTCGCCGCATGTGCGAGCTGGTCGGTCTGAAGGTTGTGGGTTTGAAGCGTGTGCGTATTGGCGAACTGGTACTGGGCGACCTGCCTATGGGCCAGTGGCGCTACATGAAAGAGTCCGAGCGCCTGGCCTAAAGGCAAAGGGGCGGCTTACAGCCCCGAATGACGAAGTTGAAAGCTGGCCTTGTCATCCTGGGCCAGCGTTTTTGTTAACCACGGCATGCTTTGTTCCAGAGCCTTGAGCAGCGTCCAGGGAGGATTGCTGATGAACAGGCCGCTGCCATGCAAACCCAACCCATTTTTGGCCGGAGCACGAACCGACAGGCTGACATGCAGCCAGGGTGTATCCAGTTGCTCCAGCTTGCGTTGTAAGGCCTGCACTTCGGGCCGTTGCACAATGGGATACCACACGACAATACAGGCTTGAGCAAATCGCTTGAGGGCATTTTTGACGCTGTTCAAGACCTGTTGATAGTCGGATTTGGCCTCGTAAGAGGGGTCCATCACCACGATGGCGCGTCGCGATGGCGGCGGTAGCAGGCGCCCCAACTGTTCAAACCCATTGTCTGGGTACAGACGTACTCGACGATTGCCTTGAGGGAACAATTGCGCCACGTTGTCGCTCAAGACTTCAAATTCGGACGGATGTAGCTCAAAGCCATGAAAGCTGTCTTGCGGGCGCAAGCGCTCCAGTGCCAACCAGGGGGAACCGGGGTAGTAGCGTGCCGTGCCGTCCGGGTTCAGGTCGGCAATGGCATCAATATAGTGTTCCACCAGCTCCGGGTAGTCATCTTGCTGCAAGACCCGGTCCAGGCCGTCGTAGAACTCGCCCTTGGTTTGCGCCCAATCGTGTTCCAGATCATAGATACCGGCACCGCAGTGAGTATCGATGATGCTGAAAGCACTGTCTTTTTGAGCGTAGTAATTAAAGATATGCAGCAAGGTGGCGTGCTTGAGCACGTCCGCGTGATTGCCAGCATGAAAGGCGTGACGGTAACTGAACAAGAGAAATCCTGATGTTGCGGTTTAATTAAAGCGTATCGGGGCGAATGGTAGTGACTTTATCAGTGAAGATGCCATTGCATCCCCAATCCAGCAGCTCGCGTACCCGTTCAGCCTCGTTGACGGTCCATACGGCTACGGTATAGCCTTTTTGCCGAATCGCCTGAACCAAGGCCTGGCTGACAAAACGATCATTCAAATTCAGACCCATGCAGCCTAGGCGTTCCAGGCGTTCAGGCCAGTCTGCCGGAACGTCTTCTTCAATCAGCAGGGCGCGGGGCAGGGTGGGGGCGGCTTGCTGGGCCGCTTCCAAAGCCGCTTCGGAAAAAGAAGACAGCAAAGGCGGCAAGCTGGCCTGTGCCCACAGAGCCTGCGCAGCCAGGGCAACCCGTCGACCCGTTTCCGCCTCGTCCCCAGTGGTGGGCTTGATTTCGATATTGCTGTGCACCTGATTGGCTAGGGTAAAGGCGGCTATCGAACTTAATGTGGGTATGGGCTCTCCGGCGTAGGCCGAGGAATGCCAGGCCCCAAAGTCCAGGGCTGACAGTTCGGCCAGTGTCAGCCGGGAGGCAATACCCTGACCATTGGAGGTGCGCTCCAACTGGTCATCGTGCAGTAGTACGGGAACCGCATCGCGGCTCAGTTTGACGTCGTACTCCATCATGCGAAAACCATTCTGGGTACCGACCCGAATGGCAGCCAGGGTGTTTTCCGGGGCAATCTTGCCGGCGCCACGGTGGGCGATCAAAGCGGGGTAGGGCCAGTGATGGTTCAGTGAAGGCATGGCGGACTCGCAAGAGGCGTGATAAAAAGCCAATGTACTATTTTAACCGGGGCTGTACACTGTACGGTTTTCATATACGGTATATTTTCAGGCCGAGCCGGCTTGCCGGTCTGATGCGCCACCCGCAGCGCCCTGCTGCAAGCGAAAGTAGGTGATGATTAATGTTCGAGATTATCCGTAAGAACCAACGCGTCATGCAGCTGGTCCTGTTAGTGCTGATTTTGCCATCTTTTGTATTGATTGGTGTCAGCGGCTACTCCAGCTACGTTTCTGGCGATAGCGATATTGTCAAAGTTGGCGATAGCGCCATTACATCCCAGGAATTTGATCGTGCGCGCCGCATGCAGCTGGATGATATGCAGCGCAACAATCCTTCCGGTTTTGATCTGGCCCAGGCCGACAGCCTGGAGAGCCGTCGTGCATTGCTGGAGTCCTTGATTGATCAACGTGTACAAATCGAAGTGGCCACTGCTGATCGCTTTAACGTGTCCGACATTGCGTTGCGCGACTATATCGCTACCATGCCGGAGTTTCAGGAAAACGGCGTCTTTTCACCTGCCCTTTACAGCCAGGTTTTGGCCTCGGCCGGCATCGATACCCGTGATTTCGAGCAAAGTCAGCGTGGTCAGTTGGCCCTGCAACGTGTGCTTGGCCCGGTCGCTGCCAGCACTTCGATGCTGCCTAGCGTCATGAACAAACTGGAAATCGCCCTGACCGAAGAGCGCGGTGTGCGCACTCGCACTTTCTTGACTCGTGATTTTGAACCCGAGGTGCAGATCAGCGATGCAGACCTGCAGGCTTGGTACGATGCCAACAAGCAATCGCTGGAATTGCCACAGCAAGTCAAGGTGGAATACCTGTTGCTGAATGAGGCCGCAGCCTTCAAGGATCTGCCTACGCCCACAGACGAACAGCTCAAGCAGTATTACGAGCAGAACAAGGCACGTTATGTGCAGCCTGGCCGCGTAAATATCAGCCATATTTTGGTGAATGTACCGGCGGGCGCTTCCGACAGCGAACGCGAAGCGGCCCAGACCAAGGCTCGTGAGCTGGCTGAAAAAGCGCAAGCCAATAAAGACGATTTTGCCGATCTGGCGCGTGCTAATTCCCAAGATGAAGGTAGTGCCCGCGAAGGTGGCGAGCTAGGTTGGATTAGCAAAGGTTCCTGGCCCAGCGTGTTGGAAAATGCGGTATTTGCTCTGAAAAAGGGTGATGTGTCCGGCGTGATCGAAGGCCCCAACGGTTTCCATATTTTCAAAAGCAATGAGGTTCAGCCCGAGCAAGGCGAGTCTTTCGAGCAGGCCCGCAGCAAGGTTCAGGAAGAAGTGCGCAAGCAACTGGCCTCTGAGCGCTTTGCCGATATGGCCAGCAAGCTGACCAACCTGGTCTACGACAATGAGGACAGTCTGGAAGCGGCGGCCAATGCCTTGGGTTTGACTTTGAAGCAAGCTGAAGGTATCAGCCGTCAAGGTTTGATTCCTGCTTCGCAAGTAGAGGGTGATCTGGCTGCCGCCAATGGCCCCGATGCGGCCGTGCTGGATGATAGCCGTGTGCGTCAGGCGCTGTTCAATGCCGAGGCTTTGGCTTCGCGCAAGAATGCGGGCGTTGTCGAAGTGTCCCCTGACACCTTGATTGCCTTGCGGGTGATCGACGTAACCGACGCTCATGTGCCTGCGCTGGATAAAGTACGTACGATTGCTGAGGAAAACCTGCGCCGTGAAAAGGCGGCTGCCCTGGCGGTACAAGCGGGTGAAGACTACTTGAAACAGTTGCAAGCCGGTAGCGAACCAGCAAATTTCTCTGCCCAGTTTGCTGTGAGCCGTGCTGAATTCCCGGAAATGGATGAAGCCTTGCTGAACAAGGTTCTGGCCAATCCCGTGGACAAGTTGCCTGCGTATGTGGGTGATCGTCAGCCCCAGGGCTACACCGTCGTGCAGATTCTGAGTCACCAACCCGGCAAGGCGGGCAATCCCGGTCTGAACATGTTGACGGCACAGTTGACGCAAGCCATGGCTCGTACTGAGACCCAAGCTGTTTTGCAGGCGATGCGTGTACAAGAGAAGGTACAGATTCTGCCCGAAGCAGAAAAAGAGTTGACCTCCAGTGGTGAGGATGAATAAGGCGGCTTGAATCAGGGCCGGTAACCCTGGAGCTCTCAGGCTCCAGGGTGTTTTTCAAAGAGCATTCTGATGAATCACACTGATATTTCTCTGGTACGGCGGCGCCTTTTAGGCGCCGCAACTGTTTGGGGCCTGACCGCTCCGTGGCTGGCACAGGCCGCGCCTGGGCAGGGCACGTTCATCGAACGTACTCTGCATCGTCCTGTGCCGGGTGGGGTAGCCGTGCTGGACCTGGGATCAGGTGGCTCAGCCCCGGTGGCGCACTTTAATGGCAACCGTGTTCTGGTAATTCAGGATGCTGACCAGCGCTGGAAAGCGATTGTTGGGCTGGACCTGAAAACCCAGCCGGGCCAGCACAGCATCTCGGTACAGGGGCAGTCGGGTGTGGCGTTCCAGGTGGGCAGCAAGCGGTATCGGGAGCAGCGCATTACCTTGAAAAACAAGTCTCATGTGAATCCTGACCCGCAGCAGCAGGCTCGTTTTGAGCGCGAGTATGAAGAGCAGATGCAGGCCTATGCCAGCTTTCGCAACGAAGGCCCCAGCAATGTGGTCTTTGAAAAGCCCGTTCCGGGTCGCCTGACCAGTCCGTTTGGTCTGCGCCGTTTCTTCAATGGCCAAGAGCGTAACCCACATTCGGGTCTGGACTTTGCCGCGCCTACCGGCACGGCAGTCAAAGTGCCTGCCGATGGGGTTGTCACCATCGTGGCGGACTACTTCTTTAACGGTAAAACCGTATTTGTGGATCACGGCCAGGGCCTGATCACCATGTTCTGTCACTTGTCGGCCTTTGATGTGCGTGTGGGCGATCGTGTCAGCAAGGGCGATGTCGTAGCGCGCTCCGGTGCGACGGGTCGTGCGACCGGCCCTCATTTGCACTGGAACGTCAGTCTGAATAACGCACGGGTGGACCCCGCTATCTTTATTGGTGCATTCTAGGCCTAGTCAGGCGCTGCAAGGTTTTTCATGATCATCGGTTCGGCATATCGACGAGGCTTGCGAGACAGCGCCTCTATCGCTTTGGGCTATGTCCCCGTAGCGATTTCCTTTGGGCTGACGGCGGTACATGCAGGCCTGTCGCCCTGGCTGGCGGTTCTAGTGTCCCTGATTGTGTACGCCGGGGCCAGCCAGTTTATTTTGATCAGCCTGTTGGTCGCAGGGGCGGCCTATCCCAGTATTTTGGGTATTGTGCTGCTTATGAACCTGCGCCATGTGTTCTACGGCCCGACCTTGATGGGCTTTTTCACCGGGCCCAGAACTGTGTCCAGCCTGTTCATGGCTCCAGGTTTGACTGACGAGGTCTTTGCCGCTTCTGCGGCCGGGGTGGCCCGCCAGCCGGCCCAAGAGCAAGAGTCCTGGTACTGTGGCTTGCAGTTAGGCTCTTACCTCTCCTGGGTCTTGGGCACCGCTTTGGGGGCATTCTTTGCCAGCGACCTGCTGGGCCAGTCTCCTGTGCTGGAGAAGACCTTGGGTTTTGTCTTGCCTGCCTTGTTTTTTGCTTTGCTGCTGGAAATCCGCCGTTCCGCACCTTTGCCGGTGCTGGTGGCAGCCGCTGTCGGGGCAGTGCTGGCCATGGCTTTCTTGCCCTCGTATCTGGCCATTATTGTCGGTATGCTGGCCGGCGGCCTAATGGCCTTGCGCCGCGCTTAAGGAGTAGAGATGGATTGGAGTTTTCTGCTCATGATTGTGCTGGCGGGCGTAGGCACATTTTTGATTCGTTACCTGCCTTTGCGCCTGGGTGGACGCCAAGGCAAGGCGGACCCCAGTCGCGTTTCGATCTGGCCGCGCCTGTTTGGCGCTATCGGTCCGGCAGGTGTGGTGTCTTTGCTCGTCGTGTCCCTGATTTCCTTGCTGCGCCCCGAGCAGATGTCCCTGGACTTGCCGCCTTTGCTGGCAGGTCTGGCAGGGGTGCTGCTGGGCCGCCGCTGGCCGGGTGGTATCGCGGGCTCAACACTGACCGGCGTGCTGGCCTACGGCCTGTGCGTGGCTTATGTGGGTGTGTAGATGATCTGGTCGAAGCTCTCTTGCTGATCGATCACGGCAATTTATGTTGGGTAGGCAAGAAGGGGGAGTCGCCTGTTTTTTATTGAGTGTCTGCTGTCAGGTCTCAGACCAAAAAAAACGCCTGCTAGTGAGCGGGCGTTTTTTGTACGGCTGAAAACTGGTTTGCAAGCGGGTTTAACCCTTCACACGCACAATTTTCTGAACTTGGGGTACATGGCGAATTGCCCGAATCACGCGGGCCAGATGGGTGCGGCTATCCACCTGAACGGTTAGGTGCAGCACGGAGGTTGCAGCCGATTCATCCGGCATGGATATATGCAGGATGTTGGAGTCGGCATCGGTAATTTCAGCAGCCAGACGGCCCAGGACACCGCGCTCGTTGATCGCAGTTACATCCAGACGGGTCGAGAGGTGGCGGGCGGTATTGCTGTCCCACATCACCGGCACCCAACGCTCGGGTTCTTTGGCCTGGGCGCGTTGTGCCACAGCACATTCCGCCATGTGAACGACCAGACCGTGACCTAAGCGGATACCACCAATAATGGCGTCACCAGGTAGCGGGCCACAACACGGCGCCAACTGTACGGCCTGCCCCTCGTTACCGTGAATCAGAATCGGTGCCGAGGTGTTGGCACTGATTTCGTCAAATTCTGCGGCAGTAGTTTCCAGCAGGGGATTTTCTGGGGCAAAGCGGCGAGCCACAACGGCTGCCAAGCGTTTGCCCAAGCCAATATCAGCCAGAATTTCTTCGCGGGACGCTGCGCCTGAACCCTTGGCCAGCTTGTCCCAGTTTGGATCGTCGTCCGTAGCATGAGGCAGGCTTAGCTGGTCAAAGGCCTGATCGAGTAGGCGGCGACCAAAAGCTACGGATTCCTCGTATTTAACTGTACGCAGGTAGTGGCGAATTTCCGAACGGGCACGGCCGGAACGGACGTAGTTCAGCCACTGCGCGCTTGGGCGGGCGGCGGGGGAGGTAATGATCTCCACCGAGTCACCGCTTTTCAGCTCGGTGCGCAGCGGGGCAAACTCGCCATTGATCTTGGAGGCAACAGCGTGATTGCCGATGTCGGTATGGATGCTGTAGGCAAAGTCCACTGGCGTAGCACCGCGTGGCAGGGAAATAATCTTGCCCTTGGGTGTATGGACGTAAACCGCATCGGGGAACAGGTCAACTTTGACGTGCTCCAGGAATTCTGTGGAGTCACCCGTCTGGCTTTGGATGTCCAGCAAGGATTGCAACCAGCGGTGCGTACGCTTTTGCAAATCGTTCAGCGTGACGTCTTCTTCTTTGTACAGCCAGTGAGAGGCCACGCCTTCTTCAGCCACGTGGTCCATTTCGCGGGTGCGGAACTGGAACTCGACGGGGGTGCCGTAAGGGCCAATCAAGGTGGTGTGCAGGGATTGATAGCCATTCACTTTAGGGATGGCTATGTAGTCCTTGAACTTGCCCGGTACGGGGCGGTAGAGCTGATGCAGCGTACCCAGGGACAGATAGCACTCGGGCAAGGTATGAACAATGATGCGAAAGCCGTAAATATCCAGCACGTCCGAGAAGGATTTTTTCTGCTCGACCATCTTGCAGAAAATGCTGTAGAGCGACTTTTCACGACCGGAGATTTCAGCATCAATGCCGGCTGCAGGCAGGGCAATCTTGACCGCTTCGGTGATTTTGCCCAGCACTTCACGGCGGTTGCCACGAGCGGCGAGCAGGGCCTTGTGCAGCACCTTGTAGCGATTGGGGTAGATGGCCTTGAAGCAGCGGTCCTGAAGCTCGCGAAACAGGGCGTTCAGGCCCAGGCGATGCGCAATCGGAGCGTAGATATCCAGGGTTTCCTGGGCTACGCGGCGGCGTTTTTCAGGTTTGACGGCGTCCAGCGTGCGCATATTGTGCAAGCGGTCGGCCAGCTTGATCAGGATGACGCGCACATCACGCGACATGGCCAGCAGCATCTTGCGAAAGCTGTCGGCTTGTTGCTGCGTCTTGGTGGCAAACTCCAGGCGTTCCAGCTTGGACAAACCGTCCACAATCTCGGCTACATCAGTACCGAATTTTTCAGCCAGTTCCTGCTTGGTGACGTCCTGATCTTCGATCACGTCATGCAGCAGGGCCGACATCAAGGCGTCGGTATCCAGCTTCCAGCCTGCACAGATTTCTGTGACGGCAATGGGGTGCGAGATATAGGGTTCGCCACTGGCGCGAAATTGCCCCAGGTGGGCCTGATCGGAAAAGCGATACGCTTCCCGTACCCGTTCTACATCTTTCGGGTCCAGGTACTGCGAGATGATCTTGGTTAGCGGAGCCAGTGAGGCAATAGGCGGGTTGGCACTTTCCTGCGCGGATTGTGCCAGTGCCGGGGTGTTCTTTTCTTTAGGCTTGCGACGACCTAGCCGTGAACCCTTTTTAAGGACGGCCAACAGCCCAGACGATGCGCCCCGTAAACCTGAAAATGCCATACCGTGCTCCGCTTGTGCCTATCAGGTAGGAACTTTGCGCAGCATTTCCAGACCGGTCGCGCCGGAGGCGATTTCTCGCAAGGCGGTAACCGTAGGCTTGTTCTTGCTTTCCAGGCGTGGTTCGTGGCCTTGGGCCAGTTCGCGCGCACGGTAGGCGGCTGCCAAGGTGAGCTTAAAGCGATTGGGGACTTGCTCCAGGCAGTCCTCGATAGTGATGCGAGCCATAGTAGACCTGTTATCAAAAAGAAATAAGAAGGAGATCAGCCCTGATTCAGCAGGGCATCTGCGCCTAATTGTTGAAAGAGTTGGCGATGCCGTACTGACTGAGTGGCAGTGCGCAACCGACTGGCCTGCACAATACTCAATAGCTGCTGTAATGCCGTATCAAAATCCTCATTGATAATAGCATATTGACAGTCACGAACATGGGCGATTTCGTGCTCGGCAGCCTCGACGCGGCGGGCAATGATCTCTTCGCTGTCCTGTCCGCGTTTGCGCAAACGCGCCTGCAAGGTGGGCAAGGAGGGCGGCAAAATGAAAATGCCTACGGCTTCGGGGAAATGTTCGCGGGCCAGACGGGCGCCTTGCCAGTCGATTTCCAGCAGCACATCGCGGCCTGCATTCAGGGCTTTCTGAATGGGTTCGCGTGGTGTGCCGTAGTAGTTGTCATGCACCTTGGCCCATTCCAGCATGGCGTTGTCGGCACACATCTGCTCGAAGCGCGCCTTGTCCACAAAGAAGTAGTGTTCGCCGTCGGTCTCACCAGGGCGTGGTGCTCGGGTCGTGGCCGAGATGGACAGCATGATGTTGGAATCGTTGGCCAGCAGGGCGTTGACCAGACTGGATTTGCCCGCCCCGCTGGGGGCGACAACCATAAAAACAGTGCCAGGATAGCTCGTGGACATGGAGAGCAGACTCTAGAAGTAGATTTTTATAAAAGAATTAATTGCTGCTTAGGTCGGTTTGCCCAAACTCAGTCAGGACAGCCATCACACTGGCCTTGTCCGAGCACAAAAAGACGACCGTGTCGTTGGGGTTCATGGAAAACAAAACCTCTTGTACTTCCTGGGCGGCATCGTCGGCCTGGGCGATGGCCATGACGTGCACGTCGCCACCTGCCTCGAATTGTTCGGGGGGGACGATATTGGCAACGGCGTCCAGGTCAGGCTCGCTGATGGCCAGATACGCCCAGATCTTGTGCTCTTGCTCCAGGATGATCTCAAGCACGTAGCCCGAGTCAGTCTGCTCAATGATTTGGCTTTGTAGTTGCATAATTCAGTGGCTATGTCAGGTAAAGGACAGAGTAGCGGTAACAGGTGCATGATCCGAGGGCTGTTCATTGGCACGCGGTTCGCGGTCAATGTCGCAGGCTGAGCAACGGGTTTTCAAGGCATCGGACAACAAGGCATGGTCAATGCGTAAACCGGCGTCGCGGCGGAATGCAAAACGACGATAGTCCCACCAGGTAAACGGGCTGCCGCTCTGCTCAAACAGGCGATAGGCGTCATGCAAGCCCAGTGCCAGCAAGCGCTCGAAGGCGGCCCGCTCGGGCGGGGAGACCAGAACATCATCGGCCCACTTGGCAGGGTCGTGAACGTCCTGGTCAGCTGGGGCAATATTATAGTCGCCCAGGATGGCCAGACGGGGATACTGCTGCAATTCTTTTTCCAACCAGTCGTGCAGGGCGGCGAACCATTCCAGCTTGTAGCTGTACTTTTCGCTCTCGAGCGACTGCCCGTTGGGGCAGTAGGCACAAATCACGCGGACCGGGCCGTCAGGCGATGGGTAGGTGGCGGCCAGCAGACGTTGCTGCGGGTCTTCGTAATTGGGCAGATTGCGCTGCACATCCGTGCCCGGCTCGCGGGAAATCAGGGCGACGCCGTTATAGGTTTTTTGACCTGCCCAGTGAGCGTGATATCCCATTTCCTGAAAAGCCTCCAAAGGAAAACGCTCGTCGGGCAGTTTCAGCTCTTGAAGGCAGAGTACATCGACGGGGTTGGCGGCCAGCCAGTCCAGAACTTGAGGAAGACGGACGTTCAGGGAGTTCACGTTCCAGGTGGTGAGTTTCATGGTGTCAGACAATCTAAATAAAGCAGAGGAAGCCGCTGGAGCGGAGCTTTGTCGGTAGAGGTGGTGCAGAGGCGGCCATCAGCGTGTCGGAAACGGGCAAGAGGGCGTTTAGCGTGCGCGAATGCCGCCATCATATCAGCGCTAGCCAGGGACTGGTTTTAAAGCCAGCGAGGCGATGGGGATGAAATTGACCGCTCGACTTGATCTTTGTTCTAGGTCGTAGTGAAAAACAGACACTCTCGGACAAGAAATTTACCCTCAAACCGTCTGCATGTAACAGCTACAAAGTCAGGGTTCAAGACCTGAATGCCGTTGTGGACAGATTGATGTTTTTAGGGCACTAAAAAGAGGGTTTTTTGCGTAGATCACGCGCCTGCTTGTGTTAAATTGCAGGCCAAGTTGGAACGGTGGGCCAAAAACGATGGAAGTGCTTGGCCGCAGCGCGTGATGCAAGGATTTGCCGTGCAGGAAAAGGGAATAAAAAAATCGCCGTAATGGCGACTTTTTCTGTGTGATCAAAACCGGAAAGAAGGCCAGTTTTGTCTGTCTTGAATGCAAGCAAGATGGAGGCGTGTGCTGGAATCGAACCAACCTGAACGGATTTGCAGTCCGTCACATAGCCAATCTGTCACCACGCCTTTTGTTTTGTCCTGGGACATGTAGAATTATGCCCAAGGACGTAGGGAAAAGCAAGTGTCAAATGACGGGACGTGAAAATCGGTACGATCTGCTGCACGAAAGCGACTGGCGTCCCTCCCTTTTTTTGCCGCCCCTGCGGCGCTCCCTTGTATTAAGGACATGGCATGCAATATCAATTCCCCATTGTGATTATCGATGAGGATTTTCGTTCTGAAAATGCGTCTGGTCTGAGCATTCGTGTATTAGCAGATGCGATCGAGGCTGAAGGCTTCGAGGTGTTGGGAACCACCAGTTATGGCGATTTGAGTCAATTTGCCCAGCAGCAAAGTCGTGCCAGCGCGTTTATTTTGTCCATCGATGATGAGGAGTTCACGCAAGATGGAGACAGCGCCCCGGCGCTGGTCAATTTGCGTGCCTTTATTCGGGCTGTGCGTCGTCGCAATACCGATGTGCCCATTTATGTCTATGGCGAGACCAAAACAGCTCGTCATATGCCAAACGATATCTTGCGCGAGCTGCAGGGCGTCATTCACATGTTCGAGGACACGCCCGAGTTTGTGGCGCGCCACATCGTGCGTGAAGCGCGCAGCTATGTGGAAGGCGTCAAGCCTCCGTTTCTGAAAGCCTTGCTCGACTACGCCGAAGATGGTTCCTATTCCTGGCACTGTCCCGGTCACTCCGGCGGTGTGGCCTTTCTGAAAAGCCCGGTCGGGCAGATTTTCCACCAGTTCTTTGGTGAGAACATGCTGCGTGCCGACGTGTGTAATGCCGTCGAAGAGCTGGGTCAATTGCTAGACCACAACGGGGCCATTGGTGCCAGTGAACGCAATGCCGCGCGTATTTTCAATGCTGATCACTGCTTTTTCGTCACCAATGGCACCAGCACCAGCAACAAGATTGTCTGGCATCACGCTGTGGCTCCCGGCGATGTGGTGGTCGTGGATCGCAATTGCCACAAATCCATCCTGCACAGCATCGTGATGACCGGTGCCATTCCCGTGTTCCTGCGTCCTACGCGCAACCACTTCGGGATTATTGGCCCGATTGCACGCAGTGAATTTGATATCGAGACCATTCGCGAGAAGATCCGCAAGCACCCCTTGCTCTCGCACCTGGATGCCGACACGGTTAAACCCCGCGTGTTGACGCTGACCCAGTCCACTTACGACGGCATTATTTACGACACTCAGGAGATCAAGAATGCCGTGGACGGTTACGTGGAAGTGCTGCACTTTGACGAGGCCTGGATTCCGCATGCGGCTTTCCATCCTTTCTACGGTCAGTTCCATGCCATGGGCAAGAACCGTCCGCGTCCACAAGAAACCATGGTGTTCTCCACCCAGTCCACCCACAAGCTGCTGGCCGGCTTGAGCCAAGCCAGCCATGTATTGGCACAGGACTCGGTAACCCGTAGTTTGGATCGCCATTTGTTTAATGAAGCCTACCTGATGCATACCAGCACCAGCCCGCAGTACGCGATTATTGCGTCCTGCGATGTGGCCGCTGCCATGATGGAGCCGCCCGGTGGACGTGTGCTGGTAGAGGAAAGCATTATTGAGGCGTTAGACTTTCGCCGCGCCATGCGCAAGGTCGAGTCGCAGTTTGATGAGGACGACTGGTGGTTCAAGGTATGGGGGCCGCCAACCCTGGCCGAGGACGGGGTGGGGCAGCCCGAAGACTGGATTATTACGGATGATGTTGAGCACAGCGAGTGGCACGGCTTTGGCCCGCTGGCTGATGGCTTCAATATGCTGGATCCGATCAAGGCGACGATTGTCACCCCCGGTCTGGATCTGACGGGCACGTTTGGTGAAACCGGTATTCCAGCCTCTATCGTGACCAAGTTCCTGGCGCAGCGTGGCGTGATCGTGGAGAAGATTGGCCTGTACAGCTTCTTTATCATGTTCACCATCGGTATTACCAAAGGCCGTTGGAATTCCCTGGTGACAGCCTTGCAGCAGTTCAAGGACGATTACGACCGTAACTTGCCCGTCTGGCGTGTTCTGCCTCAGTTCGCGCGTCAGTATCCTTGCTACGAAGAAATGGGCTTGCGCGATTTGTGTCAGCACGTGCACCAGTTGTACGCCAAGCACGACATTGCCCGTCTGATGACCGATATGTATCTGTCGGATGTGGTGCCTGTCATGCGTCCGGCTGATGCCTTTGCCTGCATTGCGCAGCGTCGTACTGAACGGGTCGAGATTGATCAGTTGGAAGGTCGCGTGACGACCAACCTGATCACTCCTTACCCGCCGGGTATTCCGCTCTTGATTCCGGGTGAAGCTTTCAACAAGACGATTGTGGATTTCCTGAAGTTCTCGCGTGAACTGCACCGCCAGTGTCCCGGCTTTGGTACGGATATCCACGGTTTTGTGGAAGAGGTCGATGCCTCGGGTCAGAAGCGTTACTACGTGGATTGCGTGGCGCAGTAAAACAGTTTGCTATCCAAGGCCGGGGCTGGGCATCGGTCTTTGGCTAGGGCTGTAAAGCAAGCGGGCCTGGTGATGGACCTTCAAGATTTTGGAAAATATCCAGATTTGAAGCGTCTTTAATCAGGCCCGGTTTTTATGGGCGGTTTGCCTGCGACCAATTCTTGTGACAGGTTCTTGTTGCAGCGTTTCGCTATAGACTCTGGGCCGTGCGCAAAGCACATTCCAGCAAACGCGAGGTCAGGATTTGCGGGTCGCGGTCTGCCCGCAAAATCGCGACAACCCGGCGGTGCAGGCTCGGTTGCTCAATCGGGTATTTGTGCAGATTGTGCTCGTGCAGCAGGCTGTCGGGAATGCGACTGGGCAAGATACAGTCTCCCAATCCTGAGGCGACCAGCCGTAACATGGCGTCGATGGTTTCGACTTCCGCCACAAATTCAGGGTGCAAGCCGCTGCTATGAATCATTCGGCGCAGGGCGTAGTGAGGCGGAAACCCGATCAGGCGCAAGGCCTGGTGGTTTAAGTCTGCATTTGGAAATGGCTCCTGTTTGGCGGAGATACGGCACATTTGGTCGTCAAATAAAGTGTGCGAGACCAAGCCACCACAGTCCACTGCCGAGTCGTATACAAAACCGACATCGGCCTTGCCGTTTGCCACCAACGCCACCACTTCGGGCGAGCTGCGCCCCAATAAGGATAAATTCACGGCCGGGTGTGAGCTCATGAAAGCGGCAGCCACATCGGACATGAAGTAGTAGCTCAATGTGTGTACAGTGGCCAGCCTTACTGTGCCTGAATTGACGCCATGGTCCTGGCGCATTGCATGGATGGCGCCGTCAATACGACTGTAAGCGGGTTCAATGGCCTGGCGCAGTAGCTCGCCTGCGTCATTCAGGCTGACTCCGCGTCCGGTGCGGGTAAACAGGACCTGTCCCAGGCTTTGTTCCAATGTGTTTAATTGTTTGCTCAGGCTGGATTGGCTTTGTCCCAGATCATCAGCCGCTTTGCTGACCGAACCCAGTTGTGCGATGCGTAAAAAGCATCGCAAGGAACGATCCAGATTGTCGATGGAGCGGAAATCATGCATGCCATTGTCTCTTTATTGTTTTACTTAAATGCGCGAAAAGTGAGTTTTTACTGGGGACCTTGGGTTGGGGTGGGGAGTGGTGTTTGCAGACCAGTTATTTTGACTGGAATTGTCTATGAAAAAGCCCTGTTTTTAATTGCCTTTATTTTGTTCTAACATCGTCTAATTTGCATCCATAATGCACTCATATTATTAAAAAATTGATTTGTGGTCTAATCATTGATATAATAAAGAAATCGGGGCACTAAGGGCAGTGCCCCCTGGCGATATTGAGCAGGAGTTATTCGTGAGCAAATCGAAACCAGTACGTCGTAAACAGGCCTTTGAGGTTGAGCCCCTGAATTGGGTGGCTCCCAAGAAAGCAGTTGTAGAAACCGATCAGGAAGCCAAGGTGGACGCGTCCAGCGACCAGGCTCAGGACAACTAAGTTCTGACTGTAGGTGTAAAAAGCGCAAGCCATGGTGCTTGCGCTTTTTTTATGCCTGCCGGTTTGGCACTAAGACCAGCGGCGATGGGCCTGGGTAGGGGGCAGATGTCCTTGCTCCAGCAACTGTAGGCTGGCCTGTTCAAAGCAATTCCAGGTGGCCAAGGCCAGTTGTGAGCCGGTGCTGACACGGCGTACGCCAATGGCTGCCAAATCAGGCACGTTCAGCCCCGGATGAATCAGCAGCACATTCACGGGTGTCGGTGCCAGTGCCTGAACTACGTGGGCAATATCGTCCAGCTCGCGTAAACCGGGGGCGTAGACCACATCGGCACCGGCCTGGGCAAAGGCTTGCAGCCGGGCTATGGTTTGCTCCAGATCCAGCGCGCCAATCAGCATGCCTTCGCTGCGTCCCACTAGTAGAACGTCCTCACCACTGCTGCAAATGGCTTGCTTGGCCGCCTGGATGCGGGCCACGGCCAGATCCAGTTCGTACAGCTCGTTGCCTTGGCGATCTTCGATGGACAAACCTGCAATGCCGGTATCAATGGCCAGACGGACGTTTTCTGCGACCTGTTTCGGCTCATCGGCAAAACCGTTTTCAAAGTCGGCATTGAGCGGCAGGTTTGTGCTGGCCGCCAGTTGCCGCAAATGTGCCAGCAGGGCATCGCGGCCCACTTCAAAATCTTCCAGGCCGTTTGACCAGGCAAAAGCGGCGCTGCTGCTGGCAATCGCCTGAGCACCCAAACGTTCCAAGCGTTTGGCTCCCCCTATGTCCCAAGGGTTGGGCAAAACCAGTAAGCCGCTTTCATGCAAGGCTCGAAAACGGCGGCGTTTGTCCTGTGTGCTGATTGTCATGCCGAACTCCTGAGAACAAAAAACGCAAACCGAAGTTTGCGTTTTAATGCCTGGCCACGTTCTATTTTTTCTTGGCTTTCTTGCGGATAACCAGGACGGGGATTTCCGAGTAGGTCAGGACATGCTGTGTTTCGCTGCCCAAGAGCAGACGCTTGTAGCCCTTGCGGCCATGCGAGGACATGACGATCAGGTCGGCTTTTTGTTTTTCAGCGGTAGAGATAATGGCATCGGCCACCAGTTCTGATTTCACCACCAGGCCTTTGACTGAAACGCCAATATCTTTCCCGGCTTGTTTGACGGCAGCCAATTCGGATTGCGCGTGCTCTACCCAGGAGGCTTCGATACGGCTATCCAGCTTCTGGTCAATAATGGGGCCGCCTTCCAGATAGCTTTGTCGATAGCGCGGAATGACGCGCAGAGCCAGCAATTTGGCGCCGCTGGTCTTGGCCAGATTCAGTGCATGGGTGACGGCGTGGGCGGACAGTTCTGAGCCGTCGGTACATACCAGGATACGCTCGTACATGAGGGGGAATCCTATAAAAAGGGTTATCAAGAACGTGTCTTGTGGGTAAGGTATCAAACCATACTGCGAATTACGGTCTTTGTGTCTGCTTTACGGTTTTCCATGGCAGCCGTGTATATTCGAGTGGACGTTTTGTCAGCTTGGCTTTTTTATGCTGGTTATCATATCCCAAAGGGATTGAGGGAGATTCATATGAAAGAAGTAGTGGTAGTCCAGGCATGCCGTACCGCGATTGGTGATTTTGGTGGTGGATTAAAGAATGTGTCGCCAATCGAGATGGGAGCCACGGTGTTGCGCGCGGTACTGGACAGAAGTGGCGTATCAGCGGCAGACGTCCAGCATGTCGTGATGGGGCAGGTCATTCAGACCGAGCCGCGCGATATGTACTTGTCGCGTGTGGCCTCGGTGCAGGCTGGGGTGGGGCATGGAACACCGGCCATGAACGTTAACCGTTTATGTGGCTCGGGCCTGCAGGCTATTGTGTCGGCCGCGCAGGGCATTTTGCTCGGTGATGCCAAGGTGGCCTTGGCAGGCGGTGCAGAAAGCATGAGCCGTGCTCCTTATATGTCCAGCGCACATCGCTGGGGCGCTCGCATGGGCGACTCGGTCATGATGGACATGATGACCGGCGCGCTGACGGATCCCTTTGATCGCGTTCATATGGGTATTACGGCTGAAAACGTAGCTCGCCAATACGGCGTAACCCGTGCCGATCAGGACGAGCTGGCACTGGAATCGCACCAGCGTGCGCGTCGCGCAATCGAACAAGGCTACTTTAAAGAGCAGATCGTACCCATCATCCAGAAAAGCCGTAAGGGCGAGATCGTGTTTGATCAGGACGAACACGTACGCCTGGATGCCACGATGGAGAACTTTACCGGTTTGAAGCCCGTGTTCCTGCCCGACGGTGGCAGTGTGACGGCGGGCAATGCCTCCGGTCTGAATGACGGTGCGGCCGCTGTTTTGTTGATGTGTGCCGAAGAGGCGCGTCAACGTGGTCTGAAGCCATTGGCCAAACTCGTGTCTTGGGGCCATGCCGGTGTCGATCCCAGCATCATGGGCATTGGCCCTGTGCCCGCAACCCGTGTGGCGTTGGAACGTGCCGGTTTGAGCGTGTCGGACCTGGATGTGATCGAGTCCAACGAAGCTTTCGCCGCCCAGGCTTGCGCGGTAGTACGTGAGTTGGGCTTGGACCCGGCGCGCGTCAATCCCAACGGCAGTGGTATTAGCCTGGGCCACCCTATTGGGGCGACCGGCGCGGCCATTACCGTCAAGGCTTTGCATGAATTGCAGCGCGTTCAGGGTCGTTACGCGCTGGTCACCATGTGTATTGGTGGCGGCCAAGGCATTGCGGCGATTTTCGAGCGCTCTTGAGCTTGTTGATTGTCCCTCTCTAGGCCTCGTTTAGAGAGCAAGAAAGCCGGAAGTGGTACTAAACCACTTGCCGGCTTTTTTTGCGGCACATAACAGTAAATCTTACAAAACGCCGACCTGATTATTTGTTTTGTAGTGGCCCCTAAGCATCCGGCCAATTGCATCGAATTGTTTTACAAATTATACGTGGCTTGTGTGGCTGAACACGGAGCCACTTTTTTCTCTCGTCAGAATAAAAGGAGGTTCGTATGCAAGAAGTCGTCCTGGTTCAGGCGTGTCGAACCGCGTTTGGTAACTTTGGTGGTTCGTTACGGAGTGTGCCCCCCGTTGAGATGGGCGCTGCTGTTATGCAGGAAGTGTTGGGCAGAAGCGGCGTATCTGCCTCGGAGGTGGAGCAGGTGGTGATGGGGCAGGTGGTGCTGACCGAGCCCCAGGATATCTATTTGGCTCGGGCGGCCTCCATGAGGGTGGGGGTCGCTCATGAGGCTGTTGCGATGAGCGTGAATCGTTTATGTGCATCAGGTTTGCAGGCCATTATTTCGGCAGCGCAAGCGATCGTATTGGGTGAGGCCCAGGTGGCTTTGGCTGGCGGTGTTGAAAGCACCAGTCGAATACCGTATATGGCGACCTCCCAGCGTTGGGGGAGCCGCATGGGTAATGTGGCCTTGGTGGATGTTTTGTCGGAAATTTTTATCAGCCCTTTGACTCGGGAGCATGTGGGGGTGACGGGGGAGAATGTCGCCAGAAAGTACGGTGTGTCTCGTTGTGAACAGGATCAGTTGGCCCTGGAGTCGCATCGTCGAGCGGCGCGTGCCATTGAAAGCGGATACTTTAAAGAGCAGATCGTTCCGATGGTGGCCCATGAGGGGACCGTCTTCGAGCAAGATGAGCATGTCCGGCATGATGGGAGCCTGGAGCAGCTTGCCGCCTTGAAGCCTATTTTCCAGAGCGACGGGGGAACGGTGACGGCTGGCAACATTCTGGGTTTAGCGGACGCGGCGGCGGTGGTGCTGATGATGGAAGAGGGGCAGGCGTGTCGTCAAGGCTTGAAACCCATGGGCAAGCTGCGCTCATGGGCGCATGCGGGCGTGGATCCACAACTTGCGGGAATGGGGCCGGTGCCATCGACTCGCTTGGCGCTTAAGCGAGCGGGGCTGACAGTGGCCGATATTGATGTGATCGAGTCCAATGAGGCGTTTGCGGCACAGGTGTGCGCCGTTACCAAAGAATTGGATTTTGATCCAGAACGTGTCAATCCGAATGGCGGCAGCATTAGTATGGGCCATCCTTTGGGGGCGACAGGGGCGGCACTCGTGGTCAAGGCTTTGCATGAGTTGCAGCGTATCCAGGGGCGGTATGCGCTGGTAACCATGTGTCATGGCGGCAGCGAAGGAGTGGCCCTAATTATCGAGCGCCAGTGAGCCGTTGCTCATCAAGTGATCGCTGTTATGATGGCGCCTTGCTAAAAAACGCCGGAAGGGGCGCAATGTCACCTTCCGGCGTTGTTTTCTCTGTCTGCAGGGTATGTCCAGGTTCAGATTGCTGAGGGAAAGTTGCTTCTGCCTGAACCGGGGTGCCTGACTGATTTGCAAGGAAGAGTTTCATGGCTGGTGAGCAGGGGGACGATAGTCCTACGTTGTCGGAAAGCGAGGGGATCCGTTATCTGCACTTTGGAACGGAATGGATTCAAGGTGCCATGCGCATTCGCAAGCCCGCTGAATTGGTCTTGGCCTATACACAACAAATGATGGCCTGGCTGTTGTTTACGCCAGACCCCAAGCCCGAACACAAGCTGGCCATTCTGGGCCTGGGGGCGGGATCCTTGTTGCGCTTCTGTCTGAAGCAGACCGACAGCCAGGTGCAGACGGTGGAATGGAACCCGTCTGTAATTGGGATGTGTCATGCCTTTTTCCGTTTGCCACGTAGCCCACGCTCCCTGATTGATCAGGCTGATGCCGGGGTCTGGGTGCAAGACAGCGATCAGCACGGCCAATATCGCGCCTTGATGGTGGATTTATACGACGCCCATGCCGAAGGCCCGGTGCGCGACAGTTTGGAGTTTTACCAGGATTGTCGTGCCATTCTGGATGACGAGGGCATTATGACCGTCAATCTTTTTGGTGCGCATCCCAGCTTCAAACACAATATTGACAATATTCGTGAAGCCTTCAATGGCAAAGTCTTATTGTTGCCCGAGATGGACGAGGGCAACCAAGTGGTTCTGGCCTTCAAGGGCAGCACACTGGAGATGACGGCCGGAGAGCTGCTCAATCGGGCCGAGCACGTGCAGGCCGATTATGGCTTGCCGGCCACGCGTTGGGCCAGGGAACTGTTGTCGTTTCGTCGACAGATGCTAGACCAGTAAAGTGTTGGGGCAGGGATTACCTCAAGGGGCAAAGTCCTGCTGTTCGCGTTAGACTTAACACCTAAAATTTTCGTTTTTGCATCTAAGGAGTAATTGGATGAAGCTGATCAGATCGGTGCATCAGGTGGCGGCCGCGTTGGCTTGTGTGGGATTGATGTCGGGCGCTGCAGTTCATGCGCAATCTGTATCGGTATCGTCGATTGTGGAACATCCGGCCTTGGACGCCATTAAGGATGGGGTACACAAAGCACTGACTGATGCCGGTTACAACGAAGCCTCGGGCTTCAAATGGCAGTTTCAGACCGCGCAGGGCAACCCTGCCATTGCTGCTCAAATTGCTCGCAAGTTCGTGGGCGACAAGGCTGACGTGATTGTGGCGATTTCCACGCCTTCGGCTCAGGCTGTCGTATCAGCAACCAAGACCATTCCTGTGGTGTACTCGGCGGTGACCGATCCCGTGGTGGCGCATCTGGTCCCCAGCATGGAGCCGTCCGGCACCAACGTGACGGGTGTGTCCGACGCTCTGGCATTGGAAGCCCAGGTGGATCTGATCAAGAAAATCGTTCCCGATGCCAAGCGTGTGGGTATGGTGTACAACCCCGGTGAAGCCAACTCGGCCGTGGTCGTCAAGGAAATGAAAGAGCTGTTGCCCAAGCATGGCATGACGCTGGTAGAAGCCACGGCTCCTCGTACCGTGGACGTGGGTGCGGCTGCCCGTAGTCTGGTGGGCAAGGTCGATGTGATCTACACCAATACTGATAACAACGTGGTGTCGGCATACGAATCCTTGGTCAAAGTCGGTAACGATGCCAAAGTACCCCTGATTGCCTCTGACACCGACAGTGTGGCCCGTGGCGCGATCGCGGCGTTGGGCGTGAACTACTACAACCTGGGCTTGCAAACCGGTCAACAGGTCATCCGTATTCTGAAGGGCGAAAAACCCGGCGATATGGCTTCCGAGACCAGCAGCAATCTGGAACTGTATGTCAATCCGGGCGCTGCCAAGCGCCAAGGCGTTTCGCTTAACGAGGACTTCGTGAAGTCCGCTACAAAAATCGTCGAATAAGCCTGAGCTGACTGCTTCTTGCAGGTGGGTTGCCACAAGCTGCCCGCCTGTTTCTTTTGTATCCTAGACGTCCAACAATATGTCTATTTATTCAATGTGGGGGGCCCTGGAGATTGGTCTGATTTTCGGACTGGTTGCTCTGGGTGTTCTGATTTCTTTTCGCATCTTGCGATTTCCTGACCTGACGGTCGATGGTAGTTTTCCTTTGGGTGGGGCGGTTGCCGCCATCCTGATCAGTCAGGGCAATGATCCTTTTCTGGCGACCGTGGTGGCAACGTTTGCCGGCGCCATTGCCGGAACCATTACCGGCTGGTTGAATGTCCGCCTGAAAATCATGGATCTGCTGGCCAGTATCCTGATGATGATCGCCTTGTATTCCATTAACCTGCGCATCATGGGTCGTCCCAATGTTCCTTTGATCATGGAACCGACGGTCTTTACGATCCTGCAGCCCGAAGCCATCGCTGACTATATTGCCCGTCCTTTGCTGCTGATTGGTTTGGTGATCATCGCCAAGCTGGCGCTGGACTGGTTCTTCGGTACACAAACGGGTCTGGCCATGCGTGCCACTGGTGCCAATGCCCGTATGGCTCGTGCGCAAGGCGTGGCAACCGGCAATATGCTTTTGCTGGGGATGGCGATTTCCAATGCGCTGGTCGCTTTGGCCGGTGCCTTGTTTGCTCAGTCGCAGGGTGGGGCGGATATTTCCATGGGTATTGGGACTATCGTGATTGGTCTGGCCGCCGTGATTGTGGGTGAAAGCATTTTGCCTGCCCGTAAACTGTTCTACGCCACCTTGGCCGTGGTGCTGGGCGCGATTCTGTACCGCTTCTTTATTGCTTTGGCCCTGAATGCCGATGTGATCGGCTTGAAAGCGCAGGACTTGAATCTGGTCACCGCCTTGTTGGTAACCGTGGCGCTGGTGATTCCATTGCTCAAGAAAAAGCGTGCTCGTAAACAGAAGGGGGCTCAGTAATGTTAGAAGCAAAAAACCTGTGCCTGACCTTTAACCCAGGCACGCCTATTGAAACCCGCGCCTTGCGCGGCTTGTCCCTGACCATTCCTGAAGGGCAGTTTGTGACCGTGATCGGCTCGAACGGCGCAGGCAAGTCTACTTTTCTGAATGCGATCTCGGGCGACCAGTCTGTCGATGATGGTCAAATCATGATCGACAACGTGGACGTGACTCGTCGCCCGGTCTGGGAACGTGCCAACTGGGTTGCCCGTGTGTTTCAGGATCCGATGGCTGGTACCTGTGAGGACCTGACCATTGAAGAAAATATGGCACTGGCGACGTGTCGTGGCAGTCGCCGCGGGTTGAGCCGTGCTGTGCGTCACTCCATGCGTGCTGAGTTTGCAGAGCGCCTGGAAACCTTGGGCCTGGGTCTGGAAAACCGTCTGACAGACCGTATCGGTTTGCTGTCTGGTGGTCAACGTCAGGCGGTCAGCTTGTTGATGGCCGCGTTGCGTCCTTCCAAGATATTGTTGCTGGATGAACATACTGCCGCCTTGGATCCACGTACAGCAGACTTCGTGTTGCAACTGACCAACCGTATTGTGCGCGAAGGTGGCCTGACCACCATGATGGTCACGCACAGTATGCGTCAGGCTCTGGATGTGGGCGACCGCACGGTGATGTTGCATCAAGGCAAGGTGGTGCTGGATGTCAGTGGTGAGCAGCGCCAAGGCCTGGATGTGCGTGATTTGCTGGAGATGTTTGAGAAGGTGCGGGGTGAAACACTAGCCGATGATAGTTTATTGCTAGGCTAGAAAGCACTATTCCGAATCTGGAAAACCGCGTCAACTCTAGGGGGTAAACGCGGTTTTTTTATATTAAAAAATCCCTAGGCATATGATAATACGTGTTCTTTTGGCGTAGGCGGACGACGGGGCAAGTGTAAGGGGGGAGCTGGCTAATCGTAGTCGCCAAACGATTGCAAGATCGGAATGCGTCTCATCGCAAATTTTCCTGTTTGATTTGGGCTTTTTCGACATATACTTGCTGCTTGTCCAAACCATACAATCCAGTCAGTTTAAGCGTTAAACTCCCATGCAACGCTTAGCTCAGGAGTTCTTCATGTCATTTCAAAGCTTGTTGGGTCGGCAGACTTTCCGTATTGCTGCCTTCTCTTCCTTGGTTCTTCTGGCCGCTTGCGGCAACAAAGAGCCTCAAGCTCCGGCCGGCGGGATGAAGGTCCCGGTCAGTGTGATTACCGTCCAACCGACCTCTACCGAGTTGTTCTCCGAGCTGCCTGGACGAGTCGAAGCCATCAAAGATGCACAAATCCGCGCCCGTGTGTCGGGAATCGTGGAAGAAATCAACTTTGAACAGGGCGCTGATGTCAAACAAGATCAGCTCTTGTTTACCATTGATCCTGCTCCTTACCGAGCTGTTCGCAATCAGGCCGCCGCCCAGTTGAAAAATGCGCAGGCGGAAGCGCAAAGTGCCAAGCAATTGGCCCAGCGCTATGAGCGTTTGATCAAGGAAAATGCGGTTTCGCGTCAGGATTACGATAATGCCAAGGCCCGTGCGATGCAGGCGGATGCGGCGATTGCTGCTGCGCAAGCCACGTTAGAGAGCGCCAATATTGATTTGGGCTACACCAAGATTGTGTCGCCGGTGTCAGGTCGTATTGGCAAATCCTTCGTAACCGAAGGTGCGCTGGTCTCGGCCGCCAACGCCACGCACATGGCAACCGTACAGCAACTGGATCGTGTCTATATTGATGTGACCCGTTCGACGGCAGAGCTGACTCAACTGCGTCGCGCCATGGCCGATGGCACCTTGAAGTCAGCGGGCGAGGCCCAGGCCAAAGCCAAGGCTGTGCTGGAAGATGGCTCTTTGTACGATCAGGACGGTGTGCTGCTGTTTAGCGGTGTCAGCGTGGATCCTTCTACTTCGCAAGTGACCTTGCGTGCCGTGTTCCCGAACCCTGACGAGATCCTCTTGCCCGGTATGTACGTGCGCGTTCGTCTGGAACAAGGCGTGATTCCCGATGCCTTGTTGGTGCCCGCCCAGGCGGTTCAGTACACCTCGGATGGGGCCTCTAATATTTACGTGGTTCGTGAAGAGAAAGCCCAGTCCGTACCGGTTGTATTGGGACCTGAAAGCGATGGTCAGTATGTCGTGGAGAATGGCCTGCAAGCTGGCGACCAGATCATTGTCGAAGGCTTCCAGAAGATTCGTCCCGGTGCACCTGTCCAGACGATGCCTTGGAAGCAGGGCAACAAATCCGCCGCTGCGCCTGCTCCTGATGCGGCCCCCGCACAGGAACCGGCCGCTGCGGCTGAGCCAAACGAAGCCAAGTCTAGCGAGTAAGCGACATGCCTCAGTTTTTTATTGAAAGGCCCATTTTTGCATGGGTCGTTGCCTTGGCGATCACGCTATTTGGCTTATTGGCTTTGCCCAATATGCCCGTAGCGCAGTATCCCGATGTGGCACCCCCTTCGGTCACCATCCGGGCGACCTACCCAGGTGCAACGGCGGAAGACGTTGCCAGCACGGTAGCCAGTGTGATCGAAGATCAACTGAACGGTGCCAAGGGGCTGCTGTATTACGAGTCCGTCAGTGATTCCTACGGTTCAACCGAAATCACCGCTACGTTCCGTCCTGGTACCAATCCTGACATGGCTCAGGTGGACGTCCAGAACCGGGTCAGCAACATTACCGCGTCCTTGCCGACAGCGGTGATGGAGCAGGGCCTGCACGTTGAGCAGTCCAGTACAGGCTTTCTGCAAGTGGTGACCTTGTCCTCCACGGATGGCAGCCTGGACCAGACGGCTCTGGCCGATTACATCGAACGCAATATTAAGAACACGATTTCCCGTGTCCCTGGTGTGGCTCGCTTCCAGTTGTTTGCGTCCGGTCGTGCCATGCGTGTGTGGCTGGATCCTGCCAAGCTGGTCGGTTACCAGATGAGCCCGGCAGACGTGACCAACGCCATTCGTCAGCAAAACATGCTGGTGTCTGCCGGTATTCTGGGTGGCCCACCGAATCAGGACAGTCAACGCGTGGCTGCGCCGATTACGGTTAACGGTCAGTTGGCAACCGTGGAAGAGTTTGAAAACATCATTCTGCGCTCGCAGGCCGATGGTTCGACCGTGCGTATCAAGGACGTGGCTCGAGTGGAAGTGGGGGCGGACAACTACCAGTTTGGTGCCCGTCTGAACAGCAAGCCGACAGCGGCCTTTGCAATCTCCTTATTGCCTGAAGCGAACGCGCTGGATACCGCGGCGGCGATTAAAGTCGAAATGGAGAAGTTGGCCGAGTTCTTCCCAGAAAACATTCGCTACGACATTCCTTACGACACCTCACCTTACGTGGACAAATCCATCACCCAGGTGGTTTACACCTTGCTGGAAGCCATGGTGCTGGTGTTCATCGTGATGTACGTGTTCCTGCAAAACGTGCGCTATACCCTGATCCCTGCACTGGTGGTGCCGGTGGCGATTCTCGGGGCCTTCGCGGTGATGCAGGTGCTGGGCATGTCCGTGAACGTGCTGACCATGTTCGCGATGGTGCTGGCCATTGGTATTTTGGTGGACGACGCGATCGTGGTGGTGGAGAACGTCGAACGTATCATGGTGGAAGACGGGCTCTCGCCTAAAGAGGCCACCAAGAAAGCCATGCCGCAAATTAGTGGCGCGATTGTGGGTATTACGCTGGTGCTGTCGGCCGTGTTCTTGCCGCTGGCATTCATGGCCGGTTCGGTGGGGGTGATTTACCGTCAGTTCTCGGTGGCCATGGCCGTGTCGATTGCCTTCTCGGGCTTTCTGGCACTGACCTTTACGCCTGCTCTGTGCGCGACCTTGTTGAAACCGATCCCCAAGGGGCATCACGAAACCAAGCGTGGCTTCTTTGGCTGGTTCAACCGTGTCTTTACGCGTACCACCAACGGCTACGAAAGCTTTATTGGCAAGACCCTGCGTCGTGGCGGTCGGATGATGTTCATCTATTTGATCATGGTGCTGGTGCTGGGCTTTTTGTACATGCGCATGCCAACCGCGTTCTTGCCCGAGGAAGATCAGGGTTACGTGATTGCCAATATCGAGCTGCCTGCCGGTTCGACTGCCAACCGTACGATTGAAACCATTACCAAGGTCGAGGATTACTTCAAAGAGCAGCCTCAGGTCGAAAACATCATCGCCGTTCAAGGTTTCAGCTTTAATGGTAGTGGTTTGAACTCGGCGATTGCCTTTGTGCCCTTGAAGGACTTCAACGAACGTAAAGGCGAGGAAAACTCGGCTCAAGCCATCTCCGGCAAAGCCATGGGGCAGTTGTTGTTCGGTTTGCCTGACTCCATGGTGATCGCGATTGTGCCACCCGCTATTTCTGCTCTGGGTAACTCCTCGGGTATCGATATGCGTCTGGAAGACCGTGGTGGCATGGGTCACGATGCCTTGATGGCTGCGGCCGATCAGTTGTTGGGTCTGGCCAAGCAAAGCCCTGTGTTTGATCCACAGAGCGTGCGTATCACAGGCTTGGGGCCTGGCAAGCAGATTCGTCTGGAAATTGACCGTGACAAGGCTGCTGCCTTGGGAGTGAACTTTAGCGAAGCGTCTGCCTTGATCAGTGGCGCTTTGGGTTCGTCCTTCGTGGGTAAATTTACCAACCAGGGCCGTGTGCAAAGTGTCTGGGTGCAAGCTGATGCGCCGTACCGCATGACCATTGAGGACGTGCTCAAGCTGAACGCTCGCAATAAGGAAGGCAAGATGGTTCCGCTGTCTGCCTTTGTGAACCAGACGACCGAACAAGGTCCGGTACAGATCGTGCGTTACAACAGCTACGAGTCTGTTCGTATCAGTGGCGGTCCCGCTCCAGGCTACACCTCGGGTGAAGCCATGATCGAGATGGAAAACCTGATGAAGCAATTGCCCAGCGGCTTTGGTGTGGACTGGACTGGCCTGTCCTACCAGGAGCGTCAGGCGGCGGGTCAGTCGGGTATCCTGATGGGCTTGGCTGTTTTGGTGGTGTTCATGCTGCTGGCTGCCTTGTATGAAAGCTGGGCGATCCCGCTGTCCGTGATGCTGGCCGTGCCACTGGGTATGCTCGGTTCGGTCTTGCTGGTGTCCGGTCTGGGTATGCCTAACGACGTGTACTTCCAGGTGGGTATCGTGACGGTGATCGGTCTGTCGGCCAAGAACGCAATTCTGATTGTGGAGTTTGCCAAGGATGCTTACGCCCGTGGCGCCACCTTGATCGATGCCACTTTGGAAGCCGCCCGTCTGCGTTTCCGTCCTATCTTGATGACCTCCTTCGCCTTTGTGCTGGGTGTGGTGCCTCTGGCTACCTCTACCGGTGCGGGTGCGGCCAGTCAGAACGCCGTGGGTCTGGGCGTGCTGGGCGGTATGTTGGCCGCTACGCCTTTGGCGGTCTTGATGGTGCCGACTTTCTTTGTCGTGATCCTCAAGCTCTTTAAAACCAAACCCCGTTTGTTTGGCGAAGCCGCCAAATTGCACGAGGAAGAACTGGCCAAGCAAGCTGCACAACCGGCCGGTTCGCAAGGAGGACAGCACTGATGTCTAGTATGTTTTTACGTAGTCCCTTGGTGCTGGCCGTGGCGTTTGCCTTGTCGGCTTGCTCCTTGGCACCGAAGTACGAGCGTCCTGATTCCCCTGTGCCTGCACAATTTCCTCTGGCCCAGCAGGGCCAGGCGGATGTGGCACAGGTCGCTGATCTGGGGTGGCGCGAATTCTTTACCGATGCGCGCCTGCATGCCCTGATCGAACAGGCTCTGGAAAACAACCGTGACTTGCGTATTGCCACCCAGCGTATTGAGGAAGCGCGTGCGCAGTATGGTGTGGCACGCAGTGATCAGTTGCCCAGCATTGGTGTACAGGCGGCCCAGCAGGCCACTCATACACCGGCTGAGTTGCGTCCTGCTGGCCCAAGCTCGGCGCCCGTGTCTCGTACGTATCAGGCCGGCGTCGGTATTACTGCTTTCGAGCTGGACTTCTTTGGCCGGGTGCGTGATTTGGCCCGTGCTGCTCGTGAACAGTACTTTGCCACCGAGCAGGCTCAGCGCACCGCCCATATTGCTTTGGTGGCGGGCACTGCTGAAGCCTACTTTAAGGTACGTGCAGCAGAAGAATTGCATGCTCTGATGAGCAACACCCTGCGTAGCCGTCAAGAGACATTGCGCCTGGTGCAATCCTCTTATGATGCCGGTACCGTGTCTGCGCTGGACCTGAATCAGGCCAAGGTGCAATACAACACCGTGCGTTCTGATATGCAGGCTGTTGAACGTGATCGCCAGCGGGCGCTCAATGCCTTGCAGGTCTTGTTGGGACGTGAAATTCCCCAGGATCTGCCTGCTGGCTTGCCGTTTACCCGTGCGCAGCTGATGCCTAGCTTGCCGGTAGGCCTGTCCGCAGAATTGCTGGAACGTCGTCCCGACATTCTGGCCGCCGAGCACGTTTTGCGTGGCTCCAACTACAGCATCGGTGCGGCACGCGCTGCTTTCTTCCCGCGTCTGAGCTTGACCGGCCTGTTGGGCTTCATGAGTCCCGAGCTGGGTGGCTTGTTCAGCTCGGGTAACCGTTACTGGCAGTTCCAGCCGCAAGTCACCATGCCGCTGTTGTCGGGCAGCACTTGGGCCAATCTGGATTTGGCCGAGGCTCGTCGTGATATTGCGATCAGCCAGTACGAAAAAACCATTCAGGTAGCTTTCCGTGAAGTGGCTGATGCTCTGGCGGGCGAAGCCACTTATGGTCAGCAGATCGATGCCTTGCAAGAGGTCGATCAGGCGGCCAGCGAAAGCTTGCGTTTGGCCAAGCTGCGTTACGAAGTGGGTATAGACAGCTTCCTGCAGGTACAAACGGCGGAAGTCAGCCTGTACGGTACGCGTCAGGCTTATATCCAAACTGGCTTGGCATCCTTGATGAACCGGGTCGAGTTGTACAAGGCCTTGGGGGGCGGCTGGACAGCCGAAACCATCCAGCCTGAAACAAAGACTCAGGCCGCTGGGACAGCACCGGAATAAACAGGCGATAATACGTCTAGTCATTCATCCCTGAAACTACGGAGGTCCTTGGGGAATGTTAGAACTGGGCGTCAATATCGATCATGTGGCGACGCTGCGCCAGCAGCGTCTGACCACATACCCTGATCCAATTCAGGCCGCTTTGCGAGCAGAGGAAGCCGGAGCGGACCTGATCACCTTACATCTACGTGAAGACCGGCGTCATATTCAGGATGCCGATGTCGAGGCGCTGCGCCCCGTACTGCGTACCCGGATGAATCTGGAATGCGCCATCACCACCGAAATGCTGGACATTGCGTGCCGTATCAAACCGGACGATGTCTGCCTGGTTCCCGAACACCGTGCCGAACTGACAACCGAAGGTGGTTTGGATGTGGTCGGTCATCTGGACCAGGTCAGGGCCGCAGTGCAGCAATTGCAAGCTGCCGGTATTCGTGTTTCGCTGTTCATTGATGCCGACCCGGCGCAAATTCGCGCTGCCAGTGACGTCGGCGCTACCGTGATTGAACTGCACACTGGCGCTTATGCGGATGCTCAAACACCCGAACAGGCAGCCAGCGAACTGGAACGTATCCGTGCCGGTATTGCTCAAGGTGTGTCCCAAGGTCTGCGTGTGAACGCGGGTCACGGTCTGCATTACGGTAATGTACAAGCGATTGCCGCCTTGCCCGGACTGACGGAGCTCAATATTGGTCATGCCATTGTTGCCCAGGCTGTCTTTGACGGCTGGGAAAAAGCCGTGCGTGACATGAAAGCCCTGCTGGTGCAAGCGCTCGCCCCTGCTCAAGCCTGATTGAGCCCTGCCATCAGGGCAGGGCACGCTTAACTGATTCTGGAAGCACTATGAGTACTATTGATTCTTTATTGTCCCGTCGCTCCATCAAGCTGGTGCAAGGCCCCGGCCCGAACGAGCAAGAGCTGGACCTGATTTTGCGCGCTGCCATGGTCGCTCCTGACCATGGCCGTTTGCAGCCATGGCGCTTTTGCCTGATTCGCGGTGAAAACGTGCAGGCTTTGGGTGAGCTGGCTATTGCCGCCAACGAACGCGCCGGTAATCCCTTGACCGAACAGAAAGCCGCCAGCGTGCGCGCTTGGCTGGCCAAGGTGCCTATGCTGATCGCCGTGGCCAGCCACATTGATCACGGTGAAGAAAAAATCCCTGAACTGGAACGTGTATTGGCTACCGGTGCGGCTGTCAGTAATATGCTGCATGCTGCGCATCAATTGGGTTTTGGTGCTTTCTGGAGTACTGGTCTGGGCACTTACGGTGAAGAGGTCCCTGAAGCCTTGGGCTTTGATTCCCTGGATTACCAGTTCCTGGGCTTTGTGTCTGTGGGTACACCGATTCATAAACTAGGCCCTGCGCAGCGCCCTGAACCTCAACAGTTCCTGACTGAGTGGCAGCCCGCCTAAGTTTGAGTGCTAGCTTGCGCGAGTCAAGCTCGTGATCTTGATAATAAGGCCTGAGTTCGATGGTGAACTCAGGCCTTTTTGGTGTTCATCCTACTGTCAGGCACGGCTGATGTGATCGTGATGGGTCGTTAAGAGAGCGACCTCTAGGTTCTGTGTTTCACCCGTATCGTCATTTGTTGTGCCTAAATCGCTCAAGGCGTTGGGGTGGCTTAAAACTTGCCCCTATTGGCGTTACGGCGAGCGGGCTCATGTGAATCTACATTGGCCAAAGTGTCTGTATGACAGCATGCCCCCTCCAAGCCATCCAAAATCGGGCAATCCGGCTGGTGGTCGCCCTGGCATTGCTCAGCCAGCACGCGCAGCTTGGCCGCCATGTCCAGCAGCAGAGCCGCGCGGCTTTCCAGATCCTTGATATGTGCCTGGGCCAGTTGCTTGACCTCGCTGCTGGGACGTTGCTGGTCGCGCCACAGGCTGGTCAACTGCTGAATGTCCGCCAGATTGAAGCCCAAATCCTTGGCACGAACAATAAAGTGCAAGGTATCCAGGTCTTGATCCTGGTAGACGCGGTAGCCATTGGGGGCACGGTCACTATGCAAGAGTCCCAGATCTTCATAGTGCCGAATCATCTTGGGTGTCAGGCCGGTTACGCGGGCCGCTTCACTAATCAGCATGGGCTTTCCTTGGGGCAGTGCAAGGGGACTGCGTTATGATTGAAAGAGTCAATTCTGCACATTGTAGAGTGGGCCGTCAGGTAGGTCATCAGGCCCCTGATTGCCTGAGTATGGACTCAAGGAGTGGTGATGAAAGAAATTCAGTGTGATGTTGCCGTCATTGGAGCAGGGACAGCAGGTATGACAGCGTATCGTACGGCCAAACGAGCCGGCAAACGAACGTTGATGATCGAATCAGGCCCTTATGGCACCATGTGCGCACGCGTTGGCTGCATGCCATCCAAGCTGCTGATTGCAGCGGCCGATGCCGCCCATCATGCCCGCCATACCGCTCCCTTTGGTGTTCACGTGGATGGCAATATCCGCATTGAAGGCAAAGAGGTTATGGACCGCGTGCGCCGCGAACGGGATCGCTTTGTGCAGTTTGTGGTGGACGATGTGGAAGGTTTTGATTCCCAGGATAAAGTGCGTGGCCATGCCCGCTTTGTGTCCGAGCATGTGCTGGAAGTGGACGACCATACCCGTATCACTGCAGGACACGTGATTATTGCTACCGGTTCCACGCCGGTGCGCCCCAAGGAGCTGGAGCCGTTGGGGGCTTTGTTAATCAGTAACGAAGAGATTTTCGACTGGACGGATGTACCAGAAAGTGTGCTGGTCGTGGGCACCGGTGTCATTGGTCTGGAGCTGGGCCAGGCGCTGGCGCGCTTGGGCGTGAAGGTGTCCATCATCAACCGTAGTCAGAGTCTGGCCGGGCTTTCCGATCCCGAAGTGCGTGAAGCGGGAAGGGCAATCTTCAGTCAGGAACTGGATATTCGCGCGGATGTGGCTGTACTGGGCAGCGAAGTCGTCAATGGCAAGGCACGCGTGCGTTTGCAGGTGGACGGCAAGGAACGGGTCGAGGATTACGATTACGTGCTGGGAGCAGCAGGCCGCAGACCGCAGTTGGATAATTTAGGCCTGGACAATACCCCTGCTCAATGGGATAGCAAAGGGCGGGTGGTCTTTGACCTGGACAGCTTGCAATTGAAAGGCACCTCTATCTATCTGGCGGGCGATGTGAACCAGCGCGCACCTATCTTGCACGAGGCGGCAGATGATGGTCGTCTGGCCGCCTTGCAGGCCGCCAGCAATGGCCAGGACGAGCCTATGGCGCGTCGTGCCCGCATGGCGGTGGTGTTCAGTGATCCGCAGGTGGCCGTGGTTGGCACACCCTTTAAGTCGCTGCCAGAAGGTGCAGTGACGGGTAGTGTGAATTTTGGCAATCAGGGCCGTGCCCGCGTGATGTTGGTCAACCGTGGCTTGCTGCATGTGTATGCAGACAAGGAGGGCAAGTTCCTTGGGGCCGAGATGGTCGGGCCTCAAGCCGAACATATCGCTCATTTGCTGGCCTGGTCCTTGCAGATGGGGCTGACACTGGATCAGATGCTGGCGATGCCGTTCTATCATCCTGTATTGGAAGAGGGTCTGCGTACGGCCTTGCGTCAGGCTCAATCTGCCGTGCGAGGCAAGTAAGCTCATCTGAATGGGGTTGATTTCCTTCTCGGGTTTTTGCCCCGGGAATCTTGATCCTGTATTTGAACTGCCCGCCAAAGCTTGGATGCTGATCCGACCTTGGGCGGGCAGTTTGATTTTCAGGGCATTTTTATTATTTAGCGGCGTTTTGCAGATGTTGCGCGGTGGTCGCCTCGGTTACCGGGTCATGTTCCAGTGCGCCTAGCAAGGAATGCAGCAGGCCGGGAAAGCGTGCCTCCAGATCGTCCTTACGTAGAGACAACAGGTTTTCCCGTCCAGAGGGTCGTTGCCAGATCACGCCGCTATCGCGCAATACACGCCAGTGATGGGTCATGGTGGATTTGGTTTGGCCTTGCAGCAGCGAGCCACACGCGCGTTCGCCTTCCGAGGCCAAGGCGCGTACAACGGCCAGGCGCAAAGGATTGCCCAGGGCCGTGAGCACATTTTCCAAGCGAATCTGTGCGCGCTCGGGATGATTGGGAAGCATGTAAAGTCCTGTCTTGATTCGTCGCAGTGATTGTACCTGTGTCCACGTACCGTCTCCTGCCTATTAGTCGCCCTTGCTACTGCTTATGCTGTGATTTCTGAACGCTGCAGTAGCGAAAGCAGCGTTTTTATGGAGATGGATTCGGCAATTAATTGATTGCCATGATTATGAGGATGCAGGTGATCGCCCACATCCAGAGCCGCTCGCAGGCGTTGCGGGTCTTGCGGATCGCGTAGCAACGTGTCCAGATCGATAAGGGCATCAAATTCCTGGCTGCTACGCATCCAGGTATTCAGCGCTTGTCGGATGGCTTCTTTCTCTGGGGTGAAGAAGGCATCGAAGGGTGAGCCGCCAAAGGCTCCCTTGAAGGGCGTTAAGGTCAGTCCTACTAGTGGGATGTGCTTGGCATGGGCTTGAGCAATCAGGTCTTGATAGGCCGTAATCAGAACTGCTGCGCTAGGGGGGGGCTGTGTCCGGTTCCAGCGGCGTGCCCGGCCAACCCAGATCGTTTAGGCCGACCTGGAGGATGCCCAGTCGGATGCCAGGGACGTTTAAGACATCACGTTCAAAACGGATCTTGGCGCTTATGCCTATGCCATTTTGTCGCAGCCGGGAGCCAGATTGCCCTGCATTGACGACTGCGACGCCATGCGGCACCAAGTGTTTTGCCAGATGATCTGTCCAGCGTTGATCACTATCGATGGATACGCCATTGCCATCAACCAAAGAGTCCCCAATGACGGCCACCACGCTGCGGTTTGTGCTGGTTTCGACCCAGGCGGCGCCGAGTACAGGCAGGGCGGTGATCTCGGTGCCTGTGCAAGAATCAACGTGCTCGACCAAGGTCTGGTTGCCGGGCAGGAGGGTGACAGTACGCCTCGTATCCCAATGAAAGCTGGACACGGGACAACGCTGGGGCAGATAGAAGCGTACAAATAGGCTGGCCAAATCGGGGATATCCAGCTCGAGCGGATCACTGAGCAACGTTTTACCCGCAGCAATAACGGCCTGTGGTTGAGCGGAAAACAGTAGTGTCTGGTGCTTCTGTGTGTTCGAGCCAAGTGCCACACTGACCGGGCCCAGAATCAGTGGCTGTGTGCCGTATTCGTTGGAAAAAAGCAGTCTTAAACGCTTCCCACCCAAGCTGACGCGCAACCTCAAGGCCACCGTTTGTTGGCCGCTTAGCGCTGCCATATTGTTTGGGAAAGGTAGTTCTTCGCCCCAGAGCGGTTGGGTGCTGGCGGTCCAGGTGGCAATCCAGTGGGATGACTTTGAGTGTTCTTGAGATAAGTGGTGCACAGAAAATTCCTTGTTAATAGTACGATTGTAGGCGTACTATTAGATGATTATCAACCACTGAAATAAACAGGAGCCCAACTGCCTTGTTGCGCAAGGTATAAGGACTTCAAGGGAATTATCATGGCCCGCCATACCCCCATTACTCGCTATCGGAACATCGGTATATCGGCACATATTGATGCCGGCAAGACCACGACAACCGAGCGCATTCTTTTCTACACCGGCGTCAGTCACAAGCTGGGGGAAGTGCATGACGGGGCGGCCACCATGGACTGGATGAGTCAGGAGCAGGAGCGTGGCATCACCATTACCTCGGCGGCCACGACCTGCTTTTGGCAAGGCATGGATGGCTCGCTGCCCGAGCACCGTATCAATATCATCGACACCCCCGGCCACGTGGATTTCACCATCGAGGTGGAACGTTCCATGCGCGTGCTGGACGGCGCGGTCATGGTGTATGACGCTGTCGGCGGGGTACAGCCGCAATCTGAAACGGTTTGGCGTCAGGCCAACAAGTACAAGGTTCCGCGCCTGGCTTTCGTCAACAAGATGGACCGTGTGGGGGCGGATTTCTTTCGCGTACGTCGGATGATGGTGGATCGACTCAAGGCCAATCCTGTGCCTGTGGTGATCCCTATGGGGGCTGAAGATGGCTTCAAAGGCGTGATCGACTTGCGCTTGATGAAAGCGATTGTGTGGGACGAGGCCTCTCAGGGCATGAAATTCAGTTTTGAGGACATCCCTGATGATCTGCAGGCCCCGGCCAAACAGTGGCGCGAGCGCATGCTGGAAGCGGCGGCAGAGGCCAATGAAGAGCTGATGAATCAGTACCTGGAAACGGGTGACTTAAGCGTGGCCCAGATTACGTTGGGCCTGCGCTTGCGCACCATTGCCGGAGAGATTCAGCCCATGCTGTGTGGTTCGGCCTTCAAGAACAAGGGGGTACAACGCATGCTGGATGCGGTGGTGGAGCTGCTGCCTTCCCCTGTGGATGTGCCCGCTGTGCAGGGTTTGGACGAGGCCGGTGAAATCGTCACTCGCCAATCTGACGACAATGAGAAGTTCTCAGCATTGGCATTCAAGCTGATGACGGACCCGTATGTCGGCCAGCTAACCTTTGTGCGAGTGTATTCCGGTGTGCTGGCCAAGGGGGATAGCGTCTATATTCCGGGCCGTGGCAAGAAAGAGCGTATTGGCCGGATTGTGCAGATGCATGCCAATGACAGACATGAGGTCGATGAACTGCATGCGGGTGATATTGCCGCCTGTGTTGGCCTGAAAGAGGTCAGCACAGGGGAAACCTTGTGTGATCCTTTGGCCATCATCACGCTGGAGCGCATGGAGTTTCCCGAGCCGGTGATTCGTCAGGCCGTGGAGCCCAAGACCAAGTCCGATCAGGAAAAGATGGGGATTGCGCTCTCGCGTCTGGCTTCTGAAGATCCGTCTTTCCGTGTCAGCACGGACGAGGAATCGGGCCAGACGATTATTGGCGGTATGGGCGAGCTGCATCTGGAGATTATTGTGGATCGCATGAAGCGCGAGTTCGGTGTGGAAGCGAATGTGGGCAAACCGCAAGTGGCCTACCGCGAAACCATCAGCAAGACCGTGCGTGATGTCGAAGGCAAGTTTGTGCGTCAGTCCGGCGGTAAAGGACAGTACGGCCATGTGGTCTTCACCCTGGAGCCGCAAGAGGCGGGCAAGGGCTTTGAGTTCGTCGATGCCATCAAGGGCGGGGTGGTTCCGCGTGAGTACATTCCGGCAGTGGAAAAAGGTGTGCTGGAGGCCTTGAACAGTGGTGTGCTGGCGGGCT
This sequence comes from Alcaligenes sp. MMA, assembly GCF_020907215.1. Classification (NCBI taxonomy): domain Bacteria; kingdom Pseudomonadati; phylum Pseudomonadota; class Betaproteobacteria; order Burkholderiales; family Alcaligenaceae; genus Alcaligenes; species Alcaligenes sp. MMA. The sequence continues at coordinate 867,051 of NZ_JAJJPP010000001.1, forward strand.
ATCCCGTGGTGGATGTGAAAGTCACCTTGACCTTCGGTTCCTACCACGACGTGGACTCGTCCGAGCAAGCCTTCAAGATGGCGGCGATCTTCGGTTTCAAGGAAGCGGCCAAACAGGCTTCACCCGTGATCCTGGAGCCTATGATGGCGGTGGAAGTGGAAACGCCTGAAGACTATGCCGGCAATGTGATGGGTGATCTGTCCAGCCGTCGGGGCATGGTTCAGGGTATGGATGATATGGTGGGGGCGGGCAAGCTGATCAAGGCGGAAGTGCCTTTGTCCGAGATGTTTGGTTATGCCACCACGCTGCGTTCCATGTCCCAGGGCCGTGCAACGTACAGCATGGAGTTCAAACGCTACGCGGAAGTGCCCAGGTCCATGGTGCAGGATCTGGTGGCAGAACGTCAGAGCACACGACAGGGAGGCTGATGACAAAGGGGGCGGGTTTTCCTGTGTCTAACCAGGCACGGGAACCCCCGCCCCTGATGCTTTGCCTGTTGTTGTTGTTGTTGTTGTTGTTGTTGTTGTTGTTGTTGTTGTTGTTGTTGTTGTTGTTGTTGTTGTTGTTGTTGTTGTTGTTGTTGTTGTTGTCGCTGCTGGCCAGTCTGATGTGCGGTTTGATTCAGGGCCAAGCCTGCTTAGTTCAGCAGACTGCGTACCCCGTCCGCCAGAACCTGCACCGATTCGGTGTCGGGTGCCAGATACCGCGCCCTGCCTTGCTGATCGAAAATATACACACCACGGCTGTGCGAGACTTCGTAGTTCTCGGGCGCGTTGGGATCGGGTTTTTCAATCTGGAATGCGACCCGGTAACGACGGGCCAGATCGGCAATCTGCTTTTCAGAGCCTGTCAGCCCTGTCGTGTGCTTGCCGTCAAAGGCGGCTATATAACGGGCCAGGGAGTCGGGCGTATCGCGGTGGGGATCCACACTGACAAAGATGATGCGTACCTGTTCGGCATCGTTACCCAGTTCTTCCATGACCAGCCCAAGCTGGGCCAAGGTGGTGGGGCAGATATCCGGGCAACTGGCATAGCCAAAAAACATCATGACGACTTTATCTTTGAAGTCATCCTGGGTTAGTGTTTTGGAACCAGCGGCTTGCAGGGAAAAGCGCAGATCGGGTAGGAAGCCGCGTACGGGATGCAGATTGGCAGCGGCAGCGCTGCCTAGCAGGAACAGGCCCAGCGCCAGTGTCAGGCCAAACTGTTTAAACAAGACAAGAATGGACTTTACTGGGCTGGGTGTCATGGACGTCCTCTGGGTTTAGGCTGGCTCTGGAGTGAGCCCGCTGTGACGAAGCAGGGCGGTAATCGAAGGGTCGCGGCCACGGAAAGCACGGAAGGAGTCGGCAGCGGGGCGCTCGCCCCCTACGGACAAAATCTCACGCCAGAAGCGATGGCCCGTATTGCTGTCGAGGGTATCACGTGCTCCATCCGAGTGGGTATAGGCTTTTTCCTCAAAGGCCGAGTAGGCATCGGCGGACAGGACTTCGGCCCATTTGTAGCTGTAGTAACCTGCGCCATAGCCACCCGCAAACAAGTGCGAGAACTGATGCGGGAAACGGTGCCACTCAGGCGGGAACAGCACGGCGACTTCCTGGCGAACCTGATCCAGAATTTCCATGACGGCATCAATGCTCAGGCCGCTGTCACGCGAGTGGATCAGCATGTCGAACAGGGAGAACTCCAGCTGACGCACCATTTGCATGCCGCTCTGGAAGTTGCGGGCCAGGTTCAGCTTGTTGTAGAGCGCACGGGGCAGGTGCTCGCCGGTTTCCACGTGGGCAGTCAGCATCTGCACGACGGGCCATTCCCAGCAGAAGTTTTCCATGAACTGCGAGGGCAGCTCGATGGCGTCCCATTCCACGGCGGAGAAGGCCGAGGCAGCCGGATCGTCTACCCGCGAGAGCAGCGTGTGTAGGGCGTGGCCGGATTCGTGGAACAGGGTGATCACATCATCATGCGTCAGTAGCGCAGGGCGGCCAGGCTGAGGTTCGGCAAAGTTGCACACCAGGTAGGCGATCGGCAGACACAGCGTTTCACCTAGACGGCGACGACTGCGTTCGCTATCGACCCAGGCGCCGCCTTGTTTGCCTTGACGGGCGTGCAGGTCCATGTACAGATAACCCAGGACCTTGCCATCGGAGGCAATCACTTCAAAAGGGCGCACGGCAGGATGCCAGGCTGGGATATCGACGGCACGCAGTGTCACGTCAAATAAACGCTGGATGACTTTGAACAGGCCACTCAGAACGGCAGGTTCCGTGAAGTACTGTTTGACCTCGTCTTCCGAATAGGCGTAGCGCTGTTCGCGCAGGCGCTCGGCACTGAACGGTACATCCCAGGCTTGCAGGGTTTCCAGGCCCAGTTCTTGTTGAGCGAAGGCTTGCAGCTCGTCCAGATCCTGGCGGGCGTAGGGACGGGCTTTGGCGGCCAGATCACGCAAGAAGCTCATCACCTGTTCTGGGGTGTCGGCCATGCGGGTTTCCAGACGCATATGGGCGTAGCTGGCAAAACCCAGCAGGTTGGCTTCCTGGGCACGCAGGTCCAGCAACGTTTCAATGGCCTGGGAGTTATCAAATTGGGCATCGCCTTGTTCGGAGGCAATGGTGGTGTAGGCCCGGTACATCAGCTCACGCAAGGTCTGGTTGCGAGCGTATTGCATGACAGGCAGGTAGCAAGGCATTTTCAGCGTCAGACGCCAGCCTTGCTGATCATTTTCTTGCGCAGCGCGTTGGGCAGCGGCCAGCACGTCGTCCGGGATGCCGTCCAGCTCGGCCTGGTCAGTGACCAGGTAATACCACTGATCAATGGCATCCAGTACATGCTCGGAGAACTGCTGCGAGGTTTGCGCCAGCTCTTCGGAAATGCGGGCGTAGTCTTCACGTGCCTGACCTTCCAGTTGCACACCGCTCAGGCGGAAATCGCGCAAGGCCAGGGTAATGATACGTTGGCGCTGGGGCGTCAGGGCGGCAAAGGCTGGGCTGTCAGCCAGAGCCTGGTAACGCAGGAACAAAGGACGGTTCAAGCCTACCCAGGTCGAGAACTCGCTCATGCGTGGCAGGCACTGGTTGTACACCGCACGCAGCTCGGGCGTATTGATGACCGAGTTCAGGTGACCGGCCACCGACCAGGCGCGATACAAGGTTTCGGTGGCGTCGGTGATGGGCTCGACGATATTGTCCCAACTGGGTTCACTATCGTCGTTGGAGACTGTGTCTATGGCTTGGCGGGCCAAGGCCAGCAGTTGGTCCACCGCCTGCTCGATGTGCTCGGGCTGGATGGCGGGATAGTCAATAAGACTGTCGATAGGAACCAGTAAGGGATTTGTCGTCATAAACCGTTGATTAATTTAAAGACTGATGTTGGCCGAGCGTTCGGCCGCTTCCAAGGTATTGACCAGCAGCATGGCAATGGTCATGGGACCCACGCCACCGGGTACGGGCGTAATGGCTGAGGCCACTTCGCTGGCGCTGGCAAAATCCACGTCACCACACAGTTTGCCATCGGCGCCACGATTGATACCGACGTCGATTACGACAGCACCGGGCTTGACCATATCGCCAGTAATGATGCCGGGGCGGCCTACGGCGGCAACCAGTACATCGGCACGGCGGGTCTGGGCGGCCAGGTCCCGCGTTTTGGAATTACAGAGAGTGACGGTCGCGCCTGCAGCCAGCAAGAGCATGGCCATGGGTTTGCCCACAATATTGCTGGCGCCCACGACGACGGCCTCTGCTCCACGCAGCGTCACGTTTTCGGATTCCAGCATCTTCATGACGCCGTAGGGCGTGCAGGGGGCAAACAGGGGTTTGCCCGTCATGAGCATGCCGGCATTGCTGACATGAAAACCATCCACGTCCTTGTGGGGCGCAATGGTTTCAATGACTTTGTGCTCGTCCAGATGGGCGGGCAGGGGCAGTTGAACCAGAATGCCGTGTACCGAGCTGTCCTGATTCAAACGAGTGATCAGGGCCAGCAGCTCGGCTTCGGTGGTGTTGGCCGGCAGGCGGATGATGTCGGATTTCAGGCCGGCGGCTTCACATGCCAGACCCTTGTTGCGTACATAGACTTGGGAGGCCGGATCTTCTCCGACCAGTACCACGGTCAAACCAGCTTGAATGCCTTGGGCTTGCTTCAGTTTGGCAACGCGTTCTGCAACGTCCGCCTTGATAGCGGTGGACAGCTTTTTTCCATCAATAATGCGAGCACTCATTTACGCATCCTCGGACTTGGTGAGGGCGATTTTCATGAGGTCGGCAACCGTAGTGACTTCCAGTTTTTCCATGATATTGGCGCGATGCGCTTCGACAGTTTTAATACTGATATTCAAGTCCCCGGCAATCTGCTTGTTCAGGCGGCCAGCAACAATGCGTTCCAACACTTGCTGCTCGCGCGCTGTCAGGCGGCCCAGGACTTCTTGTTGACTTTTCTGTGCCTGCGCTTGCGAGGCACGTGCGGTAGCTTGCTCGATCATGCGGCTGACAATCGTGCGCAGATCGGCTTCATTAAAGGGTTTTTCCAGAAAGTCGATCGCGCCTTTCTTCATGGTGCTCACGGCCATGGGCACGTCACCGTGGCCGGTAATGAACACAATCGGGATATTCGATTTACGAGTGATCAGGGCTTCCTGAAGCTCCAGGCCGCTCATGCCGGGCATGCGCACGTCCACAATCAGGACGGCGACCTGGGTAGGATCGTAGGCGCCCAGAAACTCTTCGCCCGATGCAAAGCAGCGGACCCGGTAGCCATTGGCTTCCAAGAGCCAGCGCAAGGAGTCCCGTACGGCTTCGTCGTCATCGACTACGTAAATGGTGCATGGCATTTGCGGGCTGGTCATTCGGGTATCTCCAGTTTGTTATCAAGGGTGTCCACTACATCAGGTGCCGCACAAGGTAGACTGAAACGGAAAATCGTTCCACCCTCTGGATTGCCGACTGCCCATAGGCGGCCGTGATGCGATTCAATAATTGTGCGACAGATGTTCAGGCCCATCCCAAGGCCTTCGGACTTGGTGCTGTAAAACGGTTCAAAGAGGCGCTCGGGGTCTTTCAAGCCATGACCGCGATCGATGACGGCCATCTCCAAAAGCGATTCCTGTTGGGTAATCACCAATTGAAGCACATGATGTTCACTGTGCTCCATGGCTTCGATCCCATTTTTGAGCAGATTCAATAATACCTGTTCTATGAGAATGGGGTCGGCAATGACGTCAGGGACGGGGTCCGGAATGCTCAGTTCAATCTCGATCTGGCGCTTGCGGGCGTCGATTTCGGCAAAGCCGACGGCATTTTCTACAATACGCATGACTTTGACGCGGACGCGGCGTGGCTCACTGCGCTTCACGAATTCACGAATGCGGCTGATGATCTTGCCCGCACGTTCGGCTTGCTGGGCAGCCTTCTCTAGTGCAGCCAGCAGGGTTTCAGGCTGGTAGCGGCCAGATTTCAACATGGCGACAGCGCCCATGCTGTAGTTATTGATGGCGGTCAGTGGCTGGTTCAGTTCGTGTGCCAGCGAGGAGGCCATCTCGCCCATCGTGGTCAGGCGGCTGGTCAACTGAACTTTTTCCTGCTGAATGCGTGAGGCTTCTTCGTGCTTGCGGCGATCAGTAATGTCACGCGCCACTTGCAGGCGTACCCGGCGGCCATCGGTCCAGGCCAGCATGCGGTGATGAACTTCAAACCAGCGGGCCGCCGATTCGGAGTAAATCTCAACGGTTTCATCGGTGAAGCGGCCCAGGCGGCCACCCAGCAATTCAGCGTGACCATTGGATTGGGCGCCGAAGAAGCGACGATAGGTGCGGTTGGCAAACAGCAGCTCCAGACCGTCGGAGGTATCGGCCACCACGGAGATGGCATCATCCAGACCTTCCAGCACCGTCATGAAGCGCTCGTGCGCCGCAGTCAGGGCCTCGCGAATGCGCTTGGGCTCGGTGATGTCTGTCATGGAGGTCATCCAGCCAATCTGTTCTCCATTGGGAGCACGCAAGGGCGAAACATACATACGGGCCGTAAAGCGCGAACCATCACGGCGCTGGGCCTCCACTTCCAGACCGCTGCTGGGTGTTCGGCCCGACAGCAAAAGATCCAGGGTTTCCTGATGCTGTTGATGGCGGCCGGGTAACCAGTAAGGGAAGGGGGCGGTACGACCCACCAGATCGGCTTCGTTCCAGCCAATCATTCGACAAAAAGCCGGGTTCACATAGGCAATGCGGCCTTGCATGTCAAACACGCGCATCCCCGTGGACATGGAGTTCTCCATGGCGCGTCGGAAACCGGTCTCGGCAGTCTGGGCGGCTTCGGCGTGGGTGCGAAAGCGGGTATAGCGCCACAGGGCCAGCAAGCTGACCACAATCACCAGAGACAGGGCCAGAATTACCATCATCAGGCGTTGCTGGCGCGTTTCCTGATCGATGGTCACAAACATGACGCTATCGTTTTGCAAACGCTGCAGCCACAGGAATACCCCCATGACACAGAGGTAGAGAAACAGCACGACAACCGGTGTCAGCCAATAGAATCCACGCCGATTCTGCTTAGCCTGATCATAAAAGGTTGAAGGGATCAGAGACTTTTTGGGATGAGTAGCCATAACAGCAAGAAAAGAAGTATGGCTGGATTGTAATGTAGGGCTATTTTTTTTAGTGATATTTCGTATTATGAAAACACATACCATAAAATGAAATTTTGCTTGAGCCTTTCTGTGTTCTTTCCTAGAATGGTTTGGTGCAGGCGTACCCCGCCTTGAACGCTCACAGTCCGCAATACCCGCTTCGGTCAGGATCGCTTTACTTCTTCTTAGAGGGGCGGCTCAGCGTCGAACAAGACCGGACTACTACCACATATATGGAGACACTATATGTCCTCAACCCAAGACAATAGTTCGGCTCAGGTCAGTCAAGACCAAGCCCTAGAAACAAAAGAGTGGCTTGACGCCCTGGAGGCGGTGGTGGACCGTGAAGGCCCGGCCCGTGCCCATGATCTGATCGAAAAGCTGATCGATCTGGCCCGTCGCTCCGGCGCTCACATTCCGTTCTCGCCCAACACGGCTTATGAGAACACGATCCCTCCCGGTCTGGAACCTGCCCACCCCGGCAACCTGGTGCTCGAAGAGCGTATCCGTTCCTACATTCGCTGGAACGCCATGGCCATGGTCGTGCGCGCTAACCGCGAAACTCCTCCCGATGGCGGTGGTTTGGGCGGACACATTGCCTCGTTTGCATCGCTGGCCACCATGATCGGCTGCGGTCAAAACCATTTCTGGCACGCTGAAACCGAAGATCGCGGCGGCGATATGGTGTTCTTCCAGGGCCACTCCTCGCCCGGTATTTACGCCCGCGCCTTCATGGAAGGTCGTATCTCCGAAGAGCAGCTGAACAACTTCCGTCAGGAAGTTGATGGTAAAGGCTTGCCGTCCTACCCGCATCCCAAGCTGATGCCCGAATTCTGGCAGTTCCCCACCGTATCCATGGGCCTGGGCCCATTGATGGCGATCTACCAGGCCCGTTTCCTGAAGTACCTGCATGCCCGTGGCATTGCTGATACCAGCGGCCGTAAAGTCTGGGTGTTCCTGGGCGACGGCGAGATGGACGAACCCGAATCCCTGGGCGCCATTGGTCTGGCGGCACGTGAAAAGCTGGACAACCTGATTTTCATCGTGAACTGCAACCTGCAGCGTCTGGACGGCCCTGTACGTGGTAACGGCAAAATCATCCAGGAACTGGAAGGGACCTTCCGTGGTGCTGGCTGGAACGTGCTGAAACTGATCTGGGGCGGTTACTGGGATCCCTTGCTGGCCCGCGACAAGGAAGGCATCCTGCGCAAGGTCATGGAAGAAACCGTGGACGGCGAATATCAGGCCTACAAAGCCAATGATGGCGCCTACGTTCGCGAGCACTTCTTTGGCAAGCACCCCAAGCTGCTGGAAATGGTCAGCCGCATGAGCGACGAGGACATCTGGCGCCTGAACCGTGGCGGTCACGATCCTCATAAGGTGTACGCTGCATTTGATGCCGCCACCAAGCACGAAGGTCAGCCTACCGTTATTCTGGCCAAGACCATCAAGGGCTACGGCATGGGCCACGTGGGCCAAGCCAAGAACCCGTCGCACCAACAAAAGAGCCTGGATCTGGACGCCGTACGCGAATTCCGCGACCGTTTCAACATCCCGGTTCCTGATGACAAACTGGAAGAGCTGCCTTACTTCAAGCCAGCGGAAGACTCTCCAGAAATGCAGTACCTGCATGCCCGCCGTCAAGCCTTGGGTGGCTACCTGCCCAAGCGTCGCAACAAGGCGGACGAGCAGTTGACCGTGCCGACACTGGACGCGTTCAAGCCCATGCTGGAAGCCACTGCCGAGGGCCGTGAGATCTCCACGACGCAAGCGTTTGTCCGTTTCCTCAATACTTTGCTGCGCGACAAACAGGTGGGGCCTCGTGCTGTGCCTATCCTGGCGGACGAATCCCGTACCTTTGGTATGGAAGGTCTGTTCCGTCAGATCGGTATTTACGCGCCTGAAGGCCAGAAGTACACCCCGGTCGATAAAGATCAGGTCATGTACTACCGCGAAACGGCCAACGGTCAGTTGTTGCAGGAAGGGATTAACGAGCAGGGTGCATTTAGCTCCTGGATTGCGGCGGCCACGTCGTACTCCAACAACAACCGCATCATGATCCCGTTCTTCATCTATTACTCGATGTTCGGCTTCCAGCGCTTTGGCGATCTGGCCTGGGCAGCCGGTGATATGAAGGCACGTGGTTTCGTGCTGGGCGGCACCGCCGGTCGCACCACCCTGAACGGTGAAGGTCTGCAGCACGAAGATGGTCATAGCCATATTCAGTCCTCGCTGATTCCTAACTGCATATCCTATGACCCCACCTTCGCTCACGAAGTGGCTGTCATCATGCAGCATGGTTTGAAGCGCATGGTGCAGGACCAGGAAGATGTGTACTACTACATCACCTTGATGAACGAGAACTACGCTCAGCCTGGTTTGGTCGAAGGCGATGAAGACGGCATCCTGCGTGGCATGTACAAGTTCAAGTCGGTTGCCAAGGACAGCAAGCTGCGTGTTCAACTGATGGGTTCGGGTACGATTTTGCGCGAAGTGATCGCGGCACAAGATCTGCTGGAAAAAGACTGGGGCATTGGCTCCGATGTCTGGAGTGTCACCAGCTTTACTGAACTGCGTCGTGATGGTCTGGATTGCGAGCGTGCCGCTCTGCTGAATCCGGAAGGCAAGGATCTGCCTGTACCGTACGTGACGACCCAATTGCAAAACACCGACGGTCCTATCGTGGTCTCTACCGACTACATCAAGGCCTTTGGTGACCAGATTCGTCCGTTCGTGCCTAAGAACCGCACACTGAAAGTGCTGGGTACCGATGGCTTTGGTCGTTCCGACTACCGCTTCAAGCTGCGTGAGCACTTTGAGGTTGATCGTCACTTCGTGGTGTTGGCTGCTCTGCGCGCGCTGGCTGAAGAAGGCAAGATTCCGTTCAGCAAAGCGTCCGAGGCGATTGCCAAATACGGCATCAATCCTTCCAAGGCCAACCCGCAGCACGCATAAGGGACTGAATCATGAGCAATATCATTCAAGTCAAAATCCCGGATATCGGTGCTGACGACGCTGTCGAAGTGATCGAAATCCTGGTCAAGGAAGGCGAGACCATTGAGGTCGAGCAAAGCCTGATTACGGTGGAGTCCGACAAGGCCTCCATGGAAATCCCATCGTCTGACGCTGGCGTGGTCAAGTCCATCAAGGTCAAACTGGGTGACAAGGTCAAGGAAGGCAGCTTGGTTCTGGAACTGGAAGCCGCCGAAAGTGCGCAGGCAGCGCCTGCCGCTGAGCCTGCCAAGGCCGAGGCCACGCCTGCTTCCAAGGCTGAAGCGGCGCCCGCCGCCGCAACCGCTGCGGCGGGTGGTGAACAGCAAGTAACGGTTCAAGTACCTGATATCGGCGACGCCCGTGATGTGGACGTAATCGAAATCATGGTTCAAGTGGGTGACACTATCGAAGTGGACCAAAGCCTGATCACCGTGGAATCGGACAAGGCTTCCATGGAGGTGCCGTCCTCCCATGCTGGCGTGGTCACGGCCATCAAAGTGAAGCTGGGTGACAAGGTCAGCCAGGGTAGCGACATTCTGGAACTGACCGTGCAAGGTGCTGCCGCTGCACCGGCCAAGGCCGAAGCCGCTCCTGCTCCTAAAGCTGAATCCGCTCCTGCCGCTCCCGCTGCCGCTGCTGCGCCTGCGGCCAGCTCCTCGGTCGTGGTCGGTGCCGGCGCACCGGCTCCAGAGCGTGTCTCGCCTACGGCTGCCTTTGCTCAAGCAGAAGGCTCATTACGTAATCTGCCCCACGCCTCACCGAGTGTGCGTAAATTTGCGCGTGAATTGGGTGTGGATCTGGCCAAGGTTCATGGCTCGGGCGATAAAGGTCGTATTACGGCTGACGACGTGCGTGGCTTTGTGAAGCAAGTCATGGCTGGCGGCGCTGCTCCGGTTATTGCAGCCGGTACGGCGGCTCAGGTCGGCGGTCTGGATGTGCTGGCCTGGCCCAAGGTTGATTTTGCCAAGTTTGGCCCAGTCGAAACGCAGGCTCTGTCGCGCATCAAGAAAATTTCGGGTGCCAACCTGCATCGCAACTGGGTCATGATTCCTCATGTCACCAATAACGAAGTGGCTGACATTACCTCTCTTGAAGCCCTTCGCAAAGAGCTGAACGAGGAATACAAGAAGTCCGGCGCTCGTGTCACCATGCTGGCTTTTGTCATCAAGGCTGCCGTGGCGGCCCTGAAGAAATTCCCCGAATTCAACGCTTCGCTGGATGGCGACAATCTGGTGCTCAAGCAGTACTACCACATCGGTTTTGCGGCGGATACGCCTAACGGTCTGGTTGTGCCGGTCATTCGTGATGCCGACAAGAAAGGCATTCTGGATATCGCTCGTGAAACGGGCGAACTGGCTGCTGCGGCCCGCGATGGCAAGTTGAGCGCAGCCCAGATGCAAGGCGGTTGCTTCACCATTTCCTCGCTGGGTGGTATTGGTGGTACGGATTTCACACCCATTATCAATGCGCCCGAAGTGGCCATTCTGGGTCTGTCACGTTCCTCCATGCAGCCCGTCTGGAATGGCAAGGAATTTGCGCCACGCCTGATGCTGCCGCTGTCCCTGTCTTACGACCACCGCGTTATCGATGGTGCCTCGGCTGCCCGTTTCAATGCCTTCCTGGCAACGATGCTGGCCGACTTCCGTCGTATTGCACTGTAAGGAGTTGTCATGAGTCTGATTGATCTGACGGTCCCGGATATCGGCGACTCCGGTGAAGTAGATGTCATCGAAGTGCTGGTGCAGGTCGGTGATACGGTCGAGCTCGAGCAAAGCCTGATCACCGTGGAGTCCGATAAGGCCTCGATGGAAATCCCTGCCGCTCAGGCGGGGGTGATCAAGGAATTGCTGGTCAAGGTGGGTGACAAAGTCTCCCAGGGTTCGGCCATTGCCAAGATCGAAGCAGCGGAAGGCCAGACGGCTCCCGCTGCGGCACCCGCCAAAGAAGAAGCGCCGCAGGCAACTGCGCCTGCCGCTGCTGCTCCGGCCTCGGCACCTGCTCCGCAGGCGGCCAGCCATCAGGGTGCTGCGGATGACTCCGTGGATGTGCTTGTTCTGGGCGCTGGCCCAGGCGGGTACAACGCGGCCTTCCGTGCGGCTGATCTGGGCCTGAAAGTGGCTCTGGTCGAGCGCTACAGCACTCTGGGTGGTGTGTGTCTGAACGTGGGTTGTATTCCTTCCAAGGCCTTGCTGCATACTGTGGCGGTCTACGAGGAGGCCAAGTCCCTGGCCACACACGGTATCAAGTTCGGCGAAGCGCAAATCGACATCGATGCGCTGCGCGACTACAAGAACAAGGTCATCGGCAAGCTGACCGGTGGTCTGGCCGGTATGGCCAAGGGCCGCAAGGTCCAGGTTGTGGTCGGTAATGGCCAGTTCCTGGACCCCAATCACATCGAAGTGACCGCCAACGACGGCACCAAGAAAGTGATCAAGTTCGGTTCGGCCATTATTGCTGCCGGTAGTCAGTCGGTAAAACTGCCATTCTTGCCTGACGATCCACGCGTGGTGGACTCCACCGGTGCGCTGGAACTGAAGTCTGTGCCCAAGCGCATGCTGATTGTAGGCGGTGGCATCATCGGTCTGGAAATGGGTACGGTGTACTCGGCTCTGGGCGCACGCCTGGACGTGGTGGAAATGCAAACCGGCCTGATGCCGGGTGCAGACCGCGACGTGGTCAAGGTGTGGGAGAAGATGAACAAGCATCGCTTTGACCACATGATGCTGGAAACCAGCACGGTGGCTGCCGAAGCCCGCGAAGACGGCATCTGGGTAACTTTCGAAGGCAAGAACGCTCCGGCCGAGCCACAACGCTACGACCTGGTTCTGCAAGCCGTGGGCCGCTCGCCCAATGGCAAGAAGATCGGTGCCGAGAAAGCTGGTGTGCAGGTTACAGACCGTGGCTTCATCCCGGTTGACAAGCAACAGCGCACCAACGTGCCGCACATCTATGCGATTGGCGACATTGTGGGCCAGCCCATGCTGGCACATAAGGCCGAACACGAAGCCCACGTGGCTGCTGAAGTCATCGCCGGCGAAAAATCCTTCTTTGATGCTCGTGTGATTCCTTCGGTGGCCTATACCGATCCGGAAATCGCCTGGGTGGGTCTGACCGAAGATCAGGCCAAGAAAGACGGTATCAAGGTCGAGAAGGGCGTGTTCCCTTGGGCTGCATCCGGTCGCGCAATTGCGAACAACCGTGATGAAGGCTTTACCAAGGTTCTGTTCGATGCGGAAACCCACCGTATTGTGGGTGGCGGCATCGTCGGCACCAATGCGGGCGAGCTGATTGGCGAGCTGGTGCTGGCTATCGAAATGGGTGTGGACCCGGTCGATCTGGCCAAATCCATCCACCCGCACCCCACCTTGTGCGAGTCGGTCAGCAAGGCGGCTGCCGTTGCCGAAGGGACGTGCACGGACTTGCCGCCAGCCCGTCGCAAGTAATACCAGTATTGGCCTGATAGTTAAGGCGTATTGGATCACGGCAGGTGCTATCATCAGCGCCTGCCGTTTTTATTTTGTAATTGGTGTTGTCCATGACTCATCCTGTTCTGAAAGCCGACTCCTCGCTGAGTGACTGGCTGTCCTATTTGGAAACTTTGCATCCTTCGGCCATTGATCTGGGCCTAGGCCGGATTCGCGAGGTTGCCCAACGTCTGAACATCAAATTGGATTCCGTCGTTATCACGGTGGGCGGCACCAACGGCAAAGGCTCGACCTGCGCCATGCTGGAAGCGATTTTGCTGGCGGCGGCCTATAAGGTGGGTGTGTATGCCTCTCCGCATCTGGTGCGCTACAACGAGCGCATTCGTTTAAATGGCGAGATGGCCGAGGATGCCCAGATTACGGCGCAATTTGCCCGTATCAATGAAGCCCGGGGCGACCTGACACTGACTTACTTTGAATTCTCCACGCTGGCGGCCTTGTTGCTGTTCCAGGAGCAGCGCGTTGACGTCGCGGTGCTGGAAGTGGGTTTGGGTGGCCGACTGGATGCCGTCAATATCATTGATGCGGACTGTTCCATCATTACTAGCATTGATATTGATCATGCTGAATACCTGGGCAATACCCGAGAGCAGGTTGCTTGGGAAAAGGCTCATATTTTCCGTGCGGATCGTCCCGCCATTTGCGCCGATCCCGTGCCGCCACAGACCATGCTGGATTATGCCCAGGAGATTGGTGCCCAGTTGTGGCTGTTTGGCAAAGATTTCAACTATTCCGGCGACCGTCAGCAATGGGCCTACGGTGGCCGTAATCAGCGCCGCGCTGCATTGGCTTACCCGGCCTTGCGTGGCGCAAACCAATTGCTTAATGCTTCTGCAGCATTGGCTGCGCTGGAATCCTTGCATCCCCGCTTGGCCGTGCCTGCGCAAGCGGTACGCGCCGGTTTGCTGCGTGCCCACATGCCTGGCCGTTTCCAGATTCAGCCTGGTCAGCCTTGCGTGATCTTTGACGTGGCGCATAATCCGCATGCGGCGGCGGCCTTGGCGCAGAATCTGGACAATATGCCGCCTTACCCCAAGACGATTGCGGTTGTGGGCATGTACAAGGACAAGGATGTGGATGGCGTGATTGCCCGCATGGCCACGCGTATCGATCATTGGATGTGCGCCAGTTTGGAAGGACCACGCAGCATGTCGGGCGAGGAATTGGCCAATCATGTGCACACCGTTCTGGCCAGTGGTCAGACGCCTGACGATGTTCTGGCCCCCGAGGCCGAATCCAGTTCACATCGCCCGGGCGTTCGACCTGTTGCACGGGCTTCGGTCAGTAAAGCGTCAGCGGTCGTATCCAGTTACAACAGTCCTCGGCTTGCTTACGAGGCGGCATTAAAAGAGGCCAGTGACAATGATAGAATTGTTGTGTTTGGCTCGTTTGCGACAGTAGGGCCGATACTTGAAGCCGCAAACGACCGTTCATCTTCCTGAATATCGGTAAGACTGCTTATTTCATAGGTCTGGGGCTCATGGGTTTATTTTCACGTAACGATACTTCCTCATCGTCGGGTCGCCGCGCTAGTGCTTCTAGCGACTCACAATTATCGGAACTGCGTGGACGGGCTCGCCGCCGTCTGATCGGTGCGTTGGCTCTGGTTCTGGCCGTGGTTGTGCTGGTGCCTATGCTGACTGCCGACAAAACGCCACCCGAGCCCGAGCAATCTCTGGCCTTGGGCCCTATTGGTCAGACAACGGGGCAGGGCGCGGCGCAAACTCGCCCTGGCGAGTTAGTCGTGCAAGAGAACACCCCAACGCCTGTTATCGAGCAGCCCGACGAGCCACCGGTGACTGATCCCTCCACCAGCACAAATGGTGGTCTGGCTGTGGTCAATCCCGGCCTTGAAACGGATCCTGCTCATGTGACCACGCCAAGCACGCCGACAGCACCACCGCCGGTGACAACGCCTCCAGAGCAGCCCAAACCGGTCGAAAAGCCCAAACCTGTTGAAAAACCCAAGCCTGCTCCAGCGCCTGCCCAAAACGGCCGTACGGATGATGGCTCCTATGCGCTGGCCCTGCTCGAAGGCCGTGTACCCAACAAGCCTGCCCCTGCAGCTGCCACCAAACCCGCAGCGCAGCAAGGCAATTTCATTTTGCAGATTGTCGCCTATTCCAACCAGAACGATGCCCAGTCGCGTCGTGATCAGCTGGTATCGGCCGGTGTGACCAATGCCTATGTAGAAACGGCACAAAGCGGTGGCAAGCCAACCTATCGTTTGCGTGTGGGACCATTCCCCACCCGTGAAGCGGCTCAGGCAGCTCAGGCCCGCTTGCGCTCGCTCGGTTACGAGAACAGTTTTATCTCGGCTAAGTGAGCAGCTTCGACTATATCGTCCTTGGAATTGTGGGCGTATCAGGCCTGCTGGGCCTGATACGCGGATTGATCAAGGAAGTTCTTTCGCTCAGCGCCTATTTGCTGGCTTTCATGGCCGCAATCTGGTGGGGGCCACGCACATCAGGTTGGATACAAGTCTGGATAGAAAACGGCTTATTACGTACGGCTTTGGCCTACGGAGCCGTTTTTTTTATGGTCTTGTTGCTGGTGGGTTTGTTGAATATGCTGCTGGCCAGCCTGATAGAACAAACGGGTTTGACACCTGCCGATCATGGGCTGGGTGGCTTGTTTGGGCTGGCCCGCGGGGTATTGCTGGTGCTGATTCTGGTCATCCTGGCCGGACATACCGATTTACCGAAAGAGCCGTGGTGGGAGCAGGCTAAGTTGGCCGAACCTGCGATCCGCGCGGTGCAATCGATTAAGGCCATGCTGCCGCCGTCTCTGGCAGAATGGCTGCCTTATTGAGAACACACTAACGGGAACCAATCATGTGTGGAGTTGTAGGGGTTGTTGCGCGCAGCCCTGTAAATCAGTTGATCTATGACAGTTTGCTCTTGCTGCAGCATCGCGGGCAGGATGCAGCGGGGCTGGCGACCTGGCACGACCAGTTCTTCAGCATGCACAAGGCATTTGGGCTGGTGCGGGACGTATTTCGTACCCGCAACATGCGCTCTTTGCCAGGCAATAGCGGTATTGGCCATGTGCGTTATCCCACTGCAGGCTCTAGCCAGAGCGTGGAGGAGGCGCAGCCGTTTTACGTCAATGCCCCCTTTGGTCTGAGCTTTGTTCACAACGGTAATCTGACCAACTGGCGTGAACTGCGTGAAGAGCTATTTACCATTGACCGTCGCCACATCAACACCAACTCGGACTCCGAGGTTCTGCTGAATGTGTACGCGCACGAACTGCAACGTGCTGCTACCGGTCCTGAGCTGTCTCAGGACGAGGTGTTTGACGCCGTGGCCGCCGTGCACCGTCGTGCTCGTGGTGCTTACGCCGTGGTGTCGCAAATTGCAAACTTTGGTCTGGTTGCCTTTCGCGATCCGAACGGGATTCGTCCTTTGTGCCTGGGCCGCAACGTGACCCCCAAGGGCGAGGAGTGGATGGTTGCCTCCGAGTCCGTGGCCTTGACCGGTTGCGGCTTTGAGCTGGTTCGTGATGTGGAGCCCGGCGAGGCCATCATCATTGATCTGGATGGCAATCTCAGCAGCCGCCAGTGTGCCGAGAACCCGCGCCTGAATCCCTGTGTCTTTGAATACGTATACTTTGCCCGTCCCGATTCGACGGTCGATGGTGTGTCGGTGTACGACGCGCGTTTGTTGATGGGTGTGTACCTGGCCGAGAACGTTGCCAAGAATCTGCGTCTGGCTGATATTGATGTGGTGATGCCTATTCCTGACTCGGCCCGTCCATCGGCCATGCAGCTGGCGGCTCATCTGAATCTGAACTACCGCGAAGGTTTCATCAAGAACCGCTATGTAGGTCGCACCTTCATCATGCCCGGCCAGGAAGTGCGCAAGAAGTCTGTGCGTCAGAAACTGAGCGCCATTCCCATGGAGTTCCAGGGCAAGAACGTGCTGTTGGTGGATGACTCCATCGTGCGTGGCACAACCAGCCGCCAGATCGTGGACATGGCTCGTGCTGCCGGTGCGAACAAGGTGTTCTTTGCCTCGGCAGCGCCACCTGTGCGTTTTCCGAACGTATACGGCATTGATATGCCTACCGTGTCCGAGCTGATTGCCACGGGGCGTGATGTGGATCAGGTTGCCAAGGAAATCGGTGTGGATGGTCTGGTCTACCAGGATCTGCACGATCTGGAGCAATCCCTGCGCGATTTGAACCCACGTTTTGCCGGTTTTGAGTCCTCCTGCTTTAGTGGCGAGTATGTGACGGGTGATGTGGACGAGGCTTATCTGAATTTGCTGGCGGAAGGCCGCAAAAGCGGTCGTGAAGTGCCGGACGTGACGGATTGATCGCTTAACCGCTTAGTTGAATAGAAAATCTGCTTTTCTGAGCTATACCCCAAAGCTGGACGCCAGTCCAAGCTTTGGGGTGTTTTAATCGGAAGTTTCGTCGTAGCGTAAAGAGGATCGGTATGGCGGTGCCACAGAACAAGCAGGAATTGCTGGATGCGATTCGTACCACCTATCAGAAACTGATGGCCGACCTTGCCAGTGTGCCAGCGGAGCATGCCCGAGACGCGACGCTGCCGGGGCATAGACAAGGCACACAGATGAGTGTGTCCGATCTGGTGGCTTATTTGATCGGATGGAATCTGTTGGTGCTGAAATGGTGTGATGGCAAATCAAAGGGACGACCGGTCGATTTCCCTGAAACCGGCTATACGTGGAGCGAGTTAGGCAGACTGGCGCAAAAATTTTATGCCGACTATGCAGGCGTGGCCTACGCTGACTTGCTGCGGCTATTTGCGGATGTACATGCTCGCATTGTCGCGCTCGTTGAGCAGGAAAACGATGCTTCGCTGTATGGCATGCCTTGGTATGAGAGGTACACCCAAGGCCGGATGATCCAGTTCAATACATCGTCACCCTATGCCAATGCACGGTTGCGGTTGCGCAAGTGGAAGAAAGCGAACGCCATCACCTGATAATTCGATGTTCTTGGCGTGCTGGCGCACGGTCTGGCCGAGCTGTCACGCCATGCCTGAAACATATGGCCGCCAATGCTAAGCACCACGACGCTTGAACAAGGTCAGCAGCAAGCCTAGGCCCAGAATGACAAACAACGCCAGGCTCCAGTACGCATATTCAATCCCCAGCAGCGGTTGACGGGCGTCCATGCAGGAAGCATAGATGCCAAATAACCAGGGCAGGCCGCTTTCCAGGCCAGATTGGGTAATGAAGCGGTCAGCAAAGGTCTGGTCGCAGCTGAACAGGTGTTGCGCCACAGAGACCTGATACCAGGCAGCCACAATACCGCCTACCGCTGTGGCCAAACCCAGCAGGCTGGCTATGGTGGAGCTGCGTGGGTGACCAAGTTGCTGCAGCACACCTGCGATCAGGCTGAATACGCCCAGCACAATGAAAATCAGCCGTTGCAGCACGCACCAGGCGCAAGGTGGGATGCTGAATACGTGCTGAGAGAGCAGCGCAATGCCTACGCCTGAGAAGGCGAGCAGGGCGATCAGATAATAGGGTGCAGCGGATTGGCGGGAAGAGGCGGCCATGGTATCAAGAGGAACTTAAAGAATGAAAGGTAGAGGCTTCCTGTAGCAAACCCAGGAAAAGCTCGTGGAAACCTGCCCAGGTAATCTGCACGCCCAGGCACAAGAGAATAAAGGCGGACAGGCGCATCACGACAGCGGTGCCATTCTTGCCCAGTTTGTACAGAAATTGAGATGCAAACCGCAAGGCCAGAAACACAATAAAGCTGGCAGCGGCAATAGCGGGCAGGGCGCCAGCCAGCTTGCTCATGGTGCCGGCGACCGAGTTGTCGTGCAAGGTCGCCCCTACCGTCAGCGCAGCAGACAAGGAGCCGGGGCCGCAGAGCATGGGGAAGGTCAAGGGGTAGAAGGCCTTGGAGCGAATTTGTTCCCAGGAATAGGACTCGGCCATGTTCTGGGCGTGTGCCGCATCAAAGTCCGAGGCGTTGATCAATCGCCAGGCGGTGCCAATCACCAGCAAGCCCCCGCCAATACGAATGATGGGTAGGGAGATGCCAAAGAAATTCAGCACAATATTGCCTGCCACCATAGCGATGGCCAGCATGATGAAAATGTTGATGGCAACTTTCTTGGCCAGTCGGGCGCGATCGGGCACGCTGGCCCCTTCGGTCAGGGTCAGAAAGATGGGGGCGGCCGCAGGCGGGTTCAGCATGGGCAAGAGTGTGGCCAATGCAAACAAGAAGCTGCGACTGACATCGGCAAAGACAGAGGAGATTTCCATTAAGACGCGGAGGTTTGTTGAGAGAGGGCCAAACGTACATCGCGCTCCAGGCGCAATTGATGACGGTTGTGTTCCAGTGCGGCGCCACTGAGGATGAAGACGTCTTCCACGCGGTCGCCCAGAGTCATGACTTTGGCTGAGCGCAGTCGTACGCCGTGGCGCTCGAATACTTGGGCGAGACTGTACAACAAACCGCGCCGGTCTGTAGCACTTAAGGTCAAAATCCAGTCCTGGCCTTGCTCATCCAGGCGCAGATCCACGGTGGGCTGAATGGGGAATACTCGAGCCCGGCGCGAACGTATGTCGCGATAGGGATCGTGAGCATGCTCGTTGGGGATCCAGTCCTGCTGTAGTGCCTGGCACAGCTCGGTTTCGATCAGCAAGGGATCACGCCGCAGGGCATGGTCGTAGGCGGGCAGCATCACGACAAAGCTGTCCAGTGCCCAGCCGTGGCGAGTCGTGTAGATGCGTGCGTCCTGAATGCTGACGGCCTGGCTGTCAAAGTAACGACAGATACGTAAAAACAGACGGCTGGCGTCTTTGGTATAGACCAGTACCTGCAGCGCGTCGGTTTGTCCGGCGGGACGTATGCGCACAACAGGAGTCAGGCTGTGGGACTGGTGGTAGAGCTGGATCGTGTGCCAGGCGATTTCGCTGGCGTCATGACGCAGAAAATAAGGCTTGTCCAGCCACTGCCAAAAGTCTTCACGAGCATCGTCCAGCAGACCGGCCAGACGTATTTCACCGGCGGCGTCACGTTTGCGCTGATCCAGCACGGAGACACCGTCCTTGACGTCGCGCCCTAACGCGGCCAAGGTCAGGTTGTACAGATCCTCCAGTAGCTTGCCTTTCCAGGAGTTCCAGACGGTTGGGCTGGTGGCACGAATGTCGGCTACGGTGAGCAGGTACAGGGCGGTCAGCCGGCGTTCGGTGCCTACGGTTTGTAAGAACTGGAAAATTACATTCGGGTCGCTCAAATCGCGTTTTTGTGCGACCTGAGACATGCTCAGGTGTTCTCGGACCAGAAACACCACCAGTTCTGCATCTACGGGCATCAGGCCGTGATCCTGGCAAAAGGCCAATGCGTCCTGGGCACCCAATTCGGAGTGATTCCCACCGCGTCCTTTGGCAATGTCGTGAAAAAGGGCGGCAATATACAGCAGCCAGTGGCGATCAAAACCGCTCATTAGCTGATTGGCCATGGACAGCTCCTCGCTGTGCTCAGCCATGGTGAAGCGGCGTAGATTGCGTATGACTTTCAGCGTGTGCTCGTCCACGGTATAGGCATGGAACAGGTCGTGCTGCATCTGCCCGACCACGCGCCGGAAGACAGGTAGGTAGCGGGGCAGCAGGTTGAGCAAATTCATCAAGCGCAAAGTGTGCACAATGCCTTTGTTCTGTTGGAGAATTTCCAGAAACAGACGTCGATTTCGGGGCTCGGCCCGGAAGGTGGCATCGATCAGGCGGCGGGCGTGCCACAAGGCGCGCAGCGTATCGGCTTTCAGGCCGCGCAAACTAGCTTGTTGCTGCAAATGCAGCATGGCGACAAAGATCAGAGAGGGGTCTTGCTCGAAGCCATTGGCTTGACGCAATTCCAACTGTCCATGATGAATCTGGAAGTGTTCATCCAGGACAAGCGGTTCCTGATCGGTTTGTGGAAACAGGTGTTCCTCAATGCTGCGCATCAGGATCAGATTGAGCTGGCTGACAATCTTGGCGGCCCAGTAGTAACGCTGCATCAGCAGTTCGCTGGCACGTCGGGTGGCCGTGGGTTGGAAGCCGTAGATTTCCGCCAGACGTGGTTGCAGATCAAACAGCAGTCTGTCTTCGGCGCGGCCTGTCAGTAGATGAAGTTCAATGCGCAGGCGCTTGAAGGCTGCTTCGACCCGTTGCAGGGCATTGAGCTCGGATTCGGTCAGCAGCTCGGATTGCGCGACGTCCAGCCAAGTGCGCCCCAAACCGGCTGCCCTGGCCATCCAGAGCAGCACTTGCAAGTCACGCAAGGCGCCAGGCGACTCTTTGCAGTTGGGCTCCAGGGAGTAGGGCGTGTCTTGCAGATGGGCATGACGCTGCTGCTGCTCGGCCTGCTTGGCCAGAAAGAAGGCTTGCGGGTCCATCTGGCTTTGCAGTTGCTGTTGGGCATGGCGCAGCAATAACCTGGAGCCTGCCAACCAACGGCTTTCCAGCATGGCGGTTTCGGTAGTGATGTCCTGGCTGGCTTGTTCCAGGCATTGGGCGGGTGTGGCCACATTGTGGCTGGGGGCCAGGCCGATATCCCATAAGGCGGCGACCAATGCCTGGATGCGGTCAATGTCCTCTGCGTTTGGTTCACGCTGCAACAGAATCAGTAGATCCACATCCGAGTGCGGGTACAGTTCCCCGCGACCATACCCGCCCAAGGCCGCCAAGCTGGCTTGGCGGGGCAGGGGGTAACAGTCCAGGAGTTCGCGCAGGCCTTGGTCACAAATCTGGCACAGGCTTTTGAGCAGACGATCACAATGCAGGTCTTGCCTGAAGCGCTCGTAGACCTGGGCCCGGCGGCAAGCAATTCTGTCGCGAAGCTGGGCCAGGAAGGACATGGTTCAGGCCTTGTTGATGATGGCTGGAGGGGCAGGCATGCCGGGCGAGACGGTCAGTACTTCATAGCCGGTATCGGTCACCAGTATGGCGTGCTCCCATTGGGCTGACAGGCTGTGGTCGCGGGTGACGACGGTCCATTGATCTGCCAGGGTGCGCAGTTCGCGACGGCCCGCGTTGATCATGGGTTCAATGGTGAAGATCATGCCGGCTTCCAGTTTTACGCCTGTGCCGGGCTTGCCGTAGTGCAGCACTTGCGGGTCCTGGTGGAATTTTTGGCCCACGCCATGTCCGCAATATTCACGTACCACGGAAAAGCCTTGTTTTTCAGCGTGTTGCTGAATAGCGTGGCCGATATCCCCCAGGGTTGCGCCCGGCTTGACCTGATCGATGCCCAACCACATGCATTCGTAAGTGGTTTCAGTCAGGCGACGGGCCAGGATGCTGGGTTCACCCACGTAGAACATGCGGCTGGTGTCACCAAACCAGCCATCTTGAATAATGGTGACGTCCATGTTCAGAATATCGCCGTTTTTCAACACTTTATCGCCAGGAATGCCGTGACAGATGACGTGGTTGACGGAGGTGCAGATAGAGCCCGGAAAGGGCGGGTAGCCAGGGGGCGCGTAACCCACGGTGGCTGATTTGACCCCTAGTTCATTGATGCGCTCCATGCACAGGCGGTCCAATTCGCCAGTCGTGACGCCTGCTTTGACAAAGGGGGTCAGGTAGTCAAGGATGGATGCCGCCGTCTGGCAAGCAGTGCGCATTTTTTCGAGATCAGTGGGGTCTGTGACGAGAATACTCATAGCAACTTGAACAGGTCTATTGAAAAATAGTAGAATTATAGGCTTTTGTGAATTTTGCAGTTACGCACAGTCCCGTTTGGGACGAT
Organism: Alcaligenes sp. MMA; assembly: GCF_020907215.1. Classification (NCBI taxonomy): domain Bacteria; kingdom Pseudomonadati; phylum Pseudomonadota; class Betaproteobacteria; order Burkholderiales; family Alcaligenaceae; genus Alcaligenes; species Alcaligenes sp. MMA. The sequence goes on from NZ_JAJJPP010000001.1 coordinate 889,868, forward strand.
CTGGCGGCTGTCCAAGCAAGGTGGTGTAAGGCAGCGCAAGACGCTGTTTACCGCATTAAATCTAGGTTTTCCTGGTTTGACCGGCTTTTCTCAGGCCTTCTGAATCTTCAGGGCGGATGAGTAAAGCAAGGGGTCAGGACAGTTTGCTCCAAGATTGAAAAAAACGCCTCAGGGCGCTGCGAGCCAGCAAAAACACGCAGAATTCACAACGAATACAGGGTCAGCACGATTACAAGCGTTGCAAAAGCAACATGGGCAGCAGCCCGGTTCTTGTTCAACAGATGCTGACCAGGCAATCCCCTAGGATACACCTGCAAGCGGTGCGCTGCATGCAGGCAGTAGCCAGAAAAGTTTCAGGCCCGGGTTTGACGGCAGATTTCTTGTCTGCTCAAAGGCGCGGGTCCGTTGCAGTGCAGGCGTACGCTCATGTCGGGCGACGTTTTTTATGTTGTATGTAGTAAATCGCGTGACTGTCCGTCTCGGGGTGTCTGGAATGCAGCACAGGCTGCGGCCCTTACCGGATACCGGGCAGTTACAAGACCAAACCCTTGGAGAACTTTATGTCTTTAATGCGTGAAATGCTGGAAGCTGGTGTGCACTTTGGCCACCAAACCCGTTACTGGAACCCCAAGATGGCTCCGTTCATCTTCGGCCAGCGTAACAACATCCACATCATCAACCTGGAAAAAACGGTTGTTCAGTACGAAGAAGCAACCAAATTCGTGCGTCAACTGGCTGCTCGTGGCGGCAACGTGCTGTTCGTCGGTACCAAGCGTGCTGCTCGCGAACTGGTGGCTGCTGAGGCCGAGCGTTGCGGTATGCCTTACGTTGACAGCCGCTGGCTGGGTGGCATGATGACCAACTTCAAAACGGTCAAGACTTCCATCAAGCGTCTGAAAGAAATGGAAGGTCAGATGGCTGAAGGCCGTCTGGAAACCATGAGCAAGAAAGAAGCCTTGATGTTCGAGCGCGAACTGGAAAAGCTGAACAAGGCCATCGGCGGTATCAAGGACATGAACAACCTGCCTGACGCCCTGTTCGTGATCGACGTCGGCTACCACAAGATTGCTGTGGCCGAAGCCCGCACGCTGGGTATCCCCGTTGTGGCCGTGGTTGATACCAACCACTCGCCAGAAGGTCTGGATTACGTGATTCCTGGTAACGATGACTCGGCCAAGGCTATCGCTCTGTACGCCCGTGGCATGGCTGACGCCGTGTTGGCTGGCCGCGAACAGAACCTGAACGGTCTGGTTGAAGAAATCGCCGCTGACGAAGAATTCGTCGAAGTTCAGGCTGACACCCAGGAGTAACAGGTTCACCGCTGTCTGCCAGACACCATCAGTTGTCATGGCAGACAGCTACAGTGACCTTTCGTATCGCCCCGGCTTGCCGGGGCACGTTCTACAGAATTGGAGAAAACCGTGGCTCAAATCACCGCATCGATGGTTAAAGAATTGCGCGAGAAAACCGACGCGCCCATGATGGAATGCAAAAAAGCACTGACCGAAGCCGACGGCGATATGGCACGTGCTGAAGAAATCTTGCGCGTGAAGCTGGGCAGCAAGGCTAGCAAAGCAGCTACCCGCGTTACCGCTGAAGGCCTGGTTTCTGTTTACATTGCTGACGATGCCAAGACCGGTTCCGTTGTTGAAGTCAACTGCGAAACCGACTTCGTTGCCAAGAACGATGACTTCATCGGCTTTATCAACGACGTCGCACAACTGGTTGCCAAGCACAACCCAGCAGATCTGGCCGCTTTGGCTGAACTGCCACTGGCCGACAGCAATGTCGAGACCGTGCGCGCTGCTCTGGTTGGCAAGATTGGTGAAAACATCTCGATCCGTCGCTTCCAGCGCTACGAAACAGCCGGCCAACTGGCCAGCTACGTTCACGGTGGCAAAATCGGCGTATTGGTTGATTTCGCCGGTGGCGACGAAGAAGTGGGCAAGGATCTGGCCATGCACATTGCTGCGACTCGTCCTAAAGCGATGGACGCTTCCGGTGTTGACGCTGCTGAAATCGAAGCCGAACGCTCCGTGGCGGCTCAGAAAGCGGCTGAATCGGGCAAGCCTGCTGACATCGTCACCAAAATGGTTGACGGCGCTGTTGCCAAGTTCCTGAAAGAAGTGACTCTGCTGAGCCAGCCTTTCGTCAAGAACGACAAGCAAAGCGTGCAGCAAATGCTGGACGAGAAAAAAGCATCGATCGCTGGCTTTACCCTGTACGTTGTGGGTGAAGGCATTGAAAAGCGTGTTGAGGATTTCGCCGCTGAGGTAGCTGCTGCTGCCGGCCAAGCCTAATCTAGCTGGTTTTTTCAGGGCAGGCACCGTAGTGGCGGTGCCTGCCCTGCTGCTTTACACTCTCTTCTGTCTTCGTCACTTGGAATCCCACCCATGACTACCCCTCTTTACAAACGTGTCCTGTTAAAGCTCTCCGGCGAAGCGCTGATGGGTGAGGACTCGTTCGGTATTAATCGCAGCACAATCATTCGCATGACGGAGGAGATCGCCCAGGTTGCCCAGTTGGGGGTGCAACTGGCTATCGTGATTGGCGGGGGAAATATCTTTCGCGGCATCGCTCCAGGTGCCCAGGGCATGGATCGTGCGACAGCCGATTACATGGGCATGATGGCCACCGTCATGAACGCGCTGGCCTTGCAAGATGCCTTGAAGCACCGTGGCCTGGATGCCCGTGTGCAATCCGCCCTGAATATTGAACAGGTTGTGGAGCCTTACATTCGTCCCAAGGCACTGCGTTACCTGGAAGAAAACAAAGTTGTTATTTTTGCAGCCGGTACGGGCAATCCGTTTTTTACCACCGATACGGCAGCGGCCTTGCGCGGCGCCGAAGTGGGGGCGGAAATCGTACTGAAAGCCACCAAGGTTGACGGCATCTACAGTGCCGATCCCAATAAGGATCCCGGTGCGACCCGTTATTCGCGCATCAGCTTTGACGAGGCCATTGTGCGTCGTCTGGAAGTGATGGACGCCACGGCCTTCGCCTTGTGTCGCGATCAGAAACTGCCGATTAAGGTGTTTTCGATCAACAAACCCGGCGCTTTGACGCGTGCGGTTTGTGGCGAGGACGAGGGCACCCTGGTTCACGTTTAAAGTTATAGGAATTTAGTCCATGAGTCTTTCCGAGATTAAAGCATCGACCGATAACCGTATGGGCAAGTCCCTGGAGTCTCTCAAGACGGGCCTGGCCAAGATTCGTACTGGCCGCGCTACGGCAGGCTTGCTGGATCATGTTCAGGTCGAATACTACGGTTCCATGGTGCCTGTCAGTCAAGTGGCTAACATCACGGTGGTTGACGCTCGCACCTTGAATGTGCAGGTATGGGAAAAGCATATGGCTGGCCCCATTGAAAAAGCCATTCGCGACAACGAGCTGGGCCTGAACCCCATCTCGATGGGCGAGAGCATTCGTGTGCCCATGCCTGCCTTGACCGAAGAGCGCCGTCGCGATCTGGCCAAAGTGGTGCGCGGTGAAGGTGAAGATGCCAAGGTGGCGATTCGCAACCTGCGTCGGGATGCCAATGACACGCTCAAAAAGCAAGTCAAGGACAAGGAGATTTCCGAGGACGACGAGCGTCGCGCTCAGGATGAAATCCAGAAGCTGACCGACAAGTATGTGGCTGAAGTCGACAAGCTGATCGCCCAAAAAGAAGCCGAGATCATGACGGTCTAACGGCTTTTGCACAGGTGGCTAGGTGATTTCTTTCAGTTCTACCCAAACTATTCCGGAACACGGTCAGGTTCCTGGCCACCTGGCAATTGTCATGGACGGCAATGGACGATGGGCGACCCGTCGTCTTTTGCCACGCACGGCAGGGCACTTGCGGGGTGTGCAGACCGTGCGGCGCATTGTCGAGGCTTGTGGTGAGCTCGGCGTGCGTTATTTGACCCTGTTTGCTTTTAGTTCCGAGAACTGGCGACGTCCTCCCGAGGAGGTCTCCCTGTTGATGGGGCTATTTGTCAAGATGCTGCAAAAAGAAGTGGCAACACTGAAAAAAAACGGCGTCCGACTTCATGTTATTGGCGAACTGTCCGCATTTAGCGATGAACTGCGTGGGCTGATTGCCGATGCAGAGGAAAAAACACGCGATAACGACACCTTGCATTTGACGATTGCCGCCAATTACGGCGGTCGTTGGGATATTTTGCAAGCGACCCAAAAGGCGCTGGCCGCTAATCCTCACTTGGTCGATCATCCCGAGCAGTTGGATGAGGCCATGTTCAGCCCCTATTTGGCGATGTCTTATGCCCCCGAGCCGGATTTGTTCATTCGCACGGGTGGAGAGCGTCGCATTTCCAATTTCTTGATCTGGCAGATGGCCTATACCGAGCTGTACTTTACAGACGTGTACTGGCCGGATTTTGACCGGGCGCAGCTGGAACAAGCCTTCGAGTGGTATCGTGGGCGCGAGCGGCGCTTTGGGCGCACCAGTGCCCAGGTGCAGGGTAGCCCCGCGCCTTGACGGAGCCTTATCTATGTTGAAACAACGAGTCATCACCGCCCTGATCTTGCTGGTGATTCTGGGCGCGGCCATGCTTGCCCCCGTGCGCTGGCCCTTGTTGGCCATCTTTGTGCTGATGAGTACGTTGGCGTGCTGGGAGTGGGAGCGTCTGAGTCTGTCTGAGGATCAGCAGCGTTGGGCATGGCCCTTGGCCTTGCTTAACGGTGCCTTGATGTTGTGGCTAAGCGTGTACTGGTATGACACAGGTCCACAAGAGCAGGCGGCTGATCTGGTGTACCGTGCCCTGGTGCCGTTAATGGCGGCATGGTGGATCGTTGGTGCGACAGGGCTGGTGTTGCAGGGTCAGGCCACACAACGAGCTCAAGGTGTTTTGCTCAGTGTGATGGGTGTGCTGGCTCCCTTGGTCGCGTGGGCCAGCCTGTCTCTTTTCTTGTACACGCAGGGCATTGTGTATGTGCTCTCCCTATTGGTTCTGATCTGGGCGGCGGATATCGCCGCCTACTTCACGGGTCGTGCTTTTGGTAAGGCCAAACTGGCCCCGCGTGTCAGTCCCGGCAAGACCTGGGCTGGAGCGGTTGGCGGTATGGCCGCTGCGGCGGTATGGATGGTGATAAGCGCAAATTGGGCAGGCAGCTTTGGTGCCGACGTGCAGCAACGTTGGGGGTGGGTTGCCGCGGCTGTTTTGGGTGTTGCCCTGGCGGCCTTGTCGATCGTAGGTGATTTGTTCGAGTCTTTGCTCAAGCGCCGTGCCGCTGTGAAAGATTCCAGTCAATTATTGCCCGGCCATGGTGGAGTCTACGACCGTATCGACGCCTTGTTGCCGGTTGCTCCCGTAGCCTTGCTGTTAAGTGGGGCGTGGCTCTTTTAGTCCTGCGTGGAACTAAGTGTTTGCGTCAAGGAAGAACTCATGAGTTTCCAGCATGTTTGTGTGTTAGGGGCCACTGGCTCTATTGGTATCAGCACACTGGATGTGATTGCTCGTCATCCGGAGCGGATGGCGGTTTATGCCGTGAGCGGCCACACTCGTATGGAGCTGCTGGCCCAGCAAGCTCGTGACAGTGCCGCCCGGGTTGTTCTGGTGCCTGATGAAGCCGCGCGTAGCCGCTTTCTGGCGGCGTGGCAGGGTGGTGTCTTGCCCGAGATCCGGGTAGGTGCCCAAGCTCTGGCCGATACGGCAGCAGACCCACAAGTAACGACGGTGATGGCCGCGATTATCGGGGCAGCAGGTCTGCCTTCGGCCCTGGCTGCGGCTCGTGCGGGCAAGCGGGTGTTGCTGGCCAATAAAGAAGCGCTGGTCGCTGCGGGCCGTATCTTCATGCAAGCCGTGCAAGAGGGCGGGGCGCAATTGATGCCTATCGACTCCGAACACAGCGCCATCTACCAATGTCTGGCCGGTGAGTTACCTGCGGAGCCCGGTCAGCCTGTGGCTGCTCTACGCCGTCTCTTGGTGACAGCTTCCGGTGGACCGTTTCGCTCGCGCAGCTTGGCCGAGCTGGATGAGGTGACCCCCGAGCAAGCCTGTGCGCATCCCAACTGGAGCATGGGCCGCAAAATTTCGGTAGATTCAGCCACTATGCTGAATAAAGGCCTGGAAGTTATTGAGGCGCATTGGTTGTTCTCGGTGCCCGTTGAGCAGATTGATGTGGTGGTGCATCCGCAAAGCGTGATTCACTCCATGGTTGAGTACATAGATGGCTCGGTGATGGCGCAATTGGGGCAGCCCGACATGCGCACGGCGATTGCCTACGGTCTAGGCTTTCCGGAACGCTTGTACAGCGGCGTAGGCTTGTTGGATCTGGCCACAATGGGTCGCCTGGACTTTGAACAGCCGGATTTTGTGCGTTTTCCCTGTCTGCGATTGGCCTATGATGCTTTGCGCAGCAGTCAGGCTGCCTGCGTGACTTTGAATGCCGCCAACGAAATTGCCGTAGACCGCTTCTTGGAAAGGCAGATTGGCTATACTCAGATTCCGGCGGTGATTGAGCATTGTCTGGACAGGCTCAATGGCCGTGCCAGCCAGGCCTTAGAGGCCCTGGAAGGGGTGTTGGAGCTGGATAGCGAGACCCGTTCGCTGGCGCTGGATTACTGCAGAGTCTCTGCGCGTATTTAACAGGAATTAACATGCTCTTCACGGTTCTGGCTTTCTTGGTAGCCTTGGGCGTGCTGGTGACTTTTCACGAGCTTGGCCACTACTGGGTGGCTCGTCGTTGCGGCGTGCGTGTAGAGCGTTTTTCTATCGGTTTTGGCAAGGTGCTGTACCGTCGTTTCGACAAGAACGGCACCGAATGGGCTGTCTCTGCTCTTCCTTTGGGCGGCTACGTCGCCATGCAAAATGATCCGCCTGCTCATGCAACGCAGGCACAGATCGACGAGTCCTTCAATCACAAGCCCCTGCGACAGCGTGCCGCGATTGTGCTGGCTGGTCCAATGGCCAACCTGATTCTGGCGGTGGTGATTTATGCCTTTGTAGGGTTGTTAGGAGCCCAGGAGCCCGTCGCGCAAATCGGTCCCGTCCCAGAAGGCACGCCAGCGGCTCAGGCCGGTTTCCAGGCTGGGGATCGTCTGGTCTCGGTGGATGGCAAACCTGTGGATTCCTGGTTGCAGGCGCGCTGGGCCTTTATGGATGCCTTGTCCTCGGGCGGCGAGCTCGAAGTGGGAGTCAAGGACCTGCTGGGACGAGAAGAAAATCGTTACCTGACATTACCGGCTGGCGAGATTTTGCCGGACGGGCAGGACCTGATGGCCAAGGCTGGGCTGATGTTACGCCCGGCACGATCAGTCGTTCAAGAAGTGTTTAAAGATACGGCAGCCGAACAAGCAGGTCTGAAAAAAGACGACCTTATTCTCCGGCTGGATGATTTGATCGAGCCTGGAATTACGGCGTTCGTTCAAAAGGTGCAACAATCTGCGGGTAAGACACTTGAGCTTGAGGTGCTGCGCGAGGGTGAAATTCAACGCCTGCTGCTCACTCCCCAGAGCAATGCCAAGGCACAAGGGCGTATTGGTGCCCAAGTGGCTATGGATATGCCCATGACCTTGGTGCGGTATGGGCCCATTGAGAGCGTGGAGCGCGGATTTACCCGTACCGGGCAGACTTTCTGGTTCTCTTTGAAGATGATCGGGCGCATGATTACGGGCGATGTCTCTGTACGTAATGTTAGCGGGCCGGTTACTATTGCGGATTATGCAGGTCAGACAGCGCGTATTGGCTTTATTGCCTACCTGAATTTCTTGGCCTTGATCAGTATTAGCATTGGTTTACTGAATTTATTGCCCGTACCTATGCTAGACGGTGGGCATCTACTGTACTATGCCATCGAAGCCGTGCGCGGCAAGCCCGCTTCGGAGCGTATGATGCTTGTCGGTCAACGGCTGGGTTTGGCCTTGTTGGCCGTGCTGATGAGTATTGCTTTTTTTAATGACATCACCCGTCTTTTCAGTTGAGAGCGGGTGGCATACAATTTCCAACCATTTGACCGACCAAGGATTGTCCAGGATGTCGTTTAGCCGGAAACCTACTTTTGCGTTGCGTGTTCTGCCCGTATTGGTGGCAAGTCTGCTTGCCCCCGCCCTGGCGAATGCATTTGCACCGTTTGTCGTGCGCGATATTCAAGTCAATGGCATCCAGCGGGTCGATCCCGGTGCCGTGTTCTCGTCTTTGCCTGTCAAGGTCGGTGAGTCCTTCTCGGAAGAGCAGGCGGCAGACGCGATTCAGCGCTTGTACGCCACCGGTTTTTTCAGTGACGTGCAAATTGACACCAGCACCAATGTGCTGATCGTTAACGTCAAGGAGCGTCCAACCATCGCCTCCGTGTCTTTTAATGGCATGCGCGAGTTCGACGCCAAGAATATTATCAACTCCCTGGCCCAGGTAGGCTTTGGAGAAGGCCGGGTTTTTGACCGTTCCATGTTGGAACGTGCTGAATTCGAGCTGAAACAACAGTACTTGTCCAAGGGCAAGTATGGTGTGGAAATCACGCCTATCATCACGCCTTTGCCACGTAACCGCGTCGGTGTCAGCTTTGACATCTTTGAGGGTGGCTTGGCCAAGATCAAGGAAATCCGCATCGTCGGTACGGAAGCCGTCTCGCAAGGTGACCTGCTCGATCAGATGGAGCTGACGACCTCGGGCATGATGACCTGGTACACCGGCACTGATAAATACTCCCGCGAAAAACTGGAAGGGGATATGGAGCGTATCCGCTCCTACTACCTGAATCGTGGTTTCCTGGAGTACTCGGCCGAAGCGCCTCAGGTATCGATTTCGCCCGATCGCAAAGACATTTTCATTACCCTGACCATTCACGAGGGCCAGCCCTACACCTTGAGCAGCGTGAAATTGGCCGGTGATCTGCTGGGTCTGGAAGACAAGATCGAGCCGATGGTGCAGCAAAAAGAAGGCGAAGTGTTTTCCTCGGACAAGACCAGCGCTACCGTAAAATCGATCACCGAATATCTGGGTGGCTTGGGTTATGCCTTTGCGAATGCCAACCCGAACCCGGTGCTGGATCGCGAAAATCATACGGCTGACTTGACCTTCTACGTCGATCCCGGTCGTCGCGTGTATGTGCGCCGTATTGAGGTTGGTGGGAACGTCCGTACCCGTGATGAAGTGGTGCGTCGTGAAATGCGTCAGCAGGAAGCGGCCTGGTATGACTCGGACGCCATCAAGTTCTCGCGTGACCGTATCGACCGTCTGGGCTACTTCAATGAAGTAGATGTGAACACCAAGCCTGTACCGGGTTCGCCTGACCAGGTCGACGTGAACGTGGACGTGAAAGAAAAGCCCACCGGCTTGGTTAACCTCGGTATTGGTTACGGTTCGACTGACAAGCTGATGCTGTCAGCCGGTATCAGTCAGGACAACATCTTCGGTAGTGGTAACAGTCTGTCCTTGCAGGTCAATACCAGTAAAGTGAACCGTGCGGCGGTGATCAGCCATACCAATCCTTTCTGGACAGGTGACGGCATCAGCAAGACCACCTCGATTTACTACCGTCGTACCACGCCTTACCAGTCCAATGATGGTTGGGGTGATTATCAGAACACCGCAATCGGTGCCGGTTTGAACTTCGGTGTGCCTATTTCCGAGTACGACCGTGTATTCATGGGCGTGAACTTCGAGCACAACAAGCTCTCGCGCCTGAGCCCGCAGTACACACCCCGTGCCTATCAGGATTACGTAAACGAGTACGGTGAAGGCACCAACACCTTTATTTTCAACCTGGGTTGGTCCAAAGATACTCGCGACAGTGCGATTGCTCCCAACAAGGGCAGCTTGACCAGTCTGTCGGCTGATATGGGTACGATGGATTTGCGCTATTACATGCTGCGTGCCAGCCATCAGCACTACATTCCTTTGGGGCGTGCTTACACGCTGGCTCTGAACGGGGCGATTGACTACGGTCGCAGCATCGGTGGCAAGAGTTTCCCGGTGATCAAGAACGTATACGCCGGTGGTATCGGGTCGGTACGTGGCTACGAAGGTGCATCCTTGGGCGGACGCGATATCTTGACGGGCGACTACCTGGGTGGTTCGCGTCGAATGATTGCCAACGCTCAACTGTATCTGCCATTCCCCGGTGCCTCACGTGACCGTACGTTGCGTTGGTTCGTCTTTGCCGATGCCGGTAAAGTTGACAACACCAGCGGTGGTTGCCCAATGGGTCGTCCTGACCGTTTGTCGGAGGATCCATGCGGTTGGAAGTACGCTGCAGGTCTGGGCTTGTCGTGGGAGTCCCCACTCGGTCCGTTGCAGTTGTCCTATGGTCGCGCCTTGCGCGCCAAGGAAGGCGACGATAAACAAGCCTTCCAGTTCCAGATTGGTACCGCTTTCTGATGTTCGTGTTTAGTGGCACAATTGCACTATTCTGCAGCCTAATTAGCAAGGTAGATTTTTCATGAAGTCAAACATCGCATTAAAACTTACAAACATCGCCCGCAGCTTGTCGCGTGGCAATAACGCGCTCGTTCTGGCTGCCGCGCTGGGTGTCGGCGCCATGACCGCTGCTCCTGTTGTTCAGGCCCAGACCAAAATTGGTTTTGTCAGCACAGAGCGCATTTTGCGTGATTCCAAGCCCGCCAAAGCGGCCCAAACCAAAATCGAAGCAGAATTCAAGCGTCGTGACGAAGAGCTGGAGCGCATGGCCAACAACCTGCGTTCGCAAGCTCAGAAGTTCGACAAGGATGCTCCTGTCTTGTCCGAGTCCGATCGTGTGAAGCGTCAGCGTCAACTGGCTGACCTGGATTCCGATTTGCAGCGCAAGCGCCGCGAATTCCAGGAAGACTTCAATCGTCGCCGCAACGAAGAGTTCTCGGCCATCGTTGAGCAGGCTGATGCCGCTATCAAGCGTATTGCTGACTCGCAAGGCTACGACCTGATCATTCAGGACGCGGTCACCGTTAGCCCACGTGTGGACATCACCGAGGAAGTTCTGAAAGCACTGGGCGGTTGATGCACTATGCCGGTATTGCTGAACGTTGATCAGGCTGTACAGCTGTCTGAACTCATAGACGCCATCAACAACACCGGACTGGATTGCAAGCTGCCAGAAGGCATTAAAGAGCCTATGCCCCGGATTCGGGGCCTAGGCTCTTTACTTTCTGCGGGTCCGGAAGAAATCAGCTTTCTGTCCAATCCCAAGATGCAGGATCTGCTGGAGCAGACCCGTGCTGCGGTGGTGATTTTGACGCCACAGGTCTACGAGGATCTGGGCTTTACACCGTCCTTTATTCCGGTTTTGTGCTCAGAGCCTTATCTAATGTATGCGCTGCTGGCTCAGCGTTTTGATCAGGTGCGCATGGCGGATTTGCCCCAGGGCATCCATCCCAGTGCGGTGATTGACCCTAGTGCTCAATTGGGCGAGGGCGTGTCGGTCGGGCCCTTTTGCGTGGTGGAGGCCGGCGTCAAGATCGGACGTGGCACCCGTTTGGGTGCGCATTGCGTGATTGGCGCAGGATCTACCTTGGGGCCAGACTGTTTACTGCATGCGCGTGTCACTCTTTACCACCAGGTGCATATCGGTGCTCGCGCCATTTTGCATTCGGGCGTAGTGCTGGGTGCGGACGGTTTTGGTTTTGCGCCGGATCCAGTGAAAGGCAAGGGTGCCTGGGCCAAGATTGCACAGATCGGCCACGTGCGTATTGGCGACGATGTTGAAATCGGCGCCAATACGACGGTGGATCGTGGTGCACTGGATGACACCGTGTTGGCCAACGGCGTCAAGCTGGACAACCAGATTATGATCGGGCACAACGTGCAGGTTGGCGAGCACACGGCCATGGCGGCGTGTGTGGGGGTGGCCGGCTCTACCCAGATTGGGGCGCGTTGTACGATCGCCGGGGCAGCGATGCTCTCGGGTCACCTGGTCTTGGGTGACGATGTACACGTCTCTGGCGGTACGGCTGTCACCTCCAATATCAGTCAGCCTGGACGTTATACCGGGGTTTATCCCTTTGCTGGGCATCAGGACTGGCAGAAAAACGCTGCCGTGCTGGGGCAATTGAGCGGTTTGCGCCGTCGCCTGCGCTCTTTGGAGCGTCAGCAGGCTGATGGGGCAAATGAATCATCTGAACATATCAATAAACAAAAATAAGCAGGACAGGACATGGAACTCGACATTCGACAAATTATGGATCGCCTCCCTCATCGTTACCCGATGCTGCTGGTTGATCGCGTCTTGGAACTGGTGCCCGGCAAGAGCATCGTCGCCATTAAAAACGTGTCGATGAATGAACCCTTTTTTACGGGTCACTTTCCGCACATGCCGGTTATGCCTGGGGTCTTGATCATTGAAGCCATGGCTCAGGCAGCGGCGCTGTTCTCTTTTACCGATCCTGAGGATCCGTACGCCAAAGTGGACAACAAGCTAGCCTATTACCTGGTTGGTGTGGATGGCGCGCGTTTTCGCAAACCCGTGATGCCAGGCGATCAGTTGCGTTTGGAAGTGACCGCGGATCGCATCAGCCGCGCCTTGTGCAAGTACACGGGCCGTGCCTTGGTTGATGGCCAAGTGGTTGCCGAAGCTAAAATTATGTGTGCGATCCGTCAATTGGAAGAATAGTTTATGCGTATTCATGAAACGGCCATCATTGAAGCGGGCGCTCAGCTTGCAGATGATGTCGAGGTCGGGCCTTACAGCATCATTGGGCCTAATGTCACGATAGGGGCGGGCACCAAAGTGGGGCCCCACTGCGTGATTGATGGCGTGACCACGATTGGTTGCAACAACCATTTCTACCGTTTCTGCTCCATTGGTGGCATGCCGCAGGACAAGAAGTACGCGGGTGAACCGACTCGTCTGGAAATCGGCGATGGCAATATGGTTCGTGAGTACGTCACCATCAATACCGGTACGGTGCAGGATGTCGGTGTGACCCGTGTCGGCAATGATAACTGGATCATGGCCTACACCCACATTGCACATGATTGCCAGATTGCCAATCACACGATTATCGCCAACAGCGTCCAACTGGGCGGCCACGTGCATATTGGCGACTGGGCCATTCTGGGCGGTTTGACGGCTGTGCACCAGTTCGGTCGTATCGGCGCACACAGCATGATTGGTGGTACCAGCTCGGTGCGTCAGGATATTCCTCCTTACGTGATTGGTGCAGGCGATCCTTTCCGTCCTGTCGGTGTGAATAGCGAAGGCTTGGGCCGTCGCAACTTCTCGGCTGAAGCGATTTCGGCGGTGAAGGAAAGCTACAAGCTGCTGTATCGTCGCAAGCTGACGGTGGAGCAGGCCGTGGAGCAGATGCAAGCCTTGCAGGAAACGCAGCCTGAGTGCCGTGCGGCCGTACAGGTCATGATCGACTTTCTGAATGACTCCAGCCGGGGTATTTGCAGACCATGAGCAGCGCCTCCAGCCCATTAGCGGCACGTTCAGACGGGTCGGGGCAAACAGGGGCCAAGCGGGATCTGTGTATAGGAATGGTAGCGGGCGAGCCGTCTGGCGATTTGCTGGCGGCCCGCATCATTCAAGGACTGCGCCAGGGCAATCCTGGCGTGCAGGTAGAAGGCATAGGCGGCCCCGAGATGGCCGCTCAGCAATTTCACCAATACTATCCCATGGACGCCTTGACGGTATTTGGTTACGTCGAGGCGCTCAAACGTATTCCGGGTCTGATCTCCACGTATTTGGGCATGCGCAATCAATGGTTGCGCCAGCGTCCGGATGTGTTTGTGGGTATTGACGCCCCGGACTTCAATTTGCGCCTGGAGCATCGTTTGCGTCAGGCCGGTGTGCCGACGGTGCACTTTGTGGGGCCTTCGATCTGGGCCTGGCGCTACGAGCGCATCCACAAAATCCGCGAAGCGGTGTCTCATATGCTGGTACTGTTTCCTTTCGAGACCGAGATCTACGAAAAGGAAGGCATTCCGGTGACCTATGTGGGCCATCCCTTGGCGGCGAATATTCCCTTGCAGCCGGATAAGGCTGACGCTCGCTGTCGCCTGGGCTTGCCCGAGACAGGCCGTATTCTGGGCGTGCTGCCTGGCAGCCGCTCCTCCGAGGTCAAGATGCTGTCACCGCGCTTTTTGCAGGCCGTGCAGATCTTGCAAGACCAGGATCCGGATCTGACGATTCTGGTGCCTATGGTGAATCCCAAGCGCCGTCAGGAGTTTGAGGAAGCGCTGGCTCAGCATCCCATCCGCAATTTACACATTATTGATGCCAATACGGCCGGTATTCGTCAGCCTGATTCGGAAGGCGTGGTTCGCCCACCTGCCTGGACGGTGATGGAAGCCAGTGACGCTGTGTTGGTGGCCAGTGGTACTGCCAGCTTGGAAACTGCCTTGTACAAGCGGCCTATGGTTATTTCGTATGTGCTCAGCCCCATGATGGAGCGCATCATACGGTGGAAGTCCGGTCAGGACAGGCCTTATGTGCCCTGGGTGGGTTTGCCCAATGTGCTGGCTCGGGATTTTGTCGTACCCGAACTGCTACAAGAAGATGCCCAGCCAGCGAAACTGGCGCAAGCGTGCTGGAAAGCCTTGAGCGATCAGAGCTATGTGGCGCATATCGAGCAAGTCTTTACCGAGATGCATTTGACCTTGCGCAGGGACACGCCTGCCTTGGCGGCGGAGGTCATTTTGAAGATGGCACGTGCATGAAGCAGCTGGATTTATTGGTCAGTGATGTCTCGGCAGGTTTGGTGGCGGGGCTGGATGAAGCGGGGCGTGGCCCATTGGCCGGTCCCGTCTTTGCCGCTGCTGTGATTCTGGACCCGAACAATCCCATTGAAGGCCTGAACGACTCCAAGAAGCTGACCGCCAAACGGCGTGAAGCCTTGGCCGTTCAGATCAAGGAAAGGGCTTTGGCCTGGGAAATTGCCAGCGCGACCGTCGCAGAAATTGATGACATCAATATTTTGCACGCCGCCATGCTGGCGATGCAACGAGCCTGTAATGGCCTGAGCGTCAAACCTGAGCAAGCCTTGGTGGATGGCAATCGTATTCCCACTGGCCTGTGCTGCCCGGCAGAAGCCATCATCAAAGGTGACGCCAGCCATGCTGCCATTGCGGCCGCATCCATTTTGGCGAAAACAGCGCGGGATGCGGTCTGTCTGGAATTACACCGAGACTATCCTGAATACGGTTTTGATCAGCACAAAGGCTACGGGACGGCCTTGCATTTGGACCGTTTGTCTCAGCACGGGCCTTGCCCCGAGCATCGTCGAAGTTTCGCGCCGGTACGCGCATCTCTAGTTAGGTAAGTTGAAGAAAATGAGGCTGATTGAATCCAAAGATAATGCGCTGTTCAAACGAGTGCAGCGCCTGGCTCACGATAAACGCGAGCTGGACGGGGGCGATCAGTTGATTTGGTTGGAAGGCATTCATCTATGCCAGATGTGGCTGGAGCGCCGAGGTTTGCCGGAACTGGCCGTTTTCGAGATGGACCGCCACTCGGACGAGTTGCTCGAACTGGCGCGCTTCTTGCCAGGTCATAGCAGTGTGACCTTCAATGCAACCTTGATGAATGCCGTATCCCAAGTTGGTCAGGGGCAGGGCATAGGCTTTATTGTTCGCGTACCTCGAGGGCAGGTTTGGACGGCTCCCACAAAACGTGCCATCTTGCTGGATCAGGTTCAAGACCCGGGTAATGTGGGCACCGTCTTGCGAACGGCGGTGGCGGTGGGGTTGGAGGCCGTGTATCTGACGCCAGGCTGTGCCAGCGTCTGGTCTCAGAAAGTGCTGCGTAGTGCACAGGGCGCCCATTTCTCCATTCAAATCCATGAGCAGGTCGATGGTGTGGCTCTGCTTGAAAAAGCTGCCTTGCCGGTGCTGGTGACCTCCTTGGGGCCAGATGCCCAGGACCTGTATGAATCCAGCTTGCCCGACCAGGGAATTTGGGTTTTTGGCAATGAAGGGCAGGGTGTTAGCCCGGCCTTGCTGACCAAAGCGAATCAGTGTTTGTTCATCCCTCAGGCGCCCGGCGTGGAGTCCTTGAACGTGGCGATTGCCACCGCCCTTTGTCTGTACGAGCAGCGTCGTCAGCACAGCCGCTAGTCTTGGCGGCTTGATTGCACCGCACCGGGAAGAGTCAGCCGGTGTCAGTGACTTCTTTCTTGATGTCGCTCTTGTCTCCACTTTTAAAATCAAGTAAATCATCTAGTAAGGCGTCTGCTTATCGCTACGCGAGCATTGAGAGCATAGGGCATTGACGCTTGTCTGCTAGCGGCTCCCTGAGGGCCGCTTTGTCATCTTGTATCGCTCCATCGTTGTATCCGGCTGGATTCCTAATCTTTTTCAGATGAGGTCAACAATGAAACTTAGCGAATACGCGACCTATGATGCCTTGGCGTTGGCTGAGCTGGTTGCCAAGAAACACATCAGTGTTCAAGAATTAAGTCAGGTGGGCAAGAAAGCGGTTGATGCATTGAACAGCAAAATCAATGCGGTGGTAGAGAGCTGGGACGGGGAGATTGACCCCCATGCTGACCGGGACTCCGTACTTTACGGCGTCCCGTTTTTGATTAAAGATCTGGCCATCACCATGAAGGGCAAACGCTACGAGCTGGGTAGCAAGCTGGCGCAAGGCATGGTCATGGATGCGGACAGTACTTTGATGAGCCTCTACAAAGAGGCGGGACTGGTCACCCTGGGTCGAACCACGACCTCGGAATTTGCCATCAGTACAACGACGGAGGCGCGCTGCGTAGGCCCTACGCTGAACCCCTGGAACCCTGCCTTTAATGCCGGTGGCTCGACAGGAGGCTCGGCAGCCGCGGTCGCGGCAGGGATGGTGCCGGTGGCTCACGCAACTGATGGCGGTGGCTCTATTCGTGTCCCGGCGGCTGTGAACGGCTTGTTCGGCTTGAAGCCCACTCGGGGGCGGGTCTCCAGCGGCCCCCTGCAAGATGAGGTCTGGAGCGGTTTGCTGGCCCACCTGGGCGTCAGTCGTAGCGTGCGAGACAGCGCTGCTTTGCTGGATGCGATTAGCCGTCCCGGTATTGGTGAACCGTATTACACGGCAGCACCCCCTCAGACCTTTCTATCGGCTGTGAAGAAAAATCCAGGCGCTTTGCGTATCGGGTTGATGATGGACCCGCCCAGCGGTGATAAAACCGAGTCTGTCATTGCCGGCAAGGCGATTGATATGGCCTCGGTGCTGGAGTCTCTGGGCCATCAGGTCGAACCCCTGGTATTTGATTCCGGCGTCAGTTGGGAGGCTTTTGTACACGCCAATGCCCAATTCTGGAATGTGAACACGGCGGCGTGGATAGACAGCATTGCCGCAGCGACCGGGCGGCCGGTGAATGAGGTGTATCTGGAACAGGCCACGTTGGCGGCCTATGCCTACGGCAAGAAGATTAGCGGAATTGATCTTTTGGGGGCGATCGCCGTGCGTAATACGGTTTCCCGGAATCTGGGCGCGTATTTCCAGAAATATGATGTCCTGATGACTCCCACCGTACCTGCGCTGCCCATGAGGGTGGGTGAGTACAACCAGATACAGGATCAGGTGGATGGCCTGGGCTGGATTGCCCACGTCTTTAAGCAAGCACCTTTTGCGGCTTTGGCCAATATCAGTGGCTCACCCTCCATGTCGGTGCCGGCCGGGCAGGATGTGGCGACTTCCTTACCTATAGGCATGATGTTTACGGCCGCTTATGGCCAGGAATGCCTCTTGTTTGGCTTGGCTGGCCAATTGGAGCAAGCCTTGCCCTGGAGTGATCAGCACCCGCAGGTTTGGGTGGGCAAGTTGGATTGAGTGCGGATAAAAGCAGCAGATCTGACACCGTAGCAGCGGCCAACAAAAAGGCCTGAGCTCGGTGTGATACCGAGATCAGGCCTTGATGTTGAGGCTGTCCGAATACTCCCGTAGGGGTATCGCCCGGACTAGCTGTTCGATCCTTAGTAAGAGCGGCGGTCCAAACCGACATCATCCAGAATTTTGGTGGAGATTTCCTCGATGGATTTGGTGGTGGTGGACAGCCAGGGAATGCCTTCCATACGCATTAAACGTTCCGCCTCAGCCACTTCCATGCGGCACTGCTCGATGGTGGCGTATTTGCTTCCCGGACGGCGCTCATTACGCACTTCAGACAGACGGTCTGGATGAATGGACAGACCAAAAATCTTTTTCCGGTAGGGAGCCAGCGTGGCGGGCAGGGTGCCGCGCTGGAAATCTTCGGGAATGATGGGGTAGTTGGCGGCCTTGACGGCGTACTGCATCGCCAAGTACAAGCTGGTAGGCGTTTTTCCGCAGCGGGATACACCCACCAGAATCACGTCGGCTTGTTCCAGACCATTCACGTACTGACCATCGTCGTGCGCCAGACTGAAGTTGATGGCTTCAATGCGATTGTTGTAGCGCTTGGACATGCCACCGGAGTGCGAACGGCCTACGGAACGGCTGGACTTCACTCCCAGGGCGCGTTCAATGTGTCGTACAAAGGCACCAAACAAATCCAGGAAAGTGCAGTTGGCCGCGCCAATAATGTGTGCCATCTTGGGGTCAACCAAGGTGCTGAATACCAGCGGTTGCTGGCCTTGCTCTTGAGCGCATTGGTTGATGCGATCAGCGACAGCTTGGGCTTTCTCGATGGTATCGATGAAGGGGATACGGACGGCCTGAAATTCGAATTGAGCGAATTGCGACAGGACGGAGTTGCTGAAAGTTTCGGCGGTAATGCCCGTGCTGTCAGAAACGACAAAGACGGTACGCTCAATAGGAGAAGATGTCATGGAATAAGTCGTGCACAATGCTCGGGAAACGGTACAATTTGCAAGATTACCATTTACCGCTCGGATCGGGGTATGGAAAGGCAGGTTTGCTTAGGACAGATCACACAGACAGCGCTGTTGGGATCACTGCCTTAAGCAAACACGCTTTTTTTTCTATTCAAGGTGACTTATGTCTTACGTAATTAGTTTCGACAAGCTCCGCATGACGGACGTCGACACAGTGGGCGGTAAAAACGCGTCGCTGGGCGAAATGATCAGTCAACTGGCCGACGCTGGTGTGCGCGTGCCAGGTGGTTTTGCCACAACAGCCGAAGCATTCCGCGTTTTCCTGAAAAACAACGATCTGGACAAGCGCATTCAGCAGCGTCTGGACGCGCTGGACGCCGACGACGTTCGTGAACTGGCCGCTGCCGGTGCCGAAATTCGCCAGTGGATCATCGACACTCCATTCCCGGCCGAGTTTGAAAAAGCCGTACGTGACGCGTTTGCTGAACTGGATGCAGACGGCAAGGGTTCGTTTGCCGTGCGCTCTTCCGCCACCGCTGAAGACTTGCCTGACGCTTCCTTTGCTGGTCAGCAAGAAACCTACCTGAACGTGGTGGGCATCGACGAGGTGCTGAGCAAGATTCACCACGTGTTTGCCTCCCTGTACAACGACCGTGCTATTTCCTACCGCGTGCACAAGGGCTACGCCCACGCTGAAGTGGCGCTGTCCGCTGGTATTCAGCGCATGGTGCGCTCCGACAAGGGCAGCGCTGGTGTGATGTTCACCCTGGACACTGAATCGGGCTTTAAGGATGTGGTCTTTTTGACGTCCTCTTACGGCCTGGGCGAAACCGTGGTTCAAGGTTCGGTCAATCCGGACGAGTTCTACGTGTACAAGCCAACGCTGGCTTCCGGTCACTACCCCATCATCAGCCGCCGTATCGGCTCCAAGCTGATCAAGATGGAATTTGACGAAGGCCGTACGACTGATCACGCTGTGCGTACCGTAGACGTGCCGGTGTCCGAGCGCAACCGTTACTCCCTGAGCGACGAAGAAGTGATCGAACTGGCTCGTTACGCCACCATCATTGAAAAACACTACCAGCGTCCTATGGACATTGAGTGGGGTCGTGACGGTATCGACGGCAAGATCTACATTCTGCAAGCCCGCCCTGAGACCGTTAAGTCCCAGCAAGGCAGCAACGACGTGCAAGAGCGTTACCGCCTGAAAGCCACTGGCGAAGTGCTGGTTACCGGCCGCGCTATTGGTCAGAAGATCGGTTCGGGCAAAGTCCGTATCGTGGCAGACGCCTCCGAGATGGATCTGGTCAAACCCGGCGACGTGCTGGTCACCGACATGACGGACCCTAACTGGGAACCCATCATGAAGCTGGCTTCGGCTATCGTCACCAACCGTGGCGGTCGTACCTGCCACGCGGCGATTATTGCTCGCGAACTGGGCATCCCTGCCGTGGTCGGTTGCAACAACGCCACAGACGTGCTGAAAGAAGGTCAGGAAGTGACGGTGTCGTGTGCTGAAGGCGACGAAGGCCGGATTTACGACGGTCTGCTGGAAACCGAGATCGAAGAAGTCAGCTGGGGCCAAATGCCCGAGATCGGCCTGAAAGTCATGATGAACGTGGGTAACCCCCAACTGGCTTTCGACTTCTCGCAAATTCCTAACGATGGTGTGGGTCTGGCTCGTCTGGAATTCATCATCAACAACAACATTGCGATTCACCCCAAAGCCGTTCTGGACTACCCCAATGTGGATAGCGACCTGAAAAAGGCAGTGGAATCGGCGGCTCGTGGCTACGCCAGCCCACGTGCTTTCTTCGTGGAAAAACTGGCCGAAGGTATTGCGACTCTGGCCGCTTCCTTCTACCCCAAGCCCGTCATCGTGCGTCTGTCGGACTTCAAGTCCAACGAATACCGCAAGCTGGTGGGTGGTTCGCGCTACGAACCCGAGGAAGAGAACCCCATGCTGGGCTTCCGTGGTGTGGCTCGCTACCTGTCCGAAGACTTCGCAGAATGCTTCAAGATGGAATGCGAAGCCCTGAAGAAAGTGCGTGACGAAATGGGTCTGACCAACGTCGAAATCATGGTGCCATTCGTGCGTACCCTGGGTCAGGCAGAACGTGTTGTGGACCTGTTGGCTTCCCACGGTCTGGCTCGTGGCGAAAATGGCCTGCGCCTGATCATGATGTGCGAAGTGCCTTCCAACGCCATTCTGGCCGAGCAGTTCCTGCAGTACTTTGACGGTTTCTCCATCGGTTCCAACGACATGACTCAGTTGACTCTGGGTCTGGATCGTGACTCCGGTATGGAGCTGCTGGCTGCCGACTTCGACGAGCGCGACGAGGCTGTGAAGTTCATGCTCAGTCGTGCCATCAAGGCATGCCTGGCACAAAACAAATACGTGGGTATTTGTGGCCAAGGCCCCAGCGACCACCCTGATCTGGCCAAGTGGCTGAGCGATGAAGGCATTATTTCGCTGTCGCTGAACCCGGATACGGTTGTGGATACCTGGCAACGTCTGGCCAAGGTCTAAGACGTAAGTTACTGCTAGCGAAATCTCTCTGGCAGTACGCGGGTCAAGTCAGGTAAGACCTAACACCCCAACATGGAAGCTCCATGTTGGGGTGTTGTCGTTTTGGGGACGTATCTTGTGCTTTTGTTCTTGCTATGGCTCTTGGCCGTGCTCATGCGATTTTGTTTTGCAGCGCTTGCTGATTAGGTGTGCATATTGGCGCTTTGGCTGGCTGGAGTGCTTGTACAAGCTTGTATAGGTATTGCCAAGCGCTCGTGCCTATTGGTGTGTGGCTAAGGAGAGGGGCAGGCTGCAATTCTGATGAGCAGAACGGAACAGGGCAGGGCGCGGGTGAGAGGCCGTGATGGGGAATGGCCGTAACCGCCCTGGATCGGGCGGCATGGATTCGGAGTGTCTTGACGGGTTCGCTGCTAAGGGGAGAGGAACCGTGTATGGACAGAACAATCAGCGCTGCAGCTGATTGGCTGGTATTAGTTTACTGCGTCGATTTGGTAAACGTGTAAGAACATATCCAGAATATGTTCCGTCTCAGTTTGAATGCGCTCTTCACTCCAGGGCTCCATCGCCCCCATGAGCAACAATACAATTTCGCCTTCGCTCAGGCAACGGAAGTGTTCCACCATTAATACCGGGTCCAGCCGGCGTAGCGTGCCACGCTCGATATGGTGAGCAAAGAAACACTGCACTCCGTCCCAGATCTGGTCGTCCAGCATCTCCATAAAGCGTTTGCCGATGTCGCTGTGTCCACCGACAGAGACCACGATACGCAAAAGCTGGGCGGTTTGCTTGGAGTACAGATTACGCAGCATGGGCAGCAGGAAACTCTGCAGTTCCTGGCGGATATCACCTTCGCAGTCCAGCTTGGTCAGAACCTGTTCGGTAAATTCCTGGGCACCTGTCAGCAGGACAGCCAGCAAAAGGTCTTCTTTGGATGGGAAATAATTGTAGAGCGTGCCCTTGGAGCCGCCTGCCAATGCAGCGATTTGGGACATGGATGTGGCCTCAAAACCATTCTCGCGAAAAACCTCGGAAGCCACTTCCAGGATTTTGTCGCGGCGTTCGCGCCCCTTTCGAGTCGCGCGTTGGGATTTTCGGGGAACATCGTCATGCATAATGGCAGGCAAAAATTAAGTGAATAGGACAAAGCCAGCATCATACCGTATCAATGGCTGCTGTGCTGCTGCTCCATGTCGACCGTTAAGGGAAGGCAAGACCAAACCCCTTAATTTTACGACATGCACTGCTATTGGGCCTATTTGTTTGCCTCAGTCTTTGATCTAAGGCCTAGTAAAGCGCAAAAGTGCCACACATTCGGGTGGTTGCACGGGTCAGTGCTTCTGGACGCGCCTGGCGGCGTCTACAGATCGCTATAGTCCTTATCTGTTTTGATTTAAAGTATAAGGCGGCGGTTCTGATACTCTCTTTGCTTAAGACAAGGCCCAAGGAGTTGTGGATGTCTACTACGCAGTCGTATCAAGTGGTGATTGTTGGGGGCGGGGCAGGAGGCCTGGAGCTGGCTGCCAAATTAGGGCGTCAGTTTGGGCGTCAGCATATCTTTTTGGTCGACAAAGACAGCGACCATATCTGGAAACCGTCATTGCATGAGGTGGCTGCCGGTACCCTGGATATTCACCGCGAGGGGCTGTCGTATTTCATGCTGGCGCGTGACTGCGGTTTTACCTTTATTCAGGGTGAAATGATCAGCATAGACCGCGAGCAACGCACGATCACGCTGGCTCCGGTCCTGGGACCCGACCATGAAGAAGTCTTCCCGGAGCGCAGCCTGTCCTACGGTACGCTGGTGATGGCCGTAGGCAGCAAATCCAATTTCTTCAATACGCCTGGCACCCATGAGCATGCGCTGGCCTTGGACTCGACTCATCAGGCCGAGCGTTTCCGTTTGAAGCTGCTCAATGAGCTGATCAGTGTGACCCGCCGCGCGCAGCGTGAACCGGGGGCGCCCCTGTACATCAATATTGTTGGGGGCGGGGCTACCGGGGTAGAACTGGCAGCCGAGTTGCTGGAAGCCCGTGCCGATTTAAGCATTTACAGCATTCCGGGCAGCAGCTCGGACCGCGAAGTGCGTATCACCTTGCTGGAAGGTGCCGATCGCATTCTGTCCGCCTTGCCGCCCAAGCTATCGGCTACCGCGCAAAGCCTGCTGGAGCAGCGTGGTGTGGCGGTACGGACCTCGGTGCGAGTCAGCCGTTTGGCGGCTGATCACATTGAGGATGTGAACGGTGGTCAGTATCCCAACGATTTGTGCGTCTGGGCCGCAGGGATTGAAGCCCCTGCCTTTTTGGCTCAACTCGGTCTACCTGTTAACCGTATCAATCAACTGGTGCTGGACGCCTGTTTGTCTACGCCCGATCCGTATATTTGGGCGTTGGGCGATTGCGCGCAAGTGCCTTGGGACAAGGAAGGCCAGTTCTTGCCTGCTCGCGCACAGGTCGCACACCAGCAAGCCAGTTACTTGCGCAAGCGGTTGGCTGCTCGCATTCAAGGCAAGCCGGTTGATGAAGCTCCCTTTGTCTACAAGGACTACGGCTCACTGGTCTCGGTGGGCCATAGCCGTGGGGTAGGCAGCCTGATGGGGGTTCTGTCTGGCAAGAGCTGGTTTGTAGAGGGTTTGCTGGCTCGCATTATGTATATGAGCCTGCACTTGATGCACCACATGGCGATTTTGGGGGTTGCGCGAACGGCAACCTTGGCTTTGGGCCGTTTGCTCAGCAAACGGGCCGCCCCTCGTGTTAAATTACATTGAGACTTGGAACAAAACGGGCTTTTTAGCCCGTTTTTATTCATTCGTCTTACGGCGGGTGTCGTGTTTCATCAAGCGTTCTTGTTCGCGCTTCCAGTCTTTGTCGCGGGAAACATCACGTTTATCGTGCAGTTTTTTACCGCGTCCCAGGCCGAAGTCCAGCTTGATACGACCTTTCTTGTAGTGGAGGTTCAGGGGAACCAGGGCGTAGCCACGTTGCTCAACCTTGCCAATCAGCTTGCTGATTTCTTCGGCTTTGAGCAGTAGTTTACGTGTACGAGTAGCATCGGGCCGGATATGGGTGGACGCGGTCGGCAAGGCGCTGACGTGCATCCCGATAATAAACAGCTCGCCTTCGCGTACGATGACAAAGCTTTCTTTGAGCTGAACATGACCAGCTCGGATCGCCTTGACCTCCCAGCCCTCCAGGACCAGACCGGCCTCAAAGCGCTCTTCGATAAAATATTCGTGGGTAGCCTTGCGATTATCAACAATACTCATGAATTAATTGCCAACCATAGATTGTAAAATCAGAACATTCTATCTATTAACCAGACCTGATGCATACAGTAAAACGCTCCGTCCTCCTTCCTTATAGCTGCGAACAGATGTTTGATTTGGTTGCAGAGGTGGAAAAATACCCTGAATTCATGCCCTGGTGTGGTGGCGCGACCGTCAATCAGCGCGACGAAAAGGGGATGGAAGCCTCGGTGACCATCAGCATTGCGGGTATTCGTCAAACCTTCACCACACGCAACGAACACGATTATCCCAACCGTATTGTCTTGCGCCTAGTCAAAGGTCCGTTCTCGGCCTTGACGGGGGACTGGCAGTTTACTCCTTTGGGCGAAGACGGTTGCAAGATCGTGTTCACCATGGAGTATGAATTCTCCAGCCGCGCGCTGGAAATGGTCGTGGGTCCCATCTTTAACCGCGTTGCCAACAGCTTTATCGACTCCTTTACGCGCCGCGCCCAAGAGGTTTACGGTGACTGAGTTATCCGTCAGCGTAATTGTGGCCACTCAGGCCCAGGTCTGGAAAGCCGCCCTGCGTTTGCCTGCGGGCAGTTGTGTCCGTGATGCGCTTTTAAAAGCAGGAATTGCCGAAGGGCTGCGTGAGTGCGGCCTGCCACCGCTGGATGATGAACAGGGCCTGGACGCATTGCACGTCGGTGTCTATGGCCAACGTTGCCAGTTGGATCAGCTCTTGCAGGATCAGGACCGGGTGGAGGTCTACCGTGAGTTGGTCTTTGACCCGATGGATTCCCGCCGTCGTCGCTACGCGCACAAGTTGGCGGCACGCGCTGCCGCCAGACCCCGCCGCAAACCCGTCCGCGCCTAGTTCATTCCGGCCTGATCATCAGGCTGCTACTTTCAGCTAGACTGTCGCCTTCTGCCTGGCGCTGTTCCCTATGAAAATGCTGATTGTCATCAGCACGACAACTAAAGGGGGCGGCTCGCATTATGGTGGGTAAAAATAAGGAGACAGACATGATACTGACAGACGATCAGAACGCTTTTGCGCAAGCGGCTCGCGAGTTTGCACAAGGGGAGCTGGCACCGCATGCGGCGCGTTGGGACGAGGAACAAATTTTCCCGATCGAGGCGTTCCGTAAAGCGGGTGAATTGGGTTTTTGCGGCTTGTACGCCCCGGAATCCATCGGTGGTCTGGGCCTGGGACGTCTGGAGTCCAGCCTGGTATTTGAGGAAATGGCTGCGGTTGACCCGTCGACCACCGCATTTCTGACCATCCACAATATGGTGACCTGGATGGTGGGCACCTGGGGTACGGAGGAGATCAAGTCTCAATGGGGGGAGTTGCTGAGTAGTGGCCAGAAATTGGGTTCGTATTGTCTGACTGAACCCGGTGCGGGGTCGGACGCCGCCTCCCTGCGTACCCGCGCCGAACGTGATGGTGACGATTATCTGATCAGTGGCAGCAAAGCCTTTATCTCCGGTGCTGGGGACACGGACCTGCTGGTGGTCATGGCTCGTACCGGCGGTGACGGTCCCAAGGGGATTTCCGCCTTTGCCGTACCTGCTGATGCCGCCGGTATTACCTACGGTCGTAAAGAATTGAAGATGGGCTGGAACAGCCAGTCCACACGGGGCATTACCTTTGAGCGTGTGCGTGTTCCTGCCTCGGCCATGCTGGGCCAGGAAGGCGAGGGCTTCAAGCTGGCCATGAAGGGCCTGGACGGTGGCCGTATCAATATCGCTTGTTGCTCGGTAGGCGCCGCCCAAGGCGCTTATGATGCCGCCCGCCAATACATGCAGGAGCGCCGCCAGTTCGGCAAGAGTCTGGATCAGTTCCAGGCCCTGCAATTCAAATTGTCCGATATCCTGACCAGTGTCGTGGCTGCTCGTCAAATGGTGCGTCTGGCCGCCTCGCACCTGGACGCCGGCAGCAGTCAGGCCAGCACGTACTGCGCCATGGCCAAACGCATGGCCACGGATCTGGGTTTTCAGGCCTGCGTGGATGCGCAACAGCTCTTTGGCGGTTATGGTTACTTGAAGGATTATCCTGTGGAGCGACTGGTGCGCGATACTCGGGTGCACCAGATTCTGGAAGGCACAAACGAGATCATGCGTGTCATCATCGCACGACAAATCATTGATCTTGGAGCTGATATTCGATGACGGATTCTGTTTTGTTTGATCGCCTGCCCGGCCAGAACGGAAAGGCGATTGGTGTTGCTACGCTGAACCGCCCGCAAGCCCTGAATGGACTTAATTTGGAGATGTGCCAACTGCTGTTCAAGCAGTTTCAGGAATGGGCGCAGGACTCCAGTATTGCCATGATCGTATTGCACGGTGCCGGAGAAAAGGCGCTGTGCGCAGGGGGCGATCTGCATTCGCTGTACGCCTCCATGCAAAAGAACCAGGGTGGCTCGGCCTGGAATAACGAGTACGCCCGCGAATTTTTCGATGTGGAATACCGCCTGGACTATCTGATTCATACCTTTCCCAAGCCGATTTTGTGCTGGGGTGACGGGATTGTGATGGGCGGGGGCGTGGGCCTGTTCAACGGCGCCAGCCATCGTGTGGTAACCGATACCACGCGTTTTGCCATGCCCGAAATCTCCATTGGCCTGTTTCCCGATGTGGGCGGCACTTGGATGCTGTCGCATCTGCCTGCCGGCATTGGCCATTTTCTGGCACTGAGTGGCGCACAAATCAACGCGTCGGACTGCTTGTTCCTGGGTCTGGCGGATGCCTACTTGCCACGGGTGCATTTCGACGCCTTGCTCCAGGCCCTGCAAACCACAAACTGGTCCGATGATCGCGCTGTGTGTGACAGCAGCGTGCATCAGATCCTGTGTCGTTTGGCGGATGGCGCTCGCCCCGATAGCGGCCCGCTGGAGCAGAACTACGCCATGCTGCGTGACGTTTGCGCTAGCCG
Source organism: Alcaligenes sp. MMA (assembly GCF_020907215.1). Lineage (NCBI taxonomy): Bacteria > Pseudomonadati > Pseudomonadota > Betaproteobacteria > Burkholderiales > Alcaligenaceae > Alcaligenes > Alcaligenes sp. MMA. The sequence goes on from NZ_JAJJPP010000001.1 coordinate 917,238, forward strand.
TGAATTTGAACGCATTACACAGGCTCTGCAGCAGTGGCAGGGCAGTGCCGACCCCTGGTTGTCCCGTGCCGCGCAAACCTTCGCCAAAGGTGCGCCTGGCTCGGCTCGTTTGTCCTTTGAGCTGCTGGAGAGGGTGCATCACCTGTCTTTGGCCGATGTTTTCCGTCTGGAATACATAGTGTCGCTGCAATGTGGCGTACAGGGCGACTTCCAGGAAGGCATACGGGCACTGCTGATTGATAAAGACAAACAGCCGCGCTGGAATCCTGCCTTGCTGGAACAGGCGGATGCACGCTGGGTGGAACGGTTTTTTGTTCCTGCCTGGCCGGCAGAAACGACTCATCCCTTGGCTGACCTGTAACCCAGGCAGACCGCTGCGGCGCCAGACGGCGCCGCTTTCATAATGACGAGGAGACAAAATGAGTAACACGATTGCATTTATCGGGCTGGGCCATATGGGTAAACCCATGGCGCTGAATCTGCTTAAAGCCGGTCATAGCCTGAAAGTCTTTGACTTGAATGCGCAAGCCATGCAGGAACTACAGGCAGCAGGGGCACAGGTGGGGGAATCGGCGGTGCAAATCGCCCAAGACGCGCAGATGGTCTTTACCATGCTGCCTGCTGGCCGCCATGTTCGTCAGGTTTACGAGGGCGAGAACGGCTTGCTGCAGACTGTGGCCCCCGGTACGGTGCTGGTCGATTGCAGCACCATTGATGCGCAAACCAGCCAGGATCTGGCGGCCAAAGCCAGCAAGCTGGGTCTGTTAATGCTGGATGCGCCGGTCTCCGGTGGGACCGGTGGCGCCATTGCTGGCACCTTGACCTTTATGGTCGGGGGCGAGGATCAGGCCCTGGAAAAGGCGCGCCCTTACTTGGATGCCATGGGCAAGAACATTTTCCACGCGGGTAAAGCCGGTGCGGGTCAGGTTGCCAAGATTTGCAACAATATGCTCTTGGGGATTTTGATGGCAGGTACTGCTGAAGCCTTGGCTTTGGGCGTTGCCCACGGTCTGGACCCTGCCGTGCTGTCGACCATCATGGCGCGCAGTTCCGGTCGAAACTGGGCAACCGAGCTGTACAACCCCTGGCCTGGGGTGATGCCGGATGTACCGGCTTCGCGTGATTATCAGGGTGGCTTTGCCACGGGCCTGATGCTGAAAGACCTGGGTCTGGCAGCCGATGCGGCTGTCAGCCAGAACAGCGCGACGCCTTTGGGCGAACTGGCACGCAACCTGTTCGCCCTGCACGCCGCACAAGGTCAGAATGCAGGGCTGGATTTCTCCAGCATTCTTAATTTGTACCGTCAGAAGCACTAAGTTCTGGCAGTGCGTAGGGCAGGGGCTGCAGTTCCAGCGCCTGTCCTTGCTCCAGTTGAAACTGGCCTTGTTCCAGGTCCGCCAGTACCACTTCCATCAAGACATACAGACGTTGCTGCCCGTTATGCCAGGCGCGGTTGATAATGCGCGCGGCGGCCAGCGGTTCCGCATTCTGCGAGACCAGAAACACATCGGCAGCTTCCGGCGTCTGTGGTGCCGTGTCCAGAACGGCGGTACGGGCGGCCATCATGCGCCGTTTGATCGTGCCTCGATAGTGGCTGCGAGCCACAACTTCCTGGCCCGGATAACAACCTTTCTTGAAGTTGATGCCATCGATCAGATCCAGGTTCAGGGTCTGGGGAATGAACAAATCCTGCGTGTCGGCGCTGATCCAGGGCAAGCCGGCCAAAATATCTGCCGTTTCCCAACGACCTTCAGAAGTCTGAGCGTTTGCGTCCTGCTGGGGAGAAATTCGCCAGTGACGATTCAAGCCGTCCAGATCGCCGGGGGCCTGAATCAGGGTGTCGCCACCTTCGCGCCGCACATTCCAGACGGCTTGGGCAGCGGACGAATCGGCCACACCGTAAACCTGTAACTCGGCCAGACTGATCGCGACTTTGCTGCGCAGCACGAACATGCGTAAGCGCTTGATCAGGGCTTCGCTAAGATCACGGCGGACCAGGGCAAAGACCGTTTCGTTCTGCTCGCGCCACAACACCATGGTGGCCAAGCTGCGACCTTTGGCGGTGCAATAGGCCGCGATGCAGGCACGGTCGGCAGCCAGGTGCTCCAAATCATTGCTGACTTGAGCATGGAGAAAAGACACGGCATCGGCTCCTTGGAACTGGAGGACGCACAAATCTGGCAGGGCGAAAGAGGAGGGAGCAGGCATTCCGGTCATGGCTGAGCGAAAAAATAAATTTAAACATCAATGATACCGTGTGCGAGGCTGGTTCTAGGGGCATACCCCCGCTGGGATCAGGGCATGGGCTGGGTGGAAGGAGAGGGCGGGGCTGACTGATCCCAGTTTCGGTGTTGGGCTGTGACACATATTCAGGAATACGCCGCCTTATTCTGTTTACAATAGCGCTCGCATGAAAAAAACTGTCAAGATCTTCTCTGCCCTGTTGGGCCTTTGGTTGGTAGTCGCCTGTGTGATAGCGGGTGGTGCCTGGTATTGGGCCAAGAAGCAGCCCGTGACGATGCGTGCTGAACGCATCGATTATGTGGTCCCTGCCGGTTCAGGTCCCCGTGCGATTGCGCGCAGTATGCAGCAGGCCGGGATCGATATTCAGGAAGATGCCTTTGTCTGGATGGCGCGTCTCTCTGGTCTGGATACCTCCTTGCAAGCGGGGGCTTATGAGGCGGTACGCGGGGATACACCGTGGGTGGTGATGGAGCGCATGTCCAGCGGCAATATGCTGCAGACCCGTTTGACCATTCCCGAGGGGTGGACCTATCAACGCATACGTGACACGCTGGCAAGCAACCCTCAGGTTCGACAGACCTTGAGCGAGGTGAGCGATGCCGATTTGTTGAAGCGCTTTGGTGTGGATGCGTCTCATCCAGAAGGTTTGTTCTATCCCGATACCTATGTCTTTGTGCCCGGTACGGCGGATATCGACATTCTGCGTCGCGGTTTTCAGGCCCAGCAGGAACTGCTGGAGCAGCTTTGGGCGGACCGGGACGCGGATTTGCCCTTGAAGACCCCGTATGAAGCCTTGATCATGGCCTCTATCGTGGAACGTGAGACGGGCCACAGCCAGGACCGGGCACGCGTGGCTGGGGTATTCATGAATCGTTTGCGTGTCGGCATGCCTTTGCAGACAGACCCGACGGTTATTTACGGCATGGGTTCGGCTTATGAGGGCCGTATTCGCAAGCGTGATTTGACGACCGATACACCCTGGAACACGTACACGCGCAATGGATTGCCACCCACGCCGATTGCCAGTCCCGGTAAGGCTTCCTTGATGGCGACCTTGCATCCCGAAAAACATAATTTCTATTATTTTGTATCGCGTGGGGATGGAACCAGCGAGTTCTCGGCCAATCTGGCTGCACATAATCGGGCCGTCGCCAAATATATTCTGAAGCGTTAAAACCAGATCAGGCCCCTCAGGGGCCTGAATGCTGCTGGCCCAATGCCTGGGGGCGCGTATCGGGCTTTGCTATTGTGGTGACCGTGAGTCAGCGCTCCAAATCGTGCCTTTGCGCGAACCCTGCCCACAAATCATGGACCTTGTTGGCGAGCTCTTCCAGGCCCGCATTATTTTGAATCAGATAGTCTTGGGGAGCGCGTTCTACGCCCCATTCAGACGAGTGCTGGCTGATCACCGGGTTGCCCGGGCGTTCGATATGCCAGATTTCCCCGCCATGTTCACGGATGAAATTGGCCTCGTTTTCGTAACGAATGTCTTTGATCAGCAGGCAACGGGCCTGACTCATATCAGGAAGCTGGTGGCTGGGCAGGAACAGGGGCAAGCTTTGGCGACGCTGCTCGTAATCCGGATAGGTGGCTAGAACCTGATTACGCAAGTGCTCGGCCGCCTGACGCGGGCTCAAACCCCAAAAGGCGTCAATGTGATCAGCACGCTTATCATCCAGGTGTTCGGGCACCATGCCGTAAATCGCGGCCAAGGCCAGCGCCCAGACCGAGTAATCCTGAACGTCTCTGGCAAGGGGGGCGCCAGGGCCAAATTCCAGTACATGCTGGGCACGGCGCAGCCAGTGATCGGGGTCACGCTGGCGCATCCAGTCGGTCCCTAGTAGCTGAAAGCACTGTCTGGGGGAGCGTTGCCACAGGGCAATAGGCACTTCTTTCAGACTGTCGTCGGTCCAGGCCTGGGCCGGGCTTAGACCAAACAGCACTTCGCAGCCCATTTTTACGGGGTCGGCCAAGGCATAGGCAGCCAATAAAGGGTTGTGTGCCAGTAGCAGATTGGCGACGGTATCTTTGCCTGAGCGCGCTTTGGCGGCCAGCCCGATCAATAAGCTCACTTCATTATCCTTGGTAGTGGAGCAGGCATTTTACCGGTTCATATTACAATGTGTGCTGGGCTGTTCAAGCGGGGGCGATTGCCTTGCCCTTCCTGCGCGAATCAGGCCTTTTGTTGTGCAACCTTGAGGCAATACGGTGTCTGATAGTTTGACTTTTCTACCCTGGCAAATCGAGACTGCTCAAAGCTGGCTGGGTCATCAGGAGCGTTTTGCCCATGCCTGGCTGATCCACGGTCTGCCGGGCATCGGCAAGACGCAATTCGCTCGTGCAGCCGCAGCCAGTTTATTGTGCGACCAGCCTGTGCAGGGGCTGGCTTGTGGTCACTGTCAGGCCTGTCAGTGGGTGCGGGGGGGAAACCATCCCGATTTACGTTTACTGCGCCCGGATGCGCTTGCTCTGCAAGAGCAGGGGCCGGATATTCAGGACGGGGACTTGGCTAAAGAGTCGGCCGCTCGCAAAAATCCTTCTCGGGAAATCCGGGTGGAGCAATTGCGTCAGTTGCAACATTGGTTCAATACCGGCACCCATCGAGGGGGCTGGCGCGTGGCGGTGCTGTATCCGGCTCAAGCCCTGAATCTGGTGTCCGCCAATGCCTTGCTGAAGGTTCTGGAGGAGCCGGCTGAACGTACCGTTTTCCTGCTGGTTGCCGATGCCCCAGACCGACTCTTGCCCACACTGGTATCGCGTTGCCGCCGTTTGCCCTTGCCGGCACCCCATGCCCAGCAAGCGGTGCAATGGCTGGAGCAACAAGGCGTGGATCAAGCCTCGGACTGGTTGGCTGCCTGGGGAGGAGCACCGCTCAAAGCACTCAGTGCCAGTCAGGAGATGAATGCACCGTGTCCGGACTGGCTCAGCGCCTGGATGGATGGGGTGTTGAAAGCGGGTCGTGAGGCGGATTTGTCCTTGGCCGATACGCTGGAAAAACTGCCTGCCCAAGAGTGGATCGACCATTGGCAGCGCTTGTTTGTCGATATTGAACTGGGTAGTTTTGCTCAACCGGCGCGTTACTATCCTTCTTTGCAAAAACGCATTGATGCCTTGGCCGCCCAATCCAACACCACGGCGGTAACAGAAGCCCTGAAGTGGCTGGTCCAGCAAAAGGCGCTTGGCAATCACCCACTCAATGCTAAATTGTTTATTCATCATGTCCTGGACCGATTGCACCAGGCATGTCGTCGTGTTTAAAAAAGTACCGTCTAACCATGTTTGTTGATTCGCATTGCCATCTTAATTTCCCTGAACTTGCTGAAAATCTGGACGACATCCTGGACAGGATGCGCCAGAACCAGGTGGGCTGTGCGCTGGTGGTCAGCGTGGATATGGACGATTGGCCCGGTTTGATGGACCTGGTGCGTCCTCACGGCCATCTGTTTGCTTCGGTCGGCGTGCATCCGGATTACGAGAAAGTCACTGAGCCTACCGTCCAGGAGCTGATCCGGCATGCCCAAGATCCCAAGGTAGTGGCGATTGGCGAGACGGGTCTGGACTATTACCGCTTGCAGGAACCCTTGGATTGGCAACGTGAGCGTTTCCGCACCCATATCCGTGCCAGCCGCGAATCGGGGCTGCCCTTGATCATTCATACCCGTTCGGCCAGTGAGGACACCATTGCCATCATGCGCGAAGAGCAGGCACAGATTGCCGGGGGCGTGATGCACTGTTTTACTGAGACCTGGGAAGTGGCACAAGCGGCTTTGGATTTGAATTTCTACATTTCTTTTTCCGGGATTGTGACCTTCAAGAACGCCACCCAACTGCAAGATGTGGCACAACGAGTGCCGCTGGATCGTTTGCTGATCGAAACGGACTCGCCGTTTCTGGCTCCTGTGCCATATCGAGGCAAAACGAACAATCCGTCCCTGGTCATTCATGTGGCCGAGAAGATCGCGGAGCTGCGCGGGATCTCGGTCAAGGAAGTGGAAGAGGCCAGCACGGAGAATTTTTTCAAATTATTCAGTAAGGTACAGCTTTAATTTAATCTTGTTTAGAGGTCTTTTTGAGGCCGTAGTCGTGGTTTAGCTCAAGGTTCACGGTCTTGCTGAGACATGCATTGAAGTTAATCTGATGCTTTAGGATTGCTGTTTAATCTATTGATTTTAAATATAAAAATAGAAGTTTTCATAATTTTCTCCCCTTTTTTGGTTTGGCGGGAAATGGATATGAAATGATGTTTTTTATTGATAATCAATAGCTTAGCTGTGTTTCTTAAACTGTTTTGTGGGCTCTTGAAGTCCCCCTGAGCATAAAAAAATGCGGCGTTAAGCAACCCCCCCCTCTGTACTTTCATAAATTAATAAAGCACTTTATGAAAAGGATTTAATAAGATGATTTATAAAAGAAAAATACTCGATAAAACCATCCTTTCCATGGTGCTTCCTTTGGCCTTTCTGCTGTCAGCCCCCGTGTCGGCGCAGGAGCCGGAGCTGGAAAGCCGAAACTGGTACTTGGCGCTGGAAAATGATCGCCCGAATATCATCGAGCAGGAGTTCATTAAGGGAGCGAATCCCAATGCGCTGGATGCCAAGGGTAATCCTTCTTTGATGCTGGCGATCCGCAACAAGTCCTGGAAAGTGGTGGACACCTTGCTGGCCAATCGCCAAACCAATGTGAACATCGAGAACGAGGCCCGCGAAACTCCCATGATGTATCTGGCCCTGATGGGGGAAACCGCTCGTTTGCGTGATCTGCAGGCGCGGGGTGGGCAAGTGAATCGGGTGGGCTGGTCGCCTTTGCACTACGCTGCCTCTAAAGGGCATGAAGACACCGTGCGCTACCTGCTGTCTCAAAAAGCGATTGTGAACGCACCTGCGCCCGACGGAACCAGTCCTTTGATGATGGCGGCTTTGTCAGGCAAACGGGCAGTCGTCGATATGCTCTTGGCAGCGGGTGCGGACCCGAGCATGCAAAATGCTCAAGGCTTGAGTCCGGCAGATTGGGCACGTTCGGCAAACCATGAGCAGTTGGCCAGCTATCTGGATCAGGCCGTTGCACGCAAAGCGGCTGCAGCACCGGCTGCAGCGGGGACGTATTCGGGTGGCGTGGTACAGACCTATGGTGTGCCTGAGCGGGTAGAGCAGCCTGATCTGAACCGGGTGCAAACCGTGACGGTAGAACCAGAACCCGCTCCTGCAGCGGATAGCTCAAGCTCCAAGCCCGCTTCGTCGGACAGTAGCAGTCGGTATTTTGACCTGGACCGTTTTGAAAAGCCGGTTCAGCCTTAAGCCAGGGACAGGATGGAAAAAGGAGCCTTCAAGGCTCCTTTTTTGTTGCAGCGATTCTGAGGGTGTGTAGTGATACGGGCTTCCTACGACATGACCCCACTTATCGGCTCAGGTTTTAGCGGCCCTATAGGCAAAGTCCTATAAGCTTTTTGAGCTGTTGCTGCTTAATTAGTTTTTTCTTTCTTGCGCCTTGGCCATCTGCGAAGCATGCACAAAGGTCTGGAAGCCCTGGAGGTAGCTGCTCAGCATTTTCTGGATAGTCTCATCTTGCAGCTTGCCTTCCGCATCAAAGGAGTTCTGCGCACGAGACACCAGTAAAGAGCTGCCGCTATACAGGGACACGCCCAGCATTTTCAGGGTAGGCAACCAGGCTGTCTGGGAAGAGATCGTGCCAAAGCCACCCATGGAGGCACCGATCAGTCCCGTAATGCGGCCCGAAAAGATAGTTTTCATATCCGTACGGGACAACCAGTCGATCCCGTTTTTGAACACACCGGGGACGCCGTTGTTGTATTCCGGGGTGACCAGCAGCAGGGCATCGGCGCTCAGGATCTTTTCCTTCAAGCTCAGCACGGCGTCTGGAATGCCGTCCTTGCTCTCGATATCACCGTCATACAAGGGAATACCGTGCAGGGTAGCCACATCGATGCTCATCCCTTGCGGGGCCAGGGCTTGAGCGGCATGTGCCAGGGCGGTGTTGAAGGAGCGTTGACGTAGACTGCCTGACAGGGCCAGAACGCGGCAAGGGCCTGACAGGTTCAGCACACCAGTTGTTTGACGCAGGGCTTCGCTTAACTGGTCAATGATCTGGATCCATTCGGGAGAGTCCAGCAATCGTTTCTCCCGAATGAACTCGGCCTGAGACTTGTTCCAGAAGGGAGCGTCGGCCAGCAGGATGTCATTGGGCAAGGGGCGGTGTTTTTCCAGAAAACTGGCAATCGCCTCGGGAGTGTTGGGCAGACCCAGTTGAGCAAACAGGTCGTGAAAGCGGAACAAGTTATCAGACATGATGGTATGGGCGCCTGCAAGAGAGGGATGATCGGACGCTAAGAGCGGGGGGGGCCGACTGGGTATGACTAAAGACGCCGGGCCTGACATAGCATATGAGCACACTGTGTTTATGAACAGGCAGTCGGAAATGCGCTGCCTGTGTGCGTTATGTGACCCAAATGCTTAATTGGCCGGTAGGTAGGCCGGACGCAGGATGCCTCGCAGCTCCGAGTAAGGCAGCAGGAACTCGGGCTGACCGAAGGAGTAGGGAGCGATCTCGTAAGGGTTGTATTTCACCAGCAAGCCCTGATCGGTCAGTGCGATTGTTTGGGCAGGCTGGAAGGGCCACATTCTGTCCCAGCCAGCGCGGTCTTCACGTGCTTCGCTCAGGTTGGAAACCCAGTTGTTGTGGGCTTGGCGAACCAGTTCCTGGAAGGGTTTGATCTTGCCGGGAGCAATAATGCGCTCCACCGGCAAAGCGACTTTCAGACGATTGTCCCAATTGATGAACTGGGTGGCGGTAATGCCGTGGGCGGCACCCGTCATATAAATACCCGAACTGAGCTCTATCACGGTGAGATCACGGTTGCGATAGCGGGTACGAGCAGATAAGTGCACTTCGTCACGATTATTGGCCGTCACCCAGTAGTAGTTCTCGAACTCCTTCAAGCCACGGTAACCGGGATGACGGTCTGTAATGACTGTCATGTTGGCCAGGCTTTCATCGACCAGCTTGGTCAGCTCGGAATTGCCGGGGAAAATCAGGGACTTGACTTCCAGACGTGGGCATTCACCCGTACAGCCTGGTTTGACATGTTTGTAATCCAGAGGCTGGGTAAAGACCCCGTCCTTTTCAGTCTGATCCTGGGTTTGTGTCGGAATCAGGGAGATGTTGCTGGGCGTGCTGGAACACGCAGACAGAGCCATGGCTGTCAGGCCAATAAGCAGCAGCTGAGAGGGGCGCTGTAAGGTCATGGAATCAGTCCTATCGGATAGTGTTGGAATCTTGGCCAAAGAGGATTTGGTGTGCCTTGGGGGCATATGCAGGCGAACCGGGGTTGATCTGCTCAGTCAAGGCGTAGGCTCGGCGGGTCGCGGGGCGCTCGCCAATACGCTCAAACCACCGTTTCACATTTGGGAAGTCGTCCAGGTTCTGGCTTTGGCGCTGGTGGGAGACAATCCAGGGATAACTGGCCATATCGGCAATGGAGTAGTCTCCGGCGATAAAGTCGCGCTGTGCCAGATGTTTGTTCAACACACCGTAGAGGCGGCCGGTCTCACGGACATAGCGGTCAATGGCGTACTCGATTTTGACAGGGGCATAAACATTGAAGTGGTGGTTTTGACCTGCCATGGGGCCTAGTCCCCCCATTTGCCAGTACAGCCACTGCAAGGTTTCGGTGCGGACTCGCAAGTCGGCAGACAGGAACTGGCCGGTTTTTTCTGCCAGGTATTGCAGAATGGCGCCGGACTCGAACAGGGCGATAGGCTCGCCGCCGTCTTGCGGGGCCTGGTCAACAATGGCGGGAATACGGTTATTGGGAGCGATACGCAGAAATTCGGGTTTGAATTGATTGCCCTGGCCAATATTGATGGGGTGGATGGTGTAAGGCAGACCGGACTCTTCCAGAAACAGGGTGACTTTATGTCCGTTGGGAGTAGTCCAGTAATACAGGTCGATCATGTGTTCTCCTGGCGAAATGCAGACGCTGGCCTGGCTGCGGCAAGCTACCCAGATGACGTATCCGGCGGCGCTGGGCTACTATTGTTCGCCTGAATACGGTTTATAGGAAGTCAAAGACTGTCATGAGCAAAATCTATCATAATCCGCGCTGCAGCACTTCGCGTAATGCCTTGGCCCTGATGCGTGAAAAAGGTCTGGAACCGGAGATTATCGAGTACCTGAAAACTCCTTTGACACGTAGCGAACTCAAGGCGCTGATTGCGGCTGCAGGCTTGACGGTGCGTGAGGCTATGCGTAGCAAAGAAGCCATTTACAGCGAGCTGAATCTGGGCAATCCTGATCTAAGCGATGAGGACTTGCTGGCAGCCATCGAAGCCAATCCTATCTTGTTGAACCGTCCTATCGTGGTCACAGCAAAAGGGACGCGTCTGGCGCGTCCCTTGGAAGTGGTGCAGGAAATTCTGTAATCAGATTTCCATGCTGATGGGCAAGTCTGGGTTAGGGGGCGATGGCTTCCAGTGCAATACGAATGGTGACCACGTCGCCCACGTGGGGCACATTGGCCGGCATGCCAAAGTCGCTGCGCTTGACCGTGATCTTGCCGTCCGCGCCCAGAGCGGGCTTTTTCAACATCGGGTGTTGGGGCATCGTCAGGAAGGACTCAATGGTCATGGTCACGGGCTTGGTAATCCCCTTGATGGTCAGATCGCCTTGAGCAGATACGGGCTTGTCCCCGTCGAACTGAATGTCCTTGGACACGAAGGTGGCCTCGGGGAACTGCGCGGTATCAAAGTAATCCTTGCCCTGGATGTGTTCGTCGAACAGGGCAAAGCCAGTGCTGACCGAACGGGTATCGACTTTCATGTCAATGCTGCCGGTTTTGGCTTCCTGGTCCAGGGTGACGGTACCTTGTGACTTGTTAAATCGCTGGCTTTGGGTGCTCAAGCCCAAATGCTTGTAACTGAAGTGGACGAAGGTGTGGCTGGGTTCAACCTGATAAGTGACCGGCGCGGCCTGAGCGGCAAAAGCCAATAGAAAACTAGCTGACAGGGCAATCACGGGCTTGATCATAAGGGTGCAATCCTTGTTTATACGGGGAGGAGACGTTGATGCGTCTGCTTATTTCGCATCAATCTTGAAGTTGACGGTGATCTCGTTGGCCACGATGTCATAGCTGGACCAGGAACCCTCACCGATAGAAAAATCGCCACGCTTGATGTCAAAGGCGCCGCTGAAAGTGGCTTTGTCACCTTCGGGGGTCATGGTCGCCATCACGGTGATGGGCTGTTCACGGCCTTTGATTTGCAGGATGCCTTGCACTTCATAGTGCTGGGCGCTGACGGCGCGGAAACTTTTGGAGCTGAAAACGGCCTGGGGATGTGCATCAATATCGAACCAGCGCACGTCCTGTAATTCGTCATCGGCTTCTTCGGAGCCGGTGTCAACGCTATCCAGTGCGACTTTCAGTACGACCTTGGATTGATCCAGGGCGTCGGGGTTGAAATTCAGTTCGCCCTCAAATTGGCGGAACTGGCCGTCCAGCTTCACGCCCATTTGGGAATACTGAAAGCCGATTTCGCTATTTTGGGTGTCCAGGGCCTGGTAGTTCTTGGCATTGGCCGACAGGCTGGCGCTCAGGCCCAAGGCGCCGATCAGCAGAGGCACGAAGACAGATTTTTTCATGATTTGGCTTTACCTAAAGTAAAGGTGATGCGGCCTAGCAAGCCGTCACGGTCTATGAACTGATGCTTTAAAGCCGCCAGAATGTGCAGGCTGACCATGGCAATCAGGGCGTAATTCAAAAAGATGTGGACTTGGACCAGCAACTCGCCCAAAGGTTTATCTTTGGACACCAGATCGGGCAGGGGGATCACGCCAAACCACACCGTCTGGAAACCTTTGGCCGAACTCATCAACCAGCCCGTCAGAGGAATGCCAATCATCAGCAGGTACAAAGCAGCATGACCACAGTGGGCCAGAGCCCGACTGAAAGACGACATGCCAGCGGGCAGAGCAGGGGGGCGGTTCAACAAACGCCAGAGCAGGCGCAGGATCACCAGCACCAGTAGGGAAATGCCCGCCCATTTGTGCCAGGAGTAGACTTGCAGTTTCAGAGGTGACAGGGGCAAGGTTTTCATGACGTAGCCCACGGTCACCAGTGCAGTCAGGGCCAGGGCCATCAACCAGTGCAAAGTACGTGCTACGAGGGTATAGCGCGGGAGGGCACCTGGAACGGGGGTAATGCTCATTGATAATGCCTTTCATTTACGAAGCCCAGAGACTTTACCCTGTTTGTCAGCAAGGTAAAAGGCCAGATTTTGCAACGCAGTAATGCAATATTGAGGGGTATCGATCTTGTGAAGCGGCTATCGGAGTATTTTCTTGTCAGCGTGTGACAAGGCTTTTAGGGCAGGGCGGGGGCGGGCTACACTCGTTCTTTGAGCACGCAAGCAAGGAAAGTGGTTATGTGGAAAACAGCGTTGGTCGTCGTGGTAGCCGGGTTGTTGGCAGGGTGCCAGGATTCGAAAAAGGCCAATGAGGAAAATTTCAGTATGGCGATCCAGCGTTATCTGGATACGCGAGACGGCTTGTGTGTTGGTGTCCCTGGACGTGTCTATCCCTATCAGGCCGAGCATGACTCCCCTTTGATCGTAGAAGATCGGGCTCGTCTGGCCGCGTTGGCCAAGGTGGGTTTGTTGCGTCAGGTTGGGAAAGAGGACGCACCGCGTTACGAGCTGGATGCCAATGCGGATACCTATTTGCGTCGCTCCAATGCTGAACAGTCCCAAGGCGAGCGTGACGCTTTTTGTACAGGCCGCCTGGTTTTGGACCGCATCAGTGATTTCACCGAGCCGGCCAGTGCAGGTGGGTTTACTGTCAGTCAGGTGAACTATGTGTATCACCTGGCTGACGCTGCGGGTTGGATCAAAGATAGTGCGGTTCTGGATACCTATGAGGATCTGCGTGCTTTGACGGCTCAGCAAGTACAAGGGCAGGCAAGAATGATCCTGACCAATAAGGGCTGGGTTCATCAGAATTTGTATAGATAGTCCAGCCTAATAGTTTCACATTGCATGTTTGAACGGCTAGGGGCAAACGATCTGCGCGTGACAATATGCCCTGATTCAATACCCTCTGCCTTGTGATTGAGGCAGAGGGCTTATCGGGCGTCAGGGCCGTTGTTGCGGCCAGCCGTGCTGCAAGAGATCAGTTGTCAGTAGGTAGGGGCGAGAGGTGGCTAAGAGGTACCCAGCCCAGAGCGTCATCCTGGGGGCGCAGGCACCAGCACCAGCCATTCAGGATTTTTTCTCCTTGAACAAGGTCACCCTTATCTACATTCATTTCCAGCGCGCTGTAGTCTTGCAGTGCACGACCTGCTCCAGGGTCTGGCAGGCGCTCAATAATTTGTTCAGGCACCCATCCCCCGGCGTGTTCATCGGTAGAGCAGTAAATCCAGTTATCCCAGTTTTCCGGGCCTTGATACCGTTCTCCGACCTTCAGAAAATCGCCTTGTTTCAGGACCAAGGGGTTCGGATATTCAGAGCGATGGGGGGTGGTGACCAAGTATTGCATCGTGGCGTGGTTCGTAAAGTTTGTCAGGATCCTGTATTATACTGTATAAACGTACAGATTTTTTGCTGCGCGTTCTACCGTTTCTCTTGCTTCGTCCTTATTTGTTTCGCTTTAGGGTTCTTGGACCTCTTGTCATTCCCTTGTCGCTGATAGACAATAAAATGCAATTAACGGAAATAACGAGTACCCGATGAAAAAACGGTCTACACGAGAAGAAGGGCAGATTGACCTGCCCATTTTGGGCTTGCAGGCCGCAGACATCTCGGCGGAAGCCTTGTTTGATACTTGGTTGCAACATCAACGCCCACCCATGGCACCCAGTACGCAGCGAGTTTATCGCACCTTGTGGCGGCGCTTCTTGCATGCCTTGCAAGATCACAAAAAACAGTACACCCAGATCAAACCCGTGGATATCCGGGACTTTTTGAGCAATCTGGACGATGTGCGCCGACCACAACGCGAGCGCTATCAACAAGTCATCGCCCGCGCTTACGAAGAGCTTTGCCGTCAGGATGGCCGCTCGGAAAACCCAGCCCTAGCCCCCGCTATTAATGACCCCTTCAAGGAAAGCTGGCGCCAAGCCCCCGACAACCAGGCCACCCAATTTCTCTCTGTCGATCAATGCGTTGCCACCATCAAGGCACTGCAAAATCGGTGGCGCGTATTGGAGCTAGCCAGCGATATGACCATCGCCGCCCGTTGGCGTGAATACCGGGATATGACGATTGTGGCCGTGATGCTGGGTACCGGCTTGCGCCCGGTCGAGTTAGGGCAGTTGCACCCTAGCGCGATAGGCGCTGTTCGACGCGCTGCAGAACCCGCAGAAACACATGACGTTGATGACGAGCAAACTGCCCTTTGGCGGGCTGGCACTATCTTGCTCAAGCTTACAGGCGCGGCAAAACGGGACGTGTTTGTGCCCGTCTGGTGTGAAGGCATTTTGCGCAGTTGGTTAATCTTTAGCGCAGCCCAAGACGCTTTAGTCTGGACGAAAGACAGCCGTGTCTTTCCGGGTAGTCGCCAGATCAGTGCCGCTCGTCCTCAGGCACAGATGAATCCCGCGACGCTCGCCCGTATTGTCAGTAAATGGGGTATCAAGCAGATGGATCTGTTAATGACGCCACAGCGACTGCGCAATACCTTTGCCGCGGGTTTGATTGAACGCGGTTTCTCTCTACCTGAAATCGAGGAAATCATGGGCTACGCCCCCGGTGCTGCCAGTGCCTGGCGTCTGCAAGCTTCCTGGTTGGCGTGGCTGGATGCGCAGAAGGTTCCTGACAATCCTGCCACGACAGAGAATATGCAGTCAGAATGAAGGGCTAGCTACAGATTAGGCAGCTCCAGCAGGCATAATTCCACATCTGTTTTGTCTATTTTTTGATAAGGAGTGCGAGTTGACGTCTACACCTGTTTTTCGTCCTGCGGTAGAAGCAGATCTGGAAGCGATTGTGGCCATGTTGGCTGACGATATTCTGGGTCAACAGCGTGAAAATACCAGTCTGCCCCTGGCTCAATCTTATTTGGAGGCCTTTGCAGCGATAGAAGCGGATCCTAACCAGTATTTAGCCGTTGTAGAGCTCAATGGTGCTGTTGTAGGGACCCTGCAGATCACCTATATGCCTGGCCTGTCCCACCAAGGTGCCTGGCGCGGGGAAATCGAATCCGTCCGTATCGCCAGCTCGGCCCGTGGCTCGGGATTGGGGCGTTTGATGATTCAGTGGGCGGTCGAACAATGCCGTCAACGCCAATGTCGCATTGTTCAATTGACCTCGGATAGGGCACGAACCGACGCCCATCGGTTTTATGAGCAGTTAGGCTTTACGGCTAGCCATAAGGGTTTCAAGCTGACTCTGTAAGATGGTTTCTTTTGAAAAATAAACACTGCGTTTCATCGAGTTCTTGTTTTTGAGATACCAGAGCTATTTTGTCACTTGTTATTCAAGAAGTCCGTGATTGTTCTGGCCGCCTAATTAAAAAAACATATAGAAAATAATAAAACAATTAGGCGGGGAATTATAAAAATATTTTTATTAGCGGCCAGATAGAAGGCCTCCTTATTTAAAATAATAATTTTTAAAATTAATTTGTTATTTGAGTTTGTTTGACCTGTCTGATACTCTTTGCTTTCGTAATCCAGGCCCAAAATAGTTAGGGGCAATGTAATTAACAGGCTGAGGAGTTGGATATGAATAGCAAAACAGATAAAGATTTTTCAGATGAAGAAAAAACACTTAGAGCCTATGCTCAGTGGATAGAAATCACGGTGTTTGTCGTTAACGGTGATTTTGAGATTAAAGGCGCTCATCTGGATTGGGGAAAATTTCATGAGCCTGGGAATAAGAACAAAGAAATCTACGCTAGTCAGATAAACGGAACAATCATCAAAGATGAGGATTCCTACACAATAGCTTCCTGCGGACGAGAAAATGCGTCATCCGGTACTGAAGGAAGATTTTCGCTTTATGATGGCGATACGGAAGTATTTAAATATTATTGGGATTGCCCGTGGAGTGGGTCAAATAGCGATAGGCTAGATGTAAAAGATAAAGAAAAATACGCAGTTAATAAAAAAGGTGGCGGCAGTACGAGTGGTGCATCAGGAAATATTTTTATTACTGTCGTTAAAAAATACTAATGGTGAAAATCATGGCCATAGAATCTAAATCTATAAATCCGCTATTGGGGATTACTGTAGGGTCTACCGTTCTTGGAAATGATTTTTCACCATCGATATTGAATCAACCCATTACAAAGATGATCACTCAGAAAGAAGTTGAAATGAGTATGAGTGGTAAGAGTCAATATGTTTATACGGATTCCCTGAATGAGGGAACCATCGGTTTTTCCGGAGCATATGGCGCGTCAGGTATCGCTAAATTTACATCTGCAGTTTCTGTGTTTGTAAGTAACGCCACTGCCTCAGAGAGTAAATCGATAAAAGTTTCTTATAATGTTTCTATGATATCGGGCATAGAATATATCGATTTTGATAATTTGTTAGTAGAAGATGTTTTAAATTCCTTAAGTGCAGGACCTAAGCATAAGGCGTTGAATGTACTGGACAGGTTTATCGCTGTTCGTGATCACCTTGGTTCACAAAAAGAAAAAGAAGAGTTAATGAAGGAATGGGTGAAATCATTGCAGAATTTCATCTCTTCATATGGTGACGGATTAGTCGTTGGAGCTATCTGGGGTGGAATGGGCTCCGTTTCAACAGAAATGACTAGCAGGAAGGCGGAAAATAGTTGGAAATACGGTGAAACTGCTGCATTTAGCTATTCGGGAATAGGAACCTCAGTATCTATAGAGCAAACTTATAACGGTGCTCAAAAAAATCAGGATTCCGAGGTCAATGTTTCTTGTAAAGCCCTAGCTAGTGGTGGTTGCGTTGAAAATCAGGTGAATTCATGGTTTGATGTGGTTGCTAATAAATCCTTTTCTGAGATATCAGAGATCAGCTTGCTAGATAAAGCTCCAATGCAAAGTTCGGTAAGCCGTCCTCCTGAGATACCCGAGTTTTTAAAACCTGAAAAAGATCCGCAGATAGAGGAAAAATTAGAATCAATTAAGAAGCTTGGAGACTCCGAAGAGTTTTCTATAGCCTCAGGATACGAGGAGGCAAAAAAAGCAGATCCAGACCTGAGTCTTGACCAATTTAAATCAATGGTTAGAGACAAGAATAATATTGATGGCCTGGTTGATTTAGCCAATAAAGTTCAAGAAAACTCATTGGATGTTTTGTCTGAGGCGCGTATTTCAAGAAAAATACCTAAGGCATTATTTGTAGGGGCTAAAGAAGGTGTTTTAAAATCAAATTCTGATTACGCGGTTTTAGGGGCATGGATAGCAAACTGGTCTGATATTTTCCCATGGATGTCGATGGGATATATGAATGAAATCAGCAATGATGAAGTGGCAGAGTATATCTTAAAGATTCGCTGCATGATGCAAGATTTTTCTACGTTAAATACTATTTATAATACATTTAATGCGTGTAATATTAAATTGGATTTTTTCCATCTTAAATCTGCATCCCAAGTGGCAGATTCTTTCAAGATTGCCCAGATAAAGTTAAGCGACAATCTGGATCGGGAAGATGCTATAGAAATAGCATTTGATTCTTTAAGTGATGAAGCCAAAAAAATTTACACAATATGGAACCAGCTTGAGTTTTTGCGAAATGCAGAGCTCGGTTTAGGACTGCTGCTTGGTGACAAGTCAGTAAGCAGTGAAATTATCGATATCCGTCCTATACCTGCTCCAGAGATTACCTATAAAGCAGGCTATTGCAGCTATGGAAGTAATAATCCCACAGCTTTCAGCACTTTTATAAAGATGCTCCCGTTCATCGACACAAATGGTGATATTTATGCATTCGGCCCTTCTTTAATGCTTTTGAGAAAAGCTTTGCCCGAAAAAATGATATTCACAAAAGATGGGGGAAGTGCGCTGAAGTTAAAAGCAAACAAAGAGAAAGGGGTGTTGTTTAAAGATGATCTTCAGTTAATACCTATTCCATACTCTGCCGCTAAGGGCATTGAGTGGCGTGGGCAAAGCCAGGGTCGAAGTCTTGCCTCTAGCCAATCTCTGCAAGACCAGTTTGCAGCTTTGGAGCAAGAGCTTGGTAGTCTCAATATCTGCACATTAAGCAGTGATTCGTGGTCTAAGGATTGGGATTACAAGGTTCCATATGCTTTACGTAAGATAAATACCAGTTATATTGGAATGGTTGAAAAAATAAACAACATATTTGGATAAGTAGGCCAAAATTGGCGGGAAAAAATATTTTTTTAACAAATTTTAAAGAAAACCTCTCCAGGCCTAAGATGGCATGGAGAGGTTTTAAGTTTTCAGCCTTAGCAAAATTTAAAACAGTTCAAAAACATATGGGTTTAATTTTAGCCGGACGTTGAGAGTGACAGAAGCAGCAATACATGCAATGCCACACTTTGTACAGAGATAGGATTGCGTTTCCGTTTCAGCTAAAAAGGGCCTATTTCAGATGGGTGAAAATTAGCGCCTGCTAGGCGTGAGTGTTTTCTATAAGCAAAAAGGCATTAATATGCATGCTGATATGTTGAAAATGGTCTTTTTACTAGATGATTATAAGGACTCAATAGTTTTAGTTAGCTGCCGTGGTTAGTTAACCGGATTAACTTGGAAGATATATCTGTGCTTGTCGTGTTTTTTGCATTTATTAATAATAAACCAAGCCGGTTTTGTCCTTGGCACCTTGAGGCAGACAGGTTGAACTTGCTCTGACTTTTACACGTTATGAAAGTATGGACAGCCGCTTGTCTTTACATCGAAGCGCCCGCACGCAGGAGTTCGATGTCGATACCGTCAAGCTTGGCAAGCTTGTCGTGCGTCTCTTGAAAATACTGTTCCTCAGACGATTTTGTGCGCTAGGTATGGAGCAATTATCATGGTGGCCCACAGGGCTATCACTTTGAGAGACGCTGGGAGATCTTCAGGTGTAGGCAAATGTGTGGCTCTTGCAGGATAGGGGATAACAAGAGGGGCTGATTGGCGAAACAGGGAAATACGTCGCTAAAGGGGGCTTCGTTCACTCCGAATCCTCATTTTCCAAGCCACACAAGTAGGCCTCGGCCTGCGCAAATTGTTTTTCGTTAAAGACGCGAATGCCTTCGGACTCCAGCAGCGCCGCAGTGACGCCTTGTTCCTGGATACGGATGCCGGTAAAGGAACCATCGTAAATAGAGCTGGAACCACAGGACGGACTGTCTTCTTTAAGGATGGCGACCCGAATATTCTTGAGCTTTGCTTGTTGCAAAGTTTGTACGGAGCCAGCTACAAAAGCGCGAGACACATCATTTCCTTGAGCGTCTACAACACGTGCCAGCCCGGAAAGCACTTGCATGCCGCCGCCTCCAATAATTTCAGCGGGCGGACGAGGTACCGGCATTCCACCTGCAAGCTCAGGACATACAGAGATGACGCGGCCTTCACTTAGCCAGCGCGACAAAATCTCGTTTTCAGCCAGTTTGTGGGTGCCGTTATAGCGGACTGGTTTGCCAAGCAGGCATGAACTCACTAAAACGAATTTCATCATGTTGGTTGGCTCTGTTAGGTAGTACAAGGCTCGCGGTTCGCCATGTGGCGGCGCAGCCTGAAGATCGAAAGACTGGGCGGTATATAACAATGGTTTGTATCGACAGCATGCAGGAGTTCAGTGCTGGTCTCAAGTAGTGCTCACTGTTTCAGAGTACGTTTGGCCCGAGCCCGGTTTTTCGCCTTATGATGCCTTGAAACGGTACATTGGAGAGGGACAAATGGGGTTGGCATCAGATTATCCAGTCATAGTGGTTACCGGTGGGAGCCGTGGCATAGGTGCAGCGACCGCGCGCCTGGCCGCCGTGCAGGGCTATAACGTCATTCTTAGCTATGCTGAAAGCGAATCTGCTGCCTTGGCAGTGGTCGCTGAAATAGAGGCGGCAGGTCGCCACGCTTTTGCTGTCCAGGCGGATTGTGCAGATCCCAAGCAGATAACTGGGCTCTTTGAACAAGTTGACCAGAGATTTGGACGGATTGACGTGTTGGTGAATAACGCAGGTGTGCTGTTTCAGCAATCCCGTCTGGAGAATATCGGTTTCGAGCGTATGCAACGCACTTTTGCCGTCAACACGCTTGGCCCCATGCTTTGTAGCCAACAGGCGGTTAAACGTATGGCTTATTGCCATGGTGGGCAGGGAGGCTCCATTGTTAATGTCTCGTCAATAGCGGCCAAGCTTGGCAGTCCGAATGAATATGTGGATTACGCCGCGTCAAAGGGAGCATTGGAGACTTTCACAACGGGCTTTGCTAAAGAGGTTGCCCGAGAAGGGATTCGTGTCAATTGCGTTCGGCCAGGACATATTTATACCGAGATGCACGCCAGCGGTGGTGAGCCGGACCGTGTGGATCGCTTAAAGGACAGCATTCCAATGGGACGAGGGGGACAAGCAGAAGAGGTGGCCCGTGCAATTTTATGGCTGGCTAGCTCCGAGGCGTCCTTTGTCACGGGAGCATTTCTGGACACGACAGGCGGCAAGTAGCCCATAGGATCGGAGCCATGCACCTCAGCGGGAAATTGCGTGATGCCCACTGGCATGGGCAAGGTCATATCCGCTTTGACGTGATGTCTAGTCAACGGGGCTCCCTGTGCCACCTCCCAGCTCAATCCATTCAATAAGCGAGCCATGTTTTTTGGAGTATATGGATCGGCCATGATGAAGATGCGGCGGGTAGGAAAAACAGGCATCGAATGATGGCAATGATTCTCAATACATTTCTGACCGAACTAATCCAAATTTATTATTAAAAATTGCATAGTTTGGTTTTTTGCCTTGAAGTGCGCGAGCGTGCTGCGCACCTGCTGCGGGAGCACGAGAATCGAGAGCGATCCAAAGCGATCCAAAGCGAACGAGACTCTGAGTCTGGGGAGCACTTTTTTCGTCTGGGCGGTGCCCGATCACCAACTGAAGTAATCCGGCAGTGTATTGATAGGCACCGAGACGCATAAGGAGTTGGGCCGCTGTGTCAGCGTTTGCAGATTGTTCCGTCCGGCTATCGCTGATCGCTTGACTTACACCGATGGACACAAGCTAGCGTTTATAGAGTGTTTATTCCGCCGTACTACATGCTAGATAAGTACCAAGAAGCCTTTAACGATCTTTAAACGTGTCATTTCTATACTTCGTGCATCAATAGTAGGTCGCCTTTTTTTGACAGGTGACTGGAGTCTGGGGGACACGGAGTAATGTTGGACAGCCAGCTAGGTGTACGAGCAATCAGCCAATCACAGCCTCATGGGCAGATGCCTCGTGATAGTGAGACATTTGCGTCGCTTCAGCTTGAAGTTGGCAAACGTGTGGACATGCATGCTGCCACACCCCTGGACTGGTCGCTGGTCGCCTCTCTGGCAACTCAGGTACTGGATAAAGAAGGCAAGGATCTGAGTGCCGGGGTGTGGTTGTGCGCAGCCTGGTTGCATGAGTACGGTACGCGTGGTCTGGCTGCTGGACTACAGGTGATACGCGATCTGCATACGGTGTATTGGGACGCCATGAGTCCGGCTGCAGCACGCATTCGTGGCCGGCGCAATCAAGTGCAATGGCTGCTGGACGAATGTGACGCGGTATTGTCCGAGCCCGATTGGGACGCAGAGGGACTGGATTCGCAGCAACGCGACGAGGTTCTTGCCCTGTGCGATGAGCTGGATGCGTTCTGGCAGGCTAAAGACGATGAACCGCCGGCGTGGTGGCGTTTAGGCAAGCGTCTGGGAGAGTTGTTGCCGACCGCCCAGAGCGAGGCACCTGTTACACAGACTTCGTCTGAAACGCGTGTTCCTGATTTCCCGCTTTCTGAACCGGCGCAGGACGAACCTGCGGTAGCGACCCAGACGGCCGCCCCGGTACTTGCAGCCAAAGAAGTCGCTCAGCCTGTGCGCTCTGAGGTGGGGTCTGACTCCGCGAGTGACAAGACCCTTGTCATCGCTGCTGCAACACTAAGCGACGTGGTCGCGGCCGAGCGCTATGTAGAGCAAAGCGTCGCGACGATCCAGGAGTCTTTGCTGACTCTGGACGATGCACTGTTGGCCACGGCCTGGCTGCTGCGCTTGAACCGACAAAGCGCCTGGCTGTTTCTGGATACCTTGCCGCATGCCCAGGAAGGGGTGACGCGCGTTGCTCCGCCGCCTGTCGCGGACTTGGCAGTGCTGGAGCGCCTGAGCGAAGCCCAGGACCCGGCGGCGATCTTGCGCTTTGCAGAGTCGCGCCTGGGACGCATGCGTTTCTGGCTGGATTTGAATCGCCTGTCCTATCAGGCGGCGCAGGCTTTGCCTCAGGGGCAGGCCGGTGCGCAAACGATTCTGATCGAAACGCAAGCGATCTTGCAGCGTTTGCCTGGGCTGGAGCGCTTGGCTTTTAGCGATGGGCGTCCCTTTGCCGATGAGCAGACGCGTGCCTGGCTGACCGCGTCCGGGACGCGGGTGACTGAGCCTACGCCTGCCGCTGGCCGTGCCGAACCGCCTAAAGAGACGGCGCTGGACGGTGAGGGATTGGATGTGTTTGGCCTGACCTCTTTGGTCATGGCGGCTGGAGCCGAGGCCGAAGCTGCGCGACGCTTGTTGGATGGAGCGTTGGCGCGGTTAAAGACGGGTGGCGAGCAACTGATGCGTGCCCGATGAAAGAACAGACCCCGATTTTCTAAACAGGAGAAACCGACATGGCTGCTGATGGTTCCGTCGCCCCCAAAGAGCGCGTCAATATTGTGTACAAACCCGCCACGGGTGATGCCCAGGAGCAGGTGGAGCTGCCGTTTCGCCAGTTAGTGCTGGGCGACTTTACCTTGCGCGAAGACAGTACGCCCCTGGATGCGCGTACGCCGGTCAGCGTGGACAAGGATACGTTCAACGACGTGCTCAAGGCCCAGAATCTGTCGCTGACCTTGCTGGTGCAGGACAAGCTCAATGAGCAGGCCGGTCCGGACGATCAACTGACTGTGGACCTGCGGTTTGAGTCCATGCGCGACTTTCAGCCCGACGCGCTGGTCGATCAGGTGCCCGAACTGCGCCAGTTGATTGCCTTGCGCGACGCACTCAAGGCATTGAAAGGGCCACTGGGCAATCTGCCTGATTTTCGCAAGCGTCTGCAGGGACTGGTACAGGACGAAGGCACGCGTCAGCGTCTGCTGGCTGAGTTGGGCGTACAGGACAAGCAAGGGGAATAAACATGACTGCAACCACACCGGAACAGCAGGCTCAGACTGCGCAAGGCGCCCAGGAAGGCGGCTCGCTGCTCGATGAGCTGATTGAATCGACTCGCCTGCGTCCTGATGATGAGGCCTATGCCATTACCCGTCAGGGGCTGGAAGCCTTTGTGGCTGAGCTGCTTGAGCCGGGTCGCCAAAGCGAGAAGATCAGCCAGGGCCTGATCGATGAGATGATCGCCAATCTGGATCGCAAACTGTGTCGTCAGGTTGACCAGATTTTGCACCATGCCGATTTCCAACGCTTGGAGTCGGCCTGGGCAGGGCTGAAATTCCTGGTCGATCGCACGGATTTTCGTGAGAACAACAAGCTGGCCATTCTGAATGTGTCCAAGCAGGCGCTGCTGGAAGACTTTGAGGATGCTACCGACATTACCCGCTCGGGCTTGTATACCGCTGTCTACACGGCGGAGTTTGGGCAGTTCGGTGGTCAGCCCTTTGGCTCCATCATCGGCAATTACGAGTTTGGTCCCGGCACCCAGGACATCAAGCTACTGCAGTCCTTGGCCAGTGTGTCGGCCATGGCGCACGCGCCGTTTATCGCCTCGGCAGGGCCGCAGTTTTTTGGCGTAGACAATTACTCGGCGCTGCCCAATCTGAAAGATCTGAGTGCAGTCTTTGAAGGCCCGCAATTTACCAAGTGGAATTCATTTCGCCAGTCCGATGACGCCCGCTTCGTGGGCCTGACCTTGCCGCATTTTCTGCTGCGCGTGCCTTATGGGGAGGACACGGTACCGGCCAAGACCTTCAATTACAACGAAGACGTGTCGGGTGGCAATCAGAACTTTCTGTGGGGTAATGCGGCCTTTGCGTTTGCAGACCGATTGGCCGACAGCTTTGCACGTTATCGCTGGTGCGCCAACATCATCGGGCCGCAAGGCGGCGGTGCGGTCGAGGACCTGCCTATTTACAACTACGAGGCCATGGGCGAGACCCAGACCAAGATCCCGACCGAAGTGCTGATCTCCGAACGACGCGAATTCGAGTTGGCCGAACAAGGCTTTATCGCCCTGACGATGCGCAAGAACACGGACAATGCAGCCTTCTTTTCGGCTAATTCCTCGCAAAAGCCCAAGTTCTTTGGCAACAACAAAGAAGGCAAGGTGGCCGAGACCAACTACAAGCTGGGCACGCAACTGCCTTACATCTATGTGGTGAGCCGTCTGGCGCACTACATCAAGGTGATCCAGCGCGAGAACATCGGCACCTGGAAAGAGCGCAATGACCTGGAAGCCGAATTGAACGAGTGGATTCGTCAGTACGTGGCCGATATGGATAACCCGAGCGCGGGTGTGCGCAGCCGTCGGCCTTTGCGACAGGCCGAGGTGACCGTTTCGGATGTGGAAGGCGATCCAGGCTGGTACCGCGTGGGCTTGAAAGTGCGTCCGCACTTTAAGTACATGGGCGCATCGTTCACTTTGTCGCTGGTGGGCAAGCTGGACAAAAACTGAGTTTGAGGGCGGGCGATCCTGTGTCAGCAGGATCGCCACCTTGAGGCACCGGCGCGACGCCAGCCAGACGTCGTGGTGTACCCGGTATTGGCAACGACTGCTTAAGTCATCACACAGTCAGTTAACAACAGGAGTAATTTACCATGCCTATGCCATGCTATCTCACGCTTGAAGGCGAAACCCAGGGCAAGATCGAAGGGTCCTGCGAAGTTCAGGGTCACAGCGGCAAGATTCTGATCCAGGCCGTCGATCATCGCATTGAACTGCCCAAGAGCCCCCAGACGGGCCTGCCCTCGGGCAAGCGCCAGCACTTGGGTATTACCTTGACCAAGGAAATCGACAAGTCCTCGCCCAAGATCTTCCAGGCACAG
This sequence comes from Alcaligenes sp. MMA, assembly GCF_020907215.1. NCBI lineage: Bacteria > Pseudomonadati > Pseudomonadota > Betaproteobacteria > Burkholderiales > Alcaligenaceae > Alcaligenes > Alcaligenes sp. MMA. The sequence continues at coordinate 942,613 of NZ_JAJJPP010000001.1, forward strand.
TGCTCGGGCGAACAACTGAGCAAAGTCGAGCTGGAGTTTTACCGTATTAGCCCTAAGGGCACGGAAGAAAAGTACTACACGATTCGCCTGGAAAAGGCCGTCGTCACCAGCTCGCGCACTTGGGTTCCTAACTGCCTGGCTCCCGAGAACCGCCAGTTCGGCCACATGGAAGACATCGCCCTGACCTACGAAAAAATCGTCTGGACCTGGGAACCGGACGGTATCGAGGCCGAAGACTCCTGGCTCACACCAAAGTAAGAGGGAAAAGGGATGCGCGAGTTGCGTCTGCTGGAGCGCATTGCTGCGCTGGAGACGGGACAGATCCAGACCCAGGCCACGCGTGCCCAGGTGCTGGTGGTCTCGATACGCGAGCATCTGCAGCGCATCCTTAATACCCGGCGCGGCAGCGTGCCACTGGACCCGGAGTTCGGGGTGCCGGATTTCACCAATCTGGCTGGCTCCTTTAGCAGCGGGTCCACGCGCGAGATCATCGACAGCATTACCCGCATGATCGAACGCTACGAGCCGCGCCTGAAAGCGCCCAAAGTGCAGGTCAGCGAGCAGGGCAGTGAGGTGCTGTCCTTGAGCTTTTCGCTCGAAGGCCTGGTGCAGGTAGACGACCACGAGCTGCCGATACGGCTGGCTACGTCAATCTCCTCGTCTGGTCGGGTGTCTTTGCAAGCGCAATGACAGACGTGTTAGCTGTTGCGTGTGCTCCAGGGAAATGGGAATGTTGAATCGATATTACGAACAGGAACTGCATAATCTGCGTTCCTTGGCGGCCGAATTTGGGCGTCGCAATCCCGCTCTGGCTCCCTTCCTGGGCAGTGCGGCCGCGGTCGATGCGGATGTAGAGCGTCTGCTCGAAGGCGTGGCCTTCATGACGGGGCTTGTGCGCCAGCGTCTGGACGACGATTTTCCTGAGTTTGTGCAAAGTCTGGCGCAACTGATGTTTCCACAGTTCCTGCGGCCGGTGCCATGCATGACCATCATGCAGTACAGTCCGCGCAGCGTGACCGGTGAAACCTTGCAGGTGCCGGTCGGTACGACTTTTTCTTCTTCCGGCGAGCGCGGTGAACGCGCGGTATTCAATGCGATTTATCCGGTCGCTGTTGAGCCTTTGCGGCTGGAACACGCCTATTGGGATGCAGGCCAGCGCGCCAGTCAGGTGCCGGCGCTGGTGCTGGAACTGGCTCTGACAGGCCTGGATGCCGCTCAATGGGAAGGGAACTCGTTGCGGTTGTGGCTGGGCGGCAGCGAGACGGTGGCCAGCGGATTGTTTCGAATTCTTATGCGTGACACGCGCGCCATCTATGTCGGCTCGCCCCAAGGCAGCATGGTACGGCTGGAGCCGGCGTGTCTGCGTCCGTTTGGCTTTGACCCCGCCTATCCTTTATTACCCTGGCCGGCAGGTGCGCATCCGGCCTGGCGCATTTTGCATGAATATTTTGCCCTGCCCGAAAAGCTGCGCTTTCTGGAGCTAAAGGGACTGGAGCGCTGGCGTGCCCGTCAGGGGACGCGATTGGTGCTGCGTTTTGAGTTTGACCGTCTGCCCGACTGGGCTCCTGAGGTCAGTGTGGACAATTTTGTCTTGCATGCGAGCCCGGCCGTCAACTTGTATCCCCTGGATGGCCAGCCCTTGTACGTGGATCACCGGCAGCCGGAATATCGTATCCGGCCAGTCACGGGGCGTCAGGGTGCTCAGATTTACAGTGTTGACCGGGTGGACCTGCGCAGTGCGGATGGGCTGGAACAAGGCTATCAGCCGGCCAGCGACTGTGTGCCGGGCGCCCAGTCCTATCACATTCGCGTACGTGCCTCAGCACTGGGATCGGGTTGTGAGCATTATTTAAGCTTGCCAGGCGCTGGGCTGGCGCAAGACGGTGAGCAGGTCCTGTCCTTGCGCCTGAGCTGTACCGACGGCAGCGGGCCGGATGATCTGCGCCTGGGCGAGATCTGCGAGGCGACCGACCGGTCGCCGGTGCGGGTGACTTTTTCTAACATTACCGGGGTCACCTCCTATCGCGAACCCTATCTGGCGCAGGATTTGCTCTGGCGCGTGCTCTCGCACATGCAGGCCAATCAGATGGCGCTGTCCAGCGCCGAGAGTCTGCGCAAATTGCTGTTGCTGTATCTGCCCGAGCAACGCGGGGAGTCCGGGCAGCGAGCCGCCGGATTGCGCCAGATCGAATCTATTCAGCAGGTGCAGGTGCAAAGCCAGCGGCGCATGGTGCGCGGCATGCCTGTCCAGGGCAGTACGGTTCGCATCGAGTGCGCAGGAGATCATTTCTCAGGTCCCGGCAGCCTGTATCTGTTCGGTTCTGTCTTGAACGAATTTTTGTCCGGCTGCGCGACGATGAATACCTTCATCGCCTTGACGCTGCATGACACGGTCCATGGGGAGACGCTGCAATGGCCAGCGCAGATCGGTCAGCAACGCCTGTTGTAGAGGCTGGGCTGCTGCAGGATTTGCAGACCCAGGCCCCTCAATACAGCTTCTTCCAGGCGGCGCGTTTGCTGCGCCAGCATCTGGGCGACGATGCGGCCTTGCGCGAGCGCCTGCGTATTCGGCCGACACTGACATTGGCATTCCCCGAGTCGGATCTGGCCAAGGTCGAACGCGGTGTCGATGGACGTTTTCATATTGAGGCCAATTTCTTTGGTTTGTATGGGGTGACCTCGCCGCTGCCCACGTTCTATACCGAGGATCTGATTCAAGAAGCGATGCAGGGGTATTCGGCCCGCCGCGATTTTATCGACATTGTGCATGCGGCTCTGTACCCGCTGCTGTATCAGGCCTGGGAAAAGTATCGCATCTGGCTGGCTGTACATGAGCGTCGTGATGGCCAGCGCCTGCGCCAGCTATATGCCCTGGTAGGGCTGCGTGAGGCGCCTGAACGCCAGGATGATGCGCAGGCGCTGCTGCCTTTTGCCGGCAATCTGGGCATGAAGTCACGTTCCGCCTTGGGTTTGCAAAGCCTGTTGGCAGGTTTGTTGGGGGGCTTGCCGGTGCGGGTCCACCCCTGTGCACCGCGCTTTGTCCGCATTGCCCCGGTCTATCGCAGCCGCTTGGGCGGGCAAGCCTGTCGTTTGGGTGAGGACAGTGTGCTGGGCGAACAGGTGCTCGATTGCGCCGGCAATGCCGATGTCGAAATTGGCCCTTTGCAGGCCGAGCTGTTTCACGACTTATTGCCGGGTGCGCCCTTGTTTGATCGGGTCAGCCGCACCGTGGCCTGGTATTTACAGGCTCCGCTGCAGTGCGAACTGCAGTTGTGGCTGGAGCCGCAGCAGCGCCAGGGGGCCTGTCTGGGCCGGGGTTGGCAGCGGCTGGGATGCAATACATGGCTGGGCCAAGGCCGTAGCCGCGTACTGGCCGAGCGGCCGGTGCGTTTCGGCTTGAATCTTTTTACTGCGGAGAACGATGATCATGATGCTCGTTGACTTAAAGCCTTTGTTTGCCAGGCTCAATCCCTTGTGCACAGCGGCCGTGGAGTCTGCCGCAGGCCTGACCCTGGCACGGGGGCATTATGAAATCAGCATTGAGCACCTGTTGCATCGCCTGCTGAGCGAGACGGGCAGCGATCTGGCACACATTCTGGCCCAGAGTCAGATTGATAGTCTGCGACTGGCAGCCCAATTGGAGGATGCATTGGCACGCTTCAAAAGCGGCAATCCGGGTCGCCCGGTTTTCTCGCCCATGCTGACGGAGTGCTTGCAAGATAGCTGGCTGGTCGCCTCGGTCAATCTGGGGGCCCGCCATGTGCGTAGTGGTGCCGTGTTGCTGGCCTTGTTGATGCGGCTGGGTTATTACGCCGCAGGTACACCGTGGGGCGACAGTTTGCGCGCCCTCTCCAGTGAGCAATTGCACAAGCAGTTTGCCGCCTGGACCGGGACGTCGGCTGAGCAGGCTTACGAGCCGCTCGACGCGTCCAAGGGGGCACCGCCCACGGCGACCTCGGCCGCTGATAGCGCACTGGCGCAGTTTTGCGAAGATTACACCGCCAAGGCGGCGCGCGGTGAGATAGATCCGGTATTCGGGCGTGACGATGAGATCCGCCAGATGATCGACATTCTGGCGCGTCGTCGCAAGAACAACCCCATTTGCGTGGGTGAACCCGGCGTGGGCAAGACAGCGGTGGTCGAGGGGCTGGCCTTGCGCATCGAGCAAGGCGATGTGCCCGAGTTTTTACGCGGTACCCGCTTGCTGGGCCTGGACCTGGGACTGCTGGAAGCCGGGGCTAGCGTCAAGGGGGAGTTTGAGCAACGGCTACGTGGGGTGATTGACGCGATCAAGGCCTCACCGCAACCAATTATTTTGTTTGTCGACGAAGCGCATATGCTGATTGGCGCCGGTGGCGCCAGCGGTGGCAGCGATGCCGCCAATCTGCTCAAACCGGCCTTGGCGCGTGGTGAGCTGCGCACCATTGCCGCGACCACTTGGGCCGAGTACAAAAAGTATTTCGAGCGCGATCCGGCCCTGACGCGACGGTTTCAATTGATTCGACTGGACGAGCCTGACAGTGCCACGGCGGTGCAGATACTGCGTGGGCTCAAGAGCCGCTACGAGGCGGTGCATGGTGTGAGCGTGCGCGACGATGCCTTGCAGGCCGCAGCCACTTTGTCGGAGCGCTACATCACGGGTCGACAGTTGCCGGACAAGGCTGTGGATTTATTGGATACGGCAGCAGCCCGTGTGCGCATCAGTCTAGGAGTCAAGCCAGCCGGGGTGGAGCGGATAGAACGTCGTCTGGCGGGTTTGGCCCGCGAGCGTGAGGCCCTGGAACGCGATCAGGCGCACGGTCATCGTATCGAGGCGGCGCGTCTTGAGCAGATCGATGCACACGTGCAGCAGGACAAACAGGATCTGGATGCGTTGGTCGAACGCTGGCAGGCCGAACGGGTAGCTGCCGAGCAGGTCCTGGACTTGCGGCAGCGTCTGGCCCGCTTGCAGGCAGACCCCGACAAGGCCGGACCTGAACACAGTGATGCGGCGGTGGAGCCGGACTTGTCGCCCGAGGATTTGACCCAGGCGTTGAGCCAGGCGCGCGAGCAATTGTGCCGCCTGCAGGACGATGCCCCTCTCTTGTTTACGGAGGTCGGGCCCGATACGGTCGCGCAGGTGGTCTCGGACTGGACCGGTGTGCCACTGGGCAAGATGCAGCGGGATGGGGCCAGTGCCGTGCTGGGACTGGCGGGGCAGTTGTGTCAGCGGATCCGGGGGCAGGATGAGGCCCTCGCGCAGATAGCCCAGGTGCTTAAGGCGGCTCAGTCCGGTTTGCGCGATCCGCGCCAGCCGCTGGGCGTGTTTCTGTTGGTCGGCCCTTCGGGGGTGGGCAAGACGGAAACAGCGCTGGCGGTGGCCGATGAGATGTTTGGCGGTGAGCAGGCGCTGACTACCATCAATATGAGCGAATTTCAGGAAAAACATACTGTCAGCCGGCTGGTCGGCTCACCTCCTGGCTACGTGGGCTATGGCGAAGGCGGCGTGCTGACCGAGGCCGTCAGAAAGCGGCCCTACAGTGTGGTGCTGCTGGACGAGGTGGAAAAGGCCCATCTGGATGTGGTCAATCTGTTTTATCAGGTGTTTGACAAAGGTTCGCTGGCCGATGGCGAGGGTCGGCTGATCGACTTTTCCAATACGGTCATTTTCCTGACCAGCAATCTGGCCACCGACATCGTGACGGCCGCCCGGGCCGAGATTCCGCCGCCGCAGGCTGATGAACTGGCCGAGCGTATTCGCCCGACACTGTCGCAGCATTTCAAGCCGGCTCTGCTGGCGCGCATGACGGTGGTGCCCTACAGCACGCTGTCGGATGAGGCTTTGGCGCAGATTGTGCAGATAAAGCTGGCTCGCATCGTGCAGCGCTTGCAAGTTAGCAATGGGCTGAGCCTGGAATTTACGCCCGCGATTGCTCAGGCCATTGCGGCGCGTTGTACCGAGGTAGACAGTGGCGCGCGCAATATCGACTTTATTTTGCGCAAGAGCCTGTTGCCAGCGCTGTCTGACCGGGTGTTGGCCTGGATGGCCGACGGTGGCGGCTCGACTGCCTTGAGTGTGGATGTGGACCCGCAGGCATTGCAGCCCTGGGTGATACGGATGGGGAGCTAAGGCATGCTAAATGACTACGATACCGAACAGGCCTTGGCCAGCTTCCGTTGCGGCCTGGCCGATCCTGCCCTTTTTCTGGTGACGCGCTGGTCCGGCGAGGAGGCCGTGTCGCGGCCTTATCGTTTCGAGATCGAGCTGGCCTCCGCACGAGACGATATCGATCTGGAAGAACTGCTGGGAGCGCGTGCTACCTTGAGCGTGCTCGATGCGCAGGAGCGTTGGCTGCCCTGGCACGGCATTATTACCGAATTGCGGCAGACGCATCGGGATGATGGCTTTGCCCATTATCGAGCCGTGCTTGAGCCGCAAATGGCGCTGCTGCGCATGTTTCGCCTGTCGCGAGTCTATATGGAAGCCGATGCACAGGCAGGCGGTAAACCTGATCTGGGCACCATCATTCGCATGGTACTGGCGCAGTGCGGCCTGAGCCGGCAAGGCGAGCCAGCCCAGGATGCCGGCGCGCAGTATTGCCTGCGTTTGTCCTCCGACCTGTTGATGGCGACGCGCACTGCGTTTATTTGTCAGTTCGAGGAGAGCAGCCTGGACTTTCTCTCGCGGCGACTGGAGCACGAGGGCGTCTATTACTGGTTCGAACATGGCGCAGACCATGAAATTCTGGTGTTTGGTCATGAGCGCACGGACCAGCCTCGGCAGGCTGTTCCCCTGTATTGGCGGCCGGCCGGTGCCTTGAGCGGTGAACAGAATCGGATTGGGGCTTCGCGTTTCGATCATGCGCTGAGTGTGTCGCCGCGCTCGGTGGTGTTGCGGGATTTCTCGGTTAGCCAGCCTTCATTGAATCTGACTATGAAAGCGGCTATCGACCCGCAGGGGCAGCCGCCGCAAGACAGGTTCGATGGCGTGGGAAGTGTGGAGATCTATGGGGCCCACTTCAGCAAGCAGGACGATGGCGAGCGCATGGCGAGCTTGCGTGCCGAGGAAATTGCCTGCCAGCGTAGTCGTTTTCAGGGTGTGGCTTTGGCGCCGGGAGTACGGGCCGGTTATCCCGTGCAGTTGCATGAGCATTTCCGCCACGATTTCAACCAGCGCTACTTTGTGATTGCGCTGCGCCACGAGGGGCGCCAGCCCTTGCCGCGCCAAAGTGGCGCGGCGGGGCATGAGCAGGTTTTTTATCAGGCCTCCTTGACGGTGTTGCCCGAGGTGCGTCAATTTCGCCCGGCGCGCGTCACTCCCAAGCCACGTGTGGTTGGCTTCTTGAGCGCGATCGTGGTGGCCGAAGGCCAGGGCGAATATGCCCAGATCAACGAGCACGGTTGTTACCGCATACGCTTTTTATTTGCCCCTGTCGATGCGAAGCGCCCCGATGGTGGCAACTCCGCCTGGGTGCGCATGGCCACGCCGTATGCGGGCAGCCAGCATGGCATGAATTTTCCTTTGCTCAAGGGAACGGAGGTGCTGGTGTCGTTTCTGGGCGGCGACCCGGACCGGCCGGTGATTGTTTCGGCCATTCCGAACGAAGAAAATCCTAGCATTCGCAATCAGGATACGGCGACTCAGCCGGGGTTGCGGACGGCCGGTCAGAATGCTCTGGAGTTCGAGGACAGACTGGGCGCCCAGCATACGCGTTTGTCCTCGCCTACGCTGGGGAGCACTTTCCATCTGGGCGCGGACCCCGCCAGCCCCCATCGCTCGGGCGTGCGTTTGAGTACACAGGGGCATATGGGCCTGCTGGGACGCTCGTTCATTCAACAAGTGCCTGGTGTTTACCACCTGGAAGTGGGCAACAAAGGCAATGTTGATACCGATCCCGAGCCGCGCGAACGCCTGAAGCAGGCACAGAATCAGGCCATGGCCGACTTTCTGGAAGAGGAGGCCTGCTTGCCGACGGCCACCGCGCCCGTGCAGATGAAAGCCCTGGAGGCCAAACGGGCACTGTTAGCGCAGATGTTGGCCCAACTGCAAAAAAATGCTCAGGTCGCGGCAGGCGGGCAGCCTAATCCGGATGGGGCCTTAAAGCAGTTGCAAGCCCTGCTGGCCAAGCTAGATAACGCTTTGGACAGGCTCGAGCAAGGCAAGTCCGTATCTGAGGAACCGGAAACAGAAGGGGAGGCAGCGGGCGAGGATACCGGAGACAAGAAGGATACGACGGAGCAAAAGAAGAAAAAAACGTCCAGCGAAAAGTTCAAAGAACTGATGGATGAGATCAATAAATCGGCCAAGAAGGTCAAGGAAGGGACCGATGGCTGGGTTGATCTGTCCTACCTCAAGGCACCGGAAAAGGTGCTGGATATTTCGCTGCTGAATGTCAATCCCATCAAAATTTCAACGTCGCTGGGCGCGGAAGTCAGTGCCTCAGCCTCGCTCAAAAGCAGCATTACCGTGGGTTACAGCGTTGGGATCAAGTACAGCGGCTCCAAGGAGCTGGATCTGCGCGACTACACCAAAGTCGAGTTGAGCGATCAGAGTCGTATTACCAAAGGCGATGAGAAAAAGATCATCCTGGGGGCAGAAAAACGGGTGGTGCGCAGTCAAAGCACCAAGGTGGTGGATATGGAGGGCACCTATGGCAAGCAGTCCATTACGGTGGCCAATGCCTACTCGCTGACCAGCCGCAAAATCAACTATGTCGTGGGAACCGGAGGAATCGATACTCTGGTGTCCGGTAACTCTACCGTAACAGGAGGACCAGCGTCCGTGCTGTCTTGGGGTGTCTTGACATCGAAGATCGCGATCAATCAGGCTCAGGTCGGGATCAAAGCAGGTAGTGTTGGTGTGACATTGGAGTCCATGACCCAGACCGGAAAAATTAAGGTCAGCGATGCGTCGGTGCTGCTGAAGGCTCCCACAATCGATGTAGAGGCGCAGTGTGTGCGTCTTAATGGCAAAACTGTTGTCAGCATCAAGGCCAACAGCATTCTGAAGCTCAATTAGGACCATTGTCCCTATGGATATCGACAAACCCGATGATGTGCTGTTGATGCAGGCCTACCATGCCCAGGCAGGGCAAGCGCGCTGGGTGGTGACCTTGGGCTATGTTTGGCAAGCGGGCGGATGCCTGCCCGAAGCCCAGGCCTGGCCGTGGTTGCTGGCGCATTTTCCGGATGAGGCCTTTGATGCGGGTTTGAAAAAGACACGGGGCAGTTATGGCGTAGCGGGACAGGCCTGGGCGCCCCCTGGGCAGCACACGACGGCCATGGCGGTCCAGGTCCAATTGGGCCACTTGCACAAAACCCTCCATGTGCATGGCACTCGTCGCTGGCAACACACGCTGGCAGGTTGGCGTGCCAGTGCCGCTGAGCCGTTTCAGTCACTGCCCTTGACCTTGCGCCAAGCGTATGGTGGCGCAGGCTACAACGAAAACCCATATGGTTGCGGGTGGCTGAAAGACCCGGAGCAGGCGCAGGGTGTCTTGCTGCCGCATACCGAGCATCCGGATACGCCGGTGCTTTCGCCGGCTGACCGATGGGGGCCCGCGATATTGACACGTCTGCCCGCTGGCGCTGGCTCGCGCATGCGTTGGGTGGGGACGGTGGATGAACGCTGGGAGAAAGAGCGCTTTCCCTGGCTGCCCGACGATACTGATCCGCGCTTGTTCGATGTCTTTCCTCAGGATCAGGTACGGGATGGTTACTGGCAAGGCACGGAGTCCTGGCGTGTACAGGGGATGCATCCGCAACGACCGGAAGTGTCGGGCCGCCTGCCAGGCCTGCGACCCCGTTTGCTGCTGCGCAGAAAAGGGAGTGAACGGATTGAGGAGGCTGTCCTTGATCTGGATACGGTGTGGCTGTTTCCTCAAGATGAACGTGTCCTGATGCTGTATCGGGCCAGTATCCCGGTCCAGCGTGCCGATGCGGCCGATGTTGCCGCTGCGGCGGTCTTTACCGAGTACGCGCACGAGCCGGCTGGCAGCCTGCCTCAGCTGCAGGCACGTTGGACAGCGCTGCATGCAGCCGCTGGTGCGCAGGGTATGGTGCACGAAACACCGCAGGACAAAGAGATGGAGCCGTTGGGCGACCTGCCGCAGATGGCTGACGCTTCGCAGGCGGACCCGCAGATCCTGGCTCAGTTGCAGGAGAGCCTGGAGCAAGGTCGAGCGCAGGGCAATGCCTGGATTGCGGATATGGAAGAACGCCTGGCTCCGTATAGCCCGGTTTCCTTGCCGCGCATTGCGCCTTTGGCCGCTCTGGTTCTGAACGAAAAGGCCGAGGATAGCGATCCGCTGCAAAGCATCGAACACGCCTTGCAGCAGGGACAGGGCGAGTTGCTGGCGCAGGTCAAGGATGTGGCCAAGCGTCTGGAACTGGATGAAAAGCCCTTGCTGGCGCTGGCGCAATTACCTCGCGCGCCCTCGACCTCCGGACCTGTGGACATGCTGGCAGAGATCCAGGCCGCCAAAGCCGGCTGGTCCGATGTGCCGTCTTCTGCCTTTGATGCCCTGGATGAGCAAGGGACCAGCCTGCACGCTGAGTTGGCCGAAATGGATCAGCGTCTGGACAGTCTGGCTGCCGAGCTGGCCGTGTTGCAGGCTGGGTTGGTCGCTCAAGGAGCACCGCAGCAGTTTATCGACACGCTGGAGCAATTTCATGCCCACCGACAGGCGGGCCATAGCTTGCGCGGGTGCCATTTGATGGGGCTGGATCTGCGGGGTGTGGAGCTTGATGGAGCAGATCTGAGCGGCGCCGTGTTGGAGGCATGCATTCTGGCGGGCAAAAAGATCGATGCATTGAATCTGACCGGTGCTCGTTTACAGAACTGTGATTTGCAAGGTGTCGTTCTGAGCGCGGCCCGACTGGCTGCCGGGCAATGGGAAAACTGTTTGCTGGAAGGTGGCGTATTTGCCCAGGCACAGGCTGAGCGCCTGGGAATGACGAGTTGCCGTCTGGCAGGCAGCAATTGGCATGCCGCACAGTTGGATGGCGCTGATCTGTCGCAATGCACGCTGGATCGGGTGTGTTTCTCGCAAGCGGTATTACGGGGCGCCACTTTTTCCGGCGCGCAGGGCCGCGCCGTGGACTGGGTGGGCGCGCAGATGGCCGATGTGCGCTTGGACAGTGGCTGCATCTTGCGTGATGCCGATATGCGGTCCGCCGATATGCGGGGCGCCAGTATGCAGGACAGTGACTTGGGCGGCAGCCGTTTCGATCAGGCCGATCTCAGCGATGCTTTTTTACAGATCTGCGATTTACGCGCTGCGACAGGCTGGCAGGTGCAAGCTGCACGAAGCATTTTCAAAGAAGTGAATTGGACAGGAGCGCGCTGGCCTGGCGCCAATTTTCTGGATGCGGCGTTTGATTACGCCTTGATTGACCAAACCGATTGGCGTGGAGCCAATCTGTACGGAGCGCAACTGGGCAGTGCCACGGTGCGTAGCGTGGACTTGGAAGGGGCGCTGCTAGGCCATTTGCCTGACTGGGCCCGACACACACAAGGAGGTAAATCACGATGAGTTTGAGTGCAGAGCAGTTGTTGGCCCTGATCGAACAGGGCCCAATTCGAGATCTGGATTTGTCCGGCGGTCAATATAGTGGTTTGAAATTCGACGGTTTGCGGGCGGACGGATTGAACCTGCGCGGTGCCGATCTGAGCGCCTGTGATTTATCGGACGCGGTGTTGGTCGACTGCCAGTTCCAGGGTGCACGCTTGAGTGGAGCAGCACTGAGCCGGGCGCACTTTGAGCGCTGCGATTTCAGCGGCGCGGATTTGAGCGCGGCCTCTCTGGACGATGGCTGGTGGCTGCAGTGCAATTTGAGCCAGGTGCAGGCTAGTCAGGCACTCATGCACGGCGTGACCTGGCAACACTGCGATCTGAGGGGGTTGCGCCTGCCCGAGCAAATCGGGCCGGCCTTATGGATGGATTGTGAGGCGGCCGGCTTGCAGGCCGTGGCTGCGCAGTGGTTTCAGGTTCAGGTGCGTCGCACCAATCTGGCGCACGCGCATCTGGCACAAGGCCGTTTCGAACAATGTGCGTTTGAGCATTGTGATCTGGAGCGAACCGACCTGTCGCAGATTGTGGCTCCGTTTCTGTCGTTGGCTTGCAGCACGCTGGATGGAGCCTGCCTGGACGGGGCCCGTCTGGAGGGGGCCATATTCAATTATGCGCGCTTGCCGCAGGCCAGTGCGCGCGGTGCCCATCTGGCACAGGCCAGGCTGGGGCATACGCATGCGCAGGGGCTTTGCCTGTCGGGTGCCTGTCTGGAGTATGCCGATGTCAGCTATGCGCGTTTGCAAGGGGCTGATCTGAGTAGCACGCAGGTCAAAGGCATGCGCGTACATGGAGCCGATTTGCATCAGGTGTGCTGGGATGGCTGTGACAAGCAGGGCCTGCAGGGCGACGATACCCCCCGCCTGCAGGCCGAGCGCTGGCGTGCTGATGCGCGCTGGACTTTGTCGGCGCTATAAAAAGGAGATGCAGATGTCTTGTCTTAGTCCGGGTTCTGAGCCGCTGTCTATAGCGGAGGACCCCTCACAGGTCGCTCAGTGGCACACCGTGCAGGCCAAAGTCTATGTCCAGGCTGGGCAGCGCTGGGGCGTGCTTGGCCCCATGGGCAGTTGCTTTGCACCGCTGGCAGCCTCCTGCCTGTTGCAGCCGCAAGTGGGTGATCTGGTATTGCTGACGCTCAATGGGCGGCAGGCCTACATCCTGGCGGTGCTGGAACGTTCCGGTCAGACGGCGCAACTGCATCTGCCTGCCGACACCGTGGTGCGTAGTGCCGGCAACGTCCGTGTTCAGGCTGGCGGCGGTTTGCATCTGCAAGCGGCGCAGGCCGTGGTGCTGCAAGGGGCGGATCTGGCGCTACAGGCTGAGCAGTACCTGTTACAGGCCCGGCAAGTGCATCTGGCAGGGCAGTCCCTGCACAGCTATTTTGCACAGCGGCAGGAGTATAGCGGCCAGCGTCAGCAGCACGATGGGCAGAGCCAGATACATGCCGGCCAGCGTGTCACGCGTGTGGCTGGACACGATGACTATGCGGCTGCCTCGCAGCGGCTGGTCATCGAGCGGGATTGGCGTGTGCGGGCCCGCAGCGCTGAGCTGCGGGGTGCTCAACGTGTGGTCGTGGACGGCCAGCAAGTGCATCTGGGCTAGGCCCGGTATTACCAAGGAGATTTTGATTTATGTTCATGCTCAACAATGGCGGGGCGCAGGCCAATGCGATTCCCGATGTGTGCAAAGTGCCGACCCCGGCCGGTCCCGTGCCTACGCCTTTTCCCAATCTGGCGACGACGCAGATGGCCCAGCCTTCGGGTTTGGTGCGTAATGTGCTGGTGGTCAATATGCCTGCTTTGAATCAGGCCAGCAAAATCATGATGAGCAGCGGTGATGAGGTCGGCACCGTCGGCGGCGTAGCCAGCAATCGAATCAAAGGCGAAGTGCAGTTCATGAACGGCAGCATGACGGTGATGGTGGGTGGCAAACCGGCTGTGCGCATGGGCTGCATGACGGGCCATAACGGCATGCCGGTCAACTCGGTCGGGACGGTGATCAGCCCTAGTCAAAGCACAGTGATGGTGGGGAGCTGAGGATGAGGCGCAGTCATGTTGTCCGTACGGGTCGCCGCGCCGCGCTGGTCTTGCTGGCCGCACTGGTGTTGACCGGCTGCGGCATGTTCAAGACCAAGTCCAAGGACGAGGCCTTGAAGGATCTGCAGTGGGAGTACGAGCGTGATGCGCTGGTGCTGGAGGTTAATGCCGATCCACAGTTGAACACCTGGGGAGGGCAGGCGCATACGGTGCTGATGGTGGTGACGCAGATGGTCGAGCCCTCGGTGTTCGAACCGTACTCAAGCAGGCCGGATCAGCTTTCCAGTCTGTTGATGGCCGATAGTGCGCCGACGGGTTTACTAAGCTTGGATCGTATTTTTATCGAACCGGGCGTCAAGCGGCGCATTCGGCTGGCACGCATGGACAAGGCCCGTTACGTAGCCGTCGCGCTGGGCTATCAGCACCTGGATCCAGCCCGCGGCACCCGTCTTTATCAGTTTGGCGCCAAGCTTGACAGTCATGGCCTGATGTTCCGTGAGTACGAGGCCCGGCCCGAGCCGCTGCGTATTCGTCTGCGGCTGGGCCCGCAAGCCATCATCGAGAGTCAGACTGATACTGTCATTCCGCCCCCGGCCACTTTGCCGGCAGCGGGCCCCTGGCCCGTCGGTCATCAACACCCATAGAGATTTCATGAGCGTTCATCCTTTGCAACCGATCTTCTGGCACCAGGGTCTGTTTTTGCAGCCCCAGCATTTCCAGCATAACGACAATCTGTTCTACCAGCGTCTGGCTTTATTCATGGCCCAGACTCAGCCGTACCCATGGGGTGTGCTGCAACTGGAGTTGGACGAGGCGGCATTGCAGACGCTGGATTTCAGAGTGCTGGCCTTGACGGCACGGCTGCGCGACGGCAGTTTTATCCAGTATCCCGGTAATGCCGTGATTGAGTCGCGCGGTTTTGAACTGGCGGATCTGGCCACTGGCCGTACGGTGTACCTTGGACTGCGGCGCATGATGCCCGGCCAGGCCAATGTGAGTGTGGTTGACGATTCCGGCCAGGCTCAGACGGTGAGTACGCGCATGGTGGCGGCTGCCGATCCGGTCACGGTGGCGGACGATTACGCGCAGGGCCCTGAGGGTCAGCTTGACTTGATGAATTACGTCTTGCGTGTGTTCTGGGACGAGGAGTTGCCTCAGCTGGGTCACTATGAACTGCTGGCTGTGGCCCGGCTGGAGCAGGACGGCGATCAGGCGCGCTTGCAGCGCCAGTACATCCCCCCCAGCCTGAATTTGTCGGCCAGTCCCTGGCTGATCGAGGCGATACGCCGCATCCGCGACGAGCTGACCGGACGCGCACGGCAGCTGGAAGTCTTTAAACCTGGCGGCTTGGGCAGGACGGAGGATCTGGACGGTAACCACTTGAGTTTGCTGGTGGCTTTGCAGGTGCTTAATCGTTATGGCCCCATGCTCAATCATGTGCTGGAGGCTCCGCAGACGCATCCTTGGCAGGTTTATGGCCTGTTGCGGCAGTTGGTCGGCGAGTTGTCCACCTTCTCGGAACGCTACGACATGATGGGCGAGACCCGGGACGGAAAGGTGCTGGCCCCGCCGTATCAGCACGAAGATCTGGCAGCGGGGTTTCACGCCATGAGCACCCTGATCAGTGCCTTGCTCAATGAAATTGTCGCCGCTCCCGAGCTGTTGATCCGCTTACAGCCTGCTGGCGCCAGTGCGGGCTTGTACGAGGCTGAGTTGCCGGACGCGTTTTTTGCCGCCCGCCAACGCTACCACCTGGTGGCCTATGCCGGAGTCGAGCAGCAAGAGCGTTTGCAGGCGCTGGCGGGCGACTTCAAACTGTGTGCCCCCGACCAGGTCGAGCTGCTGGTGACCCATTCGTTGGGAGGGGTCGAGCTGCTCAAACTGGCCGAACCGCCACGCGGCATTCCTCGTCGTCCGGGAGCCTTGTACTGCTACATCGATCCCATGTCGCCGGGCTGGGCGGCATTGGAGCAGACACGCGCAGTGTCCTTGGTTGCGCTGGGCGCACCCGAGAATCTGCAGATTGAACTGATTGTCAGCAAATGGTGAGCGCAATGCCCGTGATACAGGACAGTAGCCTGGCTTCTTTCTTTTTGACGGCCATGCGTCAGGCGCGTACTCACTTCTCCCAGGAAGCCGATGCAGCTCAAAGCGGTTCGGCGTTGATCGAGGCGCTGGATCAGGCCTGCGCACGCGCCCGTGACCGCGGCTATGAACAGGTCGAGGTTGGCGCCGCCCTGTTTGCCATTGTGGCCTGGATTGACGAGACGGCCATGACCAGTCCCTGGCCCGGGGCTGGACACTGGCGTTTGACGCCGTTGCAGCGTCATTACTTTGCCACCACGCGCGCTGGCAGCGAGTTTTATCAACGCCTGCAGGCCCTGCCCGAGACCGCCACGCAGGTGCGAGAGGTTTACGGCCTGGTGCTGGTTGCCGGATTCCAGGGTGAATATGCGGCGCGCGCGCCCGGTGAGTTTGAGTCCTGGCGAGTGCAGTTGCTCGAGCAGATACGTCAGGAGCAGGGCATGCCGGGTTTTGCAGCGGGACAGGCGCTGTTTCCGCAGTCGGGTACCGGACAGGCCACGCCGCCGCGGCCAGCCGGGCGATTGACGGGGCGGCCCAGTGGATACACGGTGACGCTGCTGCTGGCACCCTTGCTGCTGGTGCTGGTGCTGTATCTGTATCTGGATCATTCACTGGCCAAGCTGGTCAACGCTTTGTTGATGGACCATTGATATGTTGAAACGAAGTTTGCGTGTGCTGGGCTTCTTGGCGCTGCTGCTCGTGCTGACGGGGCTGGCCTGGTTGTATGTGATGCACAAGGGCTGGCCGCTGTGGGCCTTGCCAACGCTGGTGCTGGTCGCGCTGTTGCTGATCTGGCTGGCCGCGGGGCTGCGTCGGCGCTGGCTGGCGTGGCGTTTGCGCCGGCGTCTGGCGCGGGACATGCCGCGTGCGCTGGGCAGCCAGCATGCCGCGTTTGATGCCCAGTGGGGGGCAGGGCTGCAGGTGTTGCGTCAGGCACGGCTGGGGGGACGGCGTTCGTCCTTGTATGCCTTGCCCTGGATGCTGAGCCTGGATGTCGGTCCTTGCCAGACGCAGGATGATTATGCCCGTCTTGCTGTGCAATCGCTGCCAGCGGCCGGGCCAGGACTGGATCAGGGGGTAGGCTGGTTCTTCATGAAAGCCAGTGTCATGGTGTGG
This sequence comes from Alcaligenes sp. MMA, assembly GCF_020907215.1. Classification (NCBI taxonomy): domain Bacteria; kingdom Pseudomonadati; phylum Pseudomonadota; class Betaproteobacteria; order Burkholderiales; family Alcaligenaceae; genus Alcaligenes; species Alcaligenes sp. MMA. Next base: position 959,399 of record NZ_JAJJPP010000001.1, read on the forward strand.
GCCGGGCCGGTGCTCGGTGCTGATGAGCAGACGGCCCAAGAAGCGGCATGGTCGCGTCTGTTGCACCAGTTGATGCGGACACGCCGACGCGAGCCGCTTAACGGTTTGGTTTTCAATATCGACTTGTCCTGGCTATTACAGGCCAATCAGGAACAGTTGCAGGCGGCTGGCAAACAGATGCGAGCTCGCCATGATGCCTTGGCGCGTGTTTTTCAGGCGCGCATTCCTGTCTGGCTGATGTTGCAAGGTGGTGAGAATGTCCCCGGTCTGTCTGCCTGGCTGCAGCAATTGCCGCCCGAGGTCTACGATCAGGCGCTGGGCTATAGGGTGGGCGGACAAGGTGCCGAGCAGGGCTCGTTGCAGTTTCTGGCGCAGGCGTTCGAGTCCATGGGACGACGAATGGCGCAATTGCGGATTGTGCTGGGTCAGCATGGAGTGCAGCCTGCGCCGGTGTTTGAATTGCCCGAGCGTATCGCGGCACAGCAAGCCGTCTTGCAAGACTTGCTGGCCCCGGCCTTCGAGGCCACGCCGTATTCGGCTACCCCTTTATTGCGCGGCCTGTACTGGCAGGTGCGCACTCCACATCAAACTCGTGAAGGCATTGCCTTTGCCCGCGACGTGCTCGATCGCATCCTGCCGTCTTGCCGGTATGGCTGGCAAGTCTTCGACCGCTGGTCGCCCTGGCGCCGTGTCTTGCGTCATTCTCTGGTTCTGGTCTGGCTGCTCTTGTGTGGTGCGCTGGCAGGCGGTTTGTTTTATTCCAGTGAACGCGCCCGCTCGAGTTTGCAAGCCTTTGCGGCCCAACCGTTGCAGCAGCTCGAAACACGCATGCAAAAGGGTGCGCTGGACGAAGATGTGCAGTCACTCAATATCTGGCGCAGTGCCATTGGCAGGCTGGACAGTGCCAATCACGGCGTCCAGGCCTTGTTGCCGTTTCAGGGCCATGTGCGTCAGGTACAGCAGTTTTACCAGCAACGTTTTGTGGATGCGTTCCGGCGCGAAATCCTGCAGGCGTTTCTGGACCCATTGATTGTGCAGGATCTGCCACGCGTCAGTCGTAGCGGCAGTGAGACAGAGGTGGCTGCCTGGAGTCAATATTTGGTGCGTCGCATCAATCTGGTGGCCGGCCAGTTACGCGGCGGCCCACTCCAGGGCCGGCCATTGCCGGGCATGGAGCTGGCGACCTTGTATGGCGACTCGGCATCCCGGCAAGTCGGTCTGCAGACTGGAGTGCTGCTTGGTCAACAGTATGTGGATTATCTGCACTGGTCGCCTGAGCGGGTTCAACTGCAAGGGGAGCTGGATGCGTTACAGGCTGCGCTGCGTCAGTTGGGCTTACGTTCTCGCTCACCCTCCTGGCTGCTGGCCTGGGCAGATTTTCAAAACAGTATTCGTCCGATTACGCTGGCTGACTTCTGGAGTGTCCGGCCCGATGCAAGGGCGCCTGTGATCGCTGCCGGTTTGACGCAGACCGGTACGGCAGCGATCTCGGGTTTCGTCCAGGAGCTGGCCGAAGCCTCAGGTGAGCGCAGTTTCTGGATGGGGCAAAGTGATGTACTGGAACAGGGCTTCCGGCAACTGTCCTACGACGCCTGGTATCGCTTCATTGTGCGCTTTAACGATGCCCGTTTTTATTTGCAGACCGAATCGGATTGGGATGGCGCCATCAGCAGTCTGTTTTCAGTGGCTGATCCCTATGCTCGTCTTTTTGAAGCGGTCGATGGGCTGTTTCAGCAGGTGCCTGCCGGAGAACGCCCGGCTTGGGTGGCTAGCATGCTGACGTTGCAGCAACTGCGTCTGGCCGCCCGTCAGGCCCCCGCCCAGGAGGGCCTGGCAGGCTGGCTGGATCAGGCTCAACGCGTCAATGCACTGGGGCATGTGGGGCTGCGCTCGGTGCAGCAAGGAGAGTCGTTGACACAAAGCGTGCAGGGCGTCAGTGCCAGTCTGGCGGGCATTGCGCCGTTGCGTGCCTATCAGACTCAACTTGCCGATGCGATCAAGCGTTTGTTGCAGGGGCCGGGCAGCGCGCAGGAACTGGCACGCCAGACCTGGGGGTTTGGACAGGACCCGCAAGTGCAAGAGTCCTTGCTGCACGATGCCCAACACAGTCTGGATGCCTTGCGCATCCAATTGCAGCGCGATACTGCCCGTGAGGATGCCGTGTGGACTCTGATGCGTGGTCCGCTGGCCTTGGTGCTGGATTACACCGCCCGGCGCACCGCCTGCGGTTTGCAGGATCAATGGGCCGCTTCGGTCTTGAGTGTGGTACAGGATGTGCGCAGTCCCGTCCTGGCCTATGAACTGTTGTACGGTGATCGTGGCACCGTGCCTCAGTTCATGCAGGGTGATTTGCGCTACTTTGTGAGCCGTGATGCGCAAAGCTACGGACCGCGCAGCGCGCTGGGGCAGAGTATGCCGCTTAGTGGGCAGTTCTATGCCTACGCGAACGCCGTTCAGGCGCGGCAGGTGGCTCATGCCGAAACGCGCCTGCACGATGAACAGGCGGCGCGTGTGCGCGGTAGCCAGATCGAAACCTTGCAGCAGGAGCTGGCTGAGCTTGATAAACAGGCCAAAGCGGTCCAGTCATTAGCCGCGGCCGTTGTGATCGATGCCGAGCCGCCGCTGCTCAACACCGGGGCGCGTCAATTGCCTCAACGCACCCGCCTGAGTTTGCAATGTGCCAGCGGTGTGACGCGACTGGATAACTTCAACTTCCCCTCCAGGGCTACCTTTGCATGGGCACAAGGGCAGTGTGGTGATGCAGTGCTGCAGATTCAGTTTCCAGGCTTTGTGCTGGAGCGGGTCTATCCGGGCGCAGAAGGCTTTATCGACTTTTTGCACGAGTTCAGCAGTGGCGAGCACCGTTTCCAGGCCAGCGACTTCCCGCAGCAAGAAGAGCGTCTGATCGATGCCGGCGTGCAGTGGCTGGTCTTGAACTGGCGTTTGCAGGGGCAACGTAATCTGGTGGATAACGTGAACCAGTTGCATCGCATACAGGCCCGACAGGCTCAGATCAACGAGCAATTGCTGACACTGCGCGAGGCGCAGTCCGGTGTGGGCAGCCCGATGGCGCAACCGAGCTGGACGCAGGATTTGGTGCCCGAGCACATTGTGACCCAGTGCTGGCGTTCGCCAACAACGGTGTTTCAGGAGGAGGGGCTATTGCCGCCCGATTCGGCCCCGTCTGCACCGACATCGCAAAAACATGCTGTTCAGCCCGCTTCAAAACGGGCCGCCAAACCTGCGCCCAAGCAAGTGGTTGCCTCATTAGCGACGCCAGCTCAGGAACGGGCACAGCAGGGTTGGCGTGTTCAGGTGGGAGTGTTTGCCGATCCCCGCGCTGCCGTGGAGCAATTGGGCGTGCTGGGGATTGAAGCTGTGCAGATTCCCTTGCCTCGTCCGGGACGCAAAGATTTGTACCGGGTGCAAAGCCCGGTTTATGACAGCCGCGAACAAGCCCGCATCGTGGCCGGGCAGATTGCCCAGGCCTTGCGGGTCAACCCGGAATTAGTGCCTGGCGATCGTTAAGCCAGTGCTGGTAGGCTAGCAGCCCATGCTGGTCCATGCTTTCCCGGGCCTGCTGCCAGTGTTGGCTGGCCAGGTCCGGGCATTGGCGCTGTAGCCAGATATCGCCGCGCAGACACTGTATTTCGGGAAGCATCAGCACGGAACCGTGTTGTTCGCTGATCTGCTCGGCTTCGGCCAATACGGCAAACGCTGCGTCGTCACGCTCCAGGCTGAGCAGGGCGCGAGCCAGCATGCACAGTTGTCCTTCCACAGCAACAGGCATATCTATGCGTATGCGTTCGACCGCGGCCTGCATGGGCTCAATCAGGTTCGCGTTGCGGGTCTGTAGCACAGCGGGTAGTAATTGGTGCATCTGGGCCAGTGCAATCCATACCGTATCGGGCTTGGCCGGTGACTGCGTTCCAGTCAACGCCAAACTCTCCTGAGCCATTTCCTGCAGATTTCCTGCCAGATAGTAAATACGCATCAGATGTAACCGGGAGGCAATGGCGCCCGCCAAAGGATGGTGGTGGTAGCTGGCCAGGGTGATGGCGTGGCGGGCATTTTGCAAACCAGTGGAAAAATGGCCTTGCAAGGCCTGACACAATCCCAGAGAGGTATAGGCCAGCGCCTGCGAGGGCTTCTGGGATGGCAGGGCCTGGGCATCCTGGGGTTCGGCCGACATGCCGATCAACGGCAGGGCCCGCACCAGCAACGCTTCTGCCTGTGCCGGATCGCCACGCCACAGGCGATGCTGGGCCAATGCGTACCAGGCCCAGCCTTGCCAGGCCTCGTTGAGTTGATCCTGGGACAGGCGCAGTACTTTTTCGGCAATCGGCAAGGAGGCGTCCAGTTGCCCCCGATTGTGGCGGGTCAACCATTCGCCCCATAGGCTGGCTAGCAAGGTCAGGGGCTGTTCGGGGTCCCGCAGCTCGTTGACCTGCTCGAAGGCTTCTACCGAACGGGGAGAGGCCGGGCCGGTGGCGGCGGTGCTCAAGGAGGCCTTGGTCAGGTGCAGTGCAAAACTGGTTTGTGAATGTACAGTGGGATCGGCGATAAAGCGCCGACTGCGTAGGGCCTGCGACAGGCAGCGCTCGGCTTCCTGTAACTGACCGTGTTCGAGTGCGTGCTCAATGGCGCGTTGCCACCACTGGACCGTGTCTTGGTAGCGAACCTGTCCCAGCAGGGTGGCAATAGCCGATGGCGCGTGATTATGCTCGACCATATGTTCGGCCAGCCGTCGTCCGAGCCGTTCGCGCTCGGGACGGATAATGAGGTGGCGCAGACAGTTGCCCAGTATATCGGGGCAGCGCCAGTGGGATTGCTTGGTGGGTATCAACCATTCATGCTGCTCCAGTATCTGTAAGGTGGCGCGGATGGTCGATTGGGGTTGCTCCAGCAAGCGGCTGGCGACGCACTCGTCAATATCGGGCAGCAGGGCAGCCAGGTAGGCCAGTTCGCGTTGTAGTGGGGTCAGGCGGCGCAAATGCGCGGCGCACTGATCTAGCAAGCGTGGCACCAGGGTCAGATCCTGACCGAGCTGATATAAGTGCAGCAGTTCGCGTGCCAGCATGGGGCTGCCTTCACTGCGCTCGATGACGTGCGTGCGAATGTCGCGGGGCAGCTTGATGGAGCGGCTGCGCTGACTGATCAGTTCATTCAAGTCCTGGTTAGCGAGTGCGCCAATACGCAAGGGCAGGACAGGCCAGGACTCAGGCAAGGTCTGGCGTGAGGTAGCCACAATGCGCAGCCGCTCCTCGCCTGCCAGCAGACGCTGCAACAATTGTAGGCTGGCGGCATCGCACCAATGCAGGTCCTCCCAGGTCAGCAACAAGGTCTGGTTCCGACAAAGTGCGTGCAGCAGGGCAAGCAAGGCGTGTTGTGTTTGTTCGCGCACCGCGCTCTGGCTAAGTGTTGACGGTTCAATCAGGGTCTGATGCAGAGTATCGGCCTGCGCAAGGCTCAGGTCGTACTGGGCCATTAATCGTTGATGTAGCTGCGCCTCCTGTTCGCTGCTACGGGTGTTGGGCGTATCCGGTGTGACATATCGCAGCTCTTTTTGCAGCCAGCGCAGTACCGGCGCGTAAGGGCTGCGTACGTCGTTTTCCTGGGTCTGCAGCGCCACGACGGCACCTTCCACATTGCGCACATAGTCCTGCAGCGAACGCAGTAGCTTGGTTTTGCCCATTCCTGTATGGCCATGCAGCAACAGCATGCGTGGCGCCGCGCTAAGACGACCGCTCCAATATTGAAGCAGAATGTCGAATTCGCGCAGCCGGCCGTGAATGCGGCCGGTATCGGTAGCGGTTTCGCTCAGACGTAGCTGGTATGAGGACGCTTCTTTGCCCGATGGCAAGGACTCCAGAGACCAGGACGACAGGCGTGCAGCCGCCTGACTGCTGAGCAAGACAGCACCGTTGTCCGCTTGCCAGGCCAGGGAAATGACTGATGGGCAGAGCAAATGGTGTGCATTGATGGGCGTGGTCGGATCAATGGGCAGTACATCGGCATGAACGGCCAGGCCGAGACTGACTTGGGCTGGCCGGTTGAGACCGGTTAGCGTGCGCGCCAGCGTCAAAGCAGGGGCCACAGGACGCTCATTGATGGCAGGGTAGCCGAAATGTGCCAGCAAGGTGGCGTTATGCTCCTGCTCTATCCAAGCCCCGTGTTCGCGAGCATGGCGCACCACACGCTCATGCGTTTCGCGCAGGAGAAAGGTCCTGGTTTCGTAATCTGTCTCCATGGGATCGTCGCTGCTGTCCGGGTTGGGGCGCCAGCCTATGGCAATGGCCACCGTGGCCATGGCCCGAAAGTGGTAGCCGTCGGGATCGGACGGTCCGTGTAAGGCGGGTGCCGCGTTTGCGCCGGTGCACAACAAGGCGCGCGTCTGTGCATCAGGTAGTACACCCAGACGCTGTTGCAGCACATCGCAGCATTGTTGATAGGCCAGCATGGCCGCGTCATGATCATTGTCCTGCACCAGAAGTCGGATTAGTAAGCGATGGCAGGATTCATCCTCGGGCCAAAGATTGACCCAGGTCTTGGCATAAGCCAAGGCTGCTTGCTGCTGTTCGCTGGCCATCAAGGCCTTGATCAGATGGTGTCGGCATTGCGCCAGCTCGATGTCTAGGCGTGCATTCCAGTTGTTGTGCCAGTTCATCAAACTGTCACTACTGGGCAGTTTAAGGCCGTCCAGGAAATGGCCTTGATACAGGCTTAGTTTGTTGCGCGCCTCGTCCAGCTCGGTCGCCGTGGAGCTGCCTATGTACAGAACGTCACTCCAGACCGTGTCGGACTCCAGTGTTAGGCTTGCCGTGGAGCTACGCAGCACCTTGGACAAGGGGGCCAATGCCTGACGTAACACATACAATGCATGGCGCACCCGGGCGCGCCCCTGCTCGGGGTCGCTCTCGGGCCAGAGCATATCGGCCAGCCTGACTCGTGCTATCGCCTGACCCTGCGCCAGCACCAGAAGAGCGAGCAGCAGTTTGACCTTGTCATAACTTAACAGGTGACTGCGGTCCTGCCCGTCGATCAACAAACGAAAGGTTCCTAAACAATAGAGTTCAATTCGGTTGGGACCCTGTCTCGAGATCCCCGTCTGCATTCCCATCTTGTTTTCCATCCCTGCCGACTGCACTCTGCGTTAGTAAATGTACGAGTGATGCAACAAAAGGCTTCATTCTGGTTTGCAGGCGTTTATTTTTGGTTTAACTGGGAAGGAAACCTGATCCCCAATCCTGGTATGAGGAACGTGTCAAGCTTGGACCCGCGAACACAGGGCATTGAGCGGGTGGCATCGGCTTGTAACAAAACTAATTAGGCCTCTGATTTGTTACGCGGTTGTGGCAACACCCAGATCAAACGAGGCGTGCGCTAATTGGCTGTTATCGGATTTTCGAGGATTTCGGGGGCTCAACGCACGTCAAATCGTGCAGAAAACACGGCTATCGACGAGGAGGTCTGCGCTGCAGGATAGACCGGAGCAGGGCGGCGGTCCCGATAGAATGGCGTTGGTCCGGTAATGCCCAGACTCGTCAGCGATGTCGCGCACGCCTGGTCTTGCGCTTTACACACACGGTTCAGAGCCCAACATGTGGGTGGCCCTTGCCAGGTTGACACCACGTCCAGATTGTTTTTCTTAATTAGTGCCCAAGCTATCTTTTAAAAACGCATGTTGCTTAAGTGCGTCTATAAAATAAGCCTCAGCCACTGAGCACTTAGCCGGTCTCTAGCAGACAGCCCAAGTAATGCCGACTCTATAGGGCTTTTTCAGTGTAGCGATCCTGAGCGCAAGTCGAACATTCATTGTGGTCATCTCATGCCAAAGGGCACGCCGAGCCCAGCACCAAGGGCGCTCCGATATAAGGGAATTGAAAGTGCGTATTGCTCAGGATCGCTTGTAGCTCTTGTTGGTATAGTTGCGAGCTCACAGCGGCAAAGACAAGTGGCCTGATTCCGACTGTATTGAGTGCCTTTTTGCTTGAAGATAGGCTGGTTGGACGTTCTGCGAGATTACTGTGTCGGGAAAGTAAAGGCTTCGTGTTTACTTTGCTAGTGGATATCGCATAATGTCGATTTATGTTAAGTGGGCCTGTTTATAAGTATTTTTTATACAGTAATTTAAGCAGAAAACTCGTTGCTTTTTCAACGAGGTTTTTAAAATGCTTACGTTCACAACTGTCGCCACTAAAGGTGGTGTTGGCAAAACCACTTTAACTGCCAATTTGGGCGGATTGCTTGCTGATTTCGGATATCGCGTTCTTTTAATTGATGCTGATATTCAGCCATCTCTGACTCGCTATTACAAACTGGCTCATCAAGCCCCTTATGGCTTAACGCAAATGGTGATGTCGGGAGCACTCACCACTGACTGCATTAGTCATGTCGAATTTCCACCAGCCGAATTCGAGGGCGACCGTTCAAGTTTGAACGTGCAGGGCGGTTTCTTGCATATTGTGTGCTCTGACACTCAGCGTGACGACAGCCCCCTTCAAATCTGGTTGTCTAATCAGCTTGATCGCCTGGTGCGTATTCGGATGGCCCTGAGTAACCCGGATATCCGTGCTCAGTACGACGTTTGCATCATCGATACCCAAGGGGCGGTGGGCCATCTACAAGACGCTGCTGTCAATGCAGCGGATGTGTTGCTCGCACCTGTAGCACCCGATGTTCTGTCGGCCCGTGAGTTTGTTGACGGCACGATCAAACTGGTGGCCCGTCACGAATCTGCCTCCAATCTTGGCTACAAGGTGCCCGCCATTCAGTGCGTGATCAATCGCACCGAAAACACAGTCGATAGCCGCACCATGTCTAGCCTAATCCGCAATCAGTTCATTGAGATGAGTGGGCGTGTGACCGTGCTGGCAACCCAGATTCCACAAGCGGTCGCGTACAAAAAAGCAGCCACCGCTCAAGTCCCTGCTCACTGGGTTGATCCGGTCAGAGCGGGCGATCACATGCACAGTTTGCTGTGGGAATTGATCCCCAACCTGAGCAATAAGTTCACTCCGAATCATCGCAATGAGTTAGCCCCCGCGCTAGCGGCATTGCATGTCCCTATTTCCGCGTCAGACGAGCCAGACAGCCCGCTCACGACTAACTCGTAGAGCGTGCCATGTCTAAAACTCCGGAATTGCTGACCGCCAGTCAGCGTGCCGCGCAGTTGCGCATAAACGCTGAGTTGAGCTCAACATCAAGAGAGACCCGCCCTGTGTCCTCAAAAAAATCGAACTATGAAGACATCGCCAAACGTTCCCTCATGGGTACGCCACCACCGCTGAACGCCATGGGGGCTATGACGCCTATGGATGTGGTCGATGGCAGTATTTCAAATTTGGCCGTTACTGACATTGATCGGTACGAATTTGACCCGCGTACCGAAATAAACCCGCTCTATGACGAGATCAAGGCGTCGATCCGGGCCAACGGCATCCTGAACCATATCAGCGTTACCAGGCGTCCTGGTCAACTGCGTTATATGGTCTACGGAGGCGGGAACACGCGGCTGCGTATTGCGAAAGAGCTGTACGAAGAGGGCGATCAACGCTTTGCACGCCTGACGGTCATCGTCAAGGTCTGGAAAGGGGATGCGCCGACTATTGCGGCCCACCTAGCTGAAAACGAGCAGCGTGGCGAAATCTCGTTCTGGGAGAAAGCCCAGGGAGTGCAGTCGTTTAAGGAGCATTTCGAGAAGGAATCGGGCAAAGCACTGTCAACCACGGAGTTGAATCGGGAGTTGCGTCAGGCCAGTGGCTTGAATTTCGGCATGAGCATGCTGCAAAACTTCCATTTTGCGGTTGAGTATCTGACCCCGATCGGGCGTTGGTTGCAAACACGCGATGTAAACCTACTATTGAAACCGCAGATCTCGCAGTGGCTGAAACTGGCTGACAAATTTGGCCAACAAGCAGTCGCTGAAACTGCGCTACAGACCATCCTGCACAAGTACGCCGCTGTGATGAGCCAACAATCTGTCACTGCAGATCAGAGTGCTCAGCAGGTTTTAGAGGTCTCGCGGTTGCTTGATGAGGTCAACGCAGCCATTGCTGAAGCCTTGGGTGTAGCCCCTGAGAAATTACTGGCCATGGCCCAGGCTCTGGAGGCGAACCCGCGCCTGGAGGTTGAGACCCTGAGGCTGATCGAAGCCACTCCTACGGTGCCAGTGGATCCCAAGCCGTTAATCACTCAAGCACCGACTCAGCCCCCACTAGGCCGAATGTTGGCCAGTGTGCCCGCGCCTAAGAGTAAGCCAGACAGTTCTAGCGGCGCCTTTTTGCCAGCTTCGCCATCGGTCTCGCAGAACGTGGTTTTGAGCGGGGAGGGGGAAGGGTTCGACCCGCAGCCGATATTTACGGTCTTAGGCGAGTTTCAAAACCTGATCGATATGTCGGATGTGCTTTTTAAAAGTAATCAGCCACATCACCTCTTTGGCTTTTACCTGGACTTCCCTGCACAAGGTATTGGGTATGTCGATGGGGTTGAGCTGGAACCAGAATTGGTCATTTACCGCAGAGCTCTCTGGAAAATCCTGGTCAGTCTCACCGGTCAGCTTGATCGTCGATTTACACAACTCATTCCGCATGAAGCTGATGGTTTCACCATTACCTGGAGACAGCTCTGGGAGCAGGGCGAAGAGCAGTTTCAGGCAGGAGCGCAGGAGTTACTGGGCGAGGCATTTGACAGCCTCTCGCTCCAAAGCGTGAGCCTGGTATTACAGCATGAGCAATTGGGGCCGTTGGTCACACGTCTGCTCACAGATATGGAACGGGTTCGGACTCGTTACCCAGAGCGCCAACTGGACGGGTTTATGCCCTTGTTCATGCCGGATGTGACGGAGGAAATTTCATGAATAAGATTCCCATTCAATGCCCTGTGTTACGGCGCATGTTGCTGGCCCACATTATTGAGCAAATCGATGGTGGGCACATGGACTCTCTACTGCGGGCGGGCTATTCACCCGAGTTTCTTGATGATTTGCGTTACCGAACCACTCGGGACATTACGAATCTGGCCAACTCACCACAGGAAATGTGGTTTTCACTGTCTGAGCAGGTCATCAGCAAGGGGCTGCACCTGCTTGATATGCGTCGTGAGCACGCCAAGTTACGCGAATACTTCGTGATTCATGGCGCTTCGCGTCGCATGGTGTGTGCGTATTTCAAGCTGTCGCACGAAGAGTATCGGGACTTGCGCGCACAACTCAGACCCGGCGGGGAGCCTGGTGGCCGTACGGCCCTGCCTCCAGTCACCGTGCGTGACGCCATCCATCGAGCCTGGTTCGATATTCAGCAATCGATGTCTGAGCAACCCTGCCGGGATCGAATCTATGCCTTACACCAACAGTTTCCTGAGCTGCGAATCAGTGTTCTCCAGCAAACCATTGTCGAGTTTGCGGAAGATGATGAGCTTGGTTTGGAAATCAAACTGACGACGCCACCACTGCAAGGATAAAGCCACATGGACGAAATTATCACTACGCCAACCATTTCCACACCTGCGCTGCATCCCGCGCCCCTGCCACCGGCAGAGCGTGATGGTGGTGGCCAGGCACAGCGCGAGTGGGCCTTACCGTCCTCGCAAATTGACGGTTCCCAGAACAATAAAGATGCGCAAAGGGAGGATTTTTTGGCGCAGGCGGCGCTGTTGAATTTGATGGGGCAAACGCCAATCAGTTTTCATCGTCTCTATGTCGACATTACGGGCAATGTCATCACTGGCTTATGGCTCTCTTCTGTGCTGGAACGTGTTGCCCAAGCCAAGCCCGAGGACTTTCAGGATGATGATTATGTGTTCCGCCTGTCGGCCACGCAATGTCACCAGGTCACAGGGATTACCGCCTCTCAACAGCGGACATGCCGACGTGACTTGATCGCATTGGGCATGTTGAGTGAGCAATCAGGGCCTGGACGTGTACCGGAATATCGTCTGCATTTGAATGTTGTGGCAGATGCCATTCTCCAAGCATCCGCTTCATTGGCCAACTCGCTCAAAGAGGTTCATCAACAACAAGGCTTATCGTCATCACAACCCGTTCTGTCCAAGCGATACGGATGAGATGGCTATGGGTGCCGCATTAAATACCGATATAACGACGGCGTCTCTAATCGATGAGGCTATGCAGTTGCTTACCAGCCAGGGGTTTGTGCAGTATTACCCCAACCTGGCTGAAACACTGGGCAATTTCAAAGCCGCTTTGTTTTTGGGGCACGCGCTTTATTGGGCCAGACATACTGCCGTCCACTATAAAAATCGTGATGGCTGGTTCTTTCTGACGGCAAAACAATGTACGCAGGCAACAGGGTTGAGTACGCGAGAGCAAGAGAGTGCCCGACTCTTACTTGTCCAACATTCGTTAATCCAGGAAAAGTTGGCCGGTAAACCGGCCAAACTCCATTACCGTATCAACCTGGATCGTCTCGCTTCTTGCCTGGGAATCTCGGTCGTTGATCAGAAAGCAAACTGGGCCCAGCTTGCGCCATTGCTTAAACGATATGTGAGCTTTTATCGACCCTTGGCAGATATTGCGGGCAATGTGGCCTCTGGCTTGTACCTCTCGTATCTGCTGATTCAGCAACGGCATGTTCTCAAATACAGCCGAAGCATCCAGGGTGAGTTTACGCTGTCTCAACAGGCGATTCGCAACGCCCTATGCTTAACCAGCAAAACACAACGCAATGCCCGAGATCGCCTGAAACAAATGGGCCTAGTCCAGGAGTCAGGTAATCGCATACGGATTAATTTGTTGGCCTTATGTCCTTTGTTGCACGGGCAGGAACAGTTCCCACTCAACGCTGATTCATCAAATCTTCCGCCTTTTACTGAAGCCCCGAAGCTGACACCGATAGCCAAACCTGTCGCTGTGAATGAGCTGAAGTCTGCGCCATCACGATCCAGCAAACTATTTGGAGCAGGCACGCAGTCACAAAGGCCGCTTTTTGATTTGGATAGTGCTGGCGCAGCACGAGCGAACGCAACTGTCCAGCACGCACTGCGTGACCCTGCCAGCATGAATCCTGGACGCCTCTTTGCTCAGACCTCAGCGAGTCATGGTGCGGCTTGTGGACAACTCGCAAAAACAGGCAGCCTCACAACTCGCCCGGTTGCCCAAACCGCAAAACTAACTTGCCCAAAACGCGAAACTAAGCTGCCCAAACCGCGAAACAACAATACAACAATATCTCTTCAAACAACTACAAGACCTGCCATTGCCCCAGTGTCTGCAGGGGATAAGTCCGATGCCAGGGTTGAGTTGGCGGGATGTCGTCGTGATGATTTGAATTTTCAAAACGACGAGGTTGATATCAGCTTACCCAATGTGCTTGGCAAGCAATGGCATGAGGCTGTGCGCAAGGTTCTGTCCATTGCCAAGCCAGAGCATCGTCAGAGTTTGCTTGATGAGTTGGAAGGCCAGTTGCGCAATCCAGGCAAGCACATCGCAAATCCTCCTGGTTATTTGCATTCGCTGCGAGTCGGTTTGGAATCCGGTCGTGTGCAACTGGCATATGCGCAAAGCATTGCAAGCCAGCGTGAACAAAATCGACATGCTCAAGACGCCGTCCAAGAGCACATCAAGGCTCTCAATGCAAACCTGACGACAAATCTGCCTCCAATGACGAAAGAGGAGGCCCTTGCTCAGTTGCGCCAGCAAGTGCAGACCATAAGGAAGCTGCCATGACAGCTTGGCTGGCCCGCGCTTCCTTCGGTAACGCGTTTTGCGTCAATCCCCACCCGGTGGGAGGTAGGACATTTTGTCTTAATCCCCAACGGTTGGGAGGTGAGACGTTTTGTCTCAATCCCCACCGGGTGGGAGGTAGGACGTTTTGTCTCAATCCCCACCGGGTGGGAGGTAGGACGTTTTGTCTCAATCCCCACCGGGTGGGAGGTAGGACGTTTTGTCTCAATCCCCAACGGTTGGGAGGTAGGACATTTTGTCTCAATCCCCACCGGGTGGGAGGTAGGACATTTTGTCTTAATCCCCACCGGGTGGGAGGTAGGACATTTTGTCTCAATGTCCTCAACAGAATCAGGAGATCGCTTCTATGACTAACGAACAATTGTTTGTTCATCTTTTGCATCGCATCTGCAAATACAGCGATGCCTTAGTTTTACATACCGTCTTGCAAGATCATGGAGACAAACGTCAAGTCAAAACCTCAGCGGTCAAGATGGCCTTGGATTCATTGCGTGGGCAAGTGTCACCTAAGCAGGTGCAGCGTTCATTGAAAAGATTGGAATCTATGGGGCTTATTAACGTGATGCCGCAGCCCAATTACCGCACCTTGGTCACACTCAACAGTGACGCCTTGTTGGAATTCCTCAATCAAGATCCTTTGAGCGGCATGTTGCCTGGGTTCCGTGCCAATACGTTCCCGTTTCTGGATGCTGTCAATGCAACACCGCTGGCAGATTTCAAGGGCTCGACGGTCTGATGATGTCCATCACCACCCATTCATTTTTCTCTTCTCAGTGACTACCTATGCCTACTTCGACTGATAAGCAGCCACGACTCAAATCCAGCGACAAGCCCGCTGCCATTCCCGCACCCAAGTCTCTTATTGGGTTCTCTACAGAGGAGAACTCCCCCTTCACTGATGGGTATTCGATCACTGGCGAAGAAGCCTTGCTGGCCGCGTATATGGCAGGGCCGATGCGTGAGGATGATCCTCTTTATGAACGGTATATCGAGCTGGAGGATCGCAAAGATCAATTGGCTCGTATGCAGGCCAAGTTCCACACACGCAAGGGTTCTGATCCTGACGTCAAACCAGCCGAGTTCTTTGCCATGGATGATTTGGGCTCTCTGGTCGATTCAGAAGACGATCTGATGACCTTGCATACCAAAGAAGCGTTCAGGCTGTTTATGGGGCGTGCTCGTGAGCCTGGATCGGATGTGGCGCCTATTGTGGGTGGTCGCCGTGTCGCCAGTTCGTTGCGCAGCTTATGGCTGTTGACGGGCAATGACAATCCCTATGCCGATTGGTCGTTGTTGCGTCATGAGCAATCCATGGAAGAAGTGAATGAGCGGCTGCAAGAGGAGATCAAGACTGCCGAGACTTTGCTGTCTAGCCAGCAGCAACGAGGGTTGAGTTATTCCGTGCTGAAGTCTGCCCAACCGCAGTCTTTGCAGCTGGGGTTCCGATCCCCCTACGGATACAGCATCAGCCGTTTGATTGTTGATTACGACTACTTCATCCGTTTGCAAAAGACCCTGGGTCGCAAGACGCTCTTAAGCGATCAGCAGATGCGCCGCTCAATCACGGAAATGACCCGCTTTATTCGTCGCGTGTTCAATGAGGTCGCCAGGTTCTCACGTTGGCTCATGCAGCCAGACATCAATGCGCTGTCCCGGCTGGACTTTATTACAGAACATGCTTCAGAAGAGGGCAAGCAGCGGGTGGAGTTCGTGCGTGAAGTATTCGGCATGGTGCCTGCCGATGTGTTTACCGCCAAGCTGCAACCACGCCATTCTCGACGCCGGTACACATTGACTGAGAAGGAAAGGAGCCTGTTGCAGTCGGTCGGTGTGCAACTGGCTGAAGCTGAAGCACAGCGCGAAGCCGGCGAGTTTCAGGATGCCGATTCAGGCTTGGTGTGAAGAAAGGGTTTTGTG
The DNA here is from genome assembly GCF_020907215.1 of Alcaligenes sp. MMA. Taxonomy (NCBI): domain Bacteria; kingdom Pseudomonadati; phylum Pseudomonadota; class Betaproteobacteria; order Burkholderiales; family Alcaligenaceae; genus Alcaligenes; species Alcaligenes sp. MMA. The sequence goes on from NZ_JAJJPP010000001.1 coordinate 975,018, forward strand.
AGGAAAGGGCGAAAGGATGACGAAGCGAACTCGAAGTCTACGTGTCAATGTGGTTGAGTGGGCAAGGAGGACCTTGGAGAACGAAACGTGTCAGAGCGTGATTGACACAAAGCCCTTTACGGGTAGGGGCACCGCCCAGTCGCTGCGCCACCATCTCATGCAAGTTGACCAGGTTGAAGCAGACATGGTCGCGCTCTGCTCTGCCACAAAGAAAGTGGCTGGCTATTCCATGTATCTGGCCGAGCACCGTCGTAAAGCGGATGGCTATATGGCTCTGCGTTGGCGAGAGATTGGCACAAGAAAGCATCTGTCATGGGAAGAGGCGCACGCAAGATATTCGGTCTTACCGACCGTGCTGCGGCAGTGGTACGAACACGCTAATGCCCAGGCACAAGAATTCAATTCGCAACACCTCAAATTGCGCGGACTCGTACGTGAACTGAAGTTACTGAGCCAGCAACGCAACGTGCCCACTTTTGCCAGGTCAATTCCGAGCCGAAGTGGGACGTGATCCAGTTAATGCAGGGCAATCCGACCATATGGTCAAGTCGTTTGTTTTTCACCGAAAGGAGTTGATATGCAGAACCTGTTTATTGGTAAGGGCAACCTGGGCGACTCACCCACCTTGAAACGTATCCCTCGTAAGAACAATTCGGGGGAAGAGTTTAGTGTGTGCAGTATGCGTGTGTATTTTGGGCGTTATGGGGTGGATCAGGCTACCGGCGAAGTGGGGCAGATCGGGGGGTTCTGGCGCGAAGTCGAGATCTACGGCAGCAAGGCCGAGGCGTGCGCACAGTTCTTGCGCAAGGGTGCACGCGTGCTGGTTATTGGCGAGGAGCGCGACTTCTTTGCCAAAGATGAGACCACGAATGCCGAGGTACAAGTCATCAAGATTGTCGCTGAGGATGTAGCCCTGCAGCTCACTCGCATTGAGTCGATCACCTACAAACAAGCAAACCGGCCTGCGGCAGCTCGTGATCAAGATGAGCCGTCGGAGGAGGATGTGCCTGCTTGATCAACAAGATAGGGGCAATGTTCATGGATATGGAGGGTTTATGAAAGTGAGGTGCTGCCGTTGAATATTGCCCCAATCTCGCTTAAGCCTCCTGAGTTACTGATTCAAGCTGTTTTTGATGGTCGTAGGCTTGGGCTACAGTTATTCAATATTTCAGGAATGGCTGCCCGGTTATCTAAAGCTGGGGCATGGTGGTGTCCTGGACGACGGATGTGGGTACTGGAGCAGGGCAGTGCAGACCATGCCCTGGCGTGGTTGCAGGCGCTCTATCAGCGTGAGCACGTTGACTTTGAGGGAACGTCTGCACTTTTAAAAGCGGCTATAAGCGCACCAGCGCCTGATTACTTTACCCAACTGCTCGACGTCCAGATTTTTGAATTGGCCAGAGGCGAGCTCAACCATGGCCAACATGCTGTCAGCTTCTCCTATGATGGGTTGTGCATTCGTGCAATGCGGGCGCTACAAGGGCGATTTCATAAGCCAGCCGCTGCCTGGCAAATGCGTGGTGGTGTGGCGCATATTCAGCAGGTGCTGCGTGACCTAGCTGGCGTTGCGTCTGAGTTCTCGTTCGTGCACGAGCAGCCCGTCGTACTCGAAGAGTTGGTGTCCGCGAGCGCGGACGAATCGCCCATCCAGGTGCCTGCCGCGACCCCAGAGCAAGGGGAAAGCGGCCCCGCCCAAGATGTGGATGGAGCGGGTTTTTTGTCTGCCGACCTGGAGCAGAGCAACGCAGTCGACATCGATGAAGCAGTGCTGGCTGCGATCGCTGTGGGCGCAGGATTACGGGACTATCAAGTCGATGGTGTCCGTCACCTAGCCGGTCAAACTGGTGCGTGCTTGGGCGATGATATGGGCCTAGGCAAGACCCGCCAGACTGTTGTGGGTGCTCGTCTAGCTGCAGGGCAGGGTAGAGTGCTTATTGTCTGTCCCGCCTCTTTGCGTATCAACTGGGAACGCGAAATCCACGCCGTGTACCCCGATGCTATCGTCGGCTTTGCCGGGGATGATCGGATTTCGACCTTGTACGGTTGTCAGTGGGTCATTGCAAACTATGAGCGGTTAGGCGGCCTGGTGCGAGAGGTTGGGCTTGAGTTTGGGGCGATGGCTATTGATGAAGCGCATTACCTTAAGGAGCATAAATCCGGACGTACGCGCAATGCCTTTGTTATGGCTACGCGCATTCCGAAGCGATACGTTGTAACTGGCACGCCGCTTCTAAATCGAGAAATTGAGTTGCACACGCTCTTGCGACTTACCGGCCACCCACTTGGCCGTATGGAACTGAAGGAGTTCCGCAAGACCTTTACGGGTTCGCGAGAACGTCGAGCCGCATTAGCCCGTGCATTGTGCGGTTGGATGCTACGCAGGCGAAAGGACGTGCTTGACCTAGGCGCCAAGACCCATTCAGTCCGTTACATCTCGCCCAGCGAAGGCTTGGCGGCTTACAAAGAGATTTACGATGACATGAGCCTAATGGCCATGCCAAAGATCACCAAGCTACGCCAATGCCTGGAAACGCTCAAGACACCCTTCTTGATCGAAACAGTGGAAGGTCTGCAGGCTGAAGATAAGATCATTATCTTTTGCGAGTACATGAGCACGGTCAATGCCATGCATGATGCCTTTACGGCCGCTGGTATCAAGGCTGTGCGTCTGGTTGGGGCTGACTCTGCAATGAAGCGGCAAAAGGCCATCGACACGTTCCAGGATGATCCCGAGGTCCGGGTGTTTATCGGCACTACGATGGCAGCGGGTGTTGGGATTACTCTGACCGCTGCTAACTACGTGGCCTTTGCTTCTATGCCCTGGACACCCGCACTTATGCGCCAAGCTGAGGATAGGGCATACCGGCTGGGCCAACAGCGCGATGTGATTATTATTGTCCCCCTGATACCTGACACGATTGACGAAGCCGTGTGGAAGATCCTGGAGGGCAAACGTGAGACAGAGATTGATGTTGTGGAGGCTGTAACGACGCTGCAAGAAAATGAAGACGCTGCGATAACGGACGCTTTCTTACAGCGGTGGATGCATGGCGAGTCAGGCGCGTTGGAACATGTTTAAAATTAATTGTCTTAGTGGATTTGAGTTTCTATAAAGCTAATTGACTTAGAATTGATTTGAGAAACAATCTCTGGTTAAATCTAATGGCTCTCCAAAAAATTGATTTTCGGTTTGCAGTAGGGTTGTTGTGCGATTGATATTTGAAGGCTGAGTTTTGCAAGTTCGGCTGAAAATAAAATATTTGGGATGGTGTTAAATGATATTATTACAAAGTGGTTTTGTTGATGTTTTGAAGCCAAAGAAAGGAGTTTTTTCATATTATGAACTATTTTTGGTTCAATATTCTCTGATTACTGTTACTGCAATAATGTCACAGGGGAGTTTTGATTCTGAAAATTTCGAAAATATTAATGAAGAGGATTTTGATAAAAATATAGATGAGTTAATTAAGAGCATTTCTCTTGGGGCTGTGAAAAAAAGGCAAATCTATCCTTTGTTATGTTTCTCTATGGGAGTTGATCCTGGTGAGACTGTTCAAGAAACGGAAGAGAGAGTTTTTGCAACTGATTTTTTTACGGAAAATGCCAAAAAATATTCTTTGTCCAATAGAGAGATGATACTGAGAGGGTTGAATCTATCGGCTTTTTTAAACTATTTCTTTTTGTTGGAAGATAGTTTGAAAAAAATATATATAGATTTGATAAAACCAACAAACAAATTTATAAAAGGATCCGAGGTAATTGATGTTTGTCTAAGGGAGATTATTTCGATGTCCGATGTCTATGATTGTTTTGAAAAAGAGCTGCATAAAAGAAGTAAGGTGATACCCAATATTAAGTCTTTGAGTGCTCTGTGGGGTATTTTAAACTTAATTAGAAATCAGATAACCCATGCAAATGGTTTTTATGATAAAACAGCAAAAAAATCATTTTATAGAAGATCTGAGGATTTTTTAAAACAATTAAGGGAGAATAGTGATTGCGTACTATCCATTTCTGAGATTTCTAATTCTTTTTTAAGGTATGAAAATCAAATTAATTCTGATGGTTTTTTAATTATTGACGATGAGATTGAGAATATTATAAGAAATATTTCGGTTTTTGTAATGGAGTCGCTGTATGTTTGTAATTTATTAAAAAAAAATAAAAGTTGATTGTATATATTCTGAAAATACGGCTGTCTATTTAGGGGCTAGTCTTATTGTAACTAATTATGTGCACTGGATATGTTTTGGAGTGTTGCTGGCTCTATATTTAAATTTGGCCATAACAATAGGCTTAGACTGGTATCCAAACCGATCTGAATACCGAGATCAGTTTTTAGCTTAATTTTCGGAAATTACGATGAAATCTAACTCTGCTATCGAGACATTTTTGCTGCCGCAGTACAATACATCGGCGGCGTTCATGGAGCGTTTCCTTGTTGCTGCTCACGCGGAGGGAACAGCAATTGAGCGCAGCCCGAACAATCAAGGAATAAAATTGGTCGATGGTAACGAAATTAATGCCGATTTCTTTGATTATTTCATTGAAGAAAAAGATTGCTTCCGTGAAGAATTTGCTAATGAATTAAAAGGAAAAATTAGCGACAAGGAGTTCGATGATTTTTGCCAAACTGTTGCTGAGGATTGGTTTGATGGCAAGCGTTTACGCCAAAATGGAAGGGCTCGTTGTTTAAAAAGGTCGGTATATGACTATTTATCCACATTGGCCGGAAACTCAATGGACCGAGATCAGTTTGTACAGAGTCAAGATCTACCATTAGATGTAGAGCCGCTCATCACTGTTAAGTCTATCGCTGCTATTTTGACCGTTAATGATCAAATGATCTATCGTCATTTTGAGGGTTGGAAGAGCTATCATTCAGATAGTGACAATCTAAGTGACGACAATATATTTCTCCGAAGGGGCTTGGCGCTTGAGAGTGAGTTAGATACGGCGATACCATACCGAGAATATGATTTTCTCAATTCCTACTCAATTGCGTTCAGCGCTTCTGAGAAGTTTGCTCAGATGAGAGGTGCGCTAACGCCAGCCATGATAAATGGGGAAATTTCTCTGTTCCATAATAGAGTGCTTTTTTTCTCTCCATTTATCCCTGACATGGACGTAGGACAACTTGAGTTTGGAATAATTCCACACGAGAAGCCGCATTGTCTTGTCTCTCAAGGAGTTCATGGTGGCATACATGAATACATTATGGATCCAACACCATTTCAGCAGTGACTTCTAAATTTGGCGTTAGTAGTTTAGAAATCCGCTTATGGTTGGTAGCAACCAGTCGCCAAGCGTGTGGGTCAACTCTAGATTATGGATGTCCCAGCCCTTATCATTCGCGAGGTTAGCGAACGTCTCAAGCTATTTGGCGACATAGACATGTAAGACCATTACTGAACTGGAGGTTACACATGCCCGGAAAGACCATTGCTCTATGTCCATTGCAGCTCAACAGGAAAGGGGGATGCCGTCAAATATTTAAAGGCGATGCTCCACCGATATGACGTTGGAAATCTAGTCAACGTCCATGACGCAGTGATTCTACAGGCGGCGCTGGAGCACTATCCAAATGCCACTGAAAGAATCGGCTGCGGCATTACCGGCTTTAGTGTTCGAACCGCTGGGTTCGGCACGAAATGCTTCTGGGTGAATCGTCCTGATGGGACGACTGAGAAGCTTTCCATTACCGGTGCCATCCACGGAAGTTATGCGAAATAGCATTACCCACACTCGCTCATGGCAATGAAAGTGATAGCCCAGACACCTACATCGGCTGTCATTGCGCGCATGCTTCCAGATTGCGGGAGCTTCTGTAATACGGTGTGCGGGATTGAACGCAACACTCAACCTGAAACAGGCTGGAGAATGTTGTACGCATTGAAGCTAGGCGGCGAATGAAAATCTGTGTTTGGCAGTTCGCCGAGAGCGATTTGCCGGATTCCCGTCGGCTTCCGCTGTAAATTAGGGAGTGAGTGGCGTCTACTGAATTTCAGGTTTTCGTCGGCAGCGGACGCTCTGCGGGTGTAGAGACCTAACCAGGCAGTCTTTGCCAGAGCAGGCGTGAGTTAATGTATATAGTTCGTGCTATTGACTTTATCGCTACGCATTGATAATTTACTCACGTGAATCGCCATATGGCACCCCACAGCGGCGTCTCAACTCTTGAAAGACGCACGTACTGATCCTCTCGGGCCGTACCAGAGTACATCTTCTTCTTTGCTACCCGGACAGGGAACCCGCTTTCCCTGTCCAGGCCATTCGGCTTTTGGGTGGGTGCGTGTTCCTCCAGTCCATTTTTCTGGAGTTCACCATCATGACTACCGCTTCCACTCAAACTTCCAACCACTTCAATCTTCACGTTAACGGTGTCGGTTATCTGAACCGTATTCGTTGGGTTGAAACCAAGGGTTCTGGCCGCAAAGCAAAGCCTTTTCTCTCTTGCTCGATTTCTGCCATGCGTGGAAATGCAGATGAGCCTGACTACACCTACTTTGACCTCCGGGTCTCGGGGAGCGAAGCCATCGAAATGGTGGAAAAGCTCATGGGGGATGTCGAGGCTAAACGCAAGGTTTTTGTCTCGTTCCGAGTAGGTGATATTTACGCCCATTCCTACATGCGCAACCTGCGAGATGAAAAAGGTCGTGCAACTGGCGAGCAAGAGCCTGCCGCACTTATCAAAGGACGTCTGTTATTGATTAACAGCGTCACTGTTGATGGCGTTAATATTTTCCGGCGTGCATCGCAAGAAGAGCGCAGCATGGATGACGTTCCTTTTCAGGACGACACTCCTTTGCAGGGCTTCTCGACCGATGACGAGTTCTCTCCGGCTGTGCCAGAGCAGGAACGGTTTGAAAATAAAGCACCACAGGAAAACGCTCAAGATAAAGTAGCTCCGAAGTTCAACAGCACTCCAGTGCCCGTGAACCAAGGTGCCGCTGCATATCAAGCAGGGTATGGAGCAAGTAGTGCGCTTCAATACGCTGCAAGCTATGCCCATCAGAGCGTTGCTTAACCGCTTAACGCTTCATCAAAACCCTCGTTTCTGTCCCCATTCGGGGCTGCGCGAGGGTTTTCTTTTTCTTGATGCTGCGAAAATTAGCGACTAAACTGATTCTGTTTTGCGAGTGTTTTCAGGTGTCACTTGAATAACCTGGTCGCCTTCGGGCACGACACGTCAACCCCTGAAACGTGAACGCTCTGTATAGAGTTGGGGTACATCTCACACGAGTACGTCCGTTGAATTGCACGTTCAAACAGGAACCTCACGTGCTCTAAAGTACTATCTGATCGCAAGTTGGATAGCCACCATTTAAGCCCCCCTGTACCCGTCCGGCGTAAGCTGCACGGGTACTTTCATTTCACACCCCACCGGGAGATCTCTTCCGGTTGGACGTGGTCTCCCTGTCTTTATGAAGGAGATCACGATGATCCGTATAGATGGAGCGCAACTGCGTGTAAAGCGGATTCGACAAAGTCGAAATGGTGCGTTCTGCGTTGCAGACCTCTCAACTGCCTTTGGTGAGTTCAAGGTCAAAGACCCACTCCTTGATCAGTTTGAGGAAGGCGAGTACCAGGCAACTGTGTGGATTAGTGAAATCTATCTGGCGCAATACATCGCGTTTGGTAAAGGTGTGACGGAAATTCGTGCGCGTTTGCACGATTTGCAAGTTGAGAGCCAGGCCGAATTATCGACTGCCCAGGAGCAACCTGAACCGGACCCGATTGACGAGCAACGACCTGTACGGATTGCAGCATCTAAAAAGTCAGTCCCCCCGCCATCTACCGCAAAAGACTTTAGCCACTTTAATAAAGGTGGGAAGCCCCAGTCAGGGTCTTTGGGTTCTGGACCACAAGAGTCTACGCAGGGAGAACACGATGGGTTGCTTGACGCAGAAATGCTCCGAGCCATTGCCAACCGAGACCCCATCAAACTTGATGCGACTGTAGAACGTGCGCTGCTACGACGGCAAGCAGCTGAACTTGGCCAACGACATGGCTACCGTTTCGATGCAAAACAACAACTCTGGTTTGCCCAGTAAACCTTCATTTTTAAACCGCCCAAAGGTGGCGGTTTGTCTCATGCTCTTGATGCTATCGAGACCATGAGTCAGACCGCACTGTGCATTGGTGCATCGTTGAATCTGGGAGGCGGCGTCCTTATGCGCCCGCAGCTTTTGCGCTAAGCCGGAGCTGGTGATAGCAAAATCAGCCACGTACCTTGCGCGCCGTTTCATTCGTCACCTGGACCTCCATGTCGGTGACGCGCACCTTTGATCGAGAGGAGGTGGCGAGGAGGTAGCATTTTTAAACGTCATTAAAGCCCGTATGGAGCCCAGAAGGGTTCCCTGGTGAGCCGTAGATGCGGACTACTAGGGAAACCTTTTGATCTAAACCAAAAAAGGTTTCGAGGTACGTTCAATCCTGCAAACGTGCCAAAGCGGTTATGGCCGCTTGGATATTATTTTTACCAATACTTTTGTAACCCGTGCGGGTCTAGGCCCACATGGGGCTGGCCTGCATATTTTTATGTGAGACCGTAAGTATGAATCCTATGCCGCAACCAGTCTCGAGGATGTCCGACATAGAGCTTCCTAGCCCTGTTCAAGTCGCCACCACTGAGGCCGCCGTTCCGCGATCGCCCAGGCCTGATGTTTATCATCATGTATATCGAAACCTAAGGTTAGAAATCCTCGATTTAAAAATTGTTAATACCCGTCTGATGATCGATCTGATGGTCGAACAATGTAGATTTTCTTTGGCTCAGAAAAGTCGGAAGTTCTCTACTCTCCAATTAGCCGTACTGAGCTTTGCTCTTGGCGCACTGACGATGAAAGCAAGACTTCTCTGGCTTTGAACCGTTAGTATTTTTTACCTTACCCCATGGGGGACACCGTGTCCCTTGGGGTCTGGTCGTCCCCATTTTTTGGAAGACGATCATGGCTCAACTGATTTTTTTTCCTATCACGACGGCTCAGCGTAAGAGTCTGCATTCCATCTTTAATGACTGGCTTTCCCAGGCGAATGAAGAGGGCTTTGAACAGTTTTTGGCGGTTCGGCATGAGTTGGCACCCGCGCAGGTGTGCTCGTTCGTACGCTTGGTTCAAGGTTGCTCTGTTCGACAAGATTTGGCCCAGCGCTTGCCAGGTGATCTTAAGCAGCGTCTGCAAGCACTTCATTGGCTGCGATTTGGGGCTACAGAAGTAGCCGCTTGATTTTTTAACGAACCCTTGGGGGCTTTGACCCTCTGAGGGTGATAGCCCCCTTGATTTTTTAAGGGGTACTATATGTCAATGAGCTCATCTGACTTGTTCCTGCTGCGGCAGGGCCTGGTTGATGCCGGTATGAAGCAAGAGGTTGCCGAAAAGGTGGCCATCGCAATGGAGGGTGCTATGGCACTCACACTTGATCAGGTGCTGGAGAAGTGGACAGCCAAGGTTGAACACGACATTGCCGCGCTTCGCACTGAGCTGAAGCACGACATTGAGGTGACCAGAAAAGACATCGAGGTGACTAAGCGGGATATGACCATCCGTCTTGGCTTGATGTTGGCTGGGTTTGCCGGTTTGATCTTAAGCGGCATGAAGCTGTTCATGCACTAGCGTTAGCACGCGGTCATTTCCGCACACCTCGGTGTGTCCCTATGAGGAGTGTGCTCCTCCAAGTTAGCGAATGTATGCCAGGTCTTTCATAGGCCTGGTGACATTCGCTTTTCTTTTCAATTCTGAAAGCACAACAGAACGGCGAATGCTGCTCTGACTTCACCTTTCATCTTTATCTACCCATGCGGGCATAGGCCCGCATGGGTTTGGCCTGCGTATTCTCTATAAGGCCAACTATGACTGAGCAGACTCAACCTTTGGGCAGAGAATCTTTCGACCTTTCACAACTTGCCGGCGTGTTGCCGCGCTTTCCTCTTGGCGTGATTGTGGCGACGCAAGGCGTTACCCGGCTGGATCAAGCAGGCACACTCAACGCTTGCGAATACTTGGCCCGTCATGCTGTTGGTGATTGGGGGGATCTGTGCCACGAAGATTGGCGATTTAATCAACGGTCCCTAGCGTGTGGAGGGCGACTGATGTCGTCGTATCGCGTCAATGACCAGCTCAAGATCTGGATCATTACAGAATGGGATCGATCCAGCACCATGCTGACATTGCCATCGGAGTACTGATCTTCTAATCCATGCAAACCCATCCTGGTGGGTTTGTATTTTTCTCTTTCAACTTTCCCGGCGGGACGATCCGTCTGGGTCTCTCGTCGTCTTTTTTCGGAGATCCAATGATCGTTGTCCGCTATTTCACCTTACCGCTGTACACCACTGATAGAAACCGTACCGATGATCGACTGATCTGGACCGGGCCGGAACCTATTCCAGCCATTGGCGACACTGTGATGGTCAGGTTCAACAGCATTGGCCAATGCAAAGTTGTGTGCTTTGCCTCACAAGGTCCATACCTTGGGCTGCTTGTTTACCCACTTCAACCACCCAGTTGGTGGATTTCTCAAAATGGTGAGCCATCGCCCGAAACTGCAGGTCTGGTGTTCGGTCGTGAAATCTCACTCGTTGATGCTCAGGAGGCGTGACATGGCTCTTTTGTTCACTCGCTTGGCACGTAACTTCGTCAAAGCCGGGTACTACCCGACCGATGATGAGACTTTGCAGCGGATTCAACACTTTCTCATGCCAGCATCAAGACCAATGCGCTTGCTTGACCCATGTTGCGGGGAAGGGGCGGCGCTGGCTGATATCCGTCTTGGCCTACAGGAGCGTGCCGGTGAGGACTCAGTAAGCATTGAGGCTCTCGGTGTTGAGTTCGATAAAGAACGAGCCTGGCACGCGAAAACCCTCTTGGGTAGAGTTATTCACGCGGACTTTCATGACGTCGTGGTTAAGGCTCGCAGTATTGGCCTACTGTTTCTGAATCCTCCTTACGGGTTTGGGATCAGTGATGCGGCGAACCTGGCCAACGCTGATTCTGACAAAGCCGAGCGTCTGGAGCGCACGTTCTTAAAGAAAACGGCATCATTCCTGGTTGAGGGTGGGGTGCTTATCTACATCATTCCGTACTACGCCTTAGATACTGAGATCCGGACATTTTTGGCCCGTAATTTCGAAAATTTACGGTTCTTTATGGCCCCCGAGCAGCAATTCAAACAATGTGTGATCTTCGGGACCAAAATCCGAAGCACACATCCACGTAAAAGCGTTCTTGATTGGCTTGCGCAGGCTCAGGCCGGAGAGTTCGTAGATCAAGTGTTGCCAGAGGTCTGGGATGATGAGCCCTACCAGGTGCCAGCAGCTGATGCGGAGCTTGACTTTCATGCGGTGCGAATCGATGCCGCCCAGTTGAAAGACGAGCTCAATACATGGAAAGCGAGCCTGTTGTGGCAAGGCTTTGATGTTCATTTCTCTCAGGTGCGGACCAGTCACAGAAGGCCGCTTCGTACGATGACTCAATGGCACCTGGCGCTTGCGCTGGCAGCCGGACAGGAGACTGGCTGCATTGAATCCAAAGACGGGCGAATTTTTCTGATTAAGGGGGATACCTTTAAGAAGAAAGAACGCATCCAGAACCTGGAGGTGGATGAGAAGGGGAATGTTTCAGAGACCATCACGATGCTGGATAAGTTTGTACCTACGATCAATGCCATTGAATTTACTGCCGATCATCGGCTTGGTCAGATAGTAAAGATCAGCTGATGCTTTATCCCTCGGTGCCAATAGGTGGCGCTATTCACCCTTCATTAGAAGGGTTCCTCAAGGGGCCTGGTCCAGACCATTTGGGGAAACCTTCTCATCAAACCTAAAGGGGTTTCTATAGATGCGTTCAACCCTGTAAACGCATCAAGGTGGTCTTTTACTGCCTGGGTAGTTTTTCTTATCTGCTGCAGTCATGCATGGCATGTCAGCAGCCCGTCTTATCCCTTGGGGACATCCGTCCTCAAGGGGCCGGCTGTCTCCACTTTTTGGAGATACCCATGTCTTCTTTTGATTCGTCGATTTTACCCATTGCACCGCCTGTATACGCTCAGGCAGCGCCTGAACCCGCGCAACTGCATGTTGCTGATGCGCATGGGCACTACGTGTTGGCGACTCCAGGGCAGATATTGGAGGCCGCACGTGAGGCGATTGTGTCTTTAGTGCCTTCGGGAACTCCTATTTCAACGCCGAGCATTGCGGAACGCTATGCCGTCGCTCGTTTGGCTGGCCTAGAACACGAGGTTTTCGCTGTCTTCTTTTTAGACAACCAGCTTCGCCTGATCCAGTATCGGGAATTGTTCCGAGGCACCCTGAATCAAACGGCTGTCTATCCTCGTGAGGTCGTTAAAGAGGTGCTCAGGAGCAATGCTGGCGCAGTCATTTTGGCTCACAACCATCCAAGCGGAAAGTTAGAGCCTAGCCAGGTAGACCGCCAAGTCACTGAGCGGCTGAAAAAAGCATTGAAGCTGATCGATGTAAGGGTTCTGGATCATTTGATCGTCGGGCCTTCAGCCGATACCACTAGCTATTCGTTCGCTGAGCACGGCGACCTGTAACTTGAGTCATTTCTTGTTTGTTTAGCCCGCATTTGGGCGTTTTTAACCTGTACCCATGGGGTCGCTGCGGCCCTTATGGGGCGTTGCGACTCATTTTCTGGAGTTTGTCATGAGTCGTCATTACTTTGAAACCACCTATAAAGATCATCCCGTTACCGTGCTGTTAGGTTGGGATAGGGCTTTGGGGAATTATTTTTTGGTCATCGAAAAGCAGGTGGATTTTGTGGATCCGGATGTGGCCGGGTTCGATGATCAGTATCTGTATAGCAATCTTTATGAGTCCAACCCATTTGGTTTGAGCCTGGAGCATTTTAAAGCGGTGTTGCACCGGCTCAAAATCACTGTGCCAGCAAATATGTTCACTGAGGTCCAACGCGACTCCTGGAACAACGTGGGGAATCGAGACATCACCCATCAAGCTGACGGCTCATTTGCCGTGCGCTCGGCTTGACCATCTCTCTAAACGACGCGGCCTGGCCTCTTCCTCCTTTTTGCGAGGAAGGGGCCAGTCGCATAACTATGGAGCTCGGTGATGTACCAAGTAGAGGAGTTTCCTGAAGTCTGGGCAGATGCCTGCATCCGAGAGTCGGACGGTCGCTTTTTGTTCGTTTCACTGTATGGACGCGATGGATCGCTGATGCAATTCATGGCTGCGATGCAGTTGGGCAATAAGGAAGGCGGTATACAACGCTTTCACTTGCGCGATGATGATGGCCAACGCCATTTAGTGGAGGTCGGCGGGGTGGATCGCTTAGGGAAACACACCGGCAGGTTGCCTAAACAAAACCTGTTTGGTCCTCTGGGGCAACTGTGGGTATTTGACAAGAATCTACAGGAGCCAGACCGTGCCAATCGAATCGGTTGGGCTCTTCACTACTCAGCAGAGAGCGACCTGGCCAGCCTTAACGAGGCTCTGGAGCATGATCTCGATGATCGTGCCTGGCAACTGATCAAAAGCTTGTCGCCGGTGGCTCTTTTAGAGCATTGGCGTGCAGAAGTGCTGGCGTGGTGCCGTGATCAGCAAGCTGTGCAGATAATGGGCAGCGATCTGTATCCCACACTTGGCCCTGTCAAGGCAGTTCGGGTGAGCCTAAGTGAGCATTTTCTTGATTTCATCTCTGATGGGGTCAGGGTAGGGCGCCTACGTTTGCAGTTGTAGTTTTTTTAAACTGATTGGCTGATTTCCGGATCCAGCCTTTTCTACATTTTCTTCTAACCCATGCGGGGAGCAGCCCCGCTGGCTCCCCGTATTTCTTTTGTGGAGAGCCAGTATGGGCGCTATACATACCCAGCTAGATACCCCAGAGCAAGAGGCCGATGATCTGCATATGCCTCTGGCCAATTTTATTGATCAGTTTGGTGAGGGCTTGTTGGAGCAAGTCCGTCGCCAGAACCCGCCTATTTACGATCCGGACCTGGACACTCAAACTCCCGTTTGGCGTGCGCGGCAACACGTTCTGGACAATCTTAACCGTAAGCCATTTGAAGCCCAGGCCCATGCTGTACACGCCGTTGTGAAGCTGTTGTTCGATCACAATGAACCGGCAGCGGTGCTCAATGCGGATATGGGCACGGGAAAAACCATGATGGCCATATGTGTTGCGGCTTTAATGCAGAGTACGCATCCACGTACCCTGATCGTTTCACCGCCTCATCTGGTCTATAAGTGGCGACGTGAGATCCTGGCAACCGTCCCTGGTGCGAAGGTTTGGATTCTGAATGGGCCAGATACGCTACGCAAACTGCTGGCGCTACGAAATGCCCTGGGTTTAAAAACCAGTAAGCCAGAGTTCTTTGTGCTTGGGCGTGTGCGTATGCGGATGGGGTTTCACTGGAAACCGGCATTTTTGACTCGCCAGGTATTGCAAGATGGTCAACGGTTTAGGTTTGCTTGCTGCCCTGATTGCATGGAACCCATCGAACGTGAGAATGCGGATGGTGAAATGATGCCGCTCTCCGCTGAGGCGGCCGCACTCATGCTTGCTGACAGACGCTGCAAATGCAGCCACTGCGATAGCACGCTTTGGACGTTGATTCGTGCAGGTAAGCGTATCGACTCCATGCACGATCTGGTGTTGGGTGCCTTGAAGCAAATGCCGACGATCGGAGATAAAACCGCTCGCAAATTGCTCTCGATCTTTGGAGAGGATCTGCTTGGGGGAATGCTCGACGATAACGTCTATGAGTTTCTCAATCTCATGGACGAGTCTGGTGAGCTTGTTTTCTCCGATCGGCAGGCCATGCGTATGGAGCGATCCCTCGCGTCCTTTGAGTTCAGTATAGGGGAGGGGGGCTATCAAGCCACTGAGTTCATCAAACGCTACTTGCCTCGTGGATATTTCGGTCTTTTGGTTGTAGATGAAGGCCATGAATACAAAAATGAGGGCTCAGCCCAAGGCCAGGCCATGGGCGTGCTGGCCAGCCAATGCCAAAAAACACTGCTGCTCACTGGGACACTGATGGGGGGCTATGCCGATGACTTATTTCATCTTTTGTGGAGAATAAATCCGACACAGATGATTCAAGACGGCTTCAAACCTGCTCGTAATGGGTCAATGGGAAGCGCAGCTATGGCGTTTATGCGTGAGCATGGCGTGCTCAAAGACGTGTACAAGGAAAGCACTGGTCCATCGCACCGTACCGCTAAAGGTAAGCAGATGACGGTACGGACCAGTAAAGCTCCTGGCTTTGGTCCGGTTGGCATTATGCGGTATGTAGTGCCGATCACCGTTTTCTTGAAGTTGCGCGACATTGGCCAGAACGTCTTGCCTGACTATGACGAACACTTCATCAACGTACCAATGAGCCAGGCGCAGGATGAGGCCTATCAGCGCATGGCAAAGCACCTGGTGTACGAGCTCAAGAAGGCGTTGGCCCAAAAGGACAATAGCTTGCTTGGGGTCGTGATGAACACGCTACTGGCCTGGCCAGAGTGCTGCTTTCGCCCAGAAACCGTCCGGCACCCTCGAAGTAAGGCAGTCTTGTTTTCGCAAGGGCCTGTTTTTCAGGAGTCTGAACTTACCCCCAAAGAGCAACAGCTCTTGGACCTCTGCAAACAGGAGAAGGCCCAAGACAGAAAGGTGTTGGTGTACTCGATTTACTCGGGAACACGTGACACCACCGCTCGGCTCAAAAGCCACCTTGAGATGAACGGCTTCAAAGTTGCTGTGTTGCGTGCTTCAGTCGATGCGGCTCGACGCGAAGACTGGGTTGCTGACCAGGTGGAGCGGGGTATTGACGTCCTTGTCACCAATCCAGAGCTGGTCAAGACTGGCCTGGATCTGCTGGAGTTTCCTACGATTGTGTTCATGCAGTCTGGCTTTAACGTCTACACGTTAATGCAGGCGGCCAGGCGGCCAGGCGGTCATGGCGGATTGGCCAGAAGCATCCAGTCAAGGTCGTGTTCTTGGGCTACTCAGGTTCCAGCCAGGTGGAGTGTTTAAGGCTGATGGCCAAGAAGATCGCTGTTACGCAGTCAACGTCAGGGGATATGCCTGATTGTGGTTTGGATGTTCTGAATGATGCCGGTGACAGCATTGAAGTTCAGTTGGCCAAGCAGTTGTTGGCTAACGCTTAACTTAGTTAAACCTACAATCAGCCCTTATTTTTATGAAGGGCTGATTGATAATAGTTTTCAAACCACAGCGAACACAGTGGAGAAAGATGTTTGCATAGGTTAAGTGGGATGCTTGCGTCTTATGTAAGGAAACGCGACAATCGGCGGGTGGTTTTGAGTAAAAATTTCCCAGTTTTCAATTGGTTTGAAACTCTGATTGACAGTTTGTACACGGTCAGCGTTTGAGTATGATACTGATCGCTCAAGATTAAACTAAAGAGTGGTTCTCAACGGGCTTGGAAACGACTTTAGAAGTAATAAGAAGAATTATCGACGATAGTGTTGTTCGGTGTTGTATAGATAAAACTACTTGCAGAATTGTGTAAAAGGAGAGGATGTAAGTGTCAACAATTAAGCGGGGCTCGACCTGGAAAAAGTGGGATCTCCACGTTCATACGCCTGAGTCTATCACCCACAATTATCCTGGCGAAAAAGAGGCTGCTTGGCAATCATTTCTTGCGGACTTGGAGGCGTTACCCCCAGAGTTTAAGGTTTTAGGAATCAATGACTATTTATTTGTTGATGGCTACGAGCGTGTTCTGCGCGAGCGGAGGAATGGCCGTTTGGCCAACATTGATTTAGTGCTGCCTGTCATTGAGCTACGCATGGATAAATTCGGCGGTATATTGGAAATGGGAGCTGATAAGAGTTATTCATCCTCCCCTTGGAGTCGGATTAATTTACATGTAATTTTTGATGCAATAGAACCAGCATTGATCCGCGAACAGTTTATGCCAGCGATCTCTCGCAGATACAGTCTTGTCCCTGGGGTTTCAGAACACTGGGGAGGGATTATTACAAGAGAGAATCTGATCGCTTTGGGTGAAGCAGTTATCGCATCGATGCCTGAGTCTGCTCGCGCGAATGCGCCTTCACCGCTTAGGGTTGGGTTCAATAATCTAAATGTTGCCTACGAAGGGCTTAAAGAAGCACTGCTGAATCCGTTGCTAGCAGGAAAATATCTAATTGCTATAGGTAAGAGTGAATGGGATGCCTTGCGATGGAACGATAGCACTATTGCTGATAAGAAGAGTACTATTAACGAAGCAGATTTAGTATTTACTTCTTCGGAGAACCCAGAGCGCTATGCTCGCGCCCGTAGTGCTCTTCAGGCCGCCAATGTCAATGCCAAACTACTTGATTGTTCAGATGCTCACGCATTGAGCTCTGCACAAGTCAAAGATCGTATTGGAAACTGTTTTACTTGGATTAAGGCAGATTCCACATTTCGAGGGTTGCTTCAGGCAATTGAGGAGTTTGAAGATCGAGTCTACGTTGGCGATATCCCCCCAAAACGCAGGTTTGTCGAACAAAACAAGACCAAGTTTATTAGCTCAGTTAAAGTTGCTAAAAAATCAGATTCTGTATTAGCAGAACCTTGGTTCAATGTGGATATTCCACTAAATCCTGACCTGGTCGCTATTATTGGAAATAAAGGTAGCGGGAAAAGTGCCTTGTCAGACATTATTTCCTTGGCCGGAAATGTACAGAATCATACGGCTTTCTCATTTTTAAACTCGTCCCGTTTCCGAAGTGCCCGGACTCGTTTAGCTCAGAATTTTACTGGAACATTAGTTTGGAATGATGGTTCGGAAAATTCGATAGATCTGGATAAAGATCCGGAGTCCAGTAGCGTCGAGCGTGTTAAGTATCTTCCACAGAGTTATTTGGAACAGCTTTGTAATGAGCTAGGTGAGAAAGGGTCGAATACTTTTGATGCAGAGCTACGCAAGATTATTTATTCGCATGTCCCCGAAGAGGATAGGTTGAATAAGAGCTCAATGGATGACTTGCTGAACTTCAAGGTTAGCGAGATAAGTCGGGCGCGTAAGGTGTTGCGCGAAAGTGTTTCTGAGGTTAATAAAAAGATTATTGAGGTCGAGCGTCTGCTAACACCTGAGTTTAAGATGGGCTTGGAGGAGCAGTTATCTACAAAGAAATCGGAGCTTGCTGCTCTCGAGGCCTCTAAACCTCCACCGATGGAGGATCCAAATACTTCGACTGACGCACTGGAGGAGTCAAAACAAGCAGTTGCACACGTTGAGTTTTTAGAGAAACAACTTCAGTCGATCGCCAATGAAGAAGCAGTGCTTCGTGAGCGTAAATCGAGTACGGTTAAGCGCCAGGCTGTAGCTGCGCGGGTCATGCAAGCGCTGGCAAATTATAAGAAGCAACACGAAGTATTTCTTGAAGAGTTGAAACCCTTGTTGGATGAGCTTGGTGGCGTGTCTATTGATACGTTGATTCAACTAACGATTGACAATGGAGTGGTTCAAGCAGCTACAGAAAGCCTCCAGCATGAGATCAGCGATATTGATGGAAAGCTGCAAGGCGATTCCCCTGAAAGCATCAGTGCCCGAAGGAATAAAGTTACGGAATCGGTCGCTGTTGCAAAGGAAAAGTTAGGTGAGCGGCAACGACTATACGTACAGTATAAAGAGGAGCTTATTAAATGGGAGCAAGCAAAATTGGATATTTTGGGCTCTCAGGATAAACATGGGACGATTGCATGGCTGACGACTAAACTTGAGTCATTAGTAACCTTACCCGTCCATTTGGATGAGCTTAGGTATAAACGAGGATTACTGTCTCAGGAGATTTATGAGCAAATTCAGGCGATGGTGAATGAATATCAACGCCTGTATGGACCAGTACAAGCATTCGTCCAGTCAGCAGAGCAAATGGATATGAGTCTGCCACTAGAGTTTCATGTTCGTGTTGAGGAGATAGGCTTCGAGGATCATTTTTTCAGTTTGCTTAATCGTCAAGTTAGAGGCACCTTCTCAGGAGTCGAGGAGGGACGTTTACGCCTAAATGAAATTTTGCAGGAGACAAGTTTCGCCACCTCGGAGGATGCTGTTGCTTTCGCCGAGCGGATGGATCTGTCATTACATGTAGACCAACGCGACGGCCAATTGGCTCGGGAGACACGGCTAGCTGATCAATTGAGGAAGGGAGTCGATCCTATCGACATGCTTGATTATATTTTTGGCCTTGATTATCTTTTGCCTCGTTATTCACTCACTTATTCTGGACAGGAAATCGGCCAACTTTCGCCTGGGGAGCGTGGTCTTTTGCTTTTAGTATTTTATCTCCTTGTTGATAAGGGGAATATCCCAATTGTAATCGATCAACCAGAAGAAAATCTGGATAATCAAACTATTTTCAAGATTTTAGTCAAATGCATCAAGAAGGCTAAGGAGCATCGTCAAGTAATTATGGTGACGCATAATCCCAACCTTGCGGTAGTGTGTGATGCAGAACAGATTATCTATGCGTCGTGTGATAAGCAAGAGAGCCGTTTTGATTACGAAGCTGGGGCAATTGAGCATCCCGCTATAAACGCAAGGGTGGTGCAGATACTCGAAGGCACAGAGCCGGCTTTTAAGAATAGGCAGTCAAAATATCGATTACTTTGATTTGCTTTACTTTTTCCACTGATGATTTATTAATCCATTTCATCGCTATAAGGGATAAGGCCCAGCAGGAAAATTCCTGCTGGGCCTTATGCTTTTAGTGTTTTTCTACGAACATGCGTATTTATATAATTTCTTGATGCATGCACCCTGAAATGACGGCTGATCATAGCTGCATTGATCTATCACTTATGAAAGCGAGTGCAGTAACCTCTTTCTTGAGAGGTGCTATGACGATACGTTTTTTCAATATTTGCATATCTGTCAAAGAGGGGGGTGATCTATTTTTGGAGTAAACTCAGCCATTTTTAACTGCAAAGTCTTCACGGGAACGGCCTTCCGATTCAATCTGCTTGATCCATATCGGGGTGCGTCCTCTACCAGTCCATGTATAACCATCTGGGTGCTGATACCTGATTTTCGATACTGCTTTCGTCTTTAACGGGTTTTTGTGAAACGCCTGGGCAATATCTTCAGGTGTCAGGTCGTGCTCCTTCATCAAGCTAAGCATATCGCTGATTACTTTAGATCTTGTTTTCTGTTTCAGTTTATCGGCATCACGTTGTAGTCGAGAAATTTCATTTTGTATTTCGGTGATGGAGTTAAATTCTTTTCTCATGCGTTCCTCTTTATTATCTCTCAACCGGCGAAACTGAGAGGTGGCCTTTCTAATGTGGATGTTGTCCAGGCACCAGCGACCTGGCTAACTTTTTTTCTTGAGTTAGAACAACGACATCACAACAATGAATGACATTCCGATCATGATGGTTTTCTGTACGCCACTTACAAGCTCGACCTTTTCGATTGCGCCCGTTGAGTAGTTGCGAAAAAGCGCCGTAATAAACGACATCAAGATAAGGATAACAAAAGCAGTTGATATCGCAAAAATAATCGCTCTTAAATTGGCCATGCTGACGCCAGATCCAGAGGTAAATCCTTGCTCCAGGCTTTCGGTTAAAGGCAGGCAGCCTTCACCTTCACGGATGCACGGATCGACGGGTGGTCTGTAGGTGCCACCTTGATCAGGGTTGGGTCGAATGAGGTCATCAACTGGATCGCCGTTATTGCCCGTAGGCGGGCCATTACGTATTCGGTCCGCCATTTTGCAGATGGTCGTCCCATTGATATCCGCAAAACCGTTACAACTGCCTGAGTTGATCATTTTCTGGCAGTTTCCGATTCCGAGTTGCACGCACGCTAGAACCATATCACCATCGACTTCTCGGCCATCGAACGTTCCCAGCCCCGCAAGTGTCTTCGGTGCTTGTGCTTGCATGGCTTTAGTGGTCAGTTTTGACCAGGCGTCTACTTGCTCCTGTAACCCCCATGTCCTGAACTCCTCGGGAGATACCTTGGCATATTTTTGAATATTAGTTTTATTCATTTGCAAAATTCCTGAGCAGCATGAGCCATTGTAAACATCTAGTTGTCCGCCACCTGATTCGAACATAGCCAAGCGTCCAACGGCATCTGCATTAGCTTTTAGCCACGGACTGGCATGTGGAGAATTTTTTATCGCTTGGGCAACTTGCTCAGCAGTGACAAGGGATGCGGCAATAGTTACGGTTGAGAAGGTAAAACCAAGAAAAAACCATAATAGATTTTTAAAGCGGTTAAATTTCCTTGTCATGGTTTTCTACCGTAATGCTAACTTTCGATCGCATGCCGGTACATGTTTTCCGTGCTGGATTACTCGGAAATGTGCCGTCATGTTTTTTTTGTCAAATGCAAATTCTGTTTGATTGATATCTCCAGGGCGGTCGGGCGGAAAGGGGTAGAGATGGCAATAGTTTTGAAATTCTTGAGTGTGCGATTGAGAACCTTGAAATTCTGTCACTCGCATTGGACACGTTTCGTACATGTCTTCAATCCCACTGCCATTACCAGGCTCTACGCATCCTGGTGTCCCTGCTGAACTAAAGATTGAAAATGTGTACTGCACACCTTGATTCGTAACTGAGCTAACTAAGATGAAAGAAGGCAATTTTGTTCCGTCATCGTCTAGGGGGGCAGAGTTGATTTCTTTATTCCAGACGGTTCTGGCCAGATTCATATCTGCACGTGATACATCAGGAACATTTATTCTGCCGTAATTAAATGAAGCTATAGCCATGGGCCGCCATTGCAGATGCGCTATTGTTTCATCTTTAAGGTTCATGCTAGTTTGAGCCAGTGTTGAATTTGTACTGGCCAACGTGATTGCAATTGCTAGGACTGACGCGGTACTTATTTTCATTTCCTATTCCCTTAGCGTGATTTTGAAGAAGCATCTAATTCTGCAATAAATTGCTCTGGAGGTGTTGCTCCAACTAGCCGCTTTCCGTTGCCCAATATAACTGTAGGTGTGTTAGCGATATTGTTTGCTTCTCCAAACTTTAGAATTTCCACAAGCCCAGTAATGTCGCAGTCTTCACGACCGTCTATGTTTCGTCCATTCATGGCCATGTTCCAGGCGGTGTTTCGATCTGGCGAGCACCAGGCTTTTCGGGCGATGGGGGCCGATTGAGGGTCAATAACAGGAAAGATAAAACGGTAGACCGTCACGTTTTCCAGTTGATCGACGAATTTTGTGAACACGCGGCAGATGGGGCAGAGCGGGTCCTCAAAAACAGCCATCTTGCGTTGTCCGTTGCCATGAACTTCCACGATAGCTTGGCTTAGCGGTAGTGATTCCCATGGAATCGTGTTGAGCTTCTCCAAGGCTGGTGCGGTCACATCGCGGCGGTCTTTCATGTCCATGAGGGCACCCCCAACAAATGCGTACCGTCCGGTCGAATCGCTATAAAAAATCTCGTTGCCACTGACGACTTGGTACATGCCGGGGATAGGTGTGGTGGAGATGCTATCGATCGGTACAGACCCTTGAGTGTGCTGCTCGATGGCGGCTTTCACGTCAGGCGGTACTCCCTGAGCCCACGATGCTGTGGCCAGTCCCAGACTAAGGCTTGCGCTAGCTGTTAGGCGTCTCAGCAGAGAGGAAGGAGAGGTTGGGGTAATCATTGTTTGGCAGGTTCCTGGTTTTCAGTAATCGAAGGCGCGCACGTCACGGGCTACACGGCAGTGTTCGACCGCGTCACGAATAAGTTGTGAGACATGTTGAGGGCTGGTGATCGCGCTGATGCGCACGGTTGGCGTAGAGGCGTCAGTGGTTTGCAAAATGACACGGCCACGGCCAAATAGGGCTTGAAAGAGGGTTCCTGAAACGGCAATGTCCTTGACCCGATATAACTCTAGGGTTTCGACATGCTTGACGATAATTCCGCTGTATTCCAGTAAGCGTTGGTTTGTCAGCTCATATCGATGGTTGGCAACCTTCAGGTATCGATATATCGCCCATAGGACAGGAATGACTGTCCAGCAGAACAGGATGGCGATAATAAACCAACCCGTATTGGCGAGCTGGCCTTCTGTGTCAGCCCAAATTAGTTTGGTCTCACGCGTAGATGCATGAGCCTGTCCATGGCTAGCAGCGGCTTGGGGAAGGGTGTCAAATGGGTCCATGGGGCCACTGTATGTCCCCGTGTTGAGTGTGTCTGTTCAAACCCTGGGGCACATAACCTAGGGTTTCGACTTGACAGACATTGAATTCAACTCTAGGACATATCGTCGCTGCTGTTCAATCGAGCGGCATCCGTTGACGTGAATACCCCTTCACAAGAGCCGCAAATAATCTTCAGCTTTGGTTTGCCCCAGACGCTTGTGCCGCATGGGCAGACATACTTCCATCGGTTTGAATTGCCTGTGGGCTTTACTGGTACCGCTACTTCACCTTGGGTCGTGCTGATTGTTGAAGGAAGTCTAGGTGCCAAGGCTTGGGTGAGTGCTGGTAGTGCGATGATTGGCGGTGCTCCGCCACCCACTGAGCTGTCTAGTCGCTCTCCGGCACTTCGTGGTGCATCCGCGTGGGAGAAGCGATCGTACCAGGTCAGGCAGAATGATTGAGTAAGCAGATCAGCGCACGCTTTTACAAATTTCCCATCCTCAATCGCATAATCAGCCATGAGTTGGCCGGTGCGTGCGCCACCAGGTTGGCCGGTCGAAGAGGGCATCAGTCCAATTGCTTCCATCTTGGAGGCCCACTCTTCATTGTGATACCTGCCACGGCCAGGCTTGCCGAAATGGAATTGCCAGAGATGACACATTTCATGCACCAAAGTCTGCATAGTTTCGATCAAAGGCACGACGGCAAAGTAAGCCGGGTTCATCGCTATTTCGTCTGTATAGGTGCCTTGAGCATCCACAAATCGCTGGCTTGAGAAATAGCCCATTGAGCGTTTCTCGCGTTGCAAGGTAA
Organism: Alcaligenes sp. MMA; assembly: GCF_020907215.1. NCBI lineage: Bacteria > Pseudomonadati > Pseudomonadota > Betaproteobacteria > Burkholderiales > Alcaligenaceae > Alcaligenes > Alcaligenes sp. MMA. Next base: position 998,896 of record NZ_JAJJPP010000001.1, read on the forward strand.
TCAGACAGTTAGGCAACTTTCCGTCGAACAGGGCGCTATTGAAGTGATCGTAAGCCTGTTGCAGCTCGGCGTATGTTTGATGGGTCGGTACCGTTCTCGTGTTCATGGCGGTCCTGAAGTATGAATTTGTATTGCACAATACATTAATTGGCACATTAAAACATTGGTAAATATTGGGGTTGGAGACAGTTAAACTAGTCATTGCATGAGATTTCATGCTCCTAAAACTCAAGTCTTCTAAAGCCTATATGGATTGAAATGAGTACATCCAACATTGAAGCCCTGGCCAGCATTTGGGCACGGATCGCTGAGGAAACGGAATTTCCGACCGACTACGAAGGGACGGCCACGCCTGCGGCACACCAAGCCAGCGTAGCAATACAGGAACGGATTCGGGAGCATATCGTCGCAACTAACGACATGCGGCTATTCGGCCTGCTGCACCTGCTGGGGCAGGCGTCAATGCGTATGGAGCAGGTGCTATGGCCGGAAGAATACGAGCGGATGGCCCGCGAGGTTGAAGAAGCTCTGGGTGAAGTCAGTGATCCCAATGCCAGGTTATACACCCATGAGGAAGTAATGCAGGTGATGCAAGAACGGAACCACCAGGCACGAAGCAAGCACCGTTGATGGGGTGATGGAATTGGCGGCTGTTTCGGCTTGAGCGCAGGGACCCTAGACTATCGATCACGAACTCAATGGGCCTTGTCTTGGCGTTGCCCAACAATTGCCAAGCTGGATGTTGCATGTAACGGGGGATGGCCGTACTATAAGTGCATAGTTATGGAGGTCAAGATGGCAAATGTAAATGCAAGAGTTCAGAAGCACCGGGACTCGCTCCGGCAAGCAGGATTACGCCCAGTGCAGCTTTGGGTGCCTGATACACGTCGGCCTGATTTTGCGGCGGAATGCCGTCGTCAGGCGCTGCGGGTAGCCAAGGCAGATAATGCTGACGTGGATACAGAACATTTTATGGATGAGGCTCTGGCTGACCTGGATGGTTGGACAGAATGAGGCGTGGGGATCTAGTTACTGTTGCAATGCAAGGGGATTTTGGTAAGCCTCGGCCTGCATTAGTTATTCAAGCGGATTTATTTGCTGCTCATTCCTCGGTAACTGTGCTTCCAGTGACCAGCACAATTGTGAATGCGCCCTTATTGCGTATTAGCATTCAGCCAGATCTAGAAAATGGTCTACAAAAACCATCACAAATCATGATCGATAAGGCATTAACCGTTAAACGGGATAAGATTGGCCAAACCTTTGGATCTGTTAGTGCTGATACACTGGTAGAAATTGAACGGTGCCTTGCTGTTTTCTTGGGAATCGCTAAGTAATATCGGGTCTGGGGAGGGTGGGGGCAGATGAAATATGTTCTGAAGCTAGCACGACATGGAAGTATTTTTTTCGCGCGATTGGCATGGATAGTAGTAATGCTCACCGTTGATTTCTTGCTGTTGTTGATTAATGCAAGTAGCAGGGAAAATAGGAGCAACATGGCCGCACCAGAAGTCCCCGATCCGTTGGACCGAATGGATCCTAGCTGGGAGTTTTACTGGGGAGATCGTGAGTGACTGAGTCGTTTCTCAACGACTGTTTTCGGCCATGAGCAGTCATTCCATTATTGCCCCCTGACGACTCATAGCAAGCCACTATTTCTAAATTTTAGGTTCTTCTAAAAGCCCTGCTTGCGATTGCTCACCCCCATAAACCCGAATAGATTAATTTTTATGAGAACGACAGAATTTTTGTCTGTCGTCTAAATCCAGTTAGGTTTCCAATCACACGCATGGTGCGCACCTCCTAAAATGCCGATCACAAAGCTCCTGAAAATAATCAGCGGCATCGCCGCAACCATACTCCTCGGAGCCATTGGCAGCGGAGTCTGGGAGAAGTTGTTGGCGCCAGGTCTGAACTGGCTTGCAACTCATACGGCGCAGTACATTTCCAGCATCTCATCACGCTACCGCGACGACATCTATGCGTCTGCCGCCGCCGGATTCAACGAAGACTACTCCTTCCGTTCATTCTTAATTATCTGTCTGCTCATCACGCTGACAGCTCTTATCGGGGCATATTGGTACAACGAACGCATGTCGGGGATTACCAAACGCGTACTGGGCGCCTCAAAGGGCTGGTTGCATTGGACGGCCTTAGCCGCCGCCTTCACATTCGCGCTCTCAACGTTTCTTTCAGTGTCTAGGCACGAGGCGGTTAAGAGGACCACTTCATACTCCATCCGCTCCATGGAGATAGTCCGGCCGCATATTGGGGAGCAGGCTTTTCACTCTCTTGTCTCCCAGTACTATCAAATTCGGATAGCAAAAGACTTTGAAGAGTTCAATAACAAGCTTGTCCAGGCAGCAGAGGAGGCGAAGGTTCGCCTCCCCGCCTTTACGCCCGTTTAGCCACGCGGCGGAGGGCTAATCCCTCGCTCAACCGGACCCGCCGCGGCGGCCATCTTAGTCCAGCCTGGGGTCAGCGGTACACTTTCCTAGTACGGGCCAAGGCGTTCTGCCTCCTCGAGCCGGTTAGCTAGAACGTTAGTGGATATCTGCTTTGGGTCGGGTCTGGTCGTCAACCTTTGGCTAGAATTGGCCACGAAGAGTCGTTAGAGAATGCACTCTCAAAGCAGCTGTTGAAACGACTTCGATGTAAGCTACTGGACGCGAGGATTAAATTTCGTAGCTTCACCCGTACATATACTACAACTCGATTACCTCTTCTCTTTAGATAATGAATGATTTTTGGACAGCCCTTTCTGCTGTCATAGCCGCGTTAGCCATTATTGGGGGCGCTTATCGCCTAGGATTGAGCGTCGGCTATCGCCGCGCGAGCCATGACCGTAACTATGATCGACAGAGAGATCGTTTTGACCAGATATATGCTCCGTTATATGGCTTGTTTACAACTCGTCACATCACAACGGTCAGTACCCTAGGCGCGCCGTACCTAAGACAAAGGGTGCGTAAATCCCTTACTGCATTGATTGACGAGAGGCGCCCGGTTACAGCTGTGAAAGCGCTGTTCGATAAGCAGGACCTTGGGACTTCAGGGGAAGTTGAGTATGGGGGGAGTTTCCCGCATTCTGAGATAGCTAAATGCCTACATAATAAGGAAAAGTACGCCGACCACACTTTGCTAAATCTCATTGCACGTTCTAATCGTTCCCAGTATGAAGAAATACTCGATGAGTGTCAGCTTACGGAGGCAGACATTAGGCTCTTTCATCATATCTGCTCAGAATATGCAAAACTCGGCAAAATGTTTGCCAAGTCATGACTCTCGCGCAGGCGGGTTAGCCCTACATTGAGGGTTTGGTATTCAAATGGTTGACGTCCGCTTTGGGTCGGTAGCAGACTTTCACCAACGTCGGCTACCGACCCAAAGCGGAACTTCACAGGCTGATTCACAATGTCCGGTGAAGGCTGCTAGCGGCCGGTCACCCATTCAACTCTGAGAGACTGCTGTAATTAGAACTGCGGTCAGTCAGCTCGAAATCACCATCAGGGGGTGATTGGTAACAGTGCGCAGGAAGAGGCTAGTGGCACCAAGTATGGCAAGGTGTTCATTCTCGATGCCCGCTTTGGAAAGTCCTGGTTGAACGATGCCGACACGAAAGACGACGTATTTACGTCGCGAGGCCTTTCTCAGGACGACGAGCTTGTCCAGACTTCCGCGAACAAAGCGCGTCGGACGACCAGCACGATGCTTGGTTTCACGCTCTGTGAGATGAGCGACCAAGTTGGGGAAATTCCACGTCCACTTTGTTGATTTTTGCGCTTGGCCGCATACCTCGTAGAGGTCTTTCACGCGGTTTCCAGGAGCGACTCCCGAAGAGTATTTGCAGTGCCACAAAGTCACGGTGACGGTTTGCTCCCCATCTTCAATGGCCACGATATCCGCACTTTCCCCGGCATCGTCGTCATCAACGATAAACGCCGATGTCCCTTGCTCAAGATGCTCGATGAATTTCTGCTGAATGGAGCGAGGACGCAGCGCTCCACCTTTCCACCGACTTTCCTGATTCTGGAGCGTGTCGCCCCACGCTAACGGATTTATCAGCTCTGGGTCATAAACCTCCGCCAGTTCCTCACGCGGCTTCAGCAAAATTTCGCCGGATAGTTGCGACCCATCCGCTAGTCGCACGAGAGGAGGGTTGGCCGTGAAGAAGTCGACTGCGAGCTCTGACTTGTTGAAAGCCTCGATGCTGACTTCGGGCCCTTCGACCCGCGCAATCGAATAGAACAGTCCTTGAGCTTGTCCTTCAGGGATTAGTGTCATCTTGAACACGTTCTCGACTTCACTGCCAGCCTTCAGCTTGAACGTGAATTCGTTACCCGCTGGAGCCCATTCGACAATATCTAGCTGGCATTCATGAAAACTATATCTGCTCTCCCCGTGCACGACGGTGATCTTGAAACTCGCAGACTCGAAGAGCTGGTCGGGCCAATCGATCATCATTGCGTGCTGGTCGGGGAGCACGCCGCCTTTGCGCAGCTCTGGAACCAGCGTGTGCTTGAGGAAGTCGTTAGGTTCGATGTTCGCATTCGATAGCTTCACCCCCAGGTCTCGGCACCAATCCCTCCAACCGGCCAGAGAGTCCGTCTGGAGAGACCAGATTTTTCCCTTCCGTGAGCAACCAATGCTCACCCTCTTACCATCTTCGTAGCCAACGCCCATGACGTTCGACTTCATCTTGTCCTGCTGCAGCACGGGATCGATGGCGTCACGTACATCGAGGCCAGCAAACATCTGGTATCTGACGTTCCGGCTCAGGCCCTTCAAGCCCACGCTATGCAGCGTCATTCGGCGCAGATTGCCGAAAGCCCTGAACACGTCCTCATCGCGAACCGGTTGCGGGTCAGTCGAGAGACTCTGTGCCAGCTTCAACGCGAAAGACTTGCGGGAGCTGTTGATGAAGAGTAAGCCTCTGTCCTCGTCACAAAAGGCAATGAACAGGTCCCAGGTGTCAATGACGATGTCACGGGAGTCCGTCCAGTCGACCTTGTCTTCCTGATTGACAATGAAGACCAGCATCTTGTCTTGCTGACTGAAGATCGGCTGGTGAATTACTTGGCTCGGCCGAAAGGCATTGGCATAGCCAGTGTGATCGAAGTCCGTCACGCGAAACACTTCCGTGCTCAGCTTCGGATTCATCGTGAGCGTGGATATTTCCATCTCCGTAGCCACTTCCTCCAAGGGCTGAAGGTTTTCCACCAGCTCTGAAAGCTTCGCCTGCGGATCGATTGCGTCGTAGCTCAGGTCCGAGAGTAGACTGTTCCAATCGGCATCTTCTTGATAAAGGCTCTCCAAAGCTTCTGGCACACCGTCTTCTGCAGTATTTGCCACGAAACTCGCGTCTCCAACGTTGTCGGCGGCACGGGCGAAGCGACCAATGAACTGAAGCGTGATGCCCAGGCTTTTGTGGACAGAGTGCAGCGCGGCGACCTTGAGCTGCGGCAGGTCAAATCCTTCACCGAACATGTCCACGCAGATGACGATCCTGTGCTGGCCACCACGAATATTCCGTAGCACCTGTTCGCGACCCTTCGTATAACTATGGACAAGCACAGGGTTGAGGTCCGGAAACGCTGCACTGTAGATGTTGTCGAACAGATCCTGCGCCTGACCAATAGTATTGGCTCTCGCCAGCAGCATGTGATCCAAGCCGTTTGCCAAGTCGGTCCTCAGTTTCTCAACGGCTTTCTCGGCGATCCGCAGATCGGCCAAAGAACTGTCCGGCTCAAAGACCTGCAGGAATCGGATCGGCTTGAAGAATTCGTTCTCTTGGGCGAGCTGAAGCGGATAGTTGTAGATTATTTTCCCATTCAACGCCTTGCCGTCTTCGCGGAACGGAGTTGCAGTGAACAACAGCATCCGAGCGTGCGCGCAGTAGCTAGAAAATCTGTTCCAAGTTGTCGCCTGCGCATGGTGCGCCTCATCGAAGAACACTTCACTGAAGAGCGCCGCAAACGCCCTCTGTTCGTTCTCATCGCCTCGACTAATAGAAGCCATGGTCGTCACCACGATATTGCAGGTGAGAAGCACGTCGAACTGGGCCGCAGTCGGCTTTCCTCTCAGAACTCCCACGACTGGATTGAGTACGTCCGTGACGATGCCCAACTTCCTCAGGAGCCCGTACTCCCTGAACTTATCTGCCGTTTGTTGACGCAACGCATCTGTTGGCACTATGACCAAGATACGATCACCGCGCGACTCAACAGTGACGGCCAGCATGACCTCCGTCTTACCGGTCCCCGTGGGCATCACAATGATGGCCGGGTCTTTGCTCAAGCTCCAGTGCGCAGCTATCGCGTGGAGCGCGCCGATCTGAGGTGCGCGCAAGCCAGGCCTTGCAGCGTACCCCTCAACCGCAACAAGCTCGGAAACGTAGTTGATCCCGACTCGCCATGAGGCATGTGCTTCAGCCTTCAGTCGATTACCTTCGGCCAGACTGTTTTCGACTTCTCGGAAGCGCGCATTAGCAACTTCAAGTATACCGTCTACAACCTCACCATCAGTGCCGCGCAGCACCCCTGCAGGAGCCAGATCAGTGAAGTCAAAGCTATTCACCATCAAATCGATGGCGTAGACAGCGCCGTCTTCAGTAGTCGCCCTTAAACGTTTGAAATTTGGGCCTCGGGACCGATGGGCAACGATAGTGGCCGCACAAACAGCGCTCGCACGCCCGACGCATGAAGCGTCGATGACGCCGTTCCGATTCTGAAAGGCATATTTCGTCGGCAGGCGTATGCGCGTTGCCGCAACTAAATTCGCTTCTGTGACCATTACCCTGCTCCGTTAGGTTTTCGTGCATCGTACCCATAGCGAGCACAACTCATCAATCTTACGCAAGCGCCATTCTTAACTGTATAGGTGCAAGGCTTGACGACGCCTTTGATGAAAGCTCGCGGCCCCAGAGCCGTCGTTCTGGAAGTGATTGCTGGACGACTGCAATCGCTGCAAAACAGACTTTCAATTGCACCTTCTGAATTTCCGCTCTTGGCCGAAAGCAGACGTTCGGAAATCGCGAGACTTGATCAGCCACTGCCTGTTAGATCAAACCAGAGTAAGAATATTTAAGTTCTGACTGCAGTCTAGTGTGCTTTTTAAATAAAAAATCCGTTTTAGATTTTTATTTTTTAAATTACCGATAATTTAGCCTAATCAAAGTTGAGACTGATAAAAATAAAGTGGAGCTCTAGGGATCGTAACGGCTTCCCAGAACTATAAGTACGTTGTGTGTGTCTGCTTGGTCTTATTAAACAATCAGAGTTTATTTCTTCCCACCAAAAATTTTCCCTATTAATGGAAGTCGTCCCGAGTTAGCTGCTCCGTTTCCTCCCTCGCTTACCATTTTATCGATACCTCCCGCCACTTTTAGCCCGGCCCACGCCATCATTGACGACCAAATTATCGGTAGACCCACATACAACGACAGTAAAATCGTGTTCAGAATCATTCGTTTGTAGCCTGCTGGAATAGCTCCTTTCGCTACTTGCATAGCCTCTTGCACAAAAGCATTCCCTAGGGCGCCGGGGTACATGGCGTTGATGAGGTGGCCGTCGATCCAGGTGGCGATGTACCACATCGATGCCCACATTTTGATCGTGAGAATGGCCATGGCACCTAAGAACAACACGCGAAGACTGAAGCCGCTGACAAGGGTGGCCAAGGGAAGAAAAGCGTAGATCCCCATGAGGACTAAGGCCTGGATCATAGGTAAGGACGTCACCAAGGGCATCCATGCCATGCTGGCCATGAAAGCAGCCCCACCAACACCGAGCGTGCTTCCTGCGCCCGTTATTGTTCGACCCGCGACCGTGGCAGAGTCATAGGGAGTCCCCATCATTTGGTCGAAATCGACAAAGACTGGATTGGCTGCGGTTGATGCGAGACGAGCCACTTCATCTTTTTGTTTATCCCACGATGTGAACGTGAGGATGTCTGCCGCTCGTGATGCAAAGGCTCGTACGCCAGGGCTTCCATCAATCAATTTTTCTCGTAGCTGATCCTCCCACCATTGCTTGCAGGTTGGGCGTCCAAACTCTGGGTTCACGGCGCCGGTGACTTGTGGATCCACGTCGCTTGATGGATCGTAGTATTCAGTATCGCGGGAGTAATCGATCGCAAAACCAGTGACCGGAGCGCGGCTGCGCATGGAGGCGTAATACCCAGGCTCAGTTCTGAAAAACTGGCTGCCCATCCAATCCACATCAGTAGGTCCATAGTCGGTATTGGACTCTGCCAGGATTGACGCGCCTGTTGCACTCATTCTGCTGCGATCGCTGCGCAAATACTGACTACGTGCGGGGATAAAGCACTCGCTATAAAAGCGCTGCACATCACCCAGCAGGGCAGGGTCTTCGATTGTGGCATTCTTGGCCATGTCTTCCAGAACGCGCATATCAGACCCCGAATTATTCATGCCATTGCGGAAGGCATTATTGATCCCAGAGCTGATGGACATGATGGAATACCACCATAGGGGTACGTTACTCAGCCCGCTGGCCTGGCTCATGCTTCCATCAATAGCATCGCGTAACGCCGTATCGTAGGTGCTGCCACTGGCTCCAGGCGTTGCCTCTACAGGGTTAGGGTTGTCAATCGAAGGAGGAGGCATGTACGACAAGCGCGCATACGTTAGGCTTGTGATGGGCGATGTGAAAAAGCAAACAGACATCACAAACAGCATGACGATGAGCTGCGTCTGTACGCTTTTGATGACACCCATAACGCCGATGTCTTGCATTCCCCGCTGGCCAGCTTCGCGCCAGGCATTGAGGATTACCACCAGAAAAGGGATGACGACCAAGCCGGTGCCGGTCACGATCTCGCCAAAGATATTGGCAAAAGCCCATCCGTAGAAAGTGGTAAAGAGTTCGAGGTAACTGTCTAGTTGCATGGCGTATTCCCCAGCTAGGCCATAATGAGCGCTGCCGCCCAGCGCCAGATACGGTCAAGGCCAATCGGAATCAAGATTAAGTACAGCGTGGCAAATGCAGCCACCTTACGGCGGCTGGCCAGCACGGCGTCATATTCGAATCCTTGAACAATATGCCTGGCTTGAAGCCAGCGCACGACGGCTGGCCAGCGCCAAATAATGAGTAGTGCTGCCAGACATTGCGCGATTGCTCCAATATCTCGTACTGACGATGTCCCCTCAAGAAGGCTCAGAAGTTTATGTTCCTGTCCGATAAACGACTGCGCTAGTGCGCCGAGCAGCCCAATGAGCAGGAGAAATCCGGCCAAACCGATGGCGAGCCATATCAGTGCTCGCCACAGCCAGCTGCGTTTTTTGGTGAGAGAGACTTGTGTCATAGTCCAGGCACCCGTCCGCCCGCTGCTGGGGCAGGATCAACAGGGTTGCCACCCGGTACGTTCAGTGACTGTGTGTCAATGGCGGACTGGGTGTTGATGATCGACAATGCCGTCTGGGACGTCAGATCCTTGCGGATCCGAGCCTCATACATCAAGTCGTCAATGTAGCCACTTAAGCGATCGACCGAAGCCTGGGTGTTTTGGATGGCATCTCCTGCGGCCGTCACCTCCGGTAAGGTCAGACCTGTCATCAACACGCTACGGGCCACCAATGCTTTATTGATCACCCGGTGCATCGCCATTTCCTGAGCAATACGGTTTACAGCGATGCTGCGGGTGTCAGGCGGCATCGCCCGTAATGAGTCAAGCAACTGGGGAGACACGGCAAAGCCAGGAGCTGAAATTTCTGCGAGATCGGCATACGTGGCCGAGTTCGATGGGTTGGCCATTGCTTCTAGCTTAGGCTGGACGAAATCGACTTCAGCTTCATATTTGGGGCCCAGGCCGCTGGAGGTCACGACCGTGGTTGGGGCGGGGCAGTGATGTTGCCCGCAGGTATAGACCTTCTGGTCCCCAAGGACTTCGGTTGTCCATTGGGCAAGTTCTGCCGGCGATTTAAACGCACGAACCAGGCGAGAGTTTTTCTCGGCAGGTGAATTACTGTAGTCCGTGGTTTCCGATGCGGTGATTGGTTTGTTGAGGGTCGCGTTATAGCCCGCCACAGAGAGATCTCGCACCGGCTCAATGGGTCGGCCTCCTACACCCCCGGCATTCTGGCCAAAAACCCATGGCACACCGGCTTTGTTGGCCTCTTCATTCTTCTCAATGTCGATTTTGGCCTGGTAAATATCACCTTGCGCAGAGGCCTTGATTTTCCAGCCTTCACCTTTGGCCATCTTGATCCAATCTTCATAGGGGTTCTGCCCCGCTTTGACCATGGCCTCCATTTCTTCGCACGACTTCAAGCTGGCCCCAAGCAGGAGATCCACTTTTTGCGAATAGTTTTGGAAAATCTGATACAGGCCTGGCTGCGCGCGTTGCAAGACGTATAAGGGGAGGGCAGCGATACCAGATTGAATCGCCCCAGTCACCGTCTGGCCCAGGTTGTTGAGGTTGTTCATGATGTTGGCCCAAGATAGGCCTATATCAAACTTGCCACATGAATAGTTCAGTCGAGCATTTCCTCCAAAGCCTAAGTTGTGTGCGACCTGGCCGCGATAATTGGCAGAGCCGCCAGGCGAGCCGCCTCCCATTCGGTAATACAGCGAAGAGCCGCGTACGGGTTGCGCGTAGGCGTCGGGCATTACGCTCATGGAGGTCAACGCAAGCGCCAGCATCATGGCGGCTGGTTTCAAGCGCAGTGTGAACGGGCGTTGTGGTTGTTGCATAGATATTCTCGTCCTTCGCTTAAGGGATGCTGTATAAAAACTCACCACGGATGCGGCAGCAGTCATAGTGGTTCCACATATTCCACATATAGCCATCGGCACCATCGGTCTTGTAATCACCAAAGCTGGCCAGGCTCAGTGAGTCATCGGCCCCAAAGGTCATGCAGGAGCGCTGAGCGCTCGGGTAGATCATTTGCCAGGTAGTAGGCTTGGAGGTAGGGAAGTACTTGTAGCCACTGCCTGGTTGCAGACGCTTGTAAATGTGAGGCTGCGCCGATTGCGAGATAATGCTGCCTACACGTGTAGCCAACACTGCAGAGGCCTTGACTGGGTGTGACTGCACCAGCTCGCCATTGCGTGGGTAGATAGGGCCCCAGGTGGTGGAAAGTGGCGAGGTGCTTACTTCTCCTGTACCAGGTACCCATGATTGGGGGTAGAGCATCTCCAGTGGCCAGAATCCGCGCCAGCTCATGGCATCCATGTCAGACTGGAAGTGCAAATTGAATGCGGATGCGGAGCCGGGGCAGAACATCTCAGATAACCCACCGGAGGCACCCAGGCGCTGAGCGATCTGCACCATGTCCCTGATTGGCCCAAGATCGGCACCCACCATATCGACGCCGTGCAGGCCAATGGCTTGGGTGCTGACGCTTCCACCAAAGACATTGCCTAAATTGCCAATCGATGAGCTCAACTCACCCAGTTTTGCCGGAAATGCAGAGACGGAGGAAATGATGTCTGCTGGTGCATTGGCCATGGCACGGGCTGCTTCGATAAACTCGTTGCCCAGTTGCTGAGGCACTTGCCTCCAGGACTGCGCGATACGAGGCAGCTCTGTGCGAGTGAAGGCCAACAATTCGCTATAGCCCGGAAACTGGAATGAGCTGCCAAAACTGGGGATGTAGCCGCTGGCAATGCTGGCAATCAAGCCTGCCGGGTTGCCGATGGCATCCGCACTCTTATAGGTCGTCACCTCGGTGCCTTCACGCTGTGTTCCTGCTGAGGCATCGATTGGGGCGCCGACTACGGCTGATCCCACTGAGGAGAGCGTTGTGGCCAGCGGCTTACCCACCTCGGCCCATGGATGCGCCAGCGGATCGTTATAAGTGCTGATCACGACATCGGGCACGTAATGGGCAACCCGAACCGAAGTTCGGATGAAGCAGCCAATGAGCGGAATGCAGACCAGCCAGACGCATATACCTTTGACCTGATAGGACGTGCAACTGGGCAGTGCTGCGACCGTGTTGGTGACGACGCCCGCTGTGGTCGTTGCAGCGGTCGCTGGAGCGGGCCGTAGCACTGTGGCCAGCACCAGCAAACTAATCGCCAGCATGTGCCTAAAGCGCAAAGTAGTGATTGACATGAGCGCCCCTTAATTCTGGCTGTCACGCCAGGCCATAAGCGCCTGGTCAACGTCGACATAGCCAAAGACCACATAACGTTGGTTGATGACGACCGCCGGTAAGCGGTCAATCTGATAACGCTGTGCGCGTGCCAGGCCGTTAACGGCACTGGCCACCATAGGCTGGATCATTTGCCGTAACCGCGCCTCATTGTTTGCCACCCATAGACGCGCTTCTGCTTCGTCTTGTGGCATTCCTTCATTCATCTGAGCTTCGAGATTGCTCATCGCGTCCAAGCGATAGATAGACAGAGCATAGTAAGGAGACGTAGTCGGGGTAACCGGCATGGCAGTGTTCGCAAACACCTCCACAGTCATGACGCCGGCATACAGATCCTGGCTAGGCTGTTGCGCGAACGAGGGTGTGACAACGGCGCAAAGCGCAGACAGCAACACCATGCGAGTGCTAAGACGAGAGGCGGCGATGAAAAATGAGCGTGTCTTAGTCATGAGCGGCTCCGCGCCAGCTCTTGTGCCACCATTTGAGCAGCCCCCATTTCGTTGACCCCATGTTTTTCCATCAGGCGACGGCGGTGTGCTTTCTCATGACCCTCAGTCATGGCCAGCGCAATGGGAAGAGCAGGGGGGACGTTTCGAAAGAGCACCTGTCCGGTCGCTGAGATCAATACCCCTTCCGTGTATTTCGGTGGCTCTTTTTGAGCTGACTCCATCATGGCTCGTTGCTCGTTGGTGAAAGAGCGAAACCGCTCCACTTCCTCGATCTCCGCTTTGTCCATGGTCAACAACATCCAGTACTCACACATCGAGAGCACACGCGCCATAGAATTGGGAAAGTCTTTCACGTTCTGTGTGGCAAGCCAGAACCAGGTATTGAATTTGCGCCACATCTTGGTGCCCTTGGCGATCTTGGGACCAAGTAGATCATTGGTCGTTATTAAGTGACCCTCATCCGTTAGGAATACCATCGGGCGACCAGAGTGTTGGTTTAACTCGGCGCGGGACTGTACTGAGTCGATGAGACTGGTGTACGCAACTGCCAAGGCATCTTCATAGCCGTCTTGGGTGAGCGTACCCATCTCTACAAGGGTTACATCTACGTCCGGCCAGTCTTGGCCCTCACGATTAAATAACTTGCCCCGCAGCGCCTGTGTAAAGGTCATCATGGATTGCCCCATTTCTTCGGCGCGGGCACGCCGCGCCGGTGACATGGTCTGGTCCTGATTCATGTGCATGAGCTGCAGGGCCACGTCTTGTGTTAATGGGTGCTTGGCTCCACGTTCTTTGCTGCTAATTGCCGCCATGATGATGGCCCGTGACACCAGGTAGCGATCGGCTCGACTCATCCGTGCGACTTCGTCCGCTTCACCGCCTGTGATCATCAGGATCGCAGCAATTAGCATCTCGCCAAGTAAGTCCCTTTTATCCAGTTCGTCGTCCTGCTCTTCGTCCTCTTCCCTGGCCTGGAACGTTTCATGAAAAGACACGTCGTCAGTCGACGGTTCATCATCTTGGCCAAGCAGGGCATTGAGTAGCTCGTCATCGGGCAGGCCTGCGTTGCTTCGTGCCTGCTGCTCTGCAGCCACAAAACTCTCCATGACCTCACTATCATCAAGTAGCTGATACGCATGGACGAACGGTGGCAATGACACTTTTGCACTACTGTTAAGTTCTACTTTGTAGGTCGATAACCCTCTGTCTTTAAAAAAATCAACCAAAAGGCCGAAGGAGTTCCCTGCATCGACAATCACCAGTCGTGGCCGATGAATGGCCATCGTCATCATGGCGATGTAGTTCAAGGTGGCAGATTTACCGGCCCCGGTCGGTCCCAGCACCAACATATGTGCGTTCTTTTTACGGTCTCGTTTGTTGAGCGGATCCACAAATAAGGGTTCCCCGCCGCGATTCCAGAACCACATGCCAGGGTGAGGTGTGCCACGGGCACGGCCATAAAGTGGCAACAGACGCGCAATATGGGAGGCGAAGGTCAGGCGGGATCGACGAAGTACCTGGTTATCGAAGGCGGGGTCATAGTTAAAAGGCAGCGCCCGCATGAAGGTGTCCAGCGGGACCAGGTCATGCTGATTACTGATGAACTTCAGGCCCGATGGGATCAACAGCGCATTAATTGTGTTGATGTTGCTATCGAGTTCATCCGTACTGGTGGCGGTCGCGTACAGGGTCACCATCATTGGAAATAGGTGGTTGCCCCGAACTATCTCATTCAAAACGTTGGAGCACTCCCGGTAGGTTTCAATGGCCTGCGCCGTCTTAGCGCGTGAGGCATCCCGGATCCGCTCAATTTGTGACTCTACGACGTGTTGCGGTGCAATGGTGATCGAGACCGATAGCATCGAGCCAGGAGGTAGACGGTCAAACCGTGCAAATCGCTCTTTACCGTTGGCCAGCTCCGCCGTGAAATGGCCAATCTCAGGCTGCTTGCGCATATTTTGCAGGGTCAACGCCTTAACGGGTACGCCATCGAACTCAAACAATCCCTGTTCCAGGTCCGAACGGGGCTCATTGATGCTCAATAGCTCAGACAAGTCCCATCCAAAAATGGGCGTATCCTCGTCATTGGTCAACGGGGTGTCGCCGGGGTAGGGTAATTCACGCATCATTTGCGTGCCGGGTGCCCAAGGCAAATCACGATTAAAAAACGGCAGTAACCACTCATAGAGGTCTTTGCCGGTACAGCGGCGAACGGCCACACCGGCCTCGGAAAACGTGGCCATGATGGTGTTAGCCACCGACTCGATTTGTTGCACCGGCGTTTGTGGATCATCGGCTGCACCGCCAAATCGACGATACAGGCAACAACGAACCCGGCGGATTTGCCCGCGCCAGACTTGACCGGTGACAAGCGTATCGGTGAATAGGCCATTGGGTTGCGAGACGTTCGACAGGTGCGAGCGCACTTCATCCAATACCGCCTGGGTAAACGGCGAGTTCAGGATCTCCTGGCCCAGGCCATCGTCCTTGTGTTGCTCCAGGATATAGTCGCGAAAAGTGTCATTAAGATGATCCAGGTTACGGTCATCATTCACAAAAAACTGAACGACCCACGGCGCTCCATTGACGGACGGCATGGCTTGCAATGCCTCCTGAATCTTCTGGGCGTGTTCTTCCAGAATCTCAATGGGCATAGCCTCTGTTGCAATGGGTGAGAGTTCAAATAATGCACCGAGCGTATTACCATCGCGCAGCACAAAAATGCGCTCATCGGGGGCATAGCTGATATAGGGCAGCATGTCGGTAAAGGATGGCGGTCGCAGAGCCATGCGTCGACGATCCGCCACGGTCTGCCCTGGAGAGGGGGCCTTGATCGTGCTCGGTGGTGAACGCTTACCACTTGGCTGTGTTGCGCTTTGACGCTTGAGTCCGAATAGACTGGCCACATTAGCGATCATCTGCGGCTCCCTTCTTCTTAGGGCGTGGTTTCGCAGAAAAGTAGTCACGTCTCCATTGCAGTAAGTCCTGGGTGACTTCACCGGGCAGCGCGTACTGTGTTTGGTCGTACATCGGGAAGACGGTCACATAACCTGGCACGGGATATTGGCCCTTGGCCAAGTGGGGAAACACCACCATCACCAGGTCAGGATTGGGCAGACGGGCGAATCGCTGGTTCATCGGTTCGACGGCGGACCAATAGCGCTGGGTCAACTCATCGCCCGCATTGACCGGTCTGGCTTGGGTGCGTTCTCGCATCCGTTCCTGGGGGGTGATGCGCGACTGACGAGTCGCTTCGTTTCGATAGTCGGTGCCCCGGTAGACGTCCAGGACGGTTGGCGAGTCTTTGGTGACTTCGTTGAGCGGGGACTCGCGATCCATCATCACGGTACAACCGCTTGCCATCACAGTGGTGAACAGAGCCAGCGCCAAGCGTTGGGCAGTTTTATTCCAAACCATAATGTGCTCCACGAGAAAGCTGCTGAGTCCCTTGCTGGCGGTACACCAGCTTTCGGGCGTTGGGCATCTTGTCAATTTGCAGTTCTTTATCCAGGTGAATGACTATTTGCTTGCCCGCCGGGGTAACAACGGCATCGAAGCTATTTTTCAAACGGGAGGTCATCCAGGCGACGATCTCATTGGTTGCGCCAGAGGCCGCTTGCCCCATGGCGTAGCCACTGCGTGAGCCGGTGATTTGAGAGGTGGTATTGCCTGTGCCCAAATTGTTGGAGACGGTGCGCTGGGCATCGGAGTAGGCCTGTGCGGCAACATCCAGGCCCTTGAGCATAGCCAGGTCGGCCAGATAGGCCGGGGCATTGGTGACGAACTTGCCGGGAATGCAGGGGTTGCCGTGTACGTCAGAGATGTAGCCCAGGTCCTGGGTGCTGCCGCCGCCATTGACGTTGGCATTCCCCCCGCCTTTTGAGCGTTCAGAGATGGTGCGAACCGTGCCGTCATTAAAGACAAAGGTGACGGAGCGCACTTTCCCTTCTGAGCACGACAGCGCCATATCGCCAATTGCCACACCCGTCACGATCATCCCTTCAATGTCGGCCGGTAACTCAAAGCCATTGGCCGCCAGGTTGTCGCGCCCAACAATTGCTTTGAATTGCATGGGGTCCGTGACGCGACCATCGATGGGCACTCGACCGATGAGGCTAGTCATCGAAACCGCGCCGACCAGCGTTGCATTCTCGGGCACGGTGAAGTACGGAATCGGTTCAGGTTTGGCGGCTTGCGGTGCCGACCGGGTCTGTGCCGCACTTGATGAGGTCAGAGAGCCAATTGAACTATTCGTGTAGGCTTGGTTACCACTGGTACGGATGTAGCGCGTTATGGCGGGACCGTCATTGCCATTGCGGCCACGTTCAGACTCCGTTACCGCGCTGTATCCCATGGGAGGCAACACACGGTACGGACCGGATGAGGCAACCGTTGCCGTGGCCGCTTGTGTTCCCATGGGCGTTGATTGTTGAGGCCGCAGCGGAGTCGTTCTAGCCTGGGCCGCTCGATTGGCCGCTTCCGTTTCAGAACGGGCTGGCGACATGCCCATTTGAAAGGCGCGTGAAAACGTGTCGACTGCTTCGGAGCCGCGCTGTAAGGTGAGGTTAACCGCGCTCTTTGCCTCAGATTCGTCGCCGCTTGGGTCGATCGAGTCCGTACGGGGGCCGTCAAGATTGAGCGTGTCGCGCTGCTCTTGTTCGATGCGACGCGAGACCGTAGCATTAGCACCGCCCATGCGCTTATTTTCAGCGATGAGTTGATTGTTCATTTCAATCACGCGTGCCACATCACGCCGCAATTGTTCATTGCTGGCGGTGACGGTGCGCAAGGTTTCAGCGGCGTTGTCGTTGTCCGCTCCTTGCGCTGTGGGCAGTGTGGCACTTTCAGGTGTCGGAATGGAGGTAAGTACCGGGTCTTGAGAGGATCCTGAACCTGAAAACTGCTTGTATATCACCACGCTGACGATCAGGACGGCGACACCACCGAGGATGGGGATCAGTTTGTTGCTAGACGTGCTGCTCATACTGTTGTTCCTTTATTAGCGGCAGGCTTCAAATCGGCGCTGGCACACCAAATAAATGGCGGTGGTGTCCGTCTCGGAACCGGCTGAACCAATTCGTCCATGCTGCGCGGTTGCTGCAATCCATTGCCCGCGCACTTGTTCCAGTGGAATTTCCAAGGGCTGGTGTGAGCGGTTCTTGATGAGGACGGCTGTCACGTAGAGCTGGCCAGAACGCCACTGACCGACGGGGGTGGATACAACATTGACGCCGCGAATTAGGTCAGCAATTGGCTCCGCAGTGACTTCAACCTGCTGTACACCCGAGAATGGCGTGGCCAGCCGCTTCGGGGCATACAGTTGGCGTGCGGCGTAGCGAGTGAGCTGGACCATGTCCGTGGGAGCTGATTCCGCCATTTGCTGGCTCAATGTGTGTGCATTGGCCATGCTGGTCGCTTGCGCAGCCGCTTGGGAGGCGGGGCCATCACCGTCGCTTTTTCCTGCACCAGGCGATGAGGAGGCCACGACAAAAACCTGAAGTTCGCTACGGGCACTGGCTGTCGTGCTGTCGGCAAGCAGATCGAAGGGAATTTGCTGCCCGGAATCAATGAGTTCGGCAATGATTCGCACGGGTGTGAACTGCTGCAGCGCCGTGATGTACATCGTGCGATCAATGACTTCGATTCGGGCAATCTTGGACATATCCGAGGGCACATGCAGGGCGGCAGGCGCCGGCAAAGTGATCATGCGTTCAATACCCACGGGAAGCGGGGCGCGCACAGGCGCACGATCAAACACGGCCCGCTCGACACCATGGGGCTTGTTCTGCGGTGGCTTGCGGATGGTTTTGCCTGTTTCGTCTTGGTTTTCTACTGCCTGCTGAATTGCAGCATCCACGGCACTGAGCGGCATAGGCTGGCGACTCATCGCATTGCTGCCAGAGTACTGATACTCAGTGTTCGATGATGGGCTGCCGAGATCGGGGATCTCTCCCAGGTCGGGCGGATTATTCCCAATTGCGGTTGTAGTGGGGGCCACATTGGCAGGTGGGTTTGTGCTGCCAGGATCGGGGGCAATGAGATCAGCTGGCACGCTCTCCAAGTTTGGCCCCAAGTCTCGCACTTGCGCCTGTGCGTACTGGGCCAGTCCCAAAAGAGCGCAGGCCAGAGCTGTTTTGCGAATGCTAAGAATGGCTTTCATGGATAACAATCTCACTCGCTTTGAGGTTGGGCGGGGCGCACTTGGATAGGTGTCGGAGCCGGATCGGTGACATTCGTGGCCGGGTCGCTGACGGTGCCTGGCAACGTCGCGGGGATGATCTCTGATTCAGAGGGTAGGTCAGGACTCTGATTGTTCTTTTGAACGGCGGCGACTTCGTCAGGGTTCAGGCGGGCAGGGCGGTTGTTGCCATAGCAGTCAATGGCCAGTTTCCAAGGGTTCTTCTCGGGGTCGACGTCATATTTCACGACACGCATCGGATACCGGATGTAGATGTCTTTGATTTGCTGGCCACGAAATGTCTCTTGCAATTGCATGTCGAGCAGTACGGTCCAGCTATTGGTACCGTGTGAGATCACCCGTCTTGGTGAGAATCCAAACCCAGGGATTTCGGTCATGATTCGTGTACGCGAACGCAGCTCACCGGCTCTGTCCCGTGTGTTCATGTCGTTCTCTAACTGAGCTCGACAAGACGGGGTGATATACGCCTGGTAGTAGTAAATCTGCTTGCCGTAGTCTTTGTATCCATCAGCCTGCCAGCGGTTGACCTGCTGCCAGATGTAGTAGGCAAAGCCATACACATTGACGTCAGGGACAGGCGACTGGCCGTCGGTTACGGTGACCACGTCCCCACCTTGAATGTTGGGGTGCAGATTGACGTCAATTCGATGTGGTGTGCGGGCAGCAAAGTACATACCCACAGCGCCTAGGGCGGCGACAACTAAAACAAGTGCGCCAAGTCTTTTGTTTGTCGCCTGAACCGTGGCCAGGGCGTTTAAATATTTTGAACTCATACGTTGTTGCTCGCTTTATCCGCTATCGGTGTCACACCATGAGCAGCACAAGAAGAGGGGATGGCCGTTTCGCCCGTAGAGACAGCTTTCTGACGGGACGGTTTAGGGTTGAACGAAGTGGACAAGCTAAAAGGCAAGGTCCGGCCCAAGCTCCAATACCCGTTGTGGCGGATGAATTTGGCTTTCACCCACCCACGAGAGGCCATCCAGTGGTGCATAGCCTGGTTGTAATAGCCGTCAGGACGGTTGCGTTTGAGGCCAGCCAGGTATTTAGAGGCAAACCACAAAATGACTAATGGCCCAAATAGCATGATGGCCAGCAGTGTTTGCCAAAAGCCGGTTATGGCAAGCAGTACCAAGCCCACCAGCAGACACACCACCACGGAGATCAGACCGATGATTTGTGCTTCATCGACCGTCATACCGTTCAGAATGGCTGGCTGAACATTCACGCGATCGGTTATCGGCGTTGCGATGCCCTGGGTAACTTGCTCATCCAGCTGTTCAAGATGTGGGGCAGAGGGTTTGCGAGCCATAGCGACATTTCCCCTTTACCCGAGCGTGGCGATGGCATACGTTGCCATGGCAACGAGTGCAATGGCCAACACGCCACCAGTAATCACGTACTCTTTCAGGTCACTGATATCAGCTTGACCACGGGTGTATTGGTTCCACTTTGTGATCGCACCCATAACGACTTTGAGGAAAAAGTAGCCAACAAAGATCATGGCCAGAATCGTGATGCCCTGTTTCCAGTAAGCACCCATCGCTCCAAGCCAATCGCCGTCAGCAACTTGAGCCCCGTCAATGCCAGATCCCGGTGTAGGCATCGTGGGCAAAGCTGCCATGGCAGGTGACGAAAGTAACGCTACAGCAGGGATCAAAGCGGCTTGCGTAAAGTGACGCTTGGCTTTTTGCCACCCCGCTCGGGGTGCCGCCAACAGAGCGTTCAGTGTGGTCATAGCTAAACTCCGTATGGTTTGATGTGTTAAGAAGTCCTGTGAGCGTCAAACCAACACCCACAGGATTAAGGACAACAGCACAACTAATTTGACGCAGGCCCAGACCACCTCTTCCTGCTTGAGTTGGCCCTCCCGGTAGTTATCCAGGGCGGTCATCACTAGCCAGGCAAAGAACAGAACCACAATCGCAACCGTGATGATCGTCAGCACGACCTTCATGGCGTTTGGGTCAACACCCGAGCCTGCTGCAAAGGCTTCTCTCATGCTCGAACCCAGCTGTGCCTGGTTCATGCCCATAAGGTGATCTCCTTATGTCGCGTTATTGGCGGTAGTCGCCGCGCAGTGGCTCGACAGGGCGCGGCTGCATGGGGGCATTGAGGTGTTGTTGAATGCCCCGACGCATCACGTCCAGGTCATTGATCAGCCATTCGTAGCGAAAATTGACGCGCTGGGACGGCGGTGCATCACGAGAGGCTGCGGCCACCATTTGTTGCACAACGGCCAGCTCGTTCTCTATTCGTGCCAAATTCTCGCGTTCGCTTTCCGTATCTCCGGCGCGCGCACTAATCGCTACCAATAGCAGTGCAATGGCCCAGGCCCGACGCGCCATGCGCCCCGTTCCCAACAGCACGGTTTCAGGTGTTTTTGTATTCATGAATGTTTTCTCCCGTTCTCTGATTCAGGCGTAATTTGGGTGTGTGTCATGGCTGCTCTCATTCGCAACCGCGTGGGCAGCAGCCCAACTCGATGCCATGGTCGCAATAGCCGTGATCGGCGTTCCACTGATCGTCTTCTTTCAGCTCCTTTTCTGTCAGGTGGCCGTACTCACGGGCGATCTTGGTCGCATGTTCACGGTGCGGCTCACTGATCTGCTGCAACTGCGGACCCAGAGCGGCGGCCAATTCTCTGTTGAAGATCGTTTCTGACAGGCCTGAACGCCGAGCAGCGTGCTGCGCACACTGTTCACACACACCGCGCCATGCAATTTCATTGAAATGGTTATGCGTCATCCCTTGTCCTCACATATATTTCTTGAGTGCAGCAACGGTGGTGCTGAGCGTTGCTGCCACCAGCGCGGTGAAAATCAGAACCATGTAAGCGGGGTTGAAACCCCCGAAGGGCCAAGTCAAATACAGTCCGAATCCGCCAGTTAGCGCCCAGGTGGTGTATCGCTTGGCGTGGTGGTACACGAAGGAAGACTCGCGCCCGCCGCTCCAGCGGCGCAGGTCACGCCGCACCAAGCCATCGACGGCACCGACCAGGCACGCAAGAACGAAGGCCGGTAGTGCGTAAAGAGCAATCGATAGTCGAAGCGCCACGTCCATGGCGACGTACATGGAAAGCACGAGCACCGTGCTGATAAATTGGCTGGCATCAGCGCCTATCGTTTTGAGCCTGGATGAGAGGCTGTTGCCATTTGCCGCTGACTCTTGTGCTCTGCGCAGTGCGCGTTGACGAGTCAAGACAGGGTCGTGACTATCGGCATACCACTGCAAAATTCCGAATTTCTCGTAAGGCCAGGAGATATAGCTGAGCATCCTGTTTGAGAAGGCCACGGTATTGGGAATAATCAGGCTCTTTGGCGCTGCCTCGATGTAGCTCAGATCTTGTTCAACGATGGAGCGAGCATGGCCTGTGCCTTGGTCTTTCCAGATCGTATGAATGCCAACCAGCTCAATAAGCAAGCCCAGCACACACGCTGAGATAGAGACCATCAGCAAACCCATGACCATCTCAAAGGTCATCAAAATAGGGCCGCGAGTGGTGGGCTTTACAGGGCGATTGGTCGAGCTGCTACTCATCCGTGCCCCCTTGTGATCAGGCCCATGGTGTCTGTGCTTATCGCGCTGCTGCTTTGATCGTCGTCATCGGGGTCAGGATCTTGCACTGCTAGATCAGTGGCGATCATGCTGGTGCCCTCTGCGATAGGTTGGCTATTGAGCCAATTTTCAGTGAACCAGTCGGTTTCACTGGCCCATTGCTCGGAAGTTCGGTAGCGGGCCTTCATTTGCGCGGCGATTTTTTGCAATGACTCGGGTACGAACTCGTCATTGCGTGCATCAGCCAACGGGATACGGATTTTGAAGCGTCGGTTGCCTTCAAGCAGGGCAAAGGCTTGGCCTTGCGGCAGTTCCAGCACATCGGCTGGTTCAATCATGGGGACCTTGGTTTTGGTCCAGATATCGTCGTTTCGACTGATAAAGTCCACGCCGGTGCCTTGGGCGGCGGTGTCTGTGACACCTGACATTGGAGTTAGATGAACGACTTCAACTTCGGGAACCTGGTCGGTCAGCAGCTTAGCCGTCGTGACACTGCGCACGCGCAGCATCACCAGGTGATTGAAGTTATCCATGATCTGACCCGCCTTGGCCTTGTCCCCGACTTTGGCCTCAATATCAAAAGCGGACTGTGTGTATGCCGTGATACGAAACCCTGAGCCGCCCAGCTTGTTTACCATCGGCACAAATTCAGGACCTGCAATCTCATTGACCTCGTCAAAGTGGGCACAAATGGTCGGTAATACGATTTTGCCGTCTGGGGCATGGGGATCCAGTCCGGTCTTGTAGAGTTTTCCGCCGACACTGACCAAGTCGGCCAGCATGGAGTTACCCACGGCCGAGGACACGACCGAGTCAGACAGTGCATCCAGGCCAACATAGACCACGCCGCCCTGACGGATGACGCTCATCCAATCAAAAATTGGTCGCTTATCGGTTTGGTCGTAGTAGTCGGGAGAGATCAGTTTGCCTACTGCGCCGGTGGTCAACTTCTCCAGGAATGGTCCCAAGGACGCGATGATCTTTTCGTAGAAACTACGCTCATAGCTAAAGGCGGCTGCCAGGCCTGCGAGGACTGTATCGTTGATCTTGGCCTCTTTGATGAGCAAAAACATTGCTACAAATTCGGGCTGTCGATCCGCCAATGCCCGTGGCACTGGCGGGGCGGTTTTCCGGTCTTGCAGCGCAAGCTCAAGGTTGGCCAGCCTTACCTCCCAGTCGATCAGGCGGCCTTGGCGGGCTTGCTGGGCAAACACCATGCGGGCATAGTCCATGAACAGACCATCAATGCCGGTCACATCTTTGAGCAAGGCTTCATAGGTCGGGACGCGACCCAGTGCGACCTGGGCCTGAGCCACAATATTGGTGAAACGCCAGGAGAATTCTTTAAAAGCGGCGGAGTTTCCGCTGCTGGGCAAGGCGTTGGTGGCACGGGTGGCCACTTCGGTGATACGCGAGAAGTTGCCAATGCCGTTGTACCTGGCCGAGATCTCGGGATAACCAAGATGGAACATGTAGAACTGATCCAAGCGGCCTGCGCGTGCGCATTCGGCATACATACGCAGCATCAGATCGGCATCCCCCTTGGGATCGATCACGATGGTGACGTGTCCGGCATGTATGTCCTGGGTGGCCATCATCTCTAACATCCGGGTTTTACCCACGCGGGTTGTGCCCATGACCAACATATGACCATTGCGAGAAGATTGACGAATCTTGACGGGCGCTTCGTCCATGCTGCCTACGCCATGCACGATGGGTGAGCCACCTAAGTCTGGGTGAGGCTGCAATGGGTTGAGCCAATGATCAATACCTGCAATTCTCGCAATGGCTCTAACAATCGGTTTAACAGGGCCTTTACCTTGTGCCTGCTCGATGGCTTTTGCGCCCAGGTTTCGGAGGGCCAGCTCTTTTGCCGATGGGCGTACAAAACGTTTGGCTTGCGGTTGCAAGGCCTCACGTTTACGTTGCGTGTGCGCTTGCGACCACTCGAACCCTTCGCCCAAGTAAAACTCTCCCGATGCCACGGGGATTTTGGCAGGAGCAATTCTTGTGACCTTGTAGTACTTCAGGTGATGGTGGTAACGCTTGATCCGCATTGCTTGTTTAAAGCGGACTCCGCCGAAGTACCCGGACCCTGCGGCTGCAACGTAGCCCAAAGAAGGGGGCATCATCAGTGCCCAAGGTGCCAGGGCAGCCGTGGCCGTGACGGACCAGGCGGTCGCCGCACTCCAGATCTCGACAGGCGGACGCAGTAACGCTTCCAAGACGGCGTTATTTTTCATGCGCGTCACCTCGTTCAAACCCTTCTGAGAAGATGATCTGGCGCGCTTGACCGTCCAGGCCAATCAGCACGGGGTAGACCGTTACACGGGCTGCGGCAAGGCGATTCTGTAACCAGTGGCCTGAGTCAGGGACGATGGGCAAGGCGTTGGCTTGCCGCTGGATGTCTTTAAAGCGTTTTTCACTGGCTGCGGACACCACAATGACGGTGGCCTGCAAAGAAAGCAGACGCTCCAAATGGAGCTTGAGCCACTCTTTTGAGCCTTTGTCGTCACCGACAATGGCTAATGTTTGGGTCATCCATTTTGGGTTGAATACTGGAACAGCCGATGGCTTGAGCACCCCAGGTTGTAGCAAGGTCGACGTCAGTGGGAACTGAGCACCAGCACCCACACCGGGTTGATCCACCCCTGAAATCAAGGCCGAGTAATATGAAACAGCAGGAACCAAATCGTCTGTGGTGATCGGCAAGGTCTGTGCGTTGGACTGGCTGGAAATCAGCACAGTCGCTGTACATAGGGCAAGAACGAGATTACGGCGCATATCGCCTCCAACCAGTCGAGGCAGCCAACTCCGTTGTGTCCAACCCAAGTTTTGCTAATTTATTGAATACCCCACGGCTGTATCGATTACCGCGAGTGACGCGTTCTTGAGTATTTCTGGACCCCGTGTGGTAGAGCGCCACAGCCAGACGCCAGGAAGCGTGGCGGTCGAAGTGATTGCGCAAGATTTGTGCGCCTACGTCGAGGTTGGGATAGGGGTCCAGAGCACGCTCTAGGCTCTGGAGCTTGTCGTTGTGATAGCCCCAGTTCACTTGCATCGCACCACAATCCACATTGCGGATGCCTTTGACATCTACATACTTGCGTAGCGCTTGCAGGGTGGCCTCATAGGAGCCATATCGCTTGCCTACTCCTCTGACGCAAAGTGTCCAGGGGTAGGGCAGTGTCTGCTGGCCAAACTTCATTTGCGACTCTTGCAGTGCCACGCCGTAGAGCAGCCAAGGGTCAATGTTCCAACGCTGTCCTGCCCAGTCATACGCACGGGGAGGCAACAGGGAGGCTGTCACGATGGGCGCATCTGGATGGGTGCGAATGCGCGGCATCTGTCGAACATACCCATCGGGAATGGCTATTTGCGCCTGGGGCGTGATTCTAGGTTCAATGCGCACAGCCGTATCCGACCAATATGGCCACCATTGCGGGTCCAAGCCTTCTGGCTGTGCCAGCACTGACTGCGCAGGCGCAGTCAGTGCCCAGGAGCGTGTCATGACGCCACTGGCAGTCAGTGCAGTGAGGGCGCCAAGAAACTGACGGCGGTGCATGGAGGTCCCCATTACTTGTTAGTCCCCTGAGCTGGAACACCCTGTGTTAGCGGTGTGTAGCCTGGCGCGGGGGTTTCAATAATGGCTGTGCGTGGCACATTCAAGGTGTCAGCTGCACCCACCGTTGCGGGAACAGGTGGTATCTGGCTGAAATTGACAACCGGTTCGTTCGGATAGAGGCGGGCCATCGCTTCGGTAAACGCCCGGTTCCATGCCAGCGACCGCTCGACGTCGGCATGAAAGGCACGGGCGAACATTTCGGCATATTTACGGCGCTCGGCTTCCGAGGTCGCGTGAATGCCGAGCGCTTCAATAGGCGAGAGGTTTTCAACTGAGAATGCTTTGCGGGGGCCTTCCAGCAAGGTTTTGGCGCGCAACATTTCTTCGTCAGTTAAGCCCCAAATATTGGCGCGTAGGCGATCTACGGCATCCAGTGCGATCGGATTGCGCCCTTGTGCCTGCGTCGCATTGGTGACTTCTTCGGTACGTTGCTGAGCGGTGGCCTGGGTTTGCGAATGGGCCACCACAGGGAAAAGCAGGGGCAGGCTGACGACTGCTGCTTTGATTTTCATACGGCGCGGCATCACTGGCCCTCCACGGTTAACTTGGTGGTTTTTCCGTTTACAAGAAAAGAGGCGCTGCGCTCGGATGCGCTTGCGCTTTGCAGCGTGACGCCGTTGACGGTGTCACCTGGCCGCATCACTAAGGTTTGGTTGTCGCCTGCGCGTGTACTGGCGACGACAACGGAAGGTTTGCCATCCCACATATCGACTGAGACCAGACGAACGCTTGGCTTCGGAGCGGCCTTGGCTCGACGTGTGACCGGCTTTTTAACGGGGGCAGGTTCAACAACTGGCACCACCTCTGGTTCAGGCGCAGGTGTGGACAGAGCTATCAACTGCTCGTTTTGATGCAAGAGCTCATTGAGTAACTGCCTGATTTCGTTGACATCACGTTGCAGGGACGAGATTTGCACCTCGAACGTTGGTGTTTCTTGAACGGCGTACGAGGCTTGCGCTGTTTCAAGGTTCGATGGGAACGACTCCCCGAGATCAATGGAAAGCTCTCGAAGTTCCGTTGACTCTGCCGTGTCTATCGGCATGTCATCTGCTTTCTCTACATTGCCTAGATCACTGGTGGCGGGAGCAGGGGAGGGGGCACCCTTTTCCTCATCCTCTATAGGGGAGACCTGGCCTTCGATTTCAGCCAGTGAGGGCTCCTCTGCCGACAGGGCGGCTGTTTGCTCAACCACAGGTTGGTTAAACAGGTATTTCCAGCTCAAGAACAGGACAGCAAAAAGCATCAACGCCAGGATTAGCTTCCACGGATAGCCTGTCTTTTTCTTGGACGTTGGAGTATCGGTATGCGCAGCAGATGCCAACGGGGATGGCGAAACGCTGGAAAGTTGCGGTTGATTGTCTTGTTCAGCAAAGAAATCGGTGACTGTTTCATTGCTTTGCGTCTCGTTCACAGGATCTACTACGGACGAAATCACGGGTTCCACGTTCTGTTTTTCAACGCCCGCAGTCTGGCCTTTGGGCGAGAACAGAATGAGCCAGAGTGTTCGCACAAAGCCGTTTTTATCCTGCTTTGCAGCCTCGAGTTCGCGTCGGTGGTCGAGATCGTGTTGATCCAGTTTTTCTTGGCGCTCAAGCTCTAACTGGTGCTCACGCTCACGTTGTTCACGTTCCGCTCTTTCCTGGGGGTCGCGCTCAAGCCTTTCTGCCTCCATGGCTTCTTCTAGATTGATTCTTTCAATCCGTTCACGTTCTAGCTGCTCGGCGTGCTCCCGGCGACGCTGATCATCTTGTTGCTGTTGCCACTGTTGATCTTGCTGGTTCATGGCTGCACCCCGCTGATGCGCTCGGTCAGGGGCAACCACGGCTTTTTAGGGTCAACTGTGACGGGGTAGGTTTGGGCCTGGAGCCAATTTTGCGTCAGCTCGACGCCCGACAGAGTCGGCTGTGCCGCTAGACTGATCCACAGTCTGCGACGGATGGGGTCCTCATCCCAGCGCCAGGTCTCGCCTACGAGTGCATTCAAGACGTCACGCACACGATACGTTCCCAGCGACCGCTGGGATTCTGGAAGGGGTAAGCGAAGAAACTGCGCGGCTTCTAGCGATAGCTTGGAGCGATCAAGCTGCCAACCTGTCCGTTTGAGGGTGTACTCAATCGCACCATCAATGGTGGCTACGTCTTGACGTGGGTAGGTCAGCGCCACAAACACAGACAGGGGATCAGAAACGCTATGCCCTGGTGTGCTGGCTTGTGTGCTGTATTGTCCAATTCGCACCTGTGTGCCGTTGTCGTAGGTATCCCCGACCTGGGCTTGGGCCTGCAACGCCAAAACAGCCAGTGGCGCGGCAACAGCGAGTCTAGCTGTCCAGCTCATGAAGTACTCCATCCGATTGAGAATGGCTTTCAGTGTTGCAAAGGCCCCCCGAGGTGTCGCTCGTTAACCCGAGGTCACGTAACACGGGGTTTCAGCTTGACGAAAACAGTTATGTGCGTTATCCGCGCGGCCTGCTTGATGCGTTTTTGAACAAGTAAAGAAAGGGCATCCGAGTTAGAATTCTCTGTATTGCACAATACAAATAGAACAAGAATGTGTTGACGGACTGCCGGGGCGTCAATCCGCTACTGGGAAAGGGTTGTTACGGGGCAAGGGCCTTATCCAAAGGGCCGCCGTCCACCTAAAAATCCGGTGGCCGACGGGAAAGGCCTTACAGGTAGGGGAAAAGGGGGCTTACGGGTTACGCAGCGCCTCACCCAGGGGCTGGGTGAAGCGCCGCAAATGGCCTCGGGCAGCATAGCGGACGGTGTGACTTATCAGAACTTAACGGTGCGTGCAAGCGAGAACCCTAGGTTACGTCGCAACCGGTATCGCGTTGAGTGATGGCAAATCGCTTTGTAGAGTGGCCGCTATGACTATCCTCGCCCACACGCACCTAGACGAGCATCCATACCCCGATCCTGGGTTTCCCCATTTTGGGCGTGATGCGCATGATCGTAGCCATGCGATTTACCGCATTGTCGAGCACCTGACTGAGTTGGGTCTGGCTGATTGGGTCCCGCATTTTTCAGCCTGGCTATCGCGCTATGACGGTTTAGAAATTTATGCCGAGGATGAAGACGATCCTCATCTGTGTGTGAGAGAAATTTTGAAGAATCATTGTCAGAGCCTGGCGCAAGAAAGTAGCCAGGCCGTAGATCTGGCTGAGCGCAAAGAACGCATTGTTCAAGATATTTTGCAGCAGCCATTTGTCCACTATCGGGCTCACTGGGGCAAGAACATGTTGCCAGATCCTGATTCAATCCAATGGAATCCACTGCAGATGAGCTGGTTCCATTTTCTGCAGCAGGGCGATCCGCAACACCCCACTGAGTCATTGCATATTTTGCTCACTTTGCGCCATCCTCGCCCGACGCTGGAGGCGTTGCGAGCCCATTTGCTTGAACGTTAGCGTATGACTCACCGCCGCACCCCACCTTGGATCTCTAAGTTCTCCACGTATATTCCGCGACGCGCCTCTAGCACGGCTAAGCCCGCCCCGGTTCCGCCACCCCCACCAGTTCCAGTTGCCCAACGAGTAGCAGGGCGGGAAGAGGGGTGGTTGCGCGTTTTGGAGTCCGATGACCTGATCCGCCTGCTGAAAGCTCAAAAAGCAGTACATCAAATGTTCCTACAGTCGCGTGTCGCTGATCCTGTTTTTAGACGCGATTTCATTCCTGCTATCCGACGATATGCGGAGTACGTCCAGCTTATGCCCGCCTCAGAAGCCCACCACCATGCCCATGCTGGTGGTTTGTTGGCGCATACGCTAGAGATGGTCTTGGCAGCTATGACCTGGCGAAACGCGCATTTTCTACCGACGAATGCACCTGTTGAGCAGATTGACTCAGAGCGCGATCAGTGGACCTATGTGGTCTTCTACGCGGCACTGCTTCATGACATTGCCAAACCGATGACGGATCTACGGATTCTATGGCGAGACGGGGCGATGGACGAGCCATTACGATGGAAACCGCTTGCGGGCTCCTTGTTCGAGGTGGGGCAGGGGCGCCTGGATCTGGAGTATCGGGTCGAGTTTGAGCCAAAAGCCAGCCGGGACTACCAGGCCCATAATCGCTTGGCACTGACCCTACTTCATCAGATTGCCCCAAAATCTGCCTTAACTTTTTTGTCCCAAACGCCTCACGCCTTTGATGCGCTGACTCATTATTTGTCTGGCCACAAGGATGGATTATTGGCTGACATTATTAAACGCGCTGACCAGGCCTCCACCAGCAACGCTTTGATGAAGGGCAGTAAGGCTCGGTTTGCGACAGCCAATGCAGTGCCGCTGGTGGATTTACTCATGCAAGCGCTCAAAAGCATGTTGCAGTCTGGAACGGAATTGCCGCTCAATCGTACTGGAGCTGCCGGATGGGTGTATGACGGCTCTGTCTGGTTTGTGGCTAAGCGTTTGGCCGATGCCACGCGGGCCTGGATTAAAAAGCATGAGCCTGACGAATCTGTACCTGGCGAGGCCAAGAACGATAGGCTGTTTGACACATGGCAGGAATATGGAATCTTGCAAGTCAGTCCTCATTCTGGCCAAGCGATTTGGCACGTCGAAATAAATGGACAAACGCCGGCAACAGAAGAGGGTACAGAAGCCCATCAATATCGACACAGACTAAGTGTGCTGCGCTTTCCACTGTCAAAGCTCTATGATGATCCAAACTTATACCCACCGGCGATGTCTGGAGAGATCCATGTCCGGGCCAAACGTGGCGATGATGAGTTTGAAACAGAAGCTGATCCAGTTGCGGTTGATCCTGAGCACAGCCCTGATACAACAGTCATTCAAGCCAAAGCTGCTCCAGAAAACATTGATGAAGGAGTATTGACGCAAAAGGTGGCCACAACGGCCAAAACTGCCTCAGCTCGACCACAAACGGCTGCACCCAAGCGTAATCTTGTTCCAGCAATGGAGTTTAGAAAGCCCAAAAATGCGTCAACTGGCGCAGCCAAGCGGCAAACACCGAAAAATGGCGCAACGCAAAGCTGCAACCAGCCCAAACCTGGGCCAACCTCCAGCAATACTCACCAAACTGCTTCAATTCAGGCATACGACGACGAGACGGTGATTTTGCCAGCCGAACTCGCCGTAGATGGCTTTGATGTTGACGATGACTTTCTGGATGAAGCTGATACAGCATCCAACATTATTCATCGCAACCCACCACAAACGTCGCAAAAGACAAGGTCTGTGAGCTCAGCACCGACAGCGGTGGTTAGCAGCGCAGGTCCAGTCAAAAAGCCCCATCAACATGAAGCAACAGCCATCGCTGCAGCAAAGGCTAAAAGTGTTGTGCCAGCCTCTGTTGAGCACACACCTGAAGCATTACCAGCCTTACCCACGCCTAAAGCGCCGATTCTTGAGCCAGAGCCTGCTCCAAAGACGCAGGCAAAATCGCAACGCATGTTCAGCCAGGCCAACACCACGCCGGTCGTGTTGACACCGAGCCTGCCTGAACTACCGCACGAAGCTCCTGTGAAGGAACCCAGTGAAGCCGCGACGGCGTTCATCCAGTGGCTGCAGCAAGGCTTGGCCAGCCGTGAGATTAAGTACAACGAATCTGGGGCACCCGTGCATTTTGTGGAGGAAGGCATGGCACTGATTTCACCCAAGATTTTCAAGCTCTACGCGGCTGAAACAGGGCCTGAAGAGCAAGCGGATGCCATGGGGATGCAGATTCAGCGAGAGGTTATCAAAGCTGGGTGGCATCGGATGCGGCAAGTAGAAGGTGGTGGCAAGGTCAACATCTTGCGCTACCAGATCATTGGCAAAGGAAATGTGCCGATCGCCTCGCTGGCAGCGGTGGTGTTGACGGACCCGGATCGGTTTGTTTTACCCGTGCCACCGGTCAATCCAGTCTTGAAGTTGGATCGTTGAATAAAGGGGATGTTTGACACAGGATAAAGTGCTGTGCTACCGTCCGATCAGTCGTGCAATTCAACGTTTCGACGGGGTTTCGGTTTAGATTACTGTGAGGTGCCTAACTTCACATAATGCAAAAAACTGCTGAACAGGCTCGTTTTCCTCCCTAGAGGACGGCTGGGAAACATCGCATAATGTATATTATGTAAAGTCACTAAATAGCAGTGCTTTGTATCTACCTCTAAAGAATCGCTACTACGCTCGTCCTGGCTACTGTTTTTCTGCAGATTATTTCCCCCCAAGGTAGTTAAGTCTCCCCTTGCATGGTTATAGTGACGAGCTATGTGAAACGGAGCGAAGCACGATGGGCCATGTACTACAGTTTGCCGAACGCGATCCCAGCTTGAGTGATGACGTAGCCAAGACGCAGATTGACGCGCTGCGCGAAGCGCTGCTGCTAAAGCAGTACGAGCGTCTGCAAAAAGCAGATCAAACCTTGCTGATCGTGGTAGCCGGGATGGATGGTGTGGGAAAAGGCTCTGCGATCAATACCTTGAACAGTTGGTTGGATCCTCGCTACGTGCACACCTTGGCTTTTGGTGCGCTCAATGAAGAGGAAGCCATGCGGCCTTTAATGTGGCGTTATTGGAATCGGCTGCCGGTTCGTGGTCAGACGGGTTTGGTGTTTGGTTCCTGGTATGCCCCTTTGATGACAGAGCTGGGCCGCAAAAAACCGGATCCGACCAAGATCGCCCTATACACCCATTTGATCAATCGTTTTGAAGCGCAACTGGCCTATCAAGGCGTGCAGGTGTTGAAACTATGGTTCCACCTCTCCGCTCAAGCTCAGTTGACCCGCTGTACGACCTTGATGGCTGACCCAAATACAGCTTGGCGTGTTAGCAAGGCAGACTTGAAGGTTCACAAGAAATTCAAGCAATTGCGCAATGCGGCCACACAAACCATTAATCTGACCCACAGAAATTACGCTCCCTGGGTGGTGATCCCCAGCGCAGATCAGAACTTGCGTGATGTGTCCTTGGCAAAAGTCGTGTTGCAGGCTTTGGATAAACCCATTGTCCCGCGACAAGTTAAAGAGCCGTATGCGTTCCCGTTTCGTTTGAATGTGCCGACTGCCAGCTTGCAGTCCCCTCCTCCCGTGGAACCTGTGTTGGATTACGATGCCGAGCTTTTGCATTGGCAAGGCCGTTTGTCCTGCGCGGTACGTAGCAAAGCATTCCGCAAACATTCTTTGGTACTGGTCTTTGAAGGACGCGATGCGGCCGGTAAAGGCGGCACTATTCGCCGTTTGACTGAAGCCTTGGATGTGCGGATGTACGATATCTTCCCTATTTCCGCTCCTAACGCGGTGGAACGGGCACGTCCGTATCTATGGCGTTTCTGGCGCAAGTTGCCGCGTCTGGGAGAAATCTCCATTTTTGATCGCTCCTGGTATGGTCGTGTGCTGGTAGAACGAGTGGAGAAGCTGATCTCCCGTGCTGCCTGGCATCGTTCCTACGAGGAAATCAATGAGTTTGAGGCGCAATTGTTGGCCAACGGCACGGCGGTGATCAAGTTTTGGCTGGATATTGATAAGGATGAGCAGCTAAAGCGCTTCAAGGCCCGCGAGGAAACACCCTTTAAGGCTTACAAGATTACGGAAGAGGATTGGCGTAATCGCGAGAAATGGACGGCGTATCAACGTGCGGCTCAGGAGATGTTTGCCCAGACTGATACTCACATGGCGCCTTGGCATATTGTGCCTAGCAAGGACAAAAAAGCGGCGCGTATTCAGGTGCTGCGTACCGTTGTGGAAACGCTGGAGTCTTTGGATGAGCACATGATCAGCCTCAATGAGCCGGCCTTGTCGGATCAAGTTAGTGAGCAAGTCTAAGGACGGCAGCCCGCTATTGATGTATTCGCTTGGCTATCTTGCCAAAATAACCAAACAAAAAACAAACAAAAAAGCACCTGCGGGTGCTTTTTATGTGCTGCAGGACTGATGCTGGCCCTATAAATCCTGTTTTGCAGCCAGGTTCAGGATCTTGTGCCAGCGTTTGGCTTTAGCAAAGTGGCTGGTTTGAATCTCCCAGCGTTGGGTGGGATTACGCAATATAAGTGTCAGCCCCCTGCCCTGTGGCTCTACTGCTTCAATATCCGCAAAAATAAAGGCACGTGCCCCCTGCCGGGTTTGAATCTGACCACGCTTTTGCAAGGCATCCAGGCGTATCGAGCCATCGGGTAAAGCCAGTTCTACAATGCGCTGGCCTTGTTGTTTTTTACCGTGGATGGCCAGATAACGGCGTCGCCATACCATAAAGGGAGCCACCAGAATGGCCGCCGCTATCAACAGGCTCAAGATAGCGGCGATGGCACCAGCACTGGCGCTGACCAGGTTAAAGAGCTGCATTCCACCATAGACCAGCGCCGCAATAATCCCTATGAACAGCAGGAAGATGATGATGGGCATGGTGGAAAACGCCTTGTTTTAGCGGGCTTGGACTTTGACGGTGGCAGCGGCTTGGCGAGCGTTGGCGCGGGCCGTTTCCAGGTCAGTGTCTGCTGCCAGGGCAACACCCATGCGGCGTTTTTCAAAGCTCTCGGGTTTGCCGAAAAGACGGATATCGGTTTGCGGGATGCGCAGGGCTTGGGCCACATTCAGAAAGTCTACGTCTTTCGCATCTACGCCACCGTAAATCACGGCGCTGGCGCCGGGCATGCGCAAGGCCGTATTAACTGGCAGGCCCAGAATCGCGCGTGCATGCAGCTCAAATTCGGACTGCCATTGAGTAGCCATGGTGACCATGCCCGTGTCGTGTGGGCGGGGGCTGACTTCGCTGAACCATACCTCATCGCCCTTCACAAACAGCTCTACGCCAAACAAGCCTTGGCCACCCAGGTTCTGGGTGACCGCCTGGGCGATATCGCGTGCGCTTTGCAGGGCTTTGGGGCTCATGGGCTGAGGCTGCCAGCTCTCTACGTAGTCGCCATCTACTTGCTTGTGACCAATGGGGTCGCAGAACTGGGTTTCGATCTGGCCGTCTGCACCGACGGCACGGACGGTCAGCAAAGTGATTTCGTAGTCGAAATCAATAAAGCCTTCCACAATGACGCGGCATTGGCTAACGCGGCCACCGGCCATGGCGTAGTCCCAGGCTTTGGCGACGTCATCAGGCCCGCTGATCTTGCTTTGACCTTTGCCCGAGCTGCTCATCAAGGGTTTGACTACGCAGGGGTAGCCGATCTTATCGTCGATAGCGGCTTGCAGTTCTGCCAGCGATTCGCAAAATTGGTAGGGGCTGGTGGGAACGCCCAGTGTTTCAGCAGCCAGACGGCGAATGCCTTCGCGGTCCATGGTCAGCCGAGCAGCACGGGCGGTTGGTATGACGCGCACCTTGCCTTGGGCTTCCAGCTCTTCCAGCACGCCGGTAGCAATAGCTTCAATCTCGGGCACAACCAGGGTGGGCTTTTCTTGTTCGATCAGGGCGCGCAGTTGCTCGGCGTCACTCATGGTAATAGTGCGCGAATGATGGGCAACTTGCTGGCCAGGTGCGTTGTCGTAGCGGTCTACCGCGATGGTTTCTACCCCTAGGCGTTGCAGCGCAATCAGCACTTCTTTGCCCAGCTCTCCCGAGCCCAAGAGCATGATTTTGTCCGACGACGACGATAAAGGGGTGCCCAACAGGCTCATGGCGCGTGCTCCGCTGAAAATGAGAAATTCAAAAGCGGTATTGTAATGCAGGCGACGCCGGGTTTTTTTCAAGCAGGACGGCTTTGTCCGCCCCGCTGGCACACAGCCTTGCGGAGCGGACGTTTTCAAGACTTCAGCTTGAAAGCCGGACGAGCCTTAATCCGCCTCCTTATTCCACCATTAGCTGCGCCATCATGCCCAGGTCCTCATGCTCCAGAATGTGGCAATGAAACATGCGCAGGCCTGGCAATTCCTGTTGGAATGCCAGTCGGACTGTCTCGTTGGGGCGCAGATTGACGGTATCTCGCCAGGCACGGAATGGCTCCGGGACGGACCTGTTGCCGGTTTGACGTGCCAGAACCTGAAACTGCGTTCCGTGCAGATGGAAAGGATGATCCATATGGGAGTCGTTGATGACATCCCAGTACTGCCACTGCCCTGTCGGGCAACGCAGGTCGATACGGTTCATGTCGTAGACCTGATTGTTGATGCGGAACATGGAGCGCATGGCTGCCATGCCGGGCATCATGGTTTCCTGGTCCATGCCCCCCATGCCCTGATGGTTCATTCCGGGCGAGGCCGCCATGCCAGAGCCGTGCCCGGATGGCATGTCGTGGTTCATGGGCATGACTTCGCTGAACACCACTTTTGCGGTACTGGCGGCAGCAGGAATCGCCGGAATTGTCCGTAGCTGCTCGGGCAGGTCGATTTCCTGATGGCGGATTGTCAGCCCTGCCAGCGTCAAGGTCTCGGGTTTTTCCTTGATCATCATTTTTTGCCTGTCGTAATACAGGGCTTGCAAGCTGCTTTCCAGGTTTTTTCCCGCTTGGATAAAGAACTCCACCCGTTCAGCCGGTGCCAGCAAAATAGACTCTGCGGCGGCCAAAGGCTGTTCCAGCAACCCACCATCTGTACCAACTTGAATCAGCTGGGCGCCGGGGATGTGCAGTCTTAAATAACGGGCAGAGCAGGAGTTCCAGATGCGAATACGTTCTGCTGTGCTGGTCTGGATGCGCGGCTGGCGTTGAGCATTCAACAGCACGAACTGCCCTTCCCTGCCATTCATCCAATCCGGGCCGGTGTTGGCCGGTATATGGCCATTGATGTCCAACCGCAAATCGCTGATCGCCCAATGTTGTTCCGCATAGTCCTTCAATGGGTCTTTGGAAGAGCGAACAATAATTGTCCCGCCCAGTCCATGCGCGACTTGCTCACCACTTTTTCCATGCGGATGCGGGTGATACCAGTAGGTGCCGGCGCAACCTTTGGGCAAAGTAAAGCGGTAGTAGCGGCTTTGTCCTGGTAAGACCGCGTCCTGTGGGTTCCCGTCCTGATCCGAGGGTACGGGCAAGCCGTGCCAGTGAATCGTAGTGGCTTGATCCAGCTGGTTTTCAAACTCGATTTCGACTTGATCGCCTTCGTACAGCTCGATGAGTGGGCCGGGAGCCTGGCCGTTGTATAGCCAAAGCTCGGTGGTTTTGCCATCGGCGAGCACACGTTGGTGGGCGGCCGCAGTAATTTTCGCCTGAAACAGCCCTTTTTTCTGACTACTGTTTTTCAGCACTGGTAGAGCTTGCAGTGCCTGACCTGCCAGCATCTTTTCGACCGGCATCAAGCCTTGCCGAGCCATCATGCCGTGACCGGGCATATCTGCGGGCATGGATCCGTGGTGCTCCATCATGCCCTGTGCCCAGCTTCGTATAGGCAGGCTGCTCAAGAGGCTGGCACCTAAGGTGAGTTTGAAAAAATCGCGTCGTTTCATGGGTTTATCCCTATTAATCATCAATATACATGCGCTGCCCACGCCTAGTGAGCACAGGCTTGTTAGGCTTGGGGCGGTAATTAGAACGAGATGATCAGGACGAGCGCGGAGGTGGCTGGGCGGGGCCAATGAACCGGGAGAGGTAGTCTTGGTGCAAAGGAACGGGAGGGAAAGCGGGCTGCAAGACAATCGCTTCAGGCGGTGGAATCAGTGTCGCAAGACACGCGCAGCAGCCACTTTTTTGCGGGGTGCTGCAATGGTTGGGAGCGCTATGGTGAGATTGCCCCGGCGAGGCGAGGTGCCCTTGAACGGTGCTGTGAGCCGCGTTCTGAGTCGTGGCGTGCGCGGCAAAGTTGGTACCCAGGCCGATGCTGGCAAACAAAACAATAAGGCTGACTACTAAAAGCCAGCCTATGGTTTTGCGAGATGAAATGGGTGCGCGCAGCATGGGTAAAAGCTTAGCACGAGGCTGCTATTGGTCGTTTGCGCTAAAACAGACCGTTACACGCAGTGCTCCATTCATGATGGCATTCGAAGCAGGAGGACGAAGGGATTCAAAGCACGAGGGAGGCGATGAATTGTCCTTGCCTTCGGTTCGGCTGCTCGTTCATTCAAGGCTGGGCTTTGCCTGATTTTTGATTGAAATCCCGCTAAATCGGCCGACACCTTTTTCGGTGATTGAAAGCGCGCCACGCCTATCCTAGTGCATGCTGGCATAGGCTGCTGAATGGGCTCTTCATTGTTCAGGATTGCTCTTGATCAAGCGCCGCTTTAAGCGTACGGGCCGCACTGGCTGGGCCTGAGCTTGCTCCAGTTGCTGGCTGAGCAGTTGGGCTTTCTTGCGCGCTTCTTCATTTTCTCGCTCCAGCAAGGCTGTACGTGTGCGTAGCATTTGTAGTTGTCCCTGCATCTCTTTGGCCAAGCTATGGCTGATATCCAGAGCTGCTTGCATGGCACGACGCTCGCCCTGCTCTTGCCCCAGTTCTTGGCGCAGCTTCTGCATTTGATCCTGCTGCTGGTTCAGCTCTTGTTCGTGAGCCTGACGCTGGGTTTTGTTCGCGTGCTCGGCCTCTTCTATTTGTTGACGCAGTCGCGTTTGAATGGAGCGCTCCTTGTCGATTTCCAACAAGGCACGGCGCTCGTTGGCCTGGGCGCGCTCCTCGGTCAGCTCAATGGCTTTTTGCAGCCGCTCCAAATCCTGGGTGAACTGTTCGCTTTGGCGGCGCAGCTCTTGCTGAACCAACTGCTTTTCGGTTTCCAGCTCGTTTTGGCGTTGTTTGGCGTGCAGCAAGTCTTGTTTCAGAGCCGCTTGCTCCTGACCGGCTGTCTGTAGTGCTTCTTTCAAGCGTTCTATGTTGGCTTGAGCCGTTTTCAAGGCGCCCTGCTCTACTTCCAGTGCCTGTTGTGCTTCCTGGGTTAGGGCTTGAGCCTGTGCGACGCGTTCATCAGCCTGGGTTTGGTAATGCTGCAGTTGCTGTTTCGAGTGCCCCATGGCTTCTTGCCAGATGCGGCCCAGCAGGTCTCCCGTCAGGCTTTGCAATTCTTCTGGCATATCAGCCATATCCAGCCGAACCCGGCTTTTGTCCCGCAAATCTTCCCAGAACGTCTGGAGAGCCTGGGCTGGAGCACTCATGCTGCCTTTACGCACCAATTGGTACAGCTTGTTGGCCGTAGGCGTGACGCCATAGCGAAAAAACAGGAGCGCAGCCACTTCTTTGTACAAAGTCTGCGTATGGCTGAAGCGATCGCGTAATTGGGCCACATCAGCCAAGATTTGGCCCTCATTGGGCTGGTTTTGCTCCATTTTTCCACCTTTGTTGATAATTTAATTAATAATACAACGTAATATATAAAATTATCAACAAATTGAATTCTGTAATTTGACATTATCTCTATAATGTCAAATCTATGGCCTTAAGAAGGCCGGATTGCACAGGGGCAGGTTTGAAAACCCTTCCCTGCTCTCTTAACGCCTCTGTTTTTCTGCTGATCCATGGAAATAGCCAACACGTCACCCTCAACAGAACTGGGATCGGACGATATTGCTCAATTACTGGCCCGTTTTGATGGGCGGCAAGGCGCAAACCGTTCTATCGGTGGGCGGGCGCAGATTGAGGCGCAAACAGATATAGAGGCGTTGCGAGCCTGGTTGGCGCGCTATATAGATAGCCCTCGCACCTATGCGAACTACCGCAAGGAGGCGGAGCGGCTTTTGTTGTGGGCAGTCTTGGAGCGTCGCAAGGATCTGTCCTCGCTTAGTCTGGAAGACATCCTGGCCTATCGTTTGTTTTTGGCAGACCCTCAACCAGCTCATCGTTGGGTGGTTCAAGGACGCGCCCGCCCCGCCCGTCACCATGCGGCGTGGCGGCCCTTTGCCGGGCCCTTGTCTGAAAGCAGCCGGAATCAGGCTGTACTGATCCTGAACTCTTTATTTAGCTGGTTGGTGCAGGCGGGGTATTTGGCGGGCAATCCTTTGGCCTTGTCGCATCAAGGTCGTCGACAAAAAAAAACCACTGCCCCCCAGCAGCGATATTTGAGCCGGCTGCAATGGCGTTGGGTGCAGGATTACATTCAGGCTTTGCCTGAACAGACGCAGAGCGAGTTGCGCTACAAGGCGCGTGTACGCTGGCTTTTCTCTATCCTTTATGGTGGTGCCTTGCGTATTTCCGAACTGGTTCAGGCACGTATGGCCGATGTTCAAGAACGTGCCGATGCGGGAGCGACAGCCCAGTGGTGGCTGCATATCCACGGCAAAGGTGATAAATGGCGTCGTGTGCCTTTGACGCAAGAACTGTTTGGCGAATTGATGCGCTATCGGCAGGCGCATGCTCTGCAGGGTGCCCCGCAGGCCTTGGAGCCCTATCCTTTATTAATGTCGGCTGGCGCCAGTGACAAGCACCTGACGCGGGCCATGGTGCATGTACTGGTCAAACAGGTTTTTCAAGGCAGTGCTGACCGTTTGCGGAATTTGCATCCAGACCAGGAATCTCAGGCCCGCATTCTGGAGCAGGCTTCGGCACACTGGCTGCGCCATTCGGCTGGCTCTCATCTGGCTGATCAAGACGTGGATTTACGCATCATCCGTGACACTCTGGGCCATGAGTCCATTGCCACGACCAATATCTATCTGCATACCGATGATGATCAACGCCACCAGGCGCTGGAGCAATCTCATAGTTTGGGTTGGAAATAAGGGCTTTGGTCTGATCGGCGGCCGGAAAATCAGATGTTAAACGCCAGCAGCAATGCGGTAGGATACGACTCCTGACGTGGCGGTGCGCCAGTTCCAAGGAGCACGTCCCACCCAAGCCCTGCTATAGATGATTGTTGGAGCACCTATCCCTTATGGACACGTTTAATGTCATGCGCACTTTCCGGCGCATTGTGGAGTTGGGCGGGTTGGCCAAGGCCGCCGAGGACTTGGGGATATCGGCAGCCGGCTTGAGCAAGCAATTGCGGAGCCTGGAGGCGCATCTGGACACGGTCTTGATCCAGCGCACCACACGCAGCATGAGTCTGACGGAAACCGGCCGCAGTTACTATGCCGAATGCTGTCGGTTACTGGATGAGCTGGACGCCTTGGAGCGCTCGGTCAAACAGCAATCTCAGCGCGTGGCGGGTACCTTGCGCGTCAATGCGCCCCTGTCCTTTGCGCTTAGCGTTCTGTCGCCCTTGATTACGGATTTTCTGCACAAGTATCCGGACCTGAAGCTGGAGCTGGTCATGGAAGACCGGATTGTGGACGCGGTTGCGCATGGTTTTGATGTGTCGGTGCGTTTGCGTACCAGCCTGGATGATTCCACCCTGATTGCCCGTCGTCTGGCCACCATCGAGCAAAAGCTTTGCGCGGCCCCCGCTTATCTGAAGCTCCATGGTCAACCCCAGACTCTGCAGGATTTACGTCATCACAAAATGATCAGCTACAGCCTGGCGCATACCCAAGGCATTGTTTTTGATAGTGATATTGACAGTGCCCCTAACACGCCGGCTCCTGGCAGTACGGCCTTGCTGTTTTCAGGTGAGCATAGTCAGGTAAATAACAGCCTAATGCTGCGCGACTTTCTGATTGCAGGTTTGGGTATTGGTGCCCTGCCTTCCTTCCTGGCAGATCCGGCCATTGCCAGCGGGCAGTTGCAACGCGTTTTGCCCAAGTTCGTGAATGAGCCACGGCATATTTATGCCGTGTATCCGACCAACCGACACTTGCAACCCAAGGTCAAAGCCTTCGTGGATTATCTGGCCGCTCAACTGCCCGATGTCATGTCCAAAGCCCGGTAAACAGGCCTTTCTGAACCCGGAGTAAAAACTGTCTGCACCGCCACGTGCTTATTCTCCGCTCCGGGGAACGCTATTGTGATGTCCATCTTACAAGGACATCACAATGCACGATCAAACACACCCTGACACGACTCAGCCGCTGGTCTCCCCCTTAATTATTGATTTCTTCCATGATGCCGTCTGTGGATGGTGTTATGTCATGTCGCCACGTCTGCGGCAAGTGGCTGCTGACCTGGGCATCCAGGTCCGCCACCATACCTTTGTTCTGCAAGACAGTCGTGAGCAAATGCTGCGGGCCTTCGGCTCCATGGAGCGCGCCAAACGTGAAATCCTGGGGCATTGGGCCGCCTGCGCTCAACACGACGATACCCAGTCCATCAATATCGAGGGCATGCAGGCACAGAGCTTCGAGTATCCCCACGGTATGCCGTCCGCCTTGGCTTGTCAGGCGGCCTATCTGCTGGCTGGTGAGCAAGGTCATTGGGACTACTTTGATGCCGTGCAGCGCGCGCATCTGGTAGAGAGCCGCAATATCGGCGATATGGACACCCTGCTGGCGATTGCCGTGGCTCAAGGTTTTGGTGGTGAAGCCTTTCTGAGCGCCATGGATAGCGATATTGCTCATCAGCGGGTTCAAACCGATCGCACTCAAGCCGCCAGGATGGGTATCCAGTCCATCCCCACCGTCCTGGTGTCATCGCGCGAGACAGGCCAGGAGCTTGCTCGCTTGCAGACCCAGCCTGCCGACATGCTCAAAAGCCGTTTGCTCGCCTTGCTGTAAACGCGGCCCTCCCCTCTTTCTAACTTACGTTCCCTCTAAGGACATCCCATGTCGATTCGTTTCTCTCACCGTCTTCTCGGTTTATTGTTGGTTGGCGCAAGCAGCATGAGCGTCTCCCTGGCCCATTCCCCCCACCAAGCGAGCAACACCCCGTCTCTTAGTGCTCAGGAAGTAGGCATCAGCCCGTGGGGACCGGATGATGAAATTGGCCGCCTGAATCTGATCACCCCTGCTTCCCGGGCGGCCATTTTGTCTCGCCTGGATGGCAGCAAAGTCTATGACTTGGCGACTGATTACTACCTGGGCATGCCTAGCTGGCAGGATGCGGGTGACCCGCACTATCAGTTCTGGATGACGCACACCCCTCGTGGGACTGAAGTGGATGACCCGATGGGTGTTGGCAAGGACATGAACGCGGTGCGTAGCTATACGGGCACGGCCTTTTCCATGTACAGCCATACGGGGACACATATCGATGCCCTGAATCATTTCGGAATTCATGGAAAGATCTGGAATGGCTTCAAGGCTGATGAGCATCTGGGTGACCGTGGCTGGAACCGCACGGGTATCGAAAAATTCCCGCCCTTGATTGCCCGTGGTGTCTTGATTGATGTGGCCGCCGCCAAAGGCGTAGACATGCTGCCTGACCAATACCGCATCACGCGTCAGGACTTGAAGGATGCCCTGGCCCGCCAAAAAACGGTGCTGAAAGAAGGTGATATTGTCCTGATCCGTACTGGGCGCATGAAGCTCTTTAACGACCCCCAAGCCTATATGAATGCGCCTCCCGGCATGGGGTTGGATGCCGCTCGCTATCTGGTGGAAGAAGGCGGCGCCATGATTGTGGGGGCAGACAACTTGAGCTTTGAGACCTTCCCTTCCGAAGTGCCCGACGACTACGTGCCTTTGCATACGTACCTGCTGGCACAGCAAGGTGTACCGATTATCGAGCTGATTGCGTTGGATGAGTTATCCAAGGACAAGGTCTATGAGTTCGCCTTTATCGGTGGCCCGCTCAAGATCCGTGGTGGTGACGCCGCTCCCTTGCGCCCTGTCGCCATTCCGATTCGCTAATCAAGGAGCCGTATCCAGAGGTACGAGCCGCCTGTTTGACACCTTGAATGTGTTTGCAAATAAGGGCTATCGCGTTTGTCTGCTGTTAGGCAGCGCTCAATATGCTACTGTTGGACGGGTTTGAATGCGCCGGGCGCCTGTTGAAGAGGCGTCCGGCTTTTCTTTATGGAGTGCGTAATGACTTACACCGTTTATCTGTCCGGCGAAATTCACACGGATTGGCGCGAGCAGATTGCCCAAGGCGCAAAGGCCGTTGGACTGGATATCACCTTTACCAGCCCGGTCACCGATCATGATGCCAGCGATGCCGCAGGCGATCACCTAGGGCCGGCCAGCGAAGGTTTTTGGCGTGATCACAAGTCTTCCAAAATCAATGCCATCCGTACCAGAACCCTGATTGAGCAGGCGGATCTGGTCGTGGTGCGTTTTGGGGATAAGTACAAGCAGTGGAATGCTGCTTTTGATGCTGGCTTCTGTGCCGCCTTGGGCAAACCTTACGTGACCTTGCATGCCGAGGACATCATCCACCCATTGAAAGAAGTGGATGCCAGTGCGCAGGCCTGGACGACCACACCCGAGCAGATCGTCGAGATTTTGCGCTATACGCTGAAAGCCTGATTATCAGTACAGGTCGGAGCGTGAGTGTG
Organism: Alcaligenes sp. MMA; assembly: GCF_020907215.1. Lineage (NCBI taxonomy): Bacteria > Pseudomonadati > Pseudomonadota > Betaproteobacteria > Burkholderiales > Alcaligenaceae > Alcaligenes > Alcaligenes sp. MMA. Next base: position 1,042,944 of record NZ_JAJJPP010000001.1, read on the forward strand.
GCGATATTGTTTTGCCCGATAAACATGCCGCCCATCCGTGGCGGCATTTTTCTGCTCTGAGAGAGAAGAAAAAACCCGTTGTTAAAACAACGGGTTTTAAAGACCTGCGGTACTACGTGTTTTGAGAAGATCTTAATCCAGCTTCACACGACGCAAACGCAAGGCATTGCTAACGACAAAGACGCTGGACAAGGCCATGGCGCCTGCGGCAAACATGGGCGAGAGCAAGGTGCCGTTAAAGGGATACAGCACACCGGCGGCAACGGGAATCAGCGCCACGTTGTAGGCAAAGGCCCAGAACAGGTTTTGACGGATATTGCGCATGGTGGCGTGGGACAAGGCAATCGCGGTGACTACGCCTTGCATGTCCCCCGACATCAAAACCACATCAGCCGCTTCAATGGCAATATCCGTGCCGGTGCCAATGGCAATCCCCACGTCGGCCACGGCCAGCGCGGGTGCGTCGTTAATCCCGTCACCGACATAGGCCAAATGTTGATGGGTTTCGCGCAAGGCCTGGACAGCCTGGACTTTGCCTTCAGGCATGACTTCCGCCACCACTTCATCAATATTCAAGCGGCGGGCAATGGCATGGGCCGTGTGGCGGTTATCCCCGGTAATCATGACTACTTTGATGCCACGGGCATGCAACTGCTCAATGGCGCGCGGGGTGGTTTCCTTGATCGGATCAGCCACAGCCAGCAAGGCAATAACCTGCTTGTTGCGAGCGGCATACATGGGCGTCTTGCCTTCCTGGGCCAGCGTCTGGGCTTGCTCCGTAAAGGCAGACAGGTCTGCACCTAATTGAGTCATCAAGCGGTCTGCACCGACATGCCATTGATCGGCTCCGATTTGAGCCGTGACGCCCAAGCCGGTCAGGGATTCGAACTGCTCGGCTTTGGGTAGCGTGACATGCTTGTCCTTGGCGGCGCTGACGATGGCTTGAGCAATCGGGTGTTCGGAGTAATTCTCCAAAGCGGCAATGGCAGCCAAAGTCTGATCCTGGTTTTCACCCGAGGCGCACACAAAATCGGTCAGCTCGGGCGCGCCTTTGGTCAAGGTGCCGGTTTTATCCACGGCCACGACTTTCACATCGCGCAGTGCTTGCAGAGAGTCCCCTTTACGAAATAGCACACCTGCCTGTGCAGCACGACCTGTTCCCACCATGATGGAGGTTGGTGTGGCCAGACCCATGGCGCAAGGGCACGCAATAATCAGCACGGCCACGGCATTGACCAGCGCAAAGCTCAGTGCGGGCGATGGGCCAAAAATCAGCCACACAATGGCGGTCAAGACGGCCAGTGTCATGACGGCAGGCACAAACCACAGCGTGATTTTGTCGACCACGGCCTGAATCGGCAGCTTGGAGCCTTGGGCCTGCTCAACCATAGAGACAATATTGGCCAGTACGGTGTCCTGCCCTACGGCGGTAGCTTCAAATTCCAGCGAACCTTTTTGGTTTACCGTACCACCGATGACCTTATCGCCCAGGGATTTGGAGACGGCAATCGATTCGCCTGTCACCATGGATTCGTCCACATAGCTTTGACCGGCCACCACATCACCGTCAACCGGAATACGCTCGCCGGGGCGAACCAGGACGATATCGCCGGTATGCAGATCGGCTAAAGGCAGTTCGACTTCCTGTCCGTCACGACGTACACGGGCGGTAGGTGGTTGCAGGCTGAGCAAGCGCTGAATGGCTTCAGAAGTACGGCCTTTGGCGCGGGCCTCCATGACGCGCCCGAGCAAAATCAGGGCCACGATGACAGCGGCGGCTTCGAAGTAAACGTAAACGGATTCGGCAGGTAGCCACTGGGGGGCAAAGGTGGCTACTACCGAGAAGGTATAAGCAGACAGGGTGCCGACAGCGACCAGCGAGTTCATGTCCGGGCCGCCACGCAGCAGAACAGGAATTCCTTTGGTATAGAACTCGCGCCCAGGAAATAGCAAGACCAGCGTGGTGAGAACAAACTGGATCAACCAACTGTTTTGTGTGCCGATGGTGCTGGCCACCCAATGATGAAAGGCAGGCACCATATGGCCGCCCATTTCCAGAATGAAAACAGGTAAGGCTAGAACCAGAGCGAGCCAGAAACGCTTGCGCAGGGTTTCGTAGCTTTGCTCGGCGCGTTCGAACTGGTCGTTTGTGGCGGCAGCCTGAGCCAGGCTAGCGGGATAACCGGCTTTGCTTACGGCCTGAATCAGGTCGGCAGCTTTTACGCCTTGCACGACCTGGACGTGGGCTTTGGCGGTAGCCAGATTGACCGAGGCTTTTTGTACACCGGGCACTTTCAGCAGGGCTTTTTCCACCCGACCTACGCAAGAAGCGCAGGTCATGTCCTGGACATCCAAAACGATGTCTTGTTGGGAAACTTTGTAACCACCCTTTTCCACTGCCTGCATAATCGCTTGGATGGGGGCAGCCCCGTCGTAGTCCACGGTGGCTTTGTTGGTGGCCAGGTTGACCTGGGCCGATTGCACTCCTGGCACTTTGCCAATAATCTTTTCAACCCGACTCACGCAGGAGGCGCAAGTCATGCCTTCTACGTCTAAAGTCAGGCGTGAGCCCTTGTTTGAAGCGCTTGTTGTCATCGAAATCACCCTTCAATGAATCGTCAATGGAGCCACTTTAGGGCTTGACCCGATGGGAAGGTCAAGACGTGATAGTAAATGCCCCCACGCTACGCCTTCGGCTTGCTGCCCCCCGAGGGGGCGTTTTTACCTTGGGGCGGCCCGGCGGTAAAAAATGCCCCCACGCTACGCCTTCGGCTTGCGCTCCACCTCGCGGCCTGCATGCCGCTCGGATTCGTCTGGCGCACAGCAGTCCGCAATGGACTACTGTGTGTCCCGGCTCATCCCCGAGGGGGCGTTTTTACCTTGGGGCGGCCCGGCGGTAAAAAATGCCTCCTCGCTACGCCTTCGGCTTGCGCTCCACCTCGCGGCCTGCATGCCGCTCGGATTCGTCTGGCGCACAGCAGTCCGCAATGGGCTACTGTGTGTCCCGGCTCATCCCCAAGGGAGCGTTTTTATCGGGGGCACCGCGCTTTAGGGCGGCCCGGCGGTAAAAAAAACGCCTCCGAAGAGGCGTTTTAAGGGGGAAGCGACGACTAACTAGCGATTATTCAACTTAGTAAGCAACGAAGGAGCCGTTGTTGTTGTTCCAGTCGTTGGCTTGAGCTGCAACTTGATCACGGCTCAGTTCGGAGCGGGTATCAATACGTGGGTAATCGCTCATGGAACCCGCGCTAACGTAGCCTTGCTCTTGAGCGGTAGCCAGTTCCTGAACCACTTGCTGACGGCTCAAAGGAGCGTCGGTCGATTGAATCGTTGGGTAGTTCAGGTTTTCACCGGTGGCGACGTTGTTGGTGGCTGCCATGGCGGTGCCGCTCAAAGCGGTAGCACCCAGAATCAGGCTGGCGATAGTTGCGCGTGTGATGTTTTTCATTATTTACTCCAAATATCTATGGTGTGTTTTTCGGTTGTTCGCTGTGGTGTTTAGCGAATCGTTAGATGGAGTATGAGCCTTTCTAAACCTAGTAAAAACCCTTAATATTGCAAATGTATTTCCATTCATGGAACAATCCAAATGAGTACCATTATCGCCGGCCCTTTGCTCAACGACATCGCGATCTTCGTGGAAGTGGCCCGCGCTCGCCACTTTAGTCGCGCTGCCCAGGCCTTGGGAATGCCCGTCTCCACGGTGTCACGCCGTATCCGTGAACTGGAAAAAGAAGTGGGGGTGGCTTTGCTAAAACGCAGCACCCGCAATGTGGATGTGACCGATGCCGGGCAAGTGTATTTCGAGCGTTGCCTGGCCGTAGTTGAACAGGCCCGGCTGGCCCACGAGCAGTTGCTGGATGTGGCCCAAACCCCAAAAGGCCGCTTGCGCGTTTCCATGCCGGCTAGCTTCAGCATTGTGCTGATGCCGTCCATTATCCGAGGCTTCAATCAGCAGTACCCCGATATCGAGCTGGAGTTTGATTTGACGATTCGGCCTATTGATTTGCAGTCGGACAATTACGATTGCGTCATTCGCGTGGGTGCTCAGCCCGACTCCAGCGCGGTCGCCACCATGTTGGGACAGATTCGATTGGGGCTGTATGCAACCCGCAATTATCTGGATCGCAAAGGGCGGCCCAAACACCCTTCAGAGTTGGAAGGACACACGTGTATCTGCGCCCGCCCTGCTCGTGCGGATCGTATCTGGTCCCTGCGCGGCCCGAATCAAGAGCGTTATGACGCTGTTGTGGAGGGGGCTATCACTGTGAATAACGCCATCATGATGCGCAAGCTGGCTGTGCATGATTTGGGAATTACCGCCGCATCCTTGCTGGAGCGCCGTCTGGATCCGGATTGTGCGCAACTGGAGCGTGTTTTGCCTGATTGGGAGTTTGCGCCTTTCCCCATTCTGGCGCTATTGCCATCCCGCCTGATGCCACAAAAAACTCGTGTGTTTTTGAACTATTTACGCAGTGAACTGGACCGATTGATGTCGCAACCGGAGCTGGATGTCGCAGCGGCCGGTCAGGCTTATCCCTAAAAATATAAGTGCTATGGCCGTGACGCGCTATTGATCAAAACCTAACTATGCTATTTATAGACGTTTGGCCCCTTTGGCCAAAGCCATGAAGGGGGAACGTACATGAGCGCAACAATTCAAGGCTTGTTGGCAGGACTGGTGATGGGCCTGGCCTTAGGAAGTGGCAACGTGTACTCGCAAACCGTTTTGCTGGAAGCAGTCGAACAAGGCGATAGTGCCAAGGTGCGCGAAATTCTGTCAGAAAAACGAGCACGCGCCAGTGTTAGTGTCAGCGACGATCAAGGGCAAAGCCCTTTGCTACGTGCGACCTGGTTGAACCATGTGGATATTGCTGAGCAGTTGATACGCGCGGGCGCGGATGTGAACCAGACTGACTCCATTCACGACAGCCCTTATCTGGTTGCCGGTGCACAAGGCCGTTTGGAAATTCTACGCATGACTCTGAAAAATGGGGCTGATCTGCGTAGCGTGAACCGTTATGGTGGCACCGCTTTGATCCCAGCCGCTGAACATGGCTATGTCGATATCGTACGTTTGCTGCTGGCAGCGGGCGTAGACCCTAATCACGTGAATTATCTGGGTTGGACTGCCCTGCATGAGGCCATCGTGTTGTCCGATGGGGGGCCAGATCATCAGGAAGTGCTGCGCTTGCTGATCAAGGCCGGGGCGGATGTGAACTTGCCGGATCGTCAGGGTGTGCGACCGTTAAGTTTGGCGCGCCAACGTAGCCAAACCGAGATGGCCGAAATTCTGGAGCAGGCCGGGGCGAATCCCTAAGCCTGGTCTGTTCGTCCCTCTATTTTTTTCTTCTCATCAACAACAATAACGATTTTATGTCTTTTACTCAGACTGCGCCCGCACGGTCGGGCGCATTGGCCAGCCCAGGCTTGTGGCTGGCTTTCGTCATTTTGGTCGGGCTGAACCTGCGCCCTTTTCTGACATCCAGCGGTACTTTGGCCAGGCAGGTGGCCGAAGGCTTGGACATGCCTTTGAGCAGCTTGGCCTGGTTGACCTTGCTGCCTATGATGGTGATGGGGCTGGGGGCCTTTTGCATGCCCTCTTTGCGGCGTGTCCTGGCGCTGCGTCACGTGCTGATGACTTCTTTGCTTTTGCTGTGTCTGGGCTGCGTGTTGCGCTGGTTTGTGCCCAATGGAGCCAGCCTGATTGCCACAGCCCTGATCTGCGGTTTTGGGGTGTCTTTGTTGCAGGCTGGGATGCCCGGTTTGATCAAAGAGCAGTTTCCGCATCATATTGCTCAGGTAACCGGAATTTACTCGGCCACCCTGATGGGGGGTGGTGCTTTGGGCGCGCAGATTACGCCTTTGCTGAGTGCCTTGACGGATAGTTGGCGTATCGCCCTGGCATTCTGGGCCTTGCCCATTAGTGTGGCCTTGTGGATTGCGTGGAAAGTGGTGCCACGCCAGGAGCCGGGCGCGAATTTGTCGCCGCCCTCCTTGTCTTTGCTGACTCGTCCCCGCACCTGGACCTTAATGGTGTGTTTTGGCCTGATCAACGGGGGTTATGCCTCCTTGGTGACTTGGCTAGCGACGTTCTACCAAGATCGAGGCTGGTCAGCGCAATCCAGCGGTAGCCTGGTGGCGGTTTTGTCGGTGGCGCAAGCGATTGCGGCGTTTGGTTTGCCCACCTTGGCGGCCAAGAACAAAGACCGCCGTATGTGGGTATGGCTGGCCCTGGCTTGCCAATGTGTTGGCTTTCTGGCCTTTACTTTTGTGCCCGATATGGCCCCATATTTATGGGCGATTATTATCGGCATCGGTCTGGGCGGTTGTTTTTCTTTGCTGCTGTTGGTGGCTCTGGACCACTTTCCGGATGCGGCTCGTGCCGGGACGTTGAGTGCCTTGATGCAAGGCGGTGGCTTTCCGATTGCGGCCCTCTTTCCCATGATCAGCGTGCAGTTGCGTGAAATGAGTAATGGCTTTCAGGCAGGCTGGCTGTTGCATGCGGCAATGGCGGCATTGGTGGCCATCATGGCCTGGAGCTTTCAGCCTGCGCAATACGCCAAAAAGATGAATCGGGACGACAGTCTTTAAGTCAGTCTGATCATGTAGAAAAAAGCCTGGCTATTGATGTACCCAGGCTTTTTTATCGCCTTGGAATTTTGTGGTCTAGCCGTTGACCGCAGATGCTGCGTTTGTCTTTTCTTATCTAAATGATGATCGTAAGATGGCGTGGAAAATCGCAATCCTGCGCAGCCAATAAAAACGGCCATCCTTGGATGACCGTTTCCCTGTGTGTCAACACCCTGCTTATTCTTTTGGTGCGCCCGCCATGATCCAGTCCACGACTACCTGGATGTCCGCATCGGAAATGGCCGGATTTGCAGGCATGGGTAAAGGACCATAAACCCCCTTGCTACCTTGACGAATATGCTGGGCAATCACCTCAGCATTGGCCGGATCGCTCTTGCGCATGGCAGCAATGTCTTTATAGGCAGGACCGACCACTTTCCTGTCCACCGTGTGGCAGGACAGGCAAGCGTTTCTGGTCAACACATCCTGGACCGATTCAAAACTGGCTTGGGCTGCCTGAGCACTGAAACCGGCACTGAACAAGGCTGTACAGACCAGTAGCTGCTTTACACGCATGAGGGGTATCTCCTAATTAAAAGGCTGGTGGGCCAGAACGGTGGGCGAGAAAGGTGCGTCGCACTTGTATTTTTCCGCACATAAGTGGGGCTATGTGGCATGCACATCGTGATCATACGGTTATGATAGAACAAGCTTTCATAAATTGCGGTGGGTCTTGATGCTGATCAAGCGAGTCGCTGCGCTTATTCTGTAATGTCCTAGTAGAAGTTAGTGCTTCATACTTAAACAGTTCATACACTACAAGAGGTCTTCATGCTTAATGTTCTCGTTCCTGTCGATGGCTCAGATGCTTCCACGCGCGCTTTGAAAGCAGCGGTTGAGATCCTAACGGGCAAACCAGAAGCCACTTTGCACGTACTGGCTGTTCCTACACCGATCGTGTCGGGCAACGTTAAACGCTTTTTCTCGGAAGACGTGTTGCAGGCGTACTACCAGGATGAAGGCAGCAATGCGCTTTTGCCTGCGCGCTCCGTGTTGGCTGGCTCGCCCTTGAAAGTCAAAGAGAGCATTATTGCCGGTAACGCCGCTCAAACTATCAAAGAATATGTAGAAAATAACCAAATCGATCACGTTGTGATGGGGACTCGCGGTCTGAGCGCCCTACCCGGCCTGGTGCTGGGTTCGGTTACAACCAAGGTGCTGAGCCTGGTGAATGTGCCCGTCACCTTGATTAAGTAATTGAGCTGATTGTTCAGTCTCGGCAGGCCGTCCTTGAGACGGCCTTTTTTATGACTGTGTTTCAATACCGCCATCACAACTACAAACGCACCCCTTATGCCAGACTCCGACTTACTCGATCACACTGCCCGTGCCTGGGACAAGCAGGCGCAAACCGAAAGCCCCTGGTCCTTGCCTGTCAGCAGCGAGCAGGTTGAACAGGCCCGTCGTGGGCAATGGCAAGTGCATTTGCTGCCCTCGCCTGTTCCTGCGGATTGGCTGGGTGATATTCAAGGTAAATCCGTTTTATGCCTGGCCAGTGCCGGTGGGCAGCAAGCCCCTATTTTGGCCGCAGCCGGGGCTAAGGTAACGGTGTTTGATCTGTCTGCCGGGCAACTGGACAAAGACCGTATGGTGGCCGAGCGTGACGGCTTGTCCTTGCAGATCGAACAAGGCGATATGTGCGACTTATCGCGCTTTGCGTCCGAGAGTTTTGATCTGATCTTACACCCGGTGTCTAACCAGTATGTGCCTGATATCAGCGTGGTGTGGAAAGAATGCGCCCGCGTTTTGCGTCCAGGCGGACATTTGCTGTCCAGCTTCTTCAATCCGGCTGTGTTTATTGCCGACCGGGATCCCAGTTATGCCCAGCAGGGCTTGATCCGTCCCAAGTTCACGGTCCCTTATTCGGACTTAAGCAGCCTGGATGCCGACGCACTACAAGCCAAGCAGGCTCGCATGGAGCCCTTGATTTTTGGGCATTCCCTGGCGCAGCAGATTGGTGGGCAGTTGCAGGCAGGTTTGCATCTGGTCGATTACATCGAAGAAATGCACCCCGCCCCGCGCTTTGAGATCGAGAAATACTTGCCCAGCTTTATGGCGACACGCAGTCGCAAACCGGCTTAAGGGATTAGGGCTTGGCTTGTATGCGCAGGAGCTGGCCGTTGTTTTCGTCGGTCAGCACATAGACATCGCCATCCGGCCCGACGCGTACATCCCGGATACGCTGCTTCAGGTCTTGCAACAAGCGCTCTTCTCCGACGATATGGCCGTCCTCTTCGTCAAATTGCAGACGAATCAAGGCTTGCTCTTTCAGGGCCCCAACAAACAGGCTGTGCTGCCAGTCCGGGACGCGCTCGTCGTTATAGAAAGCCATACCGCTGATAGCAGGCGACACTGACCAGTAGTGGAAGGGTTCGATCAGGCCCTCAATCAGTGTGGTACTGGCGTTGGGAATGGGTTTGCCATCATAGCCTTGACCCTTGGTACGCAAAGGCCAGCCATAATTGGCGCCCGATTGAATGCGGTTCAGCTCATCGCCGCCTTGCGGACCATGTTCAGCGACCCAGAGTTCATTTGTCCAGGGGTTCCAGGCCATGCCCTGCGGGTTACGGTGGCCGTAGCTCCAGATCTCCGCCCTGGCACCGCGCAGGCTGCGAAAGGGGTTGTCGCGTGGGACCATGCCATCCGGACGGATACGCACGACTTTGCCTTGCAGATGATCCAGTTGCTGGGAGGTTGCGGGCTGGTTGTTCTCGCCCAAGGCAATGTACAGGTCTCGTCCACCCGGATCAAAGGCCATGCGCACGCCATAGTGCTGCCCGGTGGACAAGGCGGGTTCCTGGCGGAAAATCGGACGGAAGGCATCGATACGTTTCAGGTCCGAAGACAGCACGCCATAGCCTACGGTGGTGGCCGAGTGTTGCTTGTCGCGCCGCTCTGCATAAGCCAGATAAATCCGGCGGCTGCGGAAAAAATCCGGGGCCAGAGCCACATCCAGTAAACCGCCCTGAGAGTGCGCGTGGACTTTGGGCACACCGGTAATGGGTTCAGACAAGCCGTTTTCTTTGGTCCAAATGCGCAGGCGACCTGGGCGTTCGGTAAGGAGAATTCCGGCATTATTGGGCAAAAAAGCCATGGCCCAAGGGTGTTCCAGTCCGCTGGCCAGGATTTCAACCGAGACAGCCGGCCCGCTGATAACAGGAACAGGTTCAGATTGTGCCCGGGCCGGCGTCGGCGCAATGGCGGCAGCCATGCCCAGCACGGTGGCAGCAAACGCCGAGGACAAGCCGAGAATTTTCTTTATACGCATAGGGCAGTGAAAGGCAGCTAGGTGGGGTGAAACACTCCCCTACTCTTTCATAGAGACACAGGGCCGTCTTCTTAGGTGTTCGCTCCCTTGATGGAGCGAACACGGTCAAGCATAACCGAGGCTGAGGTTTAGCCCGGGTGAGTCATATCCAACGGCACAATCCACTGATCGTACTGTTCGTTAGTCAGGTAGCCCGATTTCAGGGCGGATTCACGTAAGGTCAGGCCCTCTTTATGGGCGGTCTTGGCAATGTAGGCGGCCTTGTCGTAACCGATGTGGCGGTTCAAGGCGGTAACCAGCATCAGGTTCTGATCCAGATTGTGCTGGATTTTCTCCATGACAGGTTCCAGACCCTGGGCGCAATGCTCATCAAAGGCTAGGCACGCATCGCTGATCAAGGCAATGCTCTCCAGGACGTTATGCACCATCACCGGTTTGTAGACGTTCAGCTGGAAGTTGCCTTGGCTGCCGGCAAAACCGACAGCAGCGTCGTTACCGTAGACCTGCACGGCCACCATGGTCAGAGCTTCGCACTGAGTCGGGTTGACCTTGCCGGGCATGATGGAGGAACCGGGCTCGTTCTCGGGGATTTGCAGTTCGCCAATCCCGCAGCGAGGGCCGCTGGCCAGCCAGCGCACGTCGTTAGCCATTTTCATCAAGGCACCGGCCAGGGTACGCAGGGAGGCGGACAGGTTCACCAGCGCATCGTGGGCCGACAGTGCGAAAAACTTGTTTTCGGCAGCCTGGAATGGCAGACCTGTGATCTTGGCAATATGGGCCGCTGTGCGCTCGCCAAACTGTGGATGGGCATTCAGACCTGTACCCACGGCAGTGCCGCCAATCGCCAGTTGGTAAATGCCGTCCAGTGCCTTGTCCACGGTTTGCAGGCCGAAATCAATCTGCGCAACCCAGGCACCAATTTCCTGGCCCAGCGTGATGGGCGTGGCATCTTGCAAGTGGGTACGGCCAGTTTTCACAATATTGCTGAATTGCTTGGCTTTGGCAGCCAGGGTGTCGCGCAACTGGCCCACGTCTTTGCGCAGGCGGCGCTGGCATTCCAGACCTACAGCGATGTACATGGCGGTGGGGAACGTGTCGTTAGACGACTGGCCGCGATTTACGTGGTCATTCGGGTGGACGGGCTTTTTGCTGCCCTTCTCGCCACCGGCCAGCTCAATGGCGCGGTTGGAGATCACCTCGTTCACGTTCATATTGCTTTGCGTGCCAGAGCCGGTCTGGAACACTACCAGCGGGAATTCGGTGTCCCACTGGCCTGCAATCACTTCATCAGCCGCTTTGACAATCAACTGGGCTAGCTCGTCGGGCAATTCGCCCAGTTCCTGGTTGGCCAGGGCCGTGGATTTTTTCAGGATGCCCAGCGACTCGATCATGCTGCGGCCCCACTGGAAGCGGTCGCGACCAATCGGGAAGTTCAGAATCGAGCGCTGTGTCTGTGCGCCCCAATAGTGGTCGGCGGGAACCTCAATGGTTCCCATGGAATCCTGTTCAATACGTGTCGTACTCATCATGGCTCCTGTAAGAATTCGGAAGACAGTTCAGTTTGGAAATGGGGTGTTCACGGCTGGCGCAAAAAGCGCGCAGCCCACACACAGGCAATATCGAGCATGCGGTTGGAAAACCCCCATTCGTTATCAAACCAGACCAGCATATTGACCAGCCCGTACCCATTGGTTCGGGTTTGTGATCCGTCCACCACGGCAGAGTGTGGATTGTGATTGAAGTCGATCGAGGCATGGGCCTGATCGGAGTAGTCAAGAATACCAGGCCATTGCTGTGCCGCTTTCTGAAATAGCTGGTTAATTTCGTCCCGGCTGGTGTCACGCTCCAGATTGACCATCAGATCAATGGCCGACACGTTCAAGATGGGCACACGTATGGACTTGGCCTGAACCTTGCCTTTTAGCTGCGGCAAAAGACGTTCTACGCCGCTCGCCAATCCGGTAGAGACGGGAATCATGGATTGCAAGGCGGAACGGGTACGGGCCAGATCGCTGCTGTGGTAGCCGTCGATCATGGGCTGATCGTTCATCACCGAGTGCAGCGTGCTTAAAAAGGCGTGGCGTATACCAAAGGTTTTATCCAGTTCAGCCAGAACTGGGATGATGGCATTGGTGGTGCAGGACGCATTGGAGACAATCCGCTCGTCGCCTTGCAACTGCTCATGGTTAATGCCCAGCACGGTGGTGAAATCCACATCCTGGGCGCTATTGCCAGGGTTTGATACCAGCACACGAGGGCAACCGGCGTCCAGGAACTGTTGCAGCTCGGCGCGGCTGCCAAAGGCGCCACTGCACTCGATCAGCATGTCCAGATTCAGCGCCGCCCAGTCTATGGCTTTGGGGTCGGTTTCATGCAGAACCCGTATGGCTTTGCCACCCACAATCAGTTCGTGTTCGTTGTGCTCTACCTGGGCCGGGAATACGCCATGAGTCGAATCAAAGCGCGTCAGGTAAGCCATGGTGGCTATCGTGGCGGGCTCGTTGATAACCACCACATCAAACGCCTGACGTTGTGGGGATTCGTAAATGGCGCGCAGCAAGCAACGGCCTATGCGGCCATAGCCATTGATCGCGATGCGGATGGGACGAGGTAGCGGCATGATCAGGAAAAATCAGAAAGTAATGGAGAATCCGCCGTCTACAACCACGATATGGCCATTGACATAGGAAGCAGCCGGGGAGGCCAGAAACACAGCAGCAGCGCGGATTTCATCCGGATTGGCCCAGCGTCCCAAGGGATTGCGGCCAACCACCAGAGGGCCTTTGACCGGATCCTGGGCCAGCGCCGCGTTGCTTTCTGTGGCAAACGTGCCAGGGGCAATGCCGTTGCTGGTAATGCCCTGCCCGCCAAATTCTACTGCCAGCGCACGCACCATCCCGGCCAGTCCCTGCTTGGCGACGGGGTAAATAGCGTCACCCGGACGGGCCAGCGGGCCTGCAATGGAGGTCAAGGTCACAATACGACCTTGCTGGGTTTGGGCGTGCAGCATGGCCTGGGCCGCGTATTTGGACAATTTCAGCGTCGCCAGCAGGTCCACATTCAGCAAATGCTCAATATCGTCCCAATTGGCGTCCTGCAAGCGGCTGCGCAGTCGTACGCCTACATTGTTCACCAGAATATCGGGCGTGCCGACGTGCTGGCATAGGGCTTGGTAGGAACCCGGCAAGGAGTCCAGATCGGCCAGATCGTGCTCCCAGGTATCGACATGGGCGCCAGCGGCTTTCAGTTCCTCGGCAAGCGGCAGGAGTTTGCTGGCGTTACGACCATGCAGAATCACATGGGCGCCATGGGCGGCGTAGGCACGGGCGATTTCCAGGCCCAGACCAGCAGAAGAGCCGGTCACCAGAGCGCAGCGGCCGGCCAGGGAAAAATTGGCTTGATAGGAGCTTAAATCAGTCATTATCTACAGCGTATGGCGCGCTTGGCCACGATGGAAAGCCGCAATGTTTTCGATCAGCTGGTTTGCCAGGGCTTGCATGGCTTCCTGACTGGCCCAGCCTATGTGCGGCGTCAAAATGTAATTGGGCAAGTCTAACAAGCGCATCAGGATATGGTCCGCGGGTGGCGGTTCGGGCGTGCAAACATCAATGCCGGCGCCACCCAGCCAGCCTTGCCGCAAGGCGTGCTCCAGCGCCTGATTGTCAATCAGCCCGCCACGGGCGGTATTGATCAGCAAGGGGCGGCGCGGGGCCATACGCTCGAATTCGGCCATGCCCAGCATGTTCTGCGTTTCTGCTGTCAGCGGGCAATGCAAGGAGAGGATGTCCGCCTGCTCCAGAACTTGCTCGAAAGGCAGGCGGTCATCAGCATTACTGACGATGGTCTGACCACGGCGCTGGGCAAAGATGACTTTCATGCCCAAGGCGCGGCCCATGGTGGCAACGGCTTGCCCCAAGGAGCCCGAACCGATCAGCCCCAAGGTGGAGCCGGCCAGATCGCGTATGGGATAGTCGAAATAACAGAACTGTTGGGCTTCTTGCCAGCGGCCTTCTTTGACAGACTGGCGGTAAGCGCAGATATTGCGACGCAAGGCAAAGACCAGCGCAAAAACGTGCTCCGGAACACTACGTACGGCATAGTCGCGGATATTGCTGACGACAATCTGGTGTTCGCGGGCGGCATCCAGGTCGATATTGTCGCTACCGGTAGCGGCCAGCGCGATCATTTTCAAGTTGGGCGCGGCCTGCAAATGCTCGCGCCGCAGCGCCACTTTATTGCTGATGACAATGTCGGCATCAGCAATACGTTCGGCCACTTGATCGGGAGCCGTACGTCCGTACACTTGCAGTTCATGCTTAAAGGGAACCTGTGGCAGCTGTACGCTGTCTGACAGTGTCTCTCTATCCAGAAAAACGATACGAGTCAAAGAAGTCATGCCTGTCCTTGTCCTGGGTTGTCCCCGCTATTCTGGCCCTATTTTCAGAGGGCTCTTAGCTTTGCCGGGTACCATCATCCGATATAGTAATGGGATTGACGCAGGCTTGTCCTTGGTCTGATCCTCATAACCCTGTTTTATAGGTTATTGCTTATGCTCTTGTCCCTCTTGCTTTCGTTGGGCGCCCACGCCCTGATACCGGATAACGTCGCTAGCACCACTCCCCCACTGTACGACATACGGGACTTCTTTCAGAATCCCAAGCGTAGCGGTTTCCGGATTTCGGACCAGGGGCGCATGATCGGCTTTATGGAGCCCATCAAAATTGATGGCAATCCCGCCCGTCAAAATATCTTTGTGCAAGAGTTGAAAGGCAGTGAACCGGTCGGTGAGCCTCGTCGAGTCACCGCTGAACATCAGCGCGATATTGCCGAATACTTCTGGAAAGGCGACGAGACCGTTATTTACGCCAAGGACGTCAATGGCGACGAGAACTATCACGTACTGGCCGTGAACGTGATCACGGGCAAAGTCACTGATCTGACACCGCTGGAAGGTGTGCGCGCCGGTGTACAGGATGACTTGCCCGACGACCCGGAGCATATCCTGGTGTCACACAATGGCCGCAACCCGGAAGTGTTTGATGTCTACAAGGTGAATGTCCTGACCGGCGAAAGCACCCTGGCCGCTGAGAACCCAGGCGATGTACTGGGCTGGAGCACGGACCATCAAGGTCGTGTGCGTTTGGCGATCTCGATCTCGGGCGTAGATTCCGAACTGCGTTACCGTGACAGCGAATCCGAGCCCTTCCGCAGCATTTTGCAAACGGACTTCCGTACCGAAGTCAGCCCCCTCTTCTTTCACGCGGATAACCAGCGTTTTTACGCGCTGAGCAATCGTGGCCGTGACACTTCAGCCTTAGTCTTGATTGATCCTGCCAAGCCGCACGAGGAAGAGAAAATTTACGAATTGCCTGATTACGATTTGATGGGGGCCGGTTATTCCCGTCTTCGCCAGGTGCTGACTTCGGTGGATTACTACACCGACAAACCGGGTCAGCATTTCTTTGACGAGCACAGCGAGAAAATCCACGCGGCAATTGCGCGCCAACTGCCCGGCTACGAGATCAGCATTCAGTCCATCACCCGCGATGAAAAGAAAATGATTGTGGCCAGCTACAGCGACCGCAATCCAGGCTCACGCTACCTTTATGACGTGGATAGCAACAGCCTACATAAGCTGGCTGTCATCAATAGTGCGCTGCCTGAAAGCGATATGGCGACCATGCATCCCATCGAATTTACGGCACGCGATGGCATGAAAATCCACGGCTACCTGAGTCTGCCGCTGGGTGTACCCAGCCGTAATTTGCCAGTGGTAATCAACCCGCACGGTGGCCCTTGGGCGCGCGACTATTGGGGCTTTAACCCCGAGGTGCAGTTCCTGGCCAACCGTGGCTACGCCGTCTTGCAAATCAACTTCCGTAGTTCGACCGGTTATGGCCGCAAGTTCTGGGAAGCGGGCTTCAAGCAATGGGGCCTGAGCATGCAGGACGATATTACCGATGGCGTGCAGTGGCTGATTGATCAAAAGATTGCTGATCCCAAGCGTATTGCCATTTACGGTGCCAGCTACGGTGGTTATGCGACCTTGGCCGGTATCGTCAAAACCCCGGACTTGTATGCGGCTGCAGTGGACTATGTAGGCGTGTCCAACTTGCTGACTTTCATGAACACCATCCCGCCGTACTGGAAACCGCTGCTGGTGAAAATGCACGCCATGGTGGGCGATCCGGAGAAGGATAAAGAGCTGCTGGAAGCCAACTCTCCGGTTCTGCACGCCGACAAAATCCGTACTCCGCTATTTATTGCTCAGGGCGCACATGATCCTCGGGTGAACAAGGCGGAAAGCGATCAAATGGTCGAGGCTTTAAAAGCACGTGGTGTAGACGTGGAGTATATGGTCAAGGACAACGAAGGCCACGGCTTTCACAACGACGAGAACAAGTTCGAGTTTTACGAGCGCATGGAACGCTTTCTAGCGCGACATTTGCAGCCTTGATTGTTTTGGAGTGGCGCGACAAGCTCGCGCCATTTTGTTTATCGCAATTTTGGAAGGGGAACGTATGAAACTGTATTACATGACCGGTGCTTGTCCTTTGGTAATCCGCATTGCATTGGAGTGGCTAGGCAAGCCATTTGAATCCCAGCGCGTTAGCCGCGACGAACTGCAACAAGAAGCCTTCCTGAAACTGAACCCGAGCGGCGCTGTGCCGGTTCTGGTGGACGGTGATCTGGTCTTGACGCAAAGTATCGCTATTCTGGAATACTTGAACGAAAAGAACCCGCAAGCCAATTTGATTGGCAGCACGATCGAACAGCGCTTTGAAGCGCGCCGCTGGCTGGCTTTCCTGAACGCTGAAATCCACCGTAACGTGGGTGTGGTGTTCGGTGTGCATCGCTACGCTGATCAGGAAGCGACCCAGGCCGAAATCAAAGCCAAGACCGCTGCTTTGCTGACCAAACAACTGGGCGTGATTGACAAGCACCTGGAAGGCAAAGAAACTCTGTCGGGCTCCTTGTCTGTGGCCGATGCTTACCTGTACGTGGTGCTGCGCTGGGCTGGCCTGATGAAGCTGGACCTGTCGGGCATGAAGAACCTGAACGCGTTCTTTGCTCGTATGGAGCAGAACGAAGGGGTGAAAGCGGCCTTGCGTGGTGAAGGTCTATTGAAGGATTAAGCTTGTGTGCAAAGCGAATAGTGAGTGATTGATCCTTCAGATAGCACGAGACGAATCACACACTTATCTGGCGAGCCACACAGCATCATGCTCTGGGACAGGTTGATAGTGAGTAAAAACAGACTGTTCAGTTTTTATCGGCAAAGACACGATGGGCCTGCTCCCAGAAACCTCGGCTATTATGCGGCAAGCTGGCTTGCCGCATTGGCCGTCTTGGCCTTGTTTGCCTTCATTAATTTTCATGTATTAAAACCCACGGATGTCAGCGGAACGCTATTGGGCGGTATGTTTGGCGCCCTATTCAATCTTAGCTACTGGGTTTTTGGCGTATCAGGCCTATGCGCTCTAGCGTTGTTCCGGCTCTCGGGATGGCATATTACCTGGGTATTAGCGGGGTTACTGCAAGTGGGTATCAGTGCGCTGTGGCGGATTCAATATTGGCAGGCGTATGAACGACATGAGCAGATGTTGTCACCTGGGCTTGGCGAGCTCTATGTATCCATGCTGGTAGGGGCGGGCCTCGCGGCGATCGGCATCGTGAAATATCGACAGGCCGGACTTTACCCGATAGCATCCCGACCAAGCAAGGTTAAAACAGTCGTTGCGTTATTGTTGGTCGTGCTTTACTTGGTGCTGCCGCTGCATTTCAATTTACGTACCCCTCTTCCTGATTGCGCCTTTGGCCCTAACGGGCAGCAGCTCACACTCTGTTTGGAAAACGAGTAGAAGTGAACGGTGGCCCAGCCTCTTTTTGTCTTGCGCCACTTTTTGTTGAAACGGATACTTATTTGAGACTGAGCAGGGGTAAATAAAAAAAACCAGAGATTGGCAGATACGCCATCTCTGGTTTTTTTGGTGTTCAGCTTTTTTCTGGGGTGCAAATACGTCAAGCCCCCAAATACGCCTTCCGAATATCCGGATTGGCCAACAGATTGGCCCCGGTATCCTGCATCACCACTTTCCCGGTTTCCAGCACATAACCACGGTCTGCAACTTGCAGAGCCTTATTGGCGTTTTGTTCCACCAGGAACACCGTCACACCTTCTTCCCGAATCATGCGGATGATGTCGAAAATCTGGGCGATGATCAGTGGGGCCAGGCCTAGCGTAGGTTCGTCCAGTAGCAGCAAGGAAGGCTTGCTCATGAGCGCACGCCCGATGGCCAGCATTTGCTGCTCACCACCTGACATGGTTCCGGCACGTTGGGCTGCGCGCTCTTTCAGGCGGGGAAACAGTTTGTAGACGTGCTCCTCCCCTTCTTCGATCTCGCTGCGGCTCAGAAAGAAGCCGCCCATCTTCAGATTTTCCGATACGGTCAAGTCTGGAAAGACGCGGCGGCCTTCGGGAGAGATAGCGATGCCTTTGCGCATGATGCGGTGCGTATCGGCTTGGGTAATGTCCTCGCCCATGAAGCTGATGCTGCCCGAGCTGGCTCGGGGCGAGCCACATACGGTCATGAGCAAGGTGGTTTTGCCAGCGCCGTTCGCGCCAATCAGGGTGACGATTTCGCCCTGATTCACGTCCACGCTAACTTGATCCAGCGCCTGAATAGCGCCGTAATGGGTAGATACGGAATCCAGCTTCAGCACTTATTCTTCCCCCAGATAGGCTTTGATGACGCGCGGATCATTGCGCACTTCTTCAGGTAGGCCGGTGGCAATGGGTTTGCCATACTCCATGACCAGGATCCGGTCTGATACGCCCATAACCAGGCTCATATCGTGCTCGATCAGCAAGACGGCCACGCCAAACTCCCGGCGTAGCTGGTCGATCAAGGCCTGTAGATCGCGTTTCTCTTGGGGGTTCAGGCCCGCTGCAGGCTCGTCCAACATCAGCAAGCGAGGCTTGGTAATCATGCAACGTGCAATTTCCAGGCGGCGCTGGTGGCCGTAGGCCAGGTTGCCCGCTTCACGGTTGGCCAGATCGGTCAGACCCATAAAGTCCAGCCATGTCACGGCTCGTTCTTTGGCCTGTTTTTCTGCCAGCTTGTAGCGTGACAGGTTTAACAGGCCAGACAGAAAGCCGGCCTTGAGCTGACTGTGCTGGGCAACCAGCAGGTTTTCCAGTACGGTCAGTTTCTTGAACAGGCGTACGTTCTGGAAGGTACGCACCAAGCCTTTTTGTGCCACTTTATGGCTGGACAAGCCATGGATGGGCTGGTCTTCCAGGGTGACCGAGCCGGAGGTGGGTTTGTAAAAACCACCGACACAGTTAAATACGGTGGTTTTCCCAGCGCCGTTAGGGCCAATAATGGCAAAGACTTCGTCTTTCTTTACATCGAAGCTGACGGAATCGACTGCCAGCAAGCCACCAAAACGCATCGACAGGTTTGATACTTGGAGTAATGGGCTCATGTACGCAACTCCACATGAGGGCGTTGTACAGGTAACAAGCCCTGTGGACGCCAAACCATCATGGCAACCATGACCAAACCAAAAATCAACATCCGATACTCCGCGAACTCTCGGGCCAATTCAGGAACCACTGTCAGCACAATGGCAGCCAGAATGACGCCAATTTGTGAACCCATACCACCCAGCACGACGATGGCCAGGATTAAGGCTGATTCAATAAAAGTGAAGGACTCTGGGTTGACCAGCCCCTGACGGGCAGCAAAGAAAGCACCGCCAAAACCGGCAAACATGGCGCCCATGGTAAAGGCGGACAGTTTGATGGTGGTGGGGTTCAGACCCAGCGATCGACAAGCAATCTCGTCCTCGCGCAAGGCTTCCCAGGCACGGCCAATAGGCATGCGCACCACACGGCTGGAGACTAACAAGGTAATCAGGGCCAGAGCCAGGGCCATCAAATACAGATACACCACGACGTCCTGATTGCTGAAGGTCCAGCCCATCAGATCGTGGAACGTGGTCTGCCCTTCTGGCGCACGGCGCGCCATGGGGAAACCGAATACGGTTGGCTTGGGAATACCGGAGATGCCGTCTGGGCCACCGGTCAGGTTATACATATTGATGAGCAAGAGGCGAATGATTTCACCAAAGCCCAGGGTAACAATGGCCAGGTAGTCGCCGCGCAAGCGCAGTACGGGGAAACCCAGCAGGAAGCCAAACAGGGCCGCCATACCACCCGCCAGCGGCAGCGCTTCCCAGAAGCCCCAGCCTGCGTAGTGATAGAGCAAGGCGTAGGTATAGGCACCTACGGCATAAAAACCCACAAAGCCCAGGTCCAGCAGGCCGGCAAAGCCGACCACAATGTTCAGCCCCAGGCCCAGCATGATGTAGATCAGCACCAGGGTGGCAATGTCCACTTGGGCACGACCACCAAAAAAGGGCCAGACCACGGCACAAGCGATCACGATGTACAGCAGGATCTTCTTGTGCTGCATGCTCAGTTTGGGCAAGGTCCAGCGGCTTTCACGCACCTTGGTGCGATTGACGTTAGGGCGGATCAACTGGACGACAAAGACCAGTGCCATGCCGATAAGGATGATCTGCCAATCGCTTTCCAGGTGGGTGGTCATCCCGGTGCGTATAATTTGCAGGCCAAAGACGGGAGCCACAATAATGCCTGCCAGGACAGCGGCGATAAATGCATTGCTAAAGCGGTTCATCATTAGACTTTCTCCACCTCGGGTTTACCCAGCAGGCCCGTTGGGCGGAACAGCAGGATAAAGACCAACAGTAAAAAGGCCACGATGTCCTTGTACTGCGACGAAATAAAGGCAGCGGCAAAGGTTTCTGCCAAACCTAGCAAGACTCCGCCCAGCATGGCGCCGGGGATGCTGCCAATCCCGCCCAGCACGGCGGCTGTAAAGGCTTTGATGCCGGCAATAAAGCCGATAAAGGGGTTTAGTTTGCCAATGGCGGTGGCAATCAGCACGCCGCCCACGGCAGCCAGCATGGCACCGATGATAAAGGTGAAGGAGATGATTTTATTGGTGTCGATCCCCAGCAGATTGGCCATGCGCAAGTCTTGTGAACAAGCACGCGAGGCACGACCCAGACGCGAGTATTTGATGTAGAGGCTCAGCATGATCATCAGCACTACGGTGACGACAATAATCATGACGCGCGAGTAAGGCGCGGTAACCGTAAAGCCGTCCGAGCCCAGACTGAACTGGAAAGAACCCGTCAGCAAGGCGGGTACAGCCATATCACGTGCGCCTTGACCCAGGGCAACCCAGTTCTGCAAGAAAATGGACATACCAATGGCTGAAATCAGCGGGACCAGCCGAGGGCTGCCACGCAATGGCGCATAGGCAACTTTTTCAATTGCGTAGCCGTAAACGGCAGTTACCAGCATGGCAACCAGCAACATGATAAGAATGATCAGCCAGATGGGCAGACCCGAGCCTACGCCAATCGCAGTCAGGGTAACCAGCCCGACATAAGCGCCGATCATGTAGATCTCGCCGTGGGCAAAGTTAATCATTCCGATAATGCCATAGACCATTGTGTAGCCGATGGCGATCAGTGCATAAATAGCGCCCAAGGATAAACCATTGAACAGCTGCTGCACGATCTGAGGGAGTAAATCAGACATGCTTGTTTTTTTCCGTTGAGTCCGTCGTTTTGTTTTGAGGCTTTGTGGGCATCTAAAAGCAATGCCCCCGTTCTTCGTAGAGAGCGGGGGCACATCATCCAGTCTTATTTCTCAACCAGATCAAAGTTACCTTCTTTATCCCACTTGAAAACGGCAAATTCGAAATGCTTCAAATCACCCTTGGCGTCGTATTCTACCTTGCCAATGGCAGTATCGAACGCATTTGCGTGCATGTAGTCGGCTCCCTTGGCGGAATCTTCACCAACCGCGTTGATGGTGTCGGCAATAATTTGCACGGCCGCGTAAGCGGGGAAGGTAAAGGCCCCGTTAGGATTGCGCTTGTATTTGCTGAAGTTCTCCATCACATCCTTGTTGGCCGGCATCTTGGTGAAGTCGGTTGGCAAGGTCACCAGCAAACCTTCCACGGCCGGGCCGGCAATGGCGACCAGATCGCGGTTGGCAACGCCTTCCGGGCCCATGAAGGTGTTGGTCATGCCTTGTTCGCGAGCTTGACGCAACAGCAGGCCCAGCTCGGCGTGGTAACCGCCGAAATAAATCAGATCGGGGTTCACACCCTTCAGTTTGGTGATTACGGCCGAGTAATCGCTGTCGCCAACGTTAATACCCTCGTACATGACAATATTCATGTTCTTTTTCTTGAGCGCGTCACGCACTTGAGTGGCAACACCTGAGCCGTAAGTCTGCTTGTCGTGCAGGACGGCAATGCTCTTGGGCTTGAGAACGTCAGCAATATAGTCGGCTGCAAAGGGGCCTTGTTGGTCGTCACGCCCAATGGTGCGGAAAAAATAATGAGGCTTGATGGTGTCGGTCACCAAGGGCGAGGTGGCTCCGGGAGTAATCGCGACAATGCCTTCTTGTTCGTAAATATTGACCGCAGGCACCGTTGTACCCGAGCAGGCGTGAGCAACAGCGAATTTTGCGCCAGAGTTGAGCACGCGGTTGGCCGCCGGCACAGCCTGCTTGGGTTCGCATGCGTCATCAATCAGAACGGCTTCCAGCTGTTTGCCTTTGACACCCCCAGCGGCATTAATCGCGTCAATCGCGGTCAAGGCACCGGCCTGGATCTGGTCACCGTATTGGGTGGACGGGCCGGTCATGGGCTGAGGAATACCAATTTTGATGGTGTCCGCCGCGTAGCTTGTGCCCATGGCCATTACGGTGGCCAAAGCGGTCAGAGCGGGGGTGAAGCGTCGAGTAAAGGTCATAGCAACTGTCTCCCGAGGCCGGGGTCTACCGGCATTACTTTTAGAAAGTGCTTGTTCTGGTGCTTGCATTCACATTGTTCTGCACCAGGGGAACCCATTTTGGGGGAGCCGCCTAAAACTTGTCACTTCGTATAAGCCCTAGCGCCCTACTTATTTATTTTTGCAATAAGGAGGCACTGTTAATGGGTAGGCTAAAATCCGCCTGCTTACTAAACGCCTTCTCTATAAAAAAGAAAAGAGGAGATCCTTTCGGAGCCCCTCTACTCTTTGACTGCTTTTTTATTGCGCTATATCAATTCCTGGCAACGTGCTAGGGAGTTATCCGAGTGTCAGGAAAACTCTGCAGCCAATTCACCGGCCCGCACTTTGGCGGCATTGACGGCTTTTTGCACCAGTGGCGTAAAACCGCCCTCATTAAAGACCGTCAAGGCCGCTGCCGTTGTCCCCCCTTTGGAAGTAACCCGTTCGCGCAAGACTGAAGGCTCCTCCGGCGACAGAGTGGCCAGTTGGGTTGCGCCGTGCAAGGTGGCCAGGGACAACTGACGAGCCTGTTCAGGGGACAAACCTTGTTCAATCCCGGCTTTAATCAAGGCTTCGATGAACAAAAACACGTAAGCTGGACCACTGCCCGATACTGCGGTGACAGCATCAATGGCGGCATCGTTTTCAACCCAGACGACTTCCCCGACGGATTTCAACAGTTGTTGTGCAATGGCTTTATCGCTTTCATCGACTTGTTCCAGAGCCATCAGGCCGGTAATGCCACAACCAATAAAGGCTGGGGTGTTGGGCATGCAGCGGATCACGCGCTGGTATGGCTTACCGGGTTCGCCCAGCCAGTCGGCCAGAGCGGTTGCCGGGATGCCAGCGGCGACGCTGATAACCAGAGTGTCCTCTTGCAGATAGGGTTTGCAGGCCAGCACGGTTTCCTTCATGACCTGGGGCTTGACGGCAAACACCCAGATACGTTGCTTGGACAAGGCCGGGCCGGGTTCATGGGTGGTCTGTACACCCTGCTGAGCCCACGACTCCAGTGCTGGGGGGTAAATATCAATGGCCAGAACGTCCGAGCCGCCGCAGCGTTTCCCGATTAAACCAGCGGCCAAGGCACTGGCCATATTGCCCGCGCCAATAAACGCCAGCTTAAAAGAGGTATCGTGTGGATTCATCATCGCTCCCATTAGAAATCTGTCCTTTGACGCGTTTTTCAGCAGTCGAGGGTAATTAGTCATTGCTTATATAACGTTCCCATGGCTACATTCATGAGAGCGTCATAAACAAGTAATAAGCTTGAGTTTTAAACCTGCTACACCATTAGCGGCACCTTTTATACAGGAGAAAGCCTGATGCGAACAAAACTATTTGCTCTGTCTCTAGCCGGTCTGATTGCTTCTATCGGCACTGCGCAAGCGGCCACGGAAATTCAGTTCTGGCACTCAATGGAAGGGGCCTTGGGCGAACGGGTTAATGCATTAGTCAAAGACTTTAACGCATCTCAGTCGGACTACCAGGTTAAAGCTTCGTATAAAGGCAACTATGGCGAGTCCATGAACGCTGGCGTCGCCGCTTTCCGTGCTGGTAATGCCCCCGATATTTTGCAGGTATTCGAGGTGGGTACTGCCACCATGATGGCGGCCAAGGGCGCCATTGAGCCGGTGCAGGAAATGTCGGAAAAAGTAGGCAAGCCTATTAACCCAGCGGAGTTCCTGGGTGCCGTTGCCGGTTACTACTCGTCTAATGAAGGCAAGCTGATTTCCATGCCCTTTAACAGCTCCACGCCGGTGCTGTACTACAACAAGGATGCCTTCAAGAAAGCCGGCCTGGATGCTGAGAAACCACCCAAGACCTGGCAAGAATTGCACGCAGCAGCCAAGAAACTGCGTGAATCTGGCCAAGAGTGCGGCTACACCTCCTCCTGGCCCTCGTGGATATTGCTGGAGAACTTTGCCGCTTGGCACAACATTCCCTTTGCCAGCGAGAATAACGGCTTTGGTGGCCCCGGTGCCCGTCTGCAACTGGATAACCCGCTGTTTCTCAAGCACATTAGCTTTCTGGCGGACATGTCCAAGGACGGCACGTTCTCCTACGGTGGTCGCGGCGATACCGCTAATGCCCTGTTTACCAGTGGCAAATGCGGCATGTTTACCGGTTCCAGTGGTAACCGCGCCAACATTATCAAAACCGGCGAATTTGAGTTTGGCACCAGCAGCCTGCCCTACTACAGCGATGTCCAGGGCGCGCCCCAGAACTCCATCATTGGTGGTGCCTCCCTGTGGGTCTTTGCCAAAAAATCGGATGATGTCTACAAAGGCGTGACCGAATTCTTCCACTTCATCTCCAGCCCGGAACAAGCTGCGGCCTGGCACCAGGACACCGGCTATGTGCCTGTGACCAAAGCCGGCTTTGAAATGACCAAGGACTCCGATTTCTATGCCAAGAACGTGGGTGCAGACGTTGCCGTCAAACAGCTCGATGCCAGCACCACCGAGAACTCGCGTGGTATCCGCCTGGGTTATCTGCCCCAGATTCGTGATATCGAAGACGGTGTCATGGAGCAGATTTTTGCGGGTAAGGTCACGCCTGAAGAGGGTTTGAAAGCCATGCAAAGCCGTGGTAATGAACTGCTGGAGCGCTTTGAAAAGAGCGTGAAGTAAGCCCGACCCGCCTTGCGCGGGTGGTTTACAATCGAGCGTATGAGCGCAGTTGCTGATGACTTGCTGTTCTGGCGCCAAGCCAGCATCGTGTCGTGATGCAGTCCAAGCCGCTCATACGCTTTTCGTTTCACTTGTAGTCTGTCCACCCTGATGGTGGCGCTCCCTTCCCACTGCGCGCAAACCTATGGAAAAACGAGTCGTCTTTCGTCATAAGACACTGCCCTATTTGCTGCTGGCCCCGCAGCTAGCCATTACCCTGATCTTCTTTTTTCTGCCTGCCGGTCAAGCGCTGTGGCAGGCTTTTCATTTGGAAGATCCTTTTGGTCTGTCTTCGCAGTTTGTGGGCCTGGACAATTTTGCCGAGCTGTTCAGTAGTGCGGAATATAGGGCCTCGTTCAAGACAACGGCCGTATTTTCGCTTGCCGTGTCGGTGCTGGGCTTGGTGGTGGCACTGATTTTGGCCGTGATGGCAAATCGGGTAATACGAGGAGCACTGCTGTATCGCAGCCTGCTGATCTGGCCTTATGCGGTGGCAACCGCGGTGGCCGGGGTATTGTGGTTGTTCCTGTTTTCTCCATCAGTGGGGATCGTGGCCGTGTTCCTGCTGGAGCATGGTATTGAGTGGAATCCGCGTTTAAATGGCAATGACGCCATGTTGCTGGTGGTGATTGCGTCGGTCTGGAAGCAGATCTCCTACAACTTCCTGTTTTTTCTGGCCGGCTTGCAAGCCATCCCGCGTTCGCTAATCGAAGCCGCGGCGATGGATGGGGCTGGTCCCATGCGCCGCTTCTGGGGCATTGTGTTTCCTTTGCTGGCCCCTACGACCTTCTTCCTGCTGGTCGTGAACATTATTTATGCCTTCTTTGACACCTTCGCCATTATTGATGTGGTCAGCCAGGGCGGCCCAGGCGAGGCGACCTCGATTCTGGTTTACCGGGTTTACAACACGGGTTTCCGTGGTTTGGATATTGGCTCCTCGGCGGCTCAGTCTGTGGTGCTGATGGCCGTGGTTGTGGCGCTGACAGTGATTCAGTTCCGCTATATTGATCGCAAAGTGACGTACAGCTGATGCGCAGCAAGGAACACAGTCATGGTTGAACGACGCCCTATTCTTGATTTTTTCACGCATCTGACCCTGATTCTGGGTGTGATCGTGATTGCCCTGCCCTTGTATATCACCTTTGTGGCTTCCACCCAGACCAGTGCGGAAGTCGCGCGTGCGCCTATGTCGCTCTGGCCTGGCTCGCACATGGTGGAGAACTACATTACCGCCTTGCAGGGTACGGCTACCAACTCCCCTCCAGTCGGACGCATGTTGCTGGTCAGCATGGTCATGGCCTTGGGCATTGCGGTGGGCAAAATCATTATTTCCATGCTCTCGGCCTTTGCCGTGGTGTATTTCCGCTTCCCTTTTCGCATGCTGTGTTTCTGGATGATTTTCATCACCCTGATGCTGCCGGTGGAAGTGCGCATCATGCCTACGTATGAGGTCGTGGCGGACTTGCATTTACTTGACAGCTACGGGGGCCTGATCCTGCCCCTGATCGCCTCTGCAACCGCTACCTTTCTATTTCGTCAGTTCTTTCTGACGGTGCCTGATGAACTGATCGAGGCCGCTCGCATTGACGGTGCTGGCCCCATGCGGTTTTTTAAAGATGTTCTGCTGCCTTTGTCCAAGACCAGCATTGCCGCTTTATTTGTGATTCAGTTTATTTACGGCTGGAACCAGTATTTGTGGCCGCTGATTATTACCACCAAAGAGGATATGTACCCGATCGTGGTCGGGATTCGACGCATGATCTCCGGTGGTGACAGCGTGACCGAGTGGAACGTGGTGATGGCAACGGCTCTTTTGGCCATGATCCCACCTGCTTTGGTGGTGATGCTGATGCAAAAGTGGTTCGTCAAAGGTCTCATCGACTCTGAAAAGTAATTCTCTACAGGCTTTATTGAATGGCTAGCTTACGATTTGAAGGCGTCAAGAAAACCTACCCGAACGGGACGGTCGTAATTCACGGTATTGATGTGGACGTGAAAGATGGCGAGTTTGTGGTGATTGTGGGCCCCTCTGGATGCGGTAAATCAACCTTGATGCGTATGGTGGCGGGCCTGGAGTCTGTCACGGGGGGCCAAGTACTGATCGACGGTAAAGTCGTCAATGATATGGAACCGGCAGAACGCGACATCGCCATGGTGTTCCAGAACTACGCGCTCTACCCGCATATGTCGGTCTTTGACAATATGGCCTACGGCTTGAAGATCCGTAAGTTTTCCAAGGACGAAATCAAGCAAAGGGTCAATGCCGCTGCGGCGATTCTGGAGTTGGGCGCCTTGTTGGAACGCCGCCCTGGGCAACTGTCGGGTGGCCAGCGTCAGCGTGTTGCCATGGGCCGTGCGATTGTGCGTGAACCTAAGGTGTTCTTGTTTGACGAGCCCCTGTCTAATCTGGACGCCAAGCTGCGGGTACAGATGCGACTGGAAATTCAGAAGCTGCATCGTCGTCTGAAAACCACCAGCTTGTATGTGACTCATGATCAGATCGAGGCCATGACCTTGGCCGAGCGCATGATTGTGATGAATCAGGGCATGCCCGAGCAAATTGGCACTCCAGCCGAGGTATTCGAGAAACCTGCTTCCGTTTTTGTAGCCACGTTTATCGGTTCACCCCCCATGAACTTGTTGCCCGTGCAGGTGAACGAGCAAGGCGCAATCATGCAGGATAACGGTCAGCCCGTACAGTTTGGCCCGGAGATGGTGCCCGCTGCAGTACGTGGTCGTAAGGTGTTCTTGGGTATACGCCCCGAGCACATCAAGCTGCATGTGCCCGGTGTGACAACGCAAGTGGAAATGGTGGAAGTCTTGGGTTCTGAGCAGTTGTTGCACTTGGGTTGTGGCGACTATCGCATTATCGTGCGCTGCCCGATTGAGCAGACCCGCAAATACCCGATTCAAATTGGCGAGGCCATTCAGATTGGCTATATGCCACCCCACCCTCTACATTGGTTTGACCGCGATACGGGCTTGCGTATTGAGGCCTGAGCAAGCTCCAAGGCAAGGCACAATAAAAAACCGGCCCGCAGGCCGGTTTTTTTACGAGCAAGAATCAGGGATTACTTGCCGTAGACGGTTTTAGTACCGTCAGCGTGCCAGCTAAAGACGTCAAATTTGAAGTCGTTCAGGTCGCCCTGCTTGTTCCAGCTGATTTGGCCGATGGGTGTTTTCACACTATTGGCGTGCAGGTAGTCGGCAACTTTGATGGGATCATCAGCGCCAGCGCCCTTGATGCCTTCGGCAATCGCGAGAGTGGCGGCATAGGCGGACAGTTGGAACGCGCCGCTAGGGTCACGCTTCTTGTCTTTGAAGGCTTGGACGATAGCCTGGTTATCCGGATCTTGCGAGAAGTCCGCAGGCAAGGTCAGCAGCATGCCTTCAACAGCTTTGCCAGCAATCGCATTAATGTCGGGATTACCCACGCCTTCTGGGCCCATGAAGTGAACTTTCACGCCTTGCTCAGCGGCTTGGCGCAGCAGTAGGCCCATTTCCGGGTGGTAGCCACCAAAGTAGACGAAGTCCACGCCGGTGGATTTCAGCTTGGTGATGACGGCAGAATAATCGCTGTCGCCTGCGTTAATGCCTTCAAACAGAGCAACTTCGGTGCCCGCTTTTTGCAGTTCGGAGCGAACCGAAGCGGCAATACCTTGACCATAGGACTGTTTGTCGTGCAGGACGGCGACCTTAGTCGGTTTGATCTGTTCCAGAATAAACTTGGCCGCTGCCGGGCCCTGCTGGTCGTCACGACCAATGGTGCGCAGGATCATGTCGTAACCTTTGCCGTCGGTAACAGCGGGTGCTGTTGCCGAAGGGGTCACCATTAACACGCCTTCGTTGTTGTAGATGTCAGTGGCCGCGATGGTCGCGCCCGAACACACGTGACCGACAACATAGTGGATCTTGTCATTCACGATGCGGTTGGCTGCGACGGGACCTTGCTTGGGTTCGCAGGCATCGTCAACAGTGACTAGTTCGAGCTGTTTGCCCAACACGCCACCAGCCGCGTTGATCTGTTCGATGGCCGTATCGACGCCTTGTTTGACCATGTCACCGTATTGAGTCACCGAGCCGGTGAAAGGACCAGCCAGCGCGATACGGATATTGTCAGCGTGAGCAGCACCGGACAAGAGCAGACCCGTTGCCAGGCTCATGGCCGCTGCAACAGGAGTGAAACGAATTTTCATAGAAAACACCTCCGTGAATATGCAGGAAAGCATACACCGATAACAGGGCTTTATGCCTGCCTTGCGGGCGAATTCAGGGTTTTCTATAAGGGGAATAGGAAAGGCCACCGTATGGTGGCCTTTTTTTATCGCTATTTGAGGGCGATAAGCAGGTAATTACTGCAGCAGGCTACGCAGCATCCATGCATTTTTCTCGTGTACGTCCAGGCGCTGGGTCAACAAGTCAGCCGTAGGTTGGTCGTCGGCAGAGTCAGCACGATTAAATGCGGCGCGAGCAGTACGAGCCAAGGCTTCGTTACCTTTGACCAGCAGTTCGATCATGGTGGTGGCGTTTGGAACGGACGTAGGCTGCGAGATGGACGACAGTTTCTGGAATTCGGCGTAAGTACCTGGGGCGTAGTGACCCAGGGCACGGATACGCTCGGCGATATCATCCAGGGCTTGCCACAGTTCGGTGTACTGCGTCATGAACAGCTCATGCAGTGTTTTGAACATGGGGCCGGTAACGTTCCAGTGGAAGTTATGCGTCATCAGGTACACGGTGTAGGAGTCGGCCAGTACCTTGGACAGCTCGTTGACTACCGCAGCACGGTCTGCTGTCGAAATACCGATATCGATCTTCAGGGCGCTGCTGGCGGCTCCAGCAGGAGCGGTGGGTTTGGCAGCGACAGGCTTGCGGGCAGAGGCCGGCTTCGCCGCAGGTTTAGTTGCTGTCGCGGGCGCTTTGGCAGTCGTGGCAGGCTTTTTGGCGACGGGCTTTTTAGCGGTCACTTTCTTGGCGGGGGCCTTGGTGGCTACCGGTTTTGATTCAGCCTTTGTTTCAGCTGCAACTGCAACCTTGGTATCAGTGTTTGGGGCTGCTTCGGCCTTGCTGGCCTTGGCGGTTTTACTCACTGCTTTCACGGCTTTTGCCATAGTGGACTCCTGTTAAACAGAGGGCTAAATAGGTACTGAAGCAGAATAACACGCAGTAATGATGCGACTTACGCTAGTTCAGGATACGGGAAATTGCTGTTGTATTCGACTTTTAAGTAGTTGACCCCACCTAAGCCACTTTCCATGATCCCACGGGTCAACGCATCAATGGCTGAAATACGTGGAAAACTTTTGCGCCAAACCAAGGCAATGCGTCGATCTGGAATGGGTTTTTTGAAGGGAACGTAAGCGAGCAACTCGTTGGCTTGGCCTGGGGCACTTAAGGAGCTTGCAGGCAGGACCGTCAGACCGATGCCGGTAGCAACCATATGTCGAATGGTTTCCAGTGAAGAGCCTTCAAAGGTGCGCTGTATACCTTCACTGGATGCTGAAAAGCGCGACAGTTCCGGACACACATCCAGCACCTGATCCCGAAAGCAATGGCCGGCACCGAGCAGCAACATGGTCTGATCTTTCAGTTGTTCAGGATCGATTTCCTTGCGCTTGGCCCAGGCATGTTCATGGGGCATGGCCACCACAAAAGGCTCGTCGTACAGCTCGCGGATAACCAGGCCGGTTTCGGGCAAAGGCAGGGCCACAATGGCGCAATCAATTTCCCCTTGGCGCAGCAGTTCCAACAGGCGTACGGTAAAGTTTTCTTGCAATAAAAGTGGCATTTGTGGGGTCAGCTCGATCTGCTTGGGAACGAGCTTGGGCAGCAGGTACGGTGCCACGGTGTAAATAATGCCCACGCGCAAAGGGCCCGCCAAGGGGTCGTGGCCTTGGCGGGCAATCTCCCGCAGATTGGCCCCCTCTTCCAGCACTTTCTGTGCCTGGGTGACAATGCGAAGCCCAATCGGGGTAATAGCCACTTCGGGCCCGCCACGCTCGAAGATGACCACGCCTAATTCGTCTTCCAACTTCTTGATGGCCACCGACAGGGTTGGTTGGCTCACAAAGCAGGCTTCGGCAGCACGTCCGAAATGACGCTCGCGTGCTACGGCAACGATGTACTTCAGCTCGGTCAATGTCATGACAATTCCTTGTGCAAAACAGCATTAAGACCTTGGGTGAAGAACTCCGGCCTGACAGCCAGAGCCTCTCCGCCCCAATACGGGGGCGCCTGCGGCGCCATATCCATCATGCCTCGCGTAAGCACGCCGTAAATGGTCAGGCTTGCATGCAGGCTAGTGGTCAACTACGGAGTAATTCTTCTCGGCCCTTCATCCAACGCTGTAAATGGTGGTGTGCGTGGTCTGGATAATCACGGCGAAAGGTGCTGGCCAAGGTTTGGGCCTGCTCGATCAAGTCTTCATCGGACTCCAGACTGGCAAACCGCAAGCCTGCCTGTCCGGATTGGCGCATGCCCATGAACTCGCCCGGGCCGCGTTGTTCCAAGTCGCGTCGGGCAATTTCAAAACCATCGGTCGTTTCATACATGGCGCGTAAACGCAGGCGGGCAATAGCCGAAAGTGGCGCTTGGTACAGCAACACGCAAACAGACTGAATCTGCCCCCGCCCTACCCGGCCGCGCAACTGGTGCAGTTGCGCCAGACCAAAGCGCTCGGCATGTTCAATGATCATTAAAGAAGCATTGGGCACGTCTACACCGACTTCAATCACGGTGGTCGCAACCAGCACGTCCAGGTTGCCGCTGCGAAAAGCTTCCATGACCTCCGCCTTTTCCGTGGAGGACAGGCGGCCATGAATCAGGCCTACCCGCAAAGGGGCTAAGGCTTGCTCCAGAGCCGCATGGGTGTCTACAGCGGTTTGCAATTGCAGCGCTTCGCTTTCTTCAACCAGGGGGCAGACCCAATAGGCTTGTCTGCCTTGGGCGACTTCGGCCCGAACGCGCGCCATGATTTCATCGCGGCGATTATCGGCGGCCAGTTTCGTAATAATGGGGCTGCGGCCCGGCGGCAGCTCGTCAATGGCGGAGACATCCAGATCGGCAAAGAAGGCCATGGCCAAGGTACGCGGGATGGGCGTGGCACTCATATTCAGTTGATGCGGCAAGTAGGCTTGCCCTTTCTTGTCCTGCGCGTCCCCTTTGCGGTTCAGTTCCAGGCGCTGGCCAACACCAAAGCGGTGCTGCTCATCCAGAATCACCAAGCCCAATTGCTGGAACTGGACATTGTCCTGAATCAGAGCCTGAGTGCCGATAGCCAGTCTGGCTTGTCCGGAGCTGATGGCGTCATAAGCCAGACGTTTGGCCTTGACGCCCAAACTGCCACTTAGCCAGGCCAGCTCTACACCCAAAGGCTCCAGCCAGGCGCGCATTTTCAAGTAGTGCTGCTCGGCCAAGATTTCAGTGGGCGCCATCAGGGCCACTTGAAAACCGCTGGCAATCGCTTGCACGGCGGCAATGGCTGACACAATGGTTTTGCCGCTACCCACGTCACCCTGCAACAAGCGGTGCATCGGGTAAGCGCGTTTCATATCCGCACTGATTTCCTTGACACAGCGTTGTTGAGCCGCCGTTAGCTGGAAGGGCAAAGAAGCCAGCAAGGCTTTGGCCAGATCACTATTGCCTGCACGCATGGGCTTGGCGCGCTGAGCCTGACGGGCAGCGCGGGCCTGCGCCAGGGATAGTTGCTGAGCCAGCAACTCATCAAATTTGATGCGGCTCCAGGCTGGATGGCCATGCTCGAACAAATCGTCGTAGCTGAGCTCTGGTGGTGGGTAATGCAAAAGCCGGATGGCCTCGTTAAAGGGCATCAGACCATATTCGTTACGCACTGCTTCAGGTAGCGTGTCGCGCAGGTCTGCGTTATTGAGCGCATCGGCAATGGCTTTGCGCAACTGCACTTGGCTCAAGCCATCAGTCGTGGGATACACAGGGGTCAAGGCGCGGGCCAGGGGCTGACCGGCTTTGGTGACTTTGGGATGCACCATTTCCAGGCCATGAAAGCCCTGGCGCACTTCGCCGCGCACTCGCAGCGGCAAATCCCCTTGCAACTGCTTGAGCTGGCTGGGGTAAAAGTGCAGCCAGCGCAAGGCCAGCTCGCCACTTTCATCGGCAATACGTGCATGCAACTGCGCACGGGGACGAGCCTGGACGTCTGTACTCAGGATACGTCCTTCAATTTGCGCCATCTTGCCAGGGTAAAGATGGGCGATAGGCTCAACCTGAGTCTCGTCCTCGTAGCGCAAAGGAAGATGGACCACGAAGTCGGCAGGCTCTCGTAGGCCGAGCTTTTCAAACTTCTGATCCAGGCTGAGCGCTTTGCGTGGCGCAGCCCGTTTGGCCTGAGGCGCAGGCCGACCTGCGGTCATGGCAATACGTCTTTAGAAATTGAGGATAGCCTCGACCTCGAACTGAGCGCCTTTGGGCAGGCTGGCCACACCGATGGTGGAGCGTGCAGGGAAAGGCTGGGGAATCAGTTCGGCCATGATGGCGTTCGCGCTGGCAAAGCGGGACAGATCGGTCAAAAACAAAGTCAGTTTAACGATGTCACCCAGATTAGCGCCAGCTTCTTTGACCACAGCTTCCAGGTTGGCAAATGCCTGGCGTACCTGACCTTCAAAATTTTCAGATACCAGTTCGCCAGTGGCAGGCTCCAGACCGATTTGGCCAGACAGGAATACTGTCTTGCCGCCCGAAGCGATAATGGCCTGAGAGTATGGGCCTACAGCTGCCGGAGCGGCATCGGTGAAGACAACTTGCTTAGTCATAAGAAACCTCTGATGAGTGTTGTACTATCAGAGTTTAAGCGCCTATAGCTAAAATTAACAGATCTTGGCGGGATTATTTTTCCACGAAGGCGCGTTCAATTACGTAGTCACCGGGCTGACCAACACCGGGCGACACTTCAAAACCGCGTTTATCGAGCATGGCGCTAATGTCGGCCAACATAGCTGGGCTACCGCACAGCATGGCGCGATCCTGAGCGGGATCCAGTTGAGGAATGCCCAGGTCTTCACACAGCTTGCCCGTTTCGATCAGATCGGTAATTCGGCCGGTATTGCGAAACGCTTCGCGGGTAACGGTGGGGTAATACAGCAGTTTTTCGCGTACCACTTCGCCAAAGTATTCGTTCTGTGGCAATTCGTTCTGGATGAAATCGGAGTAGGCCAATTCGCTGACGAAACGTACGCCGTGAACCAGTACGACTTTTTCAAAACGCTCGTAGGTGTCGGGGTCCTTGATGATGCTCATGAAGGGAGCCAGACCGGTGCCGGTACCAAACAAGAACAGATTGCGACCTGCGCGCAGGTCGTCAATAACCAGAGTGCCAACGGGTTTGCGGCTGACCAGAATGGTATCGCCTTCCTTCAAGTGCTGCAGGCGCGAGGTCAAGGGGCCATCCTGTACCTTGATGCTGAGAAACTCCAGGTTTTCTTCGTAGTTGGCGCTGGCAATACTGTAAGCGCGCATCAGCGGCTTGCCATCAACTTCCAGACCGATCATTACAAAGTGCCCATTATGAAAACGCAGGGCGGCGTCGCGGGTGGTGGTAAATGAGAACAGGGTGTCATTCCAGTGGTGGACGCTGAGCACTTGTTCGGTATTGAAAGCTGCCATGGTAGGTATCGTCTAAAGGGGCAATATCGCCCGGATCAGTAAGCAAATATTTGCCCATTGTACCGAGTTCCCTCGGTAAATCCATGCTCATTCACCGATACGATTTGATCGCAATCAGGACTTACCATTAAGTTCTGGGATCTGCTTTTTCTGCTTTGGCGTGGATGACACGGCGATTTTTAGCTGGTGAGTGGGCTTGTATGTCAAATAGCTCTTGCCTAGTTTCTGCATACGTTTGATAATCATTCACATTTTCCGGCCTCGTATCGGTTTTAACGTTATTTCCGTCTGTTTTTGGAGTGTTGATCATGCGCTTTACTCTTCGTAGTCGTGCCCTGACCCAAGCCTTGCTTCTGTCCGCGATGGGCACCATGTCGATGGCCGCTTTTGCCTCTGGCGAAGTCAACCTCTACACCACACGTGAACCCGGCTTGATCACTCCCCTGCTGGAAACCTTCAGCAAGGACACGGGCGTGAAGGTCAATACCGTGTTTGTCAAAGACGGTTTGATCGAGCGCGTGAAAACCGAAGGCGACAAGTCCCCTGCTGATATTTTGATGACGGTAGATATTGGTAATCTGCTCGATCTGGTCGAGGCTGGTATTACCCAGCCTGTTGAGTCCGCCACCTTGGACAGTGCAATTCCTGCCAATTTGCGTGGTGCAGATAAGCAGTGGTATTCCCTGTCTCTGCGCGATCGTGTGGCGTATGTGGCCAAGGATGTGGATGTAAAAAGCATTCATTACGAGGATTTCGCCGATCCTAAATGGAAAGGCAAAGTGTGTATCCGTTCCGGTCAGCACCCTTACAACACGGCTTTGGTCGCTGCCATGATTGCCCATAACGGTGCACCAGCAACCGAGCAGTGGCTGCGCGGTGTGAAAGACAATCTAGGCCGCAAGGCAGCCGGTGGTGACCGCGATGTAGCCCGCGATATTCTGGGCGGCATTTGTGATATCGGTATCGCCAATGCTTACTACGTGGGCCGCATGAAAAATGCTGAACCCGGTAGCGACTCCTACAAATGGGGTGAAGCGATCAATGTGGTCCGCCCAACTTTTGCCGATACCAAAGGCGGTGGCACACACGTGAACATCTCCGGTGCCGCCGTGGCCAAGCATTCTCCTAATAAAGACAATGCCGTCAAACTGCTGGAGTATCTGGTTTCCGAAAAAGCCCAAAGCCTGTACGCCAAGGCCAATTACGAATACCCGGTACGCGCTGGCGTTGAGCTGGATCCTGTTGTTGCCAGCTTCGGCCCCATGACGATTGATCCTTTGCCTCTGACTGAAATTGCCAAACACCGCAAGCAAGCCAGCGAGTTGGTGGATAAAGTTGGCTTCGACAATTAAAATCGCCCTACTCTTTTTCTACGACCGCCAGCTTTGAGAAATCAGAGCGGCGGTCGTCGCGCATTTAAGCGCCTGTAATACCTAGCCTTTCATAATGCCTTTTTTTCGTCGTCTGCCCCTTTGGTCCCTGGCTGCCGCTGTGATTGCCCTGATTGTGGCAGCGCCCGTGATTACTTTGCTGACCCACGCCTTAGGCGGCTCGACCGAGCACTGGTCACACCTGTTCCAGTTTGTTCTCCCCCATGCAATGAGTAATACCTTGCTGCTGCTGTTGGGCGTGGGGGTAGTAGTGAGCTGTTTGGGAGTGGGATCCGCCTGGCTGATTACCGCCTACGAGTTTCCCGGACGGCGGATTTTGCAATGGGCATTATTGCTGCCTCTGGCGGTGCCAACCTATATCGTGGCCTTTGCTTACCTGGATTTGTTACATCCGATCGGTCCGATTCAATCGGCCATTCGTTATGTTTTGGGCTATAGCAGCCCGCGTGAGTTTCGTTTGCCGGATTTGCGCTCTTTGGGTGGTGCGATTTTCCTGTTGGGTTCGGTACTTTATCCCTACGTCTATCTAAGTACACGGGCTATGTTTGCCACCCAATCGGCCAGTTTGCTGGAGGCGGCACGCATTATGGGGGAGTCGGGCCGCAGTGTGTTTTTCCGTGTTGTTTTGCCCATGGCTCGACCGGCCATCGCAGTGGGCGTCAGTCTGGCCTTGCTGGAAACGCTGAATGATATCGGTGCTTCCGAGTTCCTGGGCGTACAGACCTTGACGGTGTCTATCTACACCACGTGGGTGACACGTTCTGATTTGGCAGGTGCGGCACAAATTGCTGTTTCCATGCTCTGTCTGGTTGCGGCGCTGATCAGCATCGAGCGCTATGGTCGCCGTCGCCAGGCTTACTCCAGTAATCAGCGCTCTGAACCTATCCGACCCACCAGGCTGAAAGGCTCGGCAGCGTGTATCGCTATTGCTTTGGGGTTGGCGCCTGTGCTGGTGGGTTTTATTGCGCCGTCCCTGTATTTGTTAAATGAGACGATCAAACATGTGACTTTGGCAGGTGGCGTGTCGGCGCAATTACTGAGCAGTGCCTGGAACACCTTGTATATCGCCGCGCTGGCAACCGTGGCGACTTTGACCTGTGGTCTGGTCGTCGCCTGGGCAGCTCGTGCGGTACGTTCGGGACGCAAACCACGTCTGGCCCGTTTTCTGGCCGGTGTCAGCAGCCTAGGTTACGCCATTCCAGGGACTGTACTGGCAATTGGACTGTTGACTCCCTTGGTCCTGTTTGACTCTTTCTACAATCAAATCATGTCCTGGTTTGGCGTCTCTGCCACAGGTTTGTTGTTGATGGGCTCGACCCTGGCTTTGGTCTTGGCCTATACCTTGCGCTTTCTGGCAATTTCGATTGGCGGTATTGAAGCCGGACTGGCTCGTATTCCAGCTTCCCTGGAACAGGCTTCCCGTTTATTGGGGGAGTCTCCGGCAGGTACGTTAAAACGCGTACATTTGCCCTTGCTGCGCCCCGCGATGGGCGCCGCTGCCCTGCTTATTTTTGTTGATGCCATGAAGGAGCTACCCGCTACCTTGTTGCTGCGCCCGATGAATTTCGAGACATTGGCAACCTGGCTGTATGCGGAAGCGGCTCGTGGGACTTACGAGGAAGGCGCCGTTGCCGCCTTGGCCATTGTTTTGGCTGGTTTGATCCCCGTTATTTTATTGGCACGTACTCAATTGATGGCCTCTGGCCCACGCGCATCATGAATGATTTTCTGGATTTGCAGGCAATTACCCTGTCTTATGAAACGTCTGAAGGCTTTCGACCGGTTGTTGATCAGCTCAGCCTGCACCTGCCCCAAGGGGAGATTGGCTGTCTGCTAGGTGCATCGGGCTGCGGCAAAACCACGGTCTTGCGAGCCATTGCCGGTTTCGAGCCTTTGCGTGCCGGACATATTCTGTTAAATGGCCATGTCTTGTCAGCTGTTTCTCATCAAGTGCCACCAGAAGATCGCCATGTGGGCATGATGTTCCAGGATTACGCCCTTTTTCCTCACTTGACGGTAGAAAAGAACGTGGCCTTTGGCCTGCGTAAATGGGATAAAGCTCAGCGTCAGGCCCGAGTGCTGGAGATGCTGGAACTGGTGGATCTGGCCCGCTTGGCGCAGCGCTATCCGCATGAGTTGTCGGGGGGGCAGCAGCAGCGCGTGGCTTTGGCACGGGCCTTGGCCCCCAAGCCTTCCCTGCTATTGCTCGATGAACCTTTTTCTAATCTGGATGTAGATACCCGAGAGCGTCTTGCGTTCGAGGTGCGCGACATTCTGAAAGGCGCAGGTATGACTGCGATTTTAGTGACCCATAATCAGGCTGAAGCGTTTGCGATTGCTGATCGTATTGGCGTGATGCAGGCTGGCAAAATTGTCCAATGGGACTCCCCTTACAGCTTGCACCACCACCCCGTGAATGACTTTGTGGCGGATTTTGTTCGCCGTGAAGCCATCATGGCGCAGCGGGCCCAGGCCTTTTTGCGTGGGGAACCTGCGGAGCTGTAAAAACCACAGTACCGTCGTAGCCCGCTAGACGCCGTTTTCTGCTGCGGGGCGATGAGGCGCCGGTTGTTTACGTGCCCAGCAAGAATGGCTTGATCATCATCCATACCGCCATCGCAACCATCATCAGGTTTTCAGTCAGGGATACAAAGCCCAGAGGAACCTTGCTGTCGCCACCTACGCAGGCGCATTTCAGTTCACGTTTGTCGATATAAACGGCCTTGAACACAGACCAGGCCCCAATGCTGCCAATCACTAATGCAATGGGCACCGACAGCCACATCATGGCACCAGCCAACATCAACACGCCTGCCAAGGCTTCGCCAAAGGGATACAGGTAGGCGTAGCGCACCCATCGCTGGGCGAGCAAGTCGTAGTTAAGAAACATGGTGGCAAAGCCATCCACATCTTTGAGTTTTTGCACGGCCAACAAACACATAGCAATGGCAATAAACCACTCTAGTGTCTGAAGGCGCACGATTTGCTCAAAGGTCGCCCAGGAAACGGCCAGAGCCATCAAGGCAGCCATCATCAATAAGGCGATTACAGGTGTGTAGCTGACAGCATCCTTGTCTTTGACTGTCCCGCCGAAGTGCTCGACCAGTTCGTCGTAGCCCCCTATCTGCTTTGCATCGATAAAAGTTTGCGGTGTGGTGCGGACGTGATGTTGGGCCTTGAAAGCATCGATCTCTTCCCGACTTTCAAGCCAGTGATCTTCCACTTCGTAGCCTTTACGTTTGAGCAGTGCGCGTGCTTTCAGCCCGAAGGGGCAGATATGTTCTGCCGTCACCATGCGGTAAAGCTTGGCGCGTTTGGCGGTGTGCGTAGCCATATGCGACTCTCCTTTGACGTGATGCCGTTCGGTTAATTGACCTCCCTTAGACGCTTATGCAAGCGTTAATCTGCCACCCTAAACCAGGTGCCTTTGGGGATCAGTAAGCAGATGTAGAGCGTTAGGTGTGTTAGTGATCCACCGCCTATGTCTGATCGTGATGGGGGTTCAGTCTGGCGACAGTGCTGCGCAGGAAAATAGGCAGGGCTACAGCAACAAGTGCCATCAGACACAGCAAGGTATAGAGCGCTGATAGAGACAGGTCCTGACCACTCAGGATCGTGGATGGAAGGGCCAAGGCAATAAAGCTGCCAAGATGGTTCGTTGTAGTTTGTAGCGCCATGAAACGACCTCGCTGCACGTGATTGGGATAGCTCGCACTGCAAGCGCTGGCACACACAAGACGGATGTAGCTGCCTGCCATGAACAAAATCATGAATCCTTGGGCTGTGCCCCATTTCAAGGCCAGCATGATCAAGGATAGGATCAGAAGCAGTGTGCCCAGCTCAGATGTTCGGACCTGCCCCCATTTCTTGATAGCTATGGCGGACAGACGTGAGGCCAGCCAAGCCGCGACGCCACCCAGAATGAACGTCGCTGGCATGTGTTTGAGCTCAGAGCCGTAGCACAAGGTTAAAACAGGGATCAGAACCGGGATGAGCAGCAGTGACCCTGCTTGTGCAACAGCCGGCAAGCATAACCAGCGCCACGCCTCTTTTCCCAAACACAGTTGAGGTACTTGCTGGGCGGATGTGGGAGTGCGTGAAGGCAGGTAGCGATAGGCCAGCGCGGCAGCCAGCAAGCAAAGTCCGGCCAGAACCAGCAAGGCGATACGCCAACCCAGCTCCACAGCGATGAGCAAGGTGGCGGGCATTCCGACAATGCTGACCAGGGCAAATGCGCTGACGACAATCGCAATCGCGTCGGTCCGTTGCTCGGCATTCAGGTCAGTCAGCAGCAAAGCCATGGCTGCACTCATCAGAAAACCGCCGAGCAAACCGGCGCCCAGGCGCAGTATCAGAAATAGTCCAAATGCAGAACTGTTCGCGCCCCAGGCTGTGAGCACGGCCAACAGAACCAGGGCCAGTAGCAACAAGGGCTTTAAAGCCACTCGATGCATCCAGCGTGCCGCCAATATGCCAGACAAGGCGGCAGCCCCCATGTAGATGGAGGCGACATAACCGGCGTAGGTCGCAGGGACATCAAAATCCACTGCCATCCAGACAAACAAAGGCGTTAAGGCCATAAACTCCAGGGCATGAACAAACTGGATGAACGACACAGCATGGGCACAAAGCCGGGGGTGACATACGTCAGAATCAGACATGGTGATAGATACCAACAAGAAAGGCTTTAGCCTAACTTCTCTCGGTTTTGATATGCAGTCTCTATAATTTAAATGTTTATTTATCAAAACCGGGATAATCCATGAGTTCCCAACTGAATCTAAATGCCTTGCGGGTTTTTGTACAAGTTGCTGAGAGCGGTAGTTTTACCGCTGCAGCACAGGCCTTGGATTTACCAACCTCGAATGTCAGCCGCTATGTAGCGCAACTGGAGCGGCAGATTGGGCAGCGTTTGCTGGAGCGCAGTTCCCGGCAACTGCGTCTCACCAGCGTTGGCCAAGGCCTGTTTGACACGCTCCAGCCTTGGTGGGGAGCCTTGAGGCAGGCTGAGCAGGATTTGCTGGATCAACGTACCCGTTTGTCAGGCCGCTTAAGAATTTGTATTCCATCGGAGGTGGGGCCGGTTTTATTCGCCGGTGCTCTGGCCGATTTCGCGTCCCAGCACCCTGATCTGGAGCTACATTGTCAGACCAATTTGGAAGGCCCTGGCGTGCTGATGCAGGATTTTGATCTGGCTTTGTTGATGTGCCGGGGTGCTCTGCCAGACAGCAGTCTCGTGGTGCAGCCGCTATGTTCTTTCGATTGCCAGGTTGTGGCTGCGCCTGCGTTGATCGAGCAATACGGCATGCCGAGCAGCCTGGAAGAATTGGAGCATTTACCCTGCATTACGACCGATACAGCCTTGGATGGTCAGGCCTGGCAGTTTGTTTTGCCTGATGGTCGTTTTCACGTTCTGAATGTTTCCAGCCGTTTTCGCGTCAATAGCGGTTTGCTGGCTGGGGCTGGTGCCGTCAAAGGTTTGGGTTTTGCGATCTTGGCACGCCAAGGATGTGAAACCGACATTGCTCAAGGACGTTTGGTTCCAGTCCCCCTACCCTTGTCGCCTGCTCCTTTGCGTTTGGTGCTGGCTTATACGCATCGACGGCACCTGTCGAACTCGGCGCGGGCCTTGATTGAGTATCTAAAGGAGCAAGGCGAGAGCGGTACTTTGCCTGGATTAGACACGAACTAGATTTGGAGGCTGACGCTTCTTATTTATCGCTTGTTGCCGGGTATCGAATGCTTTGATACTTGTCCTTGCAAGTCAAATTTTTGGGGCTGGTTGAGGATTCTCTCCGGCCTTTGTCATGTCTGGCGTGCCAAGAGCCAGGATCTGAGCTTTATACGGAGCAAAACCGGGCAGAGGCAGTTGTTACCGTCGTGCAACGTTGCGTTTCTATCGCCACGCTACTTAATGAGGCTATCGAGCAAGGACACTCGGTTTGAGCATATCAATATGAGGAATGCCGTCTTCGTCGTAGACCTCGCCCACAGGTTCAAACCCTAAAGAACCGTAGAACTTTTGCAAATGCGCCTGTGCGCCAATGCGTATGCCTGCGCCAGGATAATGGGCTTCGGTAAAGCGGATGGCTTCGGCCACCAGTGCATAGCCAATTTTCAGGCTGCGAAACTGGGCCAAGGTCAGGACGCGGCCAATCGAAGGCTCGGCATATTTCAAACCGGGCGCGACGACACGGGCATAGGCAACCAGCTCATT
Source organism: Alcaligenes sp. MMA (assembly GCF_020907215.1). Lineage (NCBI taxonomy): Bacteria > Pseudomonadati > Pseudomonadota > Betaproteobacteria > Burkholderiales > Alcaligenaceae > Alcaligenes > Alcaligenes sp. MMA. The sequence goes on from NZ_JAJJPP010000001.1 coordinate 1,085,646, forward strand.
AGCTTTGAGCACGGACAAATGCCAGGAATGCAAATCCAGGCCGTCCACGTCCTGGTAGGCGCACTGTTGCTCGACCACAAACACGGCTTCGCGCGCCTGGATGATCGCGTACATTTCTCGCGTGGACAGATCGTCCAGCCGTTTCCATTGGAAAATCAAATCCATCTCTACTTCCATACCGATCGTGATTTATAGACTGTGTCTGGTTGATTGTCTAAGCATGAATTGCAGGTGCAAGCCGGCAATGTCCTTGCGGCTACAGAGAAATAACATACCGTGAAGGTCTGGCTCCTGGATTGCTACGTATAGGCACGACGACGGTTGGTAAGCCTATAAAAAGAGCGGCCCGAAAGCCGCTCTTTTTGTTTGTACTGGCCAAAGCCAGTGCCTTTCATCTTACAGGCCGTAGTACATGTCGAACTCAACCGGATGCGGCACCATGCGCAAACGAGTGATTTCGGCTTGTTTCAGCTCAATGTAGGCGTCCAGCATTTCATTGCTGAACACACCGCCACGGGTCAGGAATTCGCGATCTTTGTCCAGGGACTCGATAGCCTGTTCCAGCGACACACAAACGGTTGGGATTTTTGCATCCTCTTCGGGTGGCAGATCGTACAAGTTCTTGTCGGCGGCATCGCCGGGGTGAATCTTGTTTTGCACACCGTCCAGGCCGGCCATCATCAAGGCCGAGAAAGCCAGGTAAGGGTTGGCCATTGGATCGGGGAAGCGGGCTTCAACACGACGTGCCTTGGGGTTGCTGACGTAAGGAATGCGGATCGAGGCCGAACGGTTACGGGCGGAGTACGCCAGCTTGACCGGGGCTTCAAAGTGCGGAACCAGACGCTTGTAGGAGTTGGTTGAAGGGTTGGTGATGGCGTTCAGGGCACGGGCGTGCTTGATGATACCGCCAATGTAGAACAAGGCGAACTCGGACAGACCGGCGTATTCGTTACCGGCAAACAAGTTCTGGCCGTCTTTCCAGATGGACTGGTGTACGTGCATGCCAGAGCCGTTATCACCAACGACAGGCTTGGGCATGAAAGTGGCTGTTTTGCCATAAACATGCGCCACGTTGTGGACGGTGTATTTCAGGATCTGGTTCCAGTCAGCACGCTCGACCAGAGTCGAGAAGCGAGTGCCGATTTCCAGTTGACCGGGGGCCGCCACTTCGTGGTGATGGATTTCAACAGGAACGCCCTGCTGTTCCAGCAACAAACACATTTCGGAGCGCAAGTCGGCAAACGAATCCGTGGGTGAAACAGGAACGTAACCGCCTTTGACACCAGGACGATGCCCCAGGTTGTTGCCATTGAGTTCCAGACCGCGCGACCAGGGGGCTTCTTCGGAACGAATCTTCACGAAGCTGCCCGACATGTCGTCGTTCCAGGTAATACCGTCGAACACGAAGAATTCCGGCTCGGGGCCAAAGTACGCGGTATCGCCCAAACCACTGGAGCGCAAGTAGGCTTCAGCACGTTTGGCCAGCGAACGAGGGTCGCGGTCGTAGCCTTTCAAATCGGAAGGCTCGACCACATCGCAGGTCAGAATCAAGGTGGGCTCTTCACGGAACGGGTCCATACGGGCGGTTTTGGCGTCCGGGATGAGCAACATGTCCGAGGCTTCAATTCCTTTCCAGCCAGGCAAGGAAGAGCCGTCAAAAGCGACACCAGACTCAAAGCGATCCTCGTCCACCGCGTGTGCGGGGGTGGTCAAGTGGTGCTCGCGGCCCAGAGTATCGGTAAAGCGGAAATCGACAAACGTGATTTCGCGTTCGGCAATGATCTTCAGAACATCTTCGGGGGAGGACATGATTACTCCAGCGTCAATGACGTTAACAAAAAGTGAGGAGGAGTGGCGCGGATCATTGTGTAACCCACTAAGGCAGGTCTTCAACACGCTTATCAAAATCGGGGCTGAATTGATGCAAACAGACCGGCATCGATAAATTCGTTATGGCATAGGACTTACCAGAAATTAATTGTAGAGCAATTGTGCGGATGCACAATAAAAAATGTCTTAAATAAACAATTAAATGTCAGGAGCCTTCATCTGGCAGGAATGATTCCTGTAAATCATTTAAGAATCGCCAGCCTAAATCGGTGGTACGAACGCGAACCGGGTCGGCAGCCAGCAAACCTTTCTCGATATTGCGCTTGATGACGGGAAGGATCTGCGCAAGTGGTATGCCTGTACGCTCCTGGAAGTACTGGGCAGGTACACCCTCTTTCAGACGCAGCACGTTCAGCATGAACTCGAAAGGCAGTTCTTTGGGCATGACGCGGGCGTTATGCGCATAGTGGCTGCCGTCGCGCTTGATGGCGTTCTGCATCCACTGCGTCGGGCTGCGGGTGGTCGCCGTACGGATAATACGGTCGTGAAAGGACAGCTTGCCGTGGGCCCCTGGGCCGATGCCGATATAGTCGCCAAATTCCCAGTAATTCAGATTGTGGCGGCTATGGCCACCCCGCTTGCTGTAGGCTGAAATCTCGTACTGGTTCCATCCACGGCTGGCAGTTAACTCGATCAACCTGTCCTGCATGGCGGCGCTATCGTCGTCATCGGGCAAGGCGGGCGGGTATTTGGCAAAGACGGTATTGGGTTCCAGCGTCAAATGGTAAAGCGACAAGTGCTCGGTCTCATACGACATGGCTTGCACAATGTCCTGCTCGGATTGCGTTGGGGTCTGGCCCGGCAAGGCGTACATGATGTCCAGATTGACGCGCTCCACAGCCTTCATGGCGGCTTCAATGGCCTGCCGTGCTTGCTGGCTGTCATGAATACGGCCCAGTGCCTTCAGGGCTTGATCGTTAAAGCTCTGAATACCCAAGGAAATCCGGTTTACACCGCTTTGCGCAAAGTCCATGAAGCGCGAGGCTTCCGAGGCACCGGGATTGGCTTCCAGGGTGATTTCTGCGTCGGGCAGCAGGTTCAGATGGGAACGCAGCAAGGCCAACATGCGGTCCAGCGCCTGGGCCGACAGCAGGCTGGGCGTGCCGCCACCGATAAACACGGAAATCACCTGTCTGCCCCAGACCAGTGGCAAGGTTTGCTCCAGATCGGCTTGCAAGGCGTCCAGATACTCGTTTTCGGGTAGCTCAGCCGGTGCTTCGTGTGAGTTGAAGTCACAGTATGGGCATTTGCGCACGCACCAGGGCACGTGAACGTACACAGACAAGGGAGGCAGACTGGGAAGCAAAGTGGCAGGGCCGGAGCCAGGCCGAATGCGCACTTCGGGAGAAAAAACAGTCATGTTTTTACTCGGCGGCCAGACGGGCCAGCAGTGCTTGCATGGCTTGCGCCCGGTGGCTGTATTGGTTCTTCACTTCCGGCGAGAGCTGCGCCGCGGTTTGCTTGAATTCAGGCAGGTAAAAATGCGGATCGTAGCCAAAGCCATTCTCGCCAACGGGCTGATCCTGAATCTCCCCTTCCCAGACGCCTTCAATCACGATAGGCCGTGGGTCCTGGGCATGGCGCACATACACCAGAACGGCCACATAACAGGCGCGGCGGTCGCGTTGTCCTTGCAGACGTTGGACCAGCAAAGCGTTATTGGCAGCATCGGACTTTTCACCACCCAGTTCGCGGGCGGCAAAACGAGCGGAGTACACGCCGGGAGCTTGGTCCAGGGCGCGCACACACAGGCCGGAGTCGTCGGCCAAGGCGGGTAAGCCGCTTAACTGGCTGGCATGGCGAGCCTTGGCCAGCGCATTCTCGATAAAAGTAGCAAAGGGTTCCTCGGCCTCAGGAATGTCCAATTGGCCTTGCGGGACCATGCTGAGACCGGCCTGGGCCAGGATGGCGGAAAACTCCTTGAGCTTGCCGGCATTGTTGGAGGCCAGGACAACACGCTTGGATTCAGTGTTCATAAGTCGCTGCAGGCGGCAAAGCGCCCTGTTCAGTAAAAATGGCAAGGCGCCGTGCCAGGCAGTGGATGCTGCGCGGAACGGCACGGCGTCCCAATAGCAGGTTTGTCCCGCCGCCTAGCCGTGTGGCGTAGGTGGCAGAACAAACCCAATTCATAACAATCAGCCCTGCAAAGCTTGTTTCTGGGCTTGCATCAGTTCGGCAATGCCCTGCTCGGCCAGATCCAGCAAGCGGTTCAAGGTGGGTCGTGCAAAGGTCTGGCCTTCGGCAGTGCCCTGCACTTCCACCAGATTGCCGCTGCCTGTCATGACGATATTCATGTCCACGCCGCAGGCGGAGTCTTCCAGATAGTCCAGATCCAGTACGGGATTGGATTCGAAGACACCGACCGAGACGGCCGCCAACTGATCCTGAATGGGCGAGGCTTGCAGCTTGCCCTGCTCTTGCAGACCGCGTACGGCCAGACTGGCAGCCACCCAGGCGCCGGTAATGCTGGCGCAGCGGGTGCCGCCGTCGGCTTGCAAAACGTCGCAGTCAATGTGAATGGTGCGCTCGCCCAGGGCTTTCAGATCGAAGACGGCACGCAGGCTGCGGCCGATCAGACGCTGGATTTCCTGGGTGCGGCCATTTTGCTTGCCACGGGCGGCTTCACGGTCCGAGCGGGTGTGTGTGGAGCGAGGCAGCATGCCGTATTCTGCCGTTACCCAGCCCTGCTCCTTGCCTTTCAGAAAGGGGGGGACTTTGTCGAGCACGCTGGCATTGCACAAAACATGGGTTTCACCCAGACGGATCAGTACCGAGCCTTCGGCGTGACGGGTAAAACCGGTCACCAGTTCGATAGGACGGCATTGTGCAGCAGATCGACCCGAGGGGCGTGCAATCGTAGCGTTTTCAGACAAGGCTAGGCTCCGGATAACATTCAAAACGCTTATTGTACGCCTTGCGGGACAGGCCGTAGCGCCACACCCATGTCCATCCACTTATCGGCCTGACAGGTGAAAAGCAGGATCTGATGGCGTTGGGCGGCATCGTGAATAATGCGCTTCATGGCACCCAGCCGATCGTTGTCGCTGTGGACCAGCACGTCATCCAGAATCAGCAAGGTAGGACGTCCGGCTTGCTGCAATAGATCCGCATAGGCCAGGCGCGCAATCAGACCAATTTGCTCGCGTGCGCCAAAGCTCAAACCGTCGATATCGTCCGCCAGCCCTTGCCCACTGTCGCGTTGCAACCAGCGTGGGGCCAGATGCTCGTCCAGCTCCACCTGAGCCTTGCCCAAAAGCAGGCGTAGATAGTGGTTGATGTGCTTTTGCAAAGGTTCGTGTAATTGCTGGGTCAAGGCGTTGCGCTGTTCGCGCAGCACAGACAGCAGCAGGCGCAAGGCTGCAACACGGCGCTCGTAAGTGGCGCACCGACGCTGGCAGTCGTGCAGACGCAGTAAAGTCTGGTCGATTTGCTCTTCCAGACCTTGTGCTCCGTGAGTTTCCAGCTTGGTTTGCACCAGTTGGGCGGCCAGACAGGCCTCGTTATAGCTTTGCTCCTGCTGCAGGGCGCTGCGCTCCAGACGTTGCAGGTCCTGCTCCAGAACCGAGACAGGCAAGGCGGCCAGTTCGGTGGCCAGCGTCTTTTGATCGGTCAATTGTTGTTCGCGTTGCAGGCGCAACTGTCCCCATTGCTGTTCGCGCTCCTGCTGGGCTTGCTGGCGTTGCGGGTCAGCCCATTGCTGCTCCAGGCTGTTGGCTTCGGCGCGTGCCTGCTCCAGGTGGGCCTGGGTGCGGGCGACGGCTTCACGGGCGTCGTGCCAATCGCTTTCCAGCGCACGGTACTGTTGCTCGGCCAGGACCGTTGCTTGGGCGATACGGTCCCGTTCCGAGGCCTCAATCGCCTCGCCTTGTGGGCGCTGCGGGGCTACGCGCTGCTGAGCCGCCTGAACCAGGCCCTGCAAATGCGCCTTACCCTGCGGGGCAAGCGCTTTCATGGCGCTGCGTAACAATCGGTCTTGCTGCTCTTGTTCCCGATATTGCTCGCGGCGACGCTCTAATTCTTCCAGGCTTTGCGCGCCCAGTTGGCTAAGCGCCTGTGTGTATTCTTGCCGGGTTTGCGCCAATTGTTGCTGCACTTTACCCAGATCGCGACCACCCGGAATGATGCGTAGCTGGCCCATTCCGGGCAGCTCAATCAGGGTGCTGGTGCTCAGGTGAGCGCGGTGTTGGCCTTGAATGGACTCGCCATCCAATAGCAGGTTGGCTCCGTCTTGCAGTTCGATCTGCACTTCGGTGGAAATCGTCTCAAGCTGGTGTTGTAAGCGCTGGATAAGCTGATGCTGCTGGCGCACTTGGTCCAATGCCTCATCGCTTATTTTCAACTGCACCAAGGCGGCACCGCATTGAGCCAGCTGGGTTTCCAGCTTGCCCAACTCCTCCAGTTGTCCTTGCACCTGCTGCAATTGCTGCTGGGTGTCTTCAAAATTGGCCTGCGCTTGAAACCATTGTTGCCAGGTATGGGCGCGCTCCTGCTCCTGCCGGCTGGCGTCTGCATGGCTGCGAGCCTGCTCCAGACGCTGGCTGAGGGTGTTGAGCGTGCCCTGCTCTTGCTCCAGCTTGGCACCTAAGGATTTCACCTGTTCGGCGCGCTGGCTGCGTTGGCTGGCCGATTCCTGATCGCGCTCCCTGGCTTGCTGATAGAGCTTTTCGCGCTCTGCCAGCATGGTCAGTGCCTGTTGTATTTCCTTGGCACGCTCCTGTAATTGGCGGGCTTGACGCAGCTGAACTTGCACGTGTTTGGCTTGTTCGCGCAGTTGTTCCCATGGGCGGTTTGTCTCGGCATGGGCAATTTGCTTGCGGGCCTGCGCCAGTTCGTTCACCCACTGTTGATACTGTTGCAAGGCGGACTGCTGGCTTTGTAACTGCTCTTCCAGCTCCTTGGCCTCTTTCTGCGCTGCCAACCAGACGCCACGCGGCTGTCCTTGAGCCTGGGTCACATATTGGTCCAACTGTTGCTGGGCCTGTTCGATCAGATAATCCCCGTCGGCACTGGTCAGATCGGCGATTTCACTACCTAAAGCCTGCTGTAAGGTGCCGCTGGCGTGTTCGACCGAGCTGCGCAGATCCTGCCCCTGCCCTTGCTCGATCCACAACAGGCCCGGCACACCCCAGTTACGGGCCTGGCTGCTGCCTTTGGCGGCGTACTCAAAGCCCATTTGCTGGGCCAGGTACTGCTCGGCTTCATCATTGTCCAAATGCTGATTGCCTATGTACAGATCGCAGCGCTTGCGCTTCAGAAAACGCTTGCTCAGGCGCATGTCCTGGCCGTTCAGGCTGAAATTCAACTCGATTTCTGGCGCGGCCGAGGAGTCGCCCCAAGGCAGGATTTTTGTCAGGCTGCCCGTGCCATAGCGCTCGAAAAACACCGTGCGCAGGGCTTCAGCCAAGGTGCTTTTACCGGCCTCATTCGGGGCGCTGATGATATTCAGGCCCGGCTCCAGCTTGTCCAGTGAGACGGGCTGACGAAAGCGCTTGAATTGCTCGACGCGCAGGGACTTAATGTGCATGACCGCCTTCCTTATCGCGCAGCAAACCGGCCAGAATCAACAAGGCATCTTCGGCGGCTTGCTGTTGATTGCCGTGACGCAGCTCCTGCAATTGTTTCAATGCCGCCTGCAGATAGCCATCGGCTTGTAAGGTATTCAGATCTTCCTCAGATGGGGCCAGACGCAAGGCATCGCGCTGACAATCCCAGGCGCGACAACGGGCTTGGGCCTGCCCCAGAATGCTCTCCAGACGCTCAAAACCGCCTAGGCTTAGTTGGCCAGATAGTTCCAGCTCCACCACGCTTTGATCGGTCAACGCACTGAGTTCCCGCTCTAGCAGATCCAGGTCCGTGTCGTCATTCAAATGCTGCTGAATGCTACGCCAAGGGTGCTGGGCAACCGGCAAGGCTTGAACCGCAGGTGTTGCGCCGGGTTCGCTGATATCGACCAGCAAGGCTTGGCCGGCGTCATTATCCCGAAAGCGGTCTGGCTCGGGGGTGCCGCTGTAGTAACAGCGATCGTTGACTTTAACGGTGCCATGCCAATCGCCCAGCGCCAGATAGTCCAGATTGGCTCGTTGTACGCGGTTTTGATCAATGAGATTGTGGCTGTCCAGGTGTTCCAGCACCCCGCTGACGCTGCCGTGCGCCAAACCCAGACGCCAGTAGCCTGCTGGGCTTTCAGCCTGATCGAACCACTCGCTCAAGTCCTGGTAAGTCTGGCGTTGTGTCAACGGTGCTGGCAAGACCGCAAGTTTCAGGCTCTCCAGCAGAAACGTCTCTGGTTTATCAAGCACATGCACGTAGTTGGGAATGCAGTTCAAGCGGCGCGCGCGCGTCCAGACGCTTTCGCTCAAGGCAGCGTCATGGTTACCGGGCAGGAGTAGCCAGGGGCCGGTGAATCCCGCCATGGCATTGAAGCTGCGGCGTAGATTGCGATCGCTCAGGGTTTGCGAGTCAAAGACGTCGCCTGCGACTACCAGCAGATCAGCCCGATGTTCCGTCGCCAGTGCGGCCAGCTTCTCGATGGCCTTGAAACGCGCCTCGGCCAGGGCGGCTGCGTCCTCCAGCTCAAAACGCGAGTACTGGCGACCTATTTGCCAATCGGCTGTATGCAGGATTCGTAGCATGACTGCCCTTCGTGATAAAAAAAAATTGGCCCTCACAGGCCTTGAATGCCTAAAGTATAGAGCTTTGTAGCAGCGAGAGGAGCGGCCAAAGCCGGGACCTGAGAGTACAATTGGCGGCTTTATTCCATTCTTAAAGCGACCCACCCATGATCCGTAGCATGACCGCGTTTGGCAGTGCCAAGGCCGAGTCCGAAGCAGGCACCCTCAATATCGAGATGCGCAGCGTTAATAACCGCTTTCTGGACCTGAATCTGCGTCTGCCCGAAGAGCTGCGCTTTGCGGAGAATCTGCTGCGCGAGCTGGCTGCAAAGGGCGTGCAGCGCGGCAAGCTGGAATTGCGGGTCAACTTTGCCCGTAGTGGCACGGATCAGCAACGAAACCTGGACATGGAAGCAGTCGAGCGCACGGCGCAGATGCTGCAAGTAGCACGTGTTGCCATTCCGGACCTGCCTGCGCCCGAGTTGCATACCTTGTTGAGCAATCAAAGCGGCAATAATTCGGGCATGGACCCGCAAGTCTGGCTACCCATGGTCAGTGAGGCGTTTGAGGCTGCCTTGCTGGATTTTCAGGCCACCCGAGAACGTGAAGGCCAGCGTCTGGCACAAGCCATGCTGGCTATTCATCAAGACATAAGCGCCATTGTGGACGAGGTCGAACAGCACCTGCCCGCAATCCTGACAGAGCAAAAGAACAAGATTGCTACTCGCCTGCATGACGCCTTGCTGCAAGCCAGCCCAGACGGCTTTGCCCTGATTTCGGGCCAAGAGCTGTCTGCCCGCGTTGCCCAGGAAGCGGCTGTCTTCTCTCTGCGTATTGATGTGGCCGAGGAAATCGCCCGCCTGCGTTCGCATTTGACCGAGCTGGAGCTGATTCTGAACGGCGATACCAGTGTGGCGTCCAACAAGAAAAGTACCCGCCAAGGCAGCACCGGTAAGCGTTTGGACTTCTTGTTCCAGGAGATGAACCGTGAGGCCAATACCTTGGGCTCCAAGGCTGGCAGCATGGATGTGACACGTGCCTCTATCGACCTGAAGCTGTGTATTGAGCAACTGCGCGAACAAACCCAAAACATCGAGTAAAACCAAGTCAGCCTCTTTTTTTTCCCTTCCCACAGTTTTTTTTTTGCAGGTGCTGTCTGCTTAAACCGCATTAACCCCCAAGGTTTATGCGGTTTTTTTCAGAAAACCGTCTGGTTCAGATCTGGCGGTTTTTTTGTGGGCCTTTCCGGATGAGCGCCAAACTCCCGGTAGCATTTTTTTAAAAGTGGTCTGGTTGAATGAGTAAAAAACATCAACACTTTATAAGTCGCCTTAATATATAAAAATAAAACAGCGATTTTTAAAATAAAAAAATAAAACAAAAATAAGAAATGATTTTTATAAATAATGAATTCACTTTTAAAAATTTAAAAACAAGTCATTAAGTTTAAATAAATACATGCTTAATTATCTGCCTGCTAATTAGTTGGCTTGCACGTTTTGTCCTGGGGTATGGCAAATAAAGTCATGACAAACGTCATCTCTTTGACAACTGTGTTTCTGGTTTTAAAACAGCCGTTTTCTCTGTCCCTGACCTTGATGCCTTGCTTGGCCTGCTGTATTTTTTTCGCCTTTTTTCACCTTTGGCCTTCCCGTACAATAGCCAGCGTTGCGCTGCACTTAGGCGGCTTATTAAAGGACAGGAAACACATGAATTTCATTTTTCGTGGAAATGAAATATTGGTCAGCAGCCAGGAAGGGCAAGCCTTAATTCCCGCCAAACCCGCTCTGGATTTAGCTCCGGCGCAATGGCATGCTCTTTTTCCGGGCGAGGATTGTCAGGATTTTGCCTGCCACGTCGCCGTCCAGACCCCGGCTCCAGATGGCTTTATCTTTCGTCCCTTGCGCGGCGTGCTCTCGCAGTTGGGCGATCAAGCCAGTCTGGTGAACCGGGCTTTTCAAGTCTCAGAATGGGCACGTAGTCATCGTTACTGTGGGGTGTGCGGCTCCGCCATGGAACGCGTCAAGCATGAGCTGTGTTTTCGCTGCACTTCCTGTGGCTTCTCGGCCTACCCCCGAATCTCCCCGGCCATGATGGTGCTGATCCGCGACAAGGACCGTATCTTGTTGGCCTGCCACTCTACGTATGCCACGGCGCGTTACACCGCCTTGGCCGGTTTCGTGGAAGCTGGTGAGAATCTGGAAGAAGCCATTCACCGCGAGGTGATGGAGGAGGTGGGACTGCGCGTGGACCGTATCCAGTATTTCGGCAGTCAGTCCTGGCCTTTTCCACATTCTTTGATGGTGGCTTATACCGCCGAATATGCGGGCGGTGATTTGCGTATCCAGGCTGACGAGATCAATGACGCGCGCTGGTTTGGCCCGGGTGATGCCTTGCCGGATCTGCCCCATACCGATTCCATTGCGGGTCGTTTGATTCGGGCCAATCTACCGGGCCAGGCCCAGCGTTAACCCTTGCCTCAGGTCGCCAGATGCGCGGCGACATGGCGCAGCATGCGGCCAAAGTCTTCGCGCTCATCAGGACTGAGCACGGACAGGGCGTTATCAATCATTGCCTTGGCGGCGGGCCAGACTTGCGCATAGCGTTCGCGGCCCGTTTCGCTCAGGTACACACGCATATAGCGACTGTCGTTTTCGTCTGCGCGACGCTGCACCAATTCACGCTCTTGCATTTGATCAATCACCCGGCTCAAGACCGGTTGATGCACGACAATGGCCTTGGCAATTTCACCGATGCTGCGCCCGTCTTCATCCCACAGATATTGCAAGACCCGAAAATGCACATAAGTCATATTGTGCTCACGCAAGGTGGTCGATCTTAGCGTTTGGTCCAACTTGTAGATAATGCTTGCCATCTGGAAGGCCAGATTGGTTTCTACACAGCTATCAGGGATGGAAACGGAAGTTTTGCTCATGGTGCCTTGGAGGAGTCAGTCCTGCGCTTGACGCCCCATGAAACCGGAGCGACAAGCGGACCGTCAGTATACTAGCAGCGCTCTGCTTGGACAGTGCCCGTCGGCGTATGACTGGCAGCGCGGAAAATCTGCGCGTAGCTCCAGGGATTGGCCATGGCAGAACGCACAACTTGCGTACGCACGGCATCGGGCAAGGCACTGATCTCGCCATATAAACAGGACCACTTCTGGCAGTGCTCAACAATCTCGCGCTCATTGTTCTCCCAGGCCTCCAAGGCGTTGGGTATATCGCGCACATCCTGGACCTTTTCCAGGAAGGTGGCCAGAGCCAGACCATTTTGCATGGCCATGCCCCCGCCCTGCCCCAGATTCGGAGGTTGAGCATGAGCGGCGTCACCTAAAATCGCCGTACGACCGCTGGACCAGGTTTTGCAGCGTGTCACACTGTAACGACCCCAACTGACTGGGCCATCGGCACGCGCAATCAGGTGTGCCCAATGCGGGAACAAAGCGGACCAGTATTCCTTGTCGATCTGGGTATTGCTGGCGCGCACATCGTCGTGTGGACAAGTCAGGGCCAGATAGGTTTGGGTTTCACTGACTGGCGTAATCAACAAACGATGCAGGCCGTTCCAGTTCTCGATGTATTTTTGAGCATCTTGCTCTTGGGTGTCGTCCGGCCTGCGCTCGATCATGGTGCGTAAGGCCCCTTCGCGAGTTTGCTCGTGTACCAGCTCCAGCCCCAGAGCCTGGCGGATACGTGACCAGATGCCATCGGCGCCTACCACCAGATCAGCACGCAAGCGCTCGCCCGAGGCCAATTGAACTTCCCCGCGTGCGTTAGCGGCGATGACTTCTACATTCGTGCGAACCTTCACGCCGGCGCGCTTGCCTGCTTGCTCCAAGGATTTCAGCAGTTGCGAGCGCATGACGGTAATCAGCCGACGGTCGGCCGGTGTGGGGCCGCAATCGATGACTTCGTTATTCAGGTCACGCTGTTCAAAATGGCTACCGTAAAAAGCACCTTCAATGGCTTGCTCGTAGGCCCCTAAGGCCTTCAAAACGCGCAGGCCATTTTCCCAGATATAAATACCGGAGCCATTGGCGCGCAATTCAGACTGGCGCTCCAGCACGGTGACATCCCAGCCACGCTGAGCCAAAGCGGCAGCGGTTGCCAAGCCACCCAGGCCACCGCCTGCGACCAAGGCACTTCGTTTTTTATCGGACATGCTGGTTTCCTTAAACTTGCGCCCACAAAGGCAAAGAGTGATGGCGATCCAGAGCGCGCTCGCCTGCCTGCGTCACATACCACTCGCTGAGCAGACCGTCCGGATCACGCAAGAAGAAAGCGCGCTTCCAGGGCAGGTTCACATCGTAAACGGGGATGATGTTCTGGGCTTTCAGGCGCTCCAGCGTTTGTTCCAGATCCTGAACGCTGGCCAGCTCGAAACTACCATGAGAGAAGGAAGCTTGTTTGTCACGTACCAGAATCAGGCTGTAATCATAATTGGCCAGGCCGGCACGTAAATAGACGACTCGATCGTTTTCATAGACCACGTCCAGACCAGCGACGTCGGTATAGAAGTGGCGCATGGCGTCCAACTGAGCGGTACGCAGCACGGCGTGGGTGACACGACGGGGTTGTACCGGGGCGTCAGGCACTGTTTCCAGAACCGGGTCAGCATCGTAGCGGCCTTCGGAAAACGGCTCCTGCCCTTCGGGATCCCAGCGGCTGGTCAGCAATTCCATGGGGCCACCTAGCACGCTGCGCCAGTCTTTAATGGTGTCGCAGTAGAACTCGTTGTAGTTGCCATCGGGGTCAAACATATAGACGCTATGAGCGACCTGGTGGTCCACCGTCATGTCAATGTCGCACCCCTGTTCTTTTGCACGCCTCCAGCCAGCCACCAGTTCAGCCTCGTTCTCCAATTCCCAGGCCAGGTGATTCAGGCCGGGATTCAGGCCGATCGTGCCGGGCAGTTGCAGCAGACCGTCACGGCCATAGCGATTCACGCCTTTGGTCGTTTCCATCATGCCCAGGTCATGGGGAGTGTGGCCGGTGCCCAAAAAGGTGGCCACCAGATCAGGTTCGGTAAATTCCACTTTCAGGCCACAGACCTGGCTGTAAAAATCTTCACCGCGTTGCAGCTCATCAACCCACAGGTTGACGTGGCCCAGACGGCGGGGCTCAAAGCACGCGGTTAGGGTGGAGTGGGAAGTTGCTTGTGTCATAGTCTCTCCTCCTGGGTATGACGATTCATGGTCTGCAACACGGCCAGCGTCAATGCGCTGTCGCTCTGCTCCAGATCCATCAAGACGTTGAAATGATTACGGTTTGGCACGGACATGCTCTGCACCAGGCAGCCCGCCAGCTCGCATTGCCGGGCGTAGTGACGGCTTTGTTCGTGCATGACGGCCGGTTCCAGTGCGCCCCAGGCCACGAGCACGGGGGTTCCTTGCGCTGGTGGGTGCAAAGCCGGGCTATAGCGTTGGGCTTGTTCGTCGTCCAACTGCAGCCAGTCATTCACGGCGGTCTGCAAGATGGGATGCAAATCCATCACGCCGCTGAGGATGCTGGCGCTGTGGATCAGGCGCTGTTCGCGTTGGGCATCGGCCGCCAGCAACATGCCGCTTAAGTGCCCTCCTGCCGAGCTGCCACTAATATGAATACGCTGTGGGTCGCCATTGAATTGCCTGGCATGCGCGTGAACCCACTGCAAAGCGCGTTCGCATTGCGCCACGATCTGCGGCAGGCGGTAAGCGGGAGCCAGGCCGTAGTCCAGGCAAATCACTGTGGCACCGGCTGCATGCAGGCTTTGCGCCATCATGCCCGAGTCGTCCTTGGACAACATGCGCCAGTAGCCACCATGAATGAACAAATAAACCGGGGCACCGGCGTGGCAGGCTGCATAGACATCCAGCTTTTCTGCCGGGTCATCGCCATAGGCGTGTGTGCTGAAACAAGTGCTCAAGGCAGCGCGGGCCCGTTCACTGGCGTGCTGGTAGGCGGCCATTTCAGCGTCAAAATCAGCCACCGAGGCCTGGAGCCGGTATTGCGCCAGGTCTGCCGGATCAAAAATAAGTTTGTTCATTTCTTTAGTCCGGCTGTGCTGACGGCAAGCGGTTCAATAGGAGGAAACCGATAAAAACCAGCACTTCTACCGCCAGGAAACTGCCAAAGGCCCAGACGTAGGAGCCGGTCAGACTCAGCAGCAGGCCCAGCAAGGACGGCGCGACAAAGGTGGCAAACACACCGCCCATCTCGGCATAGCCAGCGGCACTAGGGCCCAGGTTCACGCCATAACGTTCACCCACGTAGCTGAAAATAGCGCCACCATGAAAGACCCCTACGCCACAAAGAATGGCCACGATCAGCAAGCCGCTGTAGGGCAATGCTTGCCAGGCAACCAGAACACAGGCGCTGGCCGCCAGAATGGTGAGCCACATGCCCACACGCATCACGCCAACACGGGTGAAGCGGTCGCTGACGTAACCGCCCAAAATCAGGAAAAAGACCTGGGACAAACCCATGATGGTGCCGAACAAGGGGGCTTGTTCGGGGGCCATTTTCTGCACATCAATCAAGGCAGGAATCAGCCAGGTCGCCGTTGCGGCAACCGAGAACAAGGCACCAAAAATGGCCAGAATGCCCACCCAGATCCAGGGGCGTGCGGCAATGGAGCGCAATACACCGGCGTCGGTTTTGATCTTGTCGTGAGGATCCTGATAAGGGCCGGCGCGTACCACCAATTGTGTGATCAAGCAGGCGCTTAATGTCAGCCCGCCCAGGACCAGAAAGAAAGCACGCCAGCCATGCGCCATGGCGTAAGGCAGACCCAAGGCAAAATCCAGGGTAATGGCCAGCGAATAGGCGGCCAGAATAATGCCCAGTACCAGACCCTGGCGGCGTGGCGCAAACCATTGCATGACGATTTTCATGGACCCGACCCAGACGGCGGAGTCAAAAAAGCCCACCACCAGACGCAGCAGAAAGAGCTGCGTGAAATCCTGCGCCTGGGTCTGCAGCAGCATGAGCAAGCCGCTGCCACCCAAGCCAATCAGGTACAAACGGGCCGAGCTCATGGAACGACCACGTGGTGCCCAGAACAACATGCCCAGCGCGAACGAAACACCGAAAGCGCCCTGCACCAAGCCAGCTTGTGCGGGGCTGAGTGACAGGTCTGCCGACACAATTTTGATAACGGCTGCAAAGCCATAAAAGTCGGCTGCCAGGCACATCTCACCCAGCACAGCCATTAACAGCATGAGCAAGGCCACTGCGCCGCGTGGCTTGGCCTTGTCGAGCGGATTTCCGATAACCCCCTGTTCCACCATGTCATCCTCTCCTTTTGGATAAATGTTCAAGCTGAGTGTTTGTCAGACACACTCTTCAGTTGCTTTAAACATGAAGGATTATGGTGATTCGACTTAATCTATGTCAATACATATGTATTAGCATATACCCTATAGTGAGGTGCCTTACGAAGGGCATGTCAGGGTTTTTCTCAAGTCCTATTCAGGGGTAAAGCCAGGCAAATAGCGGCCAGAACGGCACAAATAAGGGTCACATCAGCCAGATCCCCCCACCAGGCTGACAAGGCCAAGCCCAGACCCAGCAGCAAGCTGTACATCAGGCCAAAGACCGCACCTGCCATACCCGCTACCGAGCGATAGTGCTGCAAGGCGCCGGACAAAAGGTTAGGAATCGCCACCGCATAGGCCAGCGCAAGCAGCATGGCAGGGAGCAGAAAAATCAGGTGTTTGCCTGCAAATTCCAGACCAGTAGCCGATACCGCCAACAGCGCAATGCCCCGCCAAATCAGCCTACGGGACGACTGCCCCGCAGCCAGCCAGCGGCGGTTTAAAAATGCCCCCATGAACGTGCCCCCAGCCAGCAAGACACCGGCAATCATCATGAGTTGCTTGTCCGAACCCAAGCCTTGCAGCAAGAAAGGAGCCCACTGATAAAACGCAAAAATCGTGGTGTTGAACAAAGCTACCAGCAAGGCGGACTGCCAGATTGCGGGATCTTGCAGCAGGCGAATCAGAACGTGCAACAAGCTGCTGTGCGGGTTTTGAACGGGGCGGGTTTCAGGCAGGTACAACAGACAAGCAGCCAACAGAAGTAAGGCCAGAACCAATAAGCCGATAAAAACCGGCATCACTTGAGCACCCGAGGACAAAGCCACACCCAGGGCTAAACCCAGCAAAGGACTCAGCGCCAGAGCAGCTCCGATGGTGCCGAAAATCTTGGCCAGTTCTTCGGCTTGATAACGATCACGCAGTATGGTTTGCACGCCAATGGAGCCGACCGCCGCACCAAATGCGCTCATCATGCGAGCCAGCAAGAGCACTATGAAGTTCGGGCTGAACAGGGCGAGCAGACAACCCAGGCCATACACCGTCAAACCCGCCAAAACAGCCGGTCTGCGCCCAGCCCGGTCGCACAGCCAGCCCCAGAACAGCACACCGAGCGCAAAGGCAATAAAGTAGACGGACAAGGTTTGGCCCGCTTCACTGGCCGATACCGCGTAGGTATGAGCGATAAGGGGTAAAGCGGGGCTATAGGCGGTCTCGACCACCTGCGGAAACATGATCAAGACGATCATTAATAGAAGAAAACGAGTCATGCCCATTCACACATCAATTTGAAAAGAATGAGCGTAGCGCTGGTCAATTTTTTCTATTACATCTATTCTGATCAAAAACCCATAAAATCAGACAATCATGCCTTGCCTACACGCGAATGACCCATTCCCCGACCTGAGAGGCCGCCATGCGCTGGGGATTGCAGCCCGTTTGGCACAACATGATTCCGGCCTGCATCAGCATCCCTGGGGCCAGATTCTGTACACGCACAGCGGCTGCATTACTGTCACCCTGGATCAGCAATTGTGTTTGCTGCCGCCCAAGCGCTTGATCTGGATTCCTGCCCTTTTGCCCCATCAGGCGCAAATGAGTGAGCAGGTGGATTACCGGTCGGTGTACCTGGATCCGACTCATTACCCTGATTTGCCTTCGCAGGTCCAACTGTTGGCGGCAAACGATTTGCTGATTGCCGCACTGGACCGTATCGCCCAAGCCGATCTGGATGAGAACTGGGATCAGCCACCGGGCCGCCATGTGATGCTGGTCTTGCTGGATGAATTGCAACGGGCACCCAATCAGGCCTTGTTTCTGCCCTTGCCGAAAGACAGCCGCTTACAGCAAATCCGCTTGAATACCTTGCCCCCCGCGCTGAACGAAGTAGCTCGCTATTTGGGTGCCAGCGAGAAAACCATCAGCCGCCTTTTCAAACGCGATACCGGCTTGAATTATCAGCAATGGCGACAACAATGGCGTCTACTTAAAGCGATTGAGCAGCTTTCCACGGGTGGCCGTGTCACTCAGTTGGCCTCGGATCTGGGCTTTGCCAGCGACAGCGCGTTTATTGCGTTTTTCAAGGAACAGACGGGCCTGACTCCTGGTCATTTCAGCCGTCAAAAACGCTATTTCGATTAGGCAATAGTGGACGAATGCACTAAGGGCTCCTAACTACTATAGGTGTCAATTAATCAGCCCGATTACTGCCTATACCAGTGCTATGATCAGTTGCTATTACGACTACAAAAAGACAGGAGACTATATGAAGAATCCATTCTGCCTAAGCCTGTTGGCAGCGACGTGTTTAATGGCTGGTACGGCGGCGCACGCCAGTAATCCCATGATGGATACTGCCATGAGCAAGGCCGATGCCTTGGAACAGCAGGTTATTGAGTGGCGTCGTCATATTCACCAAAATCCTGAGCTGTCTTATCAAGAGCACAACACGGCGGCCTATATCAAGGCGGCCTTGGAAACGATGCCCGGTTATCAGATCCAGACTGGCATTGCACAAACTGGCGTCAAGGCGGTATTGAAAGGTGGAAAACCGGGTCCGGTCGTGGCCCTGCGAGCCGATATGGACGCCCTGCCCGTACAGGAACGTAATGATCTACCCTTCAAGTCCGTCGCCAAAAGCACCTGGCAAGGCAAGGAAGTGTCGGTCTCGCACGCTTGCGGCCACGACACCCACGTTGCCATGCTGCTAGGGGCGGCCAAGGTGTTTTCGGATATGCGCGACGAACTGCCCGGCACGATTGTGCTGCTATTCCAACCGGCGGAAGAACAAGGCCCGGGCAAACCGTTAAGTGGGGCTAACGCCATGATGGCCGAAGGCGTGCTGGACCAGCCTAAAGTGGATGTGGTGATGGGCCAGCATATCGGCCCCTCCTACCCCGCAGGCAGTATCGGCTACCGCCAAGGCAGCCTGATGGCCAGTGGTGATGTGTTCTCCATCTCTTTGGCAGGTAAAGGCGGCCATGGCTCCTCGCCCTGGAATGCTGCCTCGCCCGTTGTTGCGGCCGCTGAAACTGTTGTGGCTTTGAATAACATCATTGCCCAGCGCACCAATCCCCAGGACGGCACCACTGTCGTAACGGTAGGCTCGCTGCACAGCGGTAACCGCCCCAATGTGCTGCCGGAAAGCGCCGACATCAGTGGCACCGTGCGTTCCCTGTCCAAGCACAACCAGGCAACTGCGCATGAGCTGATTCAGCGCTACGCACAAAATATTGCTGCGAACCACGATTTGAAGGCCACTGTGCGTATCGACACAGGCTATGAAGTCCTGGTCAGCGATCCTAAAGCCACCCAAACCGTGATTCCCGCTCTGGATCTGGCCACTGACGGGATAGGAGCCAAGGAAGTGGCTCCTGGCATGGGCTCCGAGGACTTCGGTGCGTTTGGCAAGAATGTGCCCGTGGTTTTCTGGCGTCTGAACGCTTCGCCGCATTCCGACAAAATGGGCGCACCGAATCATTCGCCTGAATTCATGATTGATGAAAAGGCGTTGCGCATCGGCACGCGTGCGTTAGTGGCCAGCTCCTTGACTTATATGATGGAGAACAAAAAGCCCTAACCTCTTGGTGATTTCAGTTAGAAAGCCAAAAAAAAAACCGCGCCACTTAGGGCGCGGTTTTCAATTTAACAAGCTGATTTAGCGAACTTCCAGCTTTTTGGCCCCTGCTCCGCCCTTTTTCTTGGGCAGAATCAGTTCCAAAATGCCGTTTTCGCATTTGGCACTGGCCTGGGATTCGTCAATGTCCTGCGCCAGGCTAAAGCGACGGGTTTGCACTCCGTAGTAGCGTTCGCTGCGCAAGAGCGTATCACCGTCCTTTTCTTCCTGTTCACGCCGGCTTTCAACACGGATAGTGACGACATTGCCTTCAACACTGACATGCACATCTTCTTTTTTGATGCCAGGCACTTCTGCACTGACTTGATAGGCTTGTTCGTTTTCGTTCACATCCAGACGAATGCTGGGTGGCGTATTGCCAGCCAAAGAGCCCACGACTGGCACGCGCCGGAAAATATCCTCAAAATCCCGCCATGTCTCTGTACCGGTCAGATCCCCAAACGGATTAAAACGTGTCAAATTGTTTGCCATGCTTGATCTCCATTTTTCCTTTGCTGAGCCCTACTGCAATGGAAGGCGTGGGCTCGATCGCCTACCTAAAGAAAGATGAGGCTAGTCGCTTATATTTCAAGGGCTTGGATAAAAAAAACCACCTTGCTCCCTAGAGAGACAAGGTGGCTAAAGGTACGATCTTATGTTCTTTTAGCAACGGATCCCATTGCTCAGGTGCTGCTTAAACCCGGTTTTGTATGCAGTACCGGGGGCTGTTCGGGTGCAGGGTGTTCATCGGCAATAATGGGAACTTCCTTGCCATTCTTGTCTATGATCTTGCCGTTTTCAACGTAATCACCTTCATTAAGGTTGGCCACGTCCGAGACCCGCAGGTAGCGGCCCCCACCAGCAGCAAAAACAGAAGGTTGATCGGAATTGCCCAAGGTGAAGTGGTTGAACAAAAGATTCAGCACAATCGCAACCAGGGCAGCCGAACTGATGCCAGAGTGGAAAATCGTCGCAAACCAGACCGGGAAGTGCTCGTAGAACTTGGGAGCCACAATAGGAATCATGCCGGCACCGATAGCCGTGGCCACGATGATCAGGTTCATATTGTTTTCATAATTGACCTTGGCCAGCGTACGAATACCGCTGGCCGCGACGGTGCCAAACAGGACCATGCCCGCGCCACCCAGTACGGCTGGGGGAACAGCGGCAACCAGGCGGCCCATGATGGGCAGTAGACCCAACGCGATCAGAATCAAACCACCAAAAGCCACGACGTAGCGGCTTTTCACGCCCGTTACCGCCACCAAGCCGACGTTCTGGGCAAAGGCGCTTTGTGTGAAGGAGCCGAAAATCGGTGCGATCAGGCTGGAGAGCATATCGGCACGCAGACCATCGCCCAGACGACGCGCATCAACTTTGGTCTCGATAATGTCACCTACGGCAAGAATGTCTGCCGATGTTTCCACCAGCGTCACGATGATCACAATGAACATGGAGATAATCGCGGCAGTCTGAAAAGTGGGCATGCCAAAGTGAAACAGACTGGGCAAGGCAAAGACCTCGCCTTGGCTGACGGCAGAGAAATCCGCATGGCCCATGGCAAGCGCAATAACAGTACCGATGATGATGGCCAGCAAAATGGACAGGCGGGAGATCGTGGCGCTGCCCAGCTTGCTGAGCAGGAGCACGATCAGCAAGGTCATGGCGGCCAGGGAGATATTGCCGACGCTGCCAAAGTCCGGAGCTGACGGGTTGCCACCCATGGCCCAGAATGCGGCCACCGGCATCAGGGTCAGGCCAATCGTTGTAATCACGCAGCCGGTCACCAAGGGCGGGAAGAACCGGATCACCCGTGAAAAGACCGGCGTAATCAGCAGCCCTATCAAGGACGCCACAATGACCGCGCCAAATACGGCCGGCAAGCCGCCTCCCGTGCCCAAAATAGCAATCATGGTGGCGACGCCGGAAAACGACACCCCTTGAACCAGCGGCAGACGGCAGCCAAAAAATGGCACGCCCAGTGTTTGCAGCAAGGTGGCCAGACCACCCATGAACAAGCAGGCGGTAATCAGCAAGCCGGTTTCATTGGCAGGTAAACCCGCTGCTTCACCAATAATCAGCGGCACGGCGATAATGCCGCCGTACATGGTCAATACGTGTTGAAAGCCATAGGCCAGATTCGCGCCCAGGCCCAGATTCTCGTCTTCGGGGCGAGCTGTATCCGCTGCCCTTTTAGCTGTTGTCATGAATGTCTCCGAATAAGAAATAGGCAGAGCTCTGTCGGCCCTGTCACTACAAAACTCAAGCTATCGCTGCGGTATCCAGTACCTTGTCGCGCAAACGACGAGCAGCGGCTTGATGGCGTTGCATCAGGTCTTGCACATCAATGCCGCAGACTTGGCCGTCAATCACGCGCCACTGTCCGGCGACCATCACACGGTCGGCCCGGTCTGCGCCGCAGAGCAGCAAGGCAGCCAAGGGGTTTTCTGCGCCGGAAAAGCGCAATTCATCCAGGGTGAACAAAGCCAGGTCGGCCTGCTGTCCGACGTTCAGGCCACCAATGTCCTCGCGCCCCAAGCAACGGGCCGAGCCTTGAGTAGCCCAACGAATAACCGCTTGATGAGTGATCTGGCCCGGCTCATAGCGCAGGCGGCCCAGCAAGAGTGCCTGTCGCATCTCTTGAGCTAGATTGGAGTGGTCGTTGGAAGCCGAGCCGTCCACGGCCAGACCGACGGGGGCACCGGCCGCTTCCAGCTCGATGGTGCGGCACAGGCCGCTGCCCAGCACCATATTGGACGAGGGGCAATGGGCAATCCCCGTGCCAGCCCGGCCCAGGCGCTGGATTTCTTCGTCGTTGAAGTGAATGCCGTGCGCCAGCCAGGTGCGATTGCTTAGCCAGCCTTGCTGATCCAGATAGTCCAGGGGACGCATGCCAAAGAGGCGCTCGCAGTAGGCGGTTTCGTCCTCAGTTTCAGCCAGGTGCGTGTGCAGGCGTACGTCTTCGCGTTCTGCCAGCTTGGCGCTTTCGCTCATCAACTCACGACTGACAGAAAACGGTGAACACGGGGCCAGAGCCAGCGTAATCATCGCGCCATCTGCGCGCTGGTGATAGTGGCGAATCAGGCGCAGGCTGTCGTCCAGAATGGTTTGCTCGTCCTGAACGACGTTTTGTGGGGGCAAGCCCCCCTGATCACGGCCCACGCTCATGGAACCGCGAGTCAAGGCGGCGCGTACGCCTAGGCGCTGGGCGGTTTCTGCCTGACAATCAATGGCATGTTGCAAGGCGCCCGAAAACACATAGTGGTGATCGGCCACCGTCGTACAACCGGACTGCAGCAGTTCCACCATGGCCAGTTCGCTGGCCACCTGCATTTGCTCGTCATCCAGACCGGCCCATACGTCATACAGCGTGGTCAGCCAGGGGAACAAGGGCTTGTTCAGCGCTGGGGTATAGGCCCGTGTCAGGGTTTGGTAAAAGTGATGATGGGTATTGACCAAACCGGGCAACAAAACGTGCCGGGAAGCATCCCAGCTTTGATCGTAAGCCTGTTTGGGTTGCTGACCGGCGGCCACTTTTTCGATAATGCGACTGTCTTGCACCAGTACGCCGCCGGCAGCTTGCGTATCTGAACAGGCCAGTGGATTGCGAATCCACAGGATGGGGGTACGGCGAGTCATGAGTGTGTCTCCTGCGTTCTATTTGTTTTTTATTGTTGTCAGTTCGACTTGCCGACTTATATATCCAACGTGATAAGGGTTATAGGGAGCCGATCGATAGCAATGCTTATGTGCACCGCCAGCCTTGGGTCTGCTTATGCCATCGAGAAACTCTTATGCCTTGTATATGGATCGCCATATAGCGATGCCCGCTGTTTTTACGGCATGCCGCGACATAAAAAACTTGTTCAATATCAGGATTTATCCTCTGGACAAACGCCTCGTAGTGTTGTCCTTTAATCACTTAATGCCTAAACCATTGGTCTGCTTAAGATTTATTTATCGGCAAAAAAAAGCATATAAAACAGTCATCTTCCTGCACTTTGACCCGCTCTGTTCAGTCATGTTAATTGTGTCGCCAAGCGCATTAAAAGCGCCGTTGTGCGAACCCGCACACATTATTCGGAGAACACATGCAGCATATAAAAATCAAACCCGGCGCACCCTTGGCCGAACAAGCTGAAATCGGGCACAACCGATGGCACCCCGATATTCCAGACCTGACCAGCGTCAAACCTGGGGAGGAGATGATTCTGGAATGTATGGACTTTCTGGATGCTCAGATTCAAAACACGGACAGCGCCAACGACGTACGTGATGTGGATCTGACCCGTGCCCACCCATTGACCGGCCCTATCCACGTTGAAGGTGCCGAACCTGGCGATATCCTGGTGGTGGACCTGCTGGATATTCGTTGCATTACCCCCGTGGGTTTCTCGGGCATTTTCGCCAAGGAAAATGGCGGCGGCTTTTTGGCCGAGCATTTCCCCGAAGCCGACAAGGCCATCTGGGACCTGCATGGCGTTTACGCCACCTCCCGTCACATTCCTGGCGTGCGCATTGCGGCCATGATGCACCCCGGCCTGATCGGCACCCTGCCCTCGCACGAGCTGCTGCGAGAGTGGAATCGCCGTGAAGCCCTGCTGGTGCCCAAGGGCCATGCCAATCCACCCGATGCCAAAACCGCCGTATTGCGCGGCGTGAAAGGCGCCGAGTTTGACCGCATGGCAGCCGAAGCAGCTCGTACCGTGCCTCCGCGTGAGCACGGCGGCAATCTGGACATCAAGAATCTGACCATTGGCTCGCGGATTTACTTCCCCGTCTATGTGAAGGGCGCTGGCCTGTCCATGGGCGACCTGCACTTCTCCCAGGGCGATGGCGAGATCTCCTTCTGTGGCGCCATTGAGATGGACGGCGCGGCCCATCTTGGCTTTGATCTGATCAAAGGCGGCATGGCCCAATACAACCTGACTGCGCCTATTTACGTCCCTGGCCGCCACGATCCCAAGTACGATCAGTGGATGCACTTTACCGGCATCAGCGTGGAAGAAGGCGTCAACTACTATCTTGATTCCACGGTTGCGTACCGTCAGGCTTGTCTGGCAGCCATTGACTACATCAGCCGCACCACCGACCTGTCGCGCGCGCAGGCGTACATGCTGCTGACAGCGGCTCCGGTTGAAGGCCGTTACGGCGGCGTGGTGGATCTGCCCAACAGTTCCGCTTCCCTGGCATTGCCTACCGGTATTTTTGATACCGATATCCTGCCTAAAGGTGCCTTGAATGACGCGGCCCGTTTTGGCCGTCCAGGCACACGCTGTAACTTGACCTGATCGGTCTCTGGCCCTGGCTTCTTATCGAAGTCAGGGCTTGCTTTACTCGGATTCGCCATGCCTTTGTACGACTATCTTTGCAATCACTGCCTGCAGCGCAGCAGCCATTTGCGCAGTATTGCCACCCGTAATGATCCTCAAACCTGCCCTGCTTGCGAAAAAGGCAGCCTCTTGCTGCAATTGAGCGCACCACGACGCTTGTTCAGCAAGGCCAGCCCCACGCGTGGCCTGACGCCCCAGCAAGCCCTGGCAGGCAATAATGTAACCGGGCCCGGTACCCGATCCAGCACCCGAAATTCAGTCATCCACACTTGTATGGGCCCTGGCTGCAGCGTTTGTGCCTAAATACAATCAGCCCCGTTGCTACGCAAGCTGTCAGCCTTGACAGGCCGCTGCTGTGACGGTGACGGGGCGTAGCCCTGGCTGTATTTGTCCGGTCTGATGTGTTGCTTTTACGAGATCAACAATCCGTAACATTGCCCACCCTGCTTATAATCACGAATCAATCTCATTATTACTGGGTGTTCATTATGTCGGTGTCCTCGTCTTTCGCCGCTAAGCGCCAGGTGCCTAGCGGCGTATCTTTTATGTCTTTAAGCAGTCTGGCAGTGGCTTTATTGTTGGCCTTCCCCTATCAGACGCAAGCGCAAGAGGTCGAGGAGCTGGAGCGCATTGTGGTCAAGGCCGAGCAGGAACTCAAGCAGACCTTGGGTTCTTCCATCATCACCGCCGAAGACATCCAGAAGTCCCCTCCCGCCAACGATATTTCTGACGTTTTGCGTACCATGCCGGGCGTAAATCTGACTGGTAACTCGGCCAGTGGCCAGCGCGGTAATAATCGACAGATCGATATTCGCGGCATGGGGCCGGAAAACACCATGATCCTGATTGACGGCAAACCCGTCAGCTCCCGCTCTGCCGTGCGTTTTGGCTGGCGTGGTGAGCGCGATTCGCGTGGCGACACGAACTGGGTGCCTGCTGAACAGATCGAACGTGTGGAAGTATTGCGCGGCCCGGCAGCCGCCCGTTACGGTAACGGTGCGGCGGGTGGCGTGGTCAATATCATCACCAAGCCGACGACAGACACCTTCCAGGGCACTTACTCCCTGTACGGCAACCTGCCTGAACATAGCGATGAAGGTGCCACGCGTCGCATGAGCTTTGGCTTGAGCGGCCCGATCAGCGAATCCTTGTCTTTCCGGCTGTACGGGAACCTGAACAAGACGGACTCGGATGATCCGGAGATCAATAAAGGACATCAGACCGAGCGTGGTGGCACTAACGCGAACAGCCTGCCTGCTGGCCGTGAGGGCGTGCGCAACAAGGACATCAATGGTTTGCTGTCCTGGCGCCCTGATAGCCGTCAAACCGTGGATCTGGAAGCGTCTTATAGTCGACAAGGCAATATCTACACAGGCGATACCCAAAATACGAATACCAATGATGAAGTCAAACGTCAGTTGGGCGATGAGACCAACAAGATGTATCGCCAAAGCTATTCGCTGACGCATCGTGGCGACTGGAACGACAAGACAAATTCCCTGGCCTATTTTCAATACGAAAAAACACGCAACTATCGTTTGCTGGAAGGCTTGGCCGGTGGTACTGAAGGCGCCTTCAATGACCCATCTCGGGTTAAAGACGGTGGCTTTGGAACGGTTGATCTGACTACACTGACGGCCCACGCCGAGGCCAGCCATCAATTCAAAACCGGCAGCGTTGAGCAATACGCCACTTTCGGTATGGAGTGGGTGGGTCAGGAGCTGAACGACAAGTCCTCGGACTTGGCACAACGTAACCCGACCCGTATCCCTGGCGTTCCCAACAAATACAAACCCAAGTCACGAGCCAATATTTACTCCGTTTTTGCAGAAAACAACATCTACGCCACTGACAAGACCACGGTGACACCCGGTCTGCGCTTTGACTATCACGACAAGCATGGCAGCAACTGGAGTCCTTCGCTGAACCTGACTCATGCGGTGACGGACAACTGGTTGCTGAAAGCCGGTATTGCCCGCGCCTACAAGGCTCCTAACCTGTATCAAAGCAATGATGGCTACACCTTGTACAGCCTGGGTAACGGCTGCTGGGGCAATACCACGGGCAGCAGTACGGGTTGTTTCCTGCAAGGTAATTCGGACTTGAAGGCTGAAACCAGCATCAATAAAGAGCTGGGCGTGGAGTACGTGGGTGACAATGGCCTGGGTGCCAGCCTGACCTATTTCCACAACGATTACCGCAACAAAGTGGAAGCGGGTCGTTTTGCCGTGGATAGCTTCACGGCCTTGAACAATCAGCAATTGATTCTGCAATGGGAAAACATCCCCAAAGCTGTCGTCTCCGGCCTGGAAGGTAACTTGACCCTGCCCCTGGCTGAAAACTGGATGTGGTCTACCAACTTCACCTACATGATCGAGTCCAAGAACAAGACCACCGGCGAAGCCTTGTCCACTATTCCCAAGTACACCATTAACACCACGCTGGACTGGGACGTGAATGCCGACTGGTCGCTGCGCGCCAAGGCAACCTTCTACGGCGAGCAAAAGCCACCGAAATACGATTACTACGGTCAGCCTTTGACGGGTTCTGCAACCGACAAGGTCTCGCCTTACGCCTTGTTTGGTCTGAGCACGCAGTACAAGATCAACAAGCATTTCCGCGTCAACGCAGGGGTCGATAACCTCTTTGACAAACGTCTGTTCCGTCGCGGTAATGCCATCGGTGTGAACCTAGGGACACCGAACTATATTTATGGCGCCGGGGCACATACCTTTAATCAGCCAGGCCGCACTTTCTTCCTGGGATTGAGCGGGACGTTCTAAGCGTTTTCATCTCTATCAAGATACCTATCGCCCCTCCCCAAAACGGAGGGGCGCTTTTTTGTGCCTGGAAAGTACAGCCGCGCGTCAACATTTCAACCTTTAAATGTTCTTTTTGACCTTCATCAAGACTGGAGGCTTGGATTCTTCATATGCTTATAACTACAAATAATGTAAATGGGTTCAACCCAAGCATGTAAAGGAAAACACATGACTCCAAGCGCCGAGCCCAAAAAGGGCAAGCGACGTTTTCTTAAGGAATTGCTAGGCCTGAGTGCCGGGGCCACGATTATTCCTATTCAACCTGTTCAAGCAGCGATGAACAGCCAGCCTCCACGACGTAGCGGTGGGAAAGATGGGGCCCGCTACGGCATGGTGGTTGATCTAAGAAAATGTATCGGTTGCCAGGCCTGTACGGTTAGCTGTTCTATCGAAAACGCGCCGCCTATCGGCCAGTTCCGCACCACGGTTCTGCAATACGAGGTGCTTGATGAACAGCAACAGGCGGCGATGCTGAGCCTGCCCCGTCTCTGCAACCACTGCGACAACCCGCCCTGTGTACCAGTCTGTCCTGTACAGGCCACATTCCAGCGCGAGGACGGTGTGGTGTTGGTTGACAACGAGCGATGTGTCGGCTGTGCCTACTGTGTTCAAGCCTGTCCTTACGACGCCCGTTTCATTAACCATGAAACGCAAACCGCCGACAAGTGCACCTTCTGTGAGCACCGCTTGGAAGTGGGACTGTTGCCCGCCTGTGTGGAAAGCTGCGTCGGAGGTGCCCGTGTCATTGGTGATATGAACGATGAAACCAGCACGATTTCCCAATTGCTCAAGGAGCACAAAGAGGAAATCCGCGTTCTCAAACCCGGCATGAATACCAGCCCGCATGTGTTTTATATCGGCTTGCCAGATGAGTTCGTCGACGGTGTGGATGGTCAGGCCAGTGTGCGCTTGACCCATCAGTTCTAAGAGGCCGCTATGTCTATTATTGAAATTCTGACCCCCGCCTACGAGGTTGCCTGGCTCCCTTGGGCAGTTCAATACTTTTTTCTGGTCGGTATGGCCGCCACCAGCACCGTATGGGTATGGCGTTGCGCCTGGTCCAGCGACAGCGCCTTACGCCGTCTGGAACCCGCGCTGATGATTGTGCTGCTGTGCAGCAGCATTGCCGCTCCTGTGTCCTTGCTGGCTGACCTGCACCAACCGGGTCGTTTCTGGCATTTCTACGCCTACTTCACTCCCTGGTCCTGGATGTCTCTGGGCGCCGTCCTGCTGCCCCTGTTCGTCGGTCTGTCCGTGGCCAATGTGCTGGCTTGGTGGTTGAACAAACGTGCTCTGTGGCGCTGGTTGAGCTTGGCTTTGCTGGTGTCGGCCTTGTCGATTCTGGTTTACAGCGGTTTTGAAGTGATGGTGCTGCGCTCGCGCCCCTTGTGGAACACCGCCTTTCTGCCCATCAACTTCGCCTTGACGGCCGCTCTGGCCAGTCTGGGAGCCATCTTGCTGGTTGCTCGTCTCTTACCCGGTGGCGTAGCCAATTTACCGCTGGAATACGTACGCCGCTGGTCTCTGGGCGTGGTTCTGACCTTGATCGTGGTCGCTCTGTTCTGGGTGGGTTCGGGTCTGTTGGGCTACAGCCATTCTTTCGGTACTGCCTGGGAGCTATTCCAGAGTTACCCCGTATGGCGTTTGGGTTTCCTGGGGTCTTCTGCCTTCGGTCTGCTGCTTCTGTATATGCTCAGCCGTCCGATCAGCACCTTGCAAGGCAATCTGTACAGCTTGGTCTGCGCTGCTTTCATGCTTGGCTCTGCCTGGGTATTTCGCTGGATTATTTTCATGGCGGTACAAGGTGTGCCCAAATACGGCGCTGGTTTGTACCTCTACACCATGCCCTTAGGCAGCGATGGCCTGCTGGGAATGCTGGGTGTGCTGGGCTTGTGTATTGCCTTGCTCGCCGCCAGCACCACCCTGCTCTCTCTGTTCCCGGCCCGCCGTTCAACGTTGACGGCCTAGGCCCCACAGACTCACTAGCTTTCAGGTACTTATCGTCATGAGCAAGAAAAAAGAAACCCCTAACCTGTCGCGTCGGCAGGTATTGACCCGCGGCGGTGCCGCTGTGGGTGGTCTGGCTGCGTTTGCGGCAGGTTATAGCGACACCGTGGTCAAGGCGGTGCAAGGTCTGGGCCAAGGTACAGCCGGAGCGCCAACTGCCCACGCCACCCGTGGCAACTCCTTGCAGGCCGAGTTCCGTATTGACCCAATTACCGGCCTGCTTGATACGCAACCCGGCCAGATTGTGAGCCCTTCCAGCTGTTTGGGGTGCTGGACACAGTGTGGTGTGCGCGTACGTATTGATACGGAGAACAACAAGATTCTGCGTATCGCTGGCAACCCTTACCATCCTTTGGCAACCACGCAGTCCGCTCCTATGGAGCAGCCCGTACGCGAGGTTTACGCCATGCTGGGCGGAGAAAACGGCCTGGAAGGCCGTGCCAGTGCCTGTGCCCGTGGCGCTTCCATGCTGGAGCAGCACAGCAGTCCTTACCGTGTTTTATCGCCTTTGAAGCGTGTCGGCCCCCGTGGTTCAGGCCAATGGGAGCGCATCAGCTTTGAGCAATTGATTGAAGAAGTCTGTGAAGGTGGCGATCTGTTCAAAGAAGGACATGTCGACGGTTTGCGTGCCATTTGGGATCATGAAACCTTGATTGACCCACAGAATCCCGAGTTTGGCCCACTGGCCAACCAGTTATTGTTCACCGATGCCGCGAACGAAGGCCGTACACCACTGCTCAAACGCTTTGCCGAGCAAGCCTTTGGCACGGTCAACGTCAGTAACCACGGTTCATATTGCGGTCAAAGTTTCCGTGTGGGAACGGGGGCTGCCATGAACGACATTAAAGGGCTGCCTCACGGCAAGCCTGACTGGAAAAATGCCCGATTTGGCCTGTTTATTGGCGCTGCACCGGCTCAATCCGGTAACCCGTTCCAGCGTCAGGGCCGTGAATTGGCCGAAGCCCGTTCGCGTCCTGAAAATACCTTCAAGTACGTGGTTGTTTCCCCGATTCTGCCCACCTCGTCCAGTCTGGCCTCGGGCAGTGGCAACCGCTGGCAGCCTGTTCTGCCCGGCACCGACTTGTCTTTGGTCATGGGCATGTTGCGCTGGATTCTGGAACAAGAGCGGTTTGATGCAGAACACTTGTCCTTGCCCCACGCACCTGCCGAGCAGGACGAAAATACGGCTTCCTGGACTAACGCCAGCCATTTATTGATTGCAGATCCCAAGCATCCTGGCTTTGGACGTTATTTGCGTGGCACGGATCTGGGTTGGGAAGTGGCCGAAGGCACTGAATCGCCCTTTATCGTTCAGGACGAACAAGGTGAGCTACGCGCCCATACCGATCTGGATCGCGCCACGCTATTTGTCGACCGTAGTGTTGAGCTGGAAGGCCAGGATGTACGCGTCTGTACTGCGTTGAACATGCTGCGCGAGCGCAGTCAGGAAAAATCCATTGCCGAGTACGCCAAAGGCTGCGGCATGGAAGAAGCAACCCTGATCGAGCTGGCCCGCGAATTTACCAGCTACGGTCGCCAAGCCGTGGCTGACGCTCACGGTGGCACCATGAACGGTTCTGGTTTCTACACGGCTTACGCTATTGCCATGTTGAACACCTTGGTCGGCAACCTGAATCTGAAAGGTGGTTTGGTGCTGGATGCCGGCCCATTTGGTCCTTTTGGCCCCGGCCCGCGCTACAACTTCGCACAATTTCCTGGCAAAGTGACGGCTAAAGGCGTGTCCTTGTCGCGTCATCGCTTCGCTTACGAAAAATCCAGCGAATTCAAGCGTCGTCAGGCGAATGGTGAAGCCTTGTACCCGGCTCCTGCTCCCTGGTACCCCGCCGTGGGGGCTTTGAGCAGTGAAATGATTGCTTCAGGTCTGAATGGCTACCCCTATTCAGCCAAGGTCTGGATTAATCACATGAGTAATCCGGTCTACGCCATTGCAGGTTTTAAAAATACCTTGCTGCACAAACTGAAAGACCCTGCTGCTTTGCCTTTATCAATTTCGATAAACCCGTTCATCAACGAGACCAACGCGTATGCAGATTACATCGTGCCAGACACGGTGACGTACGAAAGCTGGGGGGTGTCGGCACCTTGGGCCGACGTGATTGCCAAATCCTCCACCCTACGTTGGCCAGTGGTGCAGCCACGTGTGGATCGCACGGCCGATGGCCAGCCCATCAACCTGGAAAGTTTCCTGTTTGCCGTGGCTTTGCGTCTGGAGTTACCTGGTTTTGGTAAAGGCGTTCTGAAAGACAAGGCGGGCAATGCCCATGACTTGTTGCGCGCCGAGGATTTCTATCTGCGCGGCATGGCCAATATCGCTTTTGGTGCTGGCCGCCCGGTTGGCGACGCATCCGACGACGATATGCGCATGACAGGCGTGGATCGCCTCTTCCCGGATCTGCAAGCGCGCCTGCATCCCGAAGAGCAGCGCAAAGTGGCCATGTTGCTGACTCGCGGAGGTCGCTTCGACCGAGTTGAAAACGCCTGGAAAGGGAATCAACTGAAAAAACGTTACGACAACGCCTTGCAGATCTGGAATGAGGACTTGGCCAAGATGCGTCACACCATGACGGGTGAACGTTTGAGCGGCTGCCCTACATGGTACCCAACCCGTCTAGCCGACGGCAGCCCGATGCGCGAACACTTTTCTGAGCAAGAGTGGCCGCTGCTGATGAGCTCCTACAAATCCAATTTGATGAGCTCCATGTCCATCGGCATGTCACGTTTGCGCCAGGTACACCCGCATAACCCGATTTCCTTGAATCTGGATGATGCGAAAAACATGGGTATTCGTAACGGCGACCGTATTCGTGTCAGCACACCCGGCGGCGCGGTTGAAGGTGTTGCTTTGGTGCGTGGCGGTATCATGCGCGGTGCCATCGCTATCGAGCACGGTTTTGGTCATACCGAGCTGGGGGCCCGTTCGCACCAGATCGATGGCGAGGCTATGCCTCACCTGAACGATCTGGCAGCAGGCGTGAATCTGAACGAATTGGGGTTTGCCGATCCAACCCGTGGCGATGGGCAGGACAACGTGTGGATTGACTGGGTCTCTGGCGCTGCTGTGCGACAGGGTCTGCCAGCCCGAGTGGAGAAGTTGTCGGCTTAAAAAAACCACACCTGCATCAAACCGTTGTTAAAGGATAAGGGTGCCGATTATTCCTTGGGATAATCGGCCTCTTTCCTTAGTGGCCCAAGTTTGAGTGGCCCCAATGGCAAAGGCCAGTCTTCAAGGCGATGCCCTCTACCCCAAGAACCTATTTCATGAACTGGATGGTTTGTGCTTTCAAGAGTGCGGCCGCAAACGTAGCCGCATTCGCACATTCAGCTTCATGGATACAGGGACTGTTACTCCCCTTTTAGTCCACGCTCTTGAATGGTCTTTCGCCACTGAGCTGACTCCTGTTCCATGAACTGGGTTAATTCGGCACGGCTTGTTGGCTGAGGAGTTAAGCCATAGTCCAGCAAGGACTGACGTATTTCAGGATCGTTCAATACCTTGACTAGCTCCTGATTCCAACGCTCCTGAATGTCCTCTGGCATCGTTCCCGGCCCTAAGAATGCATACCAGTTTAGTGCAATAAAACCAGGGTAGCCGGCCTCTGCCACCGTTGGAATCGTTGGCATATCAGCAGAGCGCTCCAAACCGGTTGTCGCTAATGGAATCAAGGTACCGACCTTAATGTGCGGGGCTGCTGTCGGTGGAGCCGCAAAGTATGAAGCCACCCGTTCCCCGATAAGATCTTGCAAAGCTTGACCGCCGCCACGATAAGGGACGTGCACCATTTCAACTCCAGCGCGCTGGTTAAGGAGTTCTCCGGCCAAGTGTGAGGCAGAACCTGATCCGGAAGAAGCAAAGTCGATAAGACCAGGCTCACTCTTGGCAAGCTCAATAAACTCGCTCAAGGTTTTTGCACCTATACCTTTATGCACAACCAGTACGTTGGGAAAATGTACACCTCCCGACAAAGGAGCCAGGTCTTTGAACGGGTCGTAAGGCACTTTCATCAGGTGTGGAGAAATAGTCATTGGCCCCACGGAGCCCAAGAGCAACACCGAGCCATCATTATCAGCATTAGCCACTTGCTGATGCGCCAAAATACCGCCAGCGCCTGCTTTGTTCTGTACAACAACAGTCTGACCGATGTTGTCCCCAAGTTTTTTGGCAATCATGCGGGCGGCGGCATCGGCTGCGCCACCGGCTGCGAAGCCGACAACTAAAGAAATCGACTTTTGGGGTGGAAATGTCTGTGCTTGCACCGATGAGGCAAGCAAACCGATTGATAAGGCGGCACTGGCAAAACAGGAAAAGGGACGAAAACGCATGATGCTCCTCTTGGGTCGTTATAAGTATGGTTGCGATGAAAAAAGGGAGGCTTCAAACCCGACAGGGTCAGTCGCCACCGGCACGAATGGGGTTTGGCTGCCGCTTCTCTATGGCATGGCGCAATAGCGATGCGCTGCGGAAAATACCGTGTGCAAACTTGCCATAAGGCAAGGTGGCAAAAAGCGCCATCACTGCTCCGAGATGCAAGCACAACAACAAACCCATCGCGGGTGTGCTACGGGCCAGCCATAGGGCCAGTCCGCTGGCGCTAATCAAAAACAGCAAGGCAATAAAACCCAGATCCATCGGCTTTTGTTGCTGATCGCCCTGTGCCGGGTCGCGACGCATGTTCAGATAGCCCAAGCCGGCCGTGCCGATACATAGGCTCACCCCTCCCACCGATCCCAGCAGTTTGGGCAGACTGGGGAAATCGTACGGAGCTACCATATCGAATAGATAGTGGTAGATCGTGCCCAGGCTGGTTGCAGCAAAGCACAGCATGAAGCCATAAAAGGTCAGGTGATGAAATCGGCGGCGCGACAAGGTGTAGGCGTCATCCTCGTTATGGCATCCCTTCCCATGCCCCCCATCCAGGTACTTGAGCTTGAGCACCGAATGGGTCGCCTCGGCGGCAGCCGTCCTGCTGACAGGTGCGCCACTGGTGGCCGGAGTGATTTCTACCCAAAAACCATGCACCCCTTTGCCTAAGGCAAAGACCGCAAACAGGAACACGGGCGCAAACATGCCTACCAACAGGTTATGCGGGAATAGATTGTAAAAATCTCCAGCCAATGCTGCGTCCCAGAGCGTACCGTTGAGCGCCAACGCCAAAATCAGGAACAAGGCCAATCCCAAGGTCAACGCAATCGACATCACCAAGCCGTTGCGCTCGTAGAGCTTGCCCAGCCTCTTTGGCCAGGCATACTGGGTATAGGTTTGGGCACGAACCTTGGCCATCGCTTGCGGAACATTGACCGCAAATTCGTGAGGCGCTGCGTATTGGCAAGCATGCAGGCACGCCCCGCAGTTATGGCATAAATTTGCCAGGTAATGCACGTCCGCTGGCTCGAACATCAAACGGCGTGTCATCGCGGGAAAGACCGCGCAAAAGCCCTCACAGTAACGACAGGCATTACAGATCGTCATGATGCGATCGACCTCCTGTTCATTCCTTGTGTGGTGCACCATGGGACTGGGCGAGTGTGCGTGCAACTCGGTGTTGCATGCATCATTTATTAATGCTTGAAGTGATTTCATGGGAGTCTCGGGATCAGGGCGCAACAGCGTTTTCATTGTCTGGCCGCCTGTGCAGCCTGTGTGCCTGCAATGCAGCCAAAGGTTGTACCAATCGACATTCCCACTCCTGCTGTATAGCCTTGCCCCAGCACATTGCCCGCCATCATCTCGCCGGCAACAAACAGATTGCGGCTAGGTTTGTTGTCAAAACGTACGGCAGCTGTTTCGTCGGTGAGCAGGCTCAGGTAGGTAAATGTCACGCCTGGGCGCAAGGCATAGCCATAAAACGGGGGGGTATCAATCGGCAAGGCCCAGTGCGTTTTGGCAGGCGCAATACCTTGGGTGTGACAGTCGTCCAGCGATGTGTGATCAAACTTCCCGACCTGGCAGGCTTTGTTGTAATCATTCAGGGTTTTCTGGAACGCCACCTCGTCCAGACCCAGTTTGCGGGCCAGCTCGGGCAATGTTTCAGCCTTTTGGCCAGGAAAAACCGGGGGCATGAATCGACCAATCGCCTTACTGTCTATGATCGAATACGCAATTTGGCCCGCTTGTTGGGCGACCAAACGTCCCCAAATCGCGTAACGTTTGGGCCAGAAATCTTCACCCTCGTCATAGAATCGCTTGGCTTGACGGTTAACCACGACCCCTAGGGATACACAGTCAATGCGGGTGCAGATACCCCCGTCATACAACGGGGCTCGTGCGTCAATTGCCACCATATGTGCCTGGGTTGGGTCGCCGATATGGTCTGCTTTGTGATCGTCGATCATATGGCGCAATAACACGCCTTGGTTAAAACGTGTGCCACGAATCAGGAAGTTATCCGAAGGCCACTCTCCAAGCTCGTTTTGTCCCCAGGCCTCCCGTAACCATTGACGGTTGGATTCAAAGCCGCCCGCCGCTAATACGCAGACTCGTGCCTGGATACGTTGTTCGCCGCACCACGCTGCTAAAAATTGACCGTCCTTTATTTCCAGCCGATCAACAGGCGCGTTATAGCGAATGTCCACCCCCAGGGCTTGAGCACTGCGGTAATAGGCATTTATCAGGGCTTTACCGCCACCCATGAAAAAAGCATTGGTGCGCGCCACATGCAAGGCGCCTGAGAGCGGAGGCTGAAAGTTGACACCGTGCTTGCGCATCCAGTTGCGACAGGTGCTCGTCGTGCGAATGACTAAGCGGGCCAGATGCTCATTCGTTTTTCCGGCTGTCACTTTGAGCAAGTCTTGCCAGAACTCCTCCTCTGGATAAGCATCGACCAGGACATCTTGCGGCGCATCATGCATACAACGCAAATTACGGGTGTGTTGCGAATTGCCTCCTCGCCACTCACGGGGAGAAGCTTCCAGCAAAAGAACACGTGCCCCTGCCTCTCGGGCTGA
The DNA here is from genome assembly GCF_020907215.1 of Alcaligenes sp. MMA. Taxonomy (NCBI): domain Bacteria; kingdom Pseudomonadati; phylum Pseudomonadota; class Betaproteobacteria; order Burkholderiales; family Alcaligenaceae; genus Alcaligenes; species Alcaligenes sp. MMA. The sequence continues at coordinate 1,122,182 of NZ_JAJJPP010000001.1, forward strand.
GAGGGCTGCGCACAATGCGGCGTTGCCGCCTCCAATAACAAGTACATCAACCATTGTTGTCCGTTTCCTGTGTGCTATTCGTGGCTTAAGCGTTTCGCCACGATATGGAACGGGGTCTACTTTAGGGATGTGGTCTTGTCGACGCCAGTATGACCAAGGCTATAGGTGTTCACTAAAAGTGAAGGCCAAGTACACAGGACGACCTCGTCTAGTAAGCAACGCGACAACACGCTCCAGCGTAAATGGGTGTGGGCACAGCTAAAACGGGTGAGCAACAAAGGGGGCCAAGGGCTACCGCTTTCTGAGGAAACGTATCTGTTTCACAGTAGCGTGGCTCCTGGCCAGCGTGATTGCTGCACCAGCGAGCGCATGACATCGGCCAGCACGATCCGGGCCGCCAGCCCCGCTGGTGCTAATTCTTCGTCGGATAAGCTGGCGATCAGGTTGCGGCGTTTGAGGGTTTCATGCGCTAAAGGCAAGCTCACTAAACGTTGATTGTGATTACGAACTACCGCCGCGCCAGGTTGAACCGTTGCGGCGTAGCCAGAGCACACCACATCCATTAACAAGGCCAGGCCGTCAATCTCCACCACAACATTGGCCTCAGTGCCTTCGCGGAAAAATTCGGCATTCAGCAAAGCACGTAAGCCGTGGGAGGCACTGGGCATGACAAGTGGCAGATTGGCAATATCACCCAGCGTTAACGAGTGCCCCTCAGGCAACAAGTGGCGTTGATTGGGGTGGATGATAAGAAACAGGCGTTCATCCAAAATAGCTTGCGCACTCCAGGAGTGATGCCCTGCCGTATGGAACACCACCCCTAAGTCAATCTGGCGTCGGTTGAGCATTTGAGACAGATTGCCCGATAAGCTTTCAATCAGATGTACCCGCACATCGGGATAGCGCTGCTTCATGGCACTGAGAAAAGGGACCGCCAGAACCGAACCGGTGGTCGGAGCCAGACCTACCGTGACCTGCCCAGACAGCCGAGCGGCCTGCGCCGCCAGGACGGCATTATCGGTGTGTCTCAACGCCAATTGAGCTTCTTGACGAAAAGCCAAGCCGGCGGCGGTAGGGACCACACCTGTCGATGTGCGCTGTAACAGGCGTACCGATAACTCCCCTTCCAGGCGGCTGATTTGCTGGCTGAGCGCCGAAGTGACAATACCCAGGTCCTGGGCGGCCTTACCCATGCTGCCCAACTCCACTACACGCAAGAAATACCGCAGCTGACGCAGCTCCATGATAGAACGCCATAAAAAAGTAGGACGAAAGCTCTGATCATAGATCAATCAGACAAAGAGCTGCTTATCCTGACAATGACAGGCCCCATCGGCACAAACAGGAACTCGAAGAGAAAGACATTAGGACGCTGACAAACCATACTTGCGGATCTTATCGTGCAGCGTGCTTTTGGCGATGCCCAACTCCTGTCCGGCACGGGTCAAATTATGTTGATGTCGTCTCAGGGCCTCGACGATCAAGGCACGCTCGACCGCTTCCACCGTTTGGACCAGGGAGGTCGGCACCATTCCTGGCGCAGCTTGCTGACCGGGCAAGGCGCTGTTGACTCCCAGCACGCAACGGTCCGCAAAATTGCGGAGCTCGCGCACATTGCCTGGCCAATGCCAGGCCAGCATGGCCTGCAGGCGCTCGGAGTCCGGCTCCAGAGCCGGGCGGCCATGTCGGGCCGCCGCCAACAAAGCAAAATGTTCAAACAACAGGCCAATATCCTCGCGCCGTTCACGCAAGGGGGGCAAGGGCAAGGTGGCCATATTCAGGCGGTAATACAAGTCGTGACGGAACTGGCCTTGATCAGCCTGCGCCAGCAAATCTACTTTCGTGGCCGCAATCACCCGGCAATTGATGGCGATGGATTGATTCGAACCCAGTCGCTCCAGCGTTCGTTCCTGTAAGACGCGCAATAGTTTGACCTGCATGGCCATCGGCATGCTCTCTATTTCATCCAGAAACAGCGTACCCTGATGTGCATGTTCGATTTTGCCGATTACCCGCTTGCCGGCGCCCGTAAAAGCGCCTGCTTCATGACCAAACATTTGACTGTCAAACAGACTGTCGGACAGTGCGCCGCAGTTGACGGCCACAAAATTGCCCTCACTGGTGTGTCCCACCTCGTGAAGACAGCGCGCCACCAGCTCTTTTCCGGTGCCGGTTTCGCCAAAAATGAGTACATCGGCAGCACTATTGCCCAGATTGCAGATCAGTTCACGCACCTTGGACATGACTGAAGAGTTGCCCAGCACACGGGCTTCAATGGATTGCTTGTCTTGCAATTGACACTGCAATGCTTTGATTTCAAAGCTCATTTGGCGCCTATCCAAGGCGCGCGATACGACTTGTACAAAATGTTCGGGCGAAAAGGGCTTTTCGATGAAATCATAGGCCCCCATTTTCATGGCCTGAACGGCCATTGATACATCGCCATGGCCGGTAATCAGCACCACAGGCAAATCGCTGTCTACATGTTGCAATTGCTGCAACAAGCTCATGCCATCGGCGCCCGGCAAACGTACATCGGACACGACAATGCCTGGCCAGCCATTGTGCAGCAGGCGCAAGGCCTGTTCTGCGCTCTCGGCCTGCTCCACCCGAATGCCTTCAAGCTGCAAGGTTTGGCTACAACCCAGACGTACATTGGCATCGTCTTCAACGATAAGAACCGTCAGTGCGTCGTACATTTTTCTGCTCCAGGAAAGGGAAGCACAATAGTGAATACGGCGCCACCGCTTGGCAAGTTATCTGCCGTCAAGCGACCCCCACAATGTTGGATGATACTCATCGAAATGGCCAAACCCAGGCCCAGTCCGGTACCACTGTCTTTGGTGGTGAAAAACGGCTCGAATAAATGCAAACGCACCTCCTCGCTTAATCCCGGGCCATTATCATGAACCCGGATCGCCACCTGCTGGCCTTGCCGCTGGCTGCTGATCTGAACGACGGGATGAGCGTTTTGCGTAGACGCGGCATCAATCGCATTGCTCAGTAAATTAACAATGACTTGTTCAAGGCGGTTGGGATTGCACAGCACCCTGCCCGCATCGTCAGCCAATTGCACATGTATCGTTGCGCGGTGTTGGTTAATAGAGGGTTCCAGGATCAGCAAGGCATGATCGATGATGGCGTTCAAATCTGCCAGCCCCGAATGACCGGGCGATTTGCGAGCAAATTGCTTGAGTTGTGAGGTCAATGCGCCCATGCTGTCCACCAAATCATTGATGCGCTTCAAATTGGCGCGCACCGTATCCAGGTCGCCGCGCTCCATGAAGCGGATGGTGTTCCCTGATAAGGTACGCAGCGCAGTTAAGGGTTGATTGAGCTCGTGGGCCAGGCCAGTAGACAATTGTCCAATGACGGCCAGTTTGCCTGCGTGAATCAAGCCGGCCTGAGTCTCTTCCAACGTGCGGGTACGCTCCTCCACTTTGCGTTCAAGCTGAGCATGGGCCCGCTCCAGTTGCAAGCGAGCAAGAGCCCGATCACGCTGTTGCTGCCGGCGCAAATACCAACTGATCAACATCACAAAAAAGGACAGGATCCCCAAGGCGGCCAGGCCTGCGTACAGGCGAGCCATGGAATAGACCAGATCGGTGGGCAAAAACAGCGTCAAAGTCCAGCCGTTAGCACCAAACGGAAGTGTCTGAGCCAGAAAAAGTCCGCGAACCTGATCCTCTGTCTCCGACTCTGTCCCGGTCCCAGACCAAGACACTAATTGCGCATCTCGGCTCAGCACTTTTTGGGTCAGCAGATCCAGTGGCGCAATCGGTAAACCGTTGTACTGGCGAGTCTCGCGCAGGTACTGCTGCACATCTTCAGTCAGGGGCTGATTTGCCGTAAATTTCCAGGCGGGTACGGAGGACAAGATCGCCACACCATAGTGATCGGAAACGATCACCGGCGCTTGTGCATGGGTCCAGGAATCCTGTAAACGATCCAGGTCCACCTTGATGACGGCCACCCCCATGACATGCCCTGCCAGCGAGATGGGTGCGGAGATGTAATAGCCTGCCTCACCCCGAGTGGTTCCAACGCCAAAGAAGAAACCGGGCCGCCCTTGGCGTGCCTCGGAAAAATAATGGCGATAAGAGAGGTCTTCCCCCAGATAACTGTCGGCCTGTTGCCAGTTGCTGGTCGCCAGAACGTGCCCCTGGCGTCCAAGGATGTAAATCACGCGGGTCTTGGCGCGCTCGTTCAAGCGCTCCAGATGACGGTTGACCCCAAGCGAGGACTGGGTGCCACGCTCCAACAGCCCCACCACCGCTTGATCCAGCTCCAGCATCTTGGGTAAATATTCGTACTTCTCGACTTCGTGACGCAATGTCAACGCATACAAGTTCAGACGCTGTCGCGCTGAGTCCTGCAAACTGGCCAGTCCAAGCGCTTCGCCAACACGGTAAGCCACCATGCCCGCTATGGCAGCCAGTGACACAATCAATGTCAGCAACAGCAAGACTTTCTGAAGACGAAAAAATCGGAGCAAATGCATAAAAACGTAGCGGCCACTGACACGGGATTGTAGTAAACAGCCGCTACCCAGACAGGAGGGGTGTCAGGCAATGACAGGCGCTGAGCTTGCCGGGGCTGCCTCCTCGGGCCGGGGCTGCGATGAGCCTGCCGCCCTGCTGTCCGCCTCGTCGGGCGCATCGATGGCACCTTCCCATTTAGCGACAACGGCTGTGGCAATGCCGTTACCCAATACATTTGTCGCGGTGCGGCCCATGTCCAGAAAGTGATCAATGCCCATGATCAATAGTACACCAGCCTCAGGCAGACCAAACATCGGTAAAACCGCGGCCACCACGACTAGCGCGGAGCGTGGCACACCGGCGATACCTTTGCTGGAGATCATCAACACCAGCAGCATAATAATCTGCTGTTGCAAGGTCAGCGGCACGTCATACGCCTGTGAGATAAACAAAGCGGCAAAAGCGGTGTAGATCATGGAGCCATCCAGGTTAAAGGAATAGCCCAGCGGCAGGACAAAGCCGATAACGCGCTTGCGTACACCAAACACTTCCAGCTTTTCCATCAGACGCGGATAGGCCGCTTCACTGGAGGCGGTGGAAAAACCCAGCAACATGGGTTGACGGATTTCTTTGAACAGCGTGAATACCCGACCCTTGAGCACCAGAAATCCGGCAGCAAGCAAAATCAACCACAACACCACCAAGGTGGCATAAAAACTGCCCAGAAACTTGCCATAGACCGCCAAAATACCCAGCCCTTCCGTCGTGATGATATTGGCCACGGCTGCAAACACCCCCAGTGGCGCAAAGTACATGACGTAGTTGGTTACCGTCAGCATCACCGGCACAGCGCCCTCGATAGTTTGTGCGAGGGTGTTTGCCTGGGGATTGCCACGCACTTTCCCCAAGGCCAGTCCAAAAAATACCGAGAACACCAGGATTTGCAAAATCTCGTTCTTGGACATGGACTCAAAAAAGTTACGTGGCACAACGTGAGTCAAAAACGTTTTCAGGTTCAGTGCCGAGGTATCCACTCCCAAGTGCGCGGATTCAGCCGGCAAGGGAATGCCGACATTAGCGCCAGGCTGAAAAATATTGGCAAAAATCAGCCCTACCGTCAGCGATACCAGCGACGCCAACAGGAACCAGCCCACGGCACGGCCACCGATACGGCCAACAGTCGCTGCATCATCCATGCTGGCCATACCGGCAACCAGCGTGGCGAAAATCAGCGGCGCAATGATCATTTTGATCAAGCGCAAAAACATATCCGTCACCATGCCAAAGTAGCTGGCAATAGCATGAGCCTGTTCAGGGGTATCGGCCATTTTGTGGCAGATATACCCCACCACCACACCCAATGCCATGGCAATCAGAATCCATGTGGTTTGCTTATTCAGCTTCATATGCTTATCTCCCTTGTCGGTCCGTGCGCGGGCCTGTCAGTTTTTTTTAATTAAAGAGTTTGCTCAAATTCGTTCACGGTGCGTGGCGCGATCAGCAGTTCAGGCCGCAAGGCCTGAGCCAGCTCGTTCGCACTTAACAAGCCCTGCTCCAGAATCAGCTCGGCCACCCCTTTGCCGGTTTCATGCGCCTGCTTGGCAATGTCGGTGGCTGCGGCGTAGCCAATCAACGGATTAAGCGCCGTAACCAATCCGATAGATTGGCTAACACTGTCTGCCAGGCGCTGAGGATTGGCGGTGATCGCTTCCACGCAGTAGTCGGCCAGAATCATGCATCCGCGTTGCAGGTGACGCAGGCTCTTGTAGAGGCTGTGCGCAATAATGGGTTCAAACGCGTTGAGCTGAAGCTGTCCTGCTTCGGCCGCAAAGGAGACAGTCACATCATTGCCAAAGACTTCAAAAGCAATCTGGCTGACCGCTTCCGGAATGACGGGATTGACTTTGCCGGGCATGATGGAGGAGCCCGCTTGGCGTGGTGGCAAATTGATCTCGCCAATGCCAGCGCGTGGGCCGCTCGATAGTAGACGCAGGTCGTTGCAGGTCTTGGACAGTGTGACGGCAATCCGTTTCAACGCGCTGGACAATTGCACAAAAGCGCTGCAGTCCTGGGTGGCCAAGATCAGATTGGGGGCGCTGCGCAGGCTGATCCCCGTGTTTGAGGACAATTGACGCGTGACCAGTTTGGCATAGCGAGGATGGGTATTGATACCCGTGCCAATCGCGGTCGCACCCAGATTGATTTCACACAGCTCTTGCATGGCCTCGGTCAGGCAATGGCGATCTTTGGCAATCATGCCGGCGTAAACTGCAAACTCTTGCCCCAGGGTCATAGGGACCGCTTCTTGCAGTTGTGTTCGCCCCATTTTCAATAGCTCTTTGAAAGCGTGAGCTTTGCTCTCGAACGCTTGCTGCAAGTACTCCAAGGCGGTCAATAAACGGGCAGCACCCTGATAGGCAGCCAGCTTCAAGGCGGTGGGGTATACATCATTGGTCGACTGCCCCAGATTGACATCCTCATTGGGGTGAAGAAAAGCGTATTGCCCTCGCTCATGACCCAAAATCTCCAGCGCACGGTTAGCGATCACCTCGTTCGCATTCATATTGGTAGAGGTTCCCGCACCACCTTGGATCACATCCACCACAAAATGGTCGTGATGCTGGCCGGACTCAATTTCTCGGCATGCCTGCACAATCGCTTCTTTCTTGACGGCATCCAATGCTCCCAGCGCGTGGTTGGCCTGCGCGGCGGATGCTTTGATCTGTGCCAGGGCACGAATCAAATCGGGATAGTTTGAAATAGGTGTCGCCGTAATATCGAAGTTTTCAACGGCTCGCAGGGTGTGAACGCCAAAATACACCGAGTCAGGTACGGGCCGAGTTCCTAGCAAGTCTTTTTCCAGGCGCGTGTGAGCCGTTGCGGTGCAATCAGTCATGTCATCTCTCCGTTTTTATGTAGGGCCCCAAAAATTTGGGTTGTTGTACCGGAGTTAAAAGCAACAACTGTGCCAACAACAGCGGATTGCACTAGCCTATTGAAAAACAAGTCATTTTTTGTGCACTGATTGTAGAGACACTGACAATACGCTCCCTTCCGTTCGGATTTCCGAACACGGCAAGCCCAAAAAAGACGGAAACCCGAACAGAAGTCATCAGACTGTGCGGCTGTGGGTTTTATCCGGCTGTATTACCATGCGGTTTTCTCCCAAAATCGCCCCTCTTTTTGTTGGATACTTTTTTTTCAATGTTTGGAATTCTTTTCCGTTAATTGCATTTTATCTTCTTTGTTGGATGCCTTGAAGATAGGCGGGTTAGATGTTTGTGTACACCCACAAGGGGATCGGGGTTCATCATTTCTCATCCCTGCCTTAAACTAAGCCTTCTTCCCTTCTTCCCTTCTTCCCTTCTTCGTAGTTTCGGGGTTCGCCCCAGCTTTTCCAAGTTCTTATTTTCTTTTATTGATCTGCATTTCTTTATGCATTCTTTCGTCCTTATTTCAGGTTGCTCCGGCGGTGGTAAGTCCACTTTGTTAGCCGAGCTCCAAAAACGTGGGCATACCGTGATTCAAGAGCCTGGGCGACGTATTGTTCAGGAACAGTTGGCCATCCAAGGCTCTGCTCTACCCTGGCTGGATCTGGAGGCCTTTCTGCAAGAGGCGCTCAAGATTGCCCAAACAGACTACGTGACCGCAGCTCAAGATGGTTCGTGGGTGTTTTTTGATCGTGGCCTGATTGATGCGGCAGCCGCGTTACAAGAATTAAGAGGCCATCCCTTGCTGGAGGCGGTCAGTCGCGCTTACCCCTACCATCCTCGGGTGTTTTTAACGCCGCCCTGGCCACAGATTTATAAGCAGGACCCGGAACGCCGGCATGATATCAACGCGGCTTTGCATGAGTACGAACGCTTGACGCGTATCTACCCTTTGTTGGGCTACCAAGTGAGCATTCTTCCCAAGACAACAGTCCAAAAGCGCGCTGATTTTGTGCTCAATACCCTAGGCACGACCGCTCCATACAAGGAGCGCGAGGCATTAAAAAAGGGCTGTCAGCCTTAATCGGCCAGCAGCCCTTCTTTTTACTGATATGGTCTCGAGCCTTGTTCAGTTTTTCAAACCAGGCATCACACGCGACAAGGTACCGGCCACCGTACGCTCCAGCACATCGACTAATACCACCGTCTGTTGGTCCACCTCGATATTAAGGCGATCGCCCACCTTGTAGCGGGAGAACGTTGTCTGGCGCAAGGTTTCGGGGATCAGGTTGATGGTCACAATGCCATCCTCCACATCCGCCACGGTCAAGCTGCAGCCATTAACGCCCAGAAAACCGCGTGGGAACACGTACTTCGCCCACTCTTCTGGTACACGGAAACGCAGACGGTTACCCGCCTCGGTAATGCTCAATTCAAGCACCTCTGCGGTCGTTGCGATATGGCCAGCCATCACATGGCCGCCTATTTCCTCGTTCAGCTTGGCCGAGCGCTCGATATTGACCAGATCACCTGTTTTAAGCGTGCCCAGATTCGTGCGCTCCAGCGTGACAGGGATCGCATCAAAAGTGACTTTAGGGCCGCTGATACTGGTTACGCTCAGGCAGGTGCCTTCCACGCTGACACTGGCACCCAGTTGCAGATCCACCAGCAGCTCGTCGGTGAAATCGATTTCAAACTCGGTACGGCCCAGCTCGGCCTTGACCGCGGTAAGAGGACGAACCGCTTTAACAATTCCGGTATACATCAGCACACTCCTTCGCAACATTCATGCAAAAGACCAGTGGCTAATGCAGGGGAGATTTTCAGATTTTTCATTTGAACGCATCCTTGATTAAACAATGCGTCCTCCGGGCAGCAATAAAACACCTCGCTGCCTTGATCACCCTTGATCACAAGGCAGCGAGGCTTCATCTTCTTTCATCCGGACTCTGACCGTCGGCCCAGGCTTTGCACCTGATCTGCTGATCTTTCCCAGGGGGAGATCGCTCGCGGGCTGGGGAACGAATCCCTTACCGCCGGTGGGGAATTTCACCCCGCCCTGAAGACGTGTGCAGTGTAAGACCGGAGCCCAAGTCTAATCAAGCCAGACCCAAGCCCAGTCGCCAAGCTCAAGCCTGGCGATGCACACTTAAGCCGGCAAAACTTTGCGCCACAGGCATCAACTCGATGTAGTTGACGTTCATATGGGCAGGCGCATTCATGATCCAGGTAATGGTGTTGGCGATATCCTCTGGCGTCAGCGCATCCACGTTCTGGTAAAGCGCAGCGGCTTTGTCTTTATCGCCCAAACGCACGGCGGAGAAGTCCGTGCCGGAACACAGGCCAGGAGCCACAGTAGAGACACGCACTGCCGTACCCGACAGGTCGGCACGCAGATTCAGGCCCAGATGATGCACAAATGCCTTGGTAGCGCCGTACACATTGCCGCCGGCGTAAGCGTATTCGCCCGCCGTCGAGCCCAGATTGATGATATGGCCCTTGTTCTGCTTGACCATACCTGGCAGCAAAGCGTGCGTAATATGCAGCAACGCGCTGATATTGGTAGCCACCATGGTATCCCACTGATCCATCTTGGCGTCTTGCGCCTTGTCCACGCCTAGCGCCAAACCGGCGTTATTGATCAGCACGTCGATATGGGGATAACGAGCCGTCAGATCCGCCAACACTGCCTCAGCACGCGCACGATCGGTCAAATCCACGCTGACCGGTACAAACCGCTCGCCCAGCTCGGTGGCCAGGGCATCCAGCTTGTCCTGACGGCGCGCCAGACCCAGCACGGTGTGCCCTTCAGATACCAATTTACGAGCAAGAGCGGCCCCAAACCCTGAGGAGGCCCCGGTGACAACGGCGGTTTTCATAGTGCGATCCCTATACAGCTCGCTGCTCGTTAAGCAGGCGACAATTAAAGCATTAAGGATAGCAAACTTCAGGAACTTCGTAGCCCCTTCCCCCTAGGGAAAAAGCGGACAAATCCAGCGATGGAAATGCCCGCTTTTTTCTCATCCCAAGGTCAGGCTGCAGGACGTTCCAGCCCCAGGTGTCCACGCAAAGTGCTGTGCTCATACTCATGGCGGAACAGGCCGCGTTTTTGCAGAACAGGTATCACCTGCTCAACAAAGTCTCGAATACCATTGGGCAAGGAAGGTGGCATCAGGTTAAAACCATCCGCGCCTTCATTGCGCCACCATTGCTCAATCTGATCAGCAATGGATTCTGGCGTTCCGACCATGGTGCAATGACCACCACCGGCAGCAATACGACCCAGCAATTGACGAACCGTTGGTTTTTCTATTTCAACAATGCGCAGCATGGTGGCATAACGCCCTTTGGGGCCCTTGAAGCTCTCCAAAGGAGGCAGTGGCGGTACCGGCGCATCCAGTTCCCAGCCCATGCAATCCTGACCGACGAACATACCCAACTGGCGCAAGGACGTCTCGGCGGGCAAGAGCTCATCCAGTTCCTGCTGTTTGCGACGCGCCTCTTCCATGGTAGAGCCCACATAGGTCACCAGGCCTGGCATCACGGGCACATCCACGCCCCGCCCCGTTTCCCGCACGCGTCGTTTGATGTCGCGGTAATAGGATTGGGCCGAGGGCAAGTCATACGCCACGGCATAAATCGCTTCAGCTTTGCGCGCGGCCAAATCCCGGCCTTGCTCAGAGGCACCGGCCTGAAACAGAACAGGCTGTCCTTGTGGTGAGCGCGGCAAGGTCAAGGGCCCATCGACCAGGAAGTGATCGCCCTTATGCAGGATCTGACGCACCTGATCTACCTTGGCATAATCGCCCTGCCTGTCCATCACCAAGGCACTGTCGCTCCAGGAGTCGAACAGTTTCAGCGAAGTCTCAACAAACTCTTCAGCCCGTGCATAGCGCCAGGCATGGTCGGGCATGGCTTCGTAGCCGTGATTACGTGCTTCCGAATCAAACATGGATGTCACCACGTTCCAGCCCATCCGTCCCTTGGACACATGATCCAGGGAGCACAACATGCGCGCTGCCACAAAAGGCGTGTAGAAAGTGCTGGAAACGGTGCTGATCAGGCCAATACGCTCGGTGGCTCGCGCCAGGGCGGCCATCATGGTCAAGGGTTCCAAAAACCAGCGCGGACCGTCAGACACGTTATCGCTGGATTGGCCATCGGCAAAGAATATGGCGTCCAGCTTGCCACGCTCGGCGATCTGGGTCAGTTCTTCGTAAAACCGGACATCGCCGAGGCGTTCGGCCTGCGAATCGGGATGACGCCAGGCTGCTTTGTGATGCCCGCAGCCCATAATGAATAAATTAAAGTGCAGCTGCCTCATCCGTTTTTCACCAATCCACCGTCCACCACCAAATTCTGCCCAGTGACTGCCCGAGCCCACGGACCGGCAAAGAACAAAGCGGCATCGGCGAACTCCTCAGGCGTGGTCACACGGCGCAACGGTGTACTGGCCGCAATCAAGTCAAACACGGCCTCGGGCGTAGCCGCGGACGCATCGGTTGTACGCAGCAAACCGCCAGAAATCATGTTCACAGTAATCTGATCGGGCCCCAGATCGTGCGACAAGGTACGCGTCATGGACAACAACGCCGCCTTGGCGGCCGTGTAATCGTGATAGGGCACAACAGGGTTCTGGAACAGGTTCGTACCGATATTGATGATGCGACCAAAGCCCGCTTGCTTCATACCAGGCAATGCCGCCTGTGTGGTGTTCAAGGCACCGCCCACAATGCCTTCCAGTTGCTGGTTCAGTTGCGACCACGTCAGCGTATCGGCATGGGGACGAGCATCGCCGTTGAAAGAAAATTCAGGCAACGCGTTATTGACGACCGTAGTGATAGGCTGGCCAAAATGCGCCTGGGCCTTGGCAAACAAAGCTTGCACCGCCGCCGCCTCCGTCACGTCCGCTTGCACGGCCAGACATTGCTGCGGGAACTCATCCGCCAGCGCCTGAGCGGCTGCTTCACTTTTCAGGTAATTGATGACAACTTTCGCGCCCTGACGCGCAAACGCACGTACCAGGCAAGCCCCCAGGCCGCGTGCGCCGCCGGTGACCAGAACAAGTTGTTGGGAGAGTTCCGAGACGTGTTCCACAGACATGAGACTCCTTGCAAGAATTCGGCGAGGATGTCGGCCCGGTTCAGACGCAGGTCTATGGATTCGGACATCCCTTCGCCAGTATGAGCTGGATCAGGTTCGACGGGTTTTATCTCAGCCCTTTCCAAGAAGGACACCCCGTGCCGCAGCCAGACCATAGCATAAATTGGCCTAGACCGTATCATTGACATTTGAAAGAAGCTCTCCTACTCTTTGAACCTGTTCCTGGGGGAGTCCTTAACGGGCTGAGACTCCGCATTCAAGCGGTAACCCTTAGAACCTGATCCGGATCATGCCGGCGAAGGGAAAGGAAACGCGGCCTGGCAGCCTGCCCGCTCTTGTCTGTGCGGTGCATTCATCAGCTCACACGCCCCATTTCAATCCCTCCATTTTTCTGCGCCCTGCCCTGGCATCCCGCCAGCTTGGCCGGTTTGTGCCTGTTCAAACAGGTTTTTGGGGAGATCTCATGCTGGACCAAACCGCCACCCTCCTGTGGCTGATCGTTTTTTCTGCGGCTTTTGCTCTGGCCGGGGTGCTATACGCCCGCCACTATAAAAATTCTCTTGAAGACTTTGTAGTGGCTCGCAATAGTCAAAGTTCCGTCGCTACCATTCTGACTTTATTGGCTTCTTCGCTGGGCGCGTGGATCCTGTTCTCACCCGCGCAGGCCGCCACCTGGGGAGGATTGAGCGCCGTCATCGGCTATGCCCTCGGTTCCATGTCGCCCCGCCTGGCCATGATTCCGCTGGGCAAACGTATGCGCGAACTGCTGCCACGCGGCCACAGCCTGAGCGAGTTTGTCATTGCCCGCTACGGTCGCCCTATGTATGCGCTGACCCTGCTCATCATGTTGTTTTACATGTTCATCTCCATGACGGCTGAAATCACCGCCATGTCCAAGATGATTACCTTGATCGCCCCTATCCCCCTGTGGGTCACCGCCGGTATTGTGCTGCTGGCCACGCTGATCTACACGTCTTATGGCGGACTGCGCGCGTCCATCTTTACCGACAAGGTACAGATGCTTGTAATCCTGCCCATGCTGTTTCTGATCATCATGTTTGGTTGGCAAGCCGTAGGGGGTCCGGTGCAATTGTTTGACAGCGTGAAGCTGGAGGCGCCGCGCCTGATCGAGCTTGGCGACCCGGTCGGTATCAAGGCCGGGCTGACCTTCTTTGTGGCCATCTTGCTGACCGGCCTGTTTCACCAGGGCAACTGGCAGCGCATCTATGCCGCCAAAGACACGCAGTCCATGCGTCGCGGTTTTTTGCTCGGTGGCCTGTTTGTCGCCCCTTTCATCTTTTTGATGGGTTTATTTGGTCTGGCCTTTGTGGGCCTGGGCTCCACCGGTGACAGCTCCGTCGCCTTGTTCAACGTTATTTTGCCGCACGTACCGGTCTGGTTTCTGGTACTGCTGATTCCTTTGGGCCTGTCCTTGGTCATGAGCAGTGCCGATACCGCCATCAGTGCTGTTTCCAGCCTGATTGCGGTGGATCTGGGCCGGATCATGCCCCATCGCAATACCGCTCAAATGATGAGTCTGGCGCGGTCCCTGATCTGGGTTTGCTCCATCCCTGTGCTGTACGCGTCCTCGCAAGGTTTCAGTGTGCTGTACCTGTTCCTGCTGGCAGACTTGCTATGTTCGGCAGCCGCTTTCCCCGTGTTCTTTGGTTTGTATAGCCGCCGCTACGATGGCTTTACCGCCACCCTCAGCACCCTGGGCGGCCTGGTGGCCGGTCTGGCCGTGTTCCCACGCCCCAATGGCCCGATGGATTACTTGCTGGAATCCTTCTTGCTGGCCGCCATTGTGCCGGTGCTGATCAGCGTGTTAATCATGCCTCTGCGTCGCCATCTGCCCAAGTTCGATTTGGGCACCTTGGCCTCCTCCACACGCGTTCTGGACTAAATCCGAACACACTGGATTCAAGTTCAAAACAAAAACCCCGGTTTGTCAGTCGCAAATCGGGGTTTTGTTGTAAAGGCTTATTGGACGGGACTTTCAGGCTGTGTTTGAGGAGTTTGCACAATGATTTCAACCCGTCGATTCGTTGCACGTCCTTGCTGTGTCGCATTGTCCCCCAAGGGGCGTGTATCGGCATAACCGACCGCGCTCAAGCGCTGGCTGCCAATGCCATTGGCTTCCATGTAACGCACTACACTGCCCGCACGTGCACCGGACAGCTCCCAGTTGGAAGGGTAGCGATAGCTACGAATGGGCACCGAATCCGTATGGCCTTCAATCACAATCGGGTGGGTGGATTTTTGCAATACTTCAGCCAATTGACGTAGCACCGTCAAGCCCTCCAAGCCCAGATCCGCACCGCCCGAGTTGAACAGAATCTCGCTGTTGATACGGAAGCTCACAGACTGATCGTTCATGACCACATCAATGTTGTCACCCAAGCCATCCAGATCCAGACCGTGATTGCCTTTGCCTAGCCCCTCACCCAGGCCGGACTCGGGAAACAGGCCCGCGCCTGCGGGCAACAAACCGGCTCCGTCTTTGCCCGCTTGTGCAACGACCGTCGCACCTCCCTGCCCTTGCCCCTGCGCCGCCGTTTGTACCCGCTTGCCTGCAAAGGACAGCATCACAATCATCAAGACCAGCAACAAGGTCATCATATCCAGATAGGTGGTCAGCCAGGCCTCTTCCTCCTCGGGTACGGCCAGCCCCGGATCATTCCAGGGGCGGCTGCGACGGCGGCTGCCCAGATTGCTGGCCAGTTGCTGTTCGATCTTGGCTCCCCGGGCTTGTTCCAGCTCTTTTTGCAAGGCTTTCTGACGGTCAGCCAGTTCACCCAGGGTCAGGTCCTGCTCCATGTTTCCCATGGGATCAACCTCGCTCCGGAGCCGGGTCCGCGTCATCGTCGCGGCCACCCCGGTCATTGATCTCGTCCTGATACTGGGCCATGAAGGAATTGAGTGTTTCGCGCATCAAAGCCGGGCCACGGCGCTGGCTCATCATGGATACCCCTTGCATGATCATATTCATCAAAACCACGCGCTGCTCGGTACGGCGCTCCAGCTTCACGGCCACAGGCTTGAACACCAGATTGGAGAGCAGCACACCGTAAAACGTGGTCATCAAGGCCAGCGCCATTTGCTGACCAATAGAGGTAATGTCGCCATCGCCCAGCAAGAACATCAAATTAACCAGACCAATCAGCGTACCGACCATGCCGAAAGCAGGCGCGAAGCTGGCCATCAAACGGAAGAGTTGCGCTTCTGCATGCTCACGGGCACGCAAACGGCTGATGCGCCATTGCAAAAGATCTTCAATATCTTCTTGGGGAGCTCGGTCAATGACCAGTTGAACACCGGTTTTCAAAAACGGGTTGGCTACTTTTTCCAGCGCCTCTTCAACGGCACGAATATCACCCATCATCCACAAACGGGAAATATTGATCAGCTCATCCATATCCTGTTGGGTGTACAGGCGTTCGTTACGCAGCACCGTCCCGATCAGGCCAAAAATACGGACAACTTCGCTTAACGGGTAGCTGATAAACGTCGCCGCCAACGTACCTACCAGCACAACAGCTAAGCTGGGCAGGTCCACAAACAAGGCGGGGTTTTCTGCCGTAAAAAACAAGATCACGGCAAACAGCAGCACGCTGGCTACGATGCCGATCAGAGTAGAGGGGTTCATGCACAAGTCCTGGTTATGGCCCGATGGGCATCAGAACTACATATCGGCAGTACAGCGGGTTTCTTTAGGCTAGCACCTTGAGATAGATCAAACCCAAATGAAATTAAATCGTTTATTAGGAAGCGGCGCGGGCGCGTAAAGCTAACGCTGGTAATTCACCCGAATCGATGCCCGCACTCGAACCGCCTCGGTGCTGCCCGCCCAACTCCAGACTTCATGCTCCAACACAAAGCCATGACGCGCATCCTGACCAGCAAAGGCTCTGGTGCTAAGAACCGAACCGTTCATGTCCACACAGGCTCCACCTTGCAAACACAGGCGACTTTTCAGAATGGCCCGGCCGTTATGGTCGTAGCTGAGCTCCACCTTGCCAAGCGCACGGGCCTGCGAACGTATGGACTCTGGAGGCATAAAGTGTTGCTGAGTACGGGGAGAGCTGGTTGTGATGGCCTCGCTAAGTTGCTCCCCATCCCAGGCTAGCGACGCCTTGTGCCCCATTGCGGGAGTACTTCCTACGATTAAAAAAATAAGACAAAACTTATAAAACCTGTTTATAAAAACAGGTTTTTGGGCGTTTGGGGATTTCAATAAAGACATGGACTGTTTTTTTATACAGATTAAATAAGTTTCTTAATGATACGGCGCAAACATCTTAAATTTTTTTTAACTTTGGGTCGTAAGATACTAATATAAAGAAGATTTTTTCTGGTAGCATAAACGCACAAATTCTATCCGCCCTTCTGTTTCTCGCCGACCGGGAACTGAAAAATGCCTCAAACCAGAACAAAAAAACTCATTCGACCTGCATTATGCGCTTTATTGTTAGCGCCATTTTCGATGTTGTCTGTCGCGCAGACGCTGGCGCTGGCCGAACCATCCGCATTGAATGACGCCAGCACGGCCATCAGCTACAACGTACCGCATCTGGTTTTTGAAAAAAACCTGCAACCCATCAGCTACAGCGAAAACGATAGCCGCCGCGCGCTCAATGCCCTCAAACACGACGCTCTCATCCAGCACGCCGCCCTGCGTTCGGAGATTGCCTTTGTACAGGATCTGGAGTCGTCCACCGTGCTGTATCAAAAAAACAGCGACGCTGTTCGGCCCATTGCGTCCATTACCAAGCTGATGACGGCCCTGGTCGTGGCTGAATCCGGTCTGCCTATGGATGAAATGCTGGAGATCATCGACGAAGATGTGGACCGCGTCAAACACTCCAGCTCGCGTCTTCGCGTTGGCTCCAAACTGAACCGGGCCGACATGATGCACTTGGCATTGATGTCCTCGGAAAACCGGGCTGCCCATGCCTTGGGCCGCAGCTACCCTGGCGGTCTGCCTGCTTTTGTGCGCGCCATGAATGACAAGGCACGCGCTTTGGGTATGCGCAACACACGTTTTGTGGAACCTACCGGCTTGTCCAGCGACAACGTGGCCAGCCCGCGTGACCTGGTCAAATTACTGACCGCCACCAGTCAACATGACCGTATCCAGCAGTACACCACGAACGATCAGTATTCCGTCCAGCCTGTGCGCGGCCGCCAGCTGGTATTCAACAACACCAATCGTTTGGTGAAGAACGCCAACTGGGATATTCAAGTTTCCAAAACCGGCTTCATCAACGAAGCGGGGGAATGCCTGGTCATGCTGACCAAGATCGAAGATCGTGAAGTGGCTATTGTGCTGCTGAATTCCACGGGTCGTTACTCGCGTATTGGTGACGCCGTACGGATCCGCAATCTGGTTGAAAAGTCCAACGGCCTGGCCATGCTTTAAGACGGCTCTTCGTGTCCCAACTCAAACTGCTTGAAGACTTCGTGACCCTGGCTCGTGCGGGCAGTTTTGTTCGAGCAGCAGAACAGCGCCACGTCACGCATCCGGCATTTGGGCGCCGCATTCGGGCCTTGGAAGCATGGGTAGGAACGCCTTTGGTCGAGCGCAGCAGCTTGCCCGTTACGCTGACACCAGAAGGACAGGTGTTCTACAACACCGCCAACCAAGTGTTGGAACAATTAAACCGTGTCCGTCGGCAATTGCAGGCGTCGGATCAGGCCGGGCAAGGCAGTTTACGAATTGCCACTGGCCGCAGCCTGGCGCGTACCCTGGTCACCGACTGGGTCAGCCGCCTGCAAAAAGGTAGCCATGCGCCTTTGTCGGCCCATGTGCCCATCGACATCAGCACCGGCATGATGGCCGATATGGCCAAGCTGCTCGCCCAAGGCAAAACAGACTTCCTGTGTTGTTATGAACACCCGGCCTTATCGATTGAGCTACTGGCCGAGCAAGTGACCTACATGACCATTGCCACTGACAAGCTCGTACCCACCTGTCAGCGACGCAAAAACGGCATGCCTTTGTATGACCTCAATGCCGAAAGCGGGCGCAGCATCCCGTTGATCTCGTATTCGGGCGGCTTGGCCATGGCCCGTATTCTGGGTGACAAGCTGCATCATTTTGCCTACCCCTTGGTCAGCACGGTACGTTGCGACTCGCTGGATACCGCAATGGGTTCGGTGCTCAAAGGCATGGGGGTCGCCTGGTTGCCCTTGTCCATGATTGCCAATGAATGTCGTCGCGGCACCTTGGTGCAATTGGGCGGCAAAGGCGATGAAATTGCCTTTGAGGTACGCCTGTACCGCTCCCGGGCTCCGCTCTCGGCGCTGGCCGAGTCTGTCTGGGCTTTTACCCAGCAGGGTCGTTGATCTTTCAGCCAATCGAAAAAGCACGGTCATGTGCCTTAATAGCACATCACAAATGACAGCAACGAACACAATAGCCGTTCATAACTAAGGATATACAGGCCCGCAGCGCCGCCCTGGCCGCTGCTCGGAAACCTATCCATCGAACGGGGAGCACATCATGTCTTTTTCCTTTTCCAAGCGCAGCTTGGTTCTTGGCATTCTGGGCGCCTGCAGCCTGCTGCAAGCCTCGGTCAGCCATGCCGACACTTATCCTGCGCGCCCCCTGACTCTGGTCGTGGGCTACCCCGCTGGCGGCAGTGTGGACTTGACCGCGCGCCTGCTGGCTGAAGAACTCAGCAGCCGCCTGGGTCAAAGTGTCGTCGTGGAAAATGCGGGCGGTGCCGGCGGCACCATTGGTGCCCAGCGCGTACAACGGGCCGCTGCCGACGGCTATACCTTGTTGCTCGGTTCCACCAACGAGATGATCATTGCGGGCATGATCAACAAAGCCGTACGTTACAACGGACAACAAGATTTCACGCCTATTGGCATGATTGCGTCCCAACCCTTGTTGCTGGCCGCCTCCACAAAATCCGGCATTCGTTCTGCCGCAGATTATGCCCAAAAGCTGCGCGCTGCCGAACCGGAAGCCTTCAGTTTTGGCTCCTCGGGCGTCGGTACGACCTTGCACCTGGCCGGTGAAATGGTGAACGCTTCGACCGGTACCACCGCCATGCACGTGCCCTATCGCGGCGTACCTCCTCTGGTATCGGATTTGATGAGCGGGCAATTGGATACGGCTTACCTTGTACTGTCATCAGGTTTGCAACAAGCTCGCGCCGGTGCCATTGTGCCTTTGGGCATTACCGAAACCAAAGCTTCTCCAGCCGCCCCGGAAATCCCGCCGCTGGCCGATACCCCCGGCTTTGAAAAGGTCGATATCAACGTCTGGTTTGGCTTGTATGGCCCCAAGGATTTGCCCGAGTCCGTCACCAGCACCTTGCGTCAAGCCCTGGACAGCAGTCTGCAATCGCCCACCTTGCAAGAGAAGATGCAGTCAAATGGAGCCACGCTCTACGCCCCCGGCATGAACGCGGCCGAGTTTCAGGCCAAAGAGGTCGACAAATACGCCCGTCTGGTCGAGTTGGCCAAACTGCAGGCCGAATAAAACACATGCGCCCTGGCTGACAGCCGGGGCGCTGGAGTCTTCACCATGCAATTTTCTCTTTCTTTGCCTGACATTCAAAAAGAGCGTCAGGGCAATACCGGTGTTCCTGGCCTGTGGTGTCTGGATTCTGGCAAGGCAGGCCGTACCGTCATGATCAGCGCCCTGATCCATGGCAACGAACTGTGCGGCGCCTGGGCCTTGAAAGCCGTGCTAGCCAGCGGCATGCAGCCACGTCGCGGCAAACTGATTCTGGCCTTTTGCAATCTGGACGCCTTTGATCGCTTTGACCCTGCGCAGCACGACGCCAGCCGCTACGTGGACGAAGACATGAACCGCGTTTGGAGCGATCAAAAGCTGTCGCAAACACAGACACACGAACAACGACGCGCACGGGCCATCTTGCCTTGGCTGGAACAAGCCGACTGGTTGCTGGATCTGCACTCCATGCATGAACCCAGTGCCCCCTTGTTATTGACCGGCACCTTGGCGCGCAATATCGAGCTGGCGCAAACCCTGAGCGCCCCCGAGCATGTCATTGTGGATACGGGCCACAAGGACGGCGTACGCATGCGCGATTACGGCCGTTTTTCTGACCCGAATGCCGATGAGACCCGCTCCTTATTATTGGAATGTGGCTTTCATGGTGATCCAGATACACCTGCTATCGCATTGGACCTGATTGCCCGCTTTCTGATCGCCTCCGAGATTGTGCAAGAAGAGGATTTGCCTGCGGACTGGCGTCGAGCCTCGCCCGATCAGCAGCGCATTTTGCAAGTTACCCATGCCGTTGTCGCCCCTTCCATGAACGTCAGTTTCAGCCAAAACTGGCAAGGCCTGGAAACCTTGGCCAAAGCTGGCACCCAGATTGGGCAAACAGATGGCCAGCCCTTGCTGACGCCTTACGATCATTGCACGCTGGTCATGCCGTCACTACGCCAGCTACGCCCCGGTGTCACCGTCGTGCGCCTGGCACAAGACTACGCACCCTCTTGACGGGCCTTTCAAATACCGAGAAGAAAAGCGAAACTTGGCGGTACTTTGGCTACCAAAGCCTGCATAGCCATCCTACAATCGGCACATGTGCATCGCTTATATCGCCGTCGGAGTGAATGCGGATTGGCCGCTGATTATTGCCACCAATCGCGACGAATATCATGCTCGCCCCAGCCAGCCGGCTCAGCCCTGGCAAAACGAGCCCCAGATTCTGGCGGGTCGAGACCTGCAAGCCGGAGGTACTTGGCTGGGCCTGACGCAAAGCCGTGGACGTCTGGCCCTGCTAACCAATTACCGCGAAGCGCCGGGCAGCAAAAACCGCAAGCACCGTTCGCGCGGCGAGCTGATTCCTCAGTTCCTGGTCGATGAGCGCAGTCCCGCCGAGTATCTGGAACAGTTAGCCCGGGAAGGGGCTGACTACGCAGGCTTCAATCTCTTTGTTCTGGAGTGGCCTGACACACAACAACCGTTACGTCTGGGCTATTACAGCAATCGCCACCCCAGCGGCCGTCCGCATCGGCTGGAACCGGGCGTGCATATTCTGAGCAATGCCTGGCTCAATACGCCTTGGCCCAAAAGCCTGTTCCTGAAAGAAACTCTGCAGGCGCAGCATTTTGATGGCTCGCCGCAAGCGGTAGAAGGTTTGTTCCAGGGCTTGCGCAATCAAGAAGTGGCCGCCGACAGTGACTTGCCCCAAACCGGTCTGAGCCTTGAGCACGAACGCTTGTTAAGCAGCCCGTTTATTGTCAGCCCCGATTACGGCACCCGCTGCACCACCGTCATTACTATTCATCAGCATGGGCACGGGATGCTACGTGAACGCAGTTTCAATTCGCTCGCTGAACCCATCCGTCAGCATGACTGGCCTTTTTTATGGCCCAGCTTTCATCCTGACAGCCAGCCTGCCCCCTCTCATAACAGCAACAGAGCCACTAATGGCCCGCTTAGTCTTCCCACTTCAAGCAAGGAAATCTCATGAGTCCTCGTCTTTCTTTGATCGGCATTGCCATGTCGCTGGCCTTATTGAGCAGTCCCATCGCGCATTCCCAGGAACTGCCGCCCAGCCAGTACTACGGATCAACCGAATACATTAGCGGCGGAATAGGCAGCGATGAAGCCCAGTTATTCCGCATGGTGCGCGGCACCTTCCCCTTATCCGTCAACTTCTCGGCGCATCAGGGCGAGCGCGTCGGCTATATTTCCGACGTGCAACTGGTCATCCGCAACAGCGGCGACCAAACTGTGCTGAACAGTCTGATCGATGGCCCCTACTGCCTGATTCGCCTTGCGCCCGGCAATTACAAGGTGTTTGCCACGTACCAGGGTCAAACCCAGGAGCGCCAGGCCAGCATTGTGGACGGTCAGTCCCGTGAGCTGAACTTCATCTGGAAGTAGGATAGTTACGCTGATAGGTATCCAGGCCCATGGCCTGGATCTGCTCTTCGATCAACTGCTCGAAAGGCCGTAACAAAGGCCTGAAATCTCGCTCTGGCTCCATAACCTGCATCAACCGGACAATCGCTTCCAAGGTAGACACGGCCTGAAGGTCGGGCGCTTTACGCAGCCTGTAGCGTGACGCCTCCCCGTCAGGCAGCATCCAATACGGCAGGGTTTGCAAGACCGGATTACGATGCAAAATCAAGCGCGCCTTGCGCCAGGTGCCATCGGGCACCACGATCAAATCCGGTTTTTCTTCTGGGCCTGTTGAACCCGCTACCTTGGCTTGCGGCCCCGGAAACAGCAAGACAGGGCGATGCGCCTGTGCCAGACGCGCCCCCAGCTCTTCAAACTGCTCCCCCACCCATAACTCTGTCCCTTTCAATCCCAAATACGCCAGACGTGCGGTATTAAGCGCATGCCGCGCTTCGGACGGATGCTGCAAAATCAGAACCGGGCACGCCGCTTCTAGCGAGGGAATCAAGGGACACAAGCAGCGAGCCAATGGCCGCTGGCACTGTGCGCAACGGCCTGGGCGGGAGAGAAGGGAAGCGTTCATGCGAGAGAGTCAAACAGAAGGTCACAGTATATAAAAGTTCTGCCTTGAAACCGACTCCTGGTTTGCTGACAAACAAATTTACTGTATATTTATACAGCAATCAGGAGCACACCTATGGCAAGCGCACTTCGTTCCCTTTTAGACCTCCATCCCTCCCTGTGGACGGGCAAGCATTATGCGCATGCCGCAGGTTCTTGCCTGTCCAGCGGCTTTGACGCTCTGGATGCTGAATTACCAGGAGGAGGCTGGCCTATCGGCAGCCTGATCGAGCTGCAAGCACCACAGGACAGCAGTGCCTTATCCTTATTACTGCCAGCCTTGAACACCCTGCCTGCAGAACGATTGCGTATTTTAGTTGCGCCGCCCTATCAGCCCATGCAACAACGATGGCGCGGCACCTCTGCCACGACGGGACAAAGCGCTACATCAGAAAACGCGTTAGCCGCCCGCTTGATCTGGATACGCAGCCAACACCTGAACGACACCTTGTGGGCCAGCGCCCAGGCCTTACGTCACGGCCATTGCGCTGCCGTATTAAGTTGGTTGCCTGCTCACGTGCCTTTCGCCTCCTTGCGCCAGTTGCAACTCTTAGCCAACCAAAGCGACAGCCTGTTTTTTTGTTTGCGTCCGGCGCACAGTCAGGCCAACAGCCCAGCCCTTTTACGTCTGGATCTTCAGACCCGACAAGACCAACACGGACAGCCTTGGTTGGATGTCCATATTCGCAAACGTCGGGGCCCACCTTGCAAGGACAGCATTGCCTTAGCGCCCCACCACATCTTGATGCCGCCAACGGCTATTCCGTCTCATGTACCTATGCCTGCGACTGCCCCAGAGCCTGCTTACGCCTGAGGCCAATCCCGAGCAGCAGGACGGTATCCAAGCGGTTTTGCTGCGCTACAGCCCTCAACTGGCACAGGTTCAAACCCATTTATGGGTACTGAATATCCGTGCCAGCATCCGGCTGTTTGGTGGCTTACGCCGTCTGTATCAACAGGTTCGGGCTGATTTGTCCCCTCTTGTCCCCCAGCCCTGTCTGGCCCTGGCGCCGACTGCCCGCGCCGCCTGCTTGCTGGCTTTGTCCAACCACAAGCAGCGCCGTTGCGTCCGCCGTTTACCAGCCTGCTTGAACCCGCTTCCTATCCACTTGCTGGCCCCACCCGCTGACCAGTTGCAGTGGCTGCATAGTCTGGGCTGCCATACCCTGGGCCAGTTACATCAACTGCCCCGTGATGGACTGTCCCAGCGTGGGTTGCGCGCCCTACTTTTGCAATTGGACCAAGCCTACGGCACACAAAGCTGGGCCTTGGAATGGGTGCATACGGCCCCGCAATTTACACGCAAACAGGAGATGGATGCCCCGTCCAATCACAAACCCACCATCTTGCGGGCGTTAAACCGCCTGTTGATCCAACTGGAGGCCTGGCTGAATCAATATCAACTGGCCTGCGGACGTCTGGAACTGGTACTGCATACGGAACGATACAAGGACTACCCCACCGCCACCCGCCTGGAATTACAGATGGCCCGCTCCTGCTGGCGCAGCCAGGACTTTCTGCCAGTATGGCAAGAACAGTTCCAGCCACTGCAATTGCAGGCGGCTGTACAAAGCCTGGTGCTGCAGGCTCAACAACTGCATCCTCGCCAAACTCATGCCAGCGGCTTGTTTCCCGATGCACGCCATTGGCAAGAGCAAGACCAGCAACTTCTGGAGCGTTTACAAGCCAGGTTAGGGGCTGAACAGATTTTGATGCCTGCCGCCCAAGCCAGCTATTTGCCTGAACAAGCGAATCAATGGCTGTCCTTGTCCAGCAGTCAGCCCCCCAAGACCAGTCATCCAACTTTGCAACGTCCTTGCTGGATGCTGGACCCGGCTCAGCCTTTACAACACGATCAGCAATCCCCGCTTCTGGATAATCAGCGCCTACGCCTGGTTCAAGGCCCGGAACGGGTACAGACAGGCTGGTGGAGCGGCTCCGGACATCAGCAACGGGACTACTTTATCGCCTTGTGTCCGCAAGGACGCTTGTATTGGGTTTATCGGGACTTGAGCCAGGAACATGCCTGGTACCTGCACGGAGTCTTTGGATGAAATCCCATATAGACCTGCTGTACTCAGAGCTGGACTGCCTGTCCAACTACAGCTTTCTGAATGGTGCGTCCCACCCCGAAGAGCTGGTCAGCCGAGCCGCCGAGCTAGGTTACAAGGCGCTGGCCTTATGCGATTACGCCTCCATGGCCGGTGTGGTACGCGCCTATGCGCAGGCCAAGCTGCATCCGGAAATTCGCCTGCTGGTGGGAAGCCGATTCTGCTTTACAGGCGTGTGGGAACCGGCGAACCCACCAAACACCCATTCCACAAGCATGACTGGCGACGCTACTCAGGCCCATGAGCTGCTGATTTTGCCGCGCAACAAAGAGGGCTATGGCAATCTCTGCCAATTCATCTCACACGTGCACCAGTCTCTGGACTTAAAACAGCAAGCCTCGATTGACTGGTCTTTTTTGCAGCAAGCCCGTCAAGGCTCACAACAACACGTTTTGCCGGACTGTCTGGTCATTTACAAACCCGCTTATGGCTTGGATAGCGAGCACATCCACCTTCACACACAGCGGCTGTTGGAGCTGTTTGCAGGCCGCCTGTTTTTAGGCATCAGTCTGCATAGACGCGATCAGGACATGCAGCACTTACGTGCCGTCAGGCTGGCAGCGCAGGAGTCTGGCGTACCTTGTGCCGCTTTGGGAGGCGTTCATATGCATGTGCGCTCTCGCCAACCATTGCACGATACCTTGGCTGCCATACGCCTGAAAACGCCCGTGCAGGAATGCGGTTGGTCCTTGGCCGGTAATGCCGAGCATCATTTACGCAGTCGCTTCCAACTGGCCAATCTCTACCCCGCCGAACTGCGTGAGACCACCGATCACATCCAGGCGCTGTGTCAGTTCTGTTTAAGCGAAATCAAGTACGAGTACCCGGTCGAGATTGTGCCTCCTGGCCTCAGTGGCATTGAATATCTGCGACAGGAAACCGAGCGTGGTGTCCAAAGACGCTATCCCAAAGGGATCAGCGACCATTTGCGCATGCGTCTGGAGCAAGAGCTGAGCCTGATTGCAGACCTGGGCTACGAGTCCTACTTTCTGACCTTACACGACATCGTCAGCTATGCGCGCAGCCAGGGAATCTTGTGCCAGGGCCGAGGCTCGGCCGCCAACTCGGCCGTATGCTATTGCCTGGGCATTACCGAAGTCGACCCTGCCAGCAGCCACACCTTATTTGCTCGCTTCATTAGCCGGGCGCGAGCGGAACCGCCCGATATTGATGTGGACTTCGAGCACCAGCGCCGCGAAGAAGTCATTCAGTACATTTACCGCAAATATGGCCGACAACGGGCCGCCTTAACCGCAGTCATCACCACCTATAGACGCCGTAGTGCCTTGCGCGATACCGGCAAGGCACTGAGCATTCCTCAACCCCTGGTCGAGGCCTTGATTCAATGTGACCGCGCCTGGCTTAACGACACCCGCATTCAAGATGAGGTCTTTGCGCGCTTTCCTCAATGCCCACCCGAACAAGCACATCAATGGCTGTCCTTGACCCGCCAGCTCATGGGCTTTCCGCGTCATCTGTCCCAGCATCCAGGCGGGTTTGTGATTTCACAAACGCCCTTGCACAGGCTGGTGCCGATTCAAAACGCAGCCATGCCGGGGCGCAGCGTTGTGCAATGGGACAAGGACGATCTGGATGTGCTGGGCCTGCTGAAAGTCGACATTCTGGCTTTGGGCATGTTGAGCGCCTTGCGCCGTTGCCTGGACAGTATCAGCCGACAAAAAGGCAAACCGTTCCACTTGCAGGACATTCCTTTGCAAAGCGCCAAAACCTTTCGCATGATACGAAGGGCCGACACCATCGGCGTGTTCCAGATCGAGTCCCGCGCCCAGATGAGCATGTTGCCGCGTCTGCGGCCCACGTGTTTTTACGACTTGGTCGTGCAAGTGGCCATTGTGCGCCCCGGCCCCATTCAGGGTGGCATGGTGCATCCTTATCTGGAGCGTCGCCGCGACCACCGCAAAGTCGACTACCCCGCCCCCGAAATTCGCCATGTGCTGGCACGTACCTTGGGCATACCTATTTTTCAGGAACAGGCTATGGAGCTGGCCATGGAGGCGGCAGGTTTCTCGGCAGATAAGGCCGATGCTTTGCGACGAGCCATGGCCGCCTGGCGTCGTCGTGGTGGCCTGGGGCCTTTTGAGCAGGAGCTGCTCGATGGCATGGCCGCCAAAGGCTATGATCCCGAATTTTCCCAGCGCCTGTTCGACCAGATCAGCGGTTTTGGGGAATACGGCTTTCCGGAAAGCCACTCGGCCAGCTTCGCCAAACTGGCCTGGTTCAGCGCCTATCTGAAAGCACGTTACCCGGATCACTTTCTGGCTGCCTTGCTGAACTCCCAACCCATGGGCTTTTACGGCCCCAGCCAGTTAGTCCAGGACGCGCGTCGTCACGGCGTACAGGTCTTGCCCATTGATGTGCAATACAGCCTGTACGACAGCCATGTCTGCTCCAAGCCTGGCAGCCCACGCCAGGTACGTCTGGGCTTGCACATGGTCAAGGGTTTGAGCGAACAAGGGGCGCATGCCATCGTCAGTTACCGGCAAAGCCACCCGGAACGTCTGCTGAATCTGGCCTGCTTGCGCCAGGAGCTGGCTCTGTCAGCCCACGATCAACAAGCGTTGGCCCAGGCCCATGCCTTGCGCAGTGCCTATAGTCAACGCCGCCACAGCGTTTGGGATGCCCGACGTCCCAGCCAGGCAGGATTGCTGAGCCATGCTGAAACGCCGGATCAAACCCCGGATCTGCCGCGTGCCACTGCGGGACTGGAGGTATTAAGCGACTATCAAGCCGTGGGCTTGAGCCTGAACCACCACCCTTTGTCCCTGCTACGCACACAGTTGGCCCCCTTGCGATTCTCAACGGCAGAACAGCTTAATCAAACCTGCCCGGATCGGCGTCTGGCACGGGCTTGTGGGTTGGTCACCACTCGTCAACGCCCCGGCACCGCGAAAGGCACCGTGTTTGTGACGCTGGAAGATGAAACCGGCAGTGTCAATGTCATCGTGCGCGAAGAACTGGCCCAGGAGCAATCCCAGGCCTTGCTTCGATCTCGTCTGCTGGGGGTCTATGGTATCTGGCAGCGCGATGGCAGCGTTTGCCATTTGATTGCCCGCCGTTTGGTATCCATGAATCATCTGATTGGTCATCTGCTTGCACGTAGTCGAGATTTTCAATAATCGGATTTTTCCCCACCTCACCCTGCGTTAAACTATGGCTTTGCCCGTTCAACCAGGAACCACCATGAGTCAAACACTCAAAACCCGTTTAGCTGAAGATATCAAAACGGCGATGCGCGCTCGCGATAGCGGACGTCTGGAGACCTTGCGTTTTCTGCAAGCCGCGATCAAACAACGCGAAGTGGACGAACGTACCGAGCTGGGCGATACCGAAGTAACCAGCATCATTGAAAAGCAGGTGAAACAGCGCCGCGAATCCATTCAGGCTTTTGAGTCTGCAGGTCGTACCGAAAGCGCCGAGAAAGAAAAATCCGAATTGCTGATTCTGCAAGAATACCTGCCTCAGCAAGCCGACAGTGCTGAAGTTGATGCTGTCATTGCCGACGCCATTACCCAGGCCCAGTCCGAAGGCGCCCAAGGTCCCGCACTGATGGGCAAGGTCATGGGTTTGGTCAAAGCCAAGCTGGCAGGCCGTGCTGATATGTCCCAGGTTTCCGCTCAAGTGAAGCAAAAACTGAACCCATGAAGCATTGGCAGGCCGAACGGGCGCAGCCCAAACAGGATTTTTTCGGCACTCACATCCCTCTCATGCAGCACCTGGGCCTGCAAACGGTCAGCAGCACCGAGCAGGAGGTGATCACCTTCCTGCCCTGGCAAGCCTGTAATGCCAACTCCCGTGCTGATGTGCACGGGGGGACGTTGATGGCGATTCTGGACTTCACCCTTAGCGCCGCAGCACGGGCTCAACGCCCTGGCTCGGGCATGGCTACCATAGACATGAACTCGCAGTTTCTATTGCCTGCGCGGGGCGATGTCTGGTTCAAGGCCCAATGCCTGTATCTGGAAGGCGATACCGCTTACTGCGAAGGTGGCGGGTACGATGAAAAGCAGCGCTTGCTGGTTAAAGCAGCAGCCACATTTCGGGTAGTACGCGGCAGCTAAACGCCAAGGGCAATACGGCTTGGCATGAATGGGCCGCCACGAGCTTTCTTCACGTAAAGCACTCAGCCATTCAAAGACGGTAGCTGGTTCCCAAACGGCTATCGGATTGAAAAGAAGCGCACTAAAAAAAGCCCGTTTGATACGGGCTTTTTTATTTCCGGCGATGTCCTCGCAGACAGACTTAATGTGTCTGCAAATCCTCATCGACAGGCTGATCCCATTCAGGGCTGAATTTCAAGAACGGATAATCCGTATAACCTTTGGGCCCCTGGGTATAAAAAGAGCCCGGGTCCCAGCCATTCAAGGGAGCGCGCAACTGCAAACGCAAGGGCAAGTCCGGGTTAGACAAAAAAGCCTTACCGAACGACACGGCATCTGCCATGCCTTTGGATAAAGTGGTCTGTGCAGTGGGGAAATCAAAATGTTCGTTAGCGATAATCGCGCCGCCAAACTGACATTTGATCATGGGCAATAAGCTGTCCGAAGCCGGGCTTTCACGCAGAAACAAGAAGGCAATATCACGTCGATCCAGCTCACACGCCACATAAGAGAACAAACGGGCTGGATCAGAATCCTTCATGCCGTGCAAACCACCGCGCGGGGATAAATGCACACCGACTCGACCGGCCCCCCAAATGGCCACACAGGCATCCACAACTTCCAACAGAAAGCGCGCCCGGTTTTCAATAGAACCACCGTAAGCGTCCGTACGGGTGTTAGAGCCGTCGTGCAGGAACTGATCGATCAGATAGCCATTGGCACCATGTATCTCAACCCCATCGAAACCGGCACTGAGCGCGTTCTGTGCAGCAACGGAAAAATCATCCACGATGTCGGCGATTTCTTCGCTACGCAAAGCGCGAGGCACCACAAAAGGACGCTCAGGACTTAAGTGGCTGACCATACCCTCGCAGGCAATCGCGCTGGGCGCAACCGGTATTTGACCATTTAGAAACTCTGGATCAGAGACACGCCCCACATGCCATAATTGCAGAACAATTCGACCACCCTTGGCATGTACCGCCTCTGTAATCGTGCGCCATGCATCGACCTGAGCACGACTCCAGATGCCCGGCGTGTGGGCATAGCCCACGCCCTGCGGCGATACCGAGGTCGCTTCGGCTACAATCAGCCCCGCACTAGCTCGCTGACAATAGTACATACGCATCAAATCATTGGGCATACGGCCCTCCGAGGCGCGCGCGCGTGTCATGGGCGCCATGATGATGCGGTTCAGGAGTTCAATATCACCCAATTTTATTGGATCAAACAAACTAACCATTGTTTTACACTGTCCACTATTGATGTTTCCGCTGGGGCTTCAACGACACGCGCCCAAGGGAATACCCGATAAGGGTTTTTACCAGATATGCCTTTATACCATCAACGCTTAATTTGGCTTGAAATTGTTTCAAGCATCAAACGGATCAACTAAGCTATGGCACAGTTCGCCGTCATAGGATTAGGCCGCTTCGGTTCGGCCTGCGCCTTGGAACTCATGAAAACAGGACACTCCGTGCTGGGAGTGGACACAAACCCCAAATTGGTCAACAAATATGCGGACCAGTTAAGCCGTGCCGTCATTGCCGATGTCACTGACCGCCAGGCCCTGGAAGAGCTGGGGCTGGACAATTATGACGTAGTTCTGGTTGCAATTGGGGCCGATATTGAAGCCTGCCTGGTTTGTGTGGTTCATCTGAAAAGTTTTGGTGTTCCCACGATCTGGGCCAAAGCGACTTCTCATGCCCAGCATTTGATTCTGGCCAAAATCGGGGTTAACCGCATTATTCACCCCGAAGAAGAAATGGGCATACGGGTTGCCCAAATGCTCAGCTACCCGATGGTCAACGACTACATCACCCTGGGTAATGGCGATTACATTGTGGAAGTAACAGCCAGCGAGAATATGAATGGGCAGACCATCAAAGATGTGCTGCGCGAGCAAATGGACGATGTGCAGGTTTTGCTGGTCAAACGCCGTGGTCAAACCACGACCCAGCCCAATGCTGATTTTGCCCTGCATGCCAAAGACCTGCTGATCTTGCTTGGACAGTTGCAAGCTCTTCGTACTGCCGCCCCCAAACTGGTTTGATGTATGCGCAACTGGCTACCCAATAGTCTGACTCGCCGTCTTGAGGTCAATCCTCAGACCCGCACTCTCAGCGCCAGCCCGCCGCTGGTACTGGCTCTGGGCTTTATGGCCCTGATTATCCTGGGCGCTATTTTGCTTAGCCTGCCACAAGCGGCCGAACACCGTCTGGGCGTTTTCCAGGCCTTGTTCATGGCGACCTCGGCGGTCACCGTCACGGGTTTGGCGGTCATTGATCCTGCCACAGACTTAACGCACTTTGGGCAGATTGTTTTGGCACTACTGGTGCAAGTTGGCGGCATGGGCTTTGTGACCTTTGCCGTCATTGCCGCCATCACCATGCACAAGCGCATCAGTGTCAGCCAGCAAGCGCTGGCATTGGAAGCCTTTAATCAAACCAGTGTGTCTCGTATTCGCAGCACGGCTTTGCAAGTATTCAAAATTGCCGTCTTGATTGAATTGATCGCCGCTGCCATTTTGTTTCTGCGGTGGACCATTGATTTACCGTGGACCACGGCCTTGTACCGCGCCCTGTTCCATGCCGTCACTGCCTTCAATAACGCCGGTTTTTCCTTGTTCCATAACTCCCTGATCCCGATTTCGGGGGATGTTATTTCAGTCATGACCATGTCGGGCCTGATTATCCTGGGCGGGATTGGCTTTACCGTGCTGGCCGATGTTGGGCAAAAGAAACGCTGGCAAACCCTGCTGCCCTATACCAAAGTGATCTTGCTGGGCACACTGATTCTGAACCTGATTGGTTTTTTTAGCCTCTGGGCACTGGAGTTTAGTAACCCCAAAACCCTGGGCATGCTTGGGGTGGGTGATCAGGCACTGGCCGCCTGGATGCAAAATGCCGCCACACGCACCGCCGGCTTTACCACCATGGATATTGCCAGCCTGCGCGACAGCACCCAGTTGATGCTGATCGTGCTGATGCTCATTGGCGGTGGCTCGCTCAGCACCGCCAGTGGTATCAAAATCGGAACGCTGATTGTATTAATGGCCGCCGTACGCTCATATATCCGCCAACGTGAAGAAGTGGTCTTGATGGGCCGCAGCGTCGCGCCTGACACCGTCCAGAAAGCGCTGGCTCTGTTTCTGATTACCGGCGCTCTGTACTTCATCAGTGTCTTGTTACTGACCTTGTTTGAGGACATGCCCATTACCAGCCTTCTGTTTGAAGCAGCCTCGGCCTTAAGCACCACCGGCATGAGCCACGGCATCACTCACAAACTTTCCATGCCCAGCCAGATCCTGATCATGGTGCTGATGTTTGCGGGTCGACTCGGCCCTCTGACCCTGATTTACTCCTTGGCCACGCGCAAACGCAGCCGCATACGCTATCCGGAAGGCAACTTCCAAGTGGGCTAATTCAGTCGCTAAACCACAGATATACAAGAAGTTTTAATAAAAACGACTATTGTCATCGTTTTTTGGTATGGTTAACAGATGTAAACATCGAACAACTACTGATCAGGATGCAGGCTTATGGATCACAGGAAGATGGCTACCTTAACCAAGCGCGCTGGAACCGGTCTTAGCGCGCTGTGTCGAGAACTGACCAGTCGTGGTATCAGTTACCACCCCTTGGTAGAGATGTACCAAAGTCAAATGGCTGTCATCGGTTTACTCAGTGACGAAGTGGTCGCCCTGCGCAAAGAGCTGGACGATCTGAAAAAAGTGGTTAAGAAAAACGGCTCATGAGCCGTTTATTTTTTGCCTGCCCTTTAATCCAGCCTGTCATCCTTACCCACACTGATTGCCCCTCTTGTTCACACCCATGCTTGTTACTTCGCCCCGTTTTTGGCTGTGCGCCCTTCTAGCCCTGTGCTCTGCCACCGCCTACAGTCAAAACGACAGGGTTCTGTCTACCCAAACGCAGCCTGGCATCCTTCCCAGCATCCCCCCTATCCCGCCTGCGGCCCCTATTTTGAACAAGGGGGCAAGCTTGCTCACACCCGAGTATCAAGGTGCACGCCTGCATATCTACCTGGAGCAATGGCACAGCCAGACTCAGTTGGACGCCGGGAATCTGGCTACACCGGCGCGTCAGAATAATCTGTTTATTGTTTTGCGCTACCGCTATACCAACACCAGCCCACGCCCCCTGAACCCGCAGATCCATCGACCACGCCTGTTTCTGGCAGATGCGTCGGGCCAAAAACTAGCACCCAATCAGCGAGCGACACAGGACTATCGCTACGCACACGATCTGGATACGGTGGGCCCGGACAAAATCAATCCTCTGGTGAGCATCTCGGATGTCGCGGTATTTGAAGTCAGCCCCGCCTTGTTTGATCCAAGCCGCTGGAGCGTTGTGGTTCAGGAAGGCCAGGCCATCCATATTCCCTTGTCGATTATTCCTGAAAAATCCCCCAACAACGCTGAATAAGCACAATACTCCCCTTCTATTCCAATAAAACATTAAACTCTGCGCACAGACAGACCCGTCTTATAAGCAGACATGGAATAATACGGGGCCATATAAGCAAAATTAATCGACAAAGCTCTCGCGTCGCGAGTCGTCAAGAGCAAGGAAACAAGATTGCGTCATACCCCTGTGCGGCTCAGCGTCACCCTCATCATTGCCAGCATCTTACTTTTACTGGTACTGAGGTCTTTGCCTACGCGCCCTGAGCCCGGTCCTGAACTGATCCCGGTAGAAGGCGGCTCATTTATGGCCGGCAATTTCCAGGTGCCCATGCGTGCTCCCGACGGCGAGCAGTCCGTGCAATGGGTAGCACAAGCCGATCAGGGTGCTCTGGATCCATACCCGGTAGAGGTCAGCGCGTTTTCCATCATGAAAAAAGAGGCGACTAACGCCCTGTATGACCGCTTCCTGAAGCAAACCCAGCGCCCTGCCCGTTGGCAGCCCGTGAAAGGCGATGATGAACAGGCCGCCAATATGCCTTATGACGAAGCCGAAGCCTTTTGCACCTGGTTGGGAAAAAACAGTGGCCTGGACATGCGTTTGCCCACCGAGGCCGAATGGGAGTACGCGGCCCGCGGCCGCGGGCAAGCGATTCCTTGGGCTACCGACAACGGCCAATGGCAAGCAGGTCGAAATCTGCCGGAACCAGATAGTGGCGCGAACAAACACAAGACGGGTGCATTTCCGCCCAACCCCTTGGGCATACAGGACATGGCCAACGGTCTGCACGAATGGGTTATCTCCGACCCCAATCGCGACCCTGCCCATGTACGGATTTTCAAAGGCGGCAGCAGTACGGGGACAAGTTCACGCGACACCATCCCCACACGGGGCATCGTCTTTCCCTTGTCCGACGCGACCATCCAAGCCAAACCCGAACTGGCTCGTCTGAAAGGCCGCCCCGCAGGCACCGTCTACTTTCAAAACGCCACCGCGCGTTGTGTGGCGCCGTTGAAGTCCAATGGCACCCCTCCTGTGTCAGCCAAGCCAGACAGCACCGTGCTGCCGGTTTTTAACGACGTATCGGTATCGGCCCCATCCTAAACCAGTCCCGGCGGCAAACCGCTGGTACAGACGGCGACAACCTTCGCGTCGTCTTCGCTGGTCGACAAGTAAATATGTCCGATGCCGCTGTCAAAATACGCAGACTCGTGTGTGTTCAGAAACAAGGTCTCGCCAGTTTCAAACTGAATAGCAATAGCGCCGGATAGGACGATCACAAACTCTTGCCCGGCATGCCGGATATAGTCGTCAAATTCGCTGGCATCGCGTGAGTCAATGACGGCCAGAATCGGATTCATGTGTTTGCCGCTCAGTTCGCCAAACAACAGGCCGTATTCATAATTACGCGTCGCATAGCCCGGGGTGGCGGTGGACTTATGGCTGGAAATGCCCACTTCAGTGGTGGGCAAGCGTTGCGTGTTTTCCTCATCCGGTATGGCAAACAAGGAACCCACCTCAATATTCAGGGCGCGGGCCAGAACCACAAATTTTTCATAGCTTAAGGAGACCTGCCCTAGTTCTGCTTTGGAAATGGTAGAAAGCGCCAAACCCGTTTTTTCAGACACCTGCTTGAGTGTCTGTTTTTGATTATGTCGGGCTTGACGCAGGCGAGATCCTACCTGTTCCTTGCTGAGCAATTCATTACGTCGCATGCCTGGATTGTAAGCGGCGCAAACGAAACCAGGCAATCAGAATCCAGGCCATCAACACAAAGCCCAGATAACCAAAAAACGGGTAGACCGTGCCGACCAGATTGATAAAACCAATCTTGGCCCCCACCAGTCCCAGCACTCCGGCAATGGCCGTACCAATATTGAATTTACGCGTGTTAGGGGTAAAAATTCGGGCTGAGAAGGAATACAGCACACCGACCGACGTCGTTAGAATCATGGCGAAAACCACCACGGACATAATGGTACCCAGCAGTCTGGATTGCTCGGTCGCCAGCATCAGCATAGGCAAGGCGGCCGAGCCAATGGTATCAATACGGCCAAACACACCGGCACTGATGAGCACGATCAAAAAACCCAGCAGCAAACCACCGACCAGTCCACCCAACAGCGCATTGCGGCGCGATGTAGCCTGCGCCCCTGCGATCATCAGAAACGGCGCCCCCACCACCATGTTGTAGGACACGTACAGCAACGCGCCGACTAGCCAATGTCCTGCACCCTGAGGTTTGGTATGCGCGATGACATCCAACTCCTCCAATGGCAAGTCCCGGGTATTCCAGCTATAAATGCACAGGAAAACCATCATCAGAACCAGAATGGGCGTGACGCTGCCAATAAAGGCCATCACCCTATCCACGCGCAAGAACACGATCAGCACGGTAATCAGCATGACGGCGACACTGCCGTACTGCGCCGGTACGCCCCACTGTTGCTCCATCAGCGAGCCGCCACCGGCAAACATCACCACCGCAATGGCATACATGAAGAAGGTAATCATGATGTCGACCACCACGCCCAGACGCGGCCCACAAATCAAATACAACCCTTCTTTAAACGAATGCGATACTGAAACCTGGCTCAGCTCCCCCACCGCCATACCCAGTATCGTGAAGCACAGACCACTGACCACCCCTCCAAGCAATCCCCAATACCCGAAGCTGCTGAAAAACTGCAACACCTCCTGTCCTGATGCAAAGCCGGCCCCCACCACCACACCGACAAAGGCCATCGCAATGCCCAGGATATTTCTTATATTCGACATGCTTTCTCCTCCAGGAGATCAAAGTGCTGCTGTTTTTATGCTCTGAAACGAGCCGGTGACACCACAGCCGGATCAATCTCCAAAGCCTTCAAGGACTCGGGCAAATCCTGCTTTTGCAACAAACTGGCCGCCAGCAAGGACGCACCTGCTGCGGTTTGAATCCCATAGCCGCCTTGCCCCGCCAGCCAGAAAAAGCCGGGACATTGTGTATCGTGACCAATGACCAGCTCCCCATCAGGAGCAAAACTACGCAGTCCTGCCCACGTGTGGCTAGGACGACGGATACGAAGCTGGGTGCGCTCTTCAATGCGGTAAATGCCGGTGGCCACATCCAGCTCTTCGGCCACGACATCATGCGCGTCCACATCATCTGCATTGGCCGGCGACCCCAACAACATGCCTGCATCGGGCTTGAAGTAGAACTCTTCGCCAATATCAATCACTGCCGGCCAATCCCGGTGATCCATCCCTTCGGGTGGCGAGAACAAAAACGCTGAACGGCGCTTGGGCTGAATCCCCAAGGCTTTGAGGCCACAACGCTCGGCCAGGGTATCGGCCCAGGCACCGGCTGCATTGACCAGAACACGTGTGCGCACAGTACCGGGCTCAGAGCTGAGCTGAACGTCCCAACACTCGCCATCCCATTGCGCGGACAGGACTTCTGTATCCAGACGCAGCGTTACGCCTTTTGCTTGTGCCCCTTTCAGGAACCCCTGATGCAAGGCATGCACATCCATATCTTGGCCCTGCCCGTCATACAAGGCGCCCGCCAATTGCGCCGGATCCAGGCATGGCACCAACGTCAGTGCCTGCTCGGCCGTCATGCGGCTGACATCCAGCCCTTGCTCATGCCAATCCTCATATTGACTGTCCAGCAAATCCTGTTGCTCGGCTGTGCCCACATACAGCACGCCACGCGGCAGCAAAATTGGCTGATCGCTAAAACCGTCTGGCGGATGACTGAAAAAATCGTTACCCGCGACGGTCAGGGCACGAATCGTTTCAGTACCGTAGGTTTCAACAAACATAGCGGCCGAGCGCCCCGTCGAGTGATACGCAGCATGGGACTCTCTTTCCAGAACAAGCACGTGGGCGCTTTCCGGTAAACGGTAGGCCAAAGACACACCGGCCATCCCGGCACCCACAATGACGTAGTCATACACCATAAAATTCTCATATCCGATAATTGAGGGCTAATAGTAGGCCTTTCCCGGAAAAACATCCAAGCGGGTTTTTACTAGGCGGACACCTTGGTCTGTCTTGGACAGTCTTGCTTGAGCCCTACTTCCGGATTATTTCGCCTTCAAAACAAACGATTGGGCAACGTTTATCTCGGCAACAGCGCCATCGCTTTGGCAAAATCGTAATCCGCCACTTACTAAAGAGTCCGCAGATTACGTAAATCAAATCTAATTGAGAAGCAGTTGGAATACAATTGCGCCATGTCTGTCCAACGGCACCGCCCTCCCGCAAAGAATGGCATAGCCTGGCAAATTCTTTTTTGCCTGGCGATCCTGTCATTTTTGTGCCGTTCGCTGGTGCCGGCAGGATACATGCCGGACAAGGCTGACGAGCAAAACGGCTTCTTTTCCGTCACGCTGTGTGCCCCCGGTGGCACGCCCAGCACGATCTGGATGAGCCTGACAGGACAGGCCGATCCGCCACTATCCAATGAACACGCGGATATCCAGAAGTGCCCTTACGCCCTGGTTCTATCCCAAGTGGCCTTGCCCAGTGCCGACATGGCAAGCCTGGATGTATCGATGGATCACCCGCCTTTGCTGCTGGTGCACCGCAATCAGACCTTACCCCCCTTACCCGCGCTGGGGCCACCACTCGGGTCACGCGCTCCGCCTGCCAACCTTGTTTGAACTCTCGTGGCCGACTGCCGTCTGTGCAGTCGCTTTTCAGCGAAGTCATTCAAGGTTTTTTTATGTCTATTTTTTGTATTTCTGCACAGGCATGCGCTGTGCAGGCCTCCCCCTTTCTGCCCTCTGTCCAATTAGCACCAGGATCACCGCGCACACGAATCAGCGTCCTGGCTCTGACCTTGCTGTTCTCCAGTTCCTGGGCAAGTCTTGCTCATGCACAAACGCCAACACTGGCCCCCGTCGTCGTCACTCCAGAGCGCGGTAAAAGCCTGACCGTTCCAGACCTGCAAACTGCTCAAAAAAATATTGAACAAACTGCGGGCGGCGTCGCTCTGGTGCCCGAAAGCGCCTGGCGTGATACCAAAGCCGCTACCGTCAAAGACATGCTGGACTACACACCGGGGGTGTTTGCGCAGCCCAAATGGGGTGATGATGCGCGCCTATCCATACGGGGTTCAGGGCTGTCGCGTTATTACCATCTACGGGGCATCAGCCTGTATCAGGACGGCATCCCCTTGAACGACCCGGACGGCAGCAGCAACTTCCATCGTATCGACCCTACAACCTACCGCTATACCGAAGTCTATAAAGGAGCCAATGCCTTGCAGTACGGAGCCGCCACCTTGGGCGGGGCCATCAACTTCGTCACCCCTACCGGCCATGATGCCGACGCCTTTCAAGGACGTCTGGATGCCGGTAGTTTTGGCTGGCGACGCGTACAACTGAGCAGCGGCTTTGCGGGCGAAAAACTGGATGGTGTAGTTTCCGGCTCCTGGCAAACCCAGGATGGTTATAGAGAACAAAGTGCTGGCCATTCCCTACGTGCGAATGCAAACCTGGGCTGGCGTTTGTCAGACCGGG
Organism: Alcaligenes sp. MMA; assembly: GCF_020907215.1. Classification (NCBI taxonomy): domain Bacteria; kingdom Pseudomonadati; phylum Pseudomonadota; class Betaproteobacteria; order Burkholderiales; family Alcaligenaceae; genus Alcaligenes; species Alcaligenes sp. MMA. The sequence continues at coordinate 1,161,378 of NZ_JAJJPP010000001.1, forward strand.
CAGAAACCCGTTTTTACCTGAGCGGCTACCAGATTCACCAGGATATTCCCGGCTCGGTCAGCCGCGATCAGGCTCTGAATAATCCACGACAAGCCGCCAAAGAAAATAAGCAAAACGACTGGCAGCTCAACCTGGACGGCGGTCGCATTGCCAACCGCACAGTGCTGGTCATGGGCGAGACGCAGTACGAACTAGGTGGCTGGTTTGAACAAAGTTCGTTGCGACACCCTATTTATCAATTTATTGATAGGGACACGAGCAGCTACGGCGCCTACGGCCGGTTGGTCAACACCAGCCCGCTTGCGGGCAGAGACAATCGCTTCACGCTGGGTCTGACCTGGTCGGCCGGCAAGATTGATGCCCAAAACTCGGTAAACGTGGGAGGTAAACGACTGGAAAAACTGTCTGCTAGCAAAGACAGGTCCAACAACCTGAGCATCTATGCCGAAAACGCCTGGAGTCTGGGCTCGGACTTGTCCCTGATCACCGGCCTGCAATACCTGCACGCTCAACGCAAGCGCCAGGATCGGTATAACGCCGGCCTGCCTACCACGCGATCCGGGGACAAAAGCTACCACTTCTTCAATCCCAAGCTGGGCCTGTTGTGGCAGGCGGGTCCGCAGTGGCAAATCTACGGCAATATTTCCCGCAGCGCCGAGCCGCCTACGTTTGACGATATGACCTTCTCGACCAGCAATGATCTGGATCGCCTGCAAGCCCAACGCGCCACCACCTTCGAAATTGGCACCCGAGGAGAAAGCGGGGACGTGGCCTGGGACGTCTCCCTGTACCATGCGCGCGTCAAAAATGAGCTGCAATGCATCAGCGCGCCCTGGAACATTTGCGACAAGACCGTCAACGCAGATCGCACCACTCACCAGGGCGTAGAACTAGGTGTGCAATGGACAGCCGCCCGAGGCCTGTTTGTACAAGGTCTGCAAAGTGACAGCCTGGAGGTCAAAGGCGCCTACACCTACAGCAACTTCAAGTTCGACAACGATCAGGACTGGAACAACAATCAAATACCCGGTGTGCCCAAGCACTATCTGCGCGCAGAGATTATCTACAAACACCCTTCAGGCTTTCACATTGGTCCCAATGTGGAATGGGTGCCGCAGGCTTACTACGTCGATAACGCAAACACCACCAAAACCAGTTCCTATGCCCTGCTGGGCTTGCGAGCTGGCTGGGAGCGCGGCCCCTACTCCTTCTATATCGATGGCCGCAACCTGACGGATCGCCGATACATCGCCAGCGCCAGCATTACGGACTACGCCACCGCCTCCTCGCCCTTGTTCGAGCCGGGTACAGGGCGATCGGTCTTTGCCGGTGTGCAGATCCAGTATTGATCCCGTTTTTTTATCTTCTCAAGGGGTTTGTCATGCACGTCAGACCGCAGCCGTTGAGCTTTACATACCGGATCACTGCCCCTTGGCTGCCAACAAGTCAGATGAGCACACTGCTCGGGGTGAAAGCCCCACCCTGTCCTTTATTAGCTTGAGAAACAAGGAGTTTTTATGAAAACCGCTTCACAATATCGCCAGACCTTTAAGGTGACACTCCACGGCCTTTTCTTCTCCATGGCTTTATTCATCTTGTTCGCGATGCTCACGGGCGTGGCTCGCGCTGCGCCGTCAGAGACCGATCGCATCTCCCAGGCCATGAAGGCGATTTGGGACAGTCCCGAAGCGCCTCTTGTGGTGGAGCCTATCGTGATCGAGGGTGACTATGCCCTGGCCGGTTGGACGCAACTGGCGCGCGGTGGCCGTGCGCTCTTAAAGAGTCGCCATGGGCAATGGAATGTCCATATGTGCGGTGGCGATGGCTTGAACGATGTCGAGACTCTAACGATGGCAGGTATGAGCGCTGAAGCGGCAGAACGTCTGGTCAAGAACACCAGCGAAGCAGAAGCCAAACTACCCGCCGAGGTGACCGCCAAATTCTCCACCTTTGGAGACAATATGGTGGTCGATCACAACCACCACCCGGACTAATTCAGGAAGGAGAACCCGCTGCGCAAGGGCTGAGTCAACAAGGGATGACTGCACCGGATCGCCGGATCGCCGGATCGCCGGATCGCAGCTTGCCCTACTCAGTCTGAGTGTGGTCATGCCCACACTGACCACACTTCTTGCGCGGAAACGGCGAATAGCTGGTGAACAGGCTCTGGCTACCCATGAACGGCGACAGGCCACACTTTGGGCAAGTAAAAACCGTCATGGCCACCAGGCCCTGGCCCAGAATGTAAAAGCCAAACACCCAAAACCCCAATGTCCCCAACACACGGTCGAACACAGGTAGCCCAAAATACAAGGCGACCAGGAGCAAGATATTGAACAACGTAAACAGCCAGGCTTTTCTGTAGAGCGCCATCAAGAACCTTTTAAAATCAACTTCCACAAGTCTGGAAGTGCTTTGTCGATTTCATTTAAGCGCGGACAGTGTACGGGATTCAGTTCGCCTTAGAGGAAACTAGGCGAGCTGGTCACAATTTCGCCCCCGATCGTGACAAGCAGCCCCCTCTCCAGCACAAGCGATAAATGTTTCTGAATGCAATGTTCCGGCAATACCCATCCCCCATGATCTAGGATCTTCCAACAAAATCCCCAACGGACCATGAACCTCGCTTATTTGCATTCTCTTGTCCCCGCCCGGCAACAGCTCTTGCGCGCCCTGGGCATCGCTCTGCTGCCCTTGGTCTTGGCAGCCTGCGACAGTGGCTCCAGCACAGGTGGCAATCCGTCCCCCGAAGCCCCCGTCGTCGCGCCACCTGTCACTGAAGAGCCGGAACCACCCCGCAACACGGCCTATCTGGACAGCAAAGCAGGCGATATCATCAAGGTCCGCATAGAAGAACTGCATCCCACCCAGGCGGCCATTGGCTACGATCAGGTCTACTACAAGCTGGGACGCTGGCAAGGCGATCTGGACCGCCCTACCTGGGCCAACAATCCCGCACAGCACCTGGACTACCTGAATCGCACCATCGGCAAGAAATTTGATGACTACTGCGAGGATATGGGCGGTACCGAGCGCGCCCAGAAATTCCTGACGATCGCTGAGGCGCAAGCGGCCCGCCTGGACCAGCCCACCACGTATCTGTGTAAAGACCCGTTGGGCTCGCAAACAGAAAACCTTAAAACCGTGGTCGTAGGCTGGGACGGCAATCTGTACCTGACCGATGGCCACCATACTTTCTCCTCCTTGCGCGAGATTCCTGACGGCGGCCCCAAACTGCCCGTCTGGGTCAAAGTCAGCGCCAACTACAGCGATATCCGCGAGGCATCTGCCTTCTGGGAGCGCATGAGCAAAGAAAAACTGGTCTGGCTGCGTGATGGTAAAAACCAAACCATTACCGTCGAACAACTGCCCACTCGCCTTGGCCTGGCCAACGAAAAAGAAGCCGGTGGCATGCAGGAAGATCGCTATCGCTCCCTGGTGTACTTCACCCGCGACATTGCCTATAGCAACGGCGACTTGCCTGAATACGCCGAATTTCTGTGGGGCGACTGGCTACGTCGCCAGGCTTCAGAGGGCCAATTGGCCAAGCTGGACGAATACCTGATGGCTCCACCCGCCACACCGGTGCAGATTCTGGCCGTCAGCACGTTGAACAAGGCCTTGAAGCCCGGTGGTTCAGACGACAGCTACGCGGCTGCCGTGCGTGATGCCTCCCTGAAAATGACAGCGCTGAAAGACACGGATCTGGTCTTCGAAAACCGTGATGCAGCAGCGCTAGGCCGCATCGTCCTGGAAGCCAACGCTGCCAGTGACTCCGACACTAAAACAGCGCGCGACACCCTGGAAGAACTGCCACGCAACGACGTCAAATCTGACGGTAGCCCACGTGGTGCAGGAAAACTGTGGTTTGCAGTGAACTACCGCAATTGCGGCAAGCCTGCAGCGGGAACTTGCTGGGGGTGGTAATCACGCTACTCAGGACTTGATTAAACAAAAAGCCCGCAATGCGGGCTTTTCTTACAGCGACACCTTGTCTACGTTTCTATTGCGCAACCCTACCGAGCACAATTGCATAACTACCTTGCACCGCAGCTTGAACTGACACGTCAGACAACTGGAGTGTCATGTGTTTGCCTTTATGAAGCGACAGCCTATCAGCAACAAACGCTTTCCCATCAGCAAACACGGAGTAAGCTACCAAAGGCTGATCCTGATTAAGGTCATTTGTGACCTTAATCGAAAAACTCATCACCAAAGCACTTGCGGCGACCTTCCCTTTCGTGGCGGACTTAATACGCTCTTTAATTTGAGTAGGGATAACCAAGCCGAGCAACATATTCTCATGGGAACGGAAATTGATATGTTCCTCAGAAAACAGCTTATCGCTACCAGCGGTATCCAAGGCAACAGGCAACTCAAATCGGGCATAAGAATTCATTCGCTGCTGATAGCATTCCATATACTTTGCATCTTTGAATATGCCAGGAATAGCTTGCTGAGCTTCCAGCAGGGAATTAGAGGGCTTGCGAGAATCTTCATAATGATTGCAAGCACTAACCTCGACCGTCAGTTCACCGGGCAGCATCTTGCCTGCACCACCCTCAAGCTCACTAAGTTTGATTTCGGTGCTGATATTCGTTTTACACGCAGCCAATAATGCAAGCAACGCAATTTCCCCGACCTTTACAACACGCATCTCACGGCTCCTCAGTTTCTTGTAATTCATTGAATACCCGCCTCACGACTTGGACGGTGTTCCCACTTAATCCTTCACCAGATGCCGCACGTGCAGCATGCGCCCTATCTTGCCAAGAAAAACACAAGAACTAATATCGCGATCAGGACAATAATGCCAGACATCACTTGCTGCGATTTAGCACCTTCGGCTTCAATAGCCTCTGCCTGGGCAAGTTTTTCAGTTGCACTTTGGTTAGCCATGGCTGTCTGCGCATTTAACTCTTCAATGTAAAGCGCCTCAAAGGTTTCTCTATCTTCTTCTGGAAGCGACAAAAGATAGGCTTGGACCTCATCCTGTAAATCCAGGCTCAATTGATGGATATTACGATCCTGCGCCAATCCCTCGGATAGCGCATCAGAAAACTCTTCTGCTTTTTTTCGAGCTAACGGTCTCAATCGCTTGATTAACTCTACATCCACGCTGTCCACTACTGCTCTCCAGAACAATAATCAAAATCGCATGCTAGCAGATTAAAGAGAGACAAAGCTCAAAAATAACTTCTGCAGAATCTGTTGAGGAAAATTTTGGGAATCAACGAAGAGCACTATTCCGTTCATTCTTGTATCAGAGCAGAAAAGAATCGCAAAATAAGCGAGGCCGATGTGCCAAGAAAATAACTTTTAAATGTGCACTCACTTTTTATTTTAGTGAGTACTCTGCTCATACCAGAAACAGAACTAGAACTGCCGGCAGAGCACGCTCGCAAGCACACAGACGAGAAGAGGGAGAAGCTCGTGGAAACAGAATTCCCCGCAGCAATGAAAAAAGGCCTACAGCAAAAATGCTGTAGGCCTTTTAAAATCTGGTCGGAACGGAAGGATTTGAACCTTCGACCCCTTGCACCCCATGCAAGTGCGCTACCAGGCTGCGCTACGCCCCGAAAGAATTAAACTATAACCCTGTTCTACCTTTCTTGCAAGTGTTTTTTAGATTTTTTCTTTCGATTTGAGATTATTGATAGTCAATCCCGGCACCGATCGAAATCCACACTTATCTGAACAGGCGGTCTGATTTTCAAAGCTTGTTTTACCGAGCTAATCTGCATCAAAACCGTGAAGGCAGGAGTATACCTACTTGGGTAAAAAATGCAAAGCTATTGTGAATAGGCCCGCCCTTCTGATTGCATGATTCGCCATTGGGACAGGCTGGGGCCACCGGGATACAGCAGGCGCTCTGCCGGTAAACGCTCCCATGGCAAGTCTGTCGTGCGCATGGAAACTCCTCCCGGTGCTGCTCCGACAATGATGCGGTCGCTAATGCTGCCAAAGTCCGCTCTGAAGTGCACGGCGCTTTTCAGAACCAGTACCTTCATCTGCTCCGGCTCGATACCCACAAAACGGAACATGCTTTGATCCGCCATTTGCGACTTGTAGGAGGCCAGAACGATGCGCACGCCCTCTATACGCAAACAGGCGCTGGGCCCCAGGTTCATGGCGCAGCCTGCGTAGTACGGGCCGGTGGCGCGGAACTGGCCATCGGATACGGACTCGATATAAAAGCGTGCATGCAAGGGCATATCACCGGGGACACCGGATTTACCGCCCAGAGACAGCTCAATGGTTTTACCGGCCCCTGCCTGGTGCACCAGAGCAGCGCTTTCCGGGTCCACGATCAAGCCTAAAGCAGCATCCGATACCTTGGCTTTCAACAAGGCGCGCAAGAGGCCACAGGTATCGGAGCTGGCGCCGCCACCGGGATTGTCGTGAGCATCGGCAATGATCACCGGGCCTTTACCGGGGTGACTCAGCGCCCATTGCACGGCTTCGTCCGGTTCATAAAGCTTGCCTTGAAAGCCTTGGGCTTTATCAAGCACCTCATCCAGAAAGTCTGCCAAACGGCTATCGGCTTCTTCCTGTGTCTGGGCGTAGGCCCACAAGACCGCTCCGCATTCCGGCACGTCCGCAGCAGGAAAGCCCATGGCGAACGACACGCTCCCCTCGCCTTCTATTTCTTCCAGCGATGACAAGTGACGGTACAGGCTGGCCGCCGGTTCCATCTCGGTGCTTTGCCAGACCGCCGGGATCAGAAAAGGCAATCGATGCCAGGCCAGCTTCGGGCGATGAGCGCTTTGCAGACATCGCATCAGCGCCTGGAAAGTACGCTCGCCCGTTTGTCCCATATCCACATGCGGGTAAGTTTTGTAAGCCACCAGCATGTCGGCCTGCGCCAGCATGGTGTCGCTGACATTGGCGTGCAAATCCAGACTGGCGACCACCGGCACATCCGGTCCCACCATCTCGCGCACCAGAACCAGCAAATGCCCTTCCCCATCATCGCGATGCTCGGCCACCATGGCGCCATGTAAATCCAGATACACCGCATCCACGGGCAGAACTTGCTCCAGGCGGTACAGAATCTCCGCCACGATTGCCTCGTAAGTCATTGCCTCGACGGGCGCGGAGGGACTGGCGGCGGCCCACAGTAGCGGGACGCACTCGACCCCGGCTCGTGCGGCGGCGGCCATAAACCCGGCTGCCGGAATATTGGCCCCACGCAAGGCAGGCTCGATGGCCTCGGCTCGGCACATCCCTGGCCAGCCGCCCCCATGCTCAAAGTCCGCCATCGTGGCCATGGCCGGGCCAAAGGTATTGGTCTCGTGCTGAAAACCCGCTACTGCAATACGCATCACTTGTCTCCGATTGCTCTTACGCTTGTCCTGCCAGTTGGATACACAGCTGTTCGTAAATGTCCTTGGCCCCCAGAACATCGTCGATCGCTACCGACTCATCAGCCGTATGTGCCTGTGCTTCCTCGCCCGGTCCCAAGCCGATAGTAGGAATGCCACGTCGTCCGGCAGACTCGGAACCATTGGTGCAAAACCACCAGGTATCCATTTCCACCACACGCCCGGCTTGCTGAACCGCTTGCACCATGGCTTGGGCCAACGGTGCGGACTCATCCAGCCGCCAGGCGGGCAAGTCCCGCTCCGGGCTGGCCTGCTGACCTGTATAGGTTTGTACCTGACTGTCCACCAGTTCCAGCGAAAAACCCTCCACACCGGCACCCTGCAAGCATTGCTCCATTTGTTTCAACACCGATTCGCTGCTTTCACCCACCAGCGTGCGGCGATCAAAACGTACCGTAACGGACGAAGGGATCAGGGAAATGGAAGGATGCGGGTCGGAAATAATGTCAGTAGGCACCAGCAAGGCTTGGCCCACTTGCGCATCCTTGGGCAAATCCAGCGTCTGCAAAGCAGAAATAGCCTTGGCTGCCGCCTGAATGGGATTCACCCCCAGATGAGGCAAGGCCGCATGGGCTGGACGGCCTTGCAAGCGCAACAGAATCTCCTGTCGCCCTTTCTGGCCCACCATGATGCGCAAACGCGATGGCTCACAAATCACCACAGCAGCCGGCGTGCATTGCTCCAGAGCGTGGGACAAGGCATAGCCTTCAATCACCTCCTCCATCACGCTGGCAGACACGGCAATACGCTGTTTCAAGGCACCACGACGAGCCGCTGCTGCCGCGCCACACAGGGCGGCGGCCAAACCTGCTTTCATATCACTGGTGCCGCGCCCATACATGCGGCCATCTTTGATCTGCGCCCCAAAAGGCTCAACCGTCCAGGTTCCGGCGATAGGCACCACATCCATATGAGCATCAAACAGCAGGGCCAGCGGAGCCTGGGCCGGGCCGACAAAGCCCAGCACCGACCCTTTGTCGTCCACACTAATCTGGTCAAAACCCAACTCCCGCATGACTTGCTGCACAAAGTCCGCCATGGCCTGCTCTTGCCCGGACAAGCTGGGGATACGCACAAAGGCTTGCGTCAGGCTGACCGCATCCCAGACCAGGTCCATTTTTGTATGTTCGTTCACGCCCATGGCACCACCGCTCCACGTTGCGAGCTGATCAGGCCATACGCTTCTGGCCGACGATGACGCTCAAAGTTGAAGGTCGTACTCTTGTAGGAATGGCACAGATCCAGATCGCAACGGGCAATCGCCAGCTCGTCACCCTTGGTCGAGCAAGCCGCGACAATCTCCCCAGACGGCGCAATGATGGCACTGCCGCCAATCATCTCGATGCCCTCTTCACTCCCCGCCTTGGCCACCCCCACCACCCAGGTGCCGTTCTGATAGGCCCCGGCCTGCATCACCAAATGGTTATGGAACATGGACAAATCGTCGTGCTCCGGTGCGGGCGGGTTGTGTACCGGGGTGTTGTAGCCCAGCATGACCATTTCCACGCCCTTCAAACCCATGACGCGGTAGGTTTCTGACCAGCGCCGGTCGTTGCACAAGGCCATGCCCATCACGCCCCCGAAGGCCGACCACACACCGAACTCGTGACCAGGCTCGAAGTAGTATTTCTCCAGATGTTGGAATGCACGCCAAGGCTCGTCCTGGCCGTGACCGGGCAAATGCACCTTGCGATATTTGCCTACGATCGTGCCGGTTTTATCGACCAGAATGGATACGTTGAAGCGACGCTTTACGCCGTTTTCAATGACCAGTTCGGCATAGCCCAGGTAGAAACCAATCTGCAATTTGGCAGCGGCATCAAACAAGGGCTGGGTGTCCGGCCCCGGCATCTGGGTTTCATAAAAACAATCAAAATCGGAAATATCCTCGCTGAACCAGCGCGGGAAAAACGTGGTCAGTGCCAGCTCGGGAAACACCACCACATCAACATCCATTTTCTTGGCCTGATGCAAATGGGCCAGCAAGCGGTCAACCACCTGTTTTTTCGTTTCGCTGCGTGCGATAGGGCCCAACTGAGCCGCTGCTACGTTGACAAACCTGGACATGAGATTTGAACTCCATCAACAATTAAGATCCGCCCTAAGCGGGATTCGATACGCCCTGCCGCACTCCAGCAGCAGGATTTAGCTCTGCACAATCAACACAGCCCCAACAGCCGTGTTAATCAGGCATAAGCACAAAAATTCTGAAAATCCCAATGCACGCCGGGTGCGGATTCCACCAGTTCACGGGTGTAAGCCTGGCTAGGCTGGCTAATGACACGCCCTGGGTCCCCGGACTCCACAATCCGGCCCTTTTGCATCACCACAATGCGGTCAGAAATCTGCGCGGCAACACGCAAGTCATGGGTAATGAACAGGATGGCAACGCCGGTTTTGCGCTTGATGTCCACCAGCAACTTGAGCACCTGCTCTTGCACCAGCACATCCAGCGCCGACACGGACTCATCCGCAATCAGCACATCCGGCTCCATCACAATGGCGCGGGCCAGACAAAGTCGCTGCCGTTGGCCGCCCGAAAACTGATGCGGATAGCGCTCCAGCACATCCGCGTCCAGGCCTACAATGGACAAGACCTCGGTCACGCGTTCGATAGCGACTTTAGGATCGACACCAATGTTGTGCATGCCCTCTGTCAAAGACTGGCCGATCGTCACGCGGGGATTCAGCGAGCGATACGGGTCCTGAAACACGATCTGCACTTTGCGCCGCTGCGCCAGGCTGCGGTCCTTGCAGGCGGCGGGCAAGGTTTCACCGTTCAGGGTGATCTGCCCCGAGCTGGCCTCGACCAGGCCAATAATGCAGCGGGCCAAGGTGGACTTGCCCGAGCCGGACTCGCCCACGACACCCAGCACTTCATCACGGCGTATATCCAGATTGATGTCGCTGAGCGCGTGCATCTTGCGCCCCTTGGAGAACCAGCAATCCGAGCCGTAAACCTTGCCCAGACCACGGGCGCTGAGCACGATCTCGTTTTGCACTTCCTCTTTTGCTGGCGGATGCACATTGGGAACGGAAGCAATCAGAGAGCGGGTATAGGCTTCTTTAGGGTTGGACAGAATCTGCTGACACGTGCCCATCTCCACGCTATCGCCACGCTTCATGACCAGAATCCGGTCGGCAATATCCGCCACCACACCAAAGTCATGCGTCACAAAAATCACCGAGGTACCGCATTCGCTTTGCAGTTCCTTGATCAGACTCAGAATCTGCTTTTGCGTGGTCACGTCCAGTGCCGTGGTGGGTTCATCCGCAATCAACAAGCGCGGCTGCAAGATCAAGGCCATGGCAATCATGATGCGCTGGCGCTGACCGCCGGATAGCTCATGCGGATAGGCCATGAAGAGCTTTTCCGGCTCCGGTAAACGCACGCGCTCCAGCATTTTGATCACACGTTGGCGACGCTCCTGCCGGGAGCTGTTCTTTTCGTGAATACGGATCACTTCGTCAATCTGCTCGCCCACCCGTTGCACCGGGTTCAAGGCTGTCATGGGCTCCTGAAACACCATGGACATGGCCGAAGCGCGTAAGGACAGCAAATGCTCCTTGTTCATGGTCAGCAGGTTCTCGCCCATCAGCTCGATGCTGCCCTGGCTGACACGCAAGGTATCGGGCGGCAGCAAGCCCATGATGGCAAAGGAAGTCAAGGATTTGCCCGAGCCGGATTCGCCCACAATGCACAAGGTCTCGCCTGCATACACATCGAAGCTAAGCTTGTTCACTAACTGGCGGGGTTGAGCCGCTTTGGTTTCAATGCACAAGTCCTTCACTGACAAAACACATTGGGGTTTGGTCGTAGAGGTATTCATTGTTATGTCTCCTGCCCTCGTCACTTACAGCCGTGTGACCAGCTTGGGATCCAGAGCATCGCGCAAGGCGTCGCCCAGGACGTTGATACTGAGAATGGTGATGGACAGCACAATGCCGGGGTACAGCACGATGCCGGGAATCAGCTGAAAATAAAGGCGACCTTCAGCGATGATGTTGCCCCAGGAGGCCATCTCGGGAGGGATGCCCGCCCCCAGAAAACTCAAGATCGCTTCCAGCAGCACCGCCGAGGCAAACACATAAGTGCCCTGCACAATCAAGGGTGCGAAGGTGTTGGGGAACATATGGCGCGACAAGATCACGTAAGCCGAAGTCCCTACCGTCATGGCCGCTTCCACATACGGCTCGGAACGCACGCTAAGAATCACGCCCCGTACCAGCCGCGTCATGCGAGGAATCTCCGGGATGGCAATGGCGATCAGCACTGTGGTCAGGCTGGCACCGGACACCGACACCAGCGCAATGGCCAGCAAGATGCCAGGGATGGCCATCACACCATCCATCACTCGCATGATGACGGCGTCCAGACGGCGGAAATAACCCGCCAGCGAACCTAGAATCACGCCAAAGAACACGCTGATGGCCAGGACACCGAACCCCACCATGAAAGACACTTGCGCCCCGTACACCACACGGGAATACAGGTCCCGGCCCAGTGCATCCGTCCCCAGCCAGAATTGCTCGGAAGGCGGTTGCAGACGAACGCTGGGGTCCAGTTGAGTGGGATCTTGCGTGCCCAGAAAGGGAGCAAAAATCGCCATGGCGGCCATCAGGATCAGGAACAGCAAGGCGGCACGGGCCGAATGGCTGGCGACCACTTTCTTCAATTTGTTGAGCTTTTGCATATTGTTCTACCTGTAAAAAGCGAGGGCTCAATAATCGATACGGGGATCGACCAGCATGTAGGAGATATCAATCAACAGATTCACCCCTACATACACCAGCGAAAACAGCACGATCAGGCTCTGAATCACCGTAAAGTCGCGGGACAGCACCGCATCCAGCACCAAACGTCCCAGCCCCGGAATGTTGAAGACCGATTCCGTCACCACCACCCCGCCGATCAACATGGTGATGCTGATGCCGATAATCGTCAGGATGGGAACCGCCGCATTGCCCAGGGCGTGACGTGTCAGGACACGACGCTCGTTCAGGCCCTTGGCACGGGCGGTGCGGATGTAGTCCTCGTTCAAGGTATCGATCACACTGGTGCGCACAATGCGGGTAATCAGGGCGATATACACCGTGCCCAGGGACACCGCAGGCAGAATCAAATGTCGCAGGTGTTCCCACAGGCCTTCACTCAAGGGCTTGTAGCCCTGTACCGGCAACCAGCGCAGCTCCAGCGAGAACAGCAGGATCAACAAGTAAGCCACGATGAATACCGGCACGGAAAAGCCCGCCACCGACCCTGCCATCACAAAGCGATCCAGAGACTTGCCTCTATACCAGGCCGAGCACACCCCCAGCGGAATGGAAATGGCCAGGGTGTAGGCCAGAGTCAACAAGGTCAGTGAAACCGTAGGACCCAGACGATCCAGCACCAGATCCTTGACCGGGCGGCTGGAGATCAGGGACGTGCCAAAGTCCCCTTGCACCATGCTGCCCAGCCACTGCACGAACTGCACCGGCACTGGCTGGTCCAGCCCCATCTGATGACGGATTTCTGCAATCTGTGCATCCGTCGCGTTATCCCCCGCCACCAGCACCGCGGCATCGCCATGTGTCATGCGCAAGACCACAAAGATCACCAGCGCCACAATCAGCAATACCGGGATGGTGGCCAGTACGCGCTTGAAAATAAGCCCAATCATCGCTTCTCCACATTCCAGAAGACCGGAACCGGGGTTTGCAGAAAGCCATTCAGGTTCTTGCGCATGGCGCTAACCATCTTGAACTCGCCAAGGGGGACGATCACACCTTCATCCATGATGTGTTTTTGCAGATCCGTGGCCAAACGACCCAGCTCGGACTCGCCACTGGAGCGGGCAAATTCCATGCGTGTCTTTTCAATGGCAGGAACATCCGGCCAGCCAAACCAGGCCTTGTCGCCATTGGAGGCCACCGCCATGAAGCTCAGCGGATTGCTCACGTCCACCAGCCCCGAATAAGTGGTGATGATGCTCCAGCCGCCCTCTTGCACGGGACGCTTGGAGGTGCGGCGGGTCTGCACGGTTTGCCAGTCCATGGCTTCCACGTTGACGGTGAACCCGGCATTGCGCAGTTGCTGGGCAATCACCGGCACCACGGGCGAAGTCAGGAAGTCGGTGGGATGCAGCAAGACCACGGGCTCGCCCTTGTAACCGGCCTGCTCCAGCAGTTTTTTCGCACCGGCGGCATCCCCCTTGAAGTAGGCCTCAGAACCGGCTTGTGACGGGAATACGCTGTGGCAGCCAAACACCGCCCCACACGTTTCAAAGTATTCCGGGTTGCCGACCTGCGCCTGCATCAAGGGCTTCTGGTTCAGCGCCATCATGGCGGCCTGACGTACTTGCTTGTTATTGAATGGCGGCTGCAGGAAGTTAAAGCGCATCTCGGTCTGCGCGCCCCGAACCGTGGAAGCATTCAGCACAATGTCCGACTCGTTTTGCAGCAGGGGCAAAAGGTCCAGCTGAACCTGGTCGATCACATCAATCTCGCCACTGCGCAGCGCGTTCACCCCGGTCATGGCATCCGGCATGGCGACCCAACGCACACGGTCTACCTTGACCTGCTTGCCACCGGCCAGGCCGCTGGCAGGCTCATTACGGGGTACGTAGTCCGGGTTTTTCTCGAACACGGCCTGCACACCTGGGCGGTATTCCTTCTCCACAAATCGGAATGGGCCCGAACCCACGGTAGAAGTAATCGCCTGGCTAACTGGCGTGCGTGCCACCTCCTTGGGCATGACGAACAACGGCAAGGAGCTGGGCTTGCCCATGGCGCGCAGGGCAATATCGGTCGGGAAGGAGAACTGCATCACAAAAGAGCGATCATCCACGACTTCCATCTTGGTCAGAAACTCCGTCATGATCTGGCCCATCTTGTCCAACTGAATCCAGCGCTTGATGGACTCGACCGCATCTTCAGCCGTGACGGGCGAGCCATCATGCCAGCGCAGGTTTTCACGCAAGGTCATGGTGTAGGTCTGGCCGTCCTCGGACACTTTCCAGCCTTCCAGCATCTGGGGCTTGACCTGCCCCTGCGCATCTTCTGCCAGCAAGGTGTCGTACACCATATAGCCGTAGTTGCGCACAATGTAGGAGGTGGTAATGACCGGGTCCAGGGAGCGCAAGGGCGCCTCCATGACGGCGGTCAGCGTGGTTTGCGCACTGACCGCCACGGGGGCAATAGCGGTGATGGCAAGGGCAGCCCAGACGGCAGTTAAGGTTTTGGCAGGACGCAAGCGGTCCTTAAGCAGGTTGCTCATGTTTTGTCTCTCCAGGTAGTTAAAAGCGGTCCGCCTTTGCTCTTGTGGCGGCGGTCCCGTCATCGGGGGGGTTACTGCTTATTCACGGGCCAACTCCACCAAGGTCGATAGCAAAATCGAACATCCCGCTATCAGGTCTTTGTCGTGGGTAAACTCTGCCGGGTTGTGGCTCAGGCCACGCACACTCGGTACAAAAATCATGCCTGTGGGGCAGGAACGCGCCAGCATCTGCGCATCGTGTCCGGCACCGCTGGGCATGCGCTTGACCGAGCAGCCCAGATCCTTGGCGTGTTGCTCAACCTTGCTGATCAAGCGTTCATCAAACTGCACAGGATCAAAGCGGGCCAGATGGCGATGCTTGATCTGCACACCCTCACGCTCGGCCGCCTGCCGGGCGAAATCCAGCACCTCCTGCTCGGCCTGATCCAGGCTGGCCTTGTCCACATTACGCAAATCCACAGTAAACACGGCTTTACTGGGGATCACATTGACCAGATTCGGAAACAGCTCGCAGCGCCCTACCGTGCCCAATTGCGGCGGGCCGTAGCGCTCAGTCAGCTGACGCACAAAACTGCCAATCTGCTGAGCCACCACACCGGCATCGTGACGCAGGTGCATGGGCGTGGTGCCCGCATGGTTGGAGACACCTTGCACCTCGAACTCCAGCCAGCAAATCCCTTGCACACCAGTCACCGCACCGATATCAATGCTTTCATGCTCCAGAACCGGACCTTGCTCAATATGCAGTTCCATATAGGCATGCACATCAGGTTGGCCGCAAGGCACGGAACCGGCGTAGCCAATACGTTCCAGGTTCTCGCGCACGGTGCTGCCATCAATGCCCACGGTGTCCAGCGCCTCTTGCAAGGACAAGCCACCTTGAAACACCAGGCTGCCCATCATGTCCGGAGCAAAGCGCGCGCCCTCCTCATTGGTAAAGGCCACCACTTGCAAGGGACGATCCAGCTGCACGTCGGCATCATTCAAGCTGGCCACCACTTCCAATCCAGCCAGCACACCCAGATTGCCGTCGTAGCGTCCACCGGTACGCACGGTATCAATGTGCGAGCCCGTCATAACCGGCGCCACATCCAGACGGCCAGCGCGTGTCCCGATAATGTTGCCGATCTGATCGATCTCCACACTCATGCCCAGATCACGCATCCAGCTGACTACCTGATCACGGCCTGCCTTGTCCTCGTCCGTCAAAGCCAGACGGCAGACGCCGCCCCCGTCGATTGCACCAATCTGCGCCAACTGCGCAATACGCTGCAGCAGGCGTTCGCCATTAATGGCTAAACATGTGCTGGCTGGGCTGTTCATACCGGCTCCTGAGCCAGCACTTCTTTGGCGCTCATACCGACAATGCGCTGATACAGCTCTGCATCGGTATCGCCTTCGCTGGCAAAAAATAGGATTTGACTGTCTTCATCAATGCCCAAAGCCTGACGCCAGTCCGCTTGCTCGCACGCAGCCATGCAAGCAGCCACACCGGCTACAGCAGACTCACCCGCTACAATCGGCGCATCCCCTTTATCGGCACGGGCCAGACGGCGCATGGTTTGCAAGGCGGCATCGTCTTCCAGCGTCATATAGGCATAGGTGCCAGGGTCCAGAATTTCCCAGGCCAGCAAGGAGATTTCGCCGCAAGCCAGACCGGCCATCACCGTATTCAAATCGCCAGTGACCGTGACGGGTTTACCTTGCACAGCACTTTGGAACAGGCAATCGGCCTTGTTGGGCTCAACCACAATCAGACGAGGACGCTGGGCACCCAGGCGCTCCCACATATGCGCGCACACCGCTGCCGCCAAACCACCCACACCACCTTGAATAAAGACGTGGCTGACAGGTTTGCCCGAACCGATCTGGTCCAGGGCTTCCTGCACCATAACGGTGTAGCCCTGCATCACATCCTTGGGCACATCCATATAGCCAGGGTAGGACGTATCGGACACCACAAAATAACCATGCTCTTTGGCATCTTCAGCGGCCTGACGCACCGAGTCATCGTAATTACCGGGCACGCGCACCACCTTGGCCCCGTAAGAGGCAATGGCCTGCTCACGACCCGTACTGACATGTTCATGGATATAGATCACGCACTGGCAACCGGCATTCTTCGCCCCCCAGGCCACCGAACGGCCATGATTGCCATCGGTCGCGCAAGTTACGGTCAAGCCAGCAATAAAGTCCTTGTAGGCAGGATTTTTCAGATCATCCAGCGTCAGGCTGGTATTGCCGGTATGGGCTTGCAACTGGCGCAACAGCAAACGGTTGACCGCATAAGCGCCACCCAAAGCCTTGAAGCTGCCCAAACCAAAACGACCGGCCTCATCCTTGTAGTACACCCCGCCCACCTTCATCTGCGCGGCCAGACCAGGCAAATGACGCAAAGGGGTAGGTGCGTAACCGGGCCACTGCACAATGCTGGCCTGAGCCTGCTCGAAGGCGGCTACCGACAAAATCGATTGCAAGGAGGCGTCATATTCCTGGCTGTCCTGAACGCAACGAGGGTTCAGATACAGTTGCACCGCGCCTTGCTCCCGAACGGCATGTTTGTTCATGTCTGCTCCACTTTTATGGGTTTAATTATTGGACTTCAAGTCCTGAAAACTGCGATGGATGGATTCAATCTTCTGCAACTTGCGCGCAACCTGCGTCTCGGCCTGCAGGGCCACCCGGCTGACCAGATAATTGATCAGGCTGAGCGTGCCGGTATGCGAGTCAAACAAGTACTCCCCGCGTGTTGCCACCGTGAATGCGATGTCTTGCGAACGCAGCAAGGAGCTTTCCAGGCCATCCGTCAAAAAAGCCATCTGTACCGACTCGCCCCGCAGATGCTCCACCAAGGAAGGCAAAAGCACCGAGCGGCGACGAAAGTCCATCACGAGGGCCAGATCCCCTGCTTCCACATCAGCCAGTTGCTCGGTCAGATGAGCCACCGTGCCCACCGCCAGATGCACATCCGGGCGCAACTGCTGCAGTAAAGAGTGGGCGTAGCACGCCAGGATCTGGCCATTGCGGAAACCAAACACCCAGATGCGTCGTGCTTTCAGAGCGGCTTGGGTGAACTTATCCAGATGCTGTTCAGTGATGTTCTGGAAGGTGGTGGAAATGTTCTGTACGTCTGCATTGATAAACGGCGTCATATCGGCCTGAATACCGCTGCTAGACATGGAGTGCAAACGCTTGAAGGGAGCGCCGTCACCCATTTGCTCGCGGGCCGTGACCCGAAACTCGTTAAAACCGTTAAAACCCAAACGCCGGAAAAAGCGCACCGCGGTGGCCGCCGATACACCTGCTTTCTCGGCCAGTTCTTGAGCGGAGTAAGTCGCCAGCTGCCCCATATGAGACAGGACCACATCGGCCAAACGCCGCTCCGCACTGGGCAGGACATCGAGAATATCCAGGATCGAATCTTTGATGACCATGACACAACCTAAAATTGAAATTTGTTTTTCATATAATACTTAATAAAATTTAAATTTCAATTATGGATGCGATGATTTGGCTCCGTATTTACCCTTGTGGATAGCAAAAAAGGGAGAATCGGGCGGGCTAGCCTTGGCCAAGAACGGCTTTAAATAGGGCTTTCAAAGAGAAACAAGGGATAAACCCTTGCTTGAATAAATTTCTGCATCCTGACGATGAAAGCATAGAACCCATTATGAAATTTAAATTTCATAATGGGTTCTGGTAAGAGAAATTTCAGCACAAGCGCCGCCTACAAAAGCCACAAAACACCTGTTCAGTGGGCCTATGCTACTGGCAGTAAAGACAAGCAACGCATAATCAGAATATCGGCCATGGACAGATTCCTGACCACACTTCGAGACCAGAGCGCATAAATTTGACAAGCCAGCATGGCATCCTCAATGTCAAGCGCCAGCAACTCACGCCGATACGCGGACGCCTCTTGCCAGGCTTGTCGCATCACGGCAGATGATGTTGCCGACGAAAACACCGTGTACACACCCAATTCCAGCAACTCATCGGCCTCTGCATCAACGCAAACAGCAGTAACTGGCAGTGAGGCAATGCTTGGCCACAAGAGACTAAGGCTTAAGAGAAGCAGTAACCCCCATTTTTAACGATCGTTAAAAATGGGGGGGTTACCCGATGACAAGTACTGAGACAGCTCACGCCACTCCTTGGCAAAGTAATAGCGCAGGAAACGCTGTTGAGCATGCCAGCGCACCCGTCTGAACAGACCGGCACCGGCACGAGCCTGACGATGCGCCACAATATCGCGCCAGAGTTGGTCTGGTTCAAACCCGGTCCAGATTGAAGGGATGGGGGCAAGCGCATTGGAATAACAAACCGGCGCCACCCACTCGAACAAGGCCCTTTCTACATAGTGGGACGAAAAGTGCTTAGCCACGTTCGCAATCGCCTGGTAATTAACCGGCCTGTCTACAAACAATTCCGACAAGGCCTCACACAACTGTTTATCGCTTGGCCGATCACCCAAGATGTAACTCCTTCTGTCCAGCCATTTCAATTTGAATTAAACCGGCCTCTTTCTTGAACTGGCCCCTACAAAACACTATGGTAGTGCGCGTTAACAAACTGACTGTGCAAGGAAATTGTTTTGCGTTTTGCCATTACCGCGACGTTAACCGTCTTGATGTTTGCCGGATGCTCTCCTGACGGGCCTGGTTCCAAGCTTACTTTTCACCCGGTTGACGGCGACGAACGGCGCTATCAGGTGTATACCGACATGACAGTGGATGTTCAGCGTGGCACACGCCAGCTTTCCGAGAGCATGTCCATCAAGATGCTGATGCATTACGGTGTGGAAGACCAATCCTCCACCTACAAGCTGAATGTTAGCCCGGAGTACATGCGCCTTAACTTCAAACATGGCGGTATGAGCAGTTTTGAACAGGGCGACTACGGCGAAAAAGAGCTGCGTACTGCCTTGAAAGAAGGCTACACCGTAACCGTCGATAAAGAAAACAACCAGTTGGTCGATGTCACGCTCAATACCTCCAGCCAGAAATTGAAAGCTGAGCTTAAGGCCACGTTGGACCACTTGCTCAATGATCAGTTATCTCGCCCAGGGCTCATGCATGAATTAGCGGTGAAAAAAGGGGCCTCGCAAATCATTAAAGGTCAAAACGGCCTTCCTGACATACGCATGACCGTCAAGGATTTTGACTCAGAGTTCGTTACGCTCGCGATTGCCGATACAAATCAGGACGAGACTGCGGACCCGCACACCCGTATTTTTGGCTATGCCGTCATTGAGCGCCAGACAGGTTGGCTGGTGCGCCAGGCGGTCGTCATGCAGGTCCCCTTGCCCCCCGAACTGCGCGACAAGGGAACATTTAGGATTGTGTCCGCGATTTACCCCGAGAGCTGGCGCTTTAATCATGATCTGCAGTTTCTAGAAAATGCAGAGGGGTACGAGCTGATCACGCAGGAAAAAACAGACCCACCCGTCCCCTCCCTGTCGTCCTCCACACAAGCCATGCTCAATACACAAGGCGTGCTGGACACGTACGACCAGCGCTTCTTGCTGCACTACGCGCATCTAGGCCTATCCCCTTACATGGTCGGTGAAATAAGCGCCAGCAACCTTGCCGCCTACGATGAAAACAATCAGGCCTTGGCTATCACTTTCAAGGCTGCCGGCGCCTTCCAGCACCCTGGCCTGGACCATGATGATGCCGAAACCAGTCTTGAGATCCTGCCCCTAGGTTGGGATAAGACTGCCCAGGCTCTGGAAAAACTGCAATACATCGAAGCTACGCTTAACTACCACGCCACGGAGCATATTCAGGTCACCGTGCCGATCAAACCGGAAGGTTCACAGGTGGAGGTTGAAGGGGCCAAAGTCATCGTGCAACCCACAGATAATCCGTATGAGTTCCTGATCCAACTGATACCAGGCGAGACCGGCTATTTTTTCCCTGATGTCACACAGATCGATAAAGGGGAATTACGCTACCCACATGACCAGACTGCGGCTGACTGGCTAAGCCTGGGCGAAAAACGCTTACTGGCCATTGTGTTGCAAGGACACCTGCCCCAAGAGCTCAAAGTCAAGTTTCTCGATACCTTGCCCGATGCCGTTGCGTTGACCTACAGAAACTACGCACCCGAGCCTATTGAAAGCAAGACGGTACGTTTTTACGATTTGAATCAGGCGCGTCCCGAGAACGCCGCTGCGCCCATCACCACACAGCTGCTGTTCGACTCTTTTCAACAAAACGATGAGTTCAAAACTGCCACGCTAGAGAACTTGGCCCCCTTCAGCACCGATGCCCCAGACCTCTACGTCACGCTGACTCCCGAGCAAGCGGAGCTTTGTACGCTGCAAGAAACCAGTGGCCTGACAGAAAAAGGCACGCCCTTACATTTTGCGCCCCCTCCCACCGCTGACAACACAAACTATGGCGCTACGCAGCGAATGCCGCAGCAGTATGTCTATCAACTGCAAACCTCCGATCAGGCACGCCTCTACTTTTACGGCCTTAAGGCACACATCGCGCTCACCTGCCAAGGGACGCCCGTCTGGCAGCCACTACCGATCAACCTACCTGAACTCAGTGTGCAAGTGTCCGCAGCCGCACTATTGGGAGAGGGCTGGGAGGAACACGCCCGCACACTTCCTATAAAGCGCTTTTTACGCCAATACCGCTTTCTCGATCAACAGGACAGGGTGTTGGCTATTACCGCCCCCCGATCCCAGCCTGTGGTCGGCAGTCCTCTGGGGGACAAACTGTTTGATTACGTGGATGAGTCCGGCCATATCCAGATTATGGGCCTCGTAAACCGTGTCGAAAAACTAGAGGCAACGGGCACACCCATTACAAAAACCTGGCAACATCAATTCGAACCACTTCCCGATTTCAAGGCACTTGAAGAGGCCATCCAATGAGCTTGACCACCAGACTGGCCCCCACTCTAGGCTCCCTCACACTGACGGCACTAATGCTTCTCGCCTTGCCCAGCCACGCCGCCAAAAACGAAAGCAAACAAATCAAGACCGAATACGGTTTGGCAAAACAAGAAAAGTGGTTCCACGAAACCGGCGAACTGCATATTGTGCAGCTCACCTCAGTGGACAAGCGTTGGCAGCTGCACGAAGCCTACAACCCTCAGGGAACCTTGATCGAACGCTCTGAACACCTGGATAAGCAACGACACGGCTTATTTGTACAGCAAGCGTATGACTCTCTTGAGCACACCTCCTATCGGCACGGCAAACGTCATGGCCCCTACCACAGCTACGATCAAGCTGGCGAGCCCATGTCTAGCGGTCACTACACCAATGACCAGAGGACAGGAAAATGGGTCAGCAAAAACTCATGGGGTCAGATCATTAGCCACTACAACCAGCAAGGTGAACTGCACGGCCAACAAACTGAGTTCGACGCCAATGGACAATTGTTGAAGCAATCAAACTATAAAAATGGGATGCTCCATGGCGAGTTCATCCGCTATGAGAACGGCCAACTTACAGAAAAAGGACACTATCAAAACGACCGACGGGAAGGCGAATGGATAGAAACCTACCCCTTGTCGACCCGTTACCAAGGTCAGTACCGTAACAGCTATCAGGTAGGGATATGGCACGGCTACTCGCAGCAGGGCTATCTGGTTGCCATCATCCCTTTTGACAATGAAGGGAACTACCACGGTGTACAGGTCAGGTTTCACGATAGCGGCGCCTTATCGGAAATAAGCCAATACCGTCACGGCAAGCGTCATGGCACGCAATGGGACTACCTGTTCGGCGCCCCCTATCGCCTGGAGAAATATCAAGACGGCAAACGCGTGGAGACCCGCGATCAAGGCGAGTTTAAGCGCAGCGACTTTCCCTAGGCGCCTACTGACCTTGGCTTGTTTTCCCCGAATCCTCCACTGCGAAAAAGCAGCCCACCATCGCGTGGGCTTTTTTCAATCCATGCATAAGCAAGGTGACATTTGCGTGCTCACCCCCCCCTCTAAGCGACCGTCGAATGAACATTCTGCATAGACCTTCCCAACGCCTCAAACTGGATTAAACCAAAGCGTAAAGACTATACTTATCCTTAAAATACAATGATTTACAAATTAACATGATGAGCATTTCAACGATCAGCCTAGTATGAACGTAGACCTTCTCGATAACTGCTTGAAGGCGCTACTGGCGCTGTTGCTCAGACTCTCTGAGAGACATCCCGCCAGTCATGGCAGGAGTGCCTATGACACACAATCTCCGGTCCATAGGAAGAAAAGTTAACTTGCTTCGCTTCCCCCTTCTCTCGGCCACTGACCAAGCCGATCCCCCTATCCCAGACCCACGCGACAAACGTCCCGTCGAAATCGAACGGATCCACGAAGACGATCAAACGCTACCTGCAAATGATGAGCCTATCGGCGACAAAAAACCTCGCACCCCACCACCAGCGCAAAACAACCCATCCATTTTTAACTCGCTCTGAGTGCTTTACCGCGCGGAACCCGCCGCAAGGCAAATACGTCGCTTTTGCAGACTTGCCCCAACGAGTCTGCAAATAGGACTGTCAAACCTCTCAGCGACGGCCCGCTTTCCTCAATAGATTTGCCCCTGGCGACGCTAACAACAACAAAACGTCCCACTACTAGGGCCAACGCCTGGAGTCACTCCCTTCAGGAGAAAAAAGTGCCCTATCAAGGCTCGCGTAATCTGTGCACTTTGTGCCAGCTTTTACCCTTATCCTCGTCACTCGGCCTCAAGCACGAATTCATGACGGTCGCTTGCCCCTCATCACCAGGCCATGGGGAAGCGAAAAAATCCTTATACCAATGCAGCAACTGCAAAACATTGTGGTTGTATGAACGCGATCGTTGGGGCGCTTGCCTGGGCTTTAAGTTATGGCCGGGCCTGTTACAGGATTTTTAAAGCTAGCGTGCAAGATATACGTGCACACACTAAACAACAAAGCCTGCAATGATGACATTGCAGGCCCTTTCTGTGACAGGCTAAAAGAGAGTCATTCGAGTCTCCAGGGCTTATCTACCCCGCGCCGCGCCTCTTCCTGTGGGTTTATGATCATGAGCAGCACTGGCGCGCTTGATCCCCTCGTTGGAAGTCTGAGTTGGCCAACCCACTTGCGGTGGAGCAAGCTCAGACTTGCGTGTACTTGCCTTTTTAGGCGCTTTCCCTTTCTTGTCCATTGTGACCTCCATTGGTCAATGGCTACCCCAACAAATGTCAGGCCAGTAGTACAGGATAGGTCATAAACCAATAAATAGCTTGTTTATCTCCGTCTGGTGATCAATAAACAAAAACGCTCCTAAAGTAGCCCTGATTCCCGACGCGCTAAGAGATGGCGCCCCCACACTCAGTTACTCACGTAATTTTTTGTCCGTTTTGCGCCTATAGTTAGCGTTAAAGTCAGTAAAAGCCAAACGCAATGAGGCTCAATTTGTCGATGGCTAGCTCGCAAGAGCTGAGCTGCTACCTGTATCAACCTTCATAAAAGGAGCACTAGATGGGAAAGTGAGATCACGGCACGATGTGCACGATGCGTCGGACGTTCCCGCCCTCAAAGACGATGAGAGTGATGGCTATGTAGCAACGAACTCTTTGAAAATCATTCCACTTACGCTAGGTGAAAAAATGACTGATTCAACGACCATCCGTAAACTACTGATTACCTCAGCACTGAGCTTTGGATTAAGCGCAGGCGCCATAGCAGATGACAAGGCATCCCATCCAAATCTATCTGCAACACCAGAAAATGCAACGCTAGAGAAGAAAACGCCAGGGGAAGCAAACGCTCAGGAAGTGGCCAATTACAAGACGAATGCTGGAGAACAAGCCAACGATGAAGAAATTTCTAAACGAGTTAAAGCTGTTCTAGCACAAGACAAAGGACTGCAGGGTCAGAACATTACTGTCGAGACAAAAGGAGGCGTCACAATGATTGCCGGAACGGTCTCCAGTGAAGACGCCTATAAGAAAACCGTCGCGGCAGCTAAAAAAGTTGACGGTGTGACTAAGGTTGAAGCCACCGGACTGAGAGTAAAAAGCAACTAACTAAAAGGCGCACAGTAAAAACTGAGCGCCTCCTGACTCTTCCTTTCTTGTCCTCTAATTAACCCGAATGCGCGCGCTTGCCCGGATTTTTCTTGCTGCGGGTGTGCGCGCCACGCTCCTGGCTAACACGTTGGCCCCGGCTTTTTGTGCTTAGGGTGACACCCTTGGGCGCAGCGGGAGGAGGAGTACGCTTACGGTCGGCTTCAGTAACAATTTTGGTGCCCATGGAAATCTCTCCAGTTTGGTTAAATTTGATCTTGTTTCACGTTCGCTCGGTTTATTCTTGGCAGAAGGAACTAGGCAGGGGTATGCCCGGTAATGCCTTAACGTACATAGGCACTCCTGAAAGGTCGAATTACCACGGATAACCTGTCAGCTGGTCTAGCATAGCAGGCATTAGCCAAATCGGCTCAAACGGCTTCGTTAGACTCTTCGCAGTCCATCACGCATCCTAGGAGGCAGAGCCGCTGATTGCGCTTGCATCCTAGGCGCGCAAGCCCTAATCACCATAAGTTCGATCGCTGGTGATCCAACGCCTTAGGCTTGAAAGACCTACACCATGCACGTTCGCCAAAACTTTATGCCAACAGGTCCGGCCAGAGAGTGATCATCGATGCTGCGCGGGGCCATCACATCATACTTCGGCATAGAAAAGCCCCCAAAGATTGGATGGGTGTCCAACTTTTGGAGTGCCGTTCACACCGAGGCTTTTGTGCTGGGCGATTATGCTAGGCCCGAACATAGCCCCCTTCAATTCGAGGAAGCGTTACAAAGCAATCCTATGATTCAATTGTCAAAACGCCCATACTGGTACAATAAGATTGATCTCATTCAACGATAGCAATCTCGCTATCTCACTACCCCTTCAAATTCAACGCTATACCATTGCCTTGGAAGGCTTCTATGTCCAGGCTGGAGCGAAATTTGGAGTCATACAGAAGGTATCACTATCTACGAAAAACTTAACCAGGCTAGTCGCAGCCCGCTTCATACATCCCCTTTACGCGAACCTAATCGTTCGGCGATAAAAGAATCTCAAGCACTTGCCTCTCGCTTGGTCACAACGCGTCAAACCCTTATCCGACAATTAAAAGACCGGTTCCCCGGCCTTCCGTTCTGATACGTCAGCTCACGTAACGAGCCCATCACCAGAAAGCCCCGAGAGGGGTTTTTTTATTGGGCGCTACTACCCCATCTCTTATTCTTTGGTATCAGGCTGACGATGCCGGACTCCTGTTTACAGGGCGATTCTTAACCGGTTCAACGTCTACAGCGATCCCTGTGGCCATGTCTATGTCGCTTTCAGTGCTGGTGTCAACAATCAGCTTGTCGTCCTTATCAAAGCGGAACATTACGCTCGTTGAGTCCGCGCATCATCAACGTTACTCATGGAGGTCGTGGACTTCCCAAAGCGCAGCGATTGCCGCTGCAGCCAGCATCTTTTTCACTCCCCTTCTCCCAAGTAACGAACAAAGACAAGATCGGGCTGGCCTAGGACCTACATAGCCCTGCTATCCGCCCAGAACAAGCGTCTGGCAACCATAGCTCAGCCTGAGAGCATACAAGCCCTGTGCCCGCATGATGATATCGAGCAACATAACGCGAAAAAGCCGAACCCAATGTTTCAAAGGGTTCGGCCTTAACCGATCAACTCAATACTTGCCTAATCAGGCAAGCAGGGGATCAAATGATCTGGATCTGGGTAGCGCAAGGGCCTTTTTGGCCAGCGCCTGCAACGAAAGAAACTCGTTGGTTCTCTTCAAGAGATTTAAACCCAGTACCCTGAATTTCACTGTGGTGTGCGAAGAGGTCTTTGCCGCCACTTTCCGGGGCGATGAAGCCGAAGCCTTTTTCGTTATTGAACCACTTCACGATACCAATTTCTGTTTTCAATGTATGTCCTAATTATTCAAGGGAAAAATCTCCCTGACGACACTATGATCGCTCTTCATGGATATAGATAGCACTGTTACAAAATAAGCAAGCGAACTACACCCAATGCCGGACTCTCCAGCCGCAGCATTTCAATACCCCCACCCACACGCTCGGGGTGGCAGGACTACTGCAACTAGAGGGCATGGAACTCCCAATCCTGCTAACACCTGCCTTTGCACAGCTACCGTGACGGAGGGGAAAGCAAACTACAAGGACGCAGAACGCTCTGCTGTGGTTGCAGCAGTAAGCCTTGCCCTTTCGTATTGAAGCATCGGGCATGAAGAACCGAGGGGCAAGCTGGTCGTTTTGAATCCTGTCGCCCGTTCGGTTTTTTCGGGCCAGCGTGGACAAGATCCCGCATGGATCTTTCCGCACAAGAGCGACCCGATGGCGCGCATGAACGCCTCAGGATAACGCGCAGCCAGGCCCTGGGGCAGCAGAGCAATGGGTGGATTTATATCAACGTCCCGCGAATGCCGGTTTCAGCATTGTGCCGCTGACCTGCCCAAGCTTCAGGCCAAAATCAAGAAGCTTGTTCACAGCACCGAAAAGGCGCCAGTGGTCACGCCACGGAGAAAAAGGCCGGGTCATCGGTGAAAAATGAATCTCCACAAAATCCCCGAAGCAATGAAAAAAGGCCTACAGCATTTTTGCTGTAGGCCTTTCAAAATCTGGTCGGAACGGAAGGATGTGAACCTTCGACGCCTTGCACCCCACGCAAGTGCGCTACCAGGCTGCGCTACGCCCCGAAAGAATAAAGCCATCACCCTGTTTGTTTGTTGTGCACGCTTTTTCTTAAGAAGCATTTAGCTTAGGCCGAGTGGCTTACTACAAAAATCCAGACGGTTTACATCAAAAGGCCAATTACCGCCAGAGGCCCAGACTCCTAGGATATCCCTTAAGACCCTTCTGTTCGCTCAGTAACGAACAGTGGCAAGAAGCATATACAAATAACAAGGGGAAGAGAAGTGTCCAGGCGATCAATAAAAAGACAAGCTCTGCAAAACGTCGGCCTCTTTCCAGCCAGAACCTCGTTTCTGCGCCGGTTCTGGCTGGATTCCTTTACCCTGCTGGTACTGACAGCATGTAGCACCAGCCTGCATGCCGCCTCCTACGAGGATTGGATCAAACAGGCACGCCAAGGCCAATACCAGTCCGCCATTGCCGGCTTGCAGCAGTACCGGCAACAGCATCCGCAAGAGACACGTGTCCAGCTTGATCTGATGCGCATTCATGCCTGGGCAGGCCAGCCGCAAGAGGTCATCCGCCTGTACGAAAGCTGGCCGACCAACCTGCCCTTGCCGGCCGATGTATTGCTGCTGACAGCACGCGCCCACAAAGATACGCGCCAATGGACACCGGCCCAAAACCTGTATCGGGAAGGAATGCGGCGCTTTCCACAGCAAGCCGCCTTCACCATGGGCCTGTGCATGAGCCTGGCCGATGCCGGACTGACTGCCCAGGCCTTGAGCTGCGCCCAGCAACTGCAGCCGGCCACACGCCAAAACACCAATTACCTGCTGACGCGCAGCTACATCTACCGCGCTGCCGGCCAGAACTACGAAGCCCTACGCGTCAGCCAGGATGCTCTGGCTGCCCAGCCAGACAAAACCGACGTCATCCGGGATTATGACCAGTCCCTGCATGCCGCCGGTCTGCACCGCCAGGCGATGGAATGGCAAACGCAACATCCCGACATCTTCTCGAACGCAGACCTGGCTGACCGTCAAGCCGACTATGCCGCTGAATTGACCCGGCTGTCGCCCCAGCCCACACGCACACTGCCCGAACGTTTTCTGGTCGCCAACCGAGCCATCGCGTTGCAAGACAAACTGGCTGACAGCGCCAGCTTTCTGGGTAACCCCGCTTTCGCCCGCCGCATCCGTGGTGACCGTCTGATTGCGGTGGACACACGCGAAGACGCGCCCTCTACAGTAGACATTGCTCCCGAACGGGCGGCCCAGTATCCAGGCTATGCCTACGCCTCGCTAGGAGCCCTGCAACTGCGCGCCCGTCACCCCGAACAAGCCGTATCCAGCTACGAGCGGGCGTTGGCCGAACCCTCGCTGGACGCAAAAACACGCACACGCTATCAAACCGGATTGGCCTTTTCCTTGCTGGAGTCTGGCCACGAAGATCAGGCACTGGCATTGGCCGAGCGCATGGAAAAAGACATGCCCGCCACTCGCTGGCTACGCGGCAATCCAATCCCCCAGCCCAATCCAGGCTATACCGACACCTTGATTTTGAAAAACTCGCTCTATACCTATACGGGTTTGCTCAAGGACGCGCGCGAAAATCTGGCCAAGGCCAGCGCACAGGCACCAAGCAACATCAATCTGCGCGTGCCGCTGGCCGATGTCCAGCGCATATCGGGTATGCCAAGGGCGGCGGAACGCAATCTGAAGATCGCTGAAACCTATGCGCCGCGTCAAGAAGACGTCATCATCAGCCAGGCCCAGACCGCCCTGGACCTGCACGAATACCGCCAGGCCGAAGAACTATTAGCGTATGCCAAAGCGCACTACCCCACTAATATGCGGGTCACGGAACTGGAAAAAGACTGGCAAACCTACCGCAAGAACGAACTGATTTTGCGCAGCGGTTTTGAAACCAGCAACGGTGGCGATGTCTCGGGCAATGACGGCATACGCACTGAGGCGCAATGGTACAGCGCCCCCATCGACTACAACTGGCGCGTCACCGCCCTGGCCGGGCATCTGGATACCAGCGACGAGCTTGGCCACAACGTAATCTGGCAGGGAGCTGGTCTGGAATACCGCGGCCGCGACTGGCAATCGCAGCTGATGATCAACAACCAGAACTGGGGCCAGGGCAACAAAATGGGGGCCAGCCTACAGGTCGATCACGAGCTGAACGATCACTGGAGCATCGGCGGCACCTTGGACTATCGCACCCTGGATATTCCGAATCGCGCCCTGGCCGCAGGCATCACGGCCAACCAGGGACAAGTGCGGTTGCGCTGGCAAAATGGCCCCGAGCAATGGGTGCAAGCCGCCTACACCGGGACAAAATTCTCTGACAACAACGTACGTCAGAGCCTGCAGATCACAGGTAACCAACGCATCTACACCAGCCCGCGCATCAAGGCCGACGCCCAGCTGGAGCTATGGGCTTCCGGCAACAAAGACCAAGACAGACCCTACTACAGCCCACGGCGCGAATACATGGCTGTGCCTGCCCTACGTCTGGAGCACCTGATTTACCAACACTACGACGAGCGCCTGACCCAGGCCCTGACACTGGGTGTGGGCCTACATCACCAAAGCGGCTATGGCAGTGGTGCCGTAGGTTCGGTCGCCTACGAACTGAACTACCAGCACGACCGCAATCTGGAAGTCGGCCTGCGCCTGCAGGCCCTGTCCCGCCCCTATGACGGCCAGCGCGAACAGCAGTACAGCGGCATGGTTGAACTCAAGATCAAATTCTAAGCGGCCACGACAATGAGCACACGAATCCTGACCCTTCTGATAGTGGCCTTCAGCGCCCTTTTATCGGCCTGTAGCGCCAGCCCGCCGGCCCTGTATGTGCCGCCCGAGCAGCGTCGCCTCGAACAACAAGAGCAGCCCTGGCGCAATGACGAGCTGCTCATCATCGCCTACCACGACGTGGAGGACCACGATCCTAACCAGGCGTACCTGAGCGTCAGTACCGAGCACCTGCGCCAGCAGTTTTCCTGGCTACAGGAAAACAACTATGTGCCGGTCAGCGTAGAGCAAATTATGCGCGCCCGCCAAGGTGTGGAGCCTCTGCCTGAAAAGGCAGTGCTGCTGTCATTTGACGACGGGTATCAAAGTTTCTATACCCGCGTGTTCCCGCTGCTCAAAGCCTATCAATGGCCTGCGCTGCTGGCCCCGGTCGGCAAATGGTTGGACACCCCCGACAACGAAAAAGTGGACTTCGGCGGTCTTCCCACCGAACGTTCGCGCTTTTTGCACTGGGCGCAAATCGACGAAATGGCCAACTCCGGTTTGGTGGAAATCGGCGCGCACACCCAAAACATGCATTACGGTGCCATCGCCAACCCACAAGGCAATATCCAGCCGGTGGCTGCCGCGCATCGCTACCTGACCGATCAGAAACGCTACGAGACCGATGCCGAGTACACCGCCCGCTTTCGCGAGGATGTACGCGCCATCAGTGCCCGCGTCAAACAGCACGCCGGTAAGCCGCCGCGCGTCTGGGTCTGGCCCTATGGCCGGATCAGCGGCCTGGGCCTGCAAATTCTGGAGCAAGAAGGCTATCAGATGGCCCTGACGCTGACCGACGGCGTGGCCAACGTCCACGACCTGATGAACATGCCACGCTATCTGGTGGATAACGACCCGGACATCAGCACCTTTGCAGGCTTTATCACTGCCCGTGAAGACCGTCAGGCCGAACGCGTGGTGCATGTGGATCTGGATTATGTGTACGACCCCGATCCGGCGCAGATGGAACGCAACTTGAGCGCCCTGGTGCAACGCATCGCAGACCTGAAACCACGTAGTGTCTATCTGCAAGCCTTCGCCGACCCCACAGGCGATGGCCTGGTGCGCTCGGTCTACTTTCCCAACCGCCACCTGCCCATGCGCGCCGACCTGTTCAACCGCACAGCCTGGCAATTAAGTTCGCGTGCCCACGTCAATGTGTTTGCATGGATGCCCGTGCTGGCCATCGATACGTCCGAGCCGGCGCAACACGTACTGCAATGGCATACCGACGGCAGCCCGCCTTCCCTGCCCACACAAGGCTACCGCCGCCTGTCCCCCTTTGACCCGCGCACCCGCCAGATCATGGGCGATCTGTACGAAGATCTGGGACGCAGCGCCATCTTCTTTGGTGTCGTATTCCATGACGATGCCACGCTGACCGACTTTGAGGATGCCTCGCCCGCCGCCCTGGACGCCTACGAAAAAGCCGGCTTTGGCAGGGACATCGGGACGATACGAGCCAATCCCGAGCAGTTTGAGCGCTGGACGCGCTTTAAATCACAAGCCCTGATCGACTTGACCCAGGAACTGGCTGATCGGGTACGCAAGCAGCGCGGCCCGCAGATCAGTACGGCCCGCAATATGTACGCCCTACCGGTTCTGCAGGCCCAGAGCGAACAGTGGTTTGCCCAGAACCTGAACGATTTTCTGCAAGCCTACGACTGGACTGCCGTGATGGCCATGCCCCGCATGGAAGACATCCACGATCAGCATGCCGTGACCTGGCTGAACGAGCTGGTCGATAAGGTGGCCAGCCACCCAGAAGGCCTGCGCCGCACCGTGTTCGAAGTGCAATCCGTCGATTGGCCCGGCCAAGGGCAGCCATCCCGTCCGCTGGACTCCCATCTGGTGGCCGGCTGGCTCAATGCACTGACGGCAAGAGGGGCGCGACATGTCGGCTATTACCCAGACGACTTTGTCAACAATCAGCCCAAGATGAACGTGATTCGTCCGGAAATCACGATTGAATGGTATCCAACAAAAAATGATTGAACGACTGATCGCCCTATTGGCCCTGTGCCTGATCGTCGGAATTCCTCTGGGAATCACCGTCGCCCTGACCAGCCACCTACTACTCTACTTCATCTTCATGTACCCGCTGTTCATGTCGGGCATATGGATAGGCGGTGGCTTGATCTTCTGGTTCCAGCATGAACGCCGCTGGACCTATAAACCACACGCCCCACCCGAACTGGAAGGCATGCCGCTGGTCAGCATCCTGATCCCTTGCTTTAACGAACAGGCCAACGCCCGCTCTACCATCCTGTCCGCGCTGAATCAGGTCTATCCCAACATCGAAGTCATCGCCATCAACGACGGCTCCAGCGATCGCACCGCCCAAGTGCTCAATGAACTGAGCGAGGAGCACGACAAGCTGCGCGTCATCCACCTGGCCCAGAACCAGGGCAAGGCACTGGCCCTGCGCATGGGAGCCATGAGCGCCAGCGGCGATTACTTCGTGTGTATAGACGGCGATGCTTACCTGGACCCGGAAGGCGTCAATTACCTGGTCGCCCCCATGCTGCATAACCCGGAAGTCGGGGCCACTACCGGCAATCCGCGCATCCGCACGCGCTCCACCCTGATCGGCCGCATCCAGGTTGGCGAGTTCTCCTCGATCATCGGGCTGATCAAGCGCACGCAGCGCGTCTACGGAAAAATCTTCACGATTTCCGGCGTGATCGCAGGCTTTCGTCGTCAGGCCTTGGACGAAGTGGACTACTGGAGTCTGGACATGATCACCGAGGACATCGATGTGACCTGGAAGTTGCAGTTGGCCGGCTGGCAGGTGTTCTATGAGCCGCGCGCCCTGTGCTGGGTGCTGATGCCCGAAACACTGAAAGGCCTGTTCAAGCAACGTTTGCGCTGGGCTCAGGGCGGGGCGGAAACCTTCCTGAAATACACCCCGCAAGTACTGCGCTGGGAAAACCGCGACATGTGGCCCCTGACTCTGGAATACCTGTGCTCGACCTTATGGAGTTTCGCCCTGGGCGTGGCGATGCTGGTTTGGTTGCTTGGACAAGTGCTCCACTTGCCTGCGGCCACCCAGATCGACGGCCTGTTCCCACCCTCGTTCACCGGTATGGTGCTGGCCGGCATGTGCCTGCTGCAGTTCGCCGTCAGCATCTGGATCGACCGTCGCTACGAGCCCGATCTGCCCCTGTCGATGTTCTGGATCATCTGGTACCCATTTGTCTACTGGTTGATCAATTTCTTAACCACGCTGTGGAGTTTCCCCATGGTCATGCTGCGCCTGCGTCGCAAACGCGCCCGCTGGAGCAGCCCCGACCGGGGTATCAAGGAGCTGTCATGATCATCACGACCCAACGCCATCCCATCACTCGCTGGATAGACCGTCTACTGACCATCGCCGGCTGGTTCGTCTTCAGTTACCTGATCGCCAAAGGCTTGCTCCTATTGATCGGTCACACCATGGACAAAGCTGGCTACGAACAGATAGACCCGATCTTCCCGACCCTGACCACCTTTCTGTTCTACGGGGCGGTTCTGCTGACCAACGGCCTGCTGCTGTTGGCCTGGTCACGCTGGCGACGCCAGCAGCGCCAGCAGCGCCACCTGCGCCAGGCTCTGTACCGCCAACGCAGCCGCTTGCATCGCGCCAAGCAGCCCCCCCTGCCGCATTTTGATCACGAACAGATCGATACCGTGCGCCACAGCCGCATCGTCGTGCTCTACAACGCCCAGGACGGCGCGGTACAGCATGTTGAAGCAGCCAATCCGCTGCCCATGCAGCAGGCAACCGGCACCTATGACGGAAAACCACTGACACCGCTGATCTTTCGTCCGCGCGCCTACCCCAAACAGCCTACGCCGAATCAATAGTACCGACGCAAAAACAACCCTGCACAAGGGCAAACAGCCTAGGAAATGCGGCTCATGTAATTGCAGATGGCCGTCTCTACCATAGTCAGTAACGCCGATGTATCAAGCCGTAAGGCGAAGGAACAACAGGTGCTGCAATGACAAAACCATACCAACAAGGGGCCGTGCTGCTGGCAATGCTGTGTGTCATGAGCAGCGCCGCCGCACAACCAGGCAGAGATACCAGCAAGCCCAAACCGGCCAACTTCATGGAAGCCATCCGGCAGGCTGAAGTGGTTCGCAAGAACCTGTTTGACGATCCGCTCGCGGGCATCGTCATCAACCGCACCGTAACGGTGCAAGGACAAGACTTTTACCGCTACTTCAGCAATCGCTGGCGCGAGCTGACCGGGGCCAGCCCCTTCACCCTGACGGTGGTGGAGCGCCCGTCGGCCCGCTGGGGTAGCGAGATCTGGGTCGAATACCGTCGCCAGCGCATGTATCACGCTTTTCTCACGCCCGCGCGTTCCGGCACAAAGAAGGCCAGTGAGCGGGCCGTGGATCTTGTTCTGGAAAACGTCAATAAAAGCGAAATCGAACGCGTACTCACCAACAACCCGGACCTTGCTCCGGACGAACTTTAATAAGAGAGACATAACGTGAAGACTTTCCTGCCCCTTGCCTCTGTTCTGCTGACCGGTGCGCTCTTTGCTCCCGTCCATGCAACCGAACTGATATATACCCCCGTCAATCCGAATTTCGGCGGCAGCCCGCTCAATGGGCAATGGCTACTGAACTCGGCCCAGGTCACCAACAAGCACACGGACCCCGAAGCCGAAGACCTGGGCTCGTCCTTTGAGCAGCGCACACCCTTTCAGGACTTCAACGATCAGTTGGAGCGCTCGGTACTCAGTCGCCTGGCCTCGGCCGCGTCCTCGCAGTTTGTGGACAGCAACGGCAAATTCGTACCCGGCACCTTCGAGACCGGCAGCTTTACTGTCAGCGTCGTCGATATCGGCGGCGGAGCACTGACGATCACCACCACGGACCGGATCACCGGCGCTTCCACTACTTTCCGAGTGATGCAACCATGATGAGCACAGTGACCGTCCTGAACGCGCGCCCAACGCGCCTGTTAAGCGTGCTGGCCCTGACCTCGGCCCTGGCTGCCTGCGCCGTCCCCTCCACCCCGGCCGAAGTCAAAGGCTCTGCCTACCTGACGCCCGCCTCGCCAGCCACGCACGATCTGCTGGAGCTGCCCGCGCCCGCCCAGCGCCTGACCGTGGCCGTCTATGGGTTTCGTGACCAGACCGGCCAATACAAGCCCAATCCGGACAGCTCCTTTTCCACCTCAGTCACCCAGGGAGCCGCCGCCCTGCTGGTCAAAGCCTTGCGTGACTCGCGCTGGTTCACTCCGGTCGAGCGCGAAAGCCTGCAGGAACTGCTGACCGAGCGGCGCATCGTGCGCGCCCTAGACGGATCGCAGGAAAACGGCCAGCGCACCGCCATCAACATCCCGCCGCTAGCCCCGGCCGAAATCATGATGGACGGAGGCATCATCTCCTATGAAAGCAATGTGCGCACAGGCGGCGCGGGCGCGCGCTTTCTGGGCGTAGGTCTGTCTACCCAGTATCGGGTTGACCAAGTCACGGTCAACCTGCGAGCCATCGACGTGCGCACCGGCAACATTTTGCAAAGCGTGTCCACCACCAAGACCATCTTTTCCTACGAAGTCCGGCCCAGCGTCTACAAGTTCGTGAACTTCAAAGACCTGCTGGAAATCGAGGCCGGCGTAACCAACAACGAACCGGCCCAGCTCTCGGTCAAAGAGGCCATTGAATCGGCAGTGGTGCATCTGATCGTGCAAGGCATGAGGGAAGGCCAATGGCGACTGCGAAACGAGGCCGACCGTAACAACCCCATCGTGCAGAACTACATGAAGCAAAACGAAACCTATCGCAGCCTGCGCACCCAGACCGCTGTGACCAATCCTGAGGCCGCGCAAGCCAATGAGGCCACAAGCGATGAGGTGCAGACCGCTCCAGTTACCGGCAGTTGAACACGAGCAGACAGCGCGGTGGTTCCGAGAAGACCGGCCACCGCTCTCTTTCCTAACAACGGTCTTCAACATGCACTGAGGAGAAGTATATGAACGGCAAACTGTCCACATTAGCTATTGCCCTGGGCACCGCGCTGGCCCTGCCCACACTGGCGCTGGCTGACAACGCCACCGTGACGCAGACCGGCAATTTCAACAAAGGCGTCGTTCTTCAAAACCACAACGCCAACGCCAACGCGACCATCGACGTGAATGGAGACCGCAACGACGATTACATCAACCAATGGGATAACGGTACGGTTCGCACCACCGTGAAGGTCATCAACGGCAACGACAACAAGGCCGTGGTGGAACAAAGCCGCAGCGGCGGCAACTCCACGATCACCATCACCCAGTCACGCAACCGCAACGACGCCTTTGCCAGCCAATGGCAGGCCAACGGTTCGCAAATCGGCATCAAGCAATTACGCTCGGACAACAAGGCGGTTGTGGAACAAGTCCGCAGCACCGGTGACCAGGCCTGGGTAAACCAAACGGGACAAATGGGCGATGCCTATGTCAATCAATACCGAACCCGTGACGCACTGGCTGTCATCAACGACAGCGGCGCGCGCAACGACTCGGTCATCGAGCAAGACAACAGCAGCCATGTCAACGCCTTCATTACCCAGTCGGGGTACAAGGGAGATGCGTACATCAATCAATACAAAAGCATGAGCTCGACCGCCAGCATCACCGACAGCGGCAAGTACGACAAAGGCGTGATCGATCAGTGGAATGTCTCCAACTCGAACGCCTCCATCGTCCAGGGCGGTGGCCACAAAAATGATGCCACTATCAGCCAAACCGGCACGTGGTGGGGCAATTCGGATCGCCTGCACGCCAGTATTGTTCAGATCGGCTCGCATAACAAAGCCGTTACTGAACAGACCGGCTACAGCAACGATAGCAACATCATCCAAAGTGGTTTGGGTAATGACGCCTACAACTCCCAAGCAGGCATCGGCAACGATTCCTACATCAGCCAGGGCGGCGGCTATAACAAGGCCGTGGTTACCCAGGTCGGTTTCAACCTGGACTCGTCGGTAATGCAGAACGGTTGGGGCAACCGCGCTCAAGTGGTGCAAAGCGGCCTGAGCCACAACAGCACCGTCACCCAGACGGGCAACTTCAACAATGCGTATGTCAACCAGCACTAACCGGCTAATGTAAGCCAAATGTCAGCGGCAATATGTTATATAGTAGGCGCCGCTGACAACACCCAAGCTATTGATATGTAAGCGGTTTAGGGATTATGGAGCATAGGAGTAACCCGAGTTTATAAGGCTTTCTAGATACCTAATCCGAGCTTTTCGGCACAGCATGACGTTTAAAACATCAAAATTTAACGGAAACCAACAATGATTAACAATTTCACATAATTCGTCAGTTCTGAATACGGCTAGCCACCTGATAATTAGGCTGCCAACAGGAAACAAGAAAAGAAAATACCCATAACTACCAAAGACAATGACACATGCAATCCAACCAACAAAAGGCTTATTCAACGTAATGACATAGAGCCTATGACGCAGCGAGGGAGACATAAAATGACAACAATTATCATCGTGGAGCCACACACCTTATTCAGGTTGGGTATCATACGGCTGCTGGCAGACACCCTGCCCAGCGCGGAACTGCTCAGCATGGACTACGAATCAATGGAAACCGGTCTGCAGACACGATGTTGTGAGCTGCTGCTATTGTCGGTGCCATCGGCCAAGGCCTGTTTGAAGCTGCTGGCTGATGCGCACCGCAGCCTGCAACCCAGCGCCGTACTCCTGATAGCCGAGTCCCACTACGCCTTGCCTGCGCTTCAAGACATGCCTGCCGGCGTTATGGGACATTTGCTCAAGACCGCCACACCGGAATTAATGGCGGCTTCGATCAATCTGGTGTTGGCCGGCGGCTCCTGTTTTCCATCGCCTGCGCCCCAGCATCAAACGACGGCAATGGCCACGCCTGTAACCCCGCCATCGAGTCCATCGCCGTTCCAAGCCCATCCCGACAAGCTGATTACATCCTACGAGCCCATACGCTGGCCACCCGCCGATCCTGAAACAAACCATCTTGACGAAGCACGGCTGCTAGGCCTGACGCCGCGCCAGTATGAAGTGCTGGTGCTATTGGCACGCGGCATGACCATCAAGGGCGTGGCCCGGCAGTTGAATATTTCATCGGCTACAGCCAAAGCGCATGCTGAAACCCTGTATATGCGGATGAACGTACACAACCGCAACGAGGCCGTCTATCACGCGGTCTCCAAAGGAGCCAGGCTAGGGATGCCCAACACCCACATCGAAAAAGCCTGCTAACCGCAGGCTTTTCTACTACAGCATCCCTAATTGCAAGCGGGCTGATTCACTCATACGTTCCCGGCTCCAAGGCGGATCCCAAACCAGCTCCACCACCGCTTTCTCTACGCCCTGGATGGTCTCCAGCTTATAGCGGGCTTCGTCCGCAATCATGGTGCCCATACCGCAACCCGGAGCCGTCAGCGTCATGTCCATAGTGATGGAGAACGTTTCCGGCCCAGTCTGGTTTACATGACAGGCGTACACCAGACCCAGATTAACGATATCGACCGGGATTTCCGGATCGTACACGCTGGCAAGCACAATCCAGGCAGCGTCTTCAATGGTTTTTTCGCTCAGAGGCAGCTCGGGTACAAAAACCTCGGGTTTATCCTGAGACTCGAAGCCCAGCGCATCGGCATCGACACCTTCAATCCGGTAAAGGTTGCCCTCTACCATCACGGTATAGCTGCCACCCAGCTTCTGGGTAATCGTTGCTGTACAACCCGCCTCGATCGTAACGGGAGCACCGTAAGGGATACTGACAGCCGGACAGTCCCGGCTGACCAGCACATCATGTCGTTCAAAGTAGCTCATGACTTGCTTGCGCCTTTATTCGGTTTGCGCGGTTTCTTTGGCCTGATTGATGGCGTTATGCAGGGTATGCCAGGCCAAAGTGGCACATTTAACCCGTGCGGGGAATTCACGCACACCCGACAACACTTCCAACTTGCCCAGATCTCGATCGGGATGGGCCTCTGTCAGCATGGCGTGCATATCTTGAAAGAGAGTCTCAAACTCGGCCAGACTCAGGCCCTTCACCGCTTCGGTCATCAAGGATGCCGAGGCTTTGGAAATAGCGCAGCCATGCCCCACAAAGCTGACTTTCTGCACAATGCCGTCTTCCACGACCGCGTAAACAGCCAGTTGATCCCCGCACAAAGGATTGTGGCCATTGGCAAAATGGCTGGCGTTTTCTATTACTTCAAAGTTACGCGGGCTGCGATTATGGTCAAAAATGACCTCTTGGTAGAGCTCGCGCAGCCCGTTGAAATCCTGGCTCATTTAGCCAACTCCAAATAGTTTCTGAGCTTTGCGCAGGCTAGCCAGCAAAGCATCAATGTCTGCGTAATCGTTATACAAGGCAAAGGAGGCACGAGCTGTGCCCGGAATGCCAAAACGTGTCATCAAGGGCATGGCACAATGGTGACCAGCACGCACGGCAACACCGTCCATGTCTAGGATGGTGCCCAGATCGTGTGGGTGAATGCCATCGACCAAGAAGGACACAATGCCTGCCTTGTGTGCGGCCGTACCGACAATACGGATACCCGGCATGGCCAACAAAGCGTCGGTCGCATACTCCAGCAATAGCGCCTCGTGGTCGGCAATACGCTGCATACCTATACCCATCAAATAATCCATGGCAGCTGCCATAGTGATGGCGCCCGCGATATTGGGCGTACCTGCCTCAAAGCGCTGTGGAACCGGCGCGTAATTGCTTTGCTCGAAACTGACGGTGGTGATCATGTCTCCGCCACCCATCCAAGGTGACATGCTGTCCAGAATCTCGTAGCGTACGTACAAAGCGCCCATACCCGTGGGGCCGTACAGTTTGTGTGCCGAGAACGTGTAGAAGTCAGCATCCAGAGCCTGCACGTCCACCACACCGTGGGGAACGGATTGAGCGCCATCCACCAGTACCTTGGCACCGACGGCATGCGCCTGACGGGTCATGTCAGCGATGGGATTGATCGTACCCAAGGCATTGGACACATGCCCCACGGCCAACAAGCGGGTTTTTTCATTGAGCAATTGCTTGAACGCTTCCTGATCCAGCTCGCCATTGTCCAGCACAGGCACCACGCGAATGATGGCACCGGTACGTTGTGCAACCAATTGCCAAGGCACGATATTGGAGTGATGCTCCAAGCCCGTCAGCAAGATTTCATCGCCTGCTTTCAGGTTGTCCATGCCCCAGCTATACGCCACCAGATTGATGGATTCTGTGGTGCCACGCGTAAACACAATTTCTTCGTCGCGCGCGGCATTCAGAAATGCCCGCACTGTGCTTCTGGCCTGATCGTACAGCTCAGTAGCATGCTGAGATAGCCAATGCACACCACGGTGGATGTTGGCATTGGACTGCTCATAGAATCGCGCCTCGGCTTCAATGACCGAGCGCGGCTTTTGCGTCGTCGCCCCGTTATCCAGATAGGACAGGCGTTGGCCCCGGAT
The DNA here is from genome assembly GCF_020907215.1 of Alcaligenes sp. MMA. Taxonomy (NCBI): domain Bacteria; kingdom Pseudomonadati; phylum Pseudomonadota; class Betaproteobacteria; order Burkholderiales; family Alcaligenaceae; genus Alcaligenes; species Alcaligenes sp. MMA. The sequence continues at coordinate 1,201,920 of NZ_JAJJPP010000001.1, forward strand.
GGGGCGGGCCAGGATAGGGAAATCCTCGCGGTGATTCAGCAAACCAGCAGCAGTTACGGGCATAGGCGCATTCATGCAAGCTCTCCAAGGGCAAGACCGCCGGGCAACAAAGCATTGATACCAACCGTGGCACGGCTACGCAGACTCTCGGAAGCGATACGCTCCAAAGACTGGGCCGCAAACGCGTAGATCAGCATATTGCGAGCATCTTCCATCGTCATACCGCGCGAACGCAGGTAAAACAGGCTATCCGCATCCAGTTGACCCACCGTGGCACCATGTGCGCACTTGACGTCATCCGCATAGATTTCCAGCTCGGGGCGGGAGTCCGCACGTGCCATCTTGGACAAGAGCAAACTGTCCGAGCGTTGCACCGAATCCGTACCGTCAGCGCCCTTGCCAACCAGAATGCGACCACTAAATACGCCGCGAGCGGTGTCGGCCAGAATACCGCGGTAGAACTCACGGCTTTGGCAGTTAGGCTGGGCATGGTCAATGATGGTGTTGTGATCTACATGACGGCGACCGTCTACATAGTACAAACCATTGAACAAGGTTTCGCAGCGCTCACCATTGAACACGGTAGCAATATCGTTACGGGCAATACGAGCACCAAACGACAGGGAATGCGAGTTAAATACCGAACCACGGCCTTGCTGAACATCAATAGCGGCCAGATGGAAGTCCTGCGGGGCCTCCTGCTGCAACTTCATGTGCGTCAGGTTGGCATCGGGGGACACGTTCAGACGAGTCACCACGCTGCTCAGGGAAGCGTCAGTCCCGTCCTCACCCAGATAGTGCTCCACGACGGTTGCACTGGCACCGGATTCCAAGGAAATCAGGTTACGCGTGAAACTGGCGCTGCCCCCTTGCGTGCGTACAAACACCAAATGGACAGGCTGCTCCAGATGTTGACCAGCAGCGACATGCAGTGCAGCACCGTCCTGGGCCAAGGCCAGGTTCAAGGCAGCAGTGGAAGCCCCCCGAGATTCATCCCCGTAAGCTTGCTCCAGCCAGTCCGCCTCTTGTTGCAGACAGGCGCTGAGCGACGACAAGCGCACGCCTGCAGGCAATTGACTCAGGTGCGACAAGGACGCGTCGTAATGACCATCCACAAAGACCAGGAAATACCCGTCTTCGTTCTGGCGCACTGCGGCCACCCTCTCAGCAGCCGAAGCCGATTTCTGAGGCGCAAAGCGTTGTTGTTCCAGCAAAGCCAAAGAGGTGTGATGCCAGGCTTCAATACGCGTGGTTGGCCAGCCTTCTTGTGCAAACCGATCCAGAGCGCGCTGACGCATAGCGCTTAGCCATGGCAGACCGGCCCCAGGTGCTTGTGCAGCCTGAGCGGCAAAGCTGTTGACCCAATCTGGCAGACTCATACCGCAGCTCCCTTGGCTTTTTGTTCGGCGGCGGCTTGTTCCAGCACCCAACCGTAGCCACGTTCTTCCAGCTCCAAAGCCAGTTCACGGCCACCGGAACGGATAATCTGACCGCCCGCCAACACGTGCACAAAGTCAGGCACGATGTAGTCCAGCAGACGTTGGTAGTGAGTGATTACCAGCAAGGAGCGCTCGGGGGAACGCAGACGGTTCACGCCATCAGCGACCACGCGCAAAGCGTCAATATCCAGACCGGAGTCGGTTTCGTCCAGAATGGCCAGCTTGGGTTCGAGCAGGCTCATTTGCAAAACTTCGTTGCGTTTCTTTTCACCGCCGGAGAAACCCTCGTTCACGGAGCGGTACAGAAACTCTTCACGCATCCCAACAATCTTCATTTCCTCTTTAACGCGCTTGAGGAAGTCCATGGCGTCCAGCTCAGGCAAGCCCTGATGACGGCGCACGGCGTTCACGGAAGCACGCAGGAAATAGGCGTTGGAGACACCGGGAATTTCAATGGGGTACTGGAATGCCAGGAACAGGCCGGAACGGGCACGGTCTTCGATCTTCATTTCCAGCAGGTCTTGACCCAGCCAATCTACCGAACCGCCTTCAACGGTGTAGTCTTCACGGCCAGCCAGCACCTGGGACAAGGTGCTCTTGCCCGAGCCGTTCGGGCCCATGATGGCGTGGACTTCGCCGGGATTGATCTGAAGATTCAGACCTTTAAGGATAGGTTTATCTTCAACCGAAGCGCGCAAATCTTTAATCGTCAGCATTTCACTATTCTCCTTAACCTACACTGCCTTCCAAGCTGACGCCGAGCAAATTCTGTGCTTCGACCGCAAACTCCATGGGCAATTCTTTAATCACTTCTTTACAAAAGCCGTTCACGATCATGGAGACGGCGTCTTCGGCAGTCAGGCCGCGCTGCATGGCATAAAAGAGCTGGTCCTCGCCAATGCGCGAAGCCGTTGCTTCGTGTTCCACACTGGCGCTGGGGTTCTGCACTTCCATGGTTGGGAAGGTATGTGCTGCACAGCGCTTGCCAATCAGCAGCGAATCACACTGGGTGTAATTGCGGGCGTTTTCTGCCTTGGGAGTAATACGAACCAGGCCGCGATAGGTATTGATACCTTGGCCCGCCGAAATCCCCTTGGAGATAATCGTGCTACGGGTATTGCGACCCATATGAATCATCTTGGTGCCAGTATCGGCTTGTTGGCGATGGTTGCTCAGGGCGACCGAATAAAACTCGCCTTGAGAGTCATCACCACGCAAGACCACGCTGGGGTATTTCCAGGTAATGGCCGAGCCGGTTTCAACCTGCGTCCAGGAGATGTGCGAGCGTGCGCCACGGCATTCGCCACGCTTGGTGACGAAGTTATAAATACCGCCTACGCCGTCCTTATCACCGGGGTACCAGTTTTGTACGGTGGAGTACTTGATCTTGGCGTCGTCCAAGGCGACCAGCTCCACGACCGCTGCGTGCAATTGGTTTTCATCACGCATCGGCGCCGTACAGCCTTCCAGATAGCTGACCGAAGCCCCCTCTTCCGCGATGATCAGGGTGCGCTCGAACTGACCGGTATCGCGCGCATTGATACGGAAGTAGGTGGACAGCTCCATGGGGCAACGTACGCCTTTGGGGATGTACACAAAGGAACCATCGGAAAACACCGCCGAGTTCAGAGCGGCGTAGAAGTTATCGCTAGGAGGGACTACCGTACCCAGGTATTTCTGTACCAACTCCGGGTACTCACGCACGGCCTCGGAAAAGGAACAGAAGATCACACCGACTTCTTCCAGCTCTTTACGGAAAGTGGTGGCAACCGAGACGGAATCAAACACGGCGTCCACGGCCACACCGGCCAGACGAGCGCGTTCGTGCAAAGGCACACCCAGTTTTTCATAGGTGCGCAACAACTCAGGATCCACCTCGTCCAGGCTCTTGGGGCCGTCGGCCTTGCTCTTGGGCGCGGAGTAATAGCTGATGTCCTGAAAATCGATCGGTGGATATTCCACAATCGACCACTTGGGGTATTTCATGGTCAGCCACTGGCGGTAGGCAGCCAGGCGCCATTCCAGCATGAACTCCGGCTCGCGTTTTTTCGCGGACAGGAAACGGATGACGTCTTCGTTCAGACCTTTCGGTATGGTTTCAGACTCGATGTCGGTGACAAAGCCTGCCTCGTAATCACGATCGAGGAAGGTGTCCAGATGTTCGTTGACGGTACTCATTCGGTTAACTCCACGTTGGAGGTGCTCGCCTTGTTTCTGTTTTTCAATTCGGGACCCGGCTTGTGTGTCAGGGGAAATTCATTAACGGGCACACGTATCATGTCTGCAACACTGACCTCTTCCAAGGTGCGACGGACAATATCGTTGATACGCTGCCAATTACTGCGTATATGGCAATCTGACTCCACGGAACAGGCTCCAGGAGTGGCAACACATTCAGTCAAGCCAAAGGGTTGATCTTCCAGTGCATCAATAATCTGCGCTACACTTATCTGTTTGGCGGGGCGGCCCAATACATACCCTCCGCGTGCGCCTCGGCTACTGATCACCAGCTCGTGCTGGCCCAGCAGTTTAAGCACCTTGCTGACAGTTGGTTGGCCCAAACCCAGGATGGCGGCCAAGTCAGACGCACTGAACACACGGTCTGGATCGCCAGCCATGTGTGTCAGCACTAAAGTGCCGTAATCAATGATTTTACTGATTCGCAGCATTCCTTCTCTCTGAACAGGTCGTAGAACTATATAGTACTGCTTTGGTACTATATGGTCAAATTATCCCTGCAGACTTTGCTGGATATTCCACATACGGGCATAGGTGCCATCCAGGGCTAAAAGTTCGCTGTGTGTGCCCTGCTCCACGATCTGCCCACGCTCCAGAACCAGAATCAAATCCGCGTCTGTAATCGTGGACAGACGGTGGGCAATGATCAAGGTCGTGCGCTCGCGTGCAATCTCGTTCAACTCCGCCTGAATCGCCCGTTCCGTGCGGGTATCCAGCGCACTGGTGGCCTCATCCAGAATCAGCACCGGCGGATTCTTCAGCAAGGTGCGAGCAATGGCCACCCGCTGTTTTTCGCCCCCGGACAACTTCAAGCCACGTTCGCCCACAACCGTGTCATAACCATCGGGCAGGCTTTCGATGAAGTCGTGGATACTGGCGGCGCGGGCCGCGGCCACGATTTGCTCTGTGCTGGCGTCAGGACGGCCATAAGCAATATTGTGCAAAATCGTATCGTTGAACAGGACCGTGTCCTGGGGAACGATACCGATATGACGGCGCAAGCTGTCCTGCGTCCACTCATGCAGCTCACGACCATTAAACAGGATTCGGCCTTCCGTCACATCGTAGAAACGGAACAGCAAGCGCGACAAAGTGGACTTACCGGCGCCCGAAGACCCAACTACCGCAACGGTCTTGCCTGCGGGAATCTCGAAACTCAGGTTCTGGATGACCTTGCGGCGGCTGTCATAGGCGAAGCTGACGTTCTCAAAACGCACACCCGCCTGCTCACAGGACAAGACCTGAGCATTCGGCGCATCTTTCACTTCCTGCTTGCGACGCAGCAAGGAGAACAGGCGCTCCATATCGGCCAGGGAATTCTTGATCTCGCGGTAAACAAAGCCCAGAAAGTTCAAAGGCGCATAAAGCTGAGTCAGGAAGGCGGACACCAGCACAACGTCACCAACCGTCATGGTTCCGGCCAGCACCCCTTGTGCCGACATGAACAGCAAAGCTGTCACCCCAACACTGATAATCGAGGCCTGACCGATATTGAGCAGATTCAGCGATACTTGATTGCGCACGGCAGCATGAACCCACTGGCCCATATTCTGGTCGTAGCGATTGATCTCGTAGTCCTCGTTACCGAAGTATTTGACTGTCTCATAATTGAGCAAGGCGTCAATTGCGCGCGAATTGGCACGACTATCCAAGTCATTCATGGCGCGCCGATAACGCATGCGCCGCTCTGTCACCAGCAAGGTAAACACAATATAGGCAGCAATCGTCCCCAGGGTCACCGCCGCAAAGACCCAGTCGTAACGCCAAAGCAAGATCCCACAGACCAGAGCAATTTCCAGTAAGGTCGGCAAAATATTGAAGACCAGGAAATTCAGCAAAAAGCTGACGCCTTTGGTGCCCCGTTCAATGTCCCGGCTCAAACCACCCGTTTGACGTTCGGTATGAAAGCGCAAGGACAGATCGAGCAAATGGCGAAAAACGTGGTTCGCAATCAGGCGCACCGAACCTTGCGTGACTCGCGCAAACAAGGCATCCCGTATTTCACCCAAAGCGCTGGAGGCCAGACGCACAGCACCATATCCCAACAACGCGGCTACCGGCAGCATCAGCGCGGTCGCAGGTAGACTCAAGGCATCGATCACCCGCTTTAGGTAAATCGGCATCATCACTGTAGCGACTTTCGCCAGCAGCAAACAGGACAAGGCCAAGACCACACGAGTCTTGAATCGCCAAACGTAAGGAAATAAGGATTTCAGGGTGCTCAGACCACCGGAGACACCATCAAGCACTTCAGGACGAGGAGGCACACGCAACAGGCCCGAGTCCACCAGCACAAGGCCGAAGAACCGCAGACAGCTTAAAAATAAGTTACAGCACAACGCTGAAATCAAGGCGGGACAAGCAAACGATACTTTCCACTGGCAGGCAGGCTCCTGCTATGCCCTTGATACGAATACAGAAAAGAGGCCCGCTACCTGACTAATCACCAACAACAACCAGGCAGCACCTAGCCAAGCAGTATAGCCTTTTACACTCGCCACCCCTGCCAAGACCCTGCCGTCGGCGTGCTTGTTGGGCTGATTATTGGTCTGCACACCACAGTAGCGGCAGCAAAGACGTCAACCATCAAGCCTCCAGTGCTGCAGATGGGGAAATTCACGTCCTGCCACTGCAAAGAAAATGCTGGCAATCCAGCACTTTGTTACCTTCAAGCCCTCAGCGAAAGGCATACAATACCTGCTTGTCTGAAACAGGCGCAAACAAAACAAAAACAGCGTCTGATAGCGGACATATGGCTCTTGAATCCCTTTACCGTGCAAAACCCATCCATGCCGTCTTCTTCTTTTTCGTATTCTTCTTCCCTGGATCAGCTAGCCGCACAAGACAGCCAGGCGCTGGATGTGCTGTACAGCCAGGAAGCGCCCTTGATGCTGGCCTTAGGCCAGGCCGTATTGGGCCGCCGTATTGATGCCGAAGAAGTTCTGCGCGATAGCTTTGTCTTGTTGTGGAAGAATGCCGCCGGCTATGACCCAGACCTGGGCGAAGGACGCGCCTGGATTTACAGCATTCTGCGCTTCAGGCTGCTGGCTCGACTGCGTCAACGCACGCAAAGCGGCGACAACCATTACGCCCTGCCCGCCATCAAGCCACAAGCTGGACAACGTTTTATCCCTGCCTTGGGCAAGCTCGATGGCACCAGTCAACGTGCCATGATCCATGCTTACCTGCACGGCAACAGTTACGAACAACTGGGCCCTCAACTGAACCGCTCTCCCGCCCAATTACGCGCGGTGGTCCAACATGGCTTGCAGCAGCTCACTCCCCTGATCAATGAAGGCAATATCAACGACCCACGTCACGCCGTGATGATTGGCGAGTACACCCTGGGTCTGCTCAGCCAACATGAGCTGGTTCAAGCCCATAGCCTGATGCAGCAAAATGATCAGGCCGCGCGTCTGGCATTGGCTTGGGAACATGCCTGGCTGGAACTGGTGGACTGCCTGCCCCCAACATTGCCCGCGCCCACTAGCCTGGCCCATATCCACCACACCTTGGGCTTGCCACCACCTGCTGCACGTCACCAGGCTGGCAACACAGCCACTGGCGCTGACGAGTCATCCAAGCCTGACAGCGCCAACAACGCCAGTGCAAGCACTCCAGCCATCAAGTCGGAACGTCAGGAACCCGGCATAAAGACCAGCGCGGCTCAAACGCAAACTGCCACTCGCACTGAACCTCGCTGGTCAGACAACAACACTAACCCGAGCAGCAAGGCAGACGATCACACGCCGCCCTTCCCCACCTTGCTACGCGCCGACTCTGACCCAGCCACAAAAGCCGCTACTGCCGCACCCGATCCAGCGCCGACAGGTGCGCCCCCAGTGGCAGAGAAGAAAAAGTCTGCGAAAAGCGAACCTGAATCTGTGGCGATAGAGCAGAAACGCAGACCCGAACCCGTTGAAGGCGAACGCAAGTCCCTTGGCTTTGCCATGCCCATGCCAATTTTGCTAGGTGGCTTGGCGGCTATCGTGATTCTGGGCCTGGTCATTGCCTTGCTCATGAACCTGAACTCCGAGCCCCCCATCAACGTTATTGAGATGAAGCCGCGTCAAGCTGCCATTTTGCAGGCCCCCGGCCAATCCTCGACCCCGGCCTGGATTGCTACGGTGGATCCACAAGGCAATGTCTTGCTAGTGCCCAAGGTCAACACCGAAGTCAACGCCACGCAGTCGGTACAACTGTGGACACACACGCCGCGTGGCACGCAAATCCGTTCTTTGGGCTTGATTGATCCCAATCGCCCCATCACGGTACCCGCTGCTTTGATTGGCACCGTAGAAGACGAGCAGATTTTTGAAATGACGCTGGAGGCAAAAGGCGGCTCCAATAGCGGTGCACCAGAAGGCCCCGTTCTGTATATTGGCCGCATCGTCAGCTTTGGACAGCTGGATAATCTGCCCCAGGCCAATACGGAAGCTAACTCATCGGCAACCCGCTCTTAAAAGCAGCATCCAGCCGTTCCAGCTCGTCGATTTCCTCGACCGTGAAGCCCGCCTCCAGGCGGGCTTGGCGATTAAAGGGACCGCGCAAACGTGGCGCGCGATAGCGCTGTGCCAACTGACCATAGGTATCAAAGTCAGGTAAACCTTGCTCTTGGCAGACTTTGCGATACCAGTAATTGCCCAACGCGACATGCCCAACCTCATCACGCAAAATGAGGGCGATAATCGCAGCCGCTTTTTCATCTCCGGCATCCAGTAACTTACGATGCACCAGGGGGCAAGCATCCAGCCCCCGCGCTTCCAGGGTGCGCGGCACTAAGGCCAGACGCGCCAACAGATCAAAGCGCGTTCGCTCAGCCATCTCCCACAACCCGTCATGGACGGGCAAGTCCCCATAGCAGACACCGAGTGTTTGAAGATGATTGCTTAGCAGCTCAAAATGCAACGCCTCCTCCACCGCCACCTGCAACCAGCCCGCATAAAACGAGTCCGGCAAACCTGGATAACGCCACAACACGTCCAGAGCCAGATTGATGGCATTGAACTCAATATGAGCCAGAGAATGCAATAAGGCAGCGCGACCCTGAACAGTCCGCACGGAACGCTTGGGAACCTGTTGAGGGCTGACAAAACACAAACCCTGGGGCCGTCCTGGCACACCTGCCGGCTCGTCCAGATGTTCGTCTGCCCCTACGGGCAAACCATGAGCAATTGCCCTTACCGCTGCCAACTTGCCAACGGGATCTTGCACTAACAAAGCCTTTAAAGCCTGACTACGTAAGTTCACTGCGTGTTCCTTCCATGAAAAAGGCCGGCTCCAAGGCCGACCTTCTTTCCTGCTGAGCAATTCCGAATTACTGGGCCGAGCCCGGATCCGTCATTGCCAAGGCTTGATCCAACATTGTCTGGATCTGGCCAAGATTAGTGCGCAAAGCCTGCATCTCCTGACCAGTCAGTCGCACAGCCGCTTCCTGATCAAAAGGCATATCTGGGCCATCGCCCAAGCGATTGCGCGCCCCGCTGATCGTAAAGCCTTCGTCGTACAACAAGCCGCGAATCCGGCGTATCAGCAGCACCTCGTGGTGCTGGTAATAGCGTCGGTTACCGCGTCGCTTGACGGGCTTTAACTGCGTAAATTCCTGCTCCCAATAACGCAGGACATGGGGCTTGACCAAGCAAAGCTCACTGACTTCACCGATTGTGAAATAACGCTTGGCAGGGATAGGTGGCAAGGTCGCCGTCTTTTCGTTTGTGCTCATGGCCACTGATGCTGATCGACAATAGGAATGATTTTACACGTTCAGTCAGGCAAAACTGTACGCAAACGTACCAGGGCTCAGTCCTGGTCATCCTCGGGTGCCACGGGCGCCCCTTCGACTACACTTTTGAGCTTCTGACTGGCATGGAAAGTCACCACTCGGCGGGCCGAGATAGGGATCACTTCGCCAGTCTTGGGGTTACGGCCAGGACGCGGGGGTTTGTCCCGCACCTGGAAATTACCAAAACCGGACAGCTTGACCTCCACACCGTCGGCCAAAGAGTCGCGAATCTCGGCAAAGAAAGTATCCACAATATCTTTGGCTTCACGTTTATTCAAGCCAACGCGCTCAAACAAGAGTTCGGCCAAATCCGCCTTGGTCAAAGTACGCTCTACGTTCATTGTGTCTCCTTATGCCCTTGCCCGAGCGCCATGCACGGATACCAGTGCCGTCAACAATACCTCCAGGCATTGCTCGACACGTTCATCATCCAGCGTGCTTGCGCTGTCTTGCAACCAGAAGCGAATCGCCAGACTCTTTTCCGATGCATCGTTCTTGTCGCGCCAGACGTCAAACAATTGAATGTCCTTGACGATGGCGGCGGCCGCTGCCGTGCTGCGCACCTGGTTCAACGTATCCAGCACAGCTTGATAGGATACGTCTTTATCCAGCCAAACCGCCAGATCTCGTTGCACCACGGGCTGCTTGGATACTTCCTTGGCATGCACCACTTCGTCGTGAGAGATGGCATCGACATCCACCTCAAAGACCACGGGAGCCTGGCTCAGGCCAAATTCATTTAACCATTGGGGATGGATTTCACCAATCCAGCCTATGGTTTTACCATCCAGCTTCACACTGGCGCTACGGCCTGGATGCAAGGCGGGGTGAGCTTCAGGCTCGAAACGGACTTGAGCGGCGCGTTGACCCAGCAAGGTTTCCAGATCGCGCTTAACGTCAAAGAAGTCAACCGGACGATCAGGCTGGCCCCACTGCTCGGTCACGACAGGGCCCCAGGCAGCGGCCGCAATGCGATTGGGCTGATGGATACCGGCCACGGTCAAAGGACCATTTTCCTGGGAAGCATCGCGCATGAAAACGCGGCCGAACTCGAACACACGTACACGCGACTGACGACGGTTGGCATTGCGTTCGATATTGGCCAGCAGCCCAGGAATCAGGCTGGTACGCATCACCGCCAATTGGCTGGCAATGGGGTTCAGCAAACGGATAGGATCAGCCTGCCCGTTAATGTCTTTTTCCCAGGACTCTTGCACAAAAGAGAAGTTGATGACTTCCTGGTAGTCCTGAGCAGCCAGCACAGCGCGCAAGGCGTGCGGGCCACGCAAGGACTCAGCCGGCACACGCATTTGCGCGGCAGCAACTGGAGGCAGATCAGGAATATTTTCAAAACCGTAAATACGGGCGACTTCCTCGATCAGGTCCTCTTCGATCGTCAAGTCGAAACGGAAGCTGGGAGGGTTGACCGTAAAGACACCGTCAGCCACCGAGAACTCCAGGCCCAGCAAGGTGAAGATGCTCTCAACCTGCTTTTGTTCCAGAGGAATACCCAGAACACGGCGGCAGCGATCCAGACGCATGGCAACGGGCTTGCGCTCGGGCAAGGCTACAACCTGATCATCCATAGGACCGGCCTGGCCACCACAGATTTCCAGGATCAGCGCTGTGGTGCGCTCCAGATGCTGAGTAATGGAGTCGAAGTCCACACCACGCTCGAAGCGGTGGCTGGCATCGGAAGAAAACTTGTAGCGACGAGCACGGCCCATGATGGCTTCTGGCCACCAGAAAGCGCCTTCCAGATACACGTCAGTGGTATCCAGCGTGACAGCACTTTGCTCGCCCCCCATGATACCGGCCATGCTTTGCGGGACATCGTTAACCGCGATCACGCCAACATCGGTATCCAGCTCGACGTTCAAACCGCTCAACAGCTCCAACTGTTCACCTTTACGTGCCCAACGCACTTCCAGACCGGCTTGTACATGCTGCAAATCGAACACGTGCGTAGGACGGCCCAGTTCCAGCATGACGTAATTGGAGATGTCCACCAACGCGGAGATCGAACGCTGGCCACTACGCTCCAGACGGGTTTTCATCCAGTCCGGGGTTTGGGCGCGCGCATTGACGCCACGAATCACACGGCCGGCAAAACGGCCACACAGATCGGCGTCTTTCACGGTAACGGAAACGCGATCTTCAATCGTGACAGGAACAGGTGTGAAGTCGGGCAGTGCCAGTGGTTCGCCCGTCAGAGCGGCCACTTCACGCGCCACGCCCAGCACGGACAGACAGTCTGCACGGTTAGGCGTCAATTTCAATTCGATAATCTGGTCGTCCAGATCCAGCAGTTCGCGCAGGCTCTGGCCCACGGGTGCGTCTGCATCCAGTACCAGCAAACCATCGTGATCTTGCGACAGACCCAGCTCGCGACCCGAGCACAACATGCCGGCGGATTCCACGCCACGCATTTTGACCGGGCCAATTTTCATGCCACCGGGCAGTTCCGCACCCACACGGGCCACTGGAATCTTGATGCCTTGAGCCGCATTGGGCGCACCGCACACAATCTGCAGCAGCTTGCCCGAGCCGTCATCGACCTGGCAGACGCGCAGGCGGTCAGCGTCAGGATGAGGGGCAATCTCGGCAATAAAGCCGACGACAACATTCTCGAACGCTGGCGCGGCGGCTTGAATTTCTTCAACCTCCAAGCCAGCCATCGTCAGTTGATGACCCAGTTCTTCAGTTCCCAGTTTGGGATTCACAAAGCGGCGCAGCCACGATTCGGAAAATAACATGATGCAAAGATGGAGACGTAAAACGGCGTATACCGGAACCGACCGGGCCTAAGAGGCCCAGCGGCGCGAAGTAGGAATCAACGATTGAACTGCTTCAGAAAGCGCAGATCGCCTTCAAAGAACTGGCGCAAATCGTTAACACCATAGCGCAACATAGTCAGGCGCTCCAGTCCGGAACCAAAGGCGAAACCGATGTAACGCTCTGGGTCCAAACCGAAATTGCGCACCACTTGCGGGTGAACCTGCCCGGAACCGGAGATTTCCAGCCAACGGCCCTTGTTGGGGCCGGAGGAGAACATCATGTCAATCTCGGCAGATGGCTCGGTAAAGGGGAAGAAAGAAGGTCGAAAACGCACGACCAGATCATCGCTTTCAAAGAAAGCACGCAGAAAATTCGTGTAAACGCCTTTCAGGTCGGCAAAGGAAATATCCTCGGCAATCCACAGCCCTTCCACCTGATGGAACATGGGCGAGTGGGTGGCATCACTATCGACTCGATAGGTGCGGCCGGGAGCAATCACTTTAATTGGCGCCTGATTCATGCGGGCATAGCGCACTTGCATGGGGCTGGTGTGTGTACGCAGCAAATAAGGCAAACCTTGCTCGTCGTTCATATCGATATAGAACGTGTCCTGCATCGAGCGGGCCGGGTGATTCTCTGGATTGTTCAGAGCGGTAAAGTTTGTCCAGTCATTCTCGATCTCGGGGCCGTCAGCCACATCAAAACCGATAGAGCGGAAAATGGCTTCGACACGCTGCCAGGTCTGGATCACCGGATGGATACCACCGGTACCACGGCCCCGGCCAGGCAAAGTCACATCAATTTGTTCTTGAGCCAGTCGCTGGTTCAATTGTTCTGCCGCCAAGGCAGCACGACGATCGTTCAGCAAACCTTCAATTTCGCGCTTGAGCACGTTGATGCTGGCACCTGCTGCTTTTTTCTGCTCCGGCTCCATCTGGGCAAGGCCTTTCATCAAGGCAGTGATGGCACCTTGTTTGCCCAAAAACCGAGCTTTGGCGTTTTCCAGCGAGGCGGCGTCCTGAGACTGCTCAAATAAGGCCCGAGCCTGGGCAATCAGATCGTCGTGAGAGGAAGTCATGGCGTGTTACTTTCCAAAAACAAACGGAGCCCCAAAGGCCCCGTTTGTGAACTATACAGTCAGATACCGCTTAAGCAGCCAGAGCGTTCTTAGCCTGTGCAACAACAGCAGCAAAACCTGCCTTGTCTTTAACAGCCAAGTCAGCCAGAACCTTACGGTCCAAAGCGATAGAGGCTTTGTTCAGGCCGGCGATAAACTGGCTGTAGCTCATGTCCAGTTCGCGGCAAGCTGCATTGATACGAGTAATCCACAGCGAGCGGAATACGCGTTTCTTGTTACGGCGGTCACGGTAGGCGTACTGACCTGCCTTCATGACAGCCTGTTTGGCTATACGGAATACATTACCGCGACGGCCGCGAAAACCTTTGGCCTGGGCAATTACTTTTTTGTGGCGTGCGCGTGCGTTAACACCGCGTTTTACTCGTGACATGTGTGATTCCCCCTAATTAAGCGAAAGGCATCATTGCTTTTACGGAAGCGACGTCGGCTTTATGAACCTCGACGGCACCGCGCAACTGACGTTTGTTCTTGGTCGTCTTCTTGGTCAGAATGTGACGCTTGAACGCTTGGCCCCGCTTGATGGAACCGCTACCACGAACCACAAAGCGCTTGGAAGCGCTTTTTTTGGTTTTCATTTTAGGCATGAAATTACTCGACTAATTTGTGTCTGCGGGTGGTCGCCTAGGAAGCTGGCTGACACTTGTATGACCCACAACAGGCACTTATTTTTTTCTTTGCCCGCTGCCAGAAACAGATCCAAACAGGGGAAAAGCCCTTGATTATAGAGTGATTCTTGGGAAATTGTCCAGATATCAGGGGGATTTTTTATAGTAGAGCCCTTGCTATCTGACCATCAAGGAAAGCAAGGAGCAGTGTATCTTCTTAGGGCGCGGTACCACACAGCATCCGGGCGATCGTGTGGGAAGACCTCGTTCATAGACTGTGCCTGTCACTTATTTTCGGAACACCCATCACCCCAAACCATCTTTAAACACGAAAAAATAGCGCACAGGCAACAAATCAATTAAATACAAAACATCATCAGATAGAGATTAAAAGCAGGGTATTCAGCGTATGAAAAAGGCAGAAAAAAACTCAAATAAGACCATCGAGTAGATTCCAAAACACAATCACACCGACTCCTGATTACTCATATATTCGATCATTTTTTTTTGGAAAAACCCATAAAATAAATTTAATTAATAAAAAAAACAAAAATATAAAATAAAAACAAAACAAATAGAAATAGGAATACACACAAGAAGTAAAGTTTTTCTATAAAAGCGATTTTTCAGATAAAAAATAAAAAAAGACTTTTGCCGCAGCAGCAAGCCCTGCTGTCTTGCATACGGAGTGGCACCATAAACCCACTTACTGATCACAAAGAAGTAGTGACATGGATTGACGCGCTGAACACTCCCAAGCCCCCGTACCCGCGCAGCCCTGCCTAGAACAACAAGCGACGACAATGCAGATGGTGCCGTCGTCGCTCTAGGCTGCGATGCTTACTTTGTCAGCGGTCTGATTTACCTCCAAACCAAGCTGGAAATCAGCAACGCTCTATTTGAAAAGATACTCACCCTCAAAGAGGGTATCGATGGTGCCCACGTATTTTATTTAAAATCTCACACCCTTGAATCGAATTAAGAAAAAGCCCGAAAAAACGCCAGCGATAAACCAGGTGAGGAAAACACTCATACTAATATCTTGCTGGTAGCGAAAAATTCCGCGACAGCCTCTTCCTTGTCCTCTGGCGCAGCGCACGGCTTTATCCATAACTTGCAAATCTAAAACCCTAGGCGCTTTGGACCTGAGCCTGAGCGAAGTGCAAAGACCATATGCCTTAAACGTTACCTCCTCTTTCAAGCGGCTGATCCGCCCTTGTGGGCCTGTGTGAGTTACGGCAAATCAGGACGAAATTGCAAAGCCTCTGCAATATGGTGACGGACAATTTGATCCATCCCTGCCAAATCTGCAATCGTTCGCGCCACACGCAGCACTCTCCCCTGCACTCTTTCCGACCAATGCCAACGTTTACGTGCGCTAAGCAATAAGTGCACCGCATCCTCAGACAAAACCGCATACTCTCTGAGATTGGCAACCGATAAATGGGCGTTACTGCTTCCCTGGCGAGCAAGTTGCCTATCCAGGGCTTCTTGCACCCGCTTTCGTACGTGACTGGATGACTGTGCGGCCTGATCACGTTCCGGATCAGACTCACTCATCGTCACCAACAGGTCAATTCTGTCCAGCATGGGTCCAGACAAACGTTGCCTGTAGAGTTCTCGCTGAGCCAAAGAGCAGCGACAAGCCCGATGTTGACTCGCCGCCCATCCACAAGGACACGGGTTCATAGCAGCCACAAATTGAAATTGAGCCGGAAAGACAGCCTGCTTCTGCGCACGAGAGATACGCACACAACCTTGCTCCAAGGGCTCGCGCAAGGCCTCCAGAGAACGTCGACTGAACTCAGGCAGCTCATCAAGAAACAGCACGCCGTGATGAGCCAAGGACACCTCTCCTGGCCTGGGCCGGCTACCACCGCCAATCAAGGCGGGAGTGGAAACGCTGTGATGGGGGGCGCGAAATGGGGGACGCCTGCTAAAAAAATCCTGTTCTTGCACAAAGGAATACAAGGCGGCCACTTCCAGTTGTGCGTATCGATCCAAATCCGGCAATAGGCCGGGCAATCGTTGGGCCAACATCGTCTTACCCACTCCCGGTGAGCCGTTTAGCAGAAGGCTATGCCCACCCGCCGCGGCCACCTCCAACGCACGACAAGCCAAAGACTGTCCCAGCACGTCCGATAAACAAAACTGTTGATCCGTATTCTGTTCCGGCCAAGGCTGAGCTACCGTCTGTTCCAGCTCGGTATCGCCACGTAGATAGGCCGCAGCCTCAGCCAAACTGGCCACACCACGCACCTGTAAATCCGGCACATATGCAGCAATTCCAGCACTTTGCGCGGGCAGCAACAGACAAAGTCCCGAATGCCGACGCGCCATGCCCAAAGCTATCGTCAAGGCGCTTTGAACAGGGACCACAGCGCCGGTTAACGACAGCTCCCCAGCCATCACATAACGATCCAAACCGGTAATTGCCTGCTCGCGCTCTTTATCATCCGGACGACTAAGCTGGCCGCTGGCTAATAAAATCGCCAAAGCCACGGGCAAATCAAAGCGTCCCGAATCTTTGGGCAGATCCGCAGGAGCCAGATTGATCGTCAACCGGGCGGCGGGAAAGTCAAAACCACTGGCGTGCAAGGCCGCTCGTATGCGCTCGCGACTTTCGCGAATACCGGCATCGGGCAAACCCACAATATGGAAAGCGGGCAAACCCGGCGCCACATGCGCCTCAACGCGTACATCGATGAAATCCAGGCCCGACAAGGCACAACTATTCAGCACGGCCAAGGACATATGCCCTTCTCCCTTTCCAAGGCAAATAGTCAGTCTGCCTGCCAGGAAAGAGAAGCTCCAGATACCTGCCTTAAAACATCACTGCGTACTTGTACGGCATGCCGCTCTTACTGAACCTGCACCCCCATGGAGCTGACTAACTGCACAGCCTGTTCGACGGACAAGCAGGCGCCTTGGAAAGCGTTACTCAAGTCGTACCACGTAATGCTACCCAACTCTACGCTACGCAAGTCCGCCCCTTTAAAGTTTGCACCTCGCAAGCTGGCGCCCCTCAAGCTGCCGCCTTCAAATACCGCATCCTGAAAATCGCAGCCGCCCAAGTCGGCATCGGAGAAATCCAGTTGCACCAGATTTTGTTTACGGAAGTTAATCGCACGCAAGGTGGCACCGACCAGCTTGCATTCACGCAGACTCAAATCCAGACCACGGGTTTCGTTGAAGATGGCCCCGCTTAGTTTGGAGTCCTCGATCTGCAAGGAAGCAATCTGGGCACGCACCCACTTGCTCAAGTGCAGATCACACACCCGAAAGCGTGCCGAGCTTAAATCAGCCAGACTGAAATCCACTTGCCCCAGCTTGCAGCGTTGCCAGACTGTGTCTTGCAGATGCGCCCGTGTAAAACGGGTATCCAGAAAACTGCAAGCGGAAAACTGCAAGCCCTCCAGTTCCAGACCCGATAGATCCTCGCCATCAAAGGTGCAGTTTTCAAAGCTTAAAGACTCATGGGAGGCGGCCGAAAGATCAATCAATTCATCTCTTGTAATCTGGACATTACTGACTAGCATGCAGCTGCTTTCCCTTCAAAAAAACAGAGCCAGCATTGCTGAGCTGGCTCCTTCATTATCTGTTTCTAATGATCCGACTGTGATCAGAGCAAAACTTAACGGCCATTGGGCAGAACCAATCGTGACAAGCGCCAGGCAATGATCAAGCCCAAAACGGCAAAACTAACCGTCGCCACCCAAGCCCACTGCCATCCGCCCAACGCATGCACAACCGAAGCCACAACAGGCGGCCCTACAAACTGCCCCAGTGAAGAACATTGCTGCACCCAGCCCACGGAGGTTGAGGTGGTCTCTGGCGACGGCGCTGCCGTAACCGACAGAAAAAACAAGGTAGCAGGAATTAAACCGCCCACAATCGAAAACAGCAGAATGGCGACAAATTGAACCACCAAACTGTGTGTCAGTCCGAAGGCAAGAACTGCACACGCAATCATGCCCAGATAGCCGGCTTGCAGCAGTCGATGAGGCGGGATACCTGCATGCAGACAACGCCCTGCTCCCAGATTACCCACGACATTCCCGGCCGCAATCAAGGCCGTCAGCAAACCAGCCGTGCCAACCGCTATCTCTGCCTGATTATAAATAGTGGGCATAAAACCCACGACCGCCGCCCATTGTGCCGCGTAAACGCCAAAGGCCAAGGCCAGCAACCAAACCCGGCCCGAGCTTAAGGTCGTGCGCAACAGGCTCGACCAGTGATAAGCGGATACATCCTGCGTCGCACGCTTGGTTTGAGTTTGAGAATCCGGCGGCACCAGAAGAAAGGTCAAAACCATGAAGATGGCCGTCAATACGCCCAGAACTACCCAAAGCGTACGCCAGGAGCCTACTGCCAACCAGGCAGCGCCAGCCCACAGCATCAAGACTGCTCCGGCAGGCATATAACAGCCCCACAACCCCATGACCCGGCTCAAACGTGCGGCATCGGTAATACGTTTGATCAAGGCAGGAATGGGCAGCACTACCATCAAGAAGCCACAACCCTCTATCATGCGGCCCAATAAAACCAGCGAACTATGCTCAAACAGAGAACCAATCAGCGAAGCCAGGCTCAAAATGCCCAGCCCCGTCAGAATGCAGCGGCGCAAGCCGATTTTCTCGGAAATCAGTCCTATACCTAGTCCCAGCAACATGCCGGCCATTTGCACGCTCGCCAGCAAAAAACCCGACTGCACCAGGTCCATGCCCAATTCCCGCTGCATAAAAGGCAAAGCCGGGGGTACTTTCCACACATGCAGTGCGGCGCACACCCCGGTCAACACAAGAAAAACAGCAATAAGCAAGGGGCTGGCCGAATGTTTGCCCCTACCCCCAGGCCTGGTAACAGTATTCAAATGAAGTTATCAGCCTTGGCTGCCCTCTTGAGCAGGAGCATCACCTTCCTGAGGAACAGGAGTTTGGCGCCCTTCCAAGGCTTGCAAACGTGTTTCCAAAGCAGCCACACGAGCCAGCGCACGCTCCAGCATCAACTGGTAAGTATCGAACTCTTCACGGGTGACCAAGTCCATACGGTTGAAGGCCTGTCCCATAAAGGCTTTTACATTGCGCTCAATATCGGCAGCCGGACTTTTGGCGATCAGCTCCGAAACATTTTTTTGTAGATCTTCCAGCCACTCGCTACGATTAATCATGGTCCTCTCCTGAAAATATTGACACTATCAGCAGTATAGAAAAAGCGGGTGCCAAAGGCACCCGCTTTTTTCATCTGGCCAGACAAGCTGCCCAATTATTCAAGCCTTAAGGTTTGGCTTGTTCTGAAGGAACGGAAGATGGTGAAGAGTCAACACCATTACCCAGTTTGTCCTGAATGGCTTTATCAGCTTTGGCTGCGCCTTCTTTAATCGCATCACCAGTACGGCTGGCAGCTTCAGCCATAGCGTCCTTGGCTTCGTCTGCTTTTTCAGCGATTTTATCGCCGGCAGCCTTGGCATCTTCCTTCAAGGAGTTAGCATTTTCCTTGGCGTTTTCTTTCTGTTCCTCTGCTTCTTTTTTGACGTCTTCAGCAACTTTAGCGGCGTCCTGCTTCAACTCTTCCGTTTTTTGCTCCATGGATTTGTCAGCTTCGGGAGCAGGTGCAGTGGCAGGCGCCGTCGATTGTGGCGCAGCGACAGGAGCCGGTGGCGCGCTCGAAGCGGCTTTATCGTCCTCTTTGGAACACGCAGCCAAAAGAGTCATCGAAGCAGCAGCGGCCATGACAGCAAAATGAGCACGAGTCAGTTTCATAAGATTTCCTTTCTACTATTCCAAGGTCGCTAGATAGAATGGGCCGATGCCTGGTGCGACTTCCGGCTCGGCCTTGGGTTTGTTACAACTCCCCTAAGAGCCATTCTATCGGTGCCAGGCATACAGACCAATCTATTAGTGTAAATCCTGATTTCAAATATTCTGACGATATCGCTCAAGGTTTGTGACAAACCCTTTAACAACAAGTACCTAGCCTGAAACCCGGATACGAGACCCTGTTACAAACAGAATCCCTCATCGGGTTACAGCCGGGGTTTGTTACATATTTGCCAAATTAAATTGATCTATTTTCAACCACTTAGGCGGCTAATGTCGCTAAATCGATGCGCTCGGCCCGGTTCAAGGCACTGGCAACCTTGACGCGCAAGGCATTGGAATGCGAAAGACGCACTTCCTTTTTCACATCCAGCAATTGCTGCGGATGCATGGAGAATTCTTTTAGGCCCAGCCCCAGCAACATGCGAGTGACCGAGGCATCCCCTGCCATTTCCCCGCAAATCGCCACAGGTTTACCTGCTCGGTCAGCCGCATTGATGGTATGCGCAATCAATCGCAAGACAGCGGGATGCATGGGGTCGTACAGGCTGGCCACTTCTGCATCTCCCCGGTCTACCGCCAGAACGTATTGAATCAGGTCATTCGTTCCGATGGACAGAAAATCCAGTTCCTGCACAAAGGGCTCAATAGCAATAGCGATGGCTGGCACCTCTACCATGGCGCCCAATAAATAATTTCGAGCAAAAGGCGTGCCGGATTTCTCCAGCTCCCGCGCCGCCGACTCGATAGCCTGGCGGCTTGCATGGACCTCGTTCATGGAGGAAATCATGGGGATAAGAATACGGATTTGCCCGTACTGACTGGCTCGCAGCAAGGCACGCAGCTGCGTGGCAAACATTTCAGGCTTGTCCAGACAATAGCGAATTGCGCGTAAGCCCAGCGCGGGGTTGGTTGCTACCGTTGCGTCACCATCCAAAGTCTTGTCAGCACCAATATCCAGTGTGCGAATAGTGACGACCTTGCCTTTCATTGCCTTGACAACACGAGAATACGCCTCGTATTGCTCTTGCTCGGAAGGCAGATCCGCGCGCCCCATAAACAAAAACTCGCTGCGAAACAGGCCAATACCATCGGCGCCCGCCTTCAAGGCAAGCTCGGCTTCTTCAGGAAGCTCAATATTGGCCTCCAGACGAACATGGATGCCATCCAAGGTCATCGCAGGCGCATCCAGCAATGCCTCCAGCTCGGCCCGTTCACGACGATAGGCCTGCTGACGTTCCCGGTATTCAGCCAGCACCGGTTCAGACGGATTCACTATCACCGCGCCGGAGAAACCATCCACAATCAAATAATCGCCATCGCGAATCAGACTGCGGAAACTTCCCAGGCCCACTACGGCAGGAACACTCAAACTGCGGGCCACAATCGCTGTATGCGAGGTTGGCCCACCCAAGTCGGTCAAAAAGCCAGCAAAATGACCACCACGCAAGCGGAGCATATCCGCTGGGGAAATATCTCGAGCGACCACAATCAGCGGTTCTTCCTGAGCCGCAGAAAAACCCGGCAACAAGGCTGGCTTGCCTGCCAGAACTCGTAATACCCGCTCGATAACCTGGCGCACATCAGCACCACGTTCGCGCAGGTATTCGTCTTCCATTTGGGAGAACTGCTCAACCAACATCTGACCTTGCGAAGTCAAGGCCCACTCTGCGTTGTAGTGCCGCTCGGCGATGATGGCGCAGGTTTGCTGCGTCAACATGGGATCGTCCAGCAGCAGGCTGTGCACAGTCAATATGGGAGCCAGCTCGCGCGGGGCATCCACAGGCAACTGATCAACCATGGTGCGAAGCTCATCGCGAGTACTGGCCATGGCGCTTAACAGGCGCTGGCTTTCAGAATCAACGTCTTCGGCTGCAATCCGATAATGAGGAACTTCCAGTGCTGCTGCGCTCATCACCACGGCTTTGGCAATGGCGTACCCCTTACCGACTGCTTGACCTTGAGCGGTAAACATCGAAGGCAAATCAGGTGCCGGGGTACGAGCTGCTGCACTATTCATGAATGGATTGCTTCCCTATTCGTTTTCACCAAACTTGGCATCAAACAACGCTTGAATATCATTGAGGGCCTGGTCGGCATCCTCGCCCTGAGCGTCGATAACCACGGTGACCCCCATTCCGGCGGCCAGCATCATGACACCCATAATACTTTTTGCATTCACGCGTTGAGATCCGCGCGCGATAAAAATCTCACTACGATACCGGCCAGCCAACTGAGTAAGCTTGGCTGCTGCCCGAGCATGAAGACCTAATTTATTACTAATCGTGATGGATACGCTAGGCATAAGGGCAACTGAAAAATGAAAATGAACATTCAAATTAGCAATGGCAGTCTGCGTGAACAATGCCACGCAATGCGCCTGCCATGACATCCTGGGCGAACTGCTCAGGATTGTCACGTCGCTCGGTCAAGGCTTTCAACACCATACACATATTGGTGCCAGTCAATAAATAAGCGCCCTGTCCTTGATCTTGCAAAGCTTGCTGAACCCGCCGGGCCACATTAAAGGGTGTGGCACCGTACAGATCACACAGGATCAGCGTGGCCAATGCGTCCGGCGCTTGTGTGTGCAACCGCTCCAGCAAGCGATCTACCGCTGTATCGGTGCATTCGTCGGCCTGTATGTCAAAGACAAACAGATCGGGCTTTTCACCCAAGACGTGCTCGGCACAACTGGCAAACGCACTGGCCAAAGGCTCATGCATGATCAAGGCAAGGCGAATCACGCGCGTCCCGTCGCTTGTTCGACGGCCTGGGCAAAACGCTGCGCAACGTCAAAGCCTGTCTGGTCCGTGATTTCAACAAAACAGGTTGGGCTGGTCACGTTGATCTCCGTGACGTAGTCACCAATCACATCCAGACCGATCAGCAGCAAACCACGAGCGGCCAGAACAGGGCCCAGGGTACGAGCAATGTGCCAGTCGTGTTCGGACAAAGCTTGGGCAACCCCTCGACCACCTGCAGCCAGGTTGCCGCGCGTCTCACCTGCCAAGGGGATACGTGCCAAGGCATAAGGCACCGGTTCACCATCGATAATCAGGATGCGTTTGTCACCCTTGGCGATTTCCGGGATATAGCGCTGCGCCATAATGGTTTGCGTACCATTCGCCGTCAGCGTTTCCAGGATGGCGCCCAAATTGGGCTCTGGATCTTGCAGACGGAAAATACCCATGCCGCCCATACCATCCAGTGGTTTGACGATCACATCCTTATGCTCCTGGTGAAAGGCACGCAGGCGGGCCATGTCACGGGTGACCAAAGTGGGTGGGGTAAATTCTGGAAATTCGGTAATCGCGAGTTTTTCAGGGTGATTACGAATGGCTGCGCCCGAATTGAAGACCTTGGCCCCCTGCTCCTGCGCAAAGCTGAGCAAATGCGTGGAATAGGAATATTCCATATCGAAAGGCGGGTCTTTACGCATGATGACCGCATCAAAGGCATTCAACTCCTGCTCGGTCGCAGGTTCGGGGTGTGTCCACCACGAAGTCGCACGCAAATCGGCATCGGCAGCAATGCTTACAGCCTGACTACGTGTACGAACCCGGCTTTGGGAAATATACAAATCAGACTGCAATGTGACGCTGACGCGATGACCACGCGCCAAAAATGCACGCATCATGGCAACGGAGGAATCCTTGTAAGCCGACAGGCTGGGCAAAGGATCAATGATGAATAAAACGTGCATATCACACCTAGAGAAAAACGCCTTTGCAGCCGAGCTGCAAAGGCGATTGCGCTCGACTCACCACTTGGGAGTGAGTCGAGCGACGCATAATGCTCCTGGGCGGATCCAGGCAGCATCGTGCAAAAGTATCAGGACGCTTTCTTGCGAGGCGCCAAGACCATGACCATTTGACGGCCTTCCAACTTGGGCATTGCTTCAACCTGACAGATTTCGCTGACTTCGTCGCGAACCCGCTCCAGCACACGCATCCCCAATTCCTGGTGCGCCATCTCACGACCACGGAAACGCAAAGTCACCTTGACTTTATCGCCATCATCGATGAAACGCTTCACATTGCGCAGCTTGACCTGGTAGTCTCCTTCGTCCGTGCCGGGACGGAACTTGACTTCCTTGATCTGAATGACTTTCTGCTTGGCCTTGGCTTCTTGTTGGCGCTTCTGTTCCTGATAACGGAATTTGCCGTAATCCATCAGACGACAAACCGGTGGTGCAGCCGTAGGGGCAATTTCCACCAAGTCCACATCATGTTGTTCTGCCATTGCCAAGGCGTCAGGCACCTTGACGATACCTAGCTGCTCACCCTCGACTCCAATGAGTCGCACCTCTGGAATACGAATTTCACCATTGATGCGATGTTTTTTCTCGGTTGCGATGTCGAAAACTCCTAAAAATGTCGATAAAAACGATAGCGTTTCTGTTTTACTGACGGCTATCGATCTCTTGCTTCAATCGTGCTGAAAAATCGGCTATTGGCATGACGCCCAAGTCCACGCCACCACGTGCGCGTACGGCCACTGCGCCATTTTCACGCTCTTTTTCACCCACGACAAGAATATAGGGCACTTTTTGCATACTGTGCTCACGAATTTTACGAGTGATTTTTTCACCACGCAAATCAGAGGAGGCACGGAACCCCATTTTCTTCAGGTTTTGCGCTACGGACTGGGCGTAATCAGCTGAACCTTCAGAAATGCAGCATACCACCACATGCTCTGGAGCCAACCAGGCCGGCAAGGCACCAGCATGGTTTTCAATCAGCATGCCGATAAAACGTTCGAAAGAACCCAAAATAGCACGGTGCAACATCACTGGCACGCGACGCTGATCCTGGGCATCCACATACTCGGCGCCCAAACGCGCTGGCATGGAGAAGTCCACCTGGATAGTGCCGCACTGCCAGTGACGGCCAATGGCATCTTTCAGTGTGTATTCAATCTTCGGACCATAGAAAGCGCCCTCGCCTTCAGAGATCTCGAACTCGCAACCAGTACGGCGCAAGCTTTCGATCAGGGCTTGTTCAGCCTTGTCCCAGACCGCATCGTCACCGATGCGCTTTTCAGGACGAGTGGCCACTTTATACAAAATCTCGGTAAAACCGAAGTCCGCATACACGGCTTGCAACTGAGCCGTAAAGGCCGCGCACTCGTCTTGCAGCTGATCTTCGGTACAGAAAATGTGACCGTCATCTTGTGTAAAACCGCGCACACGCATCATGCCGTGCAAGGCACCCGAAGGTTCGTTGCGATGGCATTGACCGAACTCGCCGTAACGGATCGGCAGTTCACGGTAGGAATGCAAACCGGAGTTGAAGATTTGCACATGACCGGGGCAGTTCATGGGTTTTAAGCCATACACACGATTTTCCGACTCGGTCGTGAACATGTTTTCAGCATAGTTGTCCCAGTGGCCCGTTTTCTTCCACAGCGACAAATCCAGAATTTGCGGCGCCTTCACTTCCTGATAGCCATTGTCCTGATAGACGCGGCGAATATATTGCTCAACCTGTTGCCAGATCACCCACCCCTTGGGGTGCCAGAAAATCAGACCGGGAGCTTCTTCCTGGAAGTGGAACAGATCCAGCTCGCGGCCCAGTTTACGATGGTCGCGGCGCTCGGCCTCTTCAAGCATGGTCAGGTAAGCTTGCTGATCTTCCTTGGTCGCCCAGGCAGTGCCGTAAATGCGTTGCAGCATTTCGTTATTGCTGTCGCCACGCCAGTAAGCGCCGGCCACTTTCATGAGCTTGAACACTTTCAGCTTGCCAGTAGATGGCACATGAGGGCCACGGCACAAGTCGATAAAGTCGCCCTCGCGGTACAGGCTGATGGGCTCGTTGGACGGGATAGAGGCAATAATCTCTGCCTTGTAGTCCTCGCCAATACTCTTGAAAAACTCAACAGCATCATCACGCAGCCATTCTTCGCGAGTGACCACTTCGTCTTTCTTGGCCAATTCTGCCATTTTCTTCTCAATGGCTTCCAGATCCTCGGGCGTAAAGGCGCGCTTGTAGGAAAAGTCGTAGTAAAAGCCGTTGTCAATCACCGGGCCAATCGTGACCTGGGCATCCGGAAACAGACTCTTGACGGCATAAGCCAGCAAGTGGGCGGTGGAATGACGAATCAAATCCAGACCATCCGCATCTTTGGCAGTGATGATGGCCAAATGGCTGTCCTGGTCGATCACATACGAGGTGTCCACCAGACGCGACTCGGTACCTGGCGTGCCGACACGGCCTGCCAGGGCGGCACGGCCCAGGCCAGTACCAATCGAGTTCGCCACTTCGCTGACGGAAACCGGGCCCTGAAACTCTCGCTGGGAGCCATCGGGCAGTGTGATTCGGACCATAACACTTCCTGAAATAAAAAACGCGGCCTTGAAAAAGCCGCGCTTTTGAATTGAACGTTCTTGGAAAGCAAACGAAACGCTACGCGGCCACGGCTAGACTTGCCGACGGGTAGTTCGCGTTGAGTTCATAAGATTCTACTTCCCAAATAACACATTTGATTGGCTAAGTTTATCACCTTCGCCCACGATCGCGGTGCGGTAACACCACAAAAAAACCACATTTGGCAAAGAATTCAGTCCATGCGGGGATACCAGCTACGGTAAAAGGCCCATTCCTCAGACTCCGAGCCATCTTTCATCAAACAGGTTCCATAAGCGCCACGCTCACTTTCGTGAACAATGGTTTGTCCGCCCATGCTCTGACAAAAAAGCGAGGCCAAGTTCGCCTGGGTCGCTGGCGCAGTGCTCGTTTGGCTGGAGCTGGCGCATGCCGATAACATCAAAGAGCCTGCACAAGCAGAAACTAAGCGGAAAAACATGATTTCCTTCTCCTTGACCTGATGTTTGCTAAGGCCTGGTTTGTCATTTGACACGATGATTGACCAAGCAGCGTCTGCTGTTAACGCAAGCTAGAAAAAGCTTTCAGGCGCTGGACGCGAAACAGATCGTGGAAATAGCTTACTACACTTGTTAGATAGGAAAAGTGAGCAATGGCAGGCGTGCAGCAAAAGCAACACGTTAAGTAAAAGAAGAAGTTGAAATCACGCGTAAGGAGCCGGGTTTTATGACAAAGTAAGACAATGCCCGGCGCAATTTATGAGCGATGCAGACAGAAAGACAGCAAAATAAAGCCCAGGATCCCGCAACCAGCCAGCATTAATACCACTGGTACATAATCGATCAGATTCGAGGCAGTAATCATGGCGCACATCCTGAAATTTCAACTAAAACAAGCCTGAAACCATGGTAACTGCCCCTCCTCAGAACATGAAGTCAACGATTGTCAAGATCCCGCACAGCACAGACACAAAGACCAGGCTCGAGCCACACGAGCGTATTTCTGCAGCAAACAAGCTCGCAACATGGAACAACAGCCTCTGCACAGACACTTCGCGTCTGCGCCCTATCCACTGAAGACGGTAAAAATTGCGTAAACCACGGGGACTGCCAAGGGCGTAACCATTAATAAAGCCGTATCACGTTTCCATGTCTTGGGACGGGTATGACAGAGTGTGATGCCCAGTAAAACCATCACCAGTAGATATAAACCGACAATAATGACAGTGACAGCCATCTCCCCTTCCTTTGCGATTGTTTTTACTGTGTTCTTTTATTCAATACTCACCAAGCCAGAACGTCATCTGCGCTTTGCCCGAACATAGGCGGAAACGTATTGGCCGCCCACTGTCCCAACCTTGCTGCCGCTGCCTGGTTGGCCAAATCCAGGGCCTCTAGCGGTTCCAGGCCCCGTTTCCAGGCCAAGGCAAAGTTGGACAGAAACGCATCTCCGGCCCCAACTGTTGAACGCACCATGACTTTACTGGCAGGCTGCACATAATGTTCTCCATTAAAAGCCAATACCGCCCCCTGCACACCCAAGGTAATCAGCACAGCTTGTTGGGGATGATGTTGCAAACGCGCGGCCAGCTCGCACGCTTGATGAATGGATAACTCCAGTTCAATATCGGTATCCTTAACACCTGCCAACATTTGGGCCTCTACTGCATTTAAACCGAGCACATCGGCCCGCGCGCAAACTTGCTGAAATCCAAGTCCTTGATGCTGCAAACAAGCCACACTGGGATTGACCACTAAACAAGCTGACGTCTCGCTTCTTTCAGCTAAGGCCTGCGCCAAACTTTCCATAGGCTGCAAGGCAACAGGGGCCACGTAGATCAAGTCTGCTTGCAGATCTTGAGCCTGAACACGCAAGCAGGCATTGGCACCTCGTCGGGCCAGCACCGAAGCACTTCCGGAAGGCCCTACCAGAACAATGGCTTTACCTGTAGGTTGATCAGGGCAGCGCTGCATACTGCTGACATCAATACCTAGTTGCTCAATATGGGTTCGCAAACAGCCGCCTAGGCCATCTCGACCCAGCGCCCCCAAGAGTCGAACCGACTCGCCTTGCTCCATAAAACTGGCTGTCGCATTTAGTGCACCGCCGCCTGGATACAAGTCGATCGAACCCACTTCCTGCTTGTCACCACGCGCCAGCTCGGCTGGCATGCCAGAGACCACAATATCAACGGTAATACTGCCAATCACGACAAGCTGCACCCTGAACCTCGGCAATGAAAAAAAGAGAGCGGAAATCTGTTTGGAACAGTATACCCACGGGCTAGAACGGGTAGTCCCTGGTAGAACATCAACGCTGGGCAGTCGGCCAGAGCCCAGCAACCGTGCGACCTGGTTCCAGCAGCACAAAAACGTCAAAGAAGTGAACTAACAATTCATGCTGCAGATATCACAAAAATCTGGCTCAAGATAAAAAGGCATGCTAAATTACTGTTCATCCATACAGCAAAAAGAAGCATCATGTCCTATACCATTACTTTGCACGACGCTCCTTCCGATATCACCGAACGCGGCCGCCGCGAGGCTGAGGAGCGTTTTCGCCGCAGCTTAGAAAAAGTCATGCAAGGCCCGGAGGCTGTGGTCCAGGCCTATCGAGCCTGGCAATTGGCCGAAGAAACGGCAGAGACGGAGTTATCCGGCGAGGACATTGCCCTGGCCAAGAAATGGATTGCCGCTGCCACGCGCGCCATGAGTGACGGCTTTCGCGATCTGGGCGAGTCTGAAGCGTACTTTGAAGTCCGCATCGAACGCTGACAAAAAAGCCAGCTTTTCGCTGGCTTTTACTCTCTGGCTTCAGGACTTTGCTGAAGGGTGGTCACGACGCATCAGCTCCCACTCCTCAATCACCGTACCATCCGGCAAGGTGCACATGCCCACTTGCCCCGTTGGTGTATTGACGATCTCCAATCGCCCACCCTTCTCCACGCAATAAGCCGAAGCCGGGTTGGCCATACCCACGGGTGGCTGTGTCGAGGCTTGATTCGCGCAAGCAGACAAAACGCCAACCAGTCCCAAGATTCCCCATTTCTTCATCGTGCTCTCCGGATAAGTTCTGTCCTGCAGTGTACTGTGTACAGGCTAGTTCTCAGGCTGATCTTGTAATGCAGTCAAAGGATTGGCAATGGTTTCCCAATGCTGACAGCAAACCGAGCGGTGCTCGCCTTCAGGGATGAGCTTGCAGTTCATGCCAACCTTGGCTTTACCATGCACAAAAGGAAAGGCGAAATCGTAACGCGCCGGTATCCAGACTTTCAGGGATTGATCGTGAAAACCCATCTTCCCCTTGGCGACGAAACGGGCCAGACCTTCTTCAAAATAATCAGGGCCATTGTCGTAAATGAAGGGCCGTAACACTGCTGCGCCCTTTTCATTCACATAAACCCAGCCTTGCTCATCTTGCGTCAGGCTCAGCCCTTGTGCGGCGGGACTGAATACAGGCAGTAGAGCCAGTATGAAAGCGGACAGGGCTGAAATAACCCGACACCCGAATCCAGCTTGCGGCCCTGTCATTGCTGGTGCAGCACCAGCATTCACGTATGGGCCTATACCTTTGTCCCTAGCAGACACAGTGCCCACCTTAGTCACCACACTAATACGATTACTGGCACCAAGCTCAGCCCCAGCCTTACAGCTTGCGCGCTTCAAAGGAAATAATCCCGTCCGTATCCTGAGGCGTCTTGCCATATTGATACCCGCCGGAGATAACAATCTCACCAAAGCCCAACTGCTCCAGCGCCATGCGCAGTTCCTGAACGCCCCACCAACGTAGCGAGAACTGTTCCAGTTGGGTTTCCAGCAAGACACCATGCTCCCATAATTCGTAGCGATGCATTTCACGGCTTACCTGGGCACAGTAATCTTTATCCAGAGCAGTGGCATTGAGGGTAATCAGCCCATGCGGCGGTGCCGACCAGGTCCGCATTCCGGGCTGCACATTCACAATCGCCGCCACCGGGTCCAGATCCAGCAACAGCCGTCCACCTGGCTTCAAGCACGCATGAAAACGGCGTAGCGCGGCCATGCCTTGCTCAAACGAATCCAGTAGTTGAAAAGAGCCGGCCGGCACCACGATCGCCTCCAAAAGACGATCTGCCGTGAAATCCGTAAACCCTGCCAGTTGAAGCGGCGAGCTCAAAGACCGCAGTTCCAGTTCACGCTGGCAGTAATCCAGCATTTCCTGGGACAGATCGAAGCCGCTGACATCCAGCCCTGCTTGCAGCAAGGGAATCAAAATGCGGCCTGTGCCTACTGCGGGCTCCAGAATTGGCCCGCTTGTGCCATGCAAACGCTCCAGGTAGTACTCCACATCCCCGAAAGATCGTCCTACCGGCTTGTCCAGGTGATACACCAAGGAAGCCAGCTTGCCGTAGCGATTGTTCATCATTGTTCTTACACCCTACTATTTATCTTGCTCAACAGCCTGAACACGCATTTCAGCGCCGTCCACTGCCAACACCACAACTGCAGCGCCCTGTTCCAGATTCTGGGTCGCAGTGGCACTGTAATAACTATCGTTAAGCCGAATACGCCCACGGCCACTCACAAAACTTTCGCTGACCTGCGCATGGGCGCCAACGTAAGCACTCAAGCCGGTATTGACAATGTCAGGCTGATTGGCCCGGCTGCGCCGCTGCCAACGCACACCGACCACGACCCATCCCAGCATGGCAACAGCCAGAATCAACCACTGCAACCAGTTGGGGGCATCCGGCCAGGCAGCCGCAAACAAGCCCACCGTCAAGGCTCCCAGACCCAGCCAAAGCAAATAGACACCGGAGATCACGACCTCGGCAGCGATCAGCACGACGCCAGACACCAGCCAATACCAGAAGGAATCAAAAATGAACGACAAGATCAGCTCCCCCAGCTATTCACTTAGCTTTGTCCCAGCTTGCTGCCGGTGGTCTTGAGCAGCTCGGTCACGCCCGCCACCGCACCCGTAATGCCGCTAGCCTCCAAAGGCATCAGCACCAGCTTACTGTTAGGACCCGTACCCACATCACGCAAGGCTTCCACGTACTTCAGGCCGACAAAGTATTGCAAGGCCTGAACGTCACCACTCTTGATGGCGTCAGACACTTCGCGGGTTGCACGGGCTTCGGCCTCGGCTTCACGCTCACGTGCTTCGGCACGCAAAATAGCGGCTTGTTTTTCACCTTCAGCACGCAATACGGCCGCTTGCTTTTCACCTTCGGCTTGCAGCACTTCCGCTTCTTTCTGGCCGCTGGCCTTGGTCACGGCTGCACGACGATGGCGCTCTGCCGTCATCTGCAGATTCATGGCTTCTTGCAACTCGGGCGCCATATTCAAATCGCGGATTTCCACACGGGTGACTTTCACTCCCCAAGGTGTGGTGGCCGCATCCACTGCCGCCAGCAAACGATCGTTAATGACTTCGCGGTTGGACAACATATGGTCCAGTTCCATCGAACCCAGAACCGAACGCAGGTTCGTGGTCGTCAGATTCACAATAGCCAGTTCCAGGTGATCAATTTCATAGGCTGCCTGGGCCGCATTGTCGATACGATAAAACACCACACCGTCCGCTGTCACAGCCACGTTGTCGCGGGAAATCACACTTTGTGAAGGCACATCCAGCACAGACTCCATCATTTTGAGTTTG
This sequence comes from Alcaligenes sp. MMA, assembly GCF_020907215.1. NCBI lineage: Bacteria > Pseudomonadati > Pseudomonadota > Betaproteobacteria > Burkholderiales > Alcaligenaceae > Alcaligenes > Alcaligenes sp. MMA. The sequence continues at coordinate 1,233,688 of NZ_JAJJPP010000001.1, forward strand.
CGGCCCACGCGGTCCATAAAAGGCACCAGCAAAGACAGGCCTGGCGTCAGAGTGCGGGTGTAGCGACCAAAACGCTCAACCGTCCATTGCTGGCCCTGGGGCACAACTTTGACCCCTGCCATCACCACGACCACAGCCAGAAACGCCAACACCATCACAAAAGTAAAGGAGCCACTCATGTCGATACCCTCTCCAAGAACACAACTGAAAAAGCGATTTTAGCCCAGCCTTAATGACAGATCCGCTAAAACGGATGTTTGACCACCCCGCAGCCTCTCTCAGTGCTGTTCGAACTGAACCGCGATGAAAAGAGCGCTCATACCAATCAAAAGAAAGAAACGATCAAGCCTTAGTACCGTGGTGGGGGCGCGTAGTGTCCACCGCTCTTATCGGCAGGAAAAGGATTGGGCGACTGCACGGCAGGTTGAGCCGGAGTCACCGGGCGCACTTCGTAAAGCACCGTACCGATCACACCGATATTGCGTGTATCACCCGCCAGGCTGTTTGCGGCATAAGCCCGATCCTTGGGAGAGAAACGAAACGCCGCCACTTCATCAGCACTTTTACGAAAGCCTTCGATGCGCAACACGGCCCCTGCCTGCAAGAGATAGCCATTATGGCTGCGGCTACCCGCCTTTCCCGACAAGACATCCAGACCATCTACCGTGGCAATGATTTCATAAGGCGTCGCGCTGCGATTGGTATAGACCAGGACGTAACGCTCGCCTGATTTGCCTGCCAATTGATAGTTCTTCTGCCCAATGCGGCTGTAAATAGTCAAAGGCCTGTCGCGTCCATCATGGATAGACAGCTCCACCTTGCCTTGATCGAGCAAGATGCTGCGCTGGGCATCCAGGTTCTGTCCCAACGCCTGGCGAATACTGCGCTCATCGGAATAAGCCAATTGCAGCTCATCGCGCTGCGGCTCGACGCGTTGGGCTGGAACAGCGTAGGCTCGTGACTCGCGCCCCTCTCCCCACTGCGTACCCAAGGTTGAGGCTATTTGCGGTACTGAGGCCAATACCGCCTCACGCTGTGCCGACTGCTCAGGCAAACTACTGCACGCCGATAGCAAGAAGGCAGCGGCCAACACGCTCCAGCGTCGACGATGGTGTGCAGATAATAATGATTGAGACAGACTCATACGCTTCCTCTTTTATTAATACAAGAGCCATGAAGAGCCCCTGTTGAGCGCGAGTATTCCTGATCTTTACGCGTTTGTGCCGTCAGCAAATTTCTAAATTGAAATTGCCTGTATCAAGACAAAATACTAAGGAGACAAACCAGGCCCCGCAAACAGGCCTACTATGACCATCATCCCTTCAAGCGAGCCACGAGCATGGATATTCAGAATTTACCCTTTTGCACCGTTAACTGGTCCGACATTACTCCCACTGAACACAAAGGCGAAACAGGCATGGCCTTGTGGCGCACCCAGCAATTTGGCCCCATTCGCGTACGCATGGTGGAATACAGCCCCGGTTATCTGGCCGATCACTGGTGTGTAAAAGGCCATATGTTGTTGTGCCTGGAAGGCACGCTGGAGACAGAACTAGAAGACGGACGTCGCTTCACCCTGGAGCCGGGCCAGTCCTACCATGTGGCCGATAATGCCGAACAGCACCGTTCCTCCACCCAGACGGGCGCCAAGCTCTACATCGTGGATTGACGCCTATTACGTAAAAACATCCTTTGGGCGGTCGTGCCTGACTGCTTGAAGGGTGAGCCATCCCTACTGTTCAGACGCTCTTTCGTGTCGTCTACGCTTCACGGCCCCTCCCCCTACCTTTTTCCATACCCACTATGGCCAAGTCTCTGATGACTTCGGCTCTCCTCATGCCGCTTCCTGCCTCTACATCAGATCGCTTGGTTCCCTGCTAAGCGACCCTCATCCGGCTTGCTAGGACACATAGAAGTGCTGTCCTTGAACCACGCTAACAAACGCAGCCTCTAGCTCACTGCGAGCTGCCTGATCTCCACATCTGCCTCTGCCTTCAACAGGCTATTTCAGCGTAGCGAAATAATCCTTATTTGATTTCAACATCGACTTTTCGGAAAGGCCAAAATACACTACCAAAACGTTTTGGTTGAACGTAGAATTCAAAACCAAATCGTTTTACTTATCACGCAACAAAAACCAAAAGGCTGCGGCAGGCTCTTGAGAGACTAGCAACGCAGCACAGGAGACACGGATGAAAGACACCCCCACTGCGCAAGTGGATGAGCTGTACTCCCCCCAGCGCATGATTGCCTTCGGACTGCAACACGTATTGGTCATGGCCGCCTCACCCATCGCGGCTGTCTTCTTGATGAGCAAGGCCCTAGGCTTTGATACGGCACTGACCACTGAACTGCTTAGCGCCACTTTTCTGGTCTGTGGCATAGGCACCTTGATCCAATCCTTCGGTCCGGCCGGCATAGGCGCCAAGCTGCCTTTTGTGATGCTGCCCGGTGGCGCGCCCATCATCTTGTTCATTTTGATCGCACAACAAACCGATCTGCCCACCGCCTCGGGCGCGGTGATTCTGTCCGCCCTGCTGTACTTCCTGATCGTCCCTATCTTCAAACGCTTTTTGCGTTATTTCCCATCGCTGGTGATCGGCATCATGCTCTTGCTGGTTGCCATCAACCTGGCGCAGATCTCCGGCAAGCTGATTGCCGGCACGCCCGGTACGGCCAATTTCGGCAATACCGACAATTTGCTGCTGGCCCTGATCACTATTGCGTCTACGGTGCTATTTGCCCGTTTGCTCAAGGGAATGTGCCGCCAGTTGGCTATCTTGCTGGGCTTGATGGTGGGCGCCTTGTCCGCTGCCTTGATGGGCGACATCAGCTTGAGCGGTGTGGGCAGTGGCTCACTGTTGGCCCTGCCGTCCCCCTTCCCCTTTGGCCCTCCCAAGTTTGATCTGATTGCCGCTTTGCCGCTGCTGCTGTTCACCTTGATTTCCATGGTTGAAGCCACTGGCCAGACCATTGCCTTGAATGAAGTCCTAGGCAAAGAAGGGGAAGCCGAGCAACAGGCGCAAGTCCCCAATACGATCCGTGGCGACGGACTGGCGTCTTTGCTGGGTGGCATTTTCGGGACCTCGCTGATCATTACCAGCGGCGAGAACATCGGCATCATCCGCGCCACCCAAGTGCGTTCCCGCTATGTCACGGCGGTAGGTGGGCTGTTCCTGATTCTGTTTGGTGTGTTCTCACCCCTGTCCGCGCTGATCAGCGTCATCCCAGCCTCTGTCATTGGCGCAACCGGCCTGGTGGTCTTTGCCATCGTGGGCACCATGGGCATAGATATGCTGCGCAAAGTAGACCTGCGCGGTCATGCCGCCATGTATGTGGTTGCCACGGCCTTGGCCGTGGGCTTGCTGCCCATCGTTGTCCCCGGCATCTACGACCAACTTCCTTCGCAACTGCGTTTGCTCTTGTCCAACGGCGTTGCCATGGGCGCTCTGACGGCGGCTGTCCTGAACTATCTGTTCATTCACGTCGGCCAGCGTTCCCACAAAACCGCCCCCCTTCAACATTCTTGATGAGCTGTGCCATGAATCACGCTTCTTTATTCCAATCCCATGAGCTGGCTCAGGCCCGCATTCTGGAGCCTGAACATCTCTTGTTACCGCAAGGCCCCGTCAGCGGACACGCTGTGCTGATTGAAGAAGGTCGCTTCAGCGATATTGGCACGGTGGAAGAAATTGCCTCCCGTCACCCCGGGCTGCCGCGCCTGAGCTTACCCGGCCATTTGCTGATGCCCGGCTTTGTGGATGCACACCATCACGTCACTCAGTCTTATGGGAAGTCGCTGGTATATGGCGAGCCTTCGGAGATTTTCCGCCGCGTCTGGGTGCCGCTGGAAAGCACTTTGAATGCCCGCCATCTGTATGCGTCCAGCAAGCTGTCTGCCCTGGAAGCCTTGCGGGGTGGATTCACCACGGTTTGTGATGCGGGCACTCGTTCATCCGAGGATCTGGACGCGATTGTGCAAGCCACCACTGACGTAGGCCTACGCTGCGTTCTGGGCCTGATCTGCAACGACAAACACAGCGCGGTACTTTTGGACGCCGAGCCTATTGTGGCTCGCGCCCAGGCCCACCTCCAGCAATGGGAGCACCATGCTTTGATCAGCCCTTCACTGGCCATCTCTATTCCCGAAGCCGCCAGTGATGCCATGTTGCATCGTATCTACTCCATGAGCGAAGAAGCCGGTCGGGTATTCCAGACCCATGCCAACGAGCATCTGGTCGCGGTGGAACGTTCCCTGAATGCTCATGGCCGCCGCCCGATCGAGCATCTGGCTCATATCGGTGCCCTGGGCTCGGCCTCCTTGCTGGCCCATGCCACCTTGGTCACCCCCAGCGAAGTCCGTCTGCTGGCCGACTTGAATGCCGCCGTTTCCTACAACCCAGTTGCCAGCGCCTGGAAAGGCAATGCCGTCGCTCCTGCCGAAGCCATGCGTGTTCAAGGCATCCGTCTGGGCATGGGGACGGACGGCACTCGCAGCGATGCCTTCCGCATGATGGATTATGGCGAGGCCGCACAACGCTTTGCCTTCGGCATGATGGTGGGCGACTCCTCTTGCGGCGCGGGTTGGACCTGGCTGGACATGGCAACCCGTGGCGGTGCCGAGGTCGTGGGCCTGGGTACTCAAACTGGGCAGATTCGAGTGGGTGCGCAAGCTGACTTCCTGGTGCTTGACCTGCAGGTGCCTGAAATGACGCCTTCCTGGGATCTGCCTTGGGAGCTGGTTCGGATTGCCGCCCGCGATCAGATCCGGGCTGTGGTGGTCCAAGGCAAGCTGCGCCTCTGGCAAGGCCAGCCCGTAGATTGGGATCCCCTGCCCTTGCTGGAAGAAGTGCGTGAGTTGGCTCGTCATGCGGTCGCGCAATCAGACATCCGCAAACTGCATGCGCCGTCTACCGAGCACCTGGCTCGTCGCGCAGCACAAGAAAAGGCCTTGGCATGACGGCTGGTTTGCTGATTGCTTTTGCCGCCGTGTTGGCAGGTGCCTTTATCCAGGGAGCCAGCGGCATGGGTTTTGCCCTGATTGTGGTTCCGGTGTTGGCTTTGGTTCATCCCGAAGCCATACCCGGCGCCCTGTTGTTCCTGATGCTGCCACTGAATGCCTATGTTGCCTGGCGTGAACGCGAGGGGATTGATCGCACCGGTGCGGGCTGGATCACCGTCGGACGTTTTGCGGGGACATTTGCCGGTTTGGGGATTTTGCTGGTGCTATCGACTTACTGGTTAAACCAATTTGTCGGCATCAGCACCTTGCTCGCGGTGCTGGCTTCAGTGCTGGCACCCAGCTTCACGCCCGGTAAAAAAGCGTTTATTGCCACAGGCCTGGTCACCGGCATCACTGAAACCGCAACCGGTATTGGTGGCCCACCCTTGGCTCTGGTGTACCAGCATGCCCCCGTCGCGACTCTGCGCTCAACCGTCGCCTTGTGCTTTCTGGTGGGGGAAGTGATCTCGCTGCTCGTGCTGGGCATCTCCGGCGCACTGAAGTGGTCCCACCTGAGCTACGCCGTTTTATGCCTGCCCGCATTGTTATTAGGCATGGGATTAAGCAGCCTGGTTCATCACAGGCTGGATCAACGCCGTCTGCGTATTGGGGTTCTGATATTTGCGACCGTCTCCGGTCTTGCCGTTATGCTGACTTAAACATCCAACTGTGTAGAGGCACGGGCCCTTAGCTCCGGCTTTGGGCCCAACGCCGACAGGCGGCTCTTATCGCCCGACAAATGCTCAAACAGCAGCTCTACCGCCAAGGTCGCCACTTGTTCCAGATGCAGATCCACAGCGGTCAGAGCGGGTTCTGCGGTACGAGCACGCAAACCGTCGTAACGGGTCGCAATCATCACATCTTGCGGGACGCGCAAACCGGCTTGCTGGACCGCGGCCAAAGCGCCCACTGCGAAAGCATCCACAGGCACACATAAGGCATCCGTATCGGGATACTGTGCCAAAAGCCGAGTGCAGGCATCAAACCCACCCGCTTCACCCAAGCTTTCCTCTACCTGCATATAGCGCACCGGCATGGCGTGCGCGGCGGCGAAGTTCTCGTAGGCCTTTTTATGACTGGCATAAGAGTCTCGCGCGGCGCTGCTTTGCACCAAAGCAATACGTCGCCGCCCCTGTTCCCACAAATGGTTCAACAGCAGATGCGCGGTTGCGGTGGACTGTAGATCAATAAAGGGAATGCTGTCCGCAGTGCCACCCTGACGCCCAATCGACACCAAAGCCACGCCACGCTCCTGCAATAAGCGCACATTGGGATCATCCGTCATGGGCTCCAACAAAATCGCCCCATCAATATCCAGCCCCTCCAAAAAGGCCTGGGCATTTTCCAAGGGGGGCACGAACACCAGAGCCAGACCGCGCCTCATGGCCGCTTCGGCCGCAATCCCCGCCACTTCCATCATGAAACCCAAACGCGACACACCGCCCGACACAGCAAACGGCATGGACGATACCAGCGCTATGCTGTTGGCCGCCCCCGAGCGCAAACGCTGCGCCCGCACATTGGGCCGGTAGCCCATATCAGCCGCGATCTGCTTGACCTTGGCACGTGTCAGTGGGTCCACCACACCTCTGTCATTCAAGGCATGCGAGACAGTGGTCAACGACACCCCTGCCGCTTTGGCGACATCGCGGATAGTGATACGACGAGAAGAGATAGCAGATGAACGTGGCAAGGCTGAATCAATCAGAAAAGGGAAAGAGAGAAAAATAGCATAGGCCCTGACGGACTTGTGTACGCGCAGCAAGGCTATGAATCCGCCATGCACAGCCGTCAGCTACACAATTTCACAGCCAGTTGCCATCGTGACACCCACAGCCCATGGAAAGGCCAGCAGTAGGTACGGCCCATCAGAACAAGTCTGAAAACCCCTTGATCACGTTTAGTCAGAGGCCATATTACAAGTTAATACCTGCCCAAGGGAGCACTAGCATTTTGATTTCCCCTCCAGCAGGCAATTGGTTTTACGCTGCTCCCGAAGTTGGTCTTGCATCAATCTACGGTTTTCTTCTTGTTGCGCCCGCAGTTGCCGCAAGGTCTGCACCCGCAAACCATAATCCGCGTCCTGTGCATAACCGTCTCCCAGGGGACGTTTGGCCATTTGATAGCCAAAAACCGGAATCCGGGGAAGGTGCACCCGATTGCTATACGAGACCCGGTATCCACTGAGCCACTGCGCATAACAAGAGTCTGTATAAAGAACCCCTAGGCGCTTATCGTCATCGCTAAGCGCATAGCGAATAGTCAGTGGGGTCTCACCATAGACGCTGCCATTGCAAACGACAGTGGCTCCTTCGGGGTCGCTATAATAAGTAACGGCGATACTGGAGCAAGCGCCAAGAAGCAGGGGAAAACATAAAACAAACAAGGTCTTGACACCATTCATTCTTTTTCTGCTCCGTATTATTTCAAGCCACCAAGCGCAATAAACCATAATTTAAGGTAGCCCAGTGGGGATTCCCTGTCATAGGCAATTCAGCATTGGAATATTATCAATAAACGACAGGGCAAACCTTAAAATACATCACTATAAAAACCAGAACTCTTGTGCACCAATGAAAAAGCCGCCCATAGGGCGGCCTGGCTGGTTAATGGTCTCCGCTGTTCTTGGAAGGTTTATATTGAATCGTGTTTACTCGGGAAATCACTGGGCCAGTTCATGGGCATATCATTCATCTCCAAGCCTCCTGCCATTTAGGTAATAAAAAAGCCTAGAACGAATTTTTATCCTAACAAAAAAATTACAAACTTCAAGCATTAAACAGCATATTCAGTGTTTACCCTGTACAAATAGAAACACAAGCAAAACAGGCTCTTCACACAGCAACAGGGGATTTTTCAAGTTCTTTGTATTGAATTTAAAAACACCCATAAAAACATGAGACTTGGCCTTGCCAGACCGGTGATAGGCATAAAAAAAGCTCTCGCAAGGAGAGCTCTTTTTCACAGGTCTGGACGGGCCTGCCGCATCAGGAACGTCGGGCCATGGCCAGGATCACACCAAAACCTATCATCATGCTGCCGCTAATACGGTTCACCCAACGCAGGCCACGCGCATTTTGCATCACACCTGACAGACGCGTGCCCACATAAGCATAGGCGGCAATCGCGATCACTTCCAGCAGCAGGAAAATCACGCCCTGTGTCAGGAAGCTGGACCAATAATTATTCATATCCACAAACTGCGGGAAAAAAGCGGTGAAGATCAGAATGGCTTTAGGGTTACCCATCGCCACGAAGAACTCCTGGCGTACCAAACCCCAGACATCACTCTTGTCCAGTTTTGTTTGTTCAGCGGACGATTTACCACTGGCACGCAGCACCTTAATGCCCAGCCAAATCAAGTATGCCGCCCCCGCGAACTTGACCACGGTAAAGGCCGTTTCCGAGACCATCAACAAGGTTCCCATCCCCAAGGCTGCCACCACAATCATGATGGCAAAAGCGACCAGACGCCCCATAGCTGCCACCAGGGCAGTCGGTATCCCTTGCTTGGCCCCTACCGTCATGGACAGCAGATTATTGGGACCAAAGGCCATATTCAGGGCAAAACAGGCGGGTAAAAACAACCAGAACACATTAGAACTCATGGCAAACCTAAATACCTCTAGGGGCTTCTCGACAGGATGTCAGCCCTACTTTGACGAAACCAAAGAGTATACCCGTCGACAAAAGCACTGTTTTAACCAGCACTACCTCTTCGGCTATATGGGTGTCCCCAAAATACAACTACCCATAAAGCAAAAAACCCGCCAAGGCGGGTTTATAAAGAATCCAGCAAACAGTTTATTGTGCTGTTTTTTGTGTCTCTTTAATCAGAGTCATGGAGTTTTCCATCGTCTTCCGACTAATCTCAGCGGCATCATCTATATAGGTCTGATTACCCCAACGAGTCACTTTCCCCTCTACGAAAGTCACCACTAAACGGTCTTGCGCAAGAGTTTCATTATCAATAGGCGTAAAGCCGATAATCGCCGGGTTCCAGAAAATCCAGCGCTCGCGATCCTCATTTACATCTGTGCGACGTGGCTCGCCCATTACGGCTCGCACTTCCGATTTATTCATCCCAATGGCTAAATCTATCGACTTCCGGTTGTAATCAACACGCGCAGCGCATCCAACCATAAAGACAGATAGCATCACCACGGCTAGCCACTTGAACATATAGACCTCCCCGAAAGTAAAAGTCAGAGCATAACAAAGCACAGGTAATAAGCCTATCAACTCATTATGCTATTGACTCATTTTTTGACTTCCAGCCCTTCAGGTGGCTTTAACAGGATCCTGATTCAGGCTTTACCTCTATTATTACGCCACCGCAGTCAGCGACATTTTGCCTGCCTGACGTAACGACACCATAAACACCAGGAACGCCAACATCGCCACGACACCCGGCACAGCAAAGGCCATGAAGTTCATCTGCAAGGGCAATTTGGCCGCCATCAGCGTGCCGCCCAGGAAAGGCCCGGCAATGGCACCGATGCGCCCCACGCCTGACGCCCAGCCCAAGCCCGAGGAACGCATGGACAGGGGGTAAAACTGTGCCGTATTGGCGTACAGCAGGATCTGCGTACCAATGGTGGTGGCACCAGCAATCACGATCAACACATACAGCACCAGAGTCGGGCTCTTGAAACCCAGCAAGGTAATGGACACCGCCGACACCAGGAAGAACCAGGCGACCACTTTAGGCAAGCTGAAACGATCCCCCAGCCAACCACCCAGAATCGCACCGAACATGCCGCCCAAGTTCAAGGCCACCAGGAAAGACAAGCTGGAACCCAGGCTATAGCCCGCATTGGCCATCAATTTAGGTAGCCAAGAGCCCAGGGCATAGACCATCAACAGACAGCAGAAAAACGCCACCCAGATCATCAAGGTGCCCAGCAAGCGCCCTTCTTTGACCAGATCCAGCATGGGCACACCCGTCTGTTTCTGTTCATTTAAGGTCAAACTGGTATCTTGAGACACGCCCATTTCAGGGTCCAAGGCCTGCACAATACGACGTGCTTTTTCCTCTTGCCCTTGGCGTATCAAAAACGTCAGCGACTCCGGCAATTTCCAGACAATAAAAGGGAGCAGCAACAGCGGAATAGCCGCGCAGAAAAACATGGACTGCCAGCCAAAGCGCGGCAACATATAGATGCCAATCGCCGCCGACAACAGGCCACCCAATGAATAGCCACTGAACATGATCGCCACCAAGGTACTACGCGAACGTTTAGGCGAATATTCATTCATCAAGGCTACGGCATTGGGCATCAAGCCCCCACAGCCCAAGCCGGCCAGAAAGCGATATACCCCAAACTCGGTTGGTGAGCTGGCAAAGCCATTTAGAAATGTGGCCAAGCTGAACAAGGCAAAGCAGATCGTCACGCCTTTTTTACGGCCAATCCTGTCTGCCAACGGCCCGAACACGAAGGCGCCAAACATCATGCCAAACAAGGCGTAACTACCCAAGGCTCCGGCTTGCACCGGCGTCAAATTCCACTCGTCCATCAGCACCGGCAAGACCACGCCGTAAATAAACAAGTCGTAACCATCGAATATCAACAACAAGGCACACAGGCTCATCACCATCCAGTGAAAGCGCCCAAAGCGCGCCTGCTCAATCACTGCATTAACGTCTACTGTTTTCATGATTTGTCTCCCCCATATGGAGTTTTTTGTGTTGATGTCATTCGCTGTACCAGCCGCCTGCATCGCTTGATCAGCCCTGATCGCCGCCTCCTACTGGCAAGACAGTGCCGGTGATATACGACGCCTCGTCCGAGGCCAAAAACAAAATGCTGGCGGCCTGTTCATCCAGGTTGCCGTAACGCTTCATCAAACTGCTGGCCACGGTTTGATCCACAATCTGCTGATACCAGATCGCTTCCTGGGGATCTTCTTGGGTCTGGGTATTGCGGGGAATGCGCCGTGGCGGTGCCTCGGTTCCGCCGGGTGAGACGGCATTGACCCGAATGCCGCGCTGGGCATTCTCAAACGCCAAGGAGGCGGTCAAGGCATTGACGCCGCCTTTGGCCGCCGCATAAGGCACGCGGTTGATGCTGCGGGTCGCAATCGAGGACACATTCACAATGGCCCCGCTGCCCTGCTTCTGCATGCTGGGCAACACGGCATGACAGGACCACAGGGTTGGAAACAGAGAACGACGAATCTCGGCTTCGATCTGCGGCGGCGTGTAGTGTTCGTAAGGACGCGTCCAGATCGTACCGCCGACGTTATTGATCAAAATATCAATACGCCCCCACTTATCCAGTGCCGCTTGGGCCGCGGCCTGCGCACCTTCAACAGTTTCCAAATCCACTTCCAGCGTCAAGACCGCCTCGTCGGCCAGTTCCCGCACCAGTTCCGAACGGTCTACCGTCAACACCCAAGCCCCTTCGGCCTGCAAGCGCTCGGCAACGCGACGGCCAATGCCTTGGGCTGCGCCCGTCACAATGGCCACTTTTTGATGAAAACGCACAGGCGCAGTCATGATCTTTCCTTATAAGAATCATCCAGCACGGCACACCCCGAAAAGGGGCGCTGCTTGAATGCATTTATTGGCTGGTGATGAATTTTTCGTAGTAGAAATTCGCGGGAGCATGAGCTTGGGTATCAATAAACTGGCTGACTGCATCCACCATGGGTGGCGGCCCGCACAGGTACACATCCACCTGTCCTTCATACCAATGCGCCAGATCCAGATGCTGAGTCACGTAGCCTTTGCGTTCGTGGCGGGATTCTGGGTCCACCACGCAGGTGAGGTAGCTGAATCCGGGCAAGCGCTGGGTATAGGAATCCAGCTCCGCCAGCATCACCAGATCCTGATCACGCGTGACGCCATAGACCAGATGCACAGGCTGCGTACAGCCTTGCCGGACCAGGACTTCCAACATGGACAAGAACGGAGCCAAGCCTGTGCCACCGGCCAGGAACAACAAGGGGCGCGTTACCTGACGCAGATAAAAACTGCCCAAAGGCCCGGTCATTTCCACCTGCTGGCCTAGCGGCTTCGCCGCCAGCCAGGAGCTCATCAGGCCGCCCGGAACCTGCTTGATCAAGAAGCTCAAGCGCGACTGGCCCGGTGCCGAACTGAAGGAGTAAGAGCGATGCGTCTGCCCGCCGGGCACCGTGATATTCGCGTACTGCCCAGGCAGGAAAGGCAAGGCGTCATCAGCCGCATCAATCTTCAGTTCGTAAGCCGCATCCTCATACTGACGGCATTCCGATACCTGCCCCTGCCACTTGGCCACGGCGGTCTTGCACACACCCGATGAAATCGGCACGGCAATCACGCAATCCGACTTGGGAATCATCTGGCAAGTCAGAACCAAACCTTTGTCCGCTTCCTCTTGCGTCAGGGCATCCTCGATATAGTCATCGCCCTGCTCATACTGACCACTTTCGGCCTGACATTTACAGGTGCCGCACACCCCGTCCGAGCAATCCATAGGCAGATTGATCTGGTGGCGATACGCGGCATCCAGCACTTTTTCGTGTTCACCACAGTCCACGAAACGGGTGACGCCGTCCTCAAAATTAAGCGCAATACGATAGCTGTTCACGACTGGACCCCCGCTTTAAATGTGATACACATCAATCACTTGACGGATGTAGTCGTTTTTGAGCACCACCTTCTTTTGCTCAATCAACCAGCCCTGCTCCTGACGTGACAAAGTCAGATAAATCGTGCCGAAGAATTGATCCGTCACCCGGTAGCGATGGTTCAGTGTCAAAAAGTTGTAGCGGACATCCACCTGCCCCTCACGCTCGGCCAAAATCTCGATATTGCTGAGCATATGAGCGGTACGCGGCTCGGGCGTGGAGGCACCGGAGCGCTCGGTCTTGATGCGGAATACCCGATCCTCCAGGCCATTGCGGTTGGGATAAAAAATCAAGGAAATCTCGCTGTGCGGATCTTCGGTCAGTTGATCATCATCGTCCCAGCAAGGCATCCAGTATTGGACGTTAGGGCTATAGCACTCCAGCCATTCATCCCACTGGCGGTCATCCAGAAAACGGGCTTCGCGATACAGAAAAGCGCAAATAGAGTGATAAGTCGCGTTCATGGCTTAGGCCTCCCCGCTTTCTGCGTTCAGTGCCTGGCTCATGGTCTTGGCCCAGTACTCATGCTGGCAGACAAACAAGCCTTCATCTTCGCTTCGCCCGCCACTGATCAAGGGCTTCATGCCCATGGCGGTAGCGTTCTCGTCCGGGCCTTGCACCCACAAGGGTGCACCTCGGCTCAAGTCATTCCAGGGAGCGGCCATTGCGGCATAGCCTTCCTGACAGGCGCGGAATTCCTCCAGATCGTCTGCCGTCCCCATGCCGGAGACATTAAAAAAGTCTTCGTATTGGCGGATACGGATGGCACGCTGCTCCGCACTTTCACCCTTAGGGCCAAAGCAATAAATCGTGACTTCTGTCTTGTCCACGCTGATAGGACGCGTTACCCGAATCTGGGTAGAGAACTGGTCCATCAGATACACGTTCGGGTACAGACACAGATTGCGGGTCTGGTTGACGATGAACTCGGCACGTTCCGCGCCCAGACGCTGTTTCAGTTCTTCGCGGTGCTCATAGACCGGGCGCACGGTTGGATTCATGGTCTTGGTCCACAGCAGGATATGGCCGTAATCAAAGCCATACACACCGCCCAGGCTTTTGCTCCAGCCATTCGCATCCACCGCTTGCGTCCCACCCTCCTTGCGGCGCCCCATGGTGGCGGCGTAATTCCAGTGCACGCTACTGACGTGATAGCCGTCCGCCCCGTTTTCCATCTGCAACTTCCAGTTGCCGTCGTAGATATAGGAAGAATTACCGCGCAGCACTTCCAGGCCTTCAGGGGCTTGGTCCACGATCTGGTCGATGATGACCTTGGTTTCACCCAGATACTCGTCCAGAGACACCACATCCGGATTCAGGCTGCCAAACAAAAAACCGCGATAGTTCTCAAAGCGTGCGACATGCTTCAAGTCATGCGAGCCGTCGGTATTGAACTGCTCGGGATACTGGGTGTTTTTCTCGTCCTTGACCTTGAGCAACTTGCCCGCGTTATTGAAGGTCCAGCCATGAAAAGGACAGGTGAAGCTGCCTTTATTGCCATGTTTGCGGCGGCACAGCATGGCGCCCCGGTGAGCACAGGCATTGATAAAGGCATTCAAGCCACCGTCTTTAGCGCGTGTCAGAACGACAGGCTGGCGGCCAATATAGGTCGTGAAGTAATCATTCACCTTGGGCAGTTGGCTTTCATGGGCCAGGTAGACCCAATTGCCTTCAAAAATATGCTTCATCTCCAGTTCGAACAAATCCGGATTCGTGAAGATGTCACGACGGCAGCGATACACGCCTGTTTCTTTGTTTTCTTCCAGGGCAGTATCAAGCAAGTACCTGATATCGTTGGTTTTATCCATAAGGACTGACATAGTGTGGCCTTTATGAGAGTGGCAGCCGTCCCTGCCCATGCCCATGACGGCATAGCAAGTACGTGTGATAGAAAAGAAAAATCGCTCCGGATTGAGGCCGGACTGACTCGTGGCAGCGTGTTACTGGCTTGGCCTTGAGCCTGATTCAAGCCCGCCAGCAAGACCATCGGGCTGGTCTTGCCCAGCCCGTTTTATCTAAAAACCTGGGGCTGTTCTGCATGGTTTTCATTACAGTCTTTGGATGCTCAAGCTTCCAATACCATATTGGTCCCGCTTCATAGCAAAATGCTATAGTTTGTTTTTTTGTAAATAAAATCAGACACTTGCATCACCTACAAAACAAAACCTATCGTTAACCCTAAAGCTTGTCAGGTATATGCTTGAGGCTTGGATGGTCGAGATAGGTGATATATTGGTCCGGGTTTTCTGGACCTGGACCACAGGCATGGACTTGAAACAAATCCGCTATTTTGTTGCGGTCGCCCAAGCGCGCAATTTCACGCGTGCTGCCGAACAGTTACACATCGCCCAACCTGCACTCAGCAGGCAGATCCAGTTGCTGGAACAAGAGCTCAATGTGCTGCTGTTATCACGTGAGAGCCGCCCCCTGCAACTGACCGAGGCAGGCCGCATCTTTTACGAACAATCACTGCAATTGCTCAATCGTGTAGAAGTGATGAAGGCGGCAACCACCGAAGTCGGTCTAAATCAGCGTCCGCAATTGTCGATTGGCTTTGTCGCTTCCACTTTGTATGGTGGCCTGCCTATCCTGATTCAGAAGTTTCGCCACGCCTATCCGGATATCCGCTTTCACTTTCTGGAGCTGACCTCCAGCCAGCAAATTGCTGCCTTGCGCGCCGGACGGATTGATATCGCTTTTGGGCGTGTGCGCATCCATGACAGCGCGGTCTGTCGCACCGTTCTGCGTGAAGAACGCCTGGTGCTGGCGATCCCGCCCAAGATTGACTTGGCCAAGGACCGGGGGCCAGTGTCCTTGCAAGTCATCGCTGATCACGCCTTTATTGTGTATCCCAAATCCCCACGCCCCAGCTTTGCCGATCATGTACTGAACATTCTGCACGACAACGCCGTTTTCCCCTCCGAAGTACACGAGGTTAAGGAACTGCAAACGGCCATGGGACTGGTTGCAGGCGGTGTCGGCTTATGCCTGATTCCTTCCGCCGCCCAGATACGCAGCGATCTTGTGTACCGGCTGATTGACGATGAGAAAGTAACCTCGCCCATTATTTTCAGCCACAGAAAAAACGACAACTCCTGGTATATCGCCCAGATGCATGCGTTTATCGAAGAAATGTATGCAGAAAAACCACCCTGGCTAATTCCAGGGCACAGTGCTTTGAGCAATGGTCCTGCCTGAATAGCGCGACGAGGTCCAATAGATGCCATATCAGTGCCATATATTATTTAGCTTAAATAATATATGGCGCCTTTCAAAATTAGAGATAAAGGCATTTTAAAAAATAAGCATAAAACCGTAATACAGTTTCAATTACAAAAAAAGTAGGGTTTTCGACTTAGCATTCCGGTTTATCATCTTGCTAAAGTAATAAATAAAAATTGCCCTCAAAAACAACGCGCAAAACCTAACTCAGTATTTTCGGCAAAGGTACTTATCGATGGACGATATAAAAGCATTTGCTTTAAAAATATTTCAATCACAAGCCTTCAGCCAATTCATCGGCGCTGAGCTGGTGACATGCTCTAAGGACAGCGCCGAACTGGCACTCGCTGTTCAGGATCATCACAAACAGCAACATGGATTTGTTCATGGTGGTGCGATCAGTTACCTGGCGGACAATGCCATCACTTTTGCTGGGGGGCTTGCACTGGGCGGAAACGCATTAACCGTAGAATTTAAAATCAATTACATCCGGCCAGCGATTGGCACTCGTTTGGTCGCCAAAGCGCAAGCACGTAGTGCAGGAAAGCGCATGGCAATTTGTCAATGCGAGGTTTACGCCATTGATGGCGAGTCCCAAAAACTATGCGCTCTGGCCCAGGGAACAGTGGTTCCGGCCACGTAAACTCCTTGAACTGACTCCCCCCAAAAGCTTGGCTTCATATCAGGGCACGGCGAACAGCGATAGCCCGGTATAAAGGGAAAGATAATGCGGCACGATGCACAGTTACAACTACTGGATACGCTTCTCGCACTTCATCGGACAGGCCGGGATCAGCCCATGCTTGATCGTGTCGTGCAACTTCCGGTGAATATTTATACAGACCCCGATATTCTGGAAAAAGAAACGAGCAGTGTATTTCGGCATTATCCGATGCTGGTTGGGCACGCTTCACGCATTCAGGAACCAGGTAGTTATTTACTGAGTGATTGGGATTCATTCCCGTATGTCATCGTGCGAACTCAAGAAGGCCATCTGCGCGGGTTCCTTAATATCTGCCGTCATCGTGGCGCGCGCCTCGTTGCTGGCACGGAACCGTGTCTGAAGGCTTTCGTCTGCCCTTTTCATGGATGGTCCTATGACTTGGACGGCAAGCTTAAAGGAGTGACAAAACCCTATAATTTTCCGGATCTCGATAAGCACGCGTTTTCATTGATCGAACTGCCCGTCGCGGAGCGGGCCGGTCTCATCTGGATTCACCCCACGCCAGGCGCAACGATAAATCTGGACCACTTTCTTGGCTTTGTCGGCGAGGACCTCGATCATTTCGGCCTGAAGGAGCTTGTGCCTTACCGCAAGTCCCAAATTATCAAAGAAGCGAATTGGAAACTGTTGATCAAGACCTATCTTGAAGGCTATCACGTCCCTTATCTTCACCGCGATACGCTGTCACATGCCTTTCGCAAGGGCGTTATCGCCCACCATGAATATGGGCCACATATTCGCTTGGCGGCGGCGCGAACCAACTTTCAGGAAATAGTGAATGTGCAGGCGGACCAGCGGCGTATTCTTGATTTCGCATCGGTTTACTACTCTATTTTCCCGCACGCTTTTTTTATTATGCATCCAGATTACGTGTCCATTAATCTGTTCTATCCAGAGGCACCGAATCGAACCATCTGGACACATGAAATGTTGTATCGGCCCGAGCAGTTTCACGGAGAAGCGGGCATGAAGGCGCTAGAAAAACGTTTCAGCTATACGAATGATGTCGTATTCGATGGAGAGGATTTCGCCATAGCCGAAGGCGTGCAGCGGGGTTTGGTACATGGAGGCAATGTCATGCACACACTAGGGCTCGAAGAGGGGCTGCTGGCCATATTTCAACAAAATATTGAAAATGCGCTCATGGCGCACCCGTCGAGCCCTTTCATTGCCAAAGAGCCCGACTGATGGAAATTCCTAGCCCTTAAATACGCTTGAACAAGGCCGAGCGCACCTTGCCGCTTGCCCCATCTGCCGCTGTCAGAAACTGCTCCATGTGAATGTCACGCTCAAAAAGACGGCTTTGCATCAAGGTGGAGATCGCCGCTTCGATCATGGGCGGCGGTCCACACAAATAGGCTTTATTGCCTGAACAGCGTTGCTCAAAAAACTGCCCCACTGCCTCATGTACAAAGCCCACAAAGCCTTCCCAGGCATCTTCCGGCAAGGGCGCATTCAAGGCCGGAATGTAGTGAAAATTGTCATGCTTTTCAGCTAGCTGATAGAAATGATCGGCGTGATACAGCTCGGCTTTATTGCGCGCCCCCTGGAATAGATAAATAGGACGGGTATCGCCCTCTTCCAGCAAATCCATAATCATGGATTCGGGGCTGGACAGGCCCGAGCCACCGGCAATGAAAATCGCGCCTTGCGGGTCGGACTTGCGCACAAAGAACTGACCATAAGGGCCGGACACATCCAGAGACTGCCCCACTTCCAGTTCCTCGTGCAGCCAGGTCGTGCCTGCGCCCCCTTCCACCTTGCGTACGTGCAAATCGATAATGCCGGCCATGGACGGCGGATTCGCAATGGAGAAAGCACGGGTACTGTCGATGGACGGCACCTGCAGGTTGATGTACTGCCCGGCCTGGAACGCCATCGGACGATCCAGTTCGAGGCGGATGTGCTTGATCGTGGGCGACAAGTCTTCAATCAGGACGACCTTGCCCTGATAATCCTCGACGGGCAGCCCCTGAAAATCCGGGTCCACGTCCACATCGGCCTCGATGACCATATCGGATTCGGGCAGGCAGCAGCAAGCCAGCAGCTTGCCTTCGTCCCGCTCCGAATCCATCAGGGCAAAGCTGGACGCATCGCCTGCGTCTGCATAACCTTCCAGCACCTGCACCTTGCAGGTGCCACAGGTTCCATGTCCACAGGCAAAAGGCAACCAAACCCCTTGTCGCAACGCCGCGTCCAACAAGGTTTGTCCGTCTTCCACCTCGACCACATCACCTGTGGGTTCTACGGTTACCTGATACGTCATTGCTGCCTCCGCCTCTTATACGCCCGTACCCTTGTAGCCATTCAGGCCAGGGGTTTTGAAACGCAACAAGGATTTGTGATCAAAGCCCTGGGCACCCAAGGTGTCGTTCGGGTTCAGTTCAACCGCCTCGCCATTCAGATTCCATTGCACCTTGCTCCACTCGATCTGTTCGAAGTCAGGGTGCTGGGCAAAGCCGGCCGGCATCAATTGCTGAATCAGTTGCGACACCGTCATGTCGGGCTGAACCAGAAAAGCCTTGGCTGAGCAGAACAACAAGTGCTCATCCCAACCGATGTACAACAACATGCTTTCGCCGTAATGCGATTTCTGATCGCGCGCGTAGCCTTGGTAGTCCGGGGTAATTGCAGTAACTGCCATCTTGATCTCCAATTTTTTTAGGTCGTGGCCGCGCCCGCCAGGGGCGCGGTCCTTTGTCTCGTGTGACTAGGCCGTCACTCCTTTCCATTCATTCCAGCGCGCTTGATCCACCGAACCCTTGAAGTCCATATTGTCGACACCCACGTTCAGCTGGTAGTAGTCGCTCAGGATCTTCTCCAGCTCAGGACCACCGCAGCCGCCTTGCAGGATCTGGTTCACCGGCAGCCAGGCCT
Organism: Alcaligenes sp. MMA; assembly: GCF_020907215.1. Taxonomy (NCBI): domain Bacteria; kingdom Pseudomonadati; phylum Pseudomonadota; class Betaproteobacteria; order Burkholderiales; family Alcaligenaceae; genus Alcaligenes; species Alcaligenes sp. MMA. The sequence continues at coordinate 1,253,124 of NZ_JAJJPP010000001.1, forward strand.
GGATGTACTTTTCAGGCTCGTGCTCGAAAATGTCGCGGCAGCCATCCGAGCACGTGTGGTAACGCTCGCCCTTGTACTGACTTTGGCGATAGGTAATTTCGTCGGGCTTGTCCATGTCGGTAAAGGTCATGGGCACCTGGCATACCTGGCACAGTTGTGGCAGGCCACTGGAATAGAAACGCTTGCCTTCGGCTTCCATCTTTTTGGCCATTTCCCAACGTGGGCGGTAGTACTTGTCGAACGTATCGGGGTACTTGGCGCTCAGCCAATCCAGTTCCTCGTCGCTGGGGATCCAGGTGTGGAAACCGGCAGCATGGCCGAAGTTGTAGAAAATCCACCAGGCTTGGTGCGAGATGTGCTCTTTCTCTTTCTCAATCACATCGCTGTACTTGGGCATGCGAATGCCATAGCGGGCCAGATCCTTGAACAATGCGCCACCGGCCTGCTCGAAATAGACCTCCCAAGCCTCTTTCCAGGACATGACCTTGTTGGGAAGCATATAGTCCATCATCATGGCCACCACGGACAGCAGGCGGGTGCCGCGCCAGAACCATTTGTCGATCCATTCCTGCACAATCGGCACGTTGTCCTCGTGCTGCTCCAGCAGGAACTTGATCACTTCCAGACCCAGCGTCATGTGGCGTGCTTCGTCAGACTGCGAGCTGAAGCCGAAAGTCACGGTGGCCATGTCGCCGTTGTAGGCCGCACCCGACATAAAGGGCACAAACAGCAAGTTGGTCAGCACATACTCGAAGGAGAAGCTGATTGCCAACAGAAATTCAAAGGGGCCTGCAGCACGGGCATCTTCAAAAAAAGACTTGGGCACGGACAGGTACCAGACGCGGTCGTGCATATGGCTCCAGTCCTGGAAGCCATTGAAAAACTTGTTGTAGTGGCTCATGGCGTGAACCTGCGTCTGGACGTGACGCAGCTCGTCAATCGACTGCATCTGGCACGCAATACGTGCGCCAATACCGCTGAATTGACGTCCCACATGGGAGTAGCCCTGGTAAGCCTGGTATTCCAGCGGGGTCACCGCCGTCAGGAACACCTTGATCGCGTTCAGATAACGCGGATCGGAAATATTCATCTGGCCATTGTTCTGCGCGAAGGCATCAAAAATGGCGTACAGCTTCTTTTCTTTTTCAGCCTGGTACTTCCAGTACGCGTCCATTGTCAGACGGAACGGATCTTCCCATTTGGACCAGTCGGTAATCTTGATGCCCTCGAACTCCTCGTAGGGGAAGGCGTCCTTGCGATCCTGATAGCTGAATTCCCAGTCCAGATCACGCGTCAGATAACGATATTTGTCTTTGATATTTAGTTTTTTCGTGGCCATATTGCCCCCTTTTCTGATTTAGCTGTTCCAGTGCAACAACAAGCGGTCTTCATCTTCATCCACATTGCCACCCAAGGTGATCAGATTCAGATGCAGTTCCTGCATGTCCCACTGCTGCCCGTACTTTTCTTCCACGGTCTCGCGCTTGACGGTCAGTTGGCCCACGCACTCAATGCGAATCATGGCTGGCTGATAAATCACCGTGGCGTCCGGGTTGTCTTGCTCGATGGCCTCGACGATGTAGCGCGACATGTCGTTGTCTTGCAAACCGATATAAACCTTGGATTTCATCAGGCCTCTCCCCCCAGGCTCAGGCCTGCTTTTGTGACGCGTTTGGCAATGGTTTCCTGCACTTGTGCCCAGACTTGATCCGCCTGGTCGGCAAAGGCAGCCTGGATGTAGGGCATGAAGGCGGCTTGCACTTGCGGCAGCCACTGATCCAGCCAGTTTTGTAATTGCTGCTTGTTTTGCTCGCTTTCAGCAACGGCAATCTTGAAGACGCTATCGCTCCAGTTGGACAGGTCTTTATGGCAATCCAGCATGAACTCCAGCAGCATATCCAGATCGCGGCCGCCTTCCTTGGCCAGATCCGCCACCAGCCCCTGATACACCACTTGATGCACCACGGTGTTGATCAGCAAGGACTGCACCAGCAGCAGTTCAAACCAGTCTTTCTGAACCAGCGTTTTTTCGCACAAGGCACGCAGACCTTGCCAGGCCGCATCCTGCATCCAGGCCTCTTTGGCCTGGCTCAGGGAATCGGCACTATTGCCATCAATCAGCAGGCCAATACGGGAGACGTATTGCGCCATACCCAGCGCGTCCATCCCGGCATAGAGACAGGCTTGGGTAATAGTGGTGCCATACCCATAGGCCGAGCCGGACATGAAGTTCAGATTGGCGGTTTGCTCGATGTGGCGCAAAGGCAGCAGCAAACGGGTGACCTTGGCTTTGACCTCCTCGCTCAGGTACTGGGCCAGATCACGCTTTTCAAAAAAGCCGTAATTGGTTTCAGCCGCTTCCTGCATGCGGGCACGGTTTTGCACGTAAGCACCGTAGTAGAACTGACGGGGGTCACGGAACACATACCAATCCTTCATCTGGATGGCGGTATGCGTGGGGTCATTCAGGGTCTTGTCCGGCATCCACAGGGGCCGGTAATGAAAGTTGGCCGTCGCCTGGGCATCGTATGTCGCTTCCTGGTAGCGGGTAGCCGGCTTTTCACCAAAGCGGCGAGCCACGTTGGCGAAGGTTTGCCGCACGGGCTGCAAACTGGCCGTTTTAATTTCTAATGTCATCCTCTTGTTCTCCTGAATAAAACCTACTGGGCTTCAGCCTGACGGCTGTTACCGACCAAAGTGTCATAACCAAAACGCCATTTTTCTTCGTTCTCGTCATTGACCCGCATTTGCTCCTCGCTCATGGGCTGGACATTGTTCTGCAGGCAAAACTGCTCAAATGCCGCCGGTGGCATGACCAGTTCCACAAACAGGTCCGGCTGACCAATAGCAAAATCAAATTCCACAAAGCGGGCATTGGCCGGACTGCGCACGCGTACGTACTTTGTCAAAGTGGGCAAGCTCGTGTCTGACATCGGTTCTCCTCCTGATCAAGCTGTTGCATGAGTGTCCACAGCCTGTTCATAGCAAACTGCGTGCCAACTTTATGTTTGAAGGATTTAACCCTTTAGGATTAAAGAGATAGAGGGGGTGGCAGTCAGATACCCTGTGCTGCTGAGCGGCTGGCTCAACAGAAAATTGATCATTTGATCAAGTGCTTAGCGCCGTTTTCATCAAATGCTGAGTTAGGGTAAAGCCCTAGAAAAAACCGTTTTATCCGTCCTCTGGACACTATTCTGTTTTCCTTGAGTCACCAGAAAGACAGGCGGCATACTGATTTTTAAAACACCCAAAACCACAATAAGAAACAACAGATGGAGACAGCCATGGGGGCTACGGAACTCACACTGCCATTAAGTCAGGACCTGATCGACGCCATTCGCTTTGATGCCCGTGAAGGAAAAATATGGTTTGGCGAGCAGCGCATGCTTTTGCTGCATGCCAGCGGTTTTGGCCAGCTACGCAAGGAGCTGATTGCCTCTTTGGGCAGCGAGCGCGCCAAATACTTTCTGATGCGCTTTGGCTACCACGCCGGCATGAAAGATGCTGAAGTGTCCCAAAAAGTGCGCCCGGACCTCTCATTGAAAGAGACCTTTCTGGCCGGCCCACAAATGCACACCATTCGCGGCATGGTCAAAGTGGTGCCTACTTCTCTGACTTTTGATCGCGATGCCGGCCAGTACTACGGCGAATTTGACTGGTTTGATTCCTACGAAGTCAGCAATCACCAGAAAGAGCACGGCCAATCCAGCGAGCCGGTCTGTTGGAGCTTGCTTGGGTATGCCAGTGGCTACACCAGCTTCTATATGGGCAAGAGCATCATCTACAAAGAAACCCAATGCGGCGCCATGGGCCACAGTCACTGCAAGATCGTGGGTAAGCCTGCCGAAGAATGGGAAGCGGATGATCCCGAGATCGACCGCTTCATGCTGCCTGACCCGGTTCAGGACGAACTGTTTGCCTTGCGATGTGAGCTGGTGAAGTTGCGCGAACAGGAGTTCAAACACTCCAGCGCCAACTTCACCTTGCCCAACTCCATTGGCCAGTCCGCCGCCTACCAGGCCGCCTGTCATCTGCTGGAAAAGGCGGCACAAAGCAAAGTCTCCGTGCTGCTGCTGGGGGAAACCGGCGTCGGGAAAGAAGCCTTCGCGCGCGGCCTGCACGCCGCCAGCGATCGGGCAGATCAGCCCTTTATTGCAGTGAACTGTGCGTCCATTCCCCCGGAGCTGATTGAGTCAGAACTATTTGGTGTCGAGAAAGGTGCTTATACCGGCGCGCATAAATCCCGCCCCGGTCGCTTTGAGCGTGCCCAGAGCGGCACCATCTTTCTGGATGAAATCGTGGAGCTATCGCCCCGGTCCCAGGCCGCCCTGCTCCGTGTCTTGCAGGAACAGGAGCTGGAGCGCGTCGGTGATGAAAACATCCGCCATATCGATGTACGCGTCGTGGCCGCCACCAACGAAGATCTGGCCGAGGCCGTACAAAAAGGCACTTTCCGTGCCGACCTGTACTATCGCCTGAATGTCTTTCCCATCCACATCCCGCCGCTGCGTGAGCGCAAGGAAGACATTCCGTTACTGACCGAGTATTTTCTGAACAAGTACTCCAGTCTGTACAAAAAGCACGTGCTGGGGGTGAGCGACCGCAGCCGGGAATTGTTGATGCAGTACGACTGGCCAGGCAATATCCGCGAGTTCGAGAACATGATCGAGCGCGGTGTCATCCTGACCGAACACAATCATGAAATCGAAACCCACCACCTGTTTCCGCAACAGAAAAGTGCCTTACAGTATCTGAGCAGTTTGAACACGCAAGGCTTTATGGCCAAAGAGCCCTGTTTCAGCGCGCACCAGACGCAATATCTGGAGGATCTGTTGGAAACGCCCTTCAATCTGGATGATCTGGAAGAGCAAATCATCCAGCTAACCCTGAAAAAGACGAACGGGAATATTTCAGAAGCGGCGCGCAGGCTGGGGCTGACTAGGCCTGCTTTGGCATATCGGCTGAAAAAGGTGGCGATGCCAGCGTAAACAGCACCAGCGCCTTGCCCTGCCAGGCGCTCACCTTAACCAAATATATGCTGCCCTTGTAGCAGCCTTGCTCCTATGCCTGCGGCACCCAAGGCAAGCAAACCGATCAAAACGGCGTAAAGCGCCGTTAGATACCAGCCCAGTCGTTTACCAATACCTTGATTTGCCATCGGTAAGCCGCAACAAACACGGTCATAAGTGCGGCTCATGGCGAAAATCAAGCAGGAAAAACACAGACCCAAGGCGGCAAATACATAATTGATCAGCGCGAATTGACGCTGCGGGTTAGCAAACCCATCCACTAAAAACACCAAAGCCAGGAGCAAGGCTAACAAAGACAGCCCTAGTCCTGACACGGTGGCAGCACAATGGAAAAATACTTGTCTTTGACGTTCCACGATTTATCCCAACAAGCTGGCAGCGCCATCGCCAAACACGGCGCGTCAAGAGCCCATGCACACAGAAGCGGCAAGCACCTTGACCTCGCTATAGCGACCCTGACTTGTCTTGACCATGACGCATGTCTGGGTGGCACGATTCCACCAGGTCGTACTTAAACCTTTTGTTTTTACTGCGACATACCCTTCTCTTTGCAGCCTCATTTCTCCCCCCGCCGCACGGGCATCCTGAAGGCTGAGCGGGTCAAACTCCGACGTGTGGCTCTGCCCAGACTGCACGGCCTGCACCTGAATGACCGAACCGTCTTGGCTAATGAGCGCCTCGTGGCTGTGAATCACGCTATCTTTGCCGATCACCACCACATTGCCCGAGGCTTTCAGCGAATTCGCCCCCAGCATTTCAATGCTGTCTGCCTGCACATGGACCCGCCCTAAACGGGCATTTTCTTGTCCGTTGGCAGCGAGAGCCGATGCAGACACCCACAGCAGGCCCACGGTCAGCGATATACGTAACATCGTCATTATTTTCCTTTCGTATTTTTCATACAAACGTTAAGAGTCCATTAACTCGACAAGGTTCCTTGATCCGAGTCATTGCCTGGCTTGTCGGTCTCAATAGAACCCACATCAGCGGCACAACACTGGCCTGATTTCTTCTACCCACTACAATGGAGGCTTATCAAGGAGTCTTATGTTGGAATTTCAGCCCCGTGAACGGGCGTATTTATCTGGTATCCGTGCCCTGTCTCAAGATCAGGACGACAATGAAGTGTTTGTGGGTATGACCGTAGCCGAGTCCATTTGGTACGCAAACTACGTAGCGCAGTCATACAAAGGGGATGTAGCGCGAGGCGATGAGGCCGAAGCACATTACCTGGCCCTGCATGATCAGCACGAACAGGCACGCCGTGCCGTACTGGCATCAGAGTCTGTGCTGCAATCGTTCGACACAGCCGCTCAGTCATCCTGAGCACATCGCGACACTCTCCAGGCCGGGCAAGCATGTCATTAGCCCTGTTTCATCAAGCCTGGTTTGCTCGCCCATAAAAAAGCCCGCCCATTTTCAACAGGCGGGCTTTTTTTATGAAGACGGGCCCCAGCCTCTGCTGCGCTTGGCTTGGCTTGGCTTGGCTTGGCTTGGCTTGGCTTGGCTTGGCTTGGCAATCATCAAACTAGCTGCCGTGCAAAGGTACAAGCTACAGACGCAGCTCCTTGGACAAAAAGGTTTGCACTCGCTGTGGCCGGCCCTCCAGATCACCAAAGAATACATCCGTGGGTACGTCCTCCAGAATCTGGCCCTGATCCATGAAAACCATCCGGTCCGCCACTTTGCGGGCAAAGCCCATTTCATGGGTGACGCACATCATGGTCATACCCTCTTGCGCCAAGCTGACCATCACATCCAGCACCTCGTTGACCATTTCCGGGTCCAAAGCCGAGGTAGGCTCGTCAAACAACATGCAGAACGGGTCCATACACAAGGCCCGTGCAATGGCGACACGTTGTTGCTGCCCACCCGACAAACTGGCCGGATAGCGATCCGCCATCGCCTTCAGGCCCACCCGATCCAGGTACAGCAAGGCCCGTTCGGACGCTTCATCACGACCCCTGCCCAGCACTTTACGTTGTGCCAAGGTCAGATTGGCCAAGACATTCAAATGCGGAAACAGCTCGAAGTTCTGAAACACCATCCCAACCCGGCTGCGCAGTTCCGGCAGATTCGTCGCAGGATCGCCGACGGAAACGCCGTCCACCAGAATCGTGCCTTGCTGGAACGGTTCCAGACCATTGACGGTTTTCAACAAGGTGGACTTGCCCGAGCCCGAAGGCCCGCACACCACCACCACTTCCTGACGGTCCACCTGGGCCGTACAGTCCTTGAGCACCTGAAACGTGCCATACCACTTGGAAACACTATCGATACGGATCATTTGCCATCCAGTCGCAGATGTTTGTCATAACGTCGGGCCACCCGATTCGCAAGCAACTCCAGCGTTGCGCAAATCACGTAGTACATCAGCCCGACAAACAAGAAGATTTCAGTGGGGTGAACCATGACCCGATTGCTGACCTGAGTGGCAACAAAAGACAATTCCGCCACGCCAATGACATAAGCCAGCGAGGTGTCCTTGATCAAGGCAACCCACTGATTAATAAAAGAAGGCAGCATCACCGGCAAGGCTTGCGGCAGAATGATGGACTTCATGATTTGAGCGGTTTTCAGACCCAGGGCCTTGCCCGCTTGCCATTGCCCTGCTGGCAAGCTGCTGATGCCCGCTGATACCGAATGCGCCAGATAGGCGCCACCAATCAAAGACAAGGCGCAGACCACGGTAAACAGGCCCGGCACATCCACCTTGAACAGAATGGGCAGCAGAAAGTACACCCAGAAAATCAGCATGATCACAGGGATGGCACGGAAAAAGCCCAGAAACAGCAGCAAGGTGGTATGCGCCACACCGCGCGTCAACACCAGGGCCACCCCAAAGACCAGCCCCAAAATAGCCGACAGACTTGCCGAGAGCACGCTTAACAAGAGCGTCAGCGCCGCCCCACCTAAAGGGCCATGCGGATACGCCCCCACCAGGAAATACAGCAGGTTGTCATGAATTACATCGACGTTCATGACAGCCCACCTCGCACTTGCAGGCGATGGCGTTGCAAGCACTGCCCTCCCACCTCCACCAGCATGACCAACAAAACATACAGCAGCGTGGCAATCCCAAAGGACTGGAAGGTCTTGAAGGTTTCCGTTTCCACCTGACGGGAGGCATAAGAGAGCTCGGCCAAGCCAATGGCCATGGTCAGCGAGGTGTTCTTGATGACATTCATGTACTGCCCGATCAGCGAGGGAAAGGTATTGCGCAAAGCCTGCGGCATCACCACATAGCGCCAGACCTGCATGGACGACATACCCAAAGAAGCGGCAGCGGCCCATTGGCCTTTGCGCACTGCCCGCACGCCGGAGCGGAACTCTTCAGCCACAAAAGCCGTGGTGTAGATCGTCAAACCCACAAAAGCGGCCAGCATCTCGAAACTGGGCCACTGCACATCGAACAAGACCAGTTGCAAGATATGCTGAGTGTTCAACCATTGCACCAGCTCCGGCGGCATCAAGGCCGAGGCTCCGAAATACCAGAAGAACAATTGCACTAACAAGGGCGTATTACGGAACAGACTCAGATAAGCGCGCACCGGCCAGGCCAAGCAGGCAAAGGGCGACAGTCTGGCAATACACACCAGAAAGCCCAAAACAGTTGCAGCGAAAGAGACAACTAAAGAGAGCTGGATCGTGACCCAGAACCCTTGAAGCAACCAGCCCACATAGTGGGGTGCCAGCCAGAAATCAGAAGACGGCATAGCAAACACCAAAAAGCAGGATCAAGCGATCCCGCTGTTAAAAACACAAACAGGAAAAGGCCAGCCTGAACAGTCAAGGCTGGCCTGCAAGCACGTGATGACTTACTGTTGCTGACCGATGCGGTACAAGCGATCTAGCGGGGTCTTGGATTGCGGGCCAAACCAGACGTCATAAATGGCTTGTGCCTTGCCCTGGGTTTCCAGCTCCAGCAAAGTTTCATCCACAAAGGATTTCAGTGCTGTCTCGCCTTTGGGGATACCAATGCCGATCAAGTCCTCGGAAATGCTGAAGGCCGGGATTTCATAGTTTTCCTTGTCCGGCACATTGGCCAGAAGACCGATCAGCTTGGGGCCATCCTGAGTAATGGCTTGCACATTGCCATTACGCAAAGCGGTAAAGGCGAAGGGCGTATCGTCATAGGCAACCAGCTTGGCCTGGGGGTATTTTTCACGCAGGACGATCTCATTGACCGTACCTTTATCCACGCCAATACGCAGCGAGTTCAACTGCTCGGGAGAGGACAAGACGCCTTTCTTGGCCAGGAACTGCTGGCCTGATGCAAAGTACGGAATGCTGAAATCAACTTGCTTGGCGCGCTCTTCCGTGATGGTGAAGTTGGCCAGAACCAGGTCCACTTTATTGGACGTCAGCAGCGGCACACGATTGGCCGGGTTGGTCGGTAAGACCTCCAGCTTCACACCCAGTTTATCGGCCAGAGCCTGGGCAAAATCCACATCCAGACCGGTGATCTGACGGGACTTCTGATCTACAAAACCAAACGGTGGGTTACTGTCAAAAGACGCTACTTTCAAGACACCCGTTTTCTTGATGTCATCCAGACGATCAGCCTGGGCCACGCCAGCCACCAACGCCAGGGTAAGGGTTGCGGCAATGCTTAAAAACGACTTCATGATAAACACATTCCGATAAAAAAATGGCACGTCCGATACATACCGTCGTGCCATTCGACCACAGCCACAAGCTATTCAAAACGATCTAATTTCCCCATGCTTATTACTAAAAACCCTAAGGAGATGCTCTGATTTATGCAGGTGTTGATCGAGCCATTACCGAATGCGCGCTACTTGTTGGTCGGTACTACCTTTTGCACTGCGAAGCCTTGCGCGGCTGCGTAATCCAGCAATTCGTTCACGACCTGTGGATCAGCCTGTTTTTCCCTGGATAACACCCAGAGATATTTCCTGTCCGGTGTCCCGACTAAAGAATATTGATAGTCCCCTTCCAGCTTCATGATCCAATAGTCGCCCCACACCATGGGGAACCAGGATAGCCATTTCGGCGCAAAGCGCACTTCCAATATCGCCGGATCAGCCGGCTCCACACTACGGGACAAACGCCCCTGCCCGATAGCTTCCTTCACTTCACCGTCCTTAGCCTGACAACGATTGGTGACCGTAATCGTCTTATCGGCTGCCATCACGTAATTAGCTTGCACATCACCGATGCACTCACGCTGAAAACTATTGGGCAAACGCGCCTGCTCGAACCAGGTACCCATGTATTTGTTCAGATCCACATTTTCCTGAGTTGCCAGATCAGCTTGAGAAGAGGCGCAAGCGAGCAATAGTGCAGGCAGCGATAAAATAAGCATTCTTTTCATCATGGAGCACTCCTTATGCGTGGACCAGGATCGTGTTCCTGGAAGCATTCTTTAATAGCCATGGCAATGCAGGTTTGGCCAGATAAAACACCAGACTTGCACCAGCCAGCCCGATTATCAAGAAAACAACTTGATCACGTCTTCGCCCGTCATCTCCCGCGTTTTATTAGCAAATGCGTAGTTACCAGGTTTGTCATCAATAAAGACCTGCAGCTCAAACGGCCAGCTCCCACTATCCTTGAACAGACCAGCAGAGATGGCATGAAAGCCCCCTGCTTTGAGCTTGTAAAACAAATGGGTACCGCACACATCACAAAAACTGCGCTCCGCCCACTCTGAGGAGGCATAGGAACGCACGTGCTCCTCACCTTCGACCACGGGGGTTCCATGGGACTCCAGCGACAGGAACGGACCACCGGACCAATGGCGACAGATACCACAATGGCACGCACTGACCGAAGGCTTGTCTTGCTGAACACGAATTGAAACGGCACCGCACAGGCATTTGCCGTGAATCATGGATTTGTCGTTTTCCATATGCGCCTCTTTTAGGTAGGTAGACACGTCATTCTAGTGGCTGAATCAGCCAATTACGGCAAGCCGATGTAAGACGTGTCCAAACCAGTGAAATCGCTCCATTTCCAGCTCAACCCTTGTCTTCCGACATAAAGCCCCAAGATACGACCCCGGTGCGTGAACACACCACCTCAACTGACTTTTTATGTGTTTATGAAGATGACTAAAAGCGCCCTTAATCCCCCCACTGTATTCAATTCTTTGCAATACGGTTTCAGCCAAGGTCTGGTTGTTACCGGCCAACGCCGTGTCATGTTGTCCGGACAAGTGGGTGTCGACGCCCAAGAGCAAACCGTCAGCGGTGGTATGCGCGAACAAACCGAAGCGGCACTGGACAATATAGAACGGGTTCTGGCCGAAGCAGGCGGCACAATCGACCAAGTCATTATGTTGCGAATTTTCATTCGGGAAGATGCCAGCTCGCCCCAAGAGCAAGATGCTATTGCAGCCGCATTGCTCAAACGCTTCCCGGTCAATCCCCCTCCTTCATCCTGGATTCTGATTCATGGTCTGGCCCGGTCGGAATGGTTGATCGAGATTGAAGCAGAAGCCATGCTGGATTAAGCCCAGGCTTTTTTGCACAACCTTGCCCGGCTCGCCTGGTCTGAGCCGGGCCACGGCAAGCAAGCCAACGCCAACCACATTCGCATACGTCGCGCGGCATGGGCGTGCCTTATGCCATCCATCACATCCCTTACACACTAAACACTGAATCTCTTAACAAGAGACATTTAGACACATTGCTAAAACAGCGTTGCCCAAAAGAGCACAAACGGCGCAGCTATACTAAGCGACCGATTGTTTAACCTACAGGGGAAGTTCGTTTTGCATACCGTCATTAAAATCGCCGCCATGAGCAGTGTTATTGTTTTGCTGGCCGCCTGCGGCAGTGCCAAAGATGCCAATAAAAGCAATTTCAGCACGGCGATTCAAACGTATTTGGATACTCAAAAAGGGCTATGTGCTGCCATTCCGGCAAAGGGTTCGCCATTTACGCTATCCAATCGCGACACGATAGGCAGCAGTAAAAAACGGGCAGACGCCTTGGTGGAAGCCGGCTTACTGAGCAAGCGCGATACGGAAGTCAAAGCGATGTTCGGTGACAAGATGGAACCGGGCTCCGAGTATCAACTTACTGAAGTCGGCCAAAAATTCCTGGTTCCTAACGGGGCCAACACAATGGGCGGGCACGATGCCTTTTGCACAGGCAAATTTACCGTTGTGGCTGTAGACAACTTTACTGAGCCCAGCGACATGATGGGTGTCAAAGTCTCGCAGGTAAATTACCGCTTCAAACTGGAAGATGCAGAAGACTGGGCCCGATCCGAGGCGATCGGCGCCAATTACAGAAACTTTGCGGAGCGGGCAAAAGCCGAGGAAATCTCGGGCAAAGCCGCCCTGATTCTGACGAACGACGGCTGGATGCACGAGCGTTTGTTCAAACGCGGCTAAACCTTCGAGGTTAATGACAGCACAAGCCCCTACTTTTGGGGCTCGCGCTGTCACCTCATGCGCTGTCAAGCCGCCTGACTGCGGCAGGCAGGATTTATAGCCCCCAGTGCGCCAGGTCCGGATGACGAGAAAGTCGGCCAAGCGCCTGTTCAACAAGGTGCGCACAATCGAGCAAGGCTGCATCATGCCCTCGCGGGGTCATTAATTGAATGCCTGTGGGCAAGCCCTGCTCATCCAACCCGGTAGGCAGAGAAATGGCCGCCGCTCCCAGGAAATTGCCAGGACGCAGTAACTTACCCAATCCGGCATGCCGTACATCCTCGGGGTCCAACGCTTGGGCCACCTGATCGCAGGCGGGCATCAACAAGGCAGCCGAACCTTGCATCGCCTGTGCAAAAACCTGCATATCAGTCCTGCGTCTTTGCAAAGCGGCTTCATAAGATGCGCTATCAATCATCCCACCTGCCAAAATACGGTCCCGCACCACCGACCACAAGGCTTGCCGAGAATCAGCAGCGAGCTCGCCGTAATAACGATAGGCTTCATACGCGAGCACCGTTGAATTATCCTCTGCCATCCGAGCAAAAGATAAAGCAGGGGGTGGCGTCCACGTCTGCACTTCCAGGCCCGCCGCTTGCAGACGATCCAGCGTGCCCTGCCAATTCAATTGTGTCGCGCTGTCCAAGGTTGCGGGCCAGGCCTGGGCATCGAGCACAGCGATGGGGCTGTGTATCGGTGCCGCAGGTGCTCGCAGGGCAGCCACACAAGCGGCGGGCAAAACCAAAGTCGATGGGTCGGCAATGTCCGGCCCCGCCAATACCGCCGCCAGTTGGCGGGCATCGGCCACACTGCGGGCAATCGGCCCCAGCACATCCAGGGTCTCAGACAAGGGCAAGCTGCCTGCGCCACTGATCATTCCGCTCGAGGGCTTATAACCGACAAGGCCGTTCAGTGTGGCTGGCGCACGCACTGAGCCACCGGTATCCCCGCCCAGGGCGATGGGCACCAAACCGGCCGCTACCGCCACCCCACTCCCGCTGGACGAGCCACCCGGAGCGCGGGCTACCGCAGCATCCCACGGATTGCGTGCCGTACCCTGAGTCAGGTTTTGTCCGGACAAGCCGAAGGCGAACTCGGTCATTTTGGTTTTGCCCAGCACCACCATGCCTTGCGCCATCAGCGAACGCAGTACAGTCGCCGTCTCCGTGCTGATCTTGCCGACACGGCTTTGAGAGCCCAGGGTCGCCTCGGTTCCTTCCCATTGAACACTGTCTTTGACCGCAACGGGCACGCCATGAAAAGGCCCCAGCACGATGCCAGCAGCCAGTAGACGGTCAGCCGCGTCTGCTTGAGCCAAGGCCCGCTCGGCCGTGATCACACTAAAGGCATTAAGTCCGGCAGCACGCTCGATACGGTCCAGAAAATAAGTGGCAACTTGCCGGGCACTTAATCGGCCCTGTCGAATCTCGAGACCGATCTGAAGAGCATCTCGAAAATGAAGGACGACATCTTGTTTCAACATGGAGCTTCCTGAAAATCACACAGCCCGCCAAGCGGGCTGTACATGCCCGGCCTGACGCCGGGCGAAACGGGCGCGATCAGCGCAGTTTTTTTCCAACTGTCTCGGGCATACGGATGAACGTGATCAAGGTAATGACCGCACCAGCCAGCACATAGTAAAAGAACCAGCGTTCCAAGCCATTGCTTTGCAACCAGGTCAGCAAATAAGGAGTGGTCCCCCCCAGCAACGCCACCATCAGGTTATAGGGCGCCCCGATACCAACCGCACGTACGCTGGTTGGAAACTGCTCAGACATAATGGCAGGGCCAATCGAGGTATACATGGCGTACAGCACCAAGCCAAACAGCTCTACCGTCAGGATGGAACCGAAAGACGGCCCCAATGTGCTCATGAGCGGATAAAAGAAGAACAAATACCCGGCGGCAAACACGATCAACTGCGGTTTGCGTCCGATACGATCGGACAAAGCGCCAAACAAGGGCTGCACCACCATGAACACAATCAACGCCACCGTATTGGCGGCAAAGGCCACCTTGGGATCGGCCTGCACATGGCGGATGGCGTAGGTCGGCACGTAAGCGACAAAGATATAGAACGCGAAGGTTGTCAGAATGGAAAAACCGATAATGCGCAGCACTTCCACAGGATACTCACGCAACAAGGTACGCAAAGGCTGCTTTTCTACACCCGCTTTTTTGCTTTCAGAAAAAGCCTCAGTCTCGGGAATCGAGCGCCGAATCCAAAGGCCAGCCACACCGCCCAATGCTCCCAGCAGAAACGGAATACGCCAGCCCCACTCGGCCATCTCCGCCCGGCTCAACCAGGTCGTGAGCACCCAGCCCACAGCCGAGGCCGCCAAAATACCGACTGCCGCACTGAAGAACACGAAACTGGAATAAAAACCGCGCCGATGAGGGGGCGCCATCTCGGTCAAGAACGTGGTAGCCGAGGCATACTCCCCTCCCAGGGACAAGCCCTGCAGCAAGCGGGCCAGCGTCAACAAAAGAGGCGCCGCCAAACCTATTGCAGCATAGGTCGGGGTTACTGCGATAATAAGCGACCCTCCGGCCATCATCAGGATAGTCAGCCCTAAAGCGGCCTTGCGTCCGTAGCGATCGGAGAAAATGCCAAGCAACCAGCCACCGATGGGACGCATGAAAAAGCCCACTGCAAAAATGCCGAAGCTGGCCAGCAACGCCGTGGTCTCATTGCCGTCGGGAAAGAACTGGCTGGAGAAAAAGATAGCGAAGGAAGCGTAAATGGTCCAATCAAACCATTCAACTGCGTTGCCTACACTGCCAGCCACAATGGTACGAACGCGCGAGACCGGGGCAGGGTCGAGGCCAGGCGGGGCGCTCGGACGATGAGAGGGAGAGCTCATGAATTCCTCAATTTATTTATTTTTGGACAAAAAAATATTAAAAATTTTGTTTTTTAGCAATTGAAGAAGGTTAATTAGATGAATATGGTCACGTCAAGCAAGGGTAAACCCTTGCTGCCCACGCTCGATGACACCGATCTGGCCTGCTTGATTGCCTTGCAGGCAGATCCACGGGCCTCCTGGCGGGAGCTGGGCGCAGCCGCAGACATTGCCGAACGTACCGTGGGCAGGCGAATCAAACGTCTGTTGGAAACGGGTGCATTACGCGTGATTGCAGAAACCGACCCGCTGGCAACAGGCAAGGGGGTCGTACTGCATGCCTGGATACGTTGCCACGCCGGTCAGGTCCCTCACGTGGCTGACACACTGGCCCAAATGGAGAACTGCCAATTGGTTGTCACCTTGGCCGGCTCAGCAGACCTGATGGCTGAACTGACTCTGGCCGATGAAGCAGACATGCCCGAACTGGTGACCCGCATTCTGCCCTGCATGCCAGGAGTCGAGCACGTCGATGCACGCCTGGTCCTACGGTCTTTTCGCCGCGCAGGTCAATGGCGCATACAGGCCGACCCAGCCGGCATTACCGATACAAGCTCCACACACACCCCCCTTGCGCTCAACGAGGCTGAACAGCGAATCGCCAACTGGTTAAAAAGAGATGGACGGGCCAGCCTGGCCGAACTGGCGGAGCAGGCGGGCGTGAGCGAACCTACTGCCCAGCGACTGTTGCAGCATTTGGTGGAGCGCAAAGCGCTGTCGTTCAGGGTTGAAGTGGAGCCCGCTTTGGTGGGATTCCCAGTTGAAGCGGTGGTATCCGTGCAAGTACGCCCTCAAGCCGTCAATACCTTGGCGGCGCACTTGGCGCAAGATCCCAATACCCGTTGCCTGTTCGGTACCAGTGGCCCCTCACAGCTTTTCTGGCACATTTTGTGCCGAGATAGCCTGCAGCTCTGGGATGTGGTGACACGTCGGCTGGGGGAAATAGAAGGCGTACTCAACAGCAACGTTGCAATCGTCATGCAAGCTCATAAACGCTGCGGTATCGTGCGCGGCCAGGAGTCGGCACAGGAGGAATAGTCAGTTAAAAAAGGAGGACAGGCCGGCCTGCTCATCGCCACGCAGCATGGCTTATGCCGCCCAGCCGTGAGCATCTGCACTTGGCTTCATAGACATAAACTCTTGTCCGCGCCAGACCGGCCAGACCCGCCTGGATGACCAAGGCGGGAAACAGGCTTTTTACCTACTCCTCGACCACTGGAGCATCGGGTATCCCTTTCTTCACAGACTCAATGCTGTTTTGTGCGCTCTGCTTGCTGGTATAGCCTTCCGAACTGACACAAATAATATTTCCATTTGCCGCCTTGAATCGCCACCGCCATTCACCGCCTTTGTCTTTATAAAGCACAAATTTCATGATGCCCCCTCCCTGAAATAAGAACGCACGTCGCGCTGCTCCCATCCTAGAGCCGGGCGGGTTCAGCAGAAATTGGGGTTTACCTGACCGTCTCGGTACGCTAGGCCATGTACCTAGGCCCGGACTTGACACACACCAATGCGAAACCCTGATTTATCCACTACGCTTTCCCCTTACGGCGACAGTCTTACAATCTGCCTACCACCTATTTGGAGAGAAGAGAAAATCATGTATCACGGTGAACGATTCAACGCCTGGACACACCTGATCGGTGCTGTCCTGGCTGTGGGCGGCGTATCCTGGTTGCTTGTCATGGCCAGTTTGACTGGCGATCCCTGGCGCATCACCAGCACGGCCATCTATGGCGCCACGCTTATCCTGCTTTACCTGATCTCCACCCTGTACCACTGCTTCAAGGGACGAGCCAAAAACGTATTCCGGAAGATGGATCATTTTTCCATCTACTTGCTGATTGCTGGCAGCTATACGCCCTTTTGCCTAGTAACGCTGCGAGGGCCTTGGGGATGGAGTCTGTTTGGTGTGGTCTGGGGCTTGGCAGTCATTGGCATTGTTCAAGATATCCGCCCCCGTTCGCCCGCGCGCGTATTGTCGCTGGTGATTTATGCCGTTATGGGATGGATTGTATTATTGGCGTTAGGGCCGTTGGCTTCCAATTTGGGCTCGCAGGGCTTTTCCTGGTTGGCAGCAGGTGGCGCAATTTATACCGCTGGAATTGTTTTCTTTGTGTTTGACGAACGTTTTCGTCATTGGCACGGTATCTGGCATCTATTCGTGCTAGCTGGCAGCGCAGCGCATTTTTTTGCGATCTCCCAGTATGTCGTGACGTAAGGTGAAGTACAAAGATCGCTGAAACAATGGGGGACGGACTATCTGGATGAACAGCAGGAGAAAGCATCCCAAATAGCCATGCCCCGATTCATGCCCCCAAAATACCTTGGCGGGGCTTGGCGCAGCTTGGAACGCTGGGCAACAAAAAAGCCCCAAAGCATTGATCTTTGGGGCTTTTCTTGGCACAGCTTGGAGCTGTGTGTATGTATTCTGGTAGGCAGTACTGGAACGGGGGTGTTTTTCTAAGGTGTTGATATGCTTGGGATTCATCTTTCAAGGATGGGCTGCATACCCCCATCCATGCCCCCAAAAGTGAAAGTGCTTCTACAGGGAGCGGATGACTCCCCTACCGATTAAGCCCCGACACGTCACCGACAGCCCGCCTTAGAGCGGGCTTTTTTGCGTCCACGGCCTGTTACACCTGTCAAGTGGTTAAGTATTAAATTACTGTTTTTTTATACAAAAATTTAGTCAAGAGGCACCCTCCACTATCGCTCTGGTGTTCCCCAAGCTTGTATAAGTCTTTATATAGACACAAGCTCTTTGAAAGCCAGATATTCATCGGAAATCCAATTTAACTAACTACATCTATAACCACAACCACACTTGGACAATTTTCAATATTCCTACACTAGGAAAAATAAAATTAAGCGTTAGAATGCAAGTTTCACAAAACTCACTCCACTAAAAAATATTACATCAAGCTCTCCCAACTTAATATTTTTTATATTTTTAAGATTTCCTATTACTGAAATTTATGCAGCTATGATCACAAGCACAATTAGACACATTATAGCGATGCCCCCAGACATTGCCGAAGACCCAACACCATTCTTCCAAGGCTTCTCCAAAGCACTATTTCAAGACTACCAAGATATATTTAGAGTACTTATCGATTTTCCACACGACATCATGGATATTTTCTTAACGGGCTCTGACCTTATATTATCCAAGATGGTTGGGTCTAACCTAGACCTCCATATGATCCGGGTAGATCTCTTTGATGACATGCACATTGATCATAACTATCCTTTGACCGTCATCTGGAGCTCGACCAAATCCGTTGAGCTCGTAGAGAACCAGCTTAATCTCTTCACGGTACGTCCGCTCCATATCACCGTCGGATCTCAGCCAGGCGTTCTATCGCTTTCAGATCTGACGAGCGATGCAGCCAATCATTGGTTACTAGATCTCCTCTCCCGCGCATCTTCAATAAATTCGATGTACGCTGAATTCTATGCTTCAGTGTCCAAACAGCCTCCAACGCCGAGGGATGAAGGATCACTTGCGTTTGTCCCGGCCCTACACAACTGTACAATTCCCCTTCTCAAGACCCTTGAGCTCTATGGCTACCGCATTCGGAAAGGAAAGGGAATTGCGCCTGCGGCTGATAGCAACAAACATGTAGAGGGCATGCTGCAGCTCTCCAGAGTTATTGATGGGCTTCGCCACAGCCTTGGTACTCTACCACCTATGCGCAAAAATGACGCAATTCTATTTTGCCCATCAATATATACTTATTTATATCGGGCAAACAGCCAATTCTGGCAAAAGATATATCGTGAACTAGACCGTGATAGACGTGACTTTCTTAAAAAATCTTTAATACGTAACAAAGGTTATGGAAATTCATCACTACAAATAAATGAAAATGCTATTTTCAATCCTTATGAGGATGAGATATTAGGAACTTTACTGAAAATCCGTCAGTCAGAATTACATTTTTTCACTACAATCATAGCGCTAGCTGCCGCGAATCAGTTTGTGCCAGCCCTTCGGCTACCTAATTCAGTGATGCTGCATCATGACCAGCTAAGTGTAATCTACGGTCTCGTAAATTCTAATCACCGAGAACGCTCACTAGAGTTGAATCGTAAGATCGCGCACTATAGTCGAACAATTTATAAAGAGATTGGCGCCAAGTTAGTCAATGAAATATTTGGTGAACGTGAGAAACTATTGACCGTTTGCGACTTCCCGATTGAATGGCTATCTATAAATCTCATTCCAGTAATGTTCCGCCATGAAATCTCACGCGTCCCATCGACACCGGGCAATGTCACTACACAAACACTCTTATCAGGGCAACGACTACTAATACCATTTAGTGCTATGACTAAGGTTTTAGTAATTCGATCACTAGACCCGAATGACCATATATACGATATTCTATCAAGTTCCATAGATCATTTTAAGCAGTCTTCCGGCCTTGAAAATATCACCTTAAAACTCGTAGATGTGGCGTCAGAGGCCGAACTAATTGTTGCACTAAACAGTTTCGAAGGGGCAATAGTAATATTTGATTGTCACGGAAATCACGGTGGAGAAGAAAGCCATGCGTGGCTACATATTGGCCAAGAAAGAGTAGACGTTTGGCAGCTTGCCAATCGCGCTCGCGTACCTCCAATTGTTATCCTGTCCGCATGCAGCACTCATCCGTTGGACGGATCTCATGCCTCGGTAGCCAACGGTCTACTGCGTTCAGGAGCTCTAAGTGTTATTGGGACATTTGCACCAGTAGACGCAATTCATGCAGGTATTTTCACCGCTAGACTACTTTACCGTCTGTCTGCGTTCGTCCCCATAGCGACAAAACGTAGACCGCGCTCTTGGCGCGAGATAGTGACGGGCTTTTTACGCATGTCATATGTATCCGATGTTCTCAAAGATCTTAGAGATGAATTGAAAAAAATATCCGAAGAGGAACATAATAAAATACACTTTGAAGCGAATATTGCAATTAACTCTGACGATCCAGATTGGGCGGATAAATTTATCTCTAATGTGAAATCAATAACAAAAATGAATGAAGAAGAAACAAACCTCCTATGGATGCAACGTTATCAATTTGTTGAAACCATGCTCTTCAATCAGTTAGGTAGACCAGAAAACATAATCATCTACAATGACGATGTCGACATAAAAACCCCTATAAACAGTTAAGAAAAACAATCCCATTACAATATCAATAGAGTCTCATATTATCATTAATACCAACCTTAAGAACCATTGCTAAAAAAAATTATGAAATCTGAAGCAGATTTGATACTGAGCACTAGGATCTGCCTGGTCACCAATCGCCTAGCTGCTATTTAAATACCTATGTTTCCACATAACGTGGCAACAGAGCCGGTGGTACATAAATTAAGCTTAAAAATGCCTTTAAAAGTAGCATCCTAATTCGCCGCAGTGACTACCGCCCCTGAACGTCTACGTATGCAGCTTCGCACGCCAAACCCGCTACTCGGCGTCGGTCAGCCTCTACTGCGTAGACTCCCGCAGCCTCATCAAGCCCTCCAAGCAACTCGGCAAACATTCTGATGGCGGTGTCGGCTGCCAGCAACCGAGCAAGGCATCTCGCCTACTCCTCTGGCTACAATGGCCCATGCTCCAGTGACGAGCACTCCGAATTTGTCACTAGATTCTGCGAAAAGGGACGGCAATGAGGTTGACGACAAAAAAATCAAATGCAAGCGCGCCTTGGTTAATGAGGCACTCGGCGCTGTCCTATGCAAACCTATGGTTCATGACAGACCGCAAGATCATGAACGAGTTAAGAAAAAACGGCTCCCGGTCAATTGATGCCAGCGTCCTGGGAGATCTCGCGGCGAAGTACAGGGTAGCCCGCGGGTTCAAGATCGAAAAGAACAATCCGCAATCAAGTAGCCAACGATGGGAGACCGCGGCAGCGCGCGTAATGTGCGTCATTCAAGGCGCAGAGGACACCGCGAACAAGGTATGCACTCTCGCGAGAGAATTAGGCGAGGTGGCGCCGGTAAAGAGCGGTATTAATGCTAATCTTCTGTCGGCGGCCACGAAGTTCTTATGGTTTGCTGGCGACCACAAAGTACGAATACTGGACAAGAGAGCTGTTGATACACTTGCCCGTCTTAGAGGTGTTCGAGGCAAATTGGGTATCGACTACACGCAGTATGCTGCAGTCTGGGAAGATCAACTGGACACGCACAAGGATGCTCTGCAGGAAGCGCTTGCCGACCTACCTTGCCAGCTCACGTGGACATGCATCCCACCTGATGCGCATACCGAGGCAAAGGCAGTTTTCAAAGAACTTTGGTTCGCTGACCGAATTTTCGACCAGTATCTCTGGACACTCGGAGTTGGGGCAAATGGCGGGGCTACGCCATTTGTCTAGGTTGACGCGCAACAGCTAGACGTGTGAGCGACCTGAGGATCAGCTTTTCGAGCTCACTCGTACGCAACCGATTTCCGCTTTAGATCGGCGGCAGCCACGTGAGTACTGACACATCGGATGCCTGTCAGCATTAGTCTTACCTCTGACACAGCCGCGCCAAAGCCCCCGCCTCCATTTCGACGCGCTCACGGGGTGCCGATAACTGACCGGGCATACCCCTGCAGCGCCATCAGATCGCCCCGGTAGCCGTCAGCGACTCCTGCCAGCTCTGTATATCGTGTTGCGCACATTCCGACCACGTTGCGCAGTTCGGCGGCAATTCGGGCGTTCTCATCCAGCGCACGTCCGGCTCTGGCAGCTTGGGCGGCTGCACGCTCATTGGCGGCTGTGAGCTTGCCGCGCAGCCCGTCAGAATCAGCACGGGCAGAAACAGCAGCGCCAGCCGCCGCATCAAGCTGCTTTTGATATTCGGCACGAACATCCTCAACCTCCTTTTGTTTCTGTTGCTCGACTTGCCGCACCCTGCTCTGGGCATAAGCAACGGCAACTGCGTTTTCGGCTTGCGCCTGGCCGTACCCCTTTCGGTACTGAGCTGCGCCGTAGAGCTGTAGCCCAATGAAAAGGGCTGCCAGTACAGCAGCCCCAGTTAACGCAGACTTGATAGACATATCTGTCTCTCCGCTTCTCGACGCCGCTCCAGTCCGCGCAGCTTCTTACCGCTGGCATACACCCAGCGCGGCAACTGGTTGCAGGCCCCGATCAGGTCTCCAGCCCGCAGCCGGCGCAGCAGCGTAGAGCCCCCGTACGCGCCAGGTCCGACGTTATAGACGAAGCTGGTCAGCGCAATACGTACGCCATCGGGCAGTTGGCCAGGCGTCGAGCCGTCAACGACCGCCAGCGCCTTGCGCACTTCCTGCTCAGTCAGCACATCGCATTGCGCGGGCGTAGCCACATCGCCCAGCTTCACGCTGTGCGTATAACCGTCGCAGATAGTCGGGATGCCAACTGGGTCCACATACGCCACCAGTGAGCGCCCCTCCCAGGCGGCGACCAGGCCGATCGCGGCCGCAATTACCCCTGTGCCGACTTTAGTTTTTAGATCCACGTTTCCACTCCTTTAGATTGGCCCATGCACGCTGCAGACCGCCAACCAAACGAGCTGCCGACCGCAAGAAGTCTGGCAGTTTGATCACAATAAGAATCAGCACATAAGCTGCCCAAAGCAGCAACACAAACTCTTGCAGCGTCCACTTGTAGATCAGTAATGCTGAGCCGGTTGTAATCGGCAGATGTGCTCCATCGTTGTGCTGCATTGGTTTCTTCCCCTTGTTTACGGTCGGCATGGCTGTCTCCCGTGAAGCGCTGCGTTTGCAGCAGACGTAAAAAAAGCCGCTTAGGCGGCATACTCACTCTGAACCCTGGTTGCCTTGGGCTACTAAAGGTTAGAATGCTAGGTTAAATTACGATTAAAAAAAATATTCACTACACCTAACAAGCTAATCGCCCAACCAATAAAATGAACGTACTTATCATTGGTAGCTGTGTATCAAGAGATATTTTCAATCTCCCGGCAGCACAAGACTTCCAAATACCCCTCTACGTCGCTCGGAGCTCATTAGCTTCTATTTTTGCCCCCATCCCATTCAGAGACACCTATAGCGAGCATGTGGAATCACCATTTCAAAAACGACTTATTGAATGGGATATTACAAAAAAATCACTGGGCAGAATAAAATCTGCAGTAGCTGATGTCGTTATCGTGGACAGCATCGATGAGCGATTTAATTTAGCCACTCTACCAAATGGTGGTCGATTTACTGCATCGCCCATATTAATGGCGACTAAACCGAAGCTGCCATCAACAGCAAAAACAGTTATGTCCGGGACGCCATTATTCATGGAATGGTGGACAGAGGGATGGATACGACTACTGGAAGTGTTAGACGAAAAAAAACTTAAAGACAAAATAATAATAAATAAAGTTTTTTGTCAACACCAAACTACTACCGGAGTAAAATTTGAAATAAATATGGTTAACAAGCTGAACGAAACACTATCAAAAATATATGAAATACAAGAACGCAGCTTAAAACCAAGTCAATTTATTGAATATGAAAATAGGTTATCTTGCCCCGATATCCACAGATGGGGGCCATCACCATTCCATTTTGATGAAACCTCGCAAATATTTGCTCTAAATAAAATAAAAGAGCTGGTAAACAATGGATCCTAGAAAAGCCTGCATAAGCAGGCAATGCACCTCAATATCTGGAACAACAAAAAACTACCAATTTGGGGTAAGTGAAACCCTAGACCACTTACTCGGGGCATAACAAAAATAGGCAAGTGTCCCAGCGCTATTCACATAAAAATCGCCGCGTTCACCAGGCGAATCGGGGCCGGATGGTGCGGACCCAGTATCAACAAATTTCCCTAAAAATGCCCAGCCCGTCGCCGTCCGAACATTGTATTCCGATGCTCTTAGTCTTAGGTTTTTTCCTGCAGCCGCCTCAAGATCTAATGGTCCAGCGAGAGCAGAGATATACATCCCTTCCGTCATTGTCTCGGAAGCATCGAGCCTAGCCAACTTACTGCTGGGGCACTTAAACTGAAACACAGAGTTGTCTGCGCTTTCAGTTATTTCCAAAAGCCTAAGATTCGCCGTTTTCGTCTCAAGTCGGAAAGAATATTGAAAATTGTGTGTTGAACGGCTATTTATTAATTTCACTGCTGCATTTTTATCGCCCTGATTTCCCCACTCGAGATCTCCGGTGTACTTGATCTGAAAAGCATTAAATGCCTGGTAGCCTCCATTATAAAAATAGGTATTTTGGCATCTCAGGAAATCAGCGCTTCCAACAAAGTCTGCTGGCTTATCAGGCCTACGGCTCGGATTTCTTGCATTTCTCAGCAAAAGGAATAAGTTTTTATCCCCTACATTATCCCAAACCACCATTTCTGCATCATTGTAGTGATGGGTGACAAACAAACGGCGAGAAGCGTTTGAAAAGTTTGCCCAGTCAACCATGCTTAGAGCGGTAGTATCGCCCTCATTATTAAGAACTTGGCGACTCACTGAGCGCCAAGAGCTGGAAGCAGAGTACCAACGATACTCTGTCCCATCTGCCAGTGATGCCCGCTGTCCATCGACCAGCCTAGCAGCCGGAATAGCTTGTAAATCAGCAAGGGTTTTGCCGTAAATTACTCGAGCATCCAGCTCTTGTGACACCGTCGAGCCGTGATGTCCTACCATCGCACTCCCATAGTCGGCACTCAAGTCTGCACCACTAACCCCCTGCACTAGCCGAAACTTGTCGGACTCAAATGTACCTGTTGTCTCAAAGGGAAGGTCAGACGCAACTGGAGCATATACGGCTCCTTGGTAAGACACCGTTTGATTTGCGACCGTCATTTGAAGCCCTGCTTCATACGGGACAGGTGGCATATAACCGAGGCTCGCGATTAGCGCATTAGCACTCTCGGTCGTGACCGCAATCTGATGTGCCGCGTTAGCAGAGACCGCCGCAATCTGGGTGTCCGCATTAACTTTCACTGCATCTATCGAGGCCTCAATCAGCGCATACGATTTGTGAGGGAGCCCGAATCGATCAGTCCACTCCGGAGCCGAACCATTTAAAGCCAAATCTAAGTTTCGGGAGTTATCAAATAAGTCCTGGGGAGCCACACTGCCGAGTGGGTTGCCGGTTTTGTATGTCGTCATTTCAAACGCCCATAAAAAAACCCGCCGAAGCGGGTTGATTGATGCTGGTGCCGGGGTTACTCCGGCGGATTGTTGTTGTCATCGGCGTACACACGCACGTCGTAATTTGTTGCGGTCACGTCCGTAGCGTCGGTGCCACGGGCCTGGATGTTCGTGATCAGAGCTGGCTTTATCCAATCAGACGTCAGGCCAAAATAGATGTGTGGAAGCTCCTGTTTCAGGCTGACTTCTGGCCAGGGCTGCGGAATGTCGGCAATGATCGAGAAGTCATCAGGCCCTGGAGACGCCACAAACGGACCAACAAACTTGCCCTCTGGTGTTCGATACCCCACGGAATGCGGCGCACCGGCAACCCAGCGCAAAGGCTCACTGATGCGCAGCAATGCACCACCAGAGACTGGGCCGATATCAGTCAGCAGGCCCATCTGTGCATTGCCTGGCTCGTCATCAAACAACGGTACATAAGACAGGTACTCGCTGTTGAATGCGTCCATTTCTGTGCCAAAGCTGTACTCACGGTTTCGATAGGCCTGCTCCCGGCGTCGGCGCATACCGATTCGCCAGGCCCGGACTCGGTCCGTCACGCCATCGAGTTTCAGTTTCTCCAGCTTGAACCCCTGATCCCCTGGAAGCAGGCACTTCACCGTCATTGACGTCCAGGTCTCCGCGTCGATGTACTCGACCTCCACCCCGTCCGGGTCCATGGGTTTGCGAGGGTTCACGCTTTCACGCAATGGCTTTGTCATGTTCAGCGGTGAGTAGCTTTGCTCGAACTGGGTGCGCGCATCATCGCGAACTGGGCGGATCAGGCCATGTGACACAGTCAACTCAGAAAAACCGGCCCGAAAAGCAAGTTTCAGGGCATCTTGAGCTGTCGTAAGGTCATATACATGGTCGAGCGTTTCACCTCGGGCCTTCCAAATCGCATCCAAGCGCCTCAGCTCGTCGGTATCCAGATTCAGATCCGAGTAACCAATTGAGCCGGTGATATAGCGAGCAAATGCAGAGATGTCCCGCGTTGGCTGCGGAGCAGAGCAAGTGCCGTCACTTTGCAGAACTGGCAGGATTCGCGTCGCAACCACGTTAATCTGATTTTCCGACTGCGCACCCAGGCGTCCGCCGACACGCAGCCAAGCTGCCATCGTAGTCCAGCGCGGGTAGCTTGTTCGCGTCCGCAGACGGCTTTTCAGGCCGTACCACTGGATTGTGTCTTTGACCTGTGTGGACGTGCCGCTTGCTCCCACCCGCCGAACGCGCACAGACGGCCGCATTTGCGGAACACTGATCGACTCGGTAACTCCGATCTGATCCAGCGTCCAGTTCTCATACCACTTACTGATCGTCGTGCGAGGACCGCCGTCAGCGTTCCGGTACTGAATTTCGATGCCCAGTCCTTGAGTAGTGACATCACCGTTATCGCGTATGTACCCCAGTCCATTCGGAAAGAAAAAGTCGATCTCGATAGCGGTCGTCGTTTCTTTACCAGGCGTGGCTACAAACTCGCTACTCCACTCGCCATACACTGTGCCGCCGTTGAACGTCACGGTCGCCTCGGAGGAGGTCACTTGCGGAAAGCCCTTCCAATTAGGATCGTTCTGGCCGTTGGGCAACAAACGCCAAACAACGATATTGTCAGAAGAGTATTGTTGAATGGCGTAGCGTGGCACAGGAGACAATTGGAAAATGATCGTCTGCTGGCCAAGCGGAACGAAATTGACCCAGTTCACCGGGTCTTCCGGGTCTTCACGTGGAAATACCAATTCGATCCAGCCATCTCCGTTTTCATCCAAATCCATCGAGCCGACCACAACGCTGTATAGCTGACCAGAGAACTCCATGCTCAGCGAAACAGAACCTAGCCCACCAATCGGCATAAGATGCTTGAAAGCGCCGGTGAACCGATTGCGCTGAGCATTTGGGAATGGCAATGCTGGACGTGAAACGTCAAATTGCTGCGGGAAACGAATATTGACCAATGTTCCAGCCCCCCAGCCTGGAGGGTACTCGCTCTCAGAAGAGCGCCAGATATAGCTGCCATCAAACGAATAGCTTGCTGGCTGCGTGCTCTCCCGGTTTGCCATCTCCGTGGACATTTCCAGACCTGCCGTGCCAGAAGACGTACCGCCGACTGCAGGGACTGTGTGCCAATGCTCATGTGTGGACGTGCCAGAAAGATCAGCGCCAGGACCGTAGATGGCATAGGAGCCGTCAGCGCCCAAAGCAGAGAACGGCGTGTCCCCTACTTTCACGTCCGCGTCATTGATCTGGTATTGGCCAGGGCCGATACACGCATGGAACTCCAACCACTGCTCGCGCCAGTTCACGAAACGTCGGCGCGGCGGCGTCAGGTAATCAGGGTAGCGACGGAACCGGCCAGCCAGCTCGGGCACGACATCGCCCAGCTTTGCCTGGTTTGCTTTAGCGGACGTAGTCTCAAGACGCTGGCCCTGTTCCGGGGAGCCGTAGTTCTGACTGCTGCTCTTTGGCATCAACCAGCCGAACGCGAAGTTGAAGATGCTACCCAGCAGCTTGCCCAGGCCCGAGAATACGCCTCCATGCTGAATCAGGCGCATCTCAACATCATCACCAGCAGCCAGGTAACGATCGGCCCACTCGATCATCGGCAGCGGCTGGCCATTGACCGTTACGTGCGACCTGGGCTGCTCAGCCAGCGTGTACACCAAACCTTTGGACGCAAAAAAACCGGCTAAAGTGCCGGTCCATTCGTGCGTCTCGCAGGGCTGTTCACACGTCCCGCTAAGAAATACTCTGATCGTCATAAAAAATAACCCGCGTGTAGCGGGCCTCAAAAGCGTTGATTTTGGTGAGCGTGGGGCCCGTTCCGGTGTCTGTTTCCAGCACCCAGAGTCTGCCGTCTGCCTCTACGACAATCCCGACATGGACGCACAGCCGTGCGCGCCAACCGGTGGCGATGGCGCCGGGCCTTGGCTGCACTTCTACGAACCCACCCTGCTCACGCACTTCGCTGGCCGCCTTAGTCAGACCTGCTTTATCGTCAGGGTCAGTTTCCGAATAGCTGGGCAGCATGGCTCCGCCAAACAGCGAGGCTCTGGTCAGCCTGACCAGCCCCCAGCAGTCCAGCTCCGGAGCGGTGCGGCCAAACGGCTTGTACCGCGTACGCAGAAAGTCATCAATTGTCATAGCCACTGAATCCCCGGTGCCGTCTCAGCCGTGTAGCGCTCTCGCGGCCAAGCGGTATTGAGCAGGTCGTAGTAACTGGCCTCAGCCACAAACGTGCCGTTTTCAAACTGCCCGCTTAGCACAGCCATGACATACGGCCTCTCCGCCGGCGCCGTAATGTCGCTGGCAAAGTACGTCCGGCTTGTCAGTGTCACCATCTGCCCGGATTCAAGCATCGCATCGACAATAGGCCGAATGCGGTCATTGGCCCCGGCAATACCAAACCGCAAAGTCTGCTGCCCAGAGGCGTTACGCGAAGGCAGCGACAATTCCACTGCTGCCGCCTCAAACAACACCAGTTGACCATCTACTCCCAGCATCCGATCTTCATACCCCTGAACAATCCGCACCGGGGTCACACTAGGCGCGGACACTTCCAGCGTATAAAGCAACATCGCATCGGTCGGAGCGCTGGCATACACAATCTCTAAGGCACTCATGCTTCTGGCCACTCCCGATTAAGTGCAATATCGATGATGCTCGACCCAAGAACGAGCTCGGGAAATTCGCCCCAGCCTGGCGGCATAAGTGGTCGCTCCCATATCTCCAAGGTGGCGCCCACACGCCAGGAGCACATCCCCTCCGGATCGGGGCCGGTATACATGGAGACGAAGCGGCACACATAGTGCTGTTCACCAACCGGGGTTTTAAGCGGCGAGTTAAACCACTCAGCCCCATCTTTAATAGCGTCCCGAAACCAAGCCTCAAACAGTGCGGCCTCGTTATCGCCATTAAAGATCCAGTTCACATTGACGGTTGTAGGGACCGAGCTGAATCTCCTGCGTTGGCGAGCCCGACCACCTTCCATCTGCGTTCGTTGGAAAGGCTGAGTGTGTTTTATTCCGTAGCCATCACGGACGGGCCAGGGCAGACCCTCTGGATAGTTAATATCTGTATGAATCATGTCCCTACCCGCCGTAATCCATAAGCTCGCTCCATACTCTGAGCGCGCTTTCCGCCACCGAAGATATCCGCCACAAACACATCGGCTTCCTCGTCCCCATACTCATTTTGACGAACCTCCGTTTGCCCAGCGCGGTCTGGATTCTCAATGACGTTAATCACCATCCCGCGGGAGGGGCGCGAATCTTCTGGCTGCCCAGACGATCGAGCGCCGCGCTGACGTGCATCAATACGCTCCAGAACCGAGTCAAGCCGGGCGCTAGTCTTGGCTGTGGTAACCCGCTCGCCCTTCTCCAGCAGCCATGTCCCGGCCTGTGGGACAGAATCAATACCATCGTGCGCCATACCAGCCATTGCTGTTAAGCCCACTGCAGTCGCCAAAGGAGTGGCAATCGTTAATGCGGTAGCCATCGCAGCAGGCGCAGCAGCAGGGCCGACCACAGGAATAGCGGCGGTACTTGCAAAAGCCGCCAAGCCCGCTTGCAGCGCCGTAGCTTGCGCATTAGCCGCAATCGCCGCAGCACCAGACGCCTGGGTGGTTTTGCCAACAATCAATTGCACGGCTTGGTAAGCCAGCCATTGGGCCGCCATTTGAGCCAAGGCATTGACAACCGCCCTCGCCATGCCTTGGGCCACGTTGCGCATAGCGTCGCCAAGGTTCTCGGAATCGAAAACCATTTTCTCGAAGGCATTGCCAAATCCGACAGAAAAGCTGCTCAGCATCCCGGTAAAGATCTCTTCGGTCTGGCCTGCAATATCCTGGGCTTTGGTGGCAAAGTTGTCCCATGCCCTGGACATACCATTCGTCCAATCAGCCTCGGCTATGGCTCGCGCTTCTGCCGACTGCTGCAAGCCGGCCAGCTTCTGTTCCTCGAACTGCCGGAATAAATCTAGACGATACTGGTACTGCTCCTGAGTAAGCGCGGTTTCTTTGACCTGCTGGGCCATCTCCAGATCAAGACGTTTCTGGGCATACTCCTGACGGATAGCGAGATCGGCCTGGGCCATCTCACGCTGGCGATCGCCCATCCCAACACCAGCCGACTCCAGATTCAACTTCTGCTGGAATACATCCATTTCCTGCTGAAAAGCCAGGTACTGACGACTGGAATCAATCGCCGCCTGCATAGCCTTCTCAGTTTCATTCCAGGCTTGGATCTGGTCGTACAGCGTCAAGGCTCGTTTACGGTCTGTCTCCGAGCCCTTGGCCATCTCAATCTCGTACCGGGCAGCCTGCTCAGCCGTCATGCCTAAAGCGCCCTTTTGGAGCGTGAGCTGCTTGATTACATTCTTGAGCTCATCCCCTTTGGAGGCTCCGCCACCGCCTGTCGTACGCGGCACAGCGTTAGCGTAGATGTTGGTGATCTGCGCCTCGGCCTCCTTGCTCACCTTAATTGCAGCTTCAGCTTGAGCAAAGCCAGCGAGCATGTTTTGCAAAATACCACTTGCCACATCGCCCGACACTTCCCCGCGCGCGAACGCATTGGTTGCGGCAATCAGCGCATTGGTTTTGATGGCCAGCAGCTCCACCTTCTGCCGCTCTACATCTAATGCCCGAATATTGTTTTTGGCGGCCTCGGCGGCTTTCGTGTCCTTACCTTCAATCGCGGTTTGCAGCTTTTTGAAAGCATCTGTCTGAGACGTAACAATCCCGGCCATTTCTTGCTGAACGGAATTAGCGCCAGCCTGAGCTGCTTCAAACACGCCTAGTTGACGTGCGCTCATGCCGATAACGTCGCGGGCGTCAGTCAGTTTTTTAAGGTACTCGTCCCATTTCTCGATACCAGAAGCAAAGCTATTCGAGGTGGTTGAAAGAATGCTCAGTGACCGATTTGCGGCGTCTAGGACACTCTTCGCGCCTTGCGCATTTTGTTTTAGCTCATCAAAATTTCCCGCAAAAGTTGCCCACTCGTCAAGGGCGCTACGAGGGATGCCAAACCGAGTGGCAAAGTCATTCAAAATTGGGGATAGTGACTCACCGCTTGCACGCGCAGCATACAAGCGATCAATAACCAAATCCAACTCTGCAACAGGGACGCCAAATCGAAGAAGATTGATGCCGCTAACGCTCGCAATAAGATCAGAAAATGCTGAGTCTGCCTTTCTTGTTCCCTCTTCAAACGCTTTTGTGTATTCAACAAGTTTGCTTGCCTGCTGATCCTTGCTGAGTTTATTAAAGCTTTCTACCACCGAGCTGAGCGGTGATTTCAGATCTTCTACAGTACGAGCTAGAGCATCAGCCCCGCTCTTCGCCTCAGAGAACGCTGAATACATGGCGTACCCAGCGGCGGCCAGCACGGCCACAACCGCGCCGATAGGGTTGGTTGCAATAGCCGCTGTGACCGCGTTAATGCCACTAACTAACCCCACCTTCAACGATTGAGCGAGGGCTACGATTCCACCGATAAGCGCAGGCGCATAGAACCCAGACAGAGCCACAACAGCAACGTCGGCATACTTCCCCACTGCTACCAAGGCCGTTCCCAAGACATCAAAAGCAGGACCCGCCCAAGCCCCAAATGCCAACACGTAATCACCAGCTTTGCGTATTCCATCAGCAAAGCCAAGCACAGCCTCTGCTAGCGCTCCTGAGGCGCCTGATGCTTTATCGATTTTGCCAACAAACTCAGTTAGGTTGTTCTGTACCCGCACAAACGCATCAGTCAGAGTGGCTGGCATCAACGCGGCCTCTTCGCTCAGACGGCTTAGCGATGAAACCATACCTGTCGCAATAACATCGCTTGTAACCCTCCCTTCCACTGCAAGCTTACGCAGTTCGCTGGTGGTAACTCCCATCTGGTCGGCCATTGCCTTCAGGATTCGTGGGCTACGCGAGACTATCGTCTCGAATGCCTGGGCATCGAGCCTGCCTGTTGCCAGAGACCTCGAAAGCGAACCAATCACCACATCTGCATCCTGCCCACGCGTGGCAGTTGTCACCAGAGCATGGTTCACTGCCTCAGTGAAATCAGCGGCTTCGGACGCGCTACGGCCCAGATCACGGAATGTCGCTACGTTTCTCGCGTAGACACCAACGGTCTGCTGAAGCGGTGAATATGACGCGTTCGCCATATCCGTCAGTCGCTGCATAGAGGACGCCGCGCCCTCCATATCGCCTGTTGCCGCGCCCACCTGGCTCTGCAAATCAGACCAACCATCGGCGAACTGCTGAAGCTGGCGAAGCGCAAACAAACCAACCAAGCCCTTTGCAGTGCGCGTAGCATCTGTGTACATGGTCGCCAAGCTTTTGCTAGCCCTGGCAGCGGCTTTATCAGCCTCACTGATTCCTTCTGCTGCCTTCCGGCCACCCGTGCCAAGCTTCTCTGTAGAACGCTCAGCGCCTTCACTCGCCTTGGTGAAACCGCCTAGAGCATCGCGAGCACGTTCAATCCCATCTGCGCCGTCAATGCGCAAACCTAAAGCGGCGACTTCCATAAGGCCTCACCCATAAAAAAACCCGCCGAAGCGGGTTTAATAAACATAATCTCAGTAAGCAGAGCTACTTTCCGACCACACCAAAATGGTCCATGCCCTTCGCTTTTCCTTTCATAGTAAAGAAGCTAAAAACATCGGCCCCTCCAGAAAGCCGAACATCACCGGCCAGTACCCTAGCACACCAAAATCAACCTAAAAAAACTCCCACCTACGTTAAAGTGGCCTCAAATCATTTAAAAAACAGCCACTCAAAAGTGGCTATTTATATTGAGTCTTGAAGAGAATATTATTTCAAATCCACATGTGGGCAAGCATCCAGATCATTTTCATCATGATCAAGGTGTATTTGGAACTTCCCAGGAAAAGGAAACCAACATAGCTCTCTGTTACTCAGATACCTTTCCCAAAAAGAAGAAGCACTACCTGCCACCTCAATGCCCATCTCCTGAAAACCCTCATCCCTCCCCAAATTGATAAGATAATCAACCGCTTCAGCACCATACCCTTTCCCGCGGCTGTCCTCTTTTATAAATAGTTTATATATTTCAAAAAAAACTTGTCCTGTATTTACTACGAAAAATCCAATTGGCTCATCATTTAACTTAAGCACAGCTCCAACGGAATCTGAATCTTTCAACTGACTACTACCTAAATCCTTGAACAACTTATCTGGATCATCCTCAAGTAGACTCTTAGCTTCAGCTCTTGCCGTCTCTGAGTCCGAAAACCATTCAATAGTTAATGCCATTCTCATCTCCGTAACAAATGAATACGGAGAATCATAGCAGCGAATCAATCACCGCTTTAGCATGTCGCGTGTGAACGTCTTACTTTCCCCTCCCTGGTGCGAGAGATAAGCATCATCCATGGCCCGAATGATCCCCGCGAAGGACGACACATCGGTGATGCGCTCGGATTGCGCATATGCATGAATCGCGGTCCAAGGCACAGGGCCTGACGCCATACCCACCTGCCTGTCTGTAGAAAGCTCCCAGAAAGCCTGCCAGTAACTCCACTCAACATCATGAAGATCGGGCGGTATCAGGCCTTCCGGGATGTCTTGCCCGAATCGCTCATAGTCCTCAATGGTTTTCTTCGCGTTCGGGTTATCAAGGCTCCAGCGCAGGCGGGCAATCAGTTTTTTGTGGCTTCCTCCACAAACAGGCTTGCGTCTGCATCTACGCGCTGAGCCGCCTGAAGAACCAGGCCCGCGAATCGCTCGCCATTACGGGAAGTAATGAAGTTCACGGCCTGCTCCGGGCTATATGCCAGGTCTTTACCGCCATCTTTCAGGCCACGCCAGCCCTTGAGAACCACTTCTGCCAGGGTTTCGCGCATGGCCATGGCCAACTGCTCCTCATTCAAGGGCTTGCCGCGATTCTTCAGACGCAATGCCGCTTGCTTTTGGCTCAAAGTCTTCTGAGCATCTTTGGAGCCGATGCCGCACACCAACAACTCAACACCGGGTGCGTCGTCCAGATCATCCACCCAAACGCCAGTATCAATCACCTTCAGAGCTTCGTCAGACAAAACCAGATCTTTGATTTCCATTTCCAATCCTTATGGTCCCAGGTCTCAAGACGGGGCAAGCGGCGAGACCTGTTCCGCCCGCCCCTAACCGCTATGGCGGGTTCTTAGATTTCGATGATGTTGCTATCGACGGCTATCGACCATGCGCGCAAGTGCGCGGCAGTCGCGTCGCCGCCTTGGCGGGCACCAGGCAGAGCAAAGCCATAAAACATATCGGTCATACCTGCAGGTGGTGCGGACGCAGTGTGCGTTCCAGTGCCGGCTGCAGTCGTTTCAATGCCGGTTGCTGCATCGGGAGTGGTGGCAACAGAGAAAGCGTTAGCCGCAAGACCAGCTGCAATGACGTAGTAGATCTTCCCGGCCTCCAGGCCAGCGGGCAGAGCCCCGCCCTCATTGCTGAATACAACAGGCTGACCAGCCTCTAAGCCATGGCTTGGCCATGTGACTACAGCCGGAGCTGCAACGCTGATCGTCACATCAGAGGACGGCATGCAATCCGCGCCCCATTCAATTTTGAATTGGTACGGAACGCAGTCTGCAATGGCCGCTTTGAACTTAATCTGGCCAGGGTCCAAGGCCATAGGGACGAAAGAGTTTTCCATCGTGCCGCCATTCAAAGTGGTCTTGAACTTGCGCACACGCTTCTCATTGATCAATGCCTGTTCACCGACCTCTTGCGTATCGCCGATTGCGCCCGCATTGGCCCAGCCGCCGACCTCCGTCCAGGTTGCGTCTGCAAAGTCAGCCGCAGTAACAGTTCCCTTGGCGGTTACACGTCCGCCGATATACAGCTTTGACCCGGATACCGGGTAAAGTCCACCGCTCATGGGTTTCTCCAATAAAAAAGCCCCGCTGATTAGCGGGGCGGCAAAAAGAAAACCCGGCGCTTGGCCGGGTTGGGGTTAGATTTTGTGCGGATATAAAAAGCCGTCTACTGGCGGCTAAATCGAGAGATTGAACACAAAGCCGGAAGAAAATCAAAACTGGCCGATTCACCCAACAAAGAAAATTACTTGCTCATCTTGGCCATCCATCTCGTATTTATCAACGCAAGACTGGAATAGTAGCTCTCATTTCTACACTTAACGGCCTCAATATAAGGGTGAAAATTCGAGTACGTCAGCATTACAAATGATCCATACGAGCTATACAGAAGACTATCATCATAGACCCCATGTCTAATCCCGTTCGCCATTCCCTCAAGGCAATTAAGCACTAACCTAATGCTTTTTAAAAAACCATCCTCGTCATTAAAGCCTGGCCGTGCCATTTCCCTCAAGTCATCTGAGTTAAAGTTTTGCGCTACATAAATAGTCCTCTCAATATGGAAAACAGTGCGATCCAGAGCCATCACACCATTCATAAAATCGAGGGTATTTTTTGCTACAGAAATACGTTTCTGGGATAAGAATGCGCGATAAGCCACGATAGCGGAAAAAAGAACGACAATGAAAGTCGAAACAGCCATAAGGTCCTGTGCGCCAAATTCGTTCAAATTCATAAGCTTCTAAATCTACTCTTCATCCCGGTCCAAGAGCCCGCGAAACTCATGAACCACATACATTACTGGTTTGTCATCAATCGTCTCAGCCCATACATCTACAATGAAGGCTTTCTCGAATGGGTGCGCCACATCAAATAGCATACGCTTTTTCAGGTCGTCACTGGAAAACACAACCTTCACCGCAGACTTAGAAATACTCTCAATTACGGCCTTGTCGCCAGATTTAGCTCTCTTGTCATTCCTAGCCTGTGACCAGTACATCACCACGTTCCGGTGCTCTCCAGCCACGGAGTGCTTCTGCTCGTTGAGCGCATGCGTAACATTGTTCTGAATCGCAGCTGCCTCTTGCGCCCCCACAACCAAAGAAACATGAAGGTCTCCATTCACCGTTAAGGCATCGATAGTCATCGCTGAGCCTGGGTCTTTAGCAATCGGCTCAATTAACGCACTCAAATTCTGCAGGCTCTTCCGCTCAAGCATTGGCCCTTGCCAACCACGAACCGATCGGTTGGCGCTAAACCACGATGTCAACGCACGGAGATGTTTTGCAAAATCCGCCACCGCGTTGTAGTTCACTATGAATGGGAGTGATGCCGCCGCTAACGGAACAAGCTCTTGGATGATGCTGCCCGTCCGCACTTCCTTTACATATAGCTTTACATCCTCAGGATCACTGTGCTCGCCGGAATCGGTCAAAACCTGACGATATTCATTAGCCAATGCCAACATAGATTGCGCCAAGTCGATTAACTCAACAGGACGTTTGTTACTGATGGTGATAACTAGCTTTTCTGACTCGTTCATATGACACTCATCGGCAAATAAGACTGTCCGCATCATATCAGCCATTGGTCACAAGATCTTACGAACCGCCCTAAGCACCAGAATTCTTCTTTGGAATGCTACGCTTTTTAGGCACGCTCTCCACGGCCCTTCGGCGCTCCACTCCCCCTGTTTTTTCTTTCCAACCCGCTGCTTCAGCAAAACCCTTGAGGGCATGACTGGCGGCGTCACCTAACTTCGCTTTAAAAAGCGCGTCACGCGCCAGCTTTCGCCGGGCCTCACAATCTGTGCACATCGTTATCTCCTATGCAAAACACTGCCATGGGACGCGGACCGGAACAGTCCAGAACCCGTTTTCTTCATAACCCTCTTGGGCGTGTGGATAGTCAGTCACTGACACACACACCCCGCCGTAGGTCATTTGCGTGCCGTCACGAAAATGATCTGCAACCGTTCCCGCGATCTGGTCGTAGGCTGAAACGTCCTGGCCAAGTGGATAAACCAGAGTGATGATCAAGGCCCCCGTGCGCCGATGCGGCTTGCCTGGCGCGATCATTTGCCGAACTGGCGCCACGGTGACTCGCCCTACACGCAAGTAAGGCTGCGGCAGCCCGCCTGCATGCGGCACCTCAAAGGTCTGGCCTGGCCAAGCCTTGGTATAGGACAGGGGCAACGACTCAACCCGGCCCTTTATGGCCAGCCAAATTGCCGTTTCGGTTCTTGCGCTCATCCTGTGGCCTCGCTCTGCACTTCCTTGGCGGCCTGAGCGACCAACTGAGGCCATTGTGCGATAGCGCCCTCAACGAAATGATTTCCAGCCTGGTTATAGACTCGACCCAAAGAATCAGCTCCCACAAACCCATAATTCATGCGCCGGGCGTAAACCGCTTGATATCCAAGCCATATAGCCTGGGTTAGCGGCAGTAGCACGGCTACAGCGCCAACATTGCTTCCGGAAAATGGGCCTTCTGCGGTCTTTGGCATTGCTTGGTCAGAGGCAGTCAGCGATCTCGCTAGATTTCCTTTCTCAAACGGAACTCTACCGCCCTCTTCCTTCGTCCTGGACATTTCCTCGCCCAGCAAGACAATGGCCCGATTTCTGGTGGCCTGAAGCCGCGCCTCGGACTTAGCCGCCCAAGCGCCAACCTGTGCCGAAAATGACGTAGCCATTACTCAAGCCCCTTGAATGTGAGTTGGTAGGTACAATCACAACCACAATTGATATTGTGCTTGGCCCCACCCACTGGATCATGGGGGTACTGCATGCTCGTACCATCTGGCATTACGAACGGTGTATTCAGTCCCATGACTGAGACACCGCTCATAGCGATATGCTCAGGCCTGCCATCCTTACTGCCGCGCCGATGACGCCAAGTCTTTTTGACGGCATTCGCATCCACCCCCTGGGATTCAACCAACTGCTGCCACTGCTCATCCCGCGCCGACATAACAGCATTGGCTGTCTCAGTAGATGCCACTGTATCGGCTCTGGATTTCAACAGCGCATTACTGAACTGACGCTCACTAATCAAACGATCAGCCTCTGGCACCGCCGTTCCTGCCTTGTAGGCCCGGATAATCCGTTGCTCAGTGGCTGCATTGACCTTGTACCGGAGTGCCAGCCTGCCATCCTGACGGACAATCACCAAATCCCGCACGCCGTCGGCGGTGCGCATGCCCTGCTTGACTGCACGTAAGCGTGCTGCACGGGGAGCATCCAGCCCCAGCACGCCACCCGCCCGTGAGCCGCCTTGCACCCTGCCCGCCAGATCTACTGCGATATTGCGTGGACCTTGACCTATGCCGAACCCTGCCTCAATGACCATGCGGGCCACTTGGGTCTGCTCTTCGGAGAATCCGACAACACGATTTGCGACGTTCTGCCGAATCCACTCTTGAGCACCGGGGTTCGTCATACGGAATCTTGTGCCAATGCCCCCCAGTCCCTGCGCCTGGATCTGCGCTGCCGTTGATGCACCAGCCAGCGCGTACGCCTGCGTCATCTTGGACGAGTATTCAGCCCAGGCCGCTTCATTGATATTGAGCGCAGCAATTGCACCCTCGATGTCCGTTCTGGTCAACGCATCAAGCAAAGCCCGCCAATCGACGTTGGCTTGCAGGTCGGTGACGCTGGCCATGAAGGCCCGATGAATCTCCGGCTCAAGCTGGTCAATCAATTGGGCAAATAGGCGTGCCTGCGACCGGCTGGGTCTACGTGTGGCCATATCAGCCCCGAATAATGAATTTCACCGCGCTCGTAACCCCGGCGGCCGGAATCTTTTCAACCGCAATAATGTGAACAGGCACGCCATCCACAGAAAGAACATCGCCCGATGTGTACTGCATCGTCGGAACGGTACATATTGCCTGCCGATCAGATGCCAGAATTACCGTCCCGTCCATCTCAGTGCCGATAAGCTGCTTACTCACACCGCGCACGGCCCCTCGGAGGGGCTCCGTCTGCGTCGTTGGCTCAACTGGCTCCCATGGCTTACTCGGGTCCGGAGTGCCTGGGATCTTACGGGTCAGCTTAATTCCCCCCTGCCCTAGTCCACCTTGGCTCGTCGGGGCCAGTAAGTCAGCGGCCATCTTGGCCATGTCTGAATAGAAGTCGGCCATCTCACCCCCCATCTTTCCGGCAGGGCTCAGGCTTCCAGGACATACGTTTGGCTTTTATCGTCCGCCGTCCTTCCGCCAAGGCCTTAATAATCCGATGCCGACCATCAGCCACCCGGCCACTCCAATCCAATAAGATAGGAGCATCAAGGTCAGCGTCGAAAACCTTCTTCACATGCCAAGCCAAGGCGTGCATACTGCTGCCCTGCCAAATCTGACCCGATAGATCTAAAGCAGCTAACGGACAATCAAAAACTGGCAAATCTTTCGCGTCATCCAACAGCCGAGCCACTGAATACTCGTTCCCTTCACCATCTGCGTAATAGTCCTGCAGAGGGCATGCGCTGTTGAACAGCACCTTCGGCACCTTTTCCTGTCTTGGCATATCACACCCTCAAAATGCACTGCGTTGCGCCACGATTAATCAGTAAGCAGCGCAGCAAATCCTCAACTTCTGCCAATTGCGCCCGCTGCATATCAAGCGTCAGAGCTACTCCGTCAGACGGCCCGAAACGCTCTCGCTCGATCACATCCACGCGCTCACGCTTGTTCACAGCACCCGGAGTAAAACTTGGACTAGACGCGCCTGGCGTCAAAAGCTCCACCAGCGCGAGTGCATAGGCGGCATGCTCGATCTCGAGCGGTACGGAATGGTCGGGCAACGCCTCATTTGCACAATGGTCGACAGCGCCTGATCTTGGCCATGCCAGGGACTGTGCGCGGCCTTGCGTGGGCTTGCCCGGGTAACGTTCCCCATACTGCCCATCCAGCGACCGGCTAGCTCGCACAAGCGCGGCTGTACGCTGGGCATCAGCCACACCATCAGCAGACCACGCGGCACCACCGGCCGACATCGAGTGATACTCCAATGCCCCATCCAGAGAGCCGTAATATTTCATACCGGCTCCTTACGCCGTTTTACGCAACGCCTCGCGTACTTTGTCAGCACCCGCCTTGTGATGAACGGAAACCCCGCGTTCCTTAGCCAAAGCATGCAGCTGTTCTGCGTTTAGCTCGTCCAGCCCATCCCCAAGCGTTGTATTAGCATTAGCTGCATCAGACGCCAGCTTTTCAGCCTCAACGCGCTCTGTTGACTTCGCTTCTAGCTCAGCTTTAGCTTGCTCCTCAGTCTGCTCACGCCGGGTAAACGGGTGCTCGTAACCAGCCGGAGCAAAAGCCACATCAATGATCTTGTAGCCCTGAGACCGCAGCTCCACTTTCTGCTCTGGAGTAACCGGGTGCTTTTGATAGATGACTTTCATCCAAACCTCCAATGAAGAAGAGCAGCCGAAGCTGCCCTTCAACTGATTAACCCTGGCCTTCAGCCATCACACCTGCGCTGTGCTTGATGCTGGACACAACCAGATCCCAGTTTGAACCGGTAGCGATCTCGGAATCAGTAGGCGATTTTCCGCCATTGGCCATATCCCAGGCATAGCCTTTCAGGCCAACAGTGAAGTCGTAGTCAATCTGCAGCGTGGTTTCAATACGTTCCTTGCCGTTGCTCGTTTCCACGTTGGAGACCAGGTTGCGAGGATCGCGCACCAAGGCCGCGCCGGTAGTCAAAGACAAAACACGACGCTTCGCGGGGTCTTCCGCTGCGGCTGCAGTAAACAGAGCTGGCGCATCAGTCACAACCGATGGACGCCCCAAGATATCGACCACGCGCACGTTGCCTGCCTGGAACAGCGTTTGAGCATTAGCCAGATTCAGAGCGATGAAGTTGTGGTACTGAATGCCATCCATCACCTGAGCAACGATCTGGCTGGAGTGATCCCCAAACAAGGCGTGCGACTCGTTCACCGTCAAATAATCAACTTTCTTGGATGCAGAGACATCCACGGTAGCGGCCGCCCCCTGATTGCCAATGGCGGCCACCAGCGCGGCAATAACGGTATTGAGCTGGTCTTGCAGCAGCAACTCCGCAAAGGCGCGAGAGGCAACCTCGACACCTTCAGCCGTAGGCTTATTCAGCCACGTCATCTGAGACGGCTCATAGCGCACAGGGCCAAAACCACCAGCAATCTTCACTGCCACGAACTTATCTTGCGAAAGATCAATCGGCGTCACGGCATTGTTGGTGCCATAGCGATCAACGCGGCGACGCGCATTGGACAGATTTTTGAAGAACGAAGTCATCACGAAATCGCCTTCAAAACCTTCAGTAGTCAGAACAACAGCACCGTTGGAGGCGGCATTGAATTTATCGACCATTTGGGCCAGCGTTTCAATCGTCGCTGGCATGAAGTACTTATTGAATACTTCCATTTGAGAGAGAGACATCTGTAGCTCCTATAGCTGTAAAGATGGATGCCGCGCGAGGCGGCTAAGTTTGTGTTGTCGCGCCTCGCGCGGTGCTGCACCCATCGGGGCAGCTATCTATCGGCCAAGCTCTGGATACTTGGCAGCGATTGCTTGCTGGCGTTCCTCTTTGGAACCACCAAAATTCCCGGCAGCCTGACTGCGCTGCCCTGCACCGTGGCTTCCAGGTGCGCCGGGACCGGACGCCTTGGCCAGATACGCCTTGCCTTGTTTGGCAGCAAAATCTTTCACGAACTCCACCGGGGAGACTTCACCCAGATCGGTATCTGCAAAAGCGACACGCTGACCATCGTCTTCGCGACGTACTTTGATCTGATCGGCAAGAAACTTGGACAACATCGGCTTATGGACAGGATCAAAACCTGCTTCATCAAGGGCCGCATTCAGCGCATCACGCCGAGTCTGCCCGTCGATATAGCCGTCACGCTCGGCCACCTGCGCCGTCATGGCGTCCAGGTCCGTCTTGTGCTTAGCTTTCAGACCCTCAACCGCCCGGGCATGCTGCTCTTTCAAAGCCGTAATCTGCTCGTCAGGCTTAGCACCAGATTTAAGGCGTTCCCATTCGTCGGCGTCGAAGTCCTCGGGCAACGCACCAATGCGGCCTTCCAACTCCTCGATCTTGGTCAAGCGCTCTTTGGCCTTGGCAGCGTTTTCCTTGTTGGCGCGAATCACGCCGGAAACCTTCGGGTGCGCGTCGATATCCTCGACGTCCAAAACAAAGCGGCCATCGGCCGCTTCTATGTATAGGTCTTTGAGGTTTTCTGGCACCTCGC
Organism: Alcaligenes sp. MMA; assembly: GCF_020907215.1. Classification (NCBI taxonomy): domain Bacteria; kingdom Pseudomonadati; phylum Pseudomonadota; class Betaproteobacteria; order Burkholderiales; family Alcaligenaceae; genus Alcaligenes; species Alcaligenes sp. MMA. The sequence goes on from NZ_JAJJPP010000001.1 coordinate 1,295,627, forward strand.
CTGCTTCGGTATAGAAAGATTTCAAAGCCACGTCATGGCCTCCTTAGTTGGTAGCGCCCTCGGCGCTGGGAAATAGCGAGCCTACGCCCGCCAGAGGATCGCTATCAGCGTCATCGTCGCCAATATCTCTCTCCTCTTCTTCGTAAGATTTATCTTCGTGAATCACGCCGCCCTGCTGCAGCTTGTCGAACAGCGCCCGGTGCGACATAGCACCGCTCTGCCATGCAGCAACCAGCGCCTGGATGTCTTGCGCTGTGATCGAACGATCAAAGAACTCTAGGTTCGGCGTAACGACAACCTTTTCAGGATCTTCTCCAATCCACTTAGCGATATTGCGCAGTGCCCGCTCCAGCCCAGCAGAAGAGGTCTGAGCAATACTTGTAAGCGTGGCAGTCTGGCTGGCAGCGCGTAGTTTTAGGGCCTCTCCGCTTTCAGCCGACTGGCCTGACTGGAGTACCTGGGCACCAAACTGAGCCGCTCGCGCCAGAGCCTCTTGGATAGCATTGGCCTGCTTCTCCAGTCCTGGGCCGCTAAATTCCAAATACTTGGCGTCGCCACCTTGCGGCAGAATCCACAGCACTGAAGAACCCAGCGTCTTGGGCGCAAGTCCTTGCTGAATTGCACTTACAGGATCGTCAAACCCTATGGCCACTGGCGTCGGCTCGCTGGTCATGTGCAACGAGAAGGAGAAATCAGCATCCAGGCGGTAGATGCGCACAGCCAGCTTTGCCAAGCCATAAAGCGGTACATCGTCTGGCTCAGGCGTTAAGTCCAGTGACCCAGCGAAAACGAAAGGCAAAGTATCCAGAACAGCCCCTCGTGGCGTAGAGGCGGAAATCTCTTCACCAGCTTGCCAGCCACCATTAACCTTCTCCCAAACTCGGGCTCGGTACACGCCGCCATAAGCCATGCACTCACGCAGTCGTGTCACCTGTTTCCACTCACCGGTTTCACGATCACGGACGGGCCCAGACTCATCCAGAACCACATAGTCCGGCACACCATCCGTCGAGTCCCAGTTAATGATGGATTCAGCCACATAACCAGACAAGTAGGGCTTCCCGTCCTCGGTAAGACCAGGCAACAGCCCATACCGGCCGGTGGTCATGATTTCCATGCCCATGCGCCGGTGTAGGGCGTCCAGTGTCAGGCCATCAAGCGTGGCCCGCTCTCGTAGATGTTCCATGGATTCCGGCAGCTCAACTTTCGCAGGCTTGGCCAACATAATGCCGACCGCCCCCCGAATTGTTGGCGCGGTCACCTCAGGAAACTCAGCTCGCGTCTTATACAAATCGTACACGCGGGCCTTAGCGATCAGATCTTCAATGGCTGTTGTGCCGGTTTTCATAGGCAAGTATTTCTCGCCTTTTTCCTTAACATCGTCCTCACCCGCTACCGCATCACGCATCAACTCCCATGAAGGAGCAAAGCTGATGTACTCCGGGTGCTTGATACTTGGGTCTTGCATGTGATTATCCAAAAGCGGTTGTGACAACTCCGGCCGACTTCAAGCCGATATTTGGCGCGAGCTCTGTCAATGCCCAAACTGCGGCATCAAGCCGGTCGGGCGATTTCTTGGCCGTAGTTGGGACATATTCCATAAGTTGGTTTTCGAGCAGGTACAGGGCGCCTTTATGCGCCACCCGGCCCTGCTCGTAGAGTGCTGAGATTGGCTCAGCTCGAGCGAACTTGCCCTTGCTGGCGTGGACACGCACGATGCGGCCCTTAAATCCAGCGTTACGGAGCGTTGACTCAGCCATATCGCCGCCCTGGTTCGTCTCGATGACGATGGCATCGGCATTGTGCTGCTCGTATGCACCGATGGCCTTTAGCGCCCAGCTATTCGGACTGTACTTGCCGCTATAGTCGCCATCTACCGAATACTGACGGTTGTCGCCTGCTCCGTAGGAGCTGGCCACCACAATGCCGGTCTCGTCGCTTTCGTCGCTCGCAGTCGTGGCCGGGTCAACCGCCACCACGGTGCGTACGAGCTCATGCCTGATCTGCAAAGCATGAGCGGCCGTAATCAGCGCCTCAGTCCATAGCGCTCCCTCCGCGTTGAACCGCCGTGGGCGCTGCATGTACTGTGCCTCTGCCGTTCGCCGGTGAGAAAACAGCGCGGCCCGGTGCGATTCGTTGTGCTTGAAAGGCCAGAGCCAGCCATCAGGCAGGCCGTGATCAATCGGGATGCCGTGTGTATTCTCTTCCGGGTACGGCAAACTGTTGTCGATGATCACCGGCAGATTCAAATGGTGCCACTTCTCCCCGGACCCGCCACGCAGCAAATAGCCGCTCAGGTCCTGGTAGTGAATCCGCTGCATGATCACAATCATCGGCGTGGTTTCAATTGCCAGTCGTGATTTGATCGTTTCGTTGAATCGGTCGTTAATGCCGCCACGTACCGTATCGCTGTATGCATCATCCGGCTTGACCGGGTCGTCAATGATCAACGCCCCCTGCCAGCCTGGCTCCATGTGTCCGGCCCGAAAGCCAGTGACCTGACCGGCAGCGGACGACGCATATACGCCACCACCATGCTCGGTCCACCACATGGCCTTGCTGTCTGCATCGTCGCGCAGCACCATGGGCCACATGCTTTGATAAGCCTGCGACTTCACAATGCCCCGCGCCGTACTTGAATTCAGTAGCGCCAAATTGTGCGAGTAAGACAGGTGCATGAACCGGGCACGATTGTTTAGCGCCAGGCCACGCCCAATCATGTTGATCGTCGCCAGCTCGGTCTTTGTATAGCCGGGTGGAACATTAATGATCAGGCGGGTAATCTCACCTGCCACCACGCGATCAAGCGTTTGCTGGATCACCTTGTGGTGCGGGGCCACGATCATCTTTCCACCAGTGCGCTGCTTGAAGAAGTACCGGGCAAAGAAAAGCCCCGCGTCCTGACAGCGGATCTTTGCTACTTGGCGCAGGACATCAGGATCAACATCAGTACTCATCTTCAAGTGCTGAGACAGCGGCAGCGACTGATTTTTCATCGACCACCACCGTTCTATGTTCCATCGGCTTTCCGCCTGGACCACTCAGCTCCCGCTTGTTGGTGAACATGCCGCCAGTTTCCTTTGCGGCTTGTTCAAGTAACTGCGAGGCCAGCACCACGTTCTTTCGCTTCATGGCGTCATTCAACATGCGGTGAAGCTGCCGAAGCCTAAAGGCTTGATCGGCTATAGGTATCTCAGAAACCTCATCACGAAACTTCTTGCGGGTATCCCAAAACAGGTCACACCACTTCTTGGCTAAGTCCTTTCCAGACACCTTTGTTGGGTCGTATTGACCAACCTGATTGCGTGGCACATCAATGCCAAACTCTTCCTTGACCGCCTCAGCCACTTGTGTGGGCGTGTCATAACAGGCAAGCGCTTGCACAATAAAGCGCTTAGCCGCCTCACTGAGCGTTGCCATAATTTAATCCTGTCTAGGGAGGGTCTAGTTATGCGGCCCGTAAAAGACAGGTGCCGCATGCCCTCGAAATATTGATGCCCTCAACCTCTGGGGCTTGCTTTGCTGTATCCACCATACGAGCCACATCTGCGCTTGCTCCGTACCTACGCACAACGCCAATAAACTCCTCGACATCGTGACCACGGATAGCCAGCTTAGGCAACCCCTCTTTGATGAACTTGGGTGAGCCGAACTCATCCTGTGAGTGGCCTATGTGGTAAAGCTCATGCTCAACCAGTGCGCAAAACTCTGCATCTGTACATTGGGAGCAATAATCTGCTGCTAGGGTGATAACGAACTCGGGTACGTAGTCAAACCATTCACGCATCTGTTGTTCTTGCCTTGCCTTCTGCCAGCCCCCAGATCGGAATGCCACTTCCTCTGCTTGCCCTAGAACTCGTCGACCCTGTTTATTGAATGACTCCGATGCCCAAAGAAAGCGAATGCTCGCATCCAATAGGTGGGCATGATCAGGGTTATAGAGCGCTCCATCACTAGATAGGATTGTCTGGTTAACCCACTCCTCCAGCTCGTAGGCCGGGCGGATGGTTAGGTATACATCTTCTTGGATATCATCTGGCGGATATGGACGACCGCCCTTAGACTTGGCAGCCGCCTTGTCTTGTGCGGTCATTATCTTCTCCATAAATCAACTGGCACCCACTTAATCGCCCTCAAATGAAACCAAACAAAACAAAAACACAATTAGACCAAAGTTTCATATTGAAACAAACAAAGATAGCCCCATGTATAAGTTTCTATTGTTTTTCGGGGCTGCCCATGTCGATTCGTATCACCACCAATAATTTTGAAAAAACCAAACAGTCAATAATCTCAAAGATCTCTGCCGCTGATGGCATTGACTCATGGTTAATAAAGCGCCAAGCGCAACTTCATCACAAGAGTGAGCAATGGGGTCCTTTGGGCTACTTTAAGTTTTTTAAACGCGACGGTAGCGAAAACCTGTATCTCATCCTTCAGCAAACCGAAGCGGGATCCAGCTCCAAAAAGTGGGATACTGCACTTGGCTCATTGCACGGTGATATGGTTCAGTTACTCATAAACCACTTCCCGGAACTGTCAGGATTTAGTCCAGAAAACAACTACAAAGTTAATGTTTCAAGTAGCTTTGCCAAGTATGAACCGGCTTAATTATCTGGCCTTCATTATCGCTTGGTCACATTATTAAGAGTAGAGAAACCCGCCGATCTCGCGATGGGCGGGCTGCTTACTCAATACCTGAAATGACTCTGTTCACTAGCGCTCAAAACCTATGGGCGCAACTATACAGGCCTATTGTCGCAACTAACGTCGCAGTTTGCATTAACTCCATGTCGCAGACTGCGACACCAAGAGTAGTAAGCGGACGTTTGCCCTTCCTTCGTTTGTTCCACCTGGCCAGAAGAGCAAAGGCTGCGCAGCACGCGCTCTACACCTTTCCGGACAGCATGCCGCTCCACATCCGACACAGACATTGCCCTGGTGACATGCCTCACAATCTGAGCCATCCTGAACTCTCGGCCCGGATATGCCGCCAGCAGATCAATCACCTCCGACGCATACTTCACAGCAATACCTCCTTTTCTACCTTGGCCCTGAATCCTTCCAGGTGCCGTTTGTAATCCTCGTCCCGCAAGATGGCTCCGGTAATATGGCGAATCCACCGGCGAGCTACGACCAGGCGTTCAGATGCCGACAGGCTGCCATAGTGCGAGTTCTTGCGGGTGTACTCCGCCTGCACCACCATGGCCTGATAAAGCGGCAGACGCAGGTACAGAACATTCACAGCCTGGGCGTGGTCTTGGTTGATCGGGCGGTAGTCGTCCTCCCAGGGCACGTACCGCTCCATGTTCCCGACCGTCTCGCCCGACCAGCACCAGCGGGCCCAGTTCCAGAGCAAGTCATCGCCGCTCAGTTTTTGCATGGCTGCCCTCCCCGAATAATGCTTTCAGCCCTTCCCGCGCTCGTTCCCGCTTTGCCTCGGGCTGCCGCTCCTGGTGCTCTTTCCTCTTCCGGCGCACGAAATCAACATGCCTCGACGGGTCTTGGTACATCCAGCTTGGGTATGGCATGGCTATACCTCCCTCACCGAAATTCTGTGGACCTGAAGCATCAACTTGCGCTTCACGATGTAGTCCCGCGTGCGCATGCCCTTGGCGTCCTCGATTACCTGCTGACCGGTGCGGACGTCCGTATATCGGAAGTCGGCCACGTACTCACAGGCGCGCTCCGGCTTTCCATCATCACGGCGCTGCTTGGGGATCAGCTCGAAACGTGGTTGCAGTTCCAGGTCGGTGATCTGCCCTGCCCGCTCAAGCAGTTTCAGTTGCTGATAACGTGCAGCCTCTAGCCCGCTGTCAAACTTGATGTTGTCTACGACCGTCTTGCGGTTTCCGTACTTGCGCTTCATGCGGCCTCCCTTTCATCAAGCCTGCGGTACGCCTCCCACATTCGCAGGCTGGCAAGACGCGCAATATTGATGGCCTCGACTGGTTGCAGCCGGTAGGCATCCTTTGCCGGTTTGGCCTGCCGGAAACACGTTATGTATAAGTCTCCCCTACCTTCCTTGAGCAACAAGACCCCGCTCGATCTGTTGGGCAAGTGCTGCTCAAGCTCTTTAGTCCATATTTCTGCAGGCAGCGCGTAATAGTGCTTCCACACTTTCGGCGGATGCTCACGCGCTACGGGGGCCGGGCGTGGTTCTCCCCATGCGAATGACGGGTGTTCCCACCACTTGTTCTTTTTCACGTCTGCCTTCAAGTCCGCACGACTTATCTTGATTTCGATGTCTATGAGCCGCAGGCTGTTTGTTATGGCGAGGATGTCCGCTTCGTGACCCGTCCAATTGCAGTTGGGTACCATGACTAAGTGCTTTCGATCAAAAAATCTTGTTGAGATCTCGCGGGCTATTTGACGCTCAGTCCACTTCATGCCTGCAGCCTCCGCGGTGAGCTGGGCGCCAGGGCCTCCTGCATTTCACTGTCGCTGAGCTGTTGGAATCCAATCCGCTGCGTGTCCGAACCGTTCTGCAGAACCAGCTTGGCCAGCACAGCATCACCGATCAGCACTGGTGGCTCTACCGGCTGGCCAGACTGACTGTTCTGCGCCTCGGCAATGCCAGGTAGCCAACGGGGATACTCCAGGCTAGGACGTGTGGCGTAGCCTCGGTAGCGGTTCTCGAACTCACGCGCCACAAACGGCCACTCGTCCTCTTTCTTCGTCCCCAGTGCGATCCAGCCGCCCATATCCTGCAAGACCAGCAGAATGATCGGATCGTCAAATGTCACGCTGCGGTATGTGCCGACTGTGCGCACGGCTTTATCCACTTTGGCCCAGGCCACCAAGGCGCTATCCTGAGTCGAGCCGCGCAACAGCTTCACAATGTCCGAAGGCTTCGGCACATACTGGCCGTTGTCCGGGTTCACGCAATGCCGGTTTATGGCTTCGTTCACGGCTGAGTAATCAAAGGGTTTCATGGCTTCCCACCAGACGTTCAGCGCAAAGCGGGATGTGTCCCGGTGATAGAAGGCGTAAACGTCGGCCATAAGGCCAAAGAACTGCTGTTTTTCAGTGTCGTGCATCTCAGGACTCCAAAGCGGCTAGACGGGCAATTTCTCGGTTACGGGCCTCCAGTGCCTCCTGGCGGTTCAATCCTCCGGACTGCACTGAGATCCCTTGTCCGGTGTTGCTTTCCTTGATGCCAAAAAGCCCAGTCCAACCACGCTCAATGCTTTGCTCGATAGCGGCGGTTGGGTCCTGCCCTGCGGCATGTAGCTTGCCAAGCGTTCGCAGAGAAAGCCGCTTGGCTGCCTCAGTCCAAGCCTTACCGGATTTTTCTTTTCGGAATTCATCCCACATCGACCACGCATCAGAATCCAGCCAGTCGGGCAAAACCAAGGCGCCAGCCTTTGATGGTTTATGACGGTTACTTGATGGTTCTATGGTGGTTATATGCGGGTGCAACCCGTTGCACCCTTTCATGTCGTCGTTTGCACCCTTTGTGTCGTCAGATGCGCCCTTTATGTCTTGAATTGCGCCCTTTTCAGGTGAATTAATGGGCGCAAAATCTGCACCGTTTTTTTCATCAGAAATGGGTGCAATTTCTGCACCGTTTTCTTGGCCCGGCAGTTCGCCACCTTTAATCCAATCAAGGTTGATTCGATACTCGCGAGACTGGCCCCGACCTCCATGACCGCTATTGACCAGAATTAGCCAGCCAGACTCTTCCATCCTGCGTAGCTGATACTGGACAGTGCGGCGCGATTGCCGCGTCTTGATCATCAGATGCTCAATGGACGGAAACACCTTGGCCCCATCGTCATCAGCGTGGTCGGCCAGCGCCAGGGCGAGAATCATCTCACCGCCACCGACCGGGTACCGTTCAAATACGGCCGTCATCACCTTGACGCTCATACAAACTCCTTATCCCGCACTGGTCGCCAAGCAGCGAACGCGCGTTCCCAAATAGCTTTCTTCTCATCGCGAGTGAATCGCCGTCCTTGATCCAGCTCTGCGTGGCAGGCGTGGCAGCCAGGGACGGTATAAAAATCAGGGGCCTTCAGCGCGCCTGCCTTGTCGTACTCCAGCCAGTTGGGATGGCACGGGACCACAGTCGGGTCGTCGGGATAGCTGCGACACAGTCCAGGGATCTGCAAGTAACAGGGGTGACCACGCACTGCATTGCGCAGCTTGGCGTCGTGCCGACCTGGACGCTTCTTAGGCGCCCGCTTCTTCCAGGGACTGGACCTCATCGGCTTGTACGTACGCAGCGGTCCACCGACGCGCAAGGTGCTGTTCCAGGCGGTCCTCATGCCGACGCCTCCGGAAACTCCAGCATCACTCCACGGGCCCGGAAATCAGCCTGCACAGCCTCGGCGTACGTACTCAACTGCTTGCGGCTCATCAATGACGTGACCGGCAGATACTTCATCATCAGCAGCTTTTCTTCATAGGTCCGGCCTTTGATGATCGAGTCATACATGCATTGGAACTCGGCATCTTCGGCCCGCAGGATCGGCACGCCGTGGTGCAGCTTGCAGTAGCAGCGCCAACCCAGCGCATCATCCTCAGGCAGCTCACGCGCTATCTGCCCATACCAGACATGGGTAATGTCGTTCTGCGGCAGAGTGCGGGCCTTGCCGGTCTTAATCGAAATTCGCAGGTATCGATGGACTTGGTACTGGCTACGCAAGTCGCCCATGAAGCGCTGCAGGGATTCGTCACTGTTCACGATTTGCATGTCAGGCCCCCACATGCTTACGCTGGGCGATCTGTTCTTCCAGCGCTGAACGCGCTGCGCGTTGGGTACCGATGGACTCAGACAGCTCCTTGTGTGCGGCCTCCATCGCATCCAAGCTGCTGTCCTGGGAAAGATTCAGCACCGCCGCCATGGCTTCCGAGCCTTCCTTATTGATCGCCTTTACGCGGTCCACCACATCGAACTCTTGCCCGAAGCAGAAAATGAACTTGCGTGCAGAAAAACCCAGCGGACGAAGCATTTCGTTCACATAGGCGTAGCGCAGCTCTTCGGGCATGGCCAGGAGAATGGACTGCTCGAAGTTCGCCGGCATGTAGTTGCTGTCTTTCGTCTGATCATCGAGCCAGCGGAAGATCCGATCGGCCGCGTTTTTCGCCAGCGTGAATGTGTCACCGGCTGTCTCGAAACGGATCTTGCTGCTGGCCTCCAGACCGAGCCGTTGATGGGTTTCTACAACGGCCAGCGCCACCGCCTCCCGGCTCCCCACGCGTGCGCGCCATTGATCGACGTAGTGCAGCAAGGTCTTCAGCTTGGATTTGTGCGACTCGTTTCGCATGATTGATCCGTCCTGCTTTCGTAAAGTAGCCCCTGAGACCTTTGCAATCCTCGGGAACTACGTATGGATAAGAATCTGAATGGGCCGGACACTACCGGCATGGATGAAGAAATCGACTTTGAACGCCTGGAACTGCTGGACCGTGCCACGGAGTTGGCCAGGCAAATGTTTGAGTACCCAACAGAGGCTCACGTAGAGGGCGTGCTGGATCGATTGCTATGGAATGAATTTCACGGCTTAGGCGAGGCCGGAGCCTCTACCCTTCACTAAATATCTGTGGGGCCGATGGGTATCGGCTCCCGCTTTTCTGGATCACACATTGGCGCGCTCCTTATCGAACTGGCTAAGAGGAGGTTTCCTAAGCTCTGGCCAAATATCAGCCCAGTCATGAGGCCGCAGATGTTTCCGGCTTAGCTTGCCATTCGTCTTTTCCTCTATACGCACGCAAACCTTTTCAGATACTGGGCGGATATCGTTCAGGAATTGATAGACCTGAGACTGGCTTACGCCAATCCTCCGGGCGAACTCAGCCTGAGTCAGGCCAGTCGCATTTAGGTAGTGAGCAATAGGGTTCATGAACAAATACTAGCATCGCTATTAAAATGAATCAATAGCTATGCTAGTTGCACGTATTAATAGCGTTGCTATATTTCGCCAATGCAAACACGCAAACCCCTGTCCCAAACCCCGCAAGACGACGCTGCGCGTCTGAAACGCCTATACAACGAACGCACGTCTCTCTCACAAGCAGAGTTCGGGGCTCGCTTTGATATAGGCAACCAGGGGGCTGTGTGGCAGTACTTGAACGGCAGAAGGCCCTTGAATATGAAAGCGGCCAAGGGGTTTGCGTCTGGCCTGGGCGTAAATATCGAAGACTTCAGCCCTTCGATCGCTCAGACGATTAAGGCAGCAGAGATGTGGACCGGCGACAGCGAAGACGGGGCTGCTTGGCCATTCGATTTGCTTGATGAGCGAAAAATCCAAGCCCTGGACAATAGCGCCAGATCCCAGTTGGAAAAGTCAGTTCTGAATGCTGCCGCCCAGCTCGGCCTGGACGTAAAGAAAGACGAGAGTAAGTGAATGACAGGAAACGTGACCCAGCCCAGGGAGGCTGTACGTAAGAAGGGACAACAGGAAGAGACAAGGAGCCGTTTGGCTCCTTATTTTTTAACCACGAAGTAACTAAAAGAAAGATTTTATTCACATATAAAGCGACAGCTAACCATCGCTAAATACCTGGATGAAGAAGGAAGGAGAGCAATGATCCAGACTGACATCATGGGCCCGGTAATCATGAAAATGCGCCCTGCAATTGGTGGGGACGACAATGTAGGAATTGGTATCACTCTTCACGGAGAGGAGTATCTTCTAAAGCAAGATCCATACACTTGTATTGCTGAATTTGTAGGGGCGGCCGTATGCAGAGCGGTTGGCATCCCCGCTACCGAGCCTTGCGTCGTTCATCTAAACGGTGCGCCAGTTTTCGGCTCGCGCTTAGAGGCTGGAGTAAATGCAATATCAGATTGGTTTTCGCTACAAAACCTGCTGAGAAAATGCCATAATATCAACGCATTCTCGGCTGTGCTCGCTGTCGATTTAGCCCTAGGAAACAAAGACAGACACTGGGCAAACTGGCTCTATCAAACCCGCCACGACGGGTCAATCACGCTGCGAGCGGTAGACTTTTCTCGAGCATGGCCCACTTGTCACCCTCCTGGCAAACCTGATACGGTAGCTGCAAGCGAGAACACTCGTATCGCATGGACTAACTGGCCTCATCTTGGCATCCAGCCAGACGAAAAAAGCGCAAAAGATGTGACCCGCACTCTCGCAACCCTGAGTGGGAATTGGTTGGACAGCCTATTTAATAACTTACCTGTAGAGTGGAAGGTTGCTTGTGATTCACCCGCCCTTAGTCAATGGTGGGCGAGCCAATGGGAACAACATGTGCTACATGTGGATGATTTTATTGAGTCTGGAGCTTGGAAATGACCCCTAGCGTATTTAAATATGTGGTGCTACGGCTAGCCCCCGATTTTATGCGGGGTGAAAGCATTAATGTAGGAATCGCCCTTTTCCCTCCAGAGGGCGGGTGCTCCATATTATTTCTAGCAAATCAAAAAAAATTGCAGACGGTAGACTTAAGTTGGACCGCTGCAAAAATTACTGAATGGCATCATCATGTTCAAGAAATCGCTGATCAATCCAGCGATATAGAATCTTGCATTCAGAGCCTAAGTCGTTTTGGTTACTGCGCCTCACCCAATACCGGAATGTTTTTTGCTCCAACAGACAAAGAACTAAAGCAAGAAATACAAGAGCTTAGTGACTTATACGTAACTCCAAAAGGATTTGTTCGCAATACACGCAAAAAAAGACAGCCACGATTAATTAGTGAGCTACGGCAACAATTCAAAAACCGACAAATACTAGGGGAGTCTGTAGAAGACTTAAGAGACCATCTTGTAGTTTCAAACGTACCCATCCCAGAACATCCTGATTTAAAAGCCGACTTCGTTTTTAAGAACGGCGTGTATAGAATCACTCAGACCTTAGACTATAGAGTTAGCACGCAAGGGGCGCATAATAAGATTAGTGAGGCATGCACTAAAACCGTAGCGGCCCAATTTGCAAAAAAGGCATGGGGCGAAGATACGTTGAAGCTCGCTGTTGTTAACGTCCCTGAAGAGGTTGCTGACGTAGCGGACCCTCATATTGATATGTTAATAGCCCAGGGCTTTAGTGTTTTCCACGCTACAGACGCAAGTGATCTGGAGAAATATCACTTTGCGGTAACAGGCGCTCCAGGGAGCGATGAATTCATACTAAGCCACAGCATGGGAATAGTTAAGCAGTAGCTGAAAGACTCCCGGTCTTATCGCTCTAATTTTCCAAACACCAAAGCCCCTTCCGGGGCTTTTTTGTTTTCTGCTACGGGCGCCGTGCTATACAGATCGATTTCCCCGCCTAACCTGCCTCTTCGTTGGGGACGTGCTGGCACTTGGTTGTTCTTGCTCATCGGCCTGGCTTGTTGGTTGGGCGTTGCTAGACTCTTCTTCCTTGATTCCAAGATGATTGGCTATCTTGGCAACTGCGTTCCTGGTCGTTTCTACGTACATAAACAAAGCGGCAAACGCTATTGAATAAAACCCAGCAGAAACGCAAGAAATAATCAGAGGCCAGTTAGTCACTGTCTTAACAGACGGGGACAGCCCATATAGGCCTGGCTCTACGATGGTTATTTCTCCGTAAGTGTAGATAGCAACAGTAGCAGCGATAACGGTAAATAATGCGAAAAGCAGGGCCATCATTCCCATTGCGCCCGATGTTTGTTTGTACACGCCCCTCTCCCAAGTAACGGATAAAGACGTGAGCGTATCAGATTAGGCTGGCGTGGGACTTACGCGGGCCAGCCGACCCATCCAGACCCAGGTCCTGATTGGCTACATTTCCTTGACCTAAAATACTGTATAGATATACAGTATAACTATCCCCCCGCCCCGCCATATTGATGCGCTCCACGTAGCTCCCACGAATCAGAGCGCGTATCTAAAACGCCCACTTGTAAGAGAAGAGCATTGCGATATGACGAGTTTCATTGACACCCCACCAACGCGGCCTCTCGGTCTATCGTTGGAGGATTCCGAGATGGCCCAAAAACGCTCTGCCCAATTAGCTGAGCTTATCCCTATATTGACTGCCGGACTACAGCCCAACTTGCTGGAACTCGCCATTGAGCTGGCGGAAGACTTGACCAGCGCACTATCTAACCTACGTTAATAGCAGCACCCCTTCCCGCTTCGGCGGGTTTTTAACCACAAATCAAATAGCGTTGCTATTGACTTTAAATTACTAGCAATGCTAGTATTCATCCCAACGCTTCACCAAACCGCAGAACACCTTTAGGCAAAGCCACGGTAAGTAACGGTCCATAGAGCGCCAGCAGCAAAGGCTGCGCCCGCTAAGGCGGAGGCTCTTTAAAAACCAGCAAAGCGATAAACAGGCCAATGGTGCGAACACGCACGGCTAGGCCCAGGGCGCACCCCCACACCCCCTGATAAAGAGTGAGACGGACAACCCGTGACGTGGGGATTTAGGACGTTGCGCTACCTGGAGCCAGCTCAGCTGGGAGTAGCCAGGAGCGCAGCGGTTATCCACCAGCATCTTGACTCAGGATGCTGACGGATAAATAGGAGATAGACATGAACATGGCTAATCTTGCTCGCGAAGAAAGCGCAACCCTTCCCCTTGAGCGCGAGTACGACAAGTGGCTCGCAAAGCTGTGAAGGATTGCGGGGCGTCAGGACGATGATGGGTTGGCTTGGGACCTGTTTGTAGACGGCTGCACTCCAGAAGAGGCAGCCCACGAACTCACAGAAACCGCCTAGGAAATAGACATGGAGCAGCAGGACAAACCCATGCGCTGGCCCAGCGACTTTCCGGGCAAGCATGACAATCAGGAGCGCCCCAACAAATGAAATACGACAAGCTGCTGGAGGCCGTCAAAAAGCTGCATGCAGCACAGAGACGAGCCGATAAAGCCAGCGAAAACTACCACGCAGCACGAAAGCAGGAAGCCTCTACAAGCCGCAAAGCAGCACTTAACGACAAGCTGGTTATCGAGTGCTGGGAACGTGACAAGGCCTTGGATTTGGTGCATTGCGAACTTGTCAATGCTGGCATCGCAGAGCCAAAGGATAAAACGGCTTATGCACCCCGCGAAATCACTCAAAGTGCCGGGCATGGCCACAGCGTCAAGTTTCTGTATCACCCTCCCAAGCCAGAGAGTATTCAGTTTTCAACGCCTGCATGACTCGCATATGAGCAGTAGCGAGGTCCAGGCAGCCCTTCTTATGAGGGGCATCATCAAGGCGGCGGCGTGGATAGGACACGCGCTGGCAAGCGGAGCACACTACACCGTCCGGACCTTATGTGTGGAGCCGGGTAGCGCTGGGAGGTCGCAGAGCGCAGCCTTTACCGAGCCGGTATCAAGCCCGGCCCGCCTTGATGATGGTGAGCAGTAAACCAGCAGGCACCGGATCGAGTAATCCGGCCAGCCAGGAGCAACGGGGATGATGTGCCGCTGGCCTCCCCGCCGCTGGCATACGGGTAGCACCCGGCCACCATTACCCCGTGCGACGGGATGCTGAATGAATATTCGTGTTATCCAATAGTCAGCAACGCCAGCCTGTAGGCGCACAGGCCCATGGCCCGCATGGTGAGAGCGGGCACCCTCCAGCCGCAGCATTCCCACTCCCTCAACTATTTCAATATCAAAACCGCCCACGCCATGGGCGGCGGGAGTGCTGCGACTAGAGGGCATAGAACCCCGGAACCCGCCAATACCGAGTTGCGCGCGCAAATCGTGACGGCGGCAGACGCAGGCTAACCCTCTCCTCTTTCAATGGCGCCGGACGCGGCGCAATCCCCACGGAGCTAACCATGAACGCTATCGCAGAGCGCGAGGTACGCGCTTACGAGCTGGCGGAGCGCCGCCGCGCCTATATCGCGGAGCAAATCCGCGACTGCCTGTACGGCAAAACACTGTACGTGAACATCGCCTGGACCCTGCAATCGATTCCTCAAAACGTAAGCCGCATAGGGCTGATTGAGGAAATGGAGAATGCGCTTCTGGCGTCCAGTTCGGCAGGTTTCGACTATTCCGCAAAGCTGCTTGCTGCGCTGGATGATGAAAGCCTGCGCCCTGCTCTGCGCACCGAACGCGAACGAATCATCAGCGATTGGGCAGACACCACGCATAACTGCATGACCAATCAAGAACTGGAGGCGCTGCCGTGTTGATCGAGTTTTTCATCTTCGCAGTGTTCTTTTGCTGCGCCGCATTCTTTATCGCACTCGGGATTGAGGGCGTTCTCAGTATCTGGAGGCAGCCATGACAGTCGATACACAGCAACTACTCGCCAAACACGGTTCTATTGCCCCGCTATCGTCGCCCAGGCTCCAAGAAATTCGAGACCGGGCATTCCATCGCATGGACGATAGGACAACACGCGGCGAGCACATTCACATCACAGCCAATGAGGCTATTGAGCTGGTAGCAGCAGCGCAAGCATTGAACAATACACAGGCAAAGCTTGACGCACAGGCGACTGAGATTGAGCGGCTGCGCGAAGCGCTACAAAAAGTGCGCCCCGTTATTGCCGCAGATCGGCAAGGGCTGCTTGATTGCCACGGCATCAACGCCAAGATCCCAACGGAAGACGAACTTGGAACACACGGCCTGTACGAGTACGACGGCGCTCTGCATGTAATTGACGCCGCCCTATCGGGAGAACCAACATGACAACACCCATCAATGACGGCGGGCCAGCATTTCCTTGCGACCCATTCATCGCCAGTAAGCCTGGGAATGAAGCTGTTGCCAAGCGACTGGCGGAAGGAATGAGCCTACGCGACGCATTCGCTATCTCTGTCACTGGTGACATCTGGTCAGCTTATCAGTCTGACGGAACGGCTCGGGAGTATGACGACTGGCGCGATGGAGTGGCTGTTGAGGCATACCGTTTAGCCGACTCCATGCTGCGAGCGCGAAGCCAAGGAGAAACCGATGCCTCATAGCCAAAACCCCGGCTTCCCCCGCACTCGCCGCCGTAACCCATTCGATGGCCAGGGATGCTATGCACCAAATAGCAGCACCCCGCCCTGGGGCTGGACCCTAACCCTAATCATTGCCATAGCAGTCTGCGGACTGCTTTTTTTCGGCCCTACTCTGGCGGCCCGAGCGATTGGAGCATGACATGACCGAATCCACTGAACTGATTGAACTGCCGTCAGAAGATACTGCGCTGGCAACCTTCACCACACCTGGCGGCTTGGATCACTATATCGAGCAGGTGCGCGAGAAGGTCAGCGGCACGGTGTACGACATGAAGATCCGCAAGGACCGCGAAGCCTGCGCCGCTGACGCCTACAAGGTCACGCGTACAAAGACGGCTGTTGAAAAGATGGGCGCCGCACTGTCGGCGAAATACAAAGAAGTGCCAAAACAGATCGACGCCCAGCGCCGTGTCTGGAACAAGCAAATGGACGACCTGCGAGACGAAGTTCGCAAGCCTCTGACGGACTGGGAAGAAGCAGAGGCCAGCCGGGTAGCACTCCACCGAGCCGACCTGGACGGCATGGCCGAACAAGCCCGAGAAATCGGAAGCCTTGATGTTGAAACCCTCCGCCAGCGCATCGCAATAGTTGAATCTGCGGTGATTGGCGAGTCCTGGGAAGAGTTTGAAGCAGAAGCTCACCGGGTCAAAGCCAAAGCGCTGGAAATTCTGAACACAGCCCTGGCTGAACGCCAGAAGTACGAAGCCGAGCAAGCAGAACTGGCCGAGCTACGCCGCAAGCATGCCGAGCAGGAGCGAAAGGACCGCGAAGCCGAGATTGCCCGGCAAGCGGCTGAGAAAGCCCGAGCCGACGCCGAAACCAAGGCCCAGGCTGAACGCGATGCCGCCGCCAAGCGTGAAGCCGATGCAAAAGCCGCCTCAGAACAGGCTGAGCGGGAACGGGCCGAAGCCATCGAACGCCAGAAGCAGGCCGAGGCCCGTGCCGAAGCTGAAAAGCTGGCCGCAGAGCAACGCGCCAAGGATGCGGCCGAAGCCGCCCGCCAGGCAGAAATAAAGCGCCAAGCTGACGAAAAGGCAGCAGCAGAGGCAGCGCAGCAGAAACGCGAGGCCGATATCGCGCACAAGGCCAGCATCAACAACGCCGCCCTAGCTGCATTCATCGAAAACGGTATGCCAGACGAGTGCGCCAAGCAAGCCGTCATTCTGATCGCCAAGGGCCTGATCCCGGCTATCCGAATCCAGTATTAATTGAGGACATCATGAGCACAGAAATCATTGAAGCCCCACAGGCTGCTATCGCAGCCCCCGCCCCAGCCGGGTCGCCAATGGCCATGGCAATCGCCGCCCTGCAGTCTGGAATGAGCCCTGAGCAAATCGGGCAAATGATGGACCTGCAGGATCGCTACAACGCCACCCAGGCCAAGAAAGCTTATGACGAGGCGTTCGCTGCATTCAAGGCCGAGTCAGTCACGATCATCAAGGGCAAGGCCCGTTCCGATGGCCCGCTTAAGAATCAGAAGTACGCCGAACTGCATGACGTCGTGAATGCAGTCACCCCCGCCCTATCCAAGCACGGGCTTTCGTCCAGTTGGAAGCTGACCAAAGATGGCAAAGACTGGATGGAGGTCACCTGCTACCTGCGGCATGTTGGGGGTCATCAAGAAAGTGTCAGCATGGGCGGGCCACCAGATACCGGCCCAGGCCGCAACGCTATTCAGTCACGCGCCAGCACCAAGACCTACTTGGAGCGATATACCTTGAAGGCTATTACCGGCTTGTCCGAGCAAGACGACGACACTGATGGCCGGGCGCCGGCTGACCCTGCTCTAAAAGATGAATGGATCAGCCAAGTGGCCCAGGCCGAAACGCTGGAGCGGTTGGAAACCATCTGGCAGGAAGGCGGCAACGTCATATACGCAACCAACAACCTTACCGACTACAACGCATTCAAAAAGGCCGTATCGGATAAGAAAAAGATGCTTACGGAGGCTCAATAATGGAAGGCTTAATCATTCACACCGCCGAACAGGGCACCCCAGAATGGCTCCAGGCCCGTAAGGGAGTAATCACTGGCAGCCGTTTCAAAGACTGCCGCGATCGCCTGAAAAGCGGAGCACCTTCTAAGAAGTGCTTGGACTACGCCATGGACGTAGCCCGAGAGCGCGAAGGCGGTGAGCCCATGCAAGTCTTTGTGAACGGTGCCATGCGCCTGGGCACCGAGCAAGAGCCCTACGCCCGCGCCGTTTATGAGCGCAAGACCGGCCACATCGTTGATGAGGCGGGTTTCATCACGACACCAGACCGCCTTTTTGGCGTTAGCGTGGACGGCTTGGTAGGCGATGATGGGATCATTGAAATCAAGACGATGGTCAGCAGCGACACCCTGTTCACTGCCTTTGTGAACGGCGATATTGCAGCCTATGTAGACCAGTGCAATGGCGCAATGTGGCTGCTTGGCCGAAAGTGGGTGGATCTGGTGCTGTGGGTTCACGACCTGGGCCGCATGAAGATCATCCGCATCGACCGAGACGACAACCAGATTGAATCGCTTGAATCCGATCTGATGGAGTTCGAGCGAACTGTCACCAAGTATCAGCAGGAACTGCGGGACGCCCTGCTGGAGGCCGCATAAATGGCCGGACTAACCACTCTAGCTAAGTCGACTGACTCACTACGTCTTAAACACTTGTTGGGACGCTGCGTGAAGACTGCTACCGGATGCCTTGAGTACCAGGGCTGTATGCAGGCCAACGGTTACGCCCGAGCAACAATCAGACGCAAGGCCGATCATGCCCACCGACACGCCTACCGTTTAGCAAACCGTATGGACATTCCTAAAGGAATGGATGTTTGTCATTCGTGCGACAACCGCCGCTGCATCAACCCAGATCACCTATTCCTAGGAACAAGGAAAGAGAATATGCAAGACGCGGTCTCAAAGGGGCGGCAAGCCAAAGGGTTCGCTCTGCCGCAAACAAAAATATCAGCCTATGTTGAAGCTGAAATAGTAGCAATGGCAAAGCAGGGAATTCCTTACAAGGACATTGCATCAGCTTTCGGAATTTGCCGCCAGCACGCTGGGCATATCGCAATTCAGAACGGAGTAAGACGAGATGGCGTCAGTAAATAAATGGATCGGGATTGGCAACCTAGGCAGAGATCCGGAGGTTAGATACTCACCTGATGGCATGGCAGTTTGCAATATCACCATCGCGTGTTCCAACACATGGAAGGACAAGAACACGGGCGACCGCCGCGAAGAAACGGAATGGGTGCGTGTGGTGTTCTACAACCGCCTGGCTGAAATTGCGGGCGAGTTCCTGCGCAAAGGCCGCCCCGTCTACGTAGAAGGTCGCCTGCGCACCCGTAAATGGACAGGCCAGGACGGTCAAGAGCGTTTCACGACCGAAGTCATTGCTGAGCAAATGCAAATGCTTGGGGGTCGTGATGGTGGCGGCGAGAGCCACGGCAACTCGCCACAACCAGAGCAACGGCAACCGCAAGGCCAACAGCGTAACAACTACGCTGATGCCACTGGGCGCGGGCAACAGCAGCGACAAGCGTCGCCGCTCTCGTCCGGCAATCTTGCGGATATGGATGATGATATTCCATTTGCTCCCCTGCTCTCACGCAATGCGTACTGTATTTGAATGGATCTAGCCGGCCAGGACAGGCTCACAACTGAAAATCTTGTGCAGGTTCTGAGTAACCGTAATTAGAGAAAATCATTTAATTCAATTTCTTAATCTCTTCAACTGCATTATTTAGTGCTTTCACTAATGACTCTCTCTGACTCCTTAACTTCGGATTAATGAATTCCCGTATATCCAGAACACCATCATAAGTCAACAAACTCCTTCCATCGCTCCGTCTCTTACTAGCCGCCTGACTAAGAGCAGATACAACTTGAGTTTGAACTTCACGAAGCATTATTACCTCGGAAGCCAGGTAAGAGTATGGATGCATATACACAGGAACCTTATCTATCTTCACCATAATCTCCGAAACCAGTCTTTCTGCAGCATTAACTCTATTAATAAAATCTTCCGCTGATAGTTTGAAATCATCCTTGTTTAAAGCGTCCTCTGTGATGTCCAAAACTTCTTTACACAACTGATATACAGAAATGATTTTAGATATCTCCATTTGAGTAACTGCTAACTGTCTCTCTCGTTGTGCGGCTCTCTGTCGGCGAATTTGGCGACGCTCTACCGCTAAAGACCTCTTAAATTCGGATCTAGCAATCAAAGCTGCACCTGCGATAGCTAGTATTGAGCCAATAGCTTGAACCCAAGCTGCGACCCCATCCTCGACGCTTATTGTTACTGGCCAACCGTGTATTGCCCACGACACTAGTGCTATCGGGGCCGTAAGCAACAACAAAACACGCCACCAGCACTCTTTCACGCACCTGATCAACTGATCAGCGTCATCTTTCTTCATTTTTTCTGCCCACTCCACGCAAAGATTTATCCGCGTGAGCATAGCCCATCCTGAAAGGAATACACCCATGTGGTTTAAAAACCTTCGTATCTATCGCCTGGATACGGCATTTGCCCTGTCCGCTCAAGAACTGGCCGATATGTTGGCCAAGCGTCAGTTCGCCGCTGGCGGCAGCCAAGAGCCTCTCAGCTTGGGCTGGGTACCGCCGCGCGAAGGTGGTGAGCTGGTGCATGAGGTGAACGGGCAGTATCTGATCTGCATGCGGGCTGAGAAGAAGCTACTGCCCAGCGCTGTGGTCAACCAGGCAGCCCGCGAGAAGGCCCGCGAAATCGAAGAGCAGCAAGGCTACAAGCCAGGCCGCAAGCAGATGAAGGAAATCAAAGAGCAGATCATCATTGATTTGATGCCGCGCTCTCATGCTGTGCAGCGCGACACTTTAGTGTGGATCGACACACGAAACCATTGGTTTGTCATCGATGCGGCTGCCGTGGCTAAGAGTGATGAAGTCCTGGGCCTATTCGCTAAAAGCGTAGACCCCTTCCCTGTCCTGCCTCTGTATACCGAGCAGTCACCTGCTGGCGCTATGACAGCCTGGTTGGTTGATGATGACGCCCCCACCAATTTCAGCATTGACCAAGATGCCGAACTGCGCTCTACAGGCGACAGCGGTGCGGCCGTGCGCTACGTAAAGCAAAGCGCCGACATTGACGAAGTGCGCAAGCACGTTGAAGCCGGCAAGCAATGCACTCGTTTGGCCATGACCTGGGCGGACCGCATCAGCTTTGTGCTGACCGATGCGCTGGACATCAAACGCGTGGCCCCGCTGGACATCCTGACGGAAAAACAGGACTTGACCGCCGTCAACGATGACGAAATCTTTGATGCCGACATGACCTTGATGACCTCCGAGCTAGCCAAGATGATCAGCGACCTGGTCGAAGTGTTGGGCGGAGACCGCTTCAGAGAGTAAGTCCTCTAATTAAGGGCAGTTCACCATCCTTTTCGATGCTCCTAAGCAAACCCAAGATACGTTCATCGAACCTATCCTTTCTTTGCAACGAGGCCGCCCTTGAAGTTCTCACCAATTGCAAAAGTGAATTAATAGCATCTAAAGCCTGCAAAATAACAGCTATTCTTCTTCCACTAATGCATTTATTGTAAACGGGGTGCGACGCAAATAAGCCATCTCTGTCGCAAAAGTTTTTTAATCGTGTTTGCTCTTCGATCAAGTTAACGATATTTAAATACAGTTTCTCTGACGCTGTACTGAGCCTGGCGTCTGATACCGAAACAACTTCCAACTCACGAATCCTGACAACAGCCCTTTCAAGAACAGCAATTTTATATCTCAAGCTTTCAGGGTGATTATCATAGCCGTCAGTAAGTAAGTCTTCTATAGAGCAATGAACAGTCTCTACCAATAAATCCCAATCAAAAAAATTGGAATCTAACTGTATCTTTAAAACTTTATCTTTATGTCGCTGAGACTTTCTCTTCTCATTAACAGTGTAAAAAACAGACCAGGCAGCCCCCACTGCCGCTCCCACTGTGCCGAAAGCGGTCATTACCTCGAGAATGCTCACGTCACTTAGTACGCCCTGCCGCTTATCCCACGCCCACCCAAGCACAAACCCCACCGTGAGCATTAAGACCGCCCCTGCAATCAGGGCAGCGATCATTTGTCCTTCACAGCTACATTTTTTTTCGCTCACCCATGACCTCCAAAAGGTTTCTATTGCCTATATCCGCAAGGATCATAGCTGAACCTCTGTGGCAAAAACATAGGATGCCTCCCCTATAAAGCATCACGACTACAGCAACACCCCATAACCCCGCTTAATTCGCTCAGCGGGTTTTTTCTTTTCTAGGATCGACCCATGACCCACAACGTCGTCTCAGTATCAGGCGGTAAGGACAGCACCGCCCTACTGCTGCTGGCCATCGTTCGGGAAGTACCCAACCTGCAGGCCGTCTTTGCTGACACCGGGCATGAGCATCAGCAAACTTATGACTATGTGCACTATTTGGCCCTGGCCACTGGCGTGCCGATCCGCTGGGTGAAGGCTGATTTTTCTGAGCAGATCGCCAGAAAGCGTCTTTATGTGGATACGAAGTGGCGTGAGAAAGGTGTCCCGGATTCGATTATTGAACAGGCCCTGGCAGTGCTACATCCCACAGGTATCCCATTTCTGGACCTCTGCATTTGGAAAGGCCGCTTCCCCAGCACCAAGACTCGGTTCTGCGCCACGGAACTTAAGGTAAAGCCTTTGATTGAGCAGGTGATGCTTCCACTGATGGATGAAGGAGGTCTGGTTTTGTCGTGGCAAGGGGTACGCGCCGAGGAAAGCCTGGCGCGTCGGTACCTGCCGGAGTGTGATGAGGTAGGAGGCGGGCTATTCAATTACAGGCCGATCCTGCGCTGGAAAGTGGCTGATGTGTTTGATGCCCACCACTTAATGGGCATCAAGCCCAATCCGCTGTATTTGCAGGGCGCTGGCCGAGTTGGCTGCATGCCCTGCGTCAACTGCAATAAAGATGAGCTGCGCCAGATTGCCCAGCGCTGGCCAGAAGAGGTGGATCGAGTGCGTGAGTGGGAGCGCCTGGTAAGTCTTGCTAGTAAGCGCGGTTGCAGCACTTTCTTCAGTGCCGTAGACGATCCAACCTACAAACCAGGCGACATCATCACTTACGAGAATTTCGGTATCGACCGCATGGTCGAGTGGTCAATGACCAGCCATGGCGGTCGCCAGTTCGACCTCACGCGTGTTTTTGCCGACGCCTCCAGTTGCTCGTCTATTTATGGACTATGCGAATGAATCAACAACATTCCAAAAACCTCGATGATCAAGAATCAAGACCCACAAAGCCAAACAGCGCCCTGTGTTGAGCCAAGTACGGTAAGTTTTTTCTATGAAAAGGAGGGCATCGATGATCTGGGCTAATGCCCCAAGACTTAAGAACATCCTCGATACCCTTGTTAGAGACAAGGATATCTCCATCATCAGAAAAAGAAATTAGACCTTTATCAAACAATCTATCGACATGTGGAGCCAACATGAACCCATTGTGTTTATCTAGACGCTCGTCTTTGGCTGACTCACGCCACGGCTTTATGTGGCTGGCAATGAGTAAGCGCGGATCCACGGTACCAGTCACGCAGCAAAAATTTCTCACAGACATGACGCCTTCACGGAATTTCCCTTGACCTATACGTGCCTTCCGTAAATAACTAGCCTCAGTTTCTGATGCTGACGATACGTCAATTTCGGCATCATCTAATTTTGATTCAAACCTAACGTCCAACTGGCCAGCCAGTCCGGTGAGCACGTCGAAAAATTGCTTAGACACCTCACATAGATAAAATTGATTAGCTTCGCCAGACGGGCGTAATGGTGAATTTCGCGCAGGAAGTAGATCGCCAAGTTGAGCCATGTGTTCCATGGGTCTTAATTGATCATCCAAAAATACCCAATCAATATCTACCTGCCATCCCGTGCCATTCCAAGACCCATGTCCTTCGGGTACAGGCGCTTCAAAACAATCAGTAATCGCCACTCCAACAGCTCGGACCAACCCCTTGGCGTAAGACACCACGAGATCCCCCTTACGGACCTTACTTACGTTTATCCAAGTAGGTCTCTGCACATCTTCATCACGCACCACCGGGCACCAAATGTACCCGCCGTCTAATTCGCGACTGAACGATGACCCATGGCTGACCCACCAAAAGGAACGCTTTCGGATAGAGTTTTTATATTTAGCACACGACTCGCCCACTAAACTCGACGCACTTAGCATTGACGAGCTTTTCCAGAGCTCTTCAAAAACCTGAAACTCAGTCTGGGACATCTGAAATACAGTTCCCCTAGGATTCTTTATGATTTGTGATCTCTGCAACAAAGGATGCTGCTTAAAGTGCTCCTGGGTAACCATACCCTGGGAAGATCCCAGGCGAATATCTACTAATTGAATCCCTGTTTTCCACTCTTCTTCGTTAACAACCTCCTGTTCAACCCAAAACTCCCTCCCTAGAGCCTCTGGATGTAAAACCTCAGCAGCTTTTGTAGGAAGCTCATTCACATAACCGACCGCGATAGCCCCTCGATCAATTGTTGAACGCCAAATAATGACAGGATCTCCAATAGCTATCTTTGCTCTATTGCGATTGGGAGTATTCCAGTAAATCCGTCTAGAGGACTGTATGTACTTCTCTAAGTCATAAAAATTAGGGTTCCCCTGAAAAACCCAAGCATTAAACTCAGTCACGCCCAAACCCCTTTTAATAATTGAACTTAGCTCACCAAGTGTAACGCTTAGTGAGTTTTTTTTGCGTCCATATATAGGAGCTATTTACATGACACAGCTTGTTCTAGATCCCTGCTGTGGTGGCCGCATGATGTGGTTCAACCGACAGGATCAACGCACCCTATTCGGGGACATCCGCAGCGAGAACCACACGCTTTGCGACGGCCGGGCCTTCAACATCACGCCCGATCTGAATATGGACTTCCGGGCAATGCCGTTTCCTGACGAGAGCTTTCGCCTTGTCTGCTTCGATCCCCCTCACCTGCGTCACGCTGGCCGGGAATCCTGGCTACGTGCCAAGTACGGAATCCTCAGTGATGACTGGCAAGACGATCTGCGCCGTGGCTTTGCTGAATGCTTCCGCGTACTCAAGCCTGAAGGCGTGCTGATCTTTAAGTGGAACGAAATCCAGATTCCCACGCGCCAGATCCTTGAGCTGACTCCACACAACCCCCTGTTCGGCCATCCTAGCGGCAAACGCGCTGATACCCACTGGATCACCTTCATGAAAGGACAGCCCTAAACACCTACCCACGCAACCAGGCGCGCTCCTCCTAGGTCAGGGTCGGCCAGCTTCTCTTCTGCACTTGTTTACCAACATGCGCCCGCCACGCTTTAGGGGCCATTGGCCGCTCGACTCTGTGTCTTTCGTTGTTGCAGTACAGACATGCCGCAACGATGTTCCCAGCTATCCGGCCGCCGTCACAGCGAGCCTGCAGATGCTCTGCTGTGCATTTTGTAATGGGGGATTGGTTCATGCGCTGCCCGCAATAAAAGCAGCAACCATTTTGAAGTTTGAATGCTCGTTCACGAGCTTTTTGAAGTGATGTCTTAGCCATAACGGCTCCTAATCAATTAAGAAAAGGCGCCAGCCATCAAGGCTATGTCTCATCAGTTTCCTGTCTGAGGCATGGGTCCATGCATTGCGCATCTGACCAAGATCGTGAAATTAATCGCCGCTCTCCCACGGAGCATTCCCGTGGCGGTTTTGATTATAGGGTAAAGCAGATTCCCTGGCTTAAAAGCTGCAGCTGAAACACAACAACAAGCCATTTCGACCTGTACGAATCTCAGTCGGCTTTCGCCGGTTTTTTTTATGGAGAACACAACCATGCCACAACCCAACAACTTAATGGCACCCGCTTACAAAAGCGCCCCCACCCTCCACCCCGAAGGCCTGTATCGGTGGGACGAGTTCGCCGACCGCATCCCATTTAGCCGGGAGACTTGGCGGAAACGAGTACTTGCTGGACAGGCGCCAGCGGCCAAGTTAGTGAGCAGAGCCTGCACTGCCTGGAAAGGCGAAGACATCCTTGCCTGGCTCAACAACCCCGACTCCTATAAATAAGAGGAAACCTAAAGACATGGCAAAGAAGATTCCACCGCTAACGGACTCCAAGTGCAAAGCAGCAAAATTCAGCACGGGCGGTAAGAACCGCCTTTTTGACGGCGGTGGTTTGTACCTTGAGCTGCTCCCCTCCGGCTCAAAGCGCTGGAGACTGAAGTACCGGCGCCCCATGACGGGGAAGGAAAACATCCTGACCTTCGGCCCTTATCCGGAGATAAGCCTTGCTTCCGCTCGGGAACAGCGTGAAAAAGCCAAAGCCCGGTTATCAGAAGGCCTTGACCCTGGCGAAGCGCCCCCGTCGGCGACAATGGGTATCACGTTTAAGGCGGTCGCAGATGAATGGCTGGAAACCCGTCGGCCAGTATGGAGCGAAGGCTACTTTACGCGGATCTCGAATGCGCTCAGCGCGAACGTGCATCCTCATATCGGCCAGCGCTCCCTTTCCAGCGTGACAGGAAAAGCCGTACTGGAACTGGTGCAACAAGTGGAGCAGCGCGGCGCGCTGGAGATGGCTGCTCGGGTACTCGAAGCAGTTGGCATGGTCTTCCGATACGGCTGTGGTACCGGCTTGATTCAAATCGACATCACACAGGGGCTACGGCAGTTTTTGCAGGAGCGCCCACCGGTAGAGCATTTCCCGCACGTAGCAGAAACGGATCTCCCCGCCCTACTCGCCAGCGTTGAGCGCTATCACGGCAGACCAGAGACGCGGCTGGCCATCAAGCTGATGATGCGCACTTTTCCGCGGACCAACGAGCTGCGCTGGGCGCAATGGAGCGAGATCGATTGGAGGAATGCCTTGTGGCTGATACCGGGCGAGCGCATGAAAGGACGCCTAGCACAAAAGCAGAGCGCGCCCGACCATATCGTGCCGCTTTCAACCCAAGCTCTTGCGATCTTGGAAAGCCTACGCCAGCACTCGGGACACTTTCAGTACCTGTTCCCCAATGTCCATAATCGCCGCGGTGCTGTGATGAGCAGCGACACCATGAACCGTGCATTAAAAATCATGGGCTATGAGAAGCTGCAAACAGGGCATGGTTTCCGCGGACTGGCTTCCACCATCATGAATGAGCACAGTGGCTTTCGCCCTGACGCCATTGAACGGCAATTGGCTCACCGCGACAGAAACAAAGTGCGCCGCGCATACAACCATGCCATGTACCTGGACGAGCGCAAAAAACTGATGCAATGGTGGTCGGATTATCTGGACGAACAGCTTGAAAAAGCCTCGTAATTTCCATACCCCCATTCCTGTTACACCATACCCCCATCCATACCCCCAAACGATCTGGGACTGGCTTGGTGCAGCTTGGAACGCTGGGCAACAAAAAAGCCCCAAAGCATTGATCTTTGGGGCTTTTCTTGGCACAGCTTGGAGCTGTGTGTATGTATTCTGGTAGGCAGTACTGGATTCGAACCAGCGACCTCTACGATGTCAACGTAGCGCTCTAACCAACTGAGCTAACCGCCTGCGGTGAAGAAATGAAATAATAGATCTTCCCTATGGGGCTGTCAACACTATTTCGTGTTTTTCTATAAAAAAGATGATCTTTTTTTTATGGACTCTCTGCAAAATTAGCTCCTCAGGCCAAAGAAATCGCGCAATCCTTTGTTTTATAAGTATTAAACAAAAAAACAAGCAGATTTTCAGAAATTCACGCCCCGCCTGGCTAGGCAGAGCAATGAAACATATGGATACACACAATCTGTCTCCAGCCAGCATCAAGCTAGCCCATCACCACACGATTTTTCTATCCAAGTTCTTCGGGCAAAAATAAAATAATTGCTTTACGCCTGCAGATCATCGATCTCGTCTGAAACGGATCTGCGGCCGCTACGGGACACCTACGCACATGACTTGCTCTTCTCTCCCGCCTACCCCGACTCAACTGCTGGATTTACCTGGCGTTCAGGAAACCACACTGGAGACGGTGCTTTATACGCCTCCCAATGACGAGATTTTTGATGAAAACCCCTGTTTAAGCTGCGGCGTGTGCTGTTCACATTTTCGGGTCTCTTTTTACAGCGGTGAACTAAGCGGTGAAACGGGCGGTACGGTGCCGGTCGAGTTGACCACCCAGGTTGGTCCATTACGCGCCTGCATGAAGGGAACCGAGCAAGGTGAAGGTCGTTGTATCGCCTTGCGCGGAACGTTGGGCCAGCCCGGGATTCATTGCGCTATTTATCCGGATCGCCCCACCCCCTGTCGTGACTACCAAATCTGGGAGCTGGATGGCAGCCCCAATGTGGATTGCCAGCGTTTGCGCAGCAAGCACGGCCTACCTTTGCTGCCTAGTCGTCCTTTGCCTGCTCCACCTGCTTTGCCGGAGCATGATGAGGCGGCCTGAAATCGCTCAGTACTACAGCAGTACCTCAACACAAAACCATCGTAAATAACTTGCGATGGTTTTTTTATAAAGAATCAGTTCAATCTGCACACCGGCAGGCTGGCTAAATACGCTACCATGCACGGTTTGTAGGGCCGCCCGGCCCTGCGCTTTCGGGAGTCGAAGTAAATGAAATACCGCAAGCTGGGCAATACAGACCTGGACGTCAGCCTGATTGGTTTGGGCACCATGACGTACGGGGAACAGAACAGCGAGGCCGATGCGCACGCTCAACTGGATCTTGCCCTGGAACTGGGTGTGAATCTGGTGGATACCGCCGAGATGTACCCTGTTCCCCCCATGGCGGCCACGCAAGGTTTGACCGAGCAATATATCGGCACCTGGCTGGCTAAAACCGGCCGCCGCAAGGACATTGTTCTGGCCAGCAAAATTGCCGGTCCCCAACGTGACCCCAAGCGCCCTGGTCATATCCGCAATGGCGGCACCAGCCTGGATCGCAAGAATCTGGAGCAAGCCCTGCATGACAGCCTGCGTCGGCTGCAAACAGACTATCTGGACCTGTATCAATTGCACTGGCCAGATCGCAGTACGGTGACGTTTGGACAGCGTAGCTACCCGTGGAAAGAAGAAGACACCATCCCTATCGAAGAGACCCTCTCGGTACTGGACGAGTTTGTGCGTCAAGGCAAGGTGCGTCACATCGGTGTGTCCAATGAAACGCCTTGGGGTGTCTCACGCTTTCTGGAGTTGTCTCGCTCGCGCTCCCTGCCTTTGATTGCCACCATCCAGAACCCCTACAACTTGCTGAACCGCGTGTTTGAAGAAGGTCTGTCCGAATTCTGCCGTTATGAAGGTCTAGGTCTGCTGGCGTATTCGCCATTGGCGATGGGTGTGTTGACGGGTAAATATGACAACGGCGCTCGCCCCGAAAAAGGACGTTTGACCTTGTACAACCGCTTTACCCGCTACGATGCACCGCGTGCCCGTGAAGCCGCGCTGGCCTACAACGAGCTGGCTCGCGAATACGGTTTGACGCCCACTCAATTGGCCCTGGCCTGGGTGAATCAGCAAGCCTTTACCAGCAGCAATCTGATCGGTGCGACCACACTGGAACAACTGCGCGAGAACATCGCCAGTGCGGATGTTCAACTGAACGATGAGCTGATCGCCAAGATCAACGCGATTCATCACCACACACCGAATCCCGCGCCTTAACAGGATCTCCCCCTGCTTTGGGCACATAAACCCAAAGCAGGGCACCCCTCTTTTTTATTCCTCTGTTCCGTTCTTGCGCTTGCACAATGCTGATTTTTTATTTATGCTCAAAAAAAGCATAAAAAGAGAGACATACGACTTCCCGTTCAGAAATTCCCATTTCCCATTTTTTTCATCCATTTATGCTCAAAATGAGCATCAAGGACAAACATGATACAGCGCTATCCCATTGATGTCTGCCAGCCGGACTCTCAGGATGCTTTGAGTCGTCAAATCACCTGGCACGACGTCCCTCCCAAACTCAGCGTGCAAAGCGATAAAGCCGCGCTGAAGCAAGCCTTGGCCAAGCAGTTGAAGGAGCAAGACGCCGTGCTGGTCGCCCACTATTACACGGACCCCGATATTCAGGATCTGGCCTTGGAAACCGGCGGCTGCGTGGGTGACTCGTTGGAGATGGCGCGTTTTGGGCAGGAGCATACGGCCAGCACAGTGTTGGTGGCCGGCGTGGGCTTCATGGCCGAATCGGCCAAGATTTTGAGCCCTGAAAAACGTGTGTTGGCTGTACATGACGAGGCGACGTGTTCGCTGGATCTGGGTTGCGCCCCCGAGGACTTCAAGCAATTCTGTGCCGCGCACCCGGACCGGGAGGTGGTGGTGTATGCCAATACCAGCGCAGCCGTCAAAGCACAGGCCGATTGGGTTGTGACGTCCTCCATCGCACTGGACATCGTGCGGCATTTACACGCACAAGGAAAAAAGATTCTATGGGCACCGGATCGTCACTTAGGCTCCTATATTCAGAAGCAAACCGGCGCAGACATGCTGCTCTGGCAAGGTTCCTGTCTAGTCCATGACGAGTTCAAGGCCGATGGTTTGAAGGCTTTGATGAGTGAGCACCCCGATGCCCAGGTTCTGGTTCATCCCGAATCACCCGCTTCAGTGGTTGCGTTGGCGGATGTGGTTGGCTCGACAACGCAGCTACTGCGCGCTGCCATCAATCATTCTGCCGACACCTTTATCGTCGCCACCGATCAAGGAATCTTGCATGCCATGCGCCAGCAGGCGCCGGGCAAAACCTTTCTGGCAGCACCAACTGCGGGCGAGAGTGCCACCTGCAAAAGCTGTGCCTATTGCCCCTGGATGGCGTTGAACAGTCTGGAGGCTTTGCGTCAACGTCTCAGTCAACCAGGCCCTGGTATTCAAGTGGCCCCGGATTTACGTAAGGGCGCACGACGCTCCTTGCAACGCATGATGGATTTTGCGGCTGCTCAGCAAAGCAATTTACGCGTCAGTGCGGACTTGGCCGAGCACAGCCAGCAATTCCAACATGTAGGAGCCGCTTAATGCAGTCAGGCTCAACACAGACGCAGGTGCTGATCATCGGTGCGGGGCTGGCAGGCACCAGTCTGGCCCTGTCCTTGCCTTCCTCGATGCATGTCACTTTACTCAGCAGCGCCCCCGTTCCTTGCGGGGCCAGCCCGATGGCCTTGGGCGGTCTGGCGGCTGTGCTCAGTGCCCAGGACAGCCTGGAACAACACATTGAAGACACACTGGAAGCCGGCGCTCGGCACTCGGATAAGGAGGCAGTACGCGGGATTTTGCAAGCCGCGCCAGATGCAGTGCATTGGCTACTGGAAAGGCAGGTGCCTCTGGACAGAACCGAAGATGGCCAATTGCATCTGACCCGTGAGGGTGGGCACAGTCGGCGGCGCATCGTGCATGCGGCCGATGCCAGCGGCTACGCCATCATGCAGGCTTTGGCTCCTCAATTGGCTAAAGCCCCTCATGTTCAGCAGCGTACAGACTGTCTGGCATTGACTCTGCGCCGCAACGAACAAGGCGCAGTGGCTGGCGTGGATATCTACGACAAACACACCCACCGCTACGAAACCATTTTGGCGGACCATGTCGTGCTGGCAACAGGCGGGCTGGGCAGCCTGTATGCGCACAGCACCAATCCCGATAGCGCCTTGGGCGAAGGGGTTGCCTTAGCCTGGCGCGTAGGCGCTGCCATACGGGATCTGGAATTTGTGCAGTTTCATCCGACCTGCCTGCATGCAGAGGGTCCAACCTTTCTGCTGACTGAGGCCTTGCGTGGTGAGGGTGGTCATTTACTGGACAAGCAAGGCCGCCGCTTCATGCCAGCTTACGACGCCAGAGGGGAACTAGCCCCACGCGATATTGTGTCGCGCGCTATTGCCGCACATATGCGGCAAGAAGGCAGTAGCCATGTCTGGCTGGATGTACGCCATCTTGGTGCGGATACCTTACAGCAGCATTTCCCCAAAGCCCTGGAAGAAGGTTTATGCCGGGGTCTGGACTTACGTCGGGACTGGGTGCCGGTTGCGCCTGCCGCGCACTACAGTTGCGGGGGAATTCAAACAGACATGTCAGGCCGCACGACGGTGCCTGGTCTATATGCCGTGGGGGAAGTAGCCTGCACAGGTTTACATGGAGCAAATCGCTTGGCCAGCAACTCCTTGCTGGAGTGCGTCGTCATGGGGCGAGCGGCGGCCGAGGCGATTGCTAGAAGCAAGAGGACCCAGCGTTCAGCTTTAGTCCCGGAGACAGATGCTGCAACTACAAGTTCGATTTCAAGTTCATGTTCATACACAAACTCAAATCCAAGTTCCAGTTCCAGTTCCAGTTCCAGTTCCAGTTCACAGGCTAGTGTCGGCCCCAATTGGGGTTTAAGTTTGAACTCTAGTTCAAGCTCGAATCCACGACCTTCCCTTATGACAGCCACGGCAGCTGATACAGTGGAAAACGCAATCATCGCCAACAACGACAAAGCTTGCCAATATGACGGAAACGATAGCTATAGCAACGGCAGCCATAAAAACCACAGCTCATCCACCAACAATCCCCCTTCTCTGCCCGCCTTGCGCAACTTAATGCAAGAGCATGTCGGCTTGCTACGCAATCACCAGGGTCTTATCCAGGCCTTGCACACCCTGGACCATTGGCACGGACAAATTAGCCTTCTGCCCCCCAGCCTGGATCAACGGACCCTCAGCCTGCAACTGGACACCGCCTGGCTGCTTACCCGGGCCGCCCTGGATCGACCACGCAGTCTGGGTGCGCATTACCGCCTGGACTAAGTCCATAAAGAAACAAGCACCGGTCGGGAATCAACGACATGTCGGGCCCACATTAAGCGAAAAAGTAAGTAATAACTCGGTATCAAGGACCGGCAGTCTCAACAATTTTCCGGGCTTAGCCAACAATTGCATCTATCCATAGAAATCCCCCAAGCGCTGCATGCAGCTCCCGGTTTACCCTGATTGCAAACTTTTGTAAGCACGGCTACTGTAGTTGCGTCACTACAGGCGGTATGAAAGAGACCTGTTCAGTCAGGCGCCGACGGAGCAACCACCCCGGAATCTCTCAGGCAAAAGGATCGTACCAGCCCGACACTCTGGAGAGCGGCGCATGACGCCCACCGAAGGAGCCCAGCCTGAAACATCGGTTGGATAAACTCTCAGGTCACAGGACAGATGGGGTATTGCCACTACTCGGTGGTAATTCACCTGTCAGGAGCCTGTTATGTCGCATATTGCCGTCATTGGCGCCGGTATTTCCGGAATCACCACCGCCTACGCCCTCAGCCTGAAAGGCTATCAAGTTACCGTTATCGACCGCCTGCGCTACCCCGCCATGGAAACCTCGTTTGCCAACGGCGGGCAGTTGTCCGCGTGCAATGCCGAGGTCTGGAACAGCCGCAGCACCATACTCAAGGGCTTGAAGTGGATGATGCGCAAAGACGCCCCGCTGCTGTTCAACCCCAAGCCAAGCTGGCACAAATACAGCTGGATGGCGCAGTTTGTAGGCGCGATTTCCGGTTACGAGCGCAACACCGTGGACACCGTCAAGCTGGCCATTACCGCCCGCGAGAATCTGTACCAATGGGCTAAGGACGAAAACATTGATTTCGACCTGGAACAGCGCGGTATTCTGCACATTTACCACACCCCCGGCGGTTTTGAGTCTGGCAAGAAAGTCAGCCAACTGCTGCAAAAAGGCGGTCTGGAGCGCCGAACCGTTACCAACGAGGAAATCCACCAGATTGAACCTGCCTTGCAAGGCACCTATTACGGCGGGTTCTTTACGCCTTCGGACGCCACGGGTGATATTCACAAATACACACGCGGTCTGGCCGATGCCTGCGCCAAACGCGGCGTGAAGTTCCTGCAAGATACAGAAGTTCTGGGTATTGATTGTGGCCCACCACACCGTATCCAGCTGCGTACCGGTGAAGGCGCTGAAGCCCACACCCATACGCTGTCTGTCGATTCCTTGGTGGTGTGCGCTGGCGTAGGCAGCCGTCACTTGGCCCATATGCTGGGCGACTACATCAATATCTACCCCGTCAAAGGCTATTCGATTTCGGTGTATCTGGATACGCCCGAAGCCCAACATGCCGCCCCTTGGGTCAGCTTGCTGGACGAAGAAGCCAAGATTGTGACCAGCCGCCTGGGCAAAGATCGTCTGCGCGTGGCCGGTACGGCGGAATACAACGGTGCCAACAAGGACATTCGCGCCGACCGTATCGCCCCGCTGACCAACTGGACCCGCCGCAACTTCCACGATGCCGCGACCGATCGTGTTGTACCGTGGGCTGGTTTGCGTCCCATGATGCCGGACATGATGCCGCGCGTAAAAGCAGGCAGCCGCCCGGGCGTGTACTACAACACTGGCCACGGTCACCTGGGCTGGACGCTGTCAGCGGCCACCGCGCAGATCATTACCGAGGTCATTGCGCAGAACGAGCGTCAGTCCGCACCTGCTCAATTTGCCACCAGTCCGGCAGCAACTGCTGCACCCGCCGCTGCCCATAGCGCTCGTCCAGCAGATACACAAAACCTTGATCCTGTTCATCGCGAATCACACGACCCGCGGCCTGTGTAATCTTGCGTAGTCCCGGATACAGATAGGTATAGTCATAGGCCCGCCGCTCCCCAAAGAGCCGGGCCATGACTTGCCGCACAGACTCATTGGCCGGGTTGAATTGCGGCAAACCCAGGGTGGCAATAAAAGCACCGATCAAGCGTTTACCGGGTAAATCTACCCCTTCTGAAAACGCCCCTCCCAGCACTGCCAAACCTACTCCCGTTCCGTCCAGCGTAAAGCGGTCCAGAAACTGCGTTCTTTGCAGATCGCTCATGCCCGGCTGCTGATGCCAAAGCGGCATATCCGGCCAGCGCTCCTGCAAGGCCTGGCTAACTTGCTCCAGATAGTCAAAACTGCTCAAGAACAAAAGATAGTTGCCCGGCTGCTCCTGGTAGGCCTGCCCGACAATGTCGCAGACCCCGCCCAGGCTCTGGGCCCGGTCAGCATAGCGCGTAGACAGACCGGCATATTGGCGTACCCGTAGTTGCTCGGCCCGATACGGCGATGCCACGTTCAACTCAGCTGTACTTGGCGGCAAACCCAAGACATCACGATAAAACTGTGAGGGGTTCATGGTGCCGGAGAACAGCACCACACCGTGCGCGTCGCCATAGCGTTCAGCCAGAAACGGAGCAGGCACAATATTGCGCAGGTTCAGGAGCACACCATCGCGCTGCGCCAAAATATCGAATAAGGAATGCGAGCCGAACTGTCCGGCCAGGTCCACAAAGTACAGCAGCTCAAAATAAAACTGCAGCAAGGGGCTGTCTTGCGGCATGGGATTCTCAGCCACATAGGCCCCTAAGCGGGCTGCCAGATAGTCGCACTGTTCAAGCAGATCCTCCGGGATTTTTTCCAGCCCCCATTGATCGCCCCCTTCCTCGGGTATCAAATCCTCCATCAAGCGAGTCAACGGCGTGAAATGACGCTTCAAGGCCGAAGGCGCGGCTTTACGCGCCATGCGCAACTGCACTTGCGAGAAGGACGCGGAATACATGGAACGGGCGCGTTCTACCAAGTTGTGTGCTTCGTCCACCAGAACAGCGCTGCGCCATTGTTGAACCAGAGTCTGGCTATACAGCACCGCATGTGTGTCGAAAAAATAGTTGTAGTCGCCCACAATGGCGTCCGCCCAACGCAGCATTTCCTGGCTCAAGTAATAGGGGCAGACCTGGTGTTTGCTAGCCACTTCTTGCAAGCGCTGGCTAGTTAGCATGGGTTGCTCCAGAGCTTGCTGACGGGCCGCAGGAAGCCGGTCGTAAAAGCCTTCAGCCAGGGGGCAGGATTGGCCATGGCAGGCTTTATCCGGATTGGGGCACTGCTTGTCGCGGGCCACCATTTCCAGCACCCGCCACGCGCCCTCACCTTCTGGGTTTAAACGCTGCAAGGCGTCCAAGGCCATTTGCCGACCCGAATTTTTAGCCGTCAGATAAAAGAGCTTATCCAGTCCCGCCTCCGGCATGGCTTTCAGGCCGGGAAATACGACTGCCAAGGTTTTGCCGATACCAGTTGGCGCTTGGGCTAACAGGCACTGTGCATCGCGCTGAGCCCGGAACGCGGCTACGGCCAGTTGCCGCTGACCCGCACGAAACTGATCAAAGGGAAATTGCAAAGCAGTACAAGCTTGATCACGCGCCAGCCGATGCTTTTGCTCCTGCCGCCCCCACTCAAGATACAAGCGGCATTGCTGCTCAAAAAAGGCCCACAGATCCGCGCGCCCCAGGTATTCAGAGACACTGGTTTCTTTGTGCTTGTCCACGTGGTAATACACCACGCTGACAGTCACTCCCGGCAAATCGCGCGCCTGGCAAAGCATGGCCGCATAGACTTTGGCTTGCGCCTGGTGCAGGCGTCTATGGTGCTCGGGAATGGCATCAAAAGCACCTCGATAGGTTTTCAGCTCTTCCAGACAATTGCTGACGGGATCAAACCCATCGGCTCGACCACGCACCACTAGCCCTTCCATCTCATAGGACAGCGGCACTTCGGCTTCATAGTGCTCGGGGCGACGCAACTTTAACTGCTGGTGGCCCAGAATACCTTCTTGCGCCGTGGCCGCAGGTGTAAAGCGCAGGTCCAGATCCCCGCTGCGGGCGGTAAATTCACATAAGGCGCGTACGCCGACCGTCCAGGCTTTCATAGTGATTCAGGCCGAGTCACATAGCAGACACGCGCAGGGATGGCGTGCTGCTCGAAATAACTAAGCCAACGCCGCTGGTTGTCCTGCAAGCGGTCTCCGGGACCTTTTACCTCAATCAATTCATAGCTTTGCTGGGCAGGCATGAAGCGCACCAAATCCGGCAGGCCGGAGCGGTTATCCCGCCAATCCTGCAAGATACGCTTGAACACCAGTTGTAAGTGCTGGGCGGGGATGCAATGCAAGGCCTGCTCGATCAAGGTTTCATCCAAGGCGGGCCAGATCAGCAAGGGGCACTGTATGCCACGCTTTTCCTGCCAGCGTTGCCAGATCACGGTTTTATAGTCTGCGCCGTCCAGCACACTCAAAGACTGCTCAAACAAGTTTTGCCTGCGCGATACAAAGTCCGGGTTACCCCAATCGGCTGGACAAGCTTGATAGGGGTGGAAAAACGCACCGGGCAAGGGAGCAAAAATAGCATCCCAGCTCAACAAGCCCAATAAGGCCGGGAACAAGGCATTTTCTACGTAAAACACAGGTGCCAAGGGGCTGTCCCAATGAGCCAGCACCTGCGATTCGACCCGATTGCCGTCATCGAACAAAACCAGATCACTGCGTTGTGTGCGGCTTGCGGGTTTATTGGAAGGCGAGCTGGGCGGAGCGTCTACCGCCAGTTTGCGACGCATGCGAGGCAACATACGCAGCAACTTCTGGGTTTCGCTTTCATTTTCGGGCTGGTTCCACGCCTGACAAAACAAGGGCCAGGCACCTTGATGATTCCCCTGACGCTCCAATACCCGCAATTGGCGGTAACGGGCTCCCGGCCAGCTTGTCTGCAAATACGCTTGTTCGGCTAAGGCCCACCAATGTTGACGTTCGGCTTGCTGGCCTAGCTGGAACAGGGTTTTTGCCTTACGTCGTTGCAGCCAGTCGCTGTCAGTCTCAACTGCTTGAACGGCGGCAAAGCGCTGTATCCAAAGATCGGGGTCGGCCTCATCCTGTGCGTCTCGCAGCTCGGACAAGGTTTCATACAAGCGCACGTCCTCATTGTGGCGAAACGCCCGGCTGGCCTGATCCAGAACCACGGTTTCGTAGCGATACAGGCCCAGATCGCTCAGCACAAACTCGGACCAGTCCTGATAATGATTGCCAAAGAACAGCAACTGCAAACGCTGTGCCCAATGCATGACTTGCGGTGATAGGCGCAGTGTGGGAGCTTGCAGGACTGGATCGGCACACCACTGCGTAAAAGGCCGAGCCTGTTCACCGTGAGCCTGCCCAATCCATTCCAGATAGTCCGATTTGCGCCCGGCGGCTGGCAGATCACTGAACAAGCGACGCAGCTCGGGCACCGTATGGACGGCAAACAAGGTTTCCAGATCCAGCTCAGGATCGGTTTCTATTAGCTCGCAAGCCGCCAGCTCTTGCACTGCCGCATCCAGGTTTTCGATCTCGGCATAACGCAACTTGTCGATACGAAACACCGGGCCTTTACGCATCAGCAAGCGCACCAACAGGGCTTGTGCAGGCTGGGAAGCATGCACAAAACGATGGCCGCACTGGACGTGTTCAGGCTCCAGCAGGTCGGAACTGGTGTGTTGTACCCACTGCAAAACCTGATGGAAATTATGCAGATAGTAAAAAGGAGGAAGCTCGGGCGGGGTCATAAGCAGGCTGTGTATATATCCAGCTACTTTAGCATTCCTTCAAGCCTGGCGCGACTCCAACAAGCGCATCCAGTCGCGCAACAAGGTATCCAGACTTTGCCGCTGCGTGGCATCCAGACCTTCCAGCAAATTTTCTTCATTGGTCAAATGGTCCACCACAACCGCATCCACACAGGCCAGACCCGCTGGGCTCAAACGCACCAGAATACGGCGGGCATCTTCCGGGTCGGCAATGCGTTCGATCAAGCCCTGCTTTTCCAGGCCCTGCAAACGATGCGTCATAGTGCCGGAGCTGACCATCAAGGTGGAAAACAAAGCGGTGGGTGCCAAGGTGTACGGCGGGCCGGAGCGGCGCAGGCTGGCCAGCACATCAAACTCGCCCAACTGCAGGCCGTGACGTCTGAAGTTGTCGCTCATCTGTTTTTGGACCAGTTGGAAGCAGCGCGTCATGCGGCCCAGCAAGGCCATGGCGTCCAGATTCTGCAAATCTGGCCGTTGTTCGCGCCACTGATTGATGATCAGGTCTACCGCGTCGTGTTCTTCGCTCATGATTTCTCGATTTCGATATTTATCTTGATATTAAGATAAATCATCCCTACACTGGCATTTATCTCGACATCAAGATACTTTTATTATGAACCGTCTTTCTCTCTGGCTGGTGACGGCCTTGACCGCATTAGGCCCCGCCATCTGGGGTTCTACCTACATTGTGACCACCGAAATCCTACCGCCCGATCGCCCTTTCATCGCGGCCTTTTTGCGCTGCTTTCCCGCTGGCGTGATGCTGCTCTTGTGGAGCCGACGCATGCCTGCCCGAGGTGATTGGGGGCGTACCCTGATTCTGGCGGCCTTGAATATTGGCGCATTTCAGGCGCTGTTATTCGTTGCGGCTTACCGCTTGCCGGGTGGTTTGGCCGCCGTCGTAGGAGCAGCTCAACCCTTGGTGGTGATTGCCCTGGCCTGGGCGCTAGAAGGTAAACGCCCTGTCACCCTGGCCTTGGTCGCTTGTGTGATCGGCATCATCGGCATGGGTATTTTGCTACTTTCGCCAGAGAGCCAATGGGATACCTGGGGCATGGTCGCGGCCATTGTCGGGGCCTTGTGCATGGCCATGGGCACCTACTTGTCGCATCGCTGGCGTAGTGGCATGCCGATTCTGGCTTTCACGGCCTGGCAATTGATGTTGGGCGGTTTGATGCTTGCCCCTCTGGCTTTATGGCTGGACCCACCACTGGACAGCTCCTTGAGCGGCGTACAAATCGGCGGCTACCTCTACCTGTGTCTGGTCGGTGCGCTGCTGGCCTATACCCTGTGGTTCCGCGGGATTGCCGTCTTGCCCTCTGTGGCCGTGTCCTCGCTGGGCCTGCTCAGTCCGCTGACCGCCGTGATTCTGGGATGGCTGATTTTAGGTCAGGCCATGACAGGCTCCAGCCTGCTGGGCATTATTTTGGTGATGGGCAGTGTGCTGGCAGTACAGTGGATCAGCAATCGCCCGGCCAAATAAATATCGTGCGCCCATAAAAATAGCGCCCCTTTTAACGATCTGGATGGGCGCGTAAGAGAGTTCACTATCTTGCTACTCCGTTAGAAGCAGCAAGATAGTGACTAATAGCGTTCTTGCAGGACTTGGGCTAAATCTGTCGCAAAGCGCTGGGCGTCTTTAGCATTCAGATTCGCAAAACTGACACGCAAGCCTTGAGCAGGACTGCTCACACCAAAGACTTGTCCGGATCGCACCAGCCAGCCACGTGCAGCCAATCCTGCCAATACCGGCTCGGCTTCCCGATCCAGCGGAATCCACAGATTGAAGCCTTCCTCGCTATCCCAAAAAGGAATGCTCTGCTTTTTCAAGGCGTGCATCAAGTCGGCGCGAGCCTGCACATAGGCAGCTTGCGCAACACGAGTCTGCGCCTTGATCTCGGCATCCGTCAGCCCATGAACCACCATTTGCTGTAAAAGATGGCTGACCCATTGCGCCCCCGAAGCCAAACGTTGCGACAAGCGTTCGCTGGTTTGCAGATCCGACGCCACCAGAGCCACGCGCAAATCCGGCCCCAGACCCTTGGACACTGAACGAATCAAGGCCCAGCGCAAATGATCGGCAGGAATCACGTTTCGGTAAGGGCTGCTGGCCAGCATCCAGAAGTGGTCGTCAATCATCAACAGCAATTCGGGATACTGCTTCAGAATTTGCTCGATCTGCTTGGCACGAGCACGGCTCAGTGAGCATCCCGTGGGGTTGTGCGCACGTGGTGTCAAGATCAAAGCGCGCAGGCCATCCTCCAAAGCGGCTTGCAGCGAGGCCGGCACAATCCCCTCGCTATCGACCTCAATACCCACTGGCTTGTAGCCCAGCGTATGCACCGAGTTGATGCTGTTCAGATAGCCAGGATCTTCAATCCCGACTTTATCGCCCGCCAGCAAAAAGGCTTGCAGCAAACGCTCGATTGCATCGACCGCACCGTAGCTGACGTGATAATCGGTGTCTGACGGTGTGTCTTTATGAAACACCTGCTGGCACACGGCACGCAACTCAGGCACCAGAGGGTCCGCACCGTATAGAGCCTGGGTTTGACCGCGTACCCCAGCCGTCAATTGGGTGGGCGCAGGCAAATAGCCCAGCGCCGGATTGCCGCTGGCCAAATCCTGCAAGGCCGAGCTGGCGCCATGCCCTTCGCGTGCCAGCTCCCGGATCGCCTCACGGATCCGTGTGCCACGACGTCCTTGTGCATCGGCCACCCCGGCCGAGACCAGGCGCTTGTATGCCAGGGCTACCGTATTCCGGTTCAATCCCAGTGTTTGAGCCAGCTCGCGTACCGGCGGCAAAATCTGGCCCGGAGCAATTCGCCCCAGTGCCACTTGCTGTCGGATATCATCGAAAAGTTCCTTCGCGTTGCTTCCCTGGATATTCATTTTGACCTATGACATAATAGTTTATGCGCGACCCGCAGGGTCGAGTTTATCTTTTTTTTCTTCCTTACTGGTGCGCCATGTCCGAATCCGCCCCTGATCTACTTCACACCGAGCATTATCCCACCTCCACCAGTGTAGAGGCATTTCGGGAACGCATTGCCCTGGTACAACAAAGAATTGATGCTGCCTGCGTACGCTATGGGCGTGCTGCTGGCGATGTCCGTTTACTCACTGTCAGCAAAACCTTCGGGATTGACCGCATCCGCCTGGCCTACCAGGCCGGTTGTCGCTTATTGGGCGAGAACAAGGTGCAGGAAGCCGAAGGCAAGTACGAAGCGCTACGCGAAGAACTGCCAGATTTGGAATGGGCTGTTATTGGACACCTGCAAAGCAATAAAGCCAAGTCCGTTGCGCGCTTTGCCTCTGAATTTCATGCGTTGGACAAGCTCAAGACCGCTGAAGCGCTGGACCGCCGTCTACAAATTGAAGGCCGCAGCCTGGACGTCTTCGTGCAAGTAAACACCTCCAGCGAAGACAGCAAGTTCGGTTTGCCACCCGAAGAAGTACACGCTTTCGTGCGCGAATTGCCACAATTTTCTGCCTTGAAAGTCAAAGGTCTGATGACCTTGGCTTTGATGGACGCCGATCCGGAGCGGGTACGGCCCTGCTTTGCCCTGCTGCGCAATTTGCGTGATCAACTGCGTAACGACATTGCCCACGCTGAAAACATTCGTGAACTATCCATGGGTATGTCGGGTGACTATGAAGTCGCCATTTCCGAAGGCTCCACCATTGTGCGCGTTGGCCAAGCCATTTTTGGTGCACGCGCCACGCCCAACAACTTTTACTGGCCCGTCTCCGATACGGCAACAACATCATGAATCCATTACGCCTGATCCTGCGCCAAAACGGTAAAGAAGTCGGACATTTTGAATCCAGCCCCTGCTGCCCGCCCGAACAGCTGATTGCCGTGGCCCGCCACCTGATGACGCTGCCTGACAGCGAGCTGGAACTGCAACAAGCCAAAGGCGAGCACCGTATTTTGGATAGCGGCCCGCACGGCTTGCGCGTTCTGAGCGCACAGGTTCTATACGAAACCGCTGATTTGCAAGCCTGGTTGCAGCAAGGCAGCAAGGTTTCTGCCTGAACCTGATTGGTGTTCGGCCACAAACCCGCCACTGCGGTTCGGCAAAGCGGCGTTCTCAAGACGCCGCAACCATAAAAAACCATACCCGGCCAAGAGCCGGGTATGGTTTTTGTGTTTCAGTCTGCAGGAACAAACAGCAACTTAGCGGTTCACCTGTTTGGCAGGCAAGGCGTACGCCAACAAGCAGCTCACCATCAAACTACCGGCAAACAGCCACAAAGCGGCGCTGCCCGAACCGGTCAGGTCGGTAACCCAACCAATCAAGGAGTTACTGACCAGACCGGCAATATTGGCCAAGGAACATGCCAGCGCAAAACCCGTTGCTGCTGCAGTGCCTTTCAAGAAGGTAGCCGGCAAGCTGAAAAACACAGGCACAGCACCCATAATCACAGCCGAGGCCACCGTAAAGGCCAGAACAGTCAACCAGGCGTGATGCGCCACAAAAGTACTGGCAACCAAGGCAATCGCACCAATGGTCAGCGGCACGATCAAGTGCCAGCGACGTTCACGGCAACGGTCCGAGCTGGCACCAATCATCAACATGCCTGCTACACCGGCCAGCGAGGGAATCGCCGTCATCAAACCAATCTGGAAGGGATCTTGCACACCGGCGGCACGAATAAAGGACGGCATCCAGAAACTGATGGAGTACGTGCCTAGCAGAATGGAGAAGTCAATCCCGCCCAGCATCCACACTTTCAGGTTGAAGAAACCATCTTTAAAGCTGTGCTTGACGCCCTTGCCTTCGGCATCGTCGGCAGCCAGATCAGCAGCCAGCCGAGACTTCTCTTCCTTGCTAAGCCACTGTGCAGACTGATAGTTGTTCGGCAAGGCCCAGAAAGTCAGAATACCAAGCAGCACGCTGGGAATCGCTTCCAAAAGAAACAACCACTGCCAACCTCGCCAGCCGTTCATGTGATCAAAGTGACCGATAATCCAACCGGACAAAGGACCACCAATCACGCTGGACAGGGGCAAACCGATCATGAACAAGGCAATGATCTTGCCGCGTCGGTAGGTAGGGAACCACAGGGTCAGGTAGTACAGCACACCTGGCAAGAAACCCGCTTCTGCCGCACCCAGCACAAAACGCAGAATGTAGAACTGCGTAGGTGTGGTGACAAACATGGTCAGGCCAGACAAGATGCCCCAAGTAATCATGATGCGGGCAATCCACAGCTTGGCACCGACACGTTCCAAAATCAAATTGCTGGGCACCTCGAACAGGATGTAACCCAGAAAGAACAGCCCGGCCCCCAGGCCGTACGCTGTCTCACTCCATTGCAAATGATCGAGCATTTGCAGCTTGGCAAAACCGACGTTGATGCGGTCCAGATACGCTGCCAAATAACAAAAGCACAGGAATGGGATCAGACGCCAGACGATCTTTTTGTAGAGATCCCCGTTTCCGTCCCGGCCTGCAGGCACCGCCGTGGGACTTTGGATGGATGAATGCACCTTGTATATCTCCAGATAATTATTGGTATGCCTGGTGAACCAGAAAACTGCCTAAAAACAGCGCCTGACAGAACACAGCAGGACCCTGAACACGTCCGCACTCCCCCCATTGGGCTGCAGACTGTTTACGGATGAGAAATGATGTATCAACAGTGACTCCCGACTGCACATGCCCAGCTCTATCCCTATAGAGAGGCCATGCACAGCGGGACCCGATCAGATTGATGCGCTGCACCCGGATCGCTCCCGAGTTCAGCGCAGCGCACGGCTTAGCTGGACTTCAGGTCCTGACCGTACAGGTCGTAGCCGTAAACCCAGGCCGGATCTTCTTGCGTGCGCAAGAAGGTATTGGCGTTGGACACGGACTGAACACGCGTCGCGCGCTCTTTGCGGTTGAGCTCGTACAGATCGAAGGCTGTGCGGAAATCCGACAAACCGGTCTCTTGCAAGCAGCGAGTCAACATGGCGGCATCTTCAATCGCCATGCAAGCACCTTGGGCCATATGTGGCTTCATGGGATGACATGCATCACCCAACATGACCAGACGACCACGGCTCCACAAAGGCAGCGGATTGCGGTTGCGCAATGGCCACTTGGTAATGCTTTCGGTCGATTTGATCAGGTTCTGAACCGTGGAATGATAGCCTTCAAATGCGGCCAGCATCTCTTCTTGCGAGCTGTCTACGTACGCCCCCTGAAAATCCCAGGCCGGATGTGGCACGCCAGTCACAAAATAGTACTCATCGCGCTTGCCAGTGGTGTAGTACACCATCATGTGACGGTCATCGGTCCACCATTTCACACAGTCCTCGAACTCATCGGCAAAACGGGCCAGATTCTCACCACGGATCAGGGCACGGTGGGCCACCCAGCCGCTGTAAATCGGATCTTCGACACCCAGCAGGGTTTCGCGGATCTTGGAGTGAATACCATCAGCCCCAATCACAATGTCAGCTGTCACGCTGGTGCCATCGGCAAACTCCAGCAGCACGTCGTCACCCCGATCCACCAGGTTTTGCAAACGCTTGCCAAAGTGCACGGTGCCGGGCTTGATGC
Source organism: Alcaligenes sp. MMA (assembly GCF_020907215.1). Taxonomy (NCBI): domain Bacteria; kingdom Pseudomonadati; phylum Pseudomonadota; class Betaproteobacteria; order Burkholderiales; family Alcaligenaceae; genus Alcaligenes; species Alcaligenes sp. MMA. The sequence goes on from NZ_JAJJPP010000001.1 coordinate 1,340,408, forward strand.
TGTCAATTTGCAAAGCATGCATATCACCACGATGCACGGTGATGTACGACGCACCGTATTCTTTCTTGGCAAACTCGCCCAACGGAATACGGGACAGGTAGTCGCCCGTTTCACCATCACGGCTGAACCAGAAGTCCGGGTGCGAGCCCATATCATCCAGCGCTTTTTCCAAACCCATACGGCGGAAAATCTTCATCACGTTGGGGCCCACGTGGATACCGGCACCCAAACGCGAGAATTCTGGCGCCTGTTCAAATACTTCTACCTCAAAGCCAGCTTGCTGCAACAGAGTCGCCGCAGCGGCTCCGCCAAGACCGGCCCCTACAATCGCAATCTTGACTGTTTTTTCCATCGTTAGCTCCAAATCACGGCACAAATTAAAAGTGCTCACTACATGTTTTTTAGTAGTGTACACACTAAGTTTAAGCATGAAAACAGGTGATTGAACTAGGGTTTATACCTACCATCAGCTATCGAAAAACTGCTTATAACCTTAGCTTTAAAACCAATTACCAGATTAAAATCAACAGCTTAAAATAAAAATTTAAAACAAAGGCAAGCCTTGACCATCGAAGCATAAAATTTATTTAATTTATGAATTTAACAGTGTGTAGACTTGTTTATTGCGGTGCACACCCTGCAATAGCAAATACTTTATATGCATAGCAACTGATCTGAATCAGGCGTGAACGGCTCCTTGGACAGGTATACTTTGCCCAGTTGTTACGCAACTGGCCTGCCCACTCCACAACAAGACAGAAAGACTATGCAGCCTACCTCCCCCGTTTCTGAGCCTCAAACCTTGTCCTACGATGTCACCGAACAAATCGGCCACCTGCTGCGCAAGGCTGGCCAACGGCACACGGCCATCTTTCAGCATTACGTGGGCGACACCCAGCTAACCGCTATTCAGTTCGTGACTTTATGCGCCCTGCGCGATCACGGCCCCAGCTCGCAAACCGAGCTGGTCGAAGCCACGGCGGTAGACCAGGCCACCATACGGGGCATTATTCAGCGCCTGAAGTCGCGCAATCTGATCGAACTGGCACCGGACAAAGATGACAGACGCAAGGTGATTGTGGAGCTGACCCAACAAGGGCAGGAACTGCTCGGTCGCGTCATCCCGCGCGCCCATACCATCAGCGAACTGACTATGGGCAATCTGAACCCTGCAGAACGCGTGGCCATCGTCTATCTGCTGCGCAAAATGATCGATAGCACGCTGGATATGAGCGACAAGGAATAAGGCCAAACATCACTTGAAGAGACTATGTTTTATTCGGCCTTTAAGATATATTTAAAATACATCTTTTAACTGATCTGCCATGACTCCTTTAACTGCCTCCCCCGTCTCTACTCGCCCACAATGGCGCGCATTCCTGGAACTGGGGTTTCGACCCCTCTATCTTTTAGCCACGCTTTGGGGCGCGGCCAGCATTGCGCTCTGGCTCTATGCGCCCGGCTGGCTGGCCAATGCAGCCATCCCCTCCCTGTACTGGCATGCTCATGAAATGCTCTGGGCCTTTATCGGCACCATTGCCGTGGGATTTTTGTTGACAGCCAGTGCCACCTGGACAGGACAGCCCACCCTGCGCGGCTCCTCTTTGGGGGCCTTGTGTTTGATCTGGATTCTGGCACGTTTGAGCCTGTTGCTTCCCAACGGCTTGATCGCCGCCTTGCTGCTGGACGCCTTGTTCTTTGCTGTTGCCGCCGCTGAACTGGCCCGTGTGATTCTGATCGCTCGCAACAAACGCAATTACGGCATCCCCCTTGCCATGCTGGCCTTGGGCCTGAGCCATGCCCTGTTCATGTACAGCCTGCTGCAAGGGCAAGATCCCATGCCCTACTTCTACAGCGGTTTCTGGACCATGGGTTTGATCACCTTGCTGATTGCTCGCCGCATCATTCCCTTCTTTGCCATGCGTGCCTTGCCGGGTTTGAGCCTACCTGCTCAAACTCGTAGCGGTCATTGGCAAATGGGGTTGAGCGCCATCGCCATTGCTTTGTCACTGAGCCCCTGGCGCTTGGCTCTGGCTATGGTTCTGGCTGCGTTGGGCTTGATTGCCTGCTTTCAGTGGGTACGCTGGAAACCGTGGGCCAGCCGTCACACCCCCCTGTTGTGGATTTTGTACCTGGGCTATGCCGGTCTGGCTATCGGCTTGTTAAGTGCTGCTGCCTATGAAGCAGGCTGGATTCTACGCGCTGCCTGGCCGGTACATATTGTGGGCTTGGCCGGTTTCAGCATCATGATTATCGGCATGCTGACCCGTACCGCTCTAGGTCATTTGGGTCGCCCCTTGCGTGCCACGCCCAAAGTCGTGCTGGGTTACGGTTTTCTGATTGCTGCCTGCGTCTTGCGTTTGTTGGCCCTGATCCCCAGCAGTTGGAGCCTGCCTTTGCTGCATGTCTCTGGTCTGTGCTGGATTTTGGCCATGCTCAATTACCTGCATCAGTTTGCTCCCATGTTGATTCGCCCCAGACTGAACTGAGCGCAGCATCGGCGCCACACTTTAAAAAACAAAGTCCCTGGCGCCATGTATCTTTATTTTCTGCCTGACAGTGCCTGCTTATACTAAGCAGGCACGTTGTTTGCATCCTCTGCAAGCAACGCGGGACGGATCGTTCTGATCCTTGTTTATTCCGCGCACTCATCCCATGTTTCTTGCCTGTCTGGCTGGCCCCTTCTTGAAACGCATTCTGCTTGGCGGACTGTGTGCTTTGCTCTGGCCGCTCTCTACCCAAGCCGCGGATGCCTGTCATGGCAGTCGGGACCTGGTCGTTGTTGGCCATATGGATGACGACCTGCTATTCATGAACCCAGACCTGTCCAGCAGTATCCAGGCCGGTGCCTGCATGCAGGTTCTGTACCTGACCGCCAGTGAACGCAAAGGTGGGCTGGAGTATATGTACCGCCGCGAACAAGGTGTACGCGCCGCCTATGCCTTTATGGCCGGGCTGGTCAACGAATGGCAGCAAACCCGCTTGATGGTCGGCAGTGCCTCGATCACGCAATTTACCTTGCGGTCCAGACCGGGTATTCAGTTAAGCCATTTACGTCTGCAAGATCCCTGGCTGGGCCCAGGCTGGGGGAGTCTGACCCCGTTGAGCCGCGCAGAATCGGTACCTGGCCAAACCGTGCAAACACTGGATAGCCCGCAACAGACACTGAACCGCGAGCAGTTGGTCCAGACACTGGCCGCCTTGATACGGCTGTATCAGCCCACCAGTGTTCGCTATCTGGATGACACCAACCCGGTGCCTTACACCCAGCTGTGCTGGCGTTGTACCGGACACGGACACCCGGACCATATCGCCAGCGCCCGTCTGGTTCGGGAGGCCATGCTGGCGGCCCCCGGAAATTACGCACAAATTGGCTATGTGGACTATCCCATTCAAGAACAGGCTCGCAATCTGACCTTGAATGAAATCCACAGTAAAACCGAGATTTTCCGACGCTACGCCTGGCACGACCAACACGCCTGCAAAGGCCCCGCTGTGTGTCAGGAACCCGCCGGCCCCGCCGCCGAATGGGTACAGCGCAGTTACTACACTAGCCGTGCCGACTATCCGGCCAGCCTGTTAAGTGACAAGGAAGGCAAGCTCAGCTTTTTCGCCTCGGGCGAACAAAACGACGCCATCAACCAATGGGATGTGCAAGAACAACGCTGGATGACCTTGGGCGGACGCACAGCCGAAGCCTTAAGCGCCTTTCACTACGCAGACGGGAGCCCTGGTCTGTTTGCGCGTGATGCTACCGGACAGGTCTGGTTCAGCCGCTCCCCCGATGAGAACGATTGGCTGGCCTGGCAAAAAATACCCGGCCCTCGCATGTTGCATACCCCTATCGTCAGCCGCCGGGACAGTCAGGCGGTCGCCATGGGAACCGACGGCCTTTTTTATTGGAGCGCCGCGCGCCAGCCCGACTACGGTTGGGGGGCCTGGACAGCACTGCCTGCGCTGGAACATGCCGCCTACCCCGCCACTCTCAGCCTGGATAGACAAGGGCGCCCCCATATATTTGCCAGCAATTTGCAGGGCCAGTTATTCCAGACCTATCAGCAAAGCGACTTGACATGGCAGGACTGGCAAGCGATTCCTGCTCCTGCCAGTAGTGGCGGCTTGGCTTCTATCCTGAATGCACAAGGGCATATTGAGTTGTATCTGCGCAACCGTCAAAGCCAGCAGTTGCTGCGCCTGACACAAAGCGGCAAGCAAGGCTGGACGGCCCCCCAAAACCTGGGCTTGAACTATGTGGGAACACCCGCACTGAGCCTGGACGAGAAAGAACAAGTCATTGTCGCGGTTCAGAAAAACCCCGGCGGCGCGATTGTGCTGCTTGATCAAGGGCAGGAACGGGAAGTGGACAAACAGTCTGCCTCTCAGCCTGCGCTATACAGACTGAACGGCACCTTGTATCTGGCCAGCCGCCCGGTCGGTCCCGAGCAGCGCTATCGACTGCTGGAGCGCCGGCACGGCCAATGGGTGCAAGTTGCCCTGACCCAGCCCCCACCACCGGGGGGAGGACAGTCCTTTCGTGAAGCCCCCGCCTTTATCAAGCAGCCTTATGTGCAGCCTTGAGCTCCACGCTGCGTTTTAAAACGTAACAAAGTACGCTAAGACGGCCCTTGCTCCCAAGGGGGGGCCGGGCCAACAAGCGAATCCAGTTATTGATTCACGCCTCAGCAGTCAACCCGAAACTCCGGTCCAGTTCGTAACATATGATTACGACAGTGTGCGCTCATTGTCCTAGCTCCAGTACAATCGCCCGCTAACCATCGCCGGCTTATCGGTGCCTTACTCTTTTAGCTACTCTTCAGAGATCATGAAGCCAACTACCTTATTTGCAGCCCTGTTGGGCGTGGCCATCGGCGCCGGTGGCGCTATTTACTACGCCAAAAACGTACCCGTACCGACAAGCGGCCCGGTCAGTACCCCCAGCACCGTCGATGCTGCCCAAACCCTGGTATTGGGCCAATCTGTCTCTGGCGAACTAACCAGCAAAAGCTTTTTGAACCTGAGCGATGGCGTGCGCAGTAGCCTGTTTGATGTGAAAGCCGAAGCGGGCCAACTTATCAAGATCAGCGTCACCGGTCCCTTACGCCCACAAATCACTGTGCTGCGAAACGGCGAGCTGGTGACACGTACCCAGCGCTGTGAGGACTGCCCAGAGAGCGAAACCAAGGGTCAAGCCACCACACTGGGCTTCAAGGCTGATTTCAACGACACCTACCAGGTGGTGATCAGCGGCTTTAACACCAGCTCCTTCGGCCCTTTCCAAATTATGGCCGACACCTTGAAAGCCTACACAGGCGAGCCTTTGACCCCAGACCAGACTATTCATGACTGGGCATTGGGAGGTCAAAAACGCTACCGCTTGAATATTGACAAAGACGGCTTGTACAGCTTGGCCATGAAGGCCGAGCAAAACAGCCTGGATGCCTATCTGAAACTGATGGACCGTCGTGGCATGGAACTGGCTTCGGACGATGACAACGGTGGCGGCACCGATGCACGCCTGCAGGTTTACCTGAAAGCCGGTGAATACATTGTGCAGGCCAGCTCGGCCATGGGTTCGCAAAACTTCCAGGGTGGCTTCTCGCTGCAGATCAAGCCAGAGGAAATGACTGGCGAGGTCGAGCTGAAAAATGGCGATAGCCTGGTGCTGGACGGCGAAGGCAGAAGCGGCTTGTTTACCGGTGAGACCCAAACCTACAGCTTCACATTGCCCGAACCCAAACTGGTGACGGTGCTCATGGACGCCCAAGGCTTCCAAGCCACCATGGAAGTGGATTCCACCAGCGCCAACCAATACGGCGATGAAGCCGGCCAACAACGCGTCCGTGGCGTACTGGCTGCAGGCGAACACCAGGTGAAGATTTCTGGCGCCAATCAAGCCGGTTTGTTTGCCCTGTCCGCCGTGGCTGATGACGTCCCTGCCAATGCTGGCGGCGGCACCATCCGTGTAGGCGAACCCCGCCAGGCACTGATGCTGCAAGGCATCACCAGCGACAGCTACCAGTTGACCGTGCGCCAGCCTGGCAGCTACATCATTGATATGACTTCGCCTATCTTTGACACCTACCTGGTACTGCGCAAAGACGGCCAAACCGTTGCCGAAGACGATGATAGCGGCGGCGATATGAATGCCCGTCTGGAAGTCCAGCTGGAAGCGGGCGACTACGAAGTCAAAGCCATGTCCTTGGGCAGCTACGAGCAGGATATGGAATATGAGTTGTCAGTAAAACGTCGTTAAGACGATTCAGACAAACTGATATCAAGGCTGAACGCCCCCGGGCTTTCAGCCTTTTTTCTTGTCCTGTAGCCGACGTGAACTTGATTTGGAACAAGCATCCGGGCGCTACAGGGTATACACCTAAACACGTCAACCAAGCCCGAAAAGCCGCAGCACCACTGGCTTCAGCGCCCCCGCCCCGCTCCTTTCCAACTGACGTTTGATCTGCTTACGATTTGCTTTTTGGATTTCCTTGATAATATAAATGCAAATCATTATCATTAATTTCATTATTGATGCGCTACCTTTTATCAGGAGCAAAGCATGCAGACCGTTACCCAACAGCCCCAACACGCTCTTACCCAACGCGACGAGCTCGCCTCTTGGCGTAGTTTGATTACGCAGGGAAACCAGGCCTTTCAATCTCGCAATTACACCGATGCCATCGCGCACTACCAACAGGCCCGCGCCTATGTAAAACCGCTGCTGTTTGGCGCTTGTGAAGGGGCCGACGCCACCATTGCCGCCTGGGTCATTGCCCATTTGAATCTGGCCGATGCTTGCGAACAGCTAGATCAAAGTGACGAACAAGGCCTGCTCTTGTGTACCGCGCACGAAACCTTGTGCTGGGCGGCGGCCAACACGCACCTGGCCGATGATTGGCGCATGGCCGCCTGGCAACACAGCCGACGCACCTATGCCGAGCTGGCGCGCTATGCGCGTCGCTACCCCCATCATGTCCCCACCTGCTCTGCCCTTTTCTTAGGAGCCGTCAGCCCGCAGGAACGCTCTTTTTCTCATTAAGTTTCAATCTGTCCCCCAGGCACCGCTGGCCGGGGGTTTATCGAGGAGTGCGTTTTGTCTTACACCTTACCTGCCCTGCCTTATGCCTACCATGCTCTGGAACCCCATATCGACACCCAGACCATGGAAATTCACTACAGCAAGCATCATCAGACCTATATCAACAATCTGAATGCGGCATTGGAAGCAGCCAACTTACCGTACCCGCCTATTGATGAGCTGCTTGCTGGACTGGACACCCTGCCCGAATCCGTACGCAATGTGGTGCGCAACAACGGCGGCGGCCATGCCAACCACAGTTTGTTCTGGACGGTGATGACACCGGATGCCGATACCACTATTCCCAAGGACCTGGCCCAGGCCATAGACCAGGATCTCGGTGGATTCGAACAATTCAAGGATGCCTTTACCAAGGCGGCAATCTCACGCTTTGGCAGTGGCTGGGCCTGGCTCAGTGTCACCCCGGAAAAGAAACTGGTGGTAGAGAGCACCGGCAATCAGGACAGCCCACTGATGCACGGCAACACGCCCATTTTGGGCCTAGACGTGTGGGAGCATGCCTACTACCTGAAATACCAGAATCGCCGGCCTGAATACATTGCCGCCTTCTTCAATGTGATCAACTGGCCCGAAGTGCTAAGACGATATCTGGAAGCCGTTAAATAAGACGGTTCTGCCGCCGGTCGTTTTACCACCAGCCCTAAGCTATCTCCCCGCCCGGAGATGGGCGGTATCAAGCAGTTTGGCTTGCCGCCTTTTTCAAGCAACCCTCCATTTCTGGAGGGTTTTTGCTTTGGGGATGCATTCATACAAAGTCCCGCTCCCACGCCTGGGTTTGGCCCAATTGCGCTCTCAATCACCAAACGCTATGTTGATTATTAGCACCCTTACCATACTTATCCTCAGGCCCTGCCATGTTCAGTCTCGGCGATCGTATTCAATCCCTGCGTTCCCTGTTTCACTTCGATGCGGTGCAACTTCTGGGTTGTGCACCGCAAAGCCGTACCCATCTGGAGTTGCATTGCGAAGGCTATAACCTGAACTGCGCGTCGGCCTTGGGAACCGGCTTTCCACAAATCTACGCACCGGGCTTTACAGCACAGGCCTCTCCGCACGATTTGCTGCCGCCTTCTATTTCCGAGTGCTCGGACACCATGGATCCACCCTTTCGCAGTACTGCCATCTATACCGATGCCCTGCTGCGTGGCGGGTTTCAAGATGGGATGACGGTAGAACTACAGCACGGGGACTCGTATTTGGGAATGATTCACTTCTCTTCCCAACAAGCAGGATGCTTCAATCGCCATGTCCGCACACTGGCGCTGGGCGCGAAAATCTTGCTGGAAGAGGCCATGCAGAACATGGTCTCGCAAAACGGCATCGTCTTACATCTGGTGCCACAGGCAGGCGGGCTGATCATGCGTGAGGACATGCTCTCTGACGCTTCCCAGTTCAGCCCCGCACTGGCTAAAGCCTTGTCCTTCATGGGCCGGAAAACCTCGACCTTGCAAGCGTTCTGGCTGGAAGGCAAACGAAGCTATCGACTGCAAGCGCAGCGCTTTCCCAAGGGCGATGTTCTGGTGCGACTGCTGCCCGCCCCCTTGCCCGCTGCACTCAGTGCCAAGGAAATGCAGGTGCTGGGCTGGTTGGTAACGGGCTACACCGACCGGGAAATTGCCGCCAGCCTATTTTTAAGCGAACGCACCGTGCATTCGCATGTCACGTCCTTGCTGCGCAAACTGGGTATCACCCGACGAACAGAAGCCGCTGTCACAGCGGCTCTGAATCATTGGTATGTGCCGGATGCACAGGGTGCGATCCTGGCGGCAGTGCCCGGACTGTGCCATTAAGAGACACGATCCGGGACGCCGCTTAACACTGGCACATCAGGAATTAACGCAGTCCGCTCAACAGGGCTGCGGCCTCATCGATGCAGGCGCGTTCCGCGTCCAATAGCGTGTCGCCACCCATCCCGCCCAGGAACTCCGCATAAGGATCAGCCAGCGTACGCACGCCTGTCAGTTCCTCAATCACGGCCTGACCGCAAAATGGCAGATAGTGCGGGCTATAGCCACCCTCCTGCACAAAGGCGATACGACCTTCGCAGACTTCCTCGGCGCAGTCGATCACCTGACGCGCCATTTGCCGGAAACCGGAAGCCGTCACCATCATGCGTGCCAGCGGGTCCATCATGCTGGCATCAAAGCCCGAACCCACAATAATCAGCTGCGGTTTATAGGCGCGCAGCGCAGGTAACACCACTTTTTCCATAGCATAGAGGTAGGCGGCATTCCCGCCGCCAGGAGGCAGAGGGATATTCAAGTTGTAGCCCAGGCCTTCACCCTCACCACGCTCAGTCGTGAAGCCGCTATTGGCCGGAAAACACAAGTGCTGGTGCAAGGAGATAGTCAGCACCGACGGGTCATTCCACCAAATATCCTGGGTTCCATTGCCGTGGTGGACATCCCAATCCAGAATCGCGACACGATCCAGGCCCAGTTCCTCGCGAGCATACGCTGCGGCCACCGAGGTGTTATTGAAAATGCAAAAACCCATCGCACCGGCACGAGGCGCATGGTGGCCGGGTGGATTCACCAAGGCATAGCCATTGCTCACTTCACGGCTGACCACTTTTTTGACCATCTCAATCGCGCCGCCGGCGGAAAGCATGGCGATTTCAAGTCCGCCATTCCCCATAGCGGTAACGCCATCACCTGTATCCCCCCCAGTTGGCAAGGCACTGACACGCTTCATGTTTTCCAGATGCTCGGCCGTATGAACACGCAAAATATCCTTGTCGCGTGCAGGCTTGGCCTGGATGCTGCTCAGATGATCAATTTGACCGGATGCGCAAACCAGCTCGTGAAAGCGGCGCTTCGTATCCGGGTGAGCCAGGTGGTGGCTGATCGGCTGTAAACGGGCACCCAGATTAGCCGAGGCAAGGCTGCCCGTACCGGTATCTACCCAGCCGTAAAGAGTGTTCCAAATATATCCTGTTGCCATGTCGTCTCCTTTGTTTTGGTTTGTTTGGCTTAACCATAGTAGGGATCTGGACAACTGAAAGAATCCGTAGGATTGCCGAATTTATGAACTGATTAGGAAACTACCCACAGAAAAAGAGGCAGAGGACGCTCGTCTTCCAAAGCGTCCTCTGCCTCTTTCTTGAAGCTGATTGACTGATAGATGACGGGCACTGCCCAAGGACTACACCAGCTCGGCAATATTGATGCTGTGTGCTCCACAGGCCTCTACCAATTCCGCATCGTGACTGGCAAACAGCACAACACGGTCTTGTGACCAAATCTGGAATTGCTCTGCCAAAGCGGCACGAGCCTGTGTGTCCAGGCCATTGCTGGGGCCATCGGCAATGATCACAGCCGGCGCACCCAAAGCCGCTGCCGCCAGAAACACCTTGCGGCGCGTTCCTGTGGACATCTGCTCAAAACGCTTGTCCAAGTGTGGCTCCAGGCCTAGCCGGTAGGCCAGATCCAGCGCAATGTCATCAACACGGGTTTTCTTTTCAGCGGCCACTTGCTCCAGCAACTGGCGGCCTGTTTGAGACGGAAACAGCAGGCAGTTATCGGGGACATAGGCCATACGGGCGCGGGCTTGTTGGGGCGCTTTCATCAGCGAATACCCGTCTATCCACACTTCGCCTGCATCTGGTTCGAGCAAGCCAGCAATAATGTTCAGCAAGGTGGATTTGCCGGTGCTGTCTTCTTCACAAAGCGCCACGCAGCCAAGCTGAAAGGTATGAGTCAGCCCCTTGAAAACGGGGTAGTCGCCATAGTTTTTACTGAGATTTTCTATGCGTAGCATGCTGGAAATCACTGCTAAAGAAGCGCCTGGACAGATACAAGATGCTGTGCCGAGGCGGGATAAAAAAATAAGTTCGGGGCTGCCCCTAACAGGCGCCTTAGTATAGGTCTTTATTAACTGATGTTTGGGCTGCTTGCTGCGCCGTGACCATGCAGGGTTCAGCAGAAATAAAGCAAAAACCTTGTCGGGAACAATCTTGCCAGGCATTCATGCGCGGATCTACAGCCAAAGCCAAAGCCAAAGCCAAAGCCAAAGCCAAAGCCAAAGCCAAAGCCAAAGCCAAAGCCAAAAAAATAGCCTGAAACAAGACGAGCTTGTTCAGGCTATTTTTTTTGCGAACCTGCTTATCCTAAAGCAGTATCCAGCAGCATCATCAAGACAAAGCCGATCATCAAACCACCCGTCGCAAAGGTTTCATGTCCTTGCCGGTGCGATTCGGGAATGATCTCGTGGCTGATCACAAACAGCATGGCACCCGCCGCAAAGCCCAGACCAAAAGGCAGAAGCACCAGCGAACTGCTGACTGCCACTGCCCCTAGCACCGCACCGACCGGCTCAACCAAACCACTGGCCATGCCCAACACAACAGAGAAAGTACGGCTGTAACCGGCGGCCAGCAAGGCCAGCGCCACTACCAAGCCTTCAGGCACGTCCTGAATGGCAATACCCGTGGCCAGCGCATTGGCGCGCACCCCTTCATTGCCCACATAGCCCACACCAATGGCCAAACCTTCTGGGAAGTTGTGCAGCATAATCGCGATCACAAACAGCCAGGTACGGCGCAGCTTGGTCGATGAGGCATTACCGGGCCCCTCGCGCCCTTTAATGAAATGCTCGTGCGGCAGGATGCGATCGAGCAGCATCAAGGCCGCGGCCCCCAGCAAGATGGAAAAGCCCACTGCTAAGCCCGCCCCCCAGGCACCACCGCCAAACACCTGCTGCTTCTCTGCCGCTTCCAGACCCGGCAAAACCAAGGAGAAGGCACAAGCGGCCAGCATCACCCCTGCCCCAAAGCCATACAGCGTATCCTGGGTGCGCTGCGACATGGTTTGAGAAAACATGACAGGCACCGTGCCCAGTGCCGTGGCCAACGCTGCGATGGAACCGCCTAGCAGGGCCTGCAAGACCACCGGGTGATCTTGTGCATATAGCCAGAACTGATGACAGAGCGCCCAGATGCCGCCCATGGAGATGATCAGTCCAATCCATAGACGCAGGTGTTGGTGCCAGTGAGGCGAAGTCCCTTTATTAGGTAAAAAGTAGTGGCTTGTTTTCGGTTTCATCGCCGTGCGCCCCCAGAAAATTACGCAATCCAGGTTTGCCTAGTACAGACACCAAAAGCCGTAAAACGGCTCTTGGCTAAGGCGTGGATGCTATACAAACCATCATAGCGACTTCACCTTCGATTTAAAACACAAATATCGAAACGCTAACAATTCTCATTAGCATTTCAACAAATAAGCCACAATCCATGAAATCAGCTTGAGGTTTAACCGCTATCCAGCCGGTTTTCTGTGTTTTGCATGGCAATGCAAAACCGATTTAATGCTACCTCACGCCGCGTGCAATTGACGCTTGATCGCCTCCAAAGCCTGGGCCTGATCAGCCACAGCATTTTCCAAGCCAATCAGCTCCTGCTTGAGCTGTTCCAGGCTTTGCTCAGCCTGCTCCACTACCTGTTCCGCCAGCTCCTGTGCACCAGTCATCACCCCATCACTCAAGCTCATGTACAGGCGGTTGTAGTCGATCAGCGGCGCTTGCCCTTCCCCCTGCTCCTGGAACACTTCATAGCCAATGTGAGCAGGCAGACTCAGTGTCGGCAAATCCGGCTGGGTCAGTTGAAAGTTGACCAGAACCGTCTGGCTTAGATCTGCAAATGCCTTGCCTATGTTCTGGCCAAGCTCGGTACGTACAGCCGCCACATCTTGCTTACCGGCATGCTCTTCCAGCACCTCGGGCAATTGGGGCACCACTCGCCGCCAGGTGCCTTCGGTCAGGACCTGTACAGCGCCTTGCAAAACTACCGTTTGTTCTTCAATACGCTGACGCAATTGAGCAGCGCCCTGCTCCAGCGTTTGCATCAAAGGACTTAGAATCGCCTCTTCAATATGGTGCAATTGCAGTTCGGCAGGTTTGCGCTGCTTGTAGGCCAGGGCAGGCGTTAGCAGGTTCTGCACGGCCAGATACAAGCGCTCGAAACCCGCCTGTTCCAAGCCCTGATCTTCGTCCTGCTGACTACGCGCCATATGCACGGACAAGGACAAAGCGGGTTTGAGCAAATCACGGCTCAATCCCCAATGGTTTAGAGCCTGCGCCGCCCGTGTCATCACGTCCTCTTCCTGCAACTGGCGGTTATCGGCTGTCTTGTTGCAAAGCACTTTGACGATCTCGTCGTCGATCTCATCTTCCTCGATGCGATCGCTGCGGGTAATTACCGGCAGCAAGGGTTTGTTGCGGCGCAGTTCCACCAGCAAATCGCCCAGTTCCTGAACCTGCCCCGGTGCGCTGGAGCTGCTCAGCCACAAAAGCGCGTCGGTACTTTCCAGAAACTGCTGTGTCAAAGCAGCGTTATGCGCATTGGCCGAGTGCAAGCCGGGGGTATCCAGCAAAACCAGCTTCTCGCCCAGACATACCCCTTGCAAGGCAACGGTGGTTTCCGTTGCTCCTTCCTGAAAACCTTCAGGCATGGGCTGCATCTGCCCATCGGCCAGACGAAAAAAATCCACGCTATGACCCTGACGACGAAAGCGGTCCGCCAGGAAATTACACAAGGAGCTTTTACCGGCATTAAAAGAACCAAACACCAGCAACATGATGCGATCGCGGAAACGATCCGCCAACTCCTGCGCTGGTGCCAATGCCGACCAGGAAGCCGCCCAGGCTTCTCTTTGTGCCTGCAGTTGCTGATTTAATTGTTGAGCACTTTGCGCCAAGGTGCCCTGCTCGACCAAAGCCGTGCCGGACAAGGATTGCGCCACGGTCTTCTGGCCCAAATCCGCCAGCCACTGCTCCATCCTGGCAATAGCAGGCTGCCTATCCTGACTGGCAGGATTGAGCTGCGCAACCGCCTTGATAAACGTGCTTTCCACCGACATTAGGCATGCTCCAATGTGGACAGACTTTCCAAAGCCTGACGCGTTTGCTCAAGCTGGTTTTCAGTCGTTTCGATCTGCTGTTCCAAGGCCACACGGCCATCCGAGACGTCAAAATAATGGGTGAAGTCCTGAACCAGCTTGTCGCGCCCAGCCTGTTCGCAGAAGATGCGGCGCAGGTCAGCACGGTACTTCACCGACACGCCCATCACCGCAATCATGACGGTATCCATGCTGCGCACCGAGGTACGTTGCGCCGCTGGCAAGCCTACGGCACCGTACTCCACCAGGTGACCATTGATCGCAATACACGCACGCGAATAGGCAATCTGCAAACGGGCACGCTCTTGCTTGCCTGCCGTCATCTTGAAACCAAACTCGAAGGTATCCGGCACCAGGGAATGATCCACACCGGGCGCATTGACCACTGGCTCCAGATCCTTTGCGATGCCTTCCAGAATTTTGCGCAGACCTTCAACAAAATCAATGTGCTGCTGCTGTTGCGTCTGCTGCAGGCTGTGCAGGCTTTGCTCTTGCGTTTGCTGCAAGGCATTCAATTCTTGTGTCAGCTCGGTCAGCAAGGCTTCGCGCTCGAACTCGCGGGCTTGCGGCACACGCGTCAAGGCGGCTTCCAAAGAAGCCTGCAAAGCCGGAATTCCGCTTTTCTCCAGCATGCGCGGCTTGCCACCTTCACGCCCCTGGCGATAGCGGGTGCTGGACACCGGATGCAACGTCACACCGGCACACTGCTGCTGAATGGCGCCCAACACTTTCTCTTGCTGCTCGTCATCGGCCAACTGGTCAATCTGGCTGATGACCATCAGGTTCTGACGCTGCGAGCGCTGATGATCCGCAGCCAGCTCTTGCAGCAAATTGCTTTCCAAGGCATCCAGCTCACCTTCTTTGGCAGCGTGGACGAACAGGCGAATATCCGCCTGCAAACCCATAGCTTCACGTGCCAGGGCATCATCCTGCAAGGCCACGTCTGCATACAGACCCGGCGCATCCAGCCAGCGCACGCCTTCATGGACATGCTCGGCCAATGCGACAGTTTCACGGCGGTCCGCCACATTGAAAACATCACTGCCCATCAACTCATTGAGCAGACGACTTTTGCCATGATTGTATTTACCAACTACGGTCACCGTTGGCGGCACATTCAATTGCAAGAGAACGCGCAAGCGATCCAGATCCCAACGGCGCTGTGGCAACACGGCCAGCACAGGCTCCAATATGTGATCAAGGGATAGTGCCAACTGATTCATGTCTCTTCCTTTTTTACTTATGTCTGGACCCAAGCAAGCGATACGCCACCAGGCCAAACACCACGCCCCAAAATGCGGCGCCCAGTCCAAACAGGCTCATACCGGATGCGGTAGTTAGAAATGTGATGACAGACGGCTCGATATAGCCGCTTTCGCTGACCATCACCCGCACATTGGCCACAATGGCCCCAATCAAGGCCAGGCCCGCCAAGGCTGCAATCAAGGAGGCGGGCAAAGCGGTGAATAAATACACAATCGAGCCGGCAAAGGTGCCACCCAACAGATAAAACACGCCATTGGCCATACCGGCCACATAACGCTTATCCGGATCAGGATGGGCATCCTTGCCCGTACACAAGGCAGCGGTAATGGACGACAGCACAATGGTGATGCCACCAAAACAGGCCACCAGCATCGAGGCCAAGCCGGTGCCTGCCAACACAGGACGCGATGGCGTGGGGTAGCCCGCCAACTGCAAGACCGCCATGCCGGGCAAATACTGCCCCGTCAAACTGACCAGCACCAAGGGTAAAGTCAGGCTCAATAAGGTCGCGATATTGAATTCCGGACTAACCCAAACCGGGCGGGCCAGCTCCAGCTTGAACGCTTCCATATGCACTTGGCCGGTGAGCATGGCCATCACAAATCCGGACAAGGCCACCAGCACAATCGCGTAGCGCGGCAAGAAACGCTTACCCAACAAGTACACCGCCAACATGAGCAGGACGGTGGCGGGCATGTCACTGCTGGACTTGAACGCAGCCATACCGAACTGAAGCAAAATGCCAGCCATCATGCCCGCAGCAATGCCTTTGGGGATGAAGGAAAGAATTTTTTCAAAACCGCCTGTCAAACCAATGACGACGATAATCAAGGCGGCGCTCAGATACGCCCCCACCACTTCAGGCATGGTGATGCCTGGAAACAGGGTCAGCAGCAAGGCCGTGCCCGGCGCGGACCAGGCCGTAATAATGGGCAGCTTCAGATACGCGCTCAGGAGCAAACCGCTCAAACCAGCGCCTATGGAAATCGCCCAGATCCAGGAGATCAGCTCTGCATCGGCAATTCGGCCTACTTGTGCAGCCTGAATAAAGATCAGCAAAGGCCCGGCATAGGCAATCAACACCGACAAAAATCCAGCCACCCAGACCGACGCCGATCCACTTTTCAATCCCATCGATTTGTCTCCCCAGTCTTGTTGTTTGAACTCTCAACTGTACTCGGTGCTCAGACTGCGCTGGGATCACAGCCTGAGTTTTTTTACCGCCGGGCCGCCCCAAGGGAAAAGCGGCCCCCTCAAGGATGAGCCGGGACACACAGTAGTCCATTGCGGACTGCTGTGTGCCTGACGAATCCGAGCGGCATGCAGGCCGCGAGGTGGAGCGCAAGCCGAAGGCGCGGCGTGGGGGCCCTTTTTACTTCTGTAAAACTTAAATAGCCGACGGGTGCGTTGCCAAGGGAGTCACGGAAATCTGCATATAAGGGAACAAAGGCAAAGCGCTAAGCAAATTGTGCAGCTCTTCATTGCTCTCGACATCGAACACGCTGTAGTTGGCGTACTGCCCCACCACGCGCCAAATATGCGGCCACTTGCCCGAACGCTGCAGATCCTGCGAGTAGGCTTTTTCTTCGGCCTTGATACGGGCAGCCTCTTCGGCAGGCAGGGAGTCAGGGATATCAACAATCATGTGAACCAGATAAAGCATGGTGTTCCTTTCTAAAAACAAGCGCTCGGGCACTTAGGCCTGGGCTAAAAAATTCAGTACGGCGCGCTCGAAGGCTTCGGGCGCTTCCAGATTGGACAGGTGCGAGGCCGGTACAACAGCCACTTTGGAGCCAGGAATACTGGCTTGCATGGCCTGGGCATCGGCCACCGTCGTGACGGGATCCCACTCGCCGGCGACCAGTAAAGTCGGTGCCGCAATACGGCTGATCTGATCTCGCAGATCCGACTCGGCCAAGGCATCGCAGCAGGCGGCATAACCCAGTGGGTTCAGCTTGGCCAGACCATCCTGCATAGCTTTGACCAACTCCGGCGATTGCTGAATGAAGGCCTCCCCAAACCAACGCGAAGGTGCCGAGTCCGCCAGGGCCCGCATCTGGGCGGCACCACTTTGACGCAACGCTTGGGCACGTTCCTGCCAGGCTTGAGCGGTACCAATTTTGGCCGCGCTATTGCACACGATCAGCGCATTCAAACGCTCCGGTGCATTCACCCCCAACCACAAGCCAGTGTGACCGCCCATGGACAAGCCGCAAAACGCAGCGCGTTCAATATCCAACGCGTCCAGAATCGCCAGCACATCACGCCCCAAATCCTTGAAGCGGTATGGGCCGGGAGTAACAGGGCTGCCGCCATGACCGCGAGTGTCATAACGAATCAGACGGTAGGACTGGGCGAAACCGGCCACCTGCGGGTCCCACATTTCTTGGGTGGTACCCAAGGAGTTGCTCAGAATCAGGGCCGGGGCCAGCGGATCACCTTGCACGCTGACGCGAAACATGCCCCGCTCGGTATTCAAGGCGCTGGGGCTGACCGTCATTGGCCCTCTCCTTGCATTGCCACGGCAATGGGCAAACCAATCATTTCTTCCAGTGCTTCAAGGGTCAAACCGGGCACCAGATCAATCAGTTGCAAACCCTCTGGCGTGCAAGCCAAGGTCGCCAAATCGGTATACACACGTTTGACGCAAGCCAAGCCAGTCAAGGGGTAGCTGCATTGTTCAACCAGTTTGCTGACACCTTGCTTGGTCAGTACATCCATCATGACCCAGGTCTGTTTCGCGCCAATCGCCAAATCCATAGCGCCACCCACAGCCGGAATCGCGCCAGGCTCGCCCGTGCTCCAGTTGGCCAGATCCCCGGTTGCCGACACCTGAAAAGCGCCCAGCACACAAATATCCAGATGCCCGCCACGCATCATGCCAAAGCTGTCCGCATGATGGAAAAACGCACCACCGGGCAGCAGCGTGACCGCCTGCTTGCCCGCATTGATCAAATCGTAATCTTCCTGCCCGGCTGCCGGAGCCGGGCCCATGCCCAGAATACCGTTCTCGCTGTGCAGCACCACTTCCACACCAGCGGGCAAATGGTTGGCCACCAGGGTTGGCATGCCAATACCCAAATTCACATAAGCGCCGTCATGGATGTCCTGGGCGACGCGCTGCGCCAATTCGTCTTTACTGCGGCGCTGATAAGTAAGCGTCATGCTGTCCCCCTTCATGCTCTGTTCGTTCATGCCTTGAACCCACCTGCCTCTGTACGGCTGCGCGGCACCACCACGACGCGGCGCACGTGAATGCCGGGCGTCACAATGGTTTCAGGGTCCAGCTCTCCCAGTTCTGCCAGCTCAAACACACTGGCAATGGTGGTGCGAGCCGCAGTCGCCATGACGGGACCAAAGTTGCGCGCCGCCATGCGGTAGGTCAAATTCCCCCAACGGTCCCCCCGCTCGGCCTTGATCAGGGCGACATCGCCATGAATGGGCTCTTCATAGACATGCCAGCGACCATTGATCAAACGTGTTTCCTTGCCCTTGGCCAGTTCTGTGCCATAGCCTGTGGGGCAGAAAAAGCCACCGATACCCGCACCGGCGGCGCGCAATCGTTCGGCCAGATTGCCTTGTGGCACCAACTCCAGCTCGATCTTGCCGCTGCGATACAAGTCATCAAATACCCAGGAATCAGCCTGACGGGGGAAGCTGCAAATAATCTTGCGTACCCGGCCTGTTTTAAGCAAAGCCGCCAGCCCCACATCGCCATTACCCGCGTTATTGTTGACGATGGTCAGGTCACGAGCGCCTTGCTCGATCAGGCCGTCGATCAACTCCGTGGGTATGCCAGCCGTTCCAAAACCACCGACCAGAATCGTGGCGCCGTCCTGCACATCCTGCAAAGCCTGTGCAACACTGCTTACCTGTTTATCGATCACTCCGTTCTCCGTATGAAGCACTGACGCTACGGATGGGCTTAGCCCTTACGTCAGGCACAGCAAAAACAAGTCAGCCCAGGGCCTGGTTTGACGAGGCAAACACAGGCGCTGGGCTACAGCAAGACTTAGGCAGCCAGACGTGGACGATTCACGATCTGGTTGTCCTTGCCATCGACCAAGGGGGTCAAGGAAATATCAAACACGATCTCTGCAAACGGACCATCCAGGTTTTCAGCAGCAATGCGGGCAGGATCCGTGTGCTCGGTCAGTGGTGGTACCAGACCGTCGCGAGTGGCGTAGGCGAAGTCGTCGTACACCAGCGGATCGCCGTCGATGTTGATCTGCGTGGTCAGCTTGCGGTGGCCAGGAGCGGTCACAAAGAAATGAATGTGCGCAGGACGGTTACCGTGACGGCCCAGCTCGTTCAGCAAGCCTTGGGTAGGACCATCCGGAGGACAGCCGTAGCCCTTGGGCACAATGCTCTGGAACTTGTAGCGACCATTTTCGTCGGTAATGATGGTGCGACGCATATTGAAGGGCTGTTGCTCGCCAGTGGGGTCAAAGTGCGAGTAAAAGCCTTTAGTGTTGGCGTGCCAAACTTCAACCTGGGCACCCGCGATAGGCTTGCCGTCCGCACCAGCCACGACGCCGTGCATGATCAGGGTTTCGCCGGCGGTATCGGAACCATCGTCCAGGCGAACAAAACCTTGGGCCACAGGCGCGCCCGATACGTACAAAGGACCTTCAATAGTGCGAGGGGTACCGTTGTCCAGACCCAGTTCCTTGTCCATGGCGTCCATGCGCATGTCCAGGAAACGATCAAAGCCCAGACCGGGAGACAGCAAACCGGCTTCACTGGCCGTGCCCAAACGGTTCAGGTAAGCCACGGCTGCCCAGTACTCGTCGTTGGTGATTTCCAAATCTTCAATGGTCTTGAACAGATCGCTGATGATGCGGTGCATGATCTGCTTGACGCGTGGATTGCCACCGGGCTGATCCAGGCCAGAGGCCAAACGCAGGAAGTCTTGTACATCGGGGGTATCAAAAATTTTTACGCTCATTCTGTGTCTCCTAATATCCTGAAAAAAGTGTTCCAAGCAAAGCCGTTACGACTGGCTTCTTATTGCGCCTAGGCAGCCGAGCCAACACTGATGTGTGTCTTGTCGCGACGGAAATACTGGACACGATCCTCGTCCAGTACGATACCCAAACCCGGCCCTTGAGGTATCTGTAATTCAAAATTGCTGTAATTCAGTGGCTCTGCCAGAATTTCCTCGGTCAAGAGCAAAGGCCCGAACAACTCAGTGCCCCACTGCAACTGGTTCACTGTGGCAAACACATGAGCTGCCGCAATCGTACCGATCGCGCCTTCCAGCATGGTGCCGCCATACACTTCAATACCAGCCGCTTCGGCAATCGCGGCGACTTGCAAGCCCGCACGCAAACCACCGGACTGTTCAATCTTGATGGCGAACACATCAGCGGCACAGTCACGGGCCAGTGCAAAGGCCGAGGCCGGGCCGGTCAGGGATTCATCGGCCATCAAGGCAATCGGGAAGCGACCTTTCAGATCGGCCAGCGCATCAGCTCGCCGCACCGGCTGCTCTACCAGGGAACAACCTGCATCAACCAAGCCCGCCAAACCATGCTGAGCCTGCAAGGGGCTCCAGGCCATGTTCACGTCCACACGCACGTCGGCACGGTCGCCCAACGCCTTCTTGATGGCCGCCACATGAGCCACATCGTCCTTTACCGGGCGGCGACCAATCTTGAGTTTAAAAATACGGTGACGAGCCTGCGCCAACATGCGCTCGGCTTCATCAATATCCTTGGCGGTATTACCGGAAGCCAGCGTCCATGCCACGGGCAGGCTCTCGCGCATGCGGCCACCCAGCAGGTGCGAAACCGGCAGACCCGTGCGCTTGCCCAAGGCATCAAACAGGGCCGTTTCCACTGCACTTTTGGCAAAACGGTTATCCTGAATCGCCGTATTCAAGCGGGCCATGATGGCAGGCACGGCATTGGCATTGGCGCCCAGCAGCAAGGGAGTGAAATAGGTGTCGATAGCCAGCTTCATGCCTTCGGGCGACTCGGCGCCGTAGGCCAGACCACCAATGGTCGTGCCCTCGCCGACACCCACCGTACCGTCCGAGCAGTACAAGCGCACCAGCATCAAAGTCTGGCCTTGCATGGTCGTCATCGCCAATTGATGAGGACGGATCGTAGGCAGATCCAGCAGCAAAGTCTCCACCCGTTCGATCAGGGCCGGAGTTGCTAATAGTTGAGAAGATCGCGTGTGTTCCATGACTTGATTGAACACGAAGCAGGCCAGTTATTTCCAAGACTAAATAGGTCTAGTTCTATAC
Organism: Alcaligenes sp. MMA; assembly: GCF_020907215.1. NCBI lineage: Bacteria > Pseudomonadati > Pseudomonadota > Betaproteobacteria > Burkholderiales > Alcaligenaceae > Alcaligenes > Alcaligenes sp. MMA. The sequence goes on from NZ_JAJJPP010000001.1 coordinate 1,361,916, forward strand.
CTTATGGGTATAGTTTCTGATATAAATATTAAAAATCAAGAAACTAAACTCCATCAATTCAGCCTAGGTATGGTTTTCCCTTATGGATCTACGTCAACTCAAATATTTTGTGGCTGTTGCCGAAACCCGCAACTTCACCCGGGCGTCCGAGCGCCTGCATATGGCCCAGCCCCCACTGAGCCGACAAATCCAATTGCTGGAAGAAGAGCTGGGCGTCACACTGCTGCTGCGCAATAACCGGCCCTTGCGGCTGACCGAAGCCGGACGGGTATTTTATGAACAGGCCTTGCAGATACTGAGCCGGGTGGATCAGTTGGTGCATACGACACGGCAGATCGGGCTGCATCAACGGCAAACCCTGTCGATAGGCTTTGTAGCGTCGACCCTGTATGGCGGTTTGCCCGCCTTGATGCGCAAGCTACGCCACCAATATCCGGAAGTGGACTTGCAAACGGTGGAGCTGACCTCCATGCAGCAATTGGAGGCCTTGAAGTCGGGACGGATTGATGTGGGCTTTGGGCGAATACGGTTAAATGATGCGTCGGTGCAAAGAACCGTATTACGGGAAGAGCAACTGGCCCTGGCCATTCCACCCAGCTCGAATCTGGCCGATTCGGACACGCCTTTGAGCCTGAAAAAAGTGCAAGGCCAAAAGCTGATTGTTTACCCGAAAGAGCCCCGACCCAGCTTTGCAGACCACGTTCTGCACCTGCTGCATGATCACAGCGTGCGCCCGGCGCAAGTCTATGAGGCCGGGGAAATTCAAGCCGCCTTGGGCCTGGTGGCGGCTGATTCCGGATTGTGCCTGATCCCGACCTCGGCACGCCTGCGCAACGATCTGCACTATCGCTTGATAGAAGAACCGCAGGCGACCTCACCAATTATTCTGACGCACAGGATGAATGATCAGGCTTGGTATATCGAGGCGATCAAGGGCTTGGCGGAAGGGATGTAAGGCCTGGCTGCCCCGTTGAGACTGGATTGATTCACTTCTCAGGCCACTCCGATATCGTTAACACCTTAACTAGAACCAGCAACAAGCATTCATCAGGTGATGATTCAACAAGCTGACAAAGCTATAACTCAGAAGGCTGAGCAGCCTGCCTAAGCGCCTGGCCTTGAATGTGGCCCGCACTGATTGGTCGATTAATCAAGTAGCACGGACCACCGCACACCGTTGACTGCTTACGCCTTGACCTCCTCAAATCGCGCCGCCGCATTCATGACCGCCATCACACTGGCCGTGATGATATTCGCGTGTTTGCCCACGCCAAATTTCGATCCAGGCACACCCGGCATGACCGCTTCCACAATTGCCATGGCGCAGGCGTCTGCGCCAGAGCCCAGGCTGCGTTCCTCGTAGCTGTCGATACGCAAAGGCAAATTCAAGGCTGCCACCGTCGCCGCAATCGGGCCATTGCCTGTTCCGGTATAGGTTTCAGTCTCGCCATTAGCATTCACGCATTGCAGCTCTATACCCTGCTGCCCTTGCGCCTCATCGAACAGACCATGGGTACGGTAGCTGGTGCTCCCTTGGCGCTGATTGGCTTGCAGGTAGGTGGTTTCAAACAGTTCCCAGATCTGCTGACTGTTCAACTCCGTTTCGCTGGAATCGGCAATCTGCTGAACAATGGCGCTGAACTCCACCTGCATGCGACGCGGCATCACAATGCCGTAGTCGCGTTCCAGTAGAAAAGCGATGCCACCTTTGCCGGACTGGCTGTTAACACGCACGATGCTGTCGTAGGTGCGGCCCAAATCCTTGGGATCGACCGGCAGATAAGGCACGCGCCACGGGGCATCTTCTTTCTGCACCGCAAAGCCCTTGGCAATCGCGTCCTGATGAGAACCGGAAAAAGCGGTGAAGACCAGATCACCCACATAGGGATGACGCGGGTGGATGGGCAAGGAAGTCGCCTCTTCCGCAATACGGGCTACTGCCGAAATATCGGAGAAATCCAGGTTTGGCGAAATGCCTTGGGTATACAGATTCAATGCCAAGGTCACCACATCCAGATTGCCACTGCGCTCGCCATTGCCAAACAGGCAGCCCTCAACACGCTGTGCGCCAGCCAGCATGGCTTGTTCGGCGCAAGCAACGCCTGTGCCACGGTCGTTATGCGGATGCACCGACAAGACGATATGTTCACGTCTATCCAGATGGCGATCCATCCATTCAATCTGATCGGCAAAAACGTTCGCAGTCGTCACTTCCACCGTGGTGGGCAGATTGATGATCATGGGTCGCGTTGGCCCCGCGTCCCAGGCATCAATGGCCGCGTTGCAGACAGCCAGCGACACGTCCAATTCTGCCATGCAAAAGGTTTCAGGCGAATACTGCAACACCCACTCCGTTTCCGGGTGCTGGGCGGTCAGGCGCTTGAACAGCTCCACATGCTGCCGCACCATGTTTATGATTTGCGGCACTTCCATACCAAAGACAATGTCACGAAACGCTGGTGCGATGGCATTGTAGAAATGCACAATCACACGACGCGCCCCCGCCACGCTACGTACCGTGGTTTCAATCAGATCTTCACGCAGTTGGGTGATCACCATAGGCGTGACGTCATTCGGGATCATGCCCTCGTCAATCAGTTGACGAACGATATCAAAATCCGTTTGCGAAGCAGACGGAAAACCCACTTCGATTTCCTTGAAACCAATGCGGACCAACTCCTGAAACAGGCGCAATTTGCGGTCGCGATTCATAGGCTCGAACAGGGCCTGGTTGCCGTCACGCAAATCGGTAGACAACCATACGGGCGCCTTGTTCAGGGTACGTTGTGGCCACTGGCGATCGGGCAAGTTGACGACGGGAAAGGGACGGTATTTGTGGGAAGGATCAGTCAGCATGAGAACCTCGAATATAGGGAATGACATACCTGGCTTCCCTGCTCCAAGGAGCTGGCTACAGTCGGGGTCTGGGGAAACCAGGATAGGACCATTCGCACACACAGGCGTACGGACCCCGACCGGATGTCAGGGCTAGTAGGCCTAGCGATAGCAAGTGCAAATAAGTCACAGCAGCTTCAATCCCAAAGTGCTTGATGAAGACGATAAAAGCACTTTAGACTGCAAGTCACTTGGCCTTCTATCAAAAAATAGTCATTTGTTTTATCTTTTTGGACATTTCTGAATATGGGCTACGCATCCCCTGAACGCGGTGGGCAGGCGCTGGACTTGTCGCACTCCGATACCTCGCCCTTGCTGGTCAGCGGGGTGATCGAGCATTACCCGGCCGGGCATGAAGTGCCCCGCCATCGCCACCACCGTGGGCATCTTTTGTATGCCACTGAAGGAGTGCTACTGGTGCAGGCCGATACCGGCCAGTGGCTGGTGCCGCCTACTACGGCCGTCTGGTTGCGCCCCGGTGTGCCGCATCAGCTCAACGCCACCACAGCAGTGAATGTGCATGGTTTGTTTATTGATGAAATTCTGGCCGCACAACTGCCGGACCATGATTGCGTGATCCATGTCACACCACTGGTGCGTGAACTGATTGCCGCGCTGGTGCAGGTAGTTCCGCAAGAGAACCCACCTTTACGAGACGCACTGCTGGGGCAACTACTGATCGAAGAGCTGCGCGTGCTCCATCCCCTGCCTTTTCATTTGCCCTGGCCGGAAGATGATTTGATGCGGCGGATTTGCGAAGACCTGGTGCGCTGGCCCGCCCAACAAAAAACGATGGATGAGGTGGCGCAGCAATATGCCTTGACGCCGAAAACCCTGCATCGGCGTTTTCTGAAAAGCACGGGGATGAATCTGGGGAAATGGCGGCAACAGATGCGGCTGATGGCCTCGATCCAGTTTCTGCTGCAAGGCAAGTCCATCACGCAGGCGGCGTTGGAAAGCGGCTATGAAAGCCTGAGCGCGTACTCAGTGGCCTTTAAAAAGACCTTTGCCTATCCGCCTTCAGAGTTTTTGGCGACCTTGAGCCAGTCTCCTGATAGGGAGCATGATACTGGCATGGTCTGAAGCCGATCTCTACGGCAAGAATGCTTGGCAGACTGCAGTAACTACTCAGTCCGCCAACCTGCTTCCTGCTTGATTGAATGCTCGATGTGGATATTCATCCGACTACCCCTAGGCCCATCTACAAGACCCATCACCCTCTTGAGCACTTCAAAAAACAAACCGCTCAGCAGAGACAAAAGTACGGCGCCAGCAGACTAGAACCGCGATAGCAACCAAGTATCATCAGCTCTTGCAGACTTCCTGCCGCAATTGCTCTGCCGAGAGCTTGATCATCTTGCCGTTCTCCACCAACACCACCGAGGTATTGGTTTGCATGGCCACAAAACGTGCCGACTGCGCGGCACGCTCCAAGGCGGCCAGGGACGCCCGCAAGTCCGGGTTCTTTGCTTTGGAAATATCTTCTTTATTCATCTTTCGCTCCCCACTCCAACAGGACTGGCGCACTGCCTGCGTTATCGTACAAACTCCAAAGCAGTTTTTCAGGCAATAAAAAAGCTCCTTGAGCAGGATAAACCTTCCCAAGGAGCAGGCGGGGATACCCCGCTATCAGGCAATAGGGGCTGACCTACTGACGCTTTTTCAGCGGGCAGGTGCTCAGACCCAGCATGGGGTACAAGGGGCAAAAACCGACCAGGCCCGTGATCAGGGGAATCAGGCCCAGCCAGCCCCACCAGCCGATGACATTCGTGACTGCCAGCGCAATCAGCACCACACCGACAAGGATACGGATAATACGATCTACACTACCGACGTTGCTTTTCATGGCTCATCCTCTCAACAAAAAAGTAAGGAAAAAACGGAGCGGGTGAAGGTACCTACACGCAGGATACTGATGCTGCCCAGCCCCCTAACACCCGCCGGTTCAGGGACAAAAAATATCCTTCAAGGTGCCAATCAACTTGGCGACGTTCGGGTCCTCAATCCGGTAATACAAGGTTTGCGCCTCGCGCCGGTAGCTGACCAAACCTTCCTGGCGCATGCGTGCCAGATGCTGCGACAAGGCCGAAGGGCTAAGCGTCACCATCTCGTTCAAGGCTCCCACACTCATCTCGCCTTGCTGAATCAACAGACACAAAATGACCAGACGCTTGGGATTACCTACCGCCTGCAACAAGGCGGCCGCCTGATCAGCACTTTCTTGCAAAAGCTCGATGTCGGATTTGCGTTGCATCATGGTTTATCCAACTTTTTTACGTATTAATTTAGATAAATCTTAATTTAGCATATACTGAATTAATGCAGTCAATAATTTCAGCATTTCTTTGCTTTTGTTAAGTACAAAGGACCTTACGCATGAGTGAAACCAGCTACAAACAATTAACCCACGGTATTTCCAGCAATCTGGCGCAACTGCGCCAGACACAACCCGATGTCATGAAGGGCTTTGGGGAAATAGGCAAGGCAGCCATGAGCGGTGGCGCTATTGATGCCAAAACCAAGGAGCTGATAGCCTTGGCAATTGGCGTGGCCACGCGCTGCGAAGGGTGCATTGGCTTTCACAGCAAGGCACTGGCGCACATGAACGCCAGCCTGGAGGAAGTCCATGACGCCTTGGGCGTTGCCATTTATATGGGCGGTGGCCCGTCCGTGATGTACGCCGCCAATGCGGTTGCCGCTTTTAATGAATTCAAGTCTTGAACCGGAAACAAGGAGAACTGTGATGCCTAAACCCGCTGCTTTCGTATCCACGCTGTTTCATGCACAGGGCAATCCCGACAAAGTGACCGTGGCTCTGACCATGGCGGTCAATGCCGTTCAGAAAGGACATAGCGCCTGCCTGATTCTGATGGCGGAAGGGGTCGCCCTGGGTGTACCCGGCGCCGCTGACCCGATCCGTATTGGCGAGCCTTTTGAACCGGCAGCAGATCTATTGAAGAAGTACCTGGAGCAAGGTGGACGTATCGCTGTGTGCAAGTCCTGCATGGTGCATAACGGTCTAAGCGCCGAGCAGATGGACCCACGCTTTGAAATTATTACCGCACCGGATGTGATCGACCTGCTGATGGGTGCAACAGGGTCCTTACAGATTTCCTGATTCGCTGCATCGCCCAATGCCAAGCAGGCCAACACCCTTTCTGTGTGTTGGCCTGCTTTTTCTGCACGACAGGATATTGCTACTACGTACGGCAATCGTGCTTGGCATCCTCGTTTTATGGACCGGCCTTAGGCCAGGAAACGCACACCATCGATCGCGCGGCCCCCTCGATCACGCAAAGGGGCAAGTAACCGAGCTATCAGTCCATCAAGCCAAATGCGCCAACAAAGCCTCCAGCAAAAAGAAGCTGGCGCAAGCCGACTCCACTAACTCCGACTGCCCCGGCGCAACCTTATAAAGATGCCCCACAAAACGCCCTGTCTCACTTAACTCAGGGGTCAGCAAGGCATCCAGATACAGGCGCGATTGCTCGTGCAGCCATTGTTGCTCCGGCAAAATCTGCCACAGCTCATACATAGCCAAAGAAGCAATCGCCCAGGCCGAGCGGTCCACCGGACTCAGTGGGGACTTCTGCCTCAAAAAGCCATGTGCATATTTCCCCCAACGCTCGTGCCAATAGCGACAAGCCTTCAAAGCCGCGTGAGCATAGGACGCTCTGTCGTACAGACGCGTGGCGCTTGCCATGCCCAACATGGCCCAGGCTTGCCCTCGTTGCCAGGTTTGAGCGCCCTGCTCGGCCAGCACATCGTTCCCGCGTAGCAAGACGGTATCGCGCCAGGCTCCACTACGCTTTTGCAAGTAACGCAGACAAGCATCCACATGCCATTGCCCAAATTGACGCGCCACTGGCCCACCCTGTGCATTCAACACCAACAGCGTCGGCGCCAACGCATCCACATTCAACATATGATTACCTGATTCTCCGCCCCCCATCCCAGAACCCAGGGGCCAGAAGCCACTGGAGGCATCGAAACTGTTCAGCAAGGCTTGGGCAGCCAGATCTACATTCGCTTCCGCCTGCCTATTCCCATGCCAGATACTGCCTAAGCCAGCGCCATACCAGAACACAAAGCTGCGATTGATACTGGGCTCTTGCAGCCAGACTTGCAGCTTCTGGCTCCAGCGCAGCGCCTGGCGCTTGTCCTGCTCCCGACCGCTGATCAGGGCACGTCGCCACCATAATCCAGCCCAAAAGCCCCCCAACCAGGATCCACGCCGCGACAGGGTCCATTGCTCGGACGAGGACTGTCTGAACAAGGGAAACTGCTCCCCACATTGCTCGGCAACCTGATCCATATTGGCAAAGATAGCCTGTATGCTGACTGATCCCAAGACATCGACAGACATTGCATCACTCTCCTTTCGCGATGCGACGCACCTGGTACAGAATCAGGCACAATAAGCTGGCGCACACCAAAATACCCATCAAAAACGGCCAGGCGGCGGCAAAGCCTTCAGGCGAGCGCAGCAGCACGCCAAACAAGGGCGGGCCAAAGGCGAAGCCACCAAAAAACCCGACGGACAAAAGCCCTGCCGTGCGGGCGGGAGCACCAAAGCGGGCATCACGCAACAACATACTCATGGCAATTGCATTGGTCGCAACCAGGGTCAAGCCAATCACCAAAACCCCTACCCCCAAGGGCCACAGCCTATCCGCGGCGGCCATCATCATCAGCAACAAGGCCACAACCGGGATCACAAACAGGATGCCAAGCAGCAAGGTTTCATCGCCGAAGCGGGCGGCGATAGGCGTCAAAAGAACGCGGGACACAATCCCCATCACCCCAAAGCCACTGACCAGCATCCCGATCCAGTACGGCGACACACCCAACTGCTGGGCAAAAACGCCCAGAAAAGTGATGAAGGACGACAGCACCAGACCCGCGCACAACTGGATGGCCATCAACAGCCAAAGCTGTGGGCTGGGCCAAGGCAAGCGCCAGGACATGCTGCCGGCAACGGTATTGGCTCTGGCAGGCAAAAGCTGCAAGGCAAAGTAGGACAGGCACAACATGGCAGGCACCCACACCACAAACGCCCCCCGCCACCCCAGCTTGTAGGCCAGGGTGGGCAGGACCAAACCGGCCAGCAAGGCCGAAGCCTGCACGCCGGATTGCTTGATACCGACCAGCCCGGCCTTGCGCTCTGCCGGAACCAACTGGGCAATGGCCTGATTGGTCACCGGGTTCGCCAAGGACTGCGCCAGGCCGCACAAAAGCAAGGCTGTCAGCACGCCCCAGAAACCCGGCAATACCGCGATCAAACTAAAGGACATGGCCACCAGCAGGAACAGCAAAAACAAACCTTGCCGATTACCCATGCGCTGCACCAAGGCCCCCGCCCACGGCGAGAGCAAGGCAGCCAGACCAAAGGTGCTGGTGGTCAACCAGCCCAATTGTTCACGCGAGATGTCCAGATCCTGAATGATTTGCGGACCCAGGACGCCGATAGCGTAAAACACCATCATGGGCATGCCCATCGCCAGCGTCATCAAACTGGCCAGCACCCAGGGTGAACGACCTGCCCGTGTCGATAACATCATGCGACTGCCTTGTTCATCTCTACTGTCTCTTGAATGGCGGAGTGCGCTTGCAGCAAGTGCTTGCCAACCGTGCTGATCAAGGCATCGTCCGCCCCATCCAGAATATGCGTGGTGCGCGCTGCCCGGTAGATGCCGGACAAGGGACTCCAATCGGCCAACCCTTCGGCCCCCATGATCTGGATGGCGGAGTCTGCCGCCTCGCTGACCGCATCCGACGCCGCCAGCTTGGCCACATTCACCTCCACCGAATTGGGTAAACCCGCATCGAACTTGATGGCTGCTTCGCGCAGCAAGCAGCGGGCCGAAGTAATGGCGCGGTACACCTGATAGACCCGCGCCCGAACCAGTTGCTTGTCCGCCAGACGGGCCTGTTGTCCACGCTCTGAATGAATGCGCTCGCACATGATGTCAAAGCTGCGTTGGGCCAAGCCCAACCATTGCACGGATCGCAAAATGCGGCCCAAGGCCAGACGCTTTTGCATCAAGGCAATGCCCTGCCCGGCGCTGCCCAGAACATAGTCCTCAGGCACAGTCACATTGTCGAACAACAGCTCGTTTTGCCCCTGATAACGTCCCAGCAAGGGCAAGGGGCGTACGACTTTAAAGCCCGCTGCGTCTGTGGGCACGATCACCATGGACAAGGACTCATTCACTGGGCCATCCGCGCTACGCGCCACCACGGTCGCAAAGCTGGCCAGTTGCGCCCGGCAAATAAACCACTTGCGGCCATTCACATGCCATTGCCCGTCTTTCAGGCGAGCCTGACATTGCATGGTGGCGGGAATCGAACCAATGCTGTCCGGCTCGGACATGGCATAGCTGGACACCGCATCGCCCTTGAGCAAGGGTGTCAAAAAGCGCTGTTTGACGCTGGCCGAGCCATGATGACTCAACATATACGCGTCCAGCGTGGCATCCGCCCCGAAAATACCGGGGCCATATTCAGAACGCCCTTCTTGTTCAGCCACGGGCAAGTATTCGACCAAACTGGCGATTCGACCACCACGATGCATGGGGTAGAAACTGCCAAACAAACCGGCCTGTTGGGCGCGACGCGTCAGGTCCAGGGTCAGCTCGCGGGCCAGATTGTCCCCCTGAGCCAGAATGCCCTCGTTAGGAATGATCTCGGTATCCACAAACTGCCGCAGCTTGCGGCTCAAGGCCGCACTGGAAATAGCAAAGTGACTCATGCGGCCATCCCTGCTGCAGTCTTGGCCCCGGAACCTAAAGCGGCAGCGTCAGCAGCCAAGGCGCGCTTGTCAATCTTGCCCGCAGGCGTCAGCGGCAAGCTGCGGTAAAAACGCAGATACTCGGGCAGCTTGTTCACTTCCAGGCCCTGTTCACGCAAGAAGTCGGTGATCTCTTTCAAGGAGAAACGCGGCACGCCTTCCCGCACCGTCACGCACAAGCAAATACGCTGGCCCAGGTCCGCATCGGGGACCGGCACGCACGCCACGGTAACCACATCCGGGTGAGCCATGACCAGCCCTTCAATTTGCACCGGACTGATATTGGCGCCACCACGAATGATGATGTCTTTCTTGCGACCGGCCAACACCAACTGCCCTTGCGTATTGATATAGCCCAGATCACCCGTTTTCACCCAACCCTGCTCGTCCCGATACTGCGCATCCAACTCCGGGGCATTCACATATTGCATGGGGCTCAAGGGACCGCGTGCAGTGATTTCGCCTACTTCACCGTGCGGCACTTCGGCGCCCTCGTCATCAATCAGACGGATCTCGCACACTTGCGGATTGGGGGCCCCCACACTGCTCAAGACCACGTCGATGGGATCGTCCAGCGTGTTGTGGCAGTTCACCCCATCAGCCGAGCCGTACAGGCTGATAAAGCCGCACTCAAACGCTTCCACGCAACGGCGCACGGTCGCTTCGTCAATGACGGAGCCGCCCACAATCAAGCCGCGCAAACTGGCTTTATCGGCTTTTTCCAGCTCGGGCGCTGCCGCAATACGCTGGAACATGGTGGGCACGCCCAGAATGAAGCTAGGCTTGAAGGCATTGATGGCGGCAATCGCACTAGGTACATCAAACTTGGGCAAGACCACCAAAGAACCACCTAACCAGCACAGCACGCCAAAGGTGGCCGTAGAGCCAAACGACGAGCCCAGCGGCACCAGATACATGCCCCGGAACTCCACATCGTTGGGGGAAATGCGTTGCAGGAATCGGCCGCGCCCGCCCACCAGGGCATTGTGCGAATACGCCACCAGCTTGGGCTCGGATTCGGTACCGGAGGACACCAGCAAACGTACCGGCGAATTGGGGGACACCTCGGGTAATTCGGACAAGGCCAAAGGCTCGCCCTCGAACAGGGAATCCAAGGTCATCCAGCCCGGACGCGATGGGCCTTGCACGATCAGAACACGCAAGGACAGTAACGTCGGCCGCAAGGACTCGATCACGTCGCACAAATCAATGCCTGCATATTCATGCGGCACAATCACCGCCCGTGCATCGCAACGACGCACCAGCGATTGAATATCCAGCTTGCCCCGTCCGGGTGGGAAAGGCGCCACAATCGCCCCCAACGCGGCGGCGGCCAGGTCAATGGCGCAGCACACCCAATGGTTGCTAAGCTGATAGGCCACCACATCGCCCGCCATAATGCCCGCACGACGCAGATTAGCTGCCAGACGCAAGGCCGCGTCCATCAAGGCGCTATAGCTGATATTGCCTTGTGGCGAGAGCACCGCCAGCTTGTCCGGATGGGCCTGGGCTTTTTCCGCGAACAGCGTAAAGACCGGCTTGTTCGGGTAGGTACCGTCCTCTATCCAGCGTTGGCGCAATGACGCGGGGACCAGATCGATGATGCCAGCGTGATTCATACAAACCTCCAGGGAGAATTAACAGACGAATAGCCCTTGTCATGGAAATGGGACGCCAGGCGTGGATCAGCACGCAGTTGCGCCAGATTGCCTGGGACGTGGCGGGCCGGTATGCCCAGCACATCCAGTTGCGCCTCCAGGCTCAGGGCAGACTGGGACAGAAGACGATCCGGCAAGACCGTCCAGACGGCATCGGGCGACACATTCAGCCACCCGGCCAGCGCGTGCAAATGCGTTTGATCCTGGCAGTCGATGACCATAAAGCCATCGCCCGTCTGGAACACCGCCGACACGCCGGTTTTACTAATAGGAGAGGCGGCCTGGGCCAGATGATCGGCCGTGGCCAGCAAGGAACTGTCTACCCGCAAGCCCGACCCGCTCAGGCCCCGGCGCAGCAAGGCGGCACTGATACCCAGCGCGGCCATCACGCCGCCCAGCACATCCAGCACCGTAAACAAAGACCCACCCCGTGCATCCGAGGTTTGAGAAATGGTGTGAGCAATGCCCGACCAGGCTTGCACCGTGAAGTCCGTGCCCGGTGCGTCCACTTGCTCCTGCCCCCAACCGCCCGCATAGGCGTAGACCAGATCCGGGCGCACCGCATGCAAGTCCTGAGCATCCAGTTGCAGTTCGGCCGCCTTGCCCGGCGCCCAGTTATGCAGGAACACATCGGACTGACTCACCAGCTCGTAAATGGCCTGGCGGCCTTGAGCCGACTTGATGTCCACTTCCTGCACCGTCTTGAGTTGATTGAGCGCATCAAAACGCACCGAACAACCATCCACGCAAGGCGGCATGGCACGCAAGGGATCGCCACCGGGCGGTTCCAGACGGATCACTTCCGCCCCCAGGAGCGCCAGCAAATGACCGGCAATCGGCCCTTGAATCCGGCGGCAAGACTCCACTACCCGCAAACCGCGCAAGGGCAAATCGACGTTGGACGGCAAGGCGCGCAAGAAGGAGTCAGACGCGGCATGAATCTGATGCTGCCACAGACCAGCCAAGGCCGCATAATCACTATCGCTCTGGCGTTGAGGCGGTGTACGCACCGGCAAAATGGCCATTCCTGTTTGCACGGCCAATTCCTGCAAGCGGGCAAAGTTCAACGCTCGCAAACGGCGTAAACACGTCTCTGGCATAGGGCACACCGCCTTGGCATAACGCAGCAAAAAGGCTTTCCAGGCCTGACCAGCCAAATCAGCCGGTACGCCCACCGCTTCCCAAAAGGCGCGCCAGGGTCGGGGGTCCAGCGTTTCCAACTCGAAGATCACACCGTCTTGCGAGACAAAGGGCGGCCGCAAGCCGGGATCGTAGCTGCCTGCCAATAACTGCTCGGGATCCTGGGCCGCCGTTGCCCCGGCCAGATACTGACCGATACTGAGCAAGCCACAAGCCAAGGGCGAGACCGACACCGTGGAGAAACGTCCGCCACGCAACTGGCCCAAGGCGGCTGCCAAGGTCGCCTGCAAGCTCATGGCTGAACTGAGTACAGCCAGATAATCCAGGCCCAAGGTACCCGACGGACCACTGGAGCGTCCATGCACGGACAAGATACCGCTGGCAGCCTGCATGCTCAGCTCGCTGATCGCGGCTTGCGTCATGCCGCCCGCCTCGGTTTCCAGACGCGTGCTAATCGTTCCAAAATCAGGCGAATGCAGGCTGAATGCTGCTTCGTCTTGCTGGCCTGCGGTTTGCTCGGACAAACCCAGCAATCGGGCCTGACGGCTCAAGGCAGCGGGCAAGCCCTGCCAGTACGGGGGCGGTGAGCCCATCTGCCAACGTAATCCGCAGCCATGTAGTAATTCAGACATAGTTCCAAACCAGAGTGATGCACACGCCAAGTGCTGATTACAGAAACCAGCACTTGCACCATGAAAATCCAGACCAGGCGGTCTTAGCCCCCTGCCACGGCAGGCAGTACGGTCAGGCTGTCGCCAGCGCAGGTGGCGGTTTTCAGGCCATTGCTGAAACGGATGTCCTCTTCGTTTACGTAAATGTTCACAAAACGGTGCAGGTCTTCGCCGCTCATCAGACGTGCCTTGATGCCGGGAAACTGACCTTCAAGATGCTCGATCACTTCGCCTACCGAAGTGCCCTGGGCCTGGACTTTCTTCTCGCCATTCGTCAATGGACGCAGTAAGGTCGGAATAGAGACTGAAATGGACATGCTTAAAACTCCTTTGAAATAGTGGTTTCCAACAGCCGGGACGCACGCCCCCTTAGGAGCGACGCTGTTCCCTAGACAATCACAATGGTTTCTTCGGTCACACCGCCATCGATAATCCGGAAGGATCGAACCGGCACCGTGGCCTGATCCCAGGTGGACACGATCAGGTAATGCAGTTCGGGATGGCCCGCAAAATCAATGTCGTCCTTGCTGGGAAACGCCTGGCTGGCGGTATGAGAGTGGTAGATCACGCAGCACTCCTGATCGTCCTCATCCAGACGGCGGTAGACCTGAAATTGCTCGCGCGAATCGAACTGATAAAACACCTCCGAGGCCGCCCGGTTTTGCATGGGCAGCACACGTTCAGCCACCAGCGAGCCTTCCTGGGCGGCAATCAGTCCGCATGCCTCGATGGGGTGATCCTGCTTGGCATGATTCAGAACTTGTTCCAAGGCAGAACGACGAATCTGCAAGGCCATGATGTGCTCCTTCCCGAACTTAGTAAGACGCCAATTCGGGAGCGACCTGCTCTACCCAAGCCAGCACGCCACCTTCCAGATTGCGCACCTTGGGGGCATTCAACTTGATCAACTCTTCGCACACGGCCTTGGAGCGCGCACCGGAGCGGCACGAGATCACCAGATCCGCATTCGGACCAAAGGCAGCCAGAATCTCGGCAGCGACGGTGGGAGACTTGGGCATCAGAATGGCGCCAGGAATGTTCACGATTTCCCATTCATTGGGATCGCGTACGTCCACCAGGACGGGGGCTTGCACTTGGTCCAGCCGTTCTTTCAGCTCCAACACCGTCATGACAGGCACGGGAATGGCCATAGCATCAGCAGGTGGGTTCAGGCCGCAGAAGGTTTGGTAGTCACCCAACTCAGTGACCGGCGTACGATTGGGCAGGCGACGGATAGGCAGTTCGCGGTAGCACATATCCAATGCGTCATAAGCGATCAGACGACCGATCAAAGGATCACCAATGCCGGTAATCAACTTGATGGCTTCGGTGGACATGATGGAGGCAATCGAGGCGCACAAGACACCAAACACCCCGCCCTGCGCGCAAGAGGGAGCCAGCTCGGGGGGTGGCGGTTCGGGGTACAGATCACGATAGTTCAAGCCTATGCCACCGGGCGCGTTTTCCCAGAACACCGAGACCTGGCCTTCAAAGCGGAAAATCGAACCCCAGACATAGGGTTTGTCGGCCAGCATGCACGCATCATTGACCAGATAGCGGGTCGCGAAGTTATCGGTGCCGTCCAGAATCAAGTCGTAGCGCGAGAACAGCTCGACCGCCATATCCGGTTCCAAGCGGTCGGTATAGGTTTCTACCTTGATGTGGGGGTTGAGCTGGTGAATCGCACGCTTGGCGCTTTCCACTTTCAGCTCGCCAATGCTGTCTACGGTGTGAATGATCTGGCGCTGCAGGTTGGATTCATCCACCCGGTCAAAGTCGATGATGCCCAGTGTGCCCACCCCGGCCGCGGCCAAGTACAGCAAGGTGGGCGAACCCAGGCCCCCCGCCCCGATGACCAGCACTTTGGCATTTTTGATGCGGCGCTGGCCTTCCATGCCCACATTGGGAATCAAAAGGTGACGGCTATAACGGTTCACCTCTTCGCGGCTTAAGGGCTCACCGGGTTCAACTAAAGGGGGCAAGGTCATCATGACTCCTGGTTAAATACATATGAATACGAACAAGACTTATTCTCAAATATGACCGAAAATGACACAATAGCCTTCGGGCTCTAATTTCTATGCAAAACGGAGCAAAAACGATGAACGCCAACGCAGCCTATGTACGCCGGCGTTTTCAGCAGAGGATTTACTGGCTGCGCAGCAACACTTCAGTGCTGGCACCAACGCTGTGGCGGACGCGCCAAGCCAGTACAAAGGCGAACAGAACGCCTAAGGTCAAGGCACCCAGCATGACGACTTGCCCGAAGCGGTCCAGCACAATGCCCGCCGCAATCGGGACAGCCATGCGCGCCAAGGTGAAGATGGTCGACTGCAAACCGTAGTCGGAAGCATTGCGCTGTCTACGGGTGAAAAACATAGTCAGGCCAAACAGCAAGGCCGACACCGCCCCCATGCTGGCAGCAATCAATAGGGCACTGCTGATCAGCCACACCGGGCCCAGCTTGGCCCAGACCGAGACCATCAGCAAAACCAGAGACAGCAAAGCCGCCAGCAGATAAATTGGAATGGCACGTGCGGCACCCAGGAATGAGGCCAAACGACCACCAATCAGGCTGAACACGGCACCGGTAATGCCACCAGCAATCCCGACCGTCCAGGCTACCTCTTCCAGGGGCATGCCCTGGTCCAGCATCAAGGGTTTCAAGTAAAACCAGACGGCACCAATAAAGGGAAAGCTGGTCAGCAGCAAGCTGGTCCATTGCTTGGCCCCTTCCTGCCCAAAAAAACTGACCCAATCAGCGACAAAACCAGGCGGCGCCTGCTCGGCCTCTGCCACGTGCAAGCCTGCTTTAGAGCGCAGAAACACAAAGGGCAAACAACCCACAACCAGCCCCAGGCCCATCAAGGCGAACGGTGCCTGCCAACCCCAGCGGGCCTGCACCAGCACCATCACCCCTGCCCCAACAATCGCGCCCAGAAACAAGGCGGCAGAACGAATACTGCCCGCACGCAACTGTTCCTCGCGCGGCAGGTATTGCACGGCCAAGGCATTCAAAGGGATGTCCATCCAGGTCGCCACAATGCTGATGGCAAACGTCAGGGCAAACAGCAGGGTTCGCTGATCAATCAGATTCTCGCGGCCTATGCCTACATACAAAGCCAGCAACAAGACCGCCATCAACCACAGCCAATGCACAAAATGCCCGCCCCCCAGGCGAACGCGCTGCACCGGCATGGCCAGCACCAGCTTGAAAACAGCGGGCAAGGCCGCCAACTGAAACAAGCCTATCTCAGTGCCGGACCAGCCATGCTGGCGCATCACCAGGGGCAGGCCCAGCATCAAATAAATACTGGGGACAGCCAGCACCAGATTCATCCAGCCAAACAGCAACTGTGCCCCCCACGCTTTCCACGTCTTCATTCTCATCACCCTTTGCACGCCTTGCGCGCAATCAATGCAGTGACGGGCGCAACCGGAAAGCGCACCTCATCAAACTGCTGAACCTCATCAAATCCGGCTTGTTCCAGCAACTGGGCCAACTGCCCTTCCGGCAGCACCTGGCGGCCTTGCATACGCATATGCAGGTAGTAATGCAAAATCCGTTTGGCCTTGCTGACTTCCTTATGCACTTCGGCGTGACAGCACACCAGCACCCCACCGGGGCGCAAGGCGCGATACAGACGAGCCAGCAAAGCGGGAATGTCCGGCACAAAATGCAGCACGGAGGAGCACCAAATCAGGTCGTAATCCGCCCCGAAATCGTCCACCAGCAGATCACCGGCCAAGGTGCTGACACGCGTTTCCAGGCCGGCATCAAGAATTTTTTGCTGAGCGACGGCCGCCGCTGCTTCGTACTCGAACACCACGGCATTCAAGTCCTGCTGCTCTTGTGCCAAGGCAATAGCCACCAGGCCCGGCCCACCGCCCAAATCCAGCAAACGTTGCGCCCGCCAGAACTGCGGCACGGCCCCAAAAATCTCACAGGCCACCTCAGCCGTTACCGCCGTTTGCTCCTGGGCAATTTGCGAGCGCGCCGCCGCTGCCCAACCTTGCTGAATCAGGGCCGGATCCGCCGGAGGAGATTTGCCATTACGCAGCAGCTCTTCCAACTGATTGCCCACCTGGCGCAAAACGCCATGCCGAAACAGCAAGGCATCGCCACAATATTGCGCCGAACCCGGATTCAGATAACGCGCCGTTTGGGGCAGGCTGCGATAGCGTCGCGGACAGGTCCACTGACACTCCAGCAGTTCCAGACTCCACAACAACTCCAGCAGATAAGCGGTGTTGTCAGCGTCCCACTTGAGCACAAGCGCCAACTCCTGGGCAGCGATAAACTGATCCAGATGCGCAAACACCCCATACCCCAAAGCCAGGTTCAAGGCATCGGCACTTAAGCCCGCCAATTGCGCGTCCCAACAGGCTTGCAGCGCATGCGACTGCAACAATTGCTCCGGCAAAACAACGTCTCCTTGCGATCGATCCAGCACTGTTTTTCCCTCCGTAAATTCCACAATGGCCCTTCCCTCTGCCATGACAGCTAGAAATGATATATATTTAATGAGAATTATTTGCATTAAGATCTATGCTGAACGGAGCAATTCATATGCGAGGCGCTTTTAGCAGGAGAAATGATGAGTACGCGCAAATGTGGCTATCGCTTAACCACGGATGAACCCAGATCATGCCGCGCTCTGAGCGATGGCCGAGTCCGGCTGCAACTTCCCGAAGAACTGGGCCACTGCTATTCCGAATGCGTGGAGCTGGAACACGGGTTTTTGTTAGGCCGTTTGCACTATCACCCCAGCCGATCGCTGGTTGAAGAAAGCAACGGCCCTCATGCGGGCCGTGTCATTGTGGTGACCGTGGGTCTGCAAGGACAGTCGGCCTATCAGGGACGGGAGAGTTCAGACCTGCTGTTCAAGGCAGGCCATACCACGGTGACAGCTTTCCGATCTCTGCGGGGGGAACGCCACTATCAAGAGGACCAGTCCGTATCGCAATTACGGCTGGTCATCAGCGAGGCGGCCTTGAACAAATACGTGGGCCCGGAACGCGCCACCCAATTGATGGATTGCGTGGGACTGCATCGTCTGTCTTTTCATGCCAGCAGCCAGGCCACCATGGCCCATGCTGCGGCACTGGCACGCTATATGCAGCCGTGCACCCCGGAGCAGCCCATTCATCACCACAGGCTGAACCTGCAAATCCATGCACTAAGCTTGCTGGCCGAGCAGTTCAACCGCCTGGCTCCGCCCGACGCCCCCAACAGCGCCCCGCTGTCGGTGGATGATATTCAGCGGGTTGAGCGAGCACGCGATTTGCTCAGCTCGCAACTGGACCAGCCAATCACGGTGGAGTATCTGGCTACGACGGTAGGCATTAACGAGCACAAACTTAAAGAAGGTTTTCGCTATCTGTACGACAACACGCCTATCGGCCTGCTGCTGGAACTGCGTATGCGCAAAGCCTATACCTTGCTGGAGTCCGGCCAACAAGTGGCCCAGGCTGCCTGGCAAGTGGGCTACAAATACCCCAATAATTTTTCCGTCGCCTTTACACGCTACTTTGGCCGCTCACCCAAATCCATTTTTGGCAACAAGCGCGCCTAAACCCTTGTATTTCCGCTGTTTTCGGCCTCTTTATTCATAGAGGCCCACCCTTCTTTTCGGGCCGCCCCCTGCGGCCCTCTCCCTGAAAAGTTCCCCTTCTGCTTTGACAAGCTCCTGCCATTGCAGCGGATTTCCGGTTCTGCATAGGAATTGCTCCGTCCCGCATATCAATCTAAGTGATAATTATTCTCATTAATAGGAATAATATCCCCGTGCCATTCCCCACCTTTTGAGACAAGGGGTGAACCTGGCCAGCAAACGGGAGCCTTTCCCCACGACAGATTGTTATTTTTCACACGGAGCCCTGGTTCGTTCTATGTCCGCTACCCTTTCCCCCCTACACAAAAAACACGCGCTCAAGCCGCTGGTGTATGCCTTGATTCTGGCCTCCTGGGCCGGGCAGACACAGGCTCAAAGCGTGGGCAGCGCCCCACCCTCTTCCCGTCAGGATGAGAGCCAGGAAGACACGGACCGAGCCACTCGCCTGGACACCATTACCGTCGTGCGTGAAACCCGCGATGAGGCGGGTAAAACCGATGTATTCGAGAAAGACGTCTCCAATGTGTACGCCGGCAAGGAAGAGATCGAGCTGTACAAGGGCAGCTCCGTGGGGGATTTGTTCAAGGGCCTGAACGGTGTGTATGCGGGCGACTCGCGCAATAGCGGCGCGCTGGACCCGAACATTCGCGGTATCCAGGGTGAAGGCCGCATTCCACTGACGATTGACGGCACGGAACAGGCAACATCAGTCTGGCTAGGACCGGCCGGGGTGGCCAACCGCAACTATGTTGATCCCAATATGATCAGCAGCATTCTGGTGGAAAAAGGCGTGTCGGCGACGTCGGGCGCCAGCGGGATTGGCGGATCGGTGCAGATCCGCACGCTGCAGGTGGAAGATATTGTCAAACCGGGCGAGACCTTCGGGATTGAGTTGAAGGCGGAGACAGCGACGAATTCAACCAAACCGAATGAGCGGGCTTTTGGGATTTTCGGAAAGGACTATCGCGATATTCCGGGGGCGGTCTTTGATAGAGGAGGCCTCAACAGCGTTGTTCTACCTGAGTACATTTCTGCAGACCGTATGCCGAAAGTCGGGAATAGCGGCAAGAACTTCAACTTTGAAGATCACTCCTATCGTCTGGCCATCGCCACGCAACAAGAACATTTTGACCTGTTGGCCGCCTACAGCTACCGCAGTCGCGGCAACTATTACAGCGGTAAAAAGGGTAGCGAGAAGTACGAGAACGACACTTGGCAAGAGGACGCAAATAGCGACTACAACCCGTCGTACTCCTTCCCCAGAGTGAGCTACATCGCCAAGTACTACCGTCCTGGTGAAGAAGTTCTGAACACATCCAGCGAACTGGAAACCACGCTGCTGAAAGGCACGTTGCGCCTACCTCATGATCAAGCCATTGATATGAGCTACATGCGCAGCAACCATACCTTTGGCGAAAACGTGCCATGGAACGTGGTCTGGGCCATCCACGCCCTGGATGGCTATGGCGAAAAAAATATCCTCCAAACCGAAAACCCGTATAGCAAGGTCAAACAAGACACCTGGAACCTGAACTACTCCTGGAATCCCGAAGGCAGTCGTTTCATCAACTTGAAGGCCGGAGCCTGGATTACCCAAAGCGATAGTGAGCGTCATCAGAATGGCGACGTCATTTATGGGATTCAGGGCCAAGGTCTTAATTACGGACGCGATGGTGACTGGGACAACTACACAAATTGCCATGTCCTGGGCACAAACGGCTCTGAATGCGCTTGGGTACCGCCTACCGCCCCAGAAAAGCTGCCCAATACAGACGGACGTTTCAACATCATCCCCAGAGCCTTGCAAATTACCGACCATAGGCGTAGCGGGCTGAACCTTAGCAACGCCATGACTTTGCACCCAACTCTGGATCTGAGCTTATCGGCTGATTTCACACGAGAAAAGCTCAAGCAGCATGACGCGTCGGAGAAGCTCGAGCACCTGAATGAATTGACCTGGGGCGTGAACCACATGGGGCCTCGCTCGGGGACACGTCAGCAATGGAATTTTGGTTTTAACTTCGACTGGCGGCCTGTGGACTGGCTGCAGGTGAATGCTGGTGCACGCTATAGCGACTACTGGTCGTACGACGACAAGCTGGCCGAAATGCGTAGTCAGCAGCATAAAAACTGGGCAATTCAGCCTGCTCTGAAAGGCTATAACTACCAGGTTCAGCGCTTAATGAGCAACCAAGAAGTTGCTGATTACGAAGGCCAAATCATTGAAAGAGAACTCCCCCTGTACAAGCAATATGAAGAAGACTGGCAGTTCATTTCCGATTTAGATCCGAGCATGCTGGAGGCCGTTTTCGGGCATACAAGCAAAAAATCATTTGAAGAAATACTAGGCGATTCATTTCATAAAGGAAAAATTAACGGCTATCGCTATACCGAAGAAACGGTTTTTGTTCCCTCTGGCGAAAGTCACAAAGGTTTTACTGCCAATAACCCCTTTACCAATGGCGAAATTGACTCAACAGAGCAAGTCACCGATGCGCAGGGACAAAAAGGCACAGTAGACAAATACATTGCCTCGATAAGCAATCGCAAACCTGTTTACCAAGACGAATCTGAAATACCCAACAAATGGGAAGAACCTAAAAAACAAAAAGACCATGCTTGGGTTCCTCACATCGGGCTGACAGCCTTCATTACAGACGATATTCGTCTTTATGCCCGTTACAACGAATTTGTACGCTTTCCAAGCCTGTTTGAATCCTCCATGGCATTGGCTGGCGGCAGCAAGCGCTCGACCGGGGCAGCTACTCGTCCTGAACATGCCTACAACTGGGAAATCGGCTATGTCCACAATCTGAGCAGCTACTTCCCAAGCCTGGAATATGCAGACGTCAAGATCAATTACTTCAACAACCGGATCAAAGACTATATAGACCGGGACTGGGACTTCAATACCGTGCAGTTTGCCGAGAAGAAAATGTCCGGTATTGAACTGCAAGCTCGCGTGGATAGCGGTAAATACTTTGCGAACTTTGGCGGCACATACCGCTTGAAGCAACAGCTCTGCGACGCCGACTACGCCCAGACGTTTATGCCCATCCCTGGAGCCGCAGGAAGCGACAACATTCCTGCCTGCGTTGATGGAGGCTTCCCTCGCACCTTTGCCAGAACCAGTCTGCAACCGCAGTACTCCCTGAATCTGGATGTCGGTGCACGCCTGCTGGAAAAGAAACTACTGCTCGGAGCACGTGCGGTGTATCACAGCGCTGCGAAAAACAAAGATGAAGGCCATTTTGGTGGCCTTGGCTGGGCATTTAACAGAACGAACTACTGGAACCCCATTTTGGTGTTCGATGCCTACGCCAGCTATCAGGTACAGAAAAACCTGAATGTGGACGTGGCAATCAGCAATCTAACTAATCAGTACTACCTGGACCCTATGGCCCGCACCTCTATGCCGGCCCCTGGACGGACAGTGCGTGTCGGTATGACAGCACGTTTTTAAGTTAATCGGTTTTTTTGGTCGTTTTCGTAAAAACGCCCTTTTTCTTCACTTAATGGAGTTCGTAATGAAAGCAAGTCTGAATGTACAAAAACTGGCTATTGTTTCGGCTTTCCTGCTGGCCTCCGCCAGCAGCTTCGCTGCCCCCGTCGCTGGTGGTTCCTCGAAAGCATTTGTAGTGGCTAATAAAGAGTCCACAATGATGGCTCAAGGCGAAGCTGGTATCTCCATGCCAGGTACTGACCCATATGACGCCACCAAACAATCGGGTGTGGTGAGCTTCAAAAGCGGTCCTCTTTGGCAAACCAATCAAGTGCTGGGTGGTGCTGATGGCAACGGATATATTCAAATGCCCTTGGGAACAAACATTGCTGAAACATGGCGCCATACCATCACCAGCGGTGTAGGAACAGGCACTCAAATTTACGCCTATCGCCAACTGAACAATCCTCTGCCGGGCTACCCCCACTTCGGTGGCGAAGTAGTTGCCAAGGTTTCCGGCCAGGAAGTGTATTTTGGTGAGTGGGCTCCCCGCATAGCCGGCACACCTCCAGCAAGCAGCACGGATCTGAACCTGAGCCATGCTGACCGCACGGTGTTCTACACTGGCGAAAACCCAACTACAGCCATGCCTAACCTGGTCAATGCCAAGTACGATGTTGTAGGCGTCAACCAGTACAACCCTGGCACTCAAGCAGGTATCTCCAAAGGCACCCTGACCGCCAACTACGGTGGTGGTACAGGTACCCTGGCTGGTCTGGTTGGTACTGTTTTGTTTAATGGCACAACCATTGCTTCCGATGGCTCTTTCGCTAAAAACTTTAGCGGTAGTACAGCCAAAATTGAGGGCCAATTCTACGGCGCAGCCGCTGACGCCCTGGCAGGTATTTACTACAACCCAGCCAACGGTGCCAATGACATGGCCTTCGGCGGTGCCAAACAGTAATCCGCCTCTGACAACACCCTAGTGTTGCCATAAGAAAAGGGGGATCGACAAGCTCGATCCCCTTTCTCTCCGGACCCTGCGTCCATCTCCCCTTTTTCTTGCAAGGTTTTCATTCATGCATGGGCGAGCCCTTCCCCTTTTGTGCCTGCTGCTGGCCATGGCATCCAGCGCGGTGCAAGCCAACGACGACGATACGCGCCGACTTCTGAATCAAATCGACCGCAATCTGAACGAACGCGAACGCTCCCATTTAGTGGAAGAAACCCCGCCCGATGTGGACCCATCAGCCCTGATCACCATCAACGGCACAACCTATAGCGTCGATGCCACGCTGACCGATCTGGAACCGGCCATTTATGTCGCCATCAATCTGCAGCAGTGGGCCAAGGTGGATCAGTTTGTAGAAAAGTATCAGGAGCTGCCCGGCCACAACCCTGCTTTGGTGCTGATGGCTCAAGGGATGGTGGCCCGTAGCAAGGACAATCACAGCCTGGCGATCAGCAAGCTGCGCCAAGCTCAAGAAAGCGATCCCAATATGATGCGCGCCAAGCTCGAACTGGCCCGCGTACTGTTCGAGGACTATCAATCCAGCGAAGCCAAGGAACTGTTCAGCCAGATTTCCTCTGCCGGTATTCCTGATGAAGTACGGCCCGTGATCGAAGGCTTCCAGGGTGCCTTGCAAGACCGCAATGCCTGGCACGGCTCTGCCTCGATTGGCCTGGGCTACAACAGCAATATCAACAAAGAAAACGGCCAGCAAGACACCTTCCTCACCTGCTATTTCTTTGGGTGCTTTCCGTCGGTACGCAAGATGCCGGACCCGGTCAAATCCACGGCCATGGTCTACGACCTGACCTTGAACCGGCGTTTCCAGCTCAGCGGCAACCACAATCTGCTGCTGCGCGGCCTGAGCTACGGCAATCTGTACGACAAGCACAAGCAAGCCGAGCCCAAGGACATTTATTACAGCGACAACACCAGCATTATTTACGCGGGCTACAACTATCAGGACGCTAAAAACGACCTGTCGATTACGCCCTTGTTCGAGAACAATTACACCAACCGTCGCACCAGCTATCAGTCCTGGGGTGGGCGCGTGGACTGGAAGCACAATCTTAGCGACAGGCTGCAAGTG
Organism: Alcaligenes sp. MMA; assembly: GCF_020907215.1. NCBI lineage: Bacteria > Pseudomonadati > Pseudomonadota > Betaproteobacteria > Burkholderiales > Alcaligenaceae > Alcaligenes > Alcaligenes sp. MMA. The sequence continues at coordinate 1,386,226 of NZ_JAJJPP010000001.1, forward strand.
GGCGTGAATGCCCAGCACAAGAGCCTGTCCTACAAAGGCGATTTACGGCAGTACTTTGAAGGCGTCAAAGAGAACCAGATAGGCTTGTACGGCTCGTATCTGATCGATGCAAAAACCGTGGTCTACGGGGGCCTGAATTACACCCGTAATCTGCAGTCTCAGCAAACCGCACAAAGCCGCAGCTATATGGCAAATCTGGGAATTTACAGGGCCTTTGATGCAGGCTTGAACATCAACGCCACGGCACTGTACCGGCAGACCCGTCACGATGCCGAGGACTTGTTCTTGGGTGGGCTGCGCAAGGACCGGCAACAGATTTATATCCTGAACGTGGGCATGCCACGCTTTGCGTTCCAAGGCATTACGCCCAATCTGTATCTGAAGCACACCTTCAACAACAGCAATATCGACTGGGCCTTCAAATACAAGCAAACCGAAGTCGCGCTGAAGCTGGAAAAGCGTTTTTAAGCAGGGACTTCTTCGACCTTGGCAACTGATCTGGTGCAGTCCCGTTTTAGCATCAAGCGCCTGAAGCGACAGGTATCTTTTTTAGTGACAGGGGGCGTCGTGTCACTGTTGAGAGAAGCGTTTCCAATGAGCTATCGGGGTTCTGTGGCAGGTCTCCAGGCCCAGCCACAGCTTGTAGATCAGCGCCTTTCTCGGATGCTGATCCAAGAAGCAGGACGATAGGGTCTTGTTCTCCCGATCAAATACCAAACAAGCATGAGACTATGACGAACATGCAGGGCAAACCACCCTGCTGTTGATTTGTCTGCCTGCTCGGAACGCGCTTGGGCTCCCCCAGCCCGGACAAAAAAAACCACAAAAATTGCCAAGTGAAAGCCCGGTTGATCATCAGTCGGGATATAGTCGAGCAATCGATTTTCCTTAGCAGACAGAACACGTATCCCTTGGAGTCTTCACCCATGCTTGGCCAAGAAAAAGAAACTCGCTCTGATACCAGCCCTCAAGATAGCGCCTTTCTGGAAGAAAAAGCCTTCCGCGCCCGTACTGTGCTGGTCTTTGGCACCATCACGGATAAGCTCGCCTCGGAAACCGTGCGCAAGCTGCTGGCGCTGGATGCCGAATCCACCGCCCCCATCACCATGATCGTGTCCTCGCCCGGTGGTCACCTGGAATCGGGCGACGCCATCCACGATGTGGTGCGTTTTATTTCCTCGCCCGTCACCATGGTCGGTACCGGTTGGGTTGGCAGTGCTGCCACCCACCTGTTCCTGGGCGCGGCTCGCGAGCGCCGCGTATGCCTGCCACAAACCCGTTTTCTGATTCACCAGCCCAGCGGTGGCGCCGGTGGTCAGGCCAGCGATATGGCCATTCAAGCCCAGGAAATCATGAAAGCGCGCGAACGTATCGCTCAAGTGATTTCCCGTGAAACCGGCCAACCTATCGAGCGTGTGCGCGACGATATCGAGCGCGACAAATGGATGAGTGCCGAGGAAGCCATAGAATATGGCCTGATCTCACGCATCATTGAACGCCGTGACGAACTGCTGCCTGCCAACAAATAATCTGCGCCTCAGAGCCCCTTCATGCTGACCATTCTTGGCAGAGAATCCTCCATCAATGTGCGTAAAGTCATGTGGACCTGCGCGGAGCTAAGTCTGGAGTTTGAGCGGCAGGATTGGGGCCTCGGTTTCAAGGACGTCAACACGGACGAATTCCTTGCGCTGAACCCTAACGCAAAGATCCCCGTCCTGCTGGATGGGGATCGCGTGCTGTGGGAGTCCCATACCATTGTGCGTTATCTGGCCAATCGCCAAGCGCCCACCGCCTTGTATCCACAAGATGCCTGGCAACGGGCCAAGGTAGATCAATGGATAGACTGGCAGGCGTGTGAGCTGAACCCATCCTGGTCCTATGCGTTTATGAGCCTGGTACGGCAGTCACCCCAACACCAGGATGCGGGGCAGGTCCAGGCATCGTTATCGGCCTGGGCACAGATGATGTCCATTCTGAATAAACAGTTGGCTCAAACCCAAGCCTATGCAGCCGGACCGGCGTTCAGCCTGGCCGATATTATTCTGGGCCTGTCCATTCACCGCTGGCTGAATACGCCGTTTGATCGCCCGAAACTGCAGGCGGCCGAAGACTACTACCACCGCTTGGCCTCACGGCCTGCGTTTCTAGAACAATGTGCCGGTTTTCCCTAAACGCTGCTTTGTCTTAGCTAAGCCAAGCCGCCCCCTGTGTTCGCGGCTTTTTTTACGTGTGATTGACGCTCGGGGCCACTTGACGCCCTTTTAACAAACTAGAGACGTAGACATGGACGAAACCATACGAGTGGGCTGCGGTGCAGTCATTATGCAAAACGACAAAATCTTGCTGCTCAAGCGCGTACGTGAGCCGGAAGCCGAGCACTGGGGCATCCCGGGCGGCAAAGTGGACTGGCTGGAAACCCTGGAGCAAGCCGTCAAACGCGAAATTATGGAAGAAGTGGGGTTGCGTTTGGATAGCCTGGAGCTGCTGGTCAATGTGAACCAGATTGATGCCAACAAAGGAGAGCACTGGGTTGCGCCTGTCTATTGGGTGACATCTTTCACCGGCCAAGCGGTGGTGCAGGAGCCAGAAAAGCACAGCGGCATGGACTGGTTTGCATTGGACCAACTGCCAGGGCCTTTGACGGTGGCGACCCAACTAGCCGTCGCCGCTATTAAACAGCGTAAAGAGTGAAACACTTAAAGTTTGGCGCCAGATAACTGACAAACACCTCATCTGTCGGCCACCTCTTTTGTAATATACTTTTCCGCATGCGCGCCCTGGGTCCCCATTTCGTTTTTCGCGAAATCCGAGTCTGGCAATTTCTGTTTTGCCTGGCTCTGCTAGCCTACGTCTGTCGCGCCATCGTCCCAGCAGGCTATATGCCTACCCGCTCTGCACAAGACAATGGTTTTGCCATTACCTTCTGTACAGCAGGCAATTCAGCCAATACGCTCTGGATTGATCTGATCGGCCAAGATGGCCAGGCGGATTCCGATACACATCAAAACCAGCAGGATTGTCCCTTTGGTATCGCGGCGTCCCCCGCCTTGTTGCCGACCTTGGATGCGCCTGTCCTGATCAGCCTGATTACATATCAGCCGGTTTTGTTGGCCGAGAGCAATCAAACCCGGCCCCCGCTACCTGCACAAGGCCCGCCTTTAGGTTCACGCGCCCCGCCCTTACTCCTCGCTTGATAGGTCCCCGTCCTTTGACGGTCTCTTTTTTCTTATCTAGCCGAGGTTTTCAATGTCGATTTCTTCTATGTCTTCCCGTGCCATTCTGGGCATGGCTGCTGTGCTGTTCGCCTCTTGCGCTGTTGCACACGTTTCCCTGCAAACCAAGCAAGCCCCGGTGGGCAGCAGCTACAAGGCTGTTCTGTCCGTGCCGCATGGCTGCAAAGGCTCTGCCACCACCAAAATCCGTGTCCGTATTCCTGAAGGCGTGGTCGGCGTCAAACCACAACCCAAAGCAGGCTGGACGCTGGAAACCGTAAAAGGTGACTACAAGCAGGCCTATACGCGTTGGGGTGCCAAGGTCAGCTCCGGTGTTCAGGAAGTGGTCTGGGCTGGCGGCCCTTTGCAGGACGAACACTATGACGAGTTCGTGTTCATCAGCTACTTAGGCGATGAGCTCAAACCCAATAGCACGCTCTACTTCCCGGTTGTGCAGGAATGCGAGCAAGGCGTGGAGCGCTGGATTGATCAAGCGGCACCGGACACCCAGAAAGCGGCTGACCATTCCGACGCCCCTGCTCCCGCGCTGCAACTGTTGCCCAAACCGTAGACACCCAGGCGGCGGCTGCCCTTGGACATCAGCCTAAAGGAGATCTTATGCAAACCCAGTCCCTGCATAGGCAGGCATGCTGCCACCCATTGCTTGTGCTGCTAATCGCCTTGCTTTTGCTGGCCTGGGTGCCAGCTCTGCATGCTCATGCGTCCTTGGTGGCCAGCAAGCCCGATAGCGGCACAATACTGGCCCAGTCGCCCAGAACCGCCAGCCTAAGTTTCAATGAGTCCGTCTCCCCCTTACTGATGGCCTTGATTCGTCCCGACGGTTCCTCCGAAGAACTGGGGGACGTTTTGATGCAAGACCAGCGGCTGGAACTGGCCTTGCCGCCCATGGAGACCGAGGGTACTTATGGACTGAGCTGGCGAGTCATCTCTGCCGACGGCCATCCCGTCGGCGGAACACTGACATTTGCCATTGGAACGCCCAGCGCAAACCTGATGGACAGCACCCGCAGCAATCCCGTCAGAAACGGCCTGATCTGGCTGGCTCGACTCTTGGGCTATCTGGGTCTGTTTACAGGGATAGGCTGGGTGGTCTATCGGGCGCTGACCTCAACATCAAACCAGACCTCAGCCCAGCAAAGTCGTCTCGCACCGCGCATGCTGGCTTTAGGTGCCATAGCCTTATTGCTAAACCTGGGTTTGGTCGGTGTCGATGCGCTGGACTTGCCGCTGTCCGCCTTGTTCGGCACGACGGCCTGGAAAACGGCTGTATCGACCTCGATGGGCGTGGCCGTGCTGCTGGGCTGGGTCGCCCTGGCCTGTGCCGCCCTTTCCTGGCAGGCAAGGAGTCCCACTAGCCAGAAATGGCTGGCCGCCTTAGCGCTGACTCTTTTGGGGGCTTCTCTGGCTTCCAGCGGTCATGCCAGCACAGCAGATCCCGCCTGCTTGTCCCGGCCCAGTGTCTGGCTGCATGTTGTGGCGCTGACATTGTGGATGGGTTCTTTCCTGCCTTTGGCCTACGCGCTTGAACAGGCTCAGGAATCCCGCTTGCTGACGCTGTTCTCGCGCTGGATTCCCGCCGTCCTGCTGGTTCTGATTCTGAGCGGAGCCGCACTGATCTACGTGCAATTCGATCAGCTCGCCTCGCTATGGGAAAGCCGATATGGGCAAGTGCTCAGTGCCAAGCTGATTCTGGTTCTGCTCTTGCTGGCTCTGGGAGCCTACAACCGCTATCGCCTGACCCAAGCCGTCTTGCAGCAGCGTAGCAATGCTCGGCAAGCTCTGCGGCGTGTGGTTCGTCTGGAGTATGTGCTGGTGGTGCTGATCTTGGCCGTGGCCGCCTTGTGGCGCTTTACCCCACCTCCGCGCGCCTTGGCCCAGCTCGTCTCCCCCACCATTTCCAGTCATATCCATACTGAAGCAGCAAGGGCGGATCTGTTGTACATCCCGGCCACCACCCAGCACCCGGCCATTCTGACCGTCTCTTTATACGAGCCGGATTTCAGTCCCCTGAAGGCTCAAGAGGTGGAGGTGATTTTCAGCAACCCGCAAGCCGGAGTGGAGTCCATTACCTTTCCGGCGGAACTCACGCGGCAGGATCAATGGGAGGTGAGTAATGTCGAGCTGCCGCATCTGGCCAGCTGGGATATTCGTATTCAGGTGCTGATTTCAGACTTTGAACGCATACACCTGGATAGCACGCTGGATTTGCAAGCCAACTAAATCGCACACAAAAACAGGCCGCATCACACGGCCTGTGGTCCCTCTTTTGATCTGACTTCCTCTTTCTGGCAGCCATGCCGCCCGCAATTTAACGGGCCAGTAAACGACTGGCCTCAAGCCTGGCTTCGCCTTCATCAACGACAAAGCTGAATTGCAGGCCCAACACCCGGCCCAAGGTTTGCTGCGCCAAGCGTGCGGCGGCGGGTATGGCCCGCCCCTTGCTGATCACTACCATGCCAGCGCACAAATCCTTCAAGCGCTGCTTGTTCTGCTTGAAGAACAAGGCGCGTTGCTTGCGATCCTCGTGGCTTTCCTCATGGGCATGGTCCCCACCGCCCAACCTGTCAGTCAACAAGACAAAGCGTTGGCCCCGATTCAACAAGGCCTCTAATTGATCCTGCGCCTGTTGCGGTGTTTGCTGCGGGCTGTGTTCTCTTAAAAACACCAATGGAAACTGCGTGTCATCGACTTGCATAAGCGGCTCCTTGCCATCAATAAAGACAGCCACTATCAAAGCGGCGCACGCCTAAATAGGGGATGCCTCCAAAGGCACGCACCAAGCCGCCGGATAAATACAAGCAGGCGGTATCGCGCAGCCAATACGGACGAACCGTTGCGCCTTCACCTCTCATCACAGCCTGGACTCCACAAAATCACGCAATTGAGGGTCCCGAATCTCCAAGGCATCAAACAAGCCCAAGGCTTTCAAGGCTGGCAAGGCCGCCACAATATCGTTCAAGGCACGCTGACGTTGTGCATCGCTGACACCAGGCTGGCGCAACGTCGCTGCATTGGCCAGAAAGGCGCCAACCGTGCCTTTGCGAATAGTGGTGCCAGCAATCTGAACTTCGCTGGCGTGATCGAGAAGAATGTCATGTGCTTGCATGTATCGCTCCTTTGTTCATCAAGGCTTTCAGTGTAAGCACAAAGGTTTTGGCAGATGTACACTGTATCGGTCAATGAATAACAAAATTACGCCATGCCTGAACGAAAAATAGGTCTGCATGATTTTCTGAACTTCCCCGAGCATCCTGTGCTGTTCGCCGTCACCGGTAATCACGACTCGGAGCTATCCTCGCGCCCCCATCAGCACGCTCGCGGGCAGTTGTTCGGTTCTCTGCGCGGCTTGCTTTCCGTCGGGGTGGAAGACGCCGTTTGGGTGGTGCCCGCTATCCATGCCGTCTGGTTGCCGCCGCATGTCCTGCACTCGGGCCAATCGCACGGCCCTTATCATGGCTGGAGCGTTTATATAGACGAAGCGGCCTGCGCCGACCTGCCCGCCCACGCCTGCACCTTGCGTACCTCGGGCCTGTTGCGTGAAGCCGTGCTGCGCGCCTGCTCCTGGGAGTTGATTCCCGCTGCCCCCTTGCCCCAAGAACAAGCGCATATTGCCTCCGTTATCCTGGATGAAATCCGTACCCTGCCCGTCGAGCCTTTTGGGCTTCCCCTGCCCCAGGACCCGCGCTTGCAACGCATTGCCCGCGCCCTGATTGCCGACCCCAGCAACAATCAAGGCATGGAGCACTGGGCGAGCTGGGCAGCGGTCAGTCTGCGTACCTTAAGCCGCCGTTTCGTGACAGAAACCGGCTTTAACTTCACCGCCTGGCGGCAACGTGCCCGCCTGATGCGCTCCCTGGAAATGCTGGCGGCCGGTGTTCCAGTAGCCACCATTGCCTATGATCTGGGTTATTCCAGCCCCAGCGCCTTTATCAGCCTGTTTCGGCGCAGCTTTGGGCATACCCCGGCCAATTACCGTCACCAACTTTCAACCTAGCCCCTTCTACGCTGTACGACGCATCGGAAATGTCATAAAGTGATTGAACGAAAACAAAAACATCACTTTTAGACATAGGACAGCCGGTATGGAAATGCGCCAATTACGGATTTTTTGTGCGGTTGCCGAGCATGGCAGCTTTACGGCCGCTGCCCAGAAAGTGCACACCGTGCAATCCAATGTCACCATGCGCGTCAAAGAGCTGGAGGCAGAGCTGGAACAGCAATTGTTCATACGCCAGAAAAGCGGCGTGGTGCTAACTGCGGCTGGCCATACTTTTCTGGACTACGCCCGCCGTATCTTGCAACTGACCGATGAAAGCCGTGCGGCCCTGCAAGACACGGGCACGCCCAGCGGTCTGCTGCGCCTGGGTTCCATGGAAACCACGGCTGCCATCCGCCTGCCCCAGGTTCTGATCCAATACCGCGAGCGCTACCCCCAGGTTCAGTTGTCCTTACAAACCGGCACCACGGCAGAGCTGATTAAAGCCATCGAGACCCACCAGCTAGATGGTGCTTTTGTCGGTGGTTTTCATCAAAACCCGGCCCTGATTCAAGAAGAGGTGTTTGAGGAAGAGCTGGTGCTGGTCAGCAGCAAGACGGTGGAATCCTTGTCTGCCCTGATCGAAACAATCCCCCAACAAACGGTTCTGGTCTTTAGAACCGGCTGCTTTTACCGCTCTACGCTGGAACACTGGTTTTACCAGGCCGGGCTGGTGCCCAACCAGATCATGGAAATGGGGACGCTGGACGGTATTCTGTCCTGCGTGGCCTCGGGCATGGGCATTACCTTGCTGCCCAAAGCCATCGCCCAGAACAGCAGCTTGCGCTTGCCCGTGCAATGCCACGAGCTGCCGCCTGAGCTTGCGCGGGTGAAAACCGTGTTTATCCGTCGTGCCGATACCAATCCTGGCTCGGCCCTGCGCAGCTTTGTGGCCCTGGCTCAAGCGCAGTTCGCCCAATTGCCCAAGCCAGATCAAGGCCATGCCGAACTGTCTGATCTCACTGAGCAACCTGTGGATCTGTCCAACAGCGTCGCACAGACCTTGCCACAGTAAGCCATCAAGGCAGCCCCAAAACCAGCTCCGCAACCCGCTCTGCCGCTGGCACAATGCTGTGAATCTTGCCCACGCCCTGACCAGCATACAAAGACAGTTTCCTGGCCATTCTGTCCTTGTCAATCGCCCGCGCCCCGCCCCCGACCCAACGCAGCACATTCCACTTGTCGCGGTTGGGAATCACACGATGCGGGGTGCCATAGGGCCAGCCAAAGGAATAGCCGGTGCGATATTGCGTATCGTCCGTACTGGCTTGCAGAATCTTTTGCTTGTAGAGCGGGTGTGCATTGGACTCCTCGCTGGCCAGAAAGGCCGTGCCCACCAGTACACCAGAAGCCCCCAGAGTCATGGCCGCCCTGACATCCTGGCGGGTAACAATTCCGCCTGCTGCCAGTACGGGACGGCCCTGCGCACCGTCCAGAATTGCAGGTAGTAAAGACATCAGGCCAATCGTGCCGCGATTCAGGTGACCACCGCCCTCACTGCCTTGGGCGACGATAATGTCGGCCCCCTGCGCCATCGCTTGGCGAGCCAGTGCCACCGTGCCGGTTTGCACCATCACGATCATGCCGGCGTCTTTGGCGCGGGGAATCAGGTCGGCGCAATAGTCCTCGGCATAGAACAGCGACAAGATGCGGGGCCGCTCCTGCAAGATCACCTGGAACTGGGCCTCGAACACTTCCGGGCCACCAAACTGCGGCACGATATTCACCCCAAAAGGCCGGTCCGTCAGCGCTTTGGTTTCCCGCAGCCAGTTACGCAACGTCAAGGGAGCCAGACGCAAGCCGCCCAGCACCCCCATCCCACCCGCATTCGCTACCGCCGCCACCAAGTGCGGCCCGGAAATTGCAGCCATGCCCGCCAAAAAGATCGGGTATGGCACACCACACATCTGCGTGATGACATTGCCCGCAAAGACTCGGTTTGCTTCGCTCATGATTTACAACTCCACCTGTTTGCCCAGCATGCGCCGCAGGGCCAGATTTTTGAGCACAACATGGTTTTTGAATGCCCCGAAAAGGTGCAAGGCCAACCCCAGCAAAAAGGCAGTGGCGCCAATATTGAACAACACATCGACCACGGCTTTGAGCTGCTCATTCGGGCTGATCAAGGTCGGCAAGGCCAGACCACCGGGCAGTTCCACCGCCACCCCCGCTGCCGCTCGGGACAGCCAGACAGCAACGGGCAGCAGCACCATCGCCAAGGCCAGGGCTATCGCCACGGAACGGGCCACTATCACCTCTACCGGATTGGGCGAGCCCACCGGCAAGGGATGAAAAGACGTCACCCGCGCCCAGAAACGGTAGATGGAGATCAGGAACAGCAGCGTCCCCAGCAGATTTTGCAACAGCACCAGCCGCGCCTCACCGGGGCTTTGGGCGATGGCCACCTCCAAACCCAGAATGGAAAACAGCAAGGCCGCAATAAGCCAGTGCAACACAATCGTGATGGGCGAGAACCTGAGTCCGTTGTCTCGCAGTTGCATGATTAGCTCCTTGAAAAGGTCATCGAGGACAAGTCCTTTACCGTGCAATACCCAACGTGATACGTCGTGGGCCGCCTACCCAACACGCACAAGCGGCCAGCTTCGGTCATCACCTTGCCTCCTGCTGGTCTGGGCCTGGGTCACGGTGTCCTCAGAGCCTTGGCTCTGCCAAGGACCGGCGTTTAAGAGCCTTGACGATAGGCGCAGCCATCAATCAAGTAAAATGATGAATATTGATAAATAAAATCTTTTTTAGTGATCGATGAACAGATAGTTTTCCTCATGCCCTCACGCGGCAGACGGGCAACCCTCATCATCTCAGCCCTCTGGCACTGGCTCCTACCTGCAGGCCGTCTGCAAGTACGCCTAAAGCTCGTCCAGACCACGCTTATAGGGATCGCCCTTTAATCATTATTAATGATTCATAAATTCACTATTCATCATTTTACTTGATTCATTCAGTCTTCTATCTTCCCTATGGATAGCGCCGCTATCCCGACCTCAAACTTGGAGACTGATACCGTGACTCACCCTGCTGCCTATCTCGTTGACTGCACAAATGGCCACATCTTGCCTGGCTTTTGACTTGTATGTTGACAGACGCCCAACGCGACATCATCAAGGCGGCTGTGCCGCTGCTGGCAAGCGACGGTGAAGCCTTGACCACCTATTTTTATGAATTGATACTGCGCGACTCCCCACCGCTGAGTCCCTTGGCCAGCCAGATCACCAACAATCGCGTTGCTCTCCAAATCCAGTCCGAGCGTGCCCCACATGGGGACACTTTCCTGCTGCAAGCCCTACGCGAAGAGCTGAGCGAGAGAATGGCCAGCAACGAGCTTATCGATGAATGGGCCGCCGCTTACCAGCAACTATCAACCTTGCTCATCGAAGCCGAACGCCTGATGTACGACGATATGGCTATCACTCCCGGCGGCCTTGCAGACCGCACTTCCTATCAAGAATGAACCACCATGCCACTACTGAAATTTGATCTGATCCAAGGCCGCAGCGACGACGAACTACGCCAGCTACTGGACACCACGCACCAAGCCATGGTGCACGCCTTTGATGTTCCTGCCAGCGACCGCTACCAATGCGTCACCCAGCACCGTCCCGGCGAGCTGGTGCTGGACGACACCGGCCTGGGTTACCCTCGCAGCGACAAAGTAGTGCTGCTGCATATCGTGTCCCGCCCCCGCAGCGAGAGTCAGAAAGTCCAGTTCTACCGTTTGCTGGCAGAGCGACTGGAACAAAACTGTGGCGTATCACCCGATGATCTGATCATCGCCCTGGTCGAGAACAGCGATGCAGACTGGTCCTTCGGGCGTGGGCGAGCGCAGTTTTTGACGGGGGAGTTGTAGGCGAAAGACAGGTATACTCGCCAAGACCGTTTTAACAAGAACGGTCTTTTCACCGAGGGGAGCCTGGCGAGCAGGCTGAGAAACTGCCCGAGCAGATTGCACCGCAGTGACCCGTTGAACCTGATCCGGGTCATGCCGGCGAAGGGACGGGTATGTACCTGCTCGCCGCTTGCTGCCGGATGGCTATCCTTGACTAGGAGTTGCTATCTTGTCGTCTGACCACTCTCCCGCGCCAATCGGCCCGATGCCGGACGCTGGGCCTTTCCGGGCGGCAAAATCCGCGCGGGCGAAACCATCATGGCGGCGGCCCATCGGGAGCTGGCCGAAGAAACCGGCATACAAGGCCAGGCCTTGCAGGTCTTTGATGCGCTGGATGTGTTTGACCGCGAGCCCAGCACCACACCCTTGGCCTATTCACACTTCATCTTGATTGCCGTGCTGTTTCGCTGGCAGCAAGGTGAGCCACAGGCAGGCGATGATGCCCTGGACGCACGCTGGTTCAGCAATGCGGAACTGAACAGCCTGGATGTAGCACACAGTTTTGACGTCGTCCGAGTTGCCCGCCAGGCACTGGCATTGGCTGCCACTCAAGATCAAGTAGGCCGAGCATGATTCCGAATGTATTGAGTATTGCGGGCACAGACCCGACCAGCGGCGCTGGTATTCAGGCTGATCTGAAAGCCATGTACGCCTTGGGTGCCTACGGCATGAGCGTAATTACAGCCGTGGTCGCGCAGAACACCCAGGGCGTGCGGCGTTTTGTGGCGCTGGAGCCGGACTTTGTGGCGGACCAGTTGGACGCGGTGTTTGAGGATGTGCGCGTGGATGCCATCAAGATCGGCATGATCGCCAACGTAGGGATTGCGGAAGCGATTGCAGACCGCCTACACCATCACGGCCTGGACTGCCCGATTGTGCTGGACCCGGTCATGGTTGCCAAAAGCGGGGACCGTTTGCTCAGCCCCGAAGCCGTCTCCGTGGTGCGCGACAAGCTGCTGCCCATGTGTACCCTGCTCACCCCCAACTTGCCCGAAGCAGGCGATTTGCTGCAAAAACCGGAACCCGCCTCGCTGCAAGAAATGCACAGCACTTTAAAGGATTTGTGCTTGCTGGGCCCTGAATGGGTGCTGCTCAAGGGCGGCCACCTGGACGGCCCGGACAGTGTGGATCTGTTGCAAGGTCAGGGGCAGAGCCATGCTTTTCAGTCGCCCCGCATCCTGACACGGAACACGCATGGCACGGGCTGCTCACTATCTTCTGCCATTGCCGCCCTGCTCCCGGGCCGCAGCGTGCCAACTACGGTGGGTTTGGCCAAGGAATATCTGAATGGCGCTTTGGCCGCTGCCGACCAATTGCAGATCGGCCTGGGGCAAGGTCCGGTGCATCATTTCCATGCTTTATGGCCTCTGAAGTAAGCTCTCTCCCATTACAACTGATCGCTATGCGATGTTCAGTCTGACTGCCCTGCAGTTTTACGAGTGCGAACAGTCAAGCGGCTCCATTGAATGAAACAAACACTACAGCACAGTGGGATTGGGCACATCCCCATACACTTCTTTGGGATCAAAGGTCTTGGCGGACTCCACAAAGACCAGATCCTGACCTTTGCTATGCTCGGCACCCACCGGCACCTGCCGGTAGAAACAGGAGTAATAGCCCACGTGGCAACTGGCTCCGGAACCGGCTACCCGCACACGTAGCCACACCGCATCCTGGTCGTCGTCGATACGCATTTCCTCTACCGTCTGCACCAGTCCACTGCTGGCACCTTTATGCCAGAGCATTTGACGCGAGCGGCTCCAGTAATGGGCCTCGCCTGTCTGTATAGTTTTTTCCAGGGCTTCCCGATTCATGTAACCCAGCATCAAAACCTCGCCATTGCTAGCGTCTGTCGTGATGCAAGCAATCAGGCCATGCTCATCAAACTTGGGAGCCAGTTCGTGGCCCTCTTCCACTTGCTCTACCGAAATTCGGCGTCTTATTTGTACTGCCGTATTTTCAGCAGACCTGGTTTCTTGTCCTTTAGTCTTCACGTTTCTTCCTTGTCATCATGGGTTCCGGGCGATATTCGCAATCCGGTTTCAGGCAACGGCCATACAGCACATGGCTATGTTCCAGAACCTGAAAGCCCCGTTCTTGAGCAATCGTTTTTTGTCGCTGCTCAATAGCTTGGTCATGAAACTCCTGCACACGTCCGCAGTCCGTGCAGATCAGGTGATCATGGTGTTCGCCGTCATCCAGCTCATACAGCGCCCGGCCAGATTCAAAATAAACCTGCTTTAGCAAGCCTGCCTGTTGCAACTGGGTCAACACACGGTAGACTGTCGCCAGGCCGATCTCGCTGCCTTGTCGTATCAATTGGCGATACACATCGTCTGCCGTCAAATGACGAATGCCGGGGGCCTGGAATATCTCAAGAATCTGGATACGGGCTGTGGTCACCTTCAAGCCACGCTCTTTAAGCTCTTTTGAATCCGTCATGGCGCACTCCTGATTGAATGGGCGGCTAAGGGACGTCCAGAAAACGCAGCGGCCTGCCTTGCGCCTGCCCTTCCAAGGCTTCATCACGAACCACACAATGGCCGCGCACAATGGTGTGAATTGGCCAGCCTACAACGGGCATACCGTCGTAGGGAGACCAGCCGCTGACACTGGCAATCCAGTCATTGCGGATACGGCGGCGTGCCTTCAAATCCACAATGCTGAAATCCGCATCAAAGCCCACAGCGATGCGTCCCTTGCCTTCCAGACCAAAAATCCGGGCAGGCCCGGCACTGCTCAAATCCACCAGCCTGTGCAGACTCAAGCGACCTGCATGGACATGGTTCAACATCACAGGTAGCAAGGTCTGCACGCCGGTCATGCCGCTGGGTGAAGCGGGATAGGCTTGGGATTTCTCCAGTAAGGTATGCGGCGCGTGATCGCTACCAATGACATCCACCACACCCGAGCGGATCGCCTGCCACAGCGCGTCTTGATGAGCTTGCTCGCGCACCGGCGGATTCATTTGCGCCAAACTGCCCAGACGCTCATAGCATTCAGGGGCTTGCAAACTGAGATGATGCGGGGTCACCTCTACGGTCACGCGGTGTTTGTGGGCGGCCAGAAACTGCATTTCCTCTGCGGTGGACACATGGAGCACATGCAAGCGGCGATTCACCTCTGCCGCCAGACGAACAATGCGTTGCGTGGCCTTCAAGGCACTTTCCACATCACGCCAAACCGGATGTTGGCGCACGTCGCCGCTATCCAGAGCGATCTGTTTGCGCTCACGCAGCCTGGCCTCATCCTCCGCATGCACCGCCAGCCGTCTACGGCCATGACGCAAGATGCGACGCAAGACGTCGTCCTCATCCGCCAACAGGTCTCCAAAAGAGCTGCCCATAAAGACCTTGATGCCTGCGCAGCCTGGAAGCTGCTCCAATTCCTGCAAAGACTCGGCATTCAAGGCAGAGCCACCGATATAAAAGGCGTGATCACACCAGCTACGGCCTTGAGCAGCATCCAGCTTGGCTTGCAAGTCAGTGGCTCCCAAGGTCAAGGGATGGGTGTTGGGCATCTCGAAAACCGCCGTCACCCCGCCCAGGACCGCGCCCCGTGTACCCGCTTCCAGATTCTCTTTGTGCTCCAGCCCCGGCTCTCGGAAATGCACCTGGCTGTCGATTACCCCTGGCAATACGTGCAGCCCCGTAAGGTCCAGCACGCAGTCCGCACTCCAGCCGGGCTGCAAATCGCCCAGAGCCATAATCCGACCTTGCACACAGGCGATATCGATAGGCTCGGCCCCGTTAGGGGTCATTACCGTACCGCCACAGAGCAGCAAATCAGCATGGCGCAGATTATGCCGCTTGGTCGTTTCTGCGGTCCGGGAGAGAGGGGCCTTCGGGATTGCTGGTGTCATTGTTTTGCCTTTGCGGTTTCTGCATCCAAAGCGGCTTGCGCCTCCAAACGAATCCGCTCCATCATGTGAAACAGGCCATTGGCACGATTCGGTGACAAGTGCTGCTCCAGTTCAATTGCCTGTAAAAAGTCAGGG
This sequence comes from Alcaligenes sp. MMA, assembly GCF_020907215.1. NCBI lineage: Bacteria > Pseudomonadati > Pseudomonadota > Betaproteobacteria > Burkholderiales > Alcaligenaceae > Alcaligenes > Alcaligenes sp. MMA. The sequence continues at coordinate 1,401,396 of NZ_JAJJPP010000001.1, forward strand.
GGATGGGACAGGATTTCTTCAGGCAAACGCCCCGAATACACCTTCATCAATAACGCCAACAAGCCGGTGACGATGGCGGAATCACTACAAGCTTGAAAAAGCAGCTTGTGATCACGCAATTCAGAGATCATCCAAACCTGTGCCTGACAGCCATGCAAGCGGTTCGCCTGCGTACGCCATTTTTCTGGGAAGTCCGGCAAGGAGCGTCCCAGATCAATCAGATATTCGTAGCGCGCCACCCAGTTACCCAGGCACTGGAAACTGTCCACAATGGATTGCTGCGCCTGGAGTATGGACTCTTCTGGTACTGCCCCCTTATCCACGGCCATCTCCTGAATGCTTGGGCGTTTGGCTACCCTGATCGCCACGAGCCGGAACAGGGTCATGCCCGCCCGGATGCCAGGGGTGACAACGGACAATACGCCGTGCGGCCAGCCAGCTTCCTTTGAGTGGGCCGTGCGTCTGCAAGGCTTGGATCGCATATTGCGAACAAGTCGGATAAAAGCGGCAACGTGGCCCCAGCAATGGGCTGATAAAAAGCTGATAGCCGCGAACCAGCAAGATCAGGGCAGAGGCAAGAAAGGTTTTCATCGCCGCTCCGATACACGGAAGCGAACCACTCGCTCAGACGGATTAATCGTGATCTGGTTTGTCCTCTCCAGCGGCAAGGACGCGTGAGGGTGCAGTTGTGTTTGGCAAGGATTGATAAATACTAAAACACTCATGACGCCACGCCCCCGTTCAATCGCGCAAAAGGCGTCTCTGTCATCAAAGGCGTTTTAAACGCCACCGCATCATGGGGGTGCAAACTCTCCAGATGGCGGACCTGAATGCCAGCGTTCTGATAGTCTACCAAGGCCGCTTCTATACGACGCGCCGCGTCCTCTACAAACATCAGATTCTGGCCATTCAAGGCTGCAAAGGCTTGCTCATCGGCCCGTTTGACGGCCGTTTGCAAAGGTGTTGCCAGTGCCTTCTCGACACGATCAATCAAGGCTAAAAATCCGAAATCCTCGCTATCTTCCGATACCTGAACCTGAACCAGAGCCTGACTGCGCTGGCTGTGCGCAGTAGCCAGGCTGGCGTGCTTGTGCAGCCAGGCCGCTACCTCCTCAGCACGCAAGTCAGGCTGCCGTCCAAAGGCCTGCATAAAGCCCTGTTCAATCAATTGCCGAGCCAGCGCAGCGGAACAAGGACAGGTCGACGAATAGCCAATCTGAACCTGCATTTTGCACACAAAACTGCCGTCCACGAGACGGGCTTCCAGCACAACGGGATAGGACTTCCATCCTGCCAAGTCCTGCGTCACCAGGGCAGGCCGTCGCAGCAATAAATCAAAGCTGAAACCCAGTCGCGCACTGCGCGTGCCGCAATCCTCCTGGCTATCCACCATGCTTTGCAAAAGACGCCGCAGCCCCAACAGCGACAAGGCCTGTTCTGGTGGCACGTCATTGAGCAAGCGATACAGCCTGGACATGTGTATCCCTTTCACATGTGCCAGCGGCAAATCAACCTGGGCATCGACACGCGCATGAAGTTGGCGCGTATAGCCCGGTTCGACCACGGTAATAGGTAAATCGATTCCCTCCATGCCCACCCAGGACAGCGGAGTCAGGCCATAAGTGGAATCGTTCAAAGCCGGGTCGGGAAGGACAACAGTCATACTCAACATCCAATCAAAAGGTCTTGCCCAAGCCGACAGGGACTAGGCAAGACCTCATTCCATCAAGGCCAGTCTGAGAACGGATTCGTCCATGTTGTCCAGGTGCTGGGACCGCTGGCCATTTCTTCATCACTTAACAGGCAGGCATCGAAACGGGCACGCAATGCGGCCTCGTCCATATCCATGCCAATCAGAACCAGCTCCTGACGCGCGTCCCCGACGCGCTCATCCCATTTTTCCTTGATCAGGGCTACCGCTTCGGGGTCTTCCGGCCAACGTTCGGGCGGCATGGAAGCCCACCAGTAACCCGCCACGTGATAGCGAGCCACCGCACCCGCCTGTGACCAGGAACCGGCCAAGGTCGGGAAGTTCGCCAACCAGAAAAAGCCTTTGGAACGCACCACGCCGGGCCATTCGCTTTCAACGAGCTCCAGAAAACGCTGCGGATGGAACGGGCGGCGGGCGCGGTACACAAAATTGCCTATGCCGTACTCCTCCGTTTCCGGGGTGTGAGTGCCACGCAATTCCTGCAACCAACCGGGGGCTTTGGATGCCTCTTCAAAATCGAACAAACCGGTGTTAAGTACGCGATCCAAGGGCACCTTGCCAAACTCGGCCGTCTCAATACGAGCGCGAGGATTCAGACTGTTCAGAATCGCCATCAGGCGTTCACGCTCTGGTTCACTGATCAAATCAATCTTGTTCAGAACCAGCACATCACAGAACTCGATCTGCTCAATCAGCAAGTCCACAACGGTACGCGCGTCTTCTTCACCCAGGGATTCGCCACGGGACTGAATGCTGTCTTGCGAGCTGTAGTCACGCAGAAAATTAAAGGCATCCACCACCGTAACCATGGTGTCCAAGCGGGCGACTTCACCCAGACAACGGCCATCCTCGCCTTCAAAGGTGAAGGTTTCAGCGACGGGCAGCGGCTCTGAAATACCGGTGGACTCAATGACCAGTTGATCAAAACGCCCTTCCTTGGCCAGACGGTCCACCTCCAGCAACAAGTCCTCACGCAAGGTGCAGCAAATACAGCCGTTACTCATCTCCACCAGCTTTTCATCCGTGCGCGAGAGCTCGGCACCGCCATCACGAACCAGAGCGGCATCAATATTGACCTCGCTCATATCGTTCACGATGACGGCCACGCGACGACCTTCGCGATTGTTCAGGATGTGGTTCAGCAAAGTCGTCTTGCCCGCTCCCAGAAAACCGGACAAAACCGTTACGGGAATGCGGGCCGAGGGATCGACCGGCGTGTTATCGGGGTTCATCGTCATTTCTCTTCGTCCTTGAGCCATCAATGGGCGGTTCCTTGCAAAGGACTCTCGCCAATTATGAGATGTTATAACATAACAATAATAAACCAGAAAAAAACCCTCTTGTAAGGAGGGCTTGAAGCGCAGGACGGAGAAACTGGTTCTCACAAAGCGACGTAGCAGGAATCAGGAATCAGGTGTCAGGTGTCAGGTGTCAGGTGTCAGGTGTCAGGTGTCAGGTGTCAGGTGTCAGGTGTCAGGCACATAGCTTAGCTCTGTTTGTATTGCGCGCCACTGCTTGAACAAATCAGCCCGATGCCGAGGATAAGACTCTTCCAGACTGATCAATCCTCGTATCCTGTCCGTGCGGAAGTGCCGGAAATCCCCTTTCAACTCACACCAGCCCACCAGAATCCGAAAGTGCTGAAAGTAGCCCAAGGAAAAAGGCCAGATCACTCTCTCCGACTCTTGCCCTGCCCCATCTATATATGTGATGCTCAGCTTGCGCTGCAAACGAATCGCTGTACGCGCAATGCCAAGATCAACAAGCTCAGCATCCTGAATCACTCTGGGTCCAACCCGTAAAGCGGTGCTCTCCAGGCTGTCTCTCAAGTTATCCGGCAACACCGCCGAGATCTTGGCCATCGCATCGCCAGCCGCTTTGGTCAGCGGTTCATCCGCGAACTTTTCTACCCAGCGAAAGCCCAGTATCAAGGCCTCCAGCTCCGCTTGAGAAAACATCAAGGGTGGCAGCATGAAACTGGGGCGTAGCACATAGCCCACGCCAGGTTCCCCTTCTATATCAGCACCTTGTGCCTGCAAGGAAGCAATATCTCTATACAGCGTCCGAATGCTGATGCCCAGCTCTCGAGCCAGCCGCGCACCACTTACCGGACGCTTATGTCGGCGTAGCACTTGTAAAAGGGAAAGAAGTCGTTCCGCTCGGGCCATGCTAGATACTGCCATTTTTTGGCAGTATGGTCACCCATAATGATCTGCTTAATAACCATGTTGGAGCGATCATGAATCACCCAAATCTTTTGCTACTCTACGTCCAAGACCCCGCCGCCAGCCGCCTTTTCTACGAAAAACTGCTACAAAAAGCGCCTGCTGAATCCTTCCCCACCTATGTCGCCTTTGAGCTGAACAAGGGCTTGACGCTGGGTTTGTGGTCTACCCAGGCAGCCAGCTTTGTATCATCCGGAACCGGCCATCGCTCCGAGCTCTCTTTTTTAGTAGACGATGATGCGGCTGTTGATCAACGGCATCAAACCTGGGTAACAGCGGGTATCCCCATAGAGCAGGCACCCAAGACAGCCGTTTTTGGGCGCACATTTGTCGCTCTGGACCCCGATGGGCACCGACTAAGGGTCTGCACGGCAGCGTAAAACGGAAGCTGCCTTGCCTGCAAAGCCGCCAAGATCAAGCAACAAGGGCTATCCAAGACTTAGTCCTGATAGCCCTTTACTCACTCCATACTTAGTAAGCCGCACCAATCAATCTGCCACCATCGCTCTGCGCATGATTTTCTGCGTGACTGACAAGGACGTTGTCATTCCCAAAGTGCCGTAATGCGCCCCCCAAGTTCCAAGCTCCCCGGAACTACGCGTACTTAAAAACACATCCACCACTTCCTGCGGGCTATAGCGCAACAGCTCAGCGGCCTGCAAAACACGGGCGACGGCTTCGGTCATAGGGCGGGCCAGGAACTCATCCTCAATCGCGGCTCTCACCAGACGTTCAGTGTGCTGTACCAGGGCATCGAAGCGCTTGTCTTGCCCGACCAAGGGTCTGATTTCATTGAAAACCGCCTCCACCGTGAGCGGATCTCTGATCATGGCGCGCCGCACATCCATGCACATCATATTGGCCGTCCCTTCCCAAACGCTGTTCAAGGGGGACTCTCGATACACACGAGCCATGGGGTTTTCTTCAATAAAGCCATTGCCGCCGTGACACTGCAATGCCTCGTTCGCAATAGAGGGCGCGCGCGAGCAATTGAAGTATTTAGCCGCAGGCGTCGCCACCCGCGCCAGCAGCCTTTCGTGTTCACTGCCTTGCATCAGGTCAGTGGCCTTGGCGACTCGCAAGGACATCAAGGTTGCCGCTTCCACTTCTACCGCCATATCCGCCAGCACATTGCTCATCATGGGTCGGTCGGCAATAGAGGTCCCAAAAGCCTTGCGTGATGTGGTGTGACGCAGGGCCAAGGTCAGCGCCTGCCGCATTAACCCCGCCGAGCCAATCGCAAAATCCAGACGTGTCAAATGCGAGTGCGACAGAATTTCCCGAATACCGCGCCCCTCTTCCCCTACCCGAATTGCCAGCGTGCCCGCATATTCCACCTCACTGGATGCGTTGGAGCGATTACCCGCCTTGTCCTTCAGACGCTGCACAAAAAAACGGTTATAGCTGCCGTCCGGCAAGGTACGGGGCAAGAAGAAACACGTGACATCCCCATTGACCTTGGCCAGCGTAAAAAAACCATCGGACTGCGGCACCGAACAAAACCATTTATGCCCCGTCAGCTCATACCAATGCGCCGTGGCACCGTGATAATCCACACTATGGGAGAAGCGCGCGGTCGTCTGCGTCTCGCGCAGATCTGAGCCGCCCTGCTTTTCTGTCATCGCATAACCAATCACCACCGAGGGCTTGTCCCCCACTTCGCGGCGACTGTATTCATAGCGTGTCCCTTTGAGCTTGTCCGCCCAGATCGCCAAAGCAGGCTCGGCCTCGAAACCGGCATAAGCCGCATAAGCCATGCCAGTCGGGCAGCCCGTACCGTGCTCCACCTGATTCCACAGATAGGACAAGACGGCGCGGGCGAAGTGGCCGTTTGCCTCTTGGGTACGCCAGCTTAAATTGGGCACCTCGTGCTGCCAGGCCAGGCCCATCAACTCATGCCAGCTAGGGTGAAATTCCAACCAATCAATCCGGTTGCCGAAGCGATCATGCGTTTTAAGCTCAGGAATATGGCGGTTCGCCAAGCGAGCCAATTCCTGCACATTTTCATCGCCGGCCACCGCCCCCAAAGCCTGACAGCGCGATGCGGCCCAAGGGGCTTCACGGCTAATGGCATCACGTAAAACCTGATCGCCCGTAAAAGCATTGAAACCACTGGCGGGCAAGGCCTGATTCAAAACCTGATGTGTGCTGTAACGATCCTCGGGCGCATTCAACATGCTGAGGGAGAGCGGCTGGTTCATGGTTGTCTCCAAACTGTTTTTCTAAGACGTGGCAGAAAGGACTGCCACACTGGCACACGCCATCTGGGCAATCTGGTCAGCCAGCGCGGCCACTTGGCGCTGGTAACTGTCCGTGCCATCGTGCTGCTGACGGCTTAAAGGAGAAAGCGGGCCAATCAACCCTTCCATGAAACCGCCCACGATGACGGTCGCCGCAATATCGGGCTGCACATCCTGGCGCATTTCCTGCGCGTCCTGACCTGTGGAAACAATGGAGTGGATGACCTGGCTGATCGCGGCGCGGTACACCAGACGAGCCGCGTCGATTTCCTTGTCGCAAGGCTCGGCAATCAAGGCATAGGCCAAACGAGGATTACGCATGGCGCGCTTCACAAAAGTGGAGACAGCGGCATGCAGGCGCAACATGGAAGAACCATCGGCCTGCGCAATGTCCGTGAGCACATCGACCTCGCGCTGGGACACCAGCGACAGGACTTGCGCGAACAGCTCGGCTTTGGAGGGGAAGTAACGATAGACCGTCCCCGTGGCAATACCGGCAGCGGCCGCCACACTGGCCACCTGCGCTTCCTGCCAGCCTCCTTCACTGACCAAAGCGCGAGCGGCTTCCAGGATACGGCTGCGATTGTCTTGCAGACGGGCTTGAACGGCGGGGGTTTGACGGTAGGCCATAAAGAAGTGAACCAAAATTCATTACATGAGTGAATCCTAGTTCATTTCTTTGCCATGGACAAGAATTTCTTTAATCAGGGGTGTAAATAGACTCGCCTACTGACATTGCAGGCTGCTCGGGAGCATCTGTTATTTGAAACCCAGTCCCTAGGGCCTAGGGCCTAGGGTTTGGCGTTTGGGCAGTGGAGTTACGCATTGCTCTGCCCTTTCCCCCGTCTGTCCTCCTTTTATGCCCGACCCGCCTTAACACCAGGAGCACTGAAGAAACAAACCCAAGGCCCCCAGCAGACCTCCGAAACACGCTGCATTATGCTGCCAAGGCCGGCGCACATGGAAGGATCAACACAATCAGTCGCCCCAATAAAACTGCCCCCAGTCACAGCGATGGCAAAGCCATCAATACTGTTTGCTGGGGGCAGTCTGAACGAGCTAGCGTGCAGGCATCAAGCCTATCAGGCCGACAGTTCCTTACGAACGATTTCAGCACCGGCGCTCAGGGCGTGCAACTTGCCGCGAGCCACGGCACGTGGCAAAGGTGCCATACCGCAGTTGGTGCAGGGGTACAGCTTGTCCGCGTCTACAAACTTCAGCGCCTTGCGCAGTGTATTGGCCACTTCGTCAGCGGTTTCGATCACGTTGGTGGCTACGTCAATGGCGCCAACCATCACTTTCTTGCCACGGATCAGTTCGATCAAATCCATAGGAACGTGGGAGTTCTGGCATTCCAGGGAAATGATGTCGATCTTGGATTGCTGCAGCTTCGGGAAGGACTCTTCGTACTGACGCCATTCCGAACCCAGCGTCTTTTTCCAGTCCGTGTTGGCCTTGATGCCATAGCCGTAACAGATGTGCACAGCGGTTTCGCACTTCAGACCTTCAATGGCTCGTTCCAGAGTCGCAATACCCCAGTCGTTCACTTCGTCAAAAAACACGTTGAAAGCGGGCTCGTCAAACTGGATGATATCCACGCCTGCGGCCTCCAGCTCTTTGGCTTCCTGGTTCAGGATCTTGGCAAATTCCCAAGCCAGTTTTTCACGGCTCTTGTAGTGGTTGTCGTACAGCGTATCGATCATGGTCATGGGGCCAGGCAGCGCCCATTTGATCGGCTGCGAGGTTTGCTGACGCAAGAATTTGGCATCATCCACAAACACGGATTTGGGACGAGTCACGGCACCCACAACGGTTGGCACGCTGGCATCGTAACGGTCACGAATACGCACAGTCTCGCGCTTTTCGAAGTCCACACCTTCCAGATGTTCGATGAAGGTGGTGACGAAGTGCTGGCGGGTTTGTTCGCCGTCGCTAATCAGGTCGATACCGGCGTGCAATTGTTCTTGTAAAGACAAGCGCAATGCATCTTTCTTGCCTTCGACCAGGTCCTCACCGTCCAGTCTCCAGGGCGACCACAGCTTCTCGGGTTCAGCAAGCCAGGAGGGTTTGGGCAAACTGCCAGCGGTGGAGGTGGGTAGCAATTTTTTCATAATTAAATAACCTTGTTGTTTTTGATGAATCAAAGCGCGTAACTGGCTGCCCATTGATCAAGAATCACTTTGTATGGCTTGATAAAACTTTCTTCGGTAAACCGGCCCTGTTCAACCGCCAGACGGCTACGTTCTTCGCGATCGTAGACAATTTGCGTGATCGAGTGATCGGAATTTTTCAGGCTGGGCTGATAGCGCATTCCTGCGGCCGAGTTGGCATTGTAAATCTCGGGGCGATAGATTTTCTGAAATGTTTCCATCGTGCTGATGGTACTGATCAATTCCAGATTCGTGTAGTCACTGAGCAAATCACCACGGAAGTAAAAGGCAAAGGGCGCAACGCTATTTGGGGGCATGAAATAGCGAACCTGCAGGCCCATTTTTGCGAAGTACTCATCCGTAGGCGAAAACTCATTTTGCTGATACTCAATGCCCAATACCGGATGTTGGTTCCCTGTGCGGTGGTAGACTTTGCTGCTGGACACGCTCAGGCAAATCACGGGGGACTTGTTGAAGTTTTCTTGGTACAGCGCAGAATTCACGAAAGACTTAAACAGTTTGCCGTGCAAATCACCAAAGCCTTCCGGGGCGCTGAAGCCATTTTTGTTCTTGTTGTGCTCCTGCAGAACCACGCTGAAGTCGTAGTCACGCACATACGAAGAGAAGTTATTGCCGACAATCCCGTCGATACGCTTGTTTTCTTTGTGATCGACGATATTGGTTTTCAGGATTTCAATGGTAGGGAAAGTGGAACCATTACCTTCAACATCAATATCAACAGAGACAATATCCAGTTCGACCGAATAACGATCGCTATTAGGATTGTCCCAATGCGCCAGATTGTTGAAGCGATTGTTAATCATCGCCAGGGTATTGCGCAAATTTTGCTGACGGCTTTCACCACGGGCCAGGTTGGCAAAGTTGGTGGTGATGCGTGTGTTATTGGATGGACGGTAGTTTTCATCAAAACGAATGCTCTTGATGCTAAACGCGAATTCTTTATTCATTTTTTATGTATGCCCTGATTTCTGATTTCAATCTCGAATTTATTTTTAGTTAATACGTTGATGTATAAAAATAAATTCATCTTATTTATGTATGCCTTGCGCTGATTGTCTGGCCGACTGCTGGGGCCACACTGTTTGCCCTCTTCTTCCTGGTAAAACCAGAAAACAGTGTTGAATCGCCTCCAAAAAAAGTCCCGGCTTTGGCCGGGACTCACCGCCAAAACGGTTCCCGACTCAATCAGGCACTTGCCCGCAAGACTTTGGCTGCCGCCACCATATTGGTCAAAGCCGGAATCACCTCAGCCCATTGACGCGTCTTCAGGCCGCAGTCGGGGTTCACCCACAGACGCTCTGCCGGCACGCGCTCGGCGGCTTTCTTCATCAAATTCACAATGTGCTGCTCGGTCGGAATATTGGGCGAGTGAATGTCGTACACGCCGGGGCCAATCTCGTTGGGGTACTGGAAATTCTCGAAGGCTTCCAGCAACTCCATGTCCGAACGGCTGGTTTCAATGGTGATCACGTCCGCATCCATATCCGCGATGGAGGAAATGATGTCGTTGAATTCCGAGTAGCACATGTGTGTATGGATTTGCGTCTCGTCACCCACGCCGTTGGCGGCGATGCGAAAGCTCTCCACCGCCCAGTCCAAGTAGCTTTGCCATTGCGATTTACGCAGTGGCAAGCCTTCACGCAAGGCAGCTTCGTCGATCTGGATCACATGCACACCGGCCTTTTCCAGATCCAGCACTTCTTCGCGAATGGCCAGCGCCAGTTGCAGGCAAGAAGCCGAACGAGGCTGATCATCACGCACAAAGGACCAATTCAAAATCGTCACGGGGCCGGTCAACATGCCCTTCATGGGTTTTTGAGTCAGCGACTGGGCGTAGGTAATCCATTCCACCGTCATAGCCTGAGGGCGGCTGATGTCACCAAACAGGATGGGTGGTTTCACGCAGCGCGAGCCGTAGGACTGCACCCAAGCAAACTGAGTGAATGCGTAACCGTCCAGTTGCTCACCAAAGTATTCGACCATGTCGTTGCGCTCGGCTTCGCCATGTACCAACACGTCCAGACCCAGTTTTTCCTGCTCACGCACGCTGCGCTCAATCTCGGCACGCATGGCGGCCTGGTAGCTGTTCTCGTCCAGACGACCCGCCTTGAACTCACTACGAGCACGACGGATTTCTACTGTTTGCGGGAAAGAACCAATCGTGGTGGTGGGGAATGCAGGCAACTTCAAGAACTCAGCTTGCTTGGAAGCACGCTGTGCGTAAGCACTCTTGCGCTTGCCCAGCTCGGCCGAAATGCGAGCCACCGCCGCCTTCACTGCAGGATTGTTCACTCGAGGCGAGTTGCGACGGGCCGTCAACGCGGCCAGGTTCTCGGCCAGCTCCTCCTTGACAGCCTCACGGCCTTGGCTCAAGGCTTTGCCCAATACGCGCAATTCGTCCAGCTTTTGCAAAGCAAAGGCCAACCAGGACTTCACATCGGCATCCAACTGTTGTTCGCTGTCCAGATCAACTGGCACATGCAACAGCGAGCAGGAAGGAGCAATCCACAGACGATCGCCCAATTGCTTGGCGATAGGCTCAACCCAGTCCAGTACGGCGGTCAAATCTGTTTTCCAGATATTGCGACCATTGATCACGCCCAGAGACAAGACTTTCTCGTCACCCAAAAGCTTAAGCAATGCCTCCACGCCATCACGATCGTTGATGGCATCCACATGCAGACCGGCAACAGGCAAGCTGGCGGCCAAAGCAGCATTTTCCAGCAGCTGACCAAAGTACGTCGCTACCAGCAACTTCACGTCAGCAGACTTCAACTGCTGATAAGCGGTCTTGAACGCTTGCTGCCAATCGGCATCCAGCTCGGTAACCAGAATAGGCTCATCAATCTGCACCCACTCCACGCCTGCTTTGGCCAGCGTATCCAGTAATTGGACATACACAGGCAACAAGCGATCCAGCAGGGCCAGCTTGTTGGATTCATCCTTAGCCTTGCCCAGTGCCAGATAGGTCACGGGGCCAATGATCACAGGCTTGGCGTTCACGCCTTGCGCCTTGGCTTGCGCCAGTTGCTCCAGCAGATGCGAGGCATCCAGCTTGAACTGGGTATCAGCCGTAAATTCAGGGACGATGTAGTGATAGTTGGTGTCGAACCATTTGGTCATTTCACCAGCAGCCACACCACCGCAGCAGGCGCCGTGATCTTCCAGACCTTTGGCCGATCGACCCCGTGCTACGCGGAAGTAGTTATCCAGCTCGTCACCCTGAAAGCCCTGAACACGCTCAGGCAAGTTGCCCAGCAAGAAGCTGGCATCGAGCACCTGATCGTAAAAAGAGAAATCGCCCACGGGCACCAGATCCAGACCGGCCTGATTCTCCCAATGACGCTGGCGCAGTTGGGCACCCAGAGCCTTGAGTTCGTCACGCGAAGACTCGCCCTTCCAGTAGGACTCCAAGGCGAACTTCAGTTCCCGTTTGGCGCCAATGCGCGGAAAGCCAAGATTATGAATCGTCGTCATGTGATGCTCTCAATAGGCCAGTGGATTAAAGAATGACTTGCATTGTAGGAAGCCCAATCAATGAAGTAAAATGGTCTTATCTCACCAATCCATGAATATCATTCACGTATCATGTTAGAGCGCATCCATCTGGCCGTCGTCCAGCAAGTTGACAAGCAAGGCTCCCTGACCGCCGCCGCCGGCGTGCTGCACGTTACCCAATCCGCCCTTAGCCACACCATGCGAAAACTGGAGCAGCAACTGGGCACCGAAATCTGGCGCCGCGAAGGCCGTAACCTGCAATTGACGCAAGCTGGGCAGTATCTGCTGGCCGTTGCCAACCGCGTCCTGCCCCAGTTGGATCTGGCCGAAGAACGCCTGGGCCAGTTCGCCCAAGGCGAGCGAGGATCACTGCGTATCGGCATGGAGTGCCACCCCTGCTATCAATGGCTGCTGAAGATCGTCTCGCCGTATCTCAGCGCCTGGCCAGACGTGGATGTGGATGTGAAGCAGAAATTCCAGTTCGGGGGAATTGGCGCGCTGTTTGGCTATGAAATTGATCTGCTGGTCACCCCAGACCCGCTCTATAAACCCGGTTTGAAATTTGAGCCCGTGTTCGACTACGAGCAGGTACTGGTGGTCAATAAAGACCATGCCCTGGCGAACGTGGACTATGCCAAGCCCAAGGACCTGGACCGGGAGGTGCTGATCTCCTATCCGGTGGACATAGACAGGCTAGACATCTACAACCAGTTTCTGCTGCCCGCCGGCATCGCCCCCCGACGCCACAAAGCGATTGAGACAACAGACATCATGATGCAGATGGTAGCCAGTGGACGGGGGGTCGCAGCCCTACCCCGATGGTTGGTGCAGGAGTATGCAGAGAAACTGGATGTGGTGCCGGTAAAGCTGGGCAAGCACGGCATCGCCAAGCAAATTTTCCTGGGAATGAGGGAAACGGAAGCAGTGATTGATTATCTGCAGGCGTTTATGGATCTGGCTCGGGGGGCTGGGCCGGACGGCGTGCCAAGCAGTCCTAACGCCTAAACTCAGGCAGTCAACGCTAAGGCACAAGATGGTCAGCCAATGAGCGGGGTGGCCTCGTTACAAGCCCTCGGCGGGATAATCCGATTGTCAGCGTCCAGGATATTAGGTTTCGTTTGGCAAGATTGAGGGCCTGACGTTGCCAAAGAACAATAGCGATCTGTCAGCTTGCTAGGATGAGGCATTCCGTGTCCTGCACACCCATTAACATGAAACCATCATTGCCGTTTTCAACGATCGTATGCGCCAACACAATCAGGGAACTGGCTTTTCATCGTTAGCGAGATTCTTGCGAAAGAAAGCAAGCACTGTGCTGTTGAGTTCCGTATGGAAGACCTGACGGTCAAACCCAGGGGGATCTAAACAAATTTCGGGGGCCCGCTTCGCCATTTCGGGAGGGCACGGCGCTAAGAAAGCAAAATGTTCGGCAGCAGCCACGGTATGAAACTCGACTCTCTCTGACAATGCGTGAGCGATGGCAGCAACGCTTTCGGGCGTTACGCCATCACCACCCTGCTCAGAGCGCCAGAGTTGCACGGGCACCTTCACATTTTTGAAACTCTCAACCGTGAAAAAATCGCTGAGCGGATCAGCGACCACGGCAGCCTTGATGCGCGGATCATGGGTAAGTGTCAGCAATTCCCCTTGTTTCGCCTGCTCGCAGGCCGGGTTGTCTTTGTGTTTGCATAACAACTCACCAAGTGGATTGGCACCGATGCTAACCAACCCGGTGTAGCCGCCACGTGAAAACCCAAAAAAACCGACACGCTGGGCATCAAGCTTGGACGCATCGGGCCATGAGTCAAGCATGAAGTCAATCAAACGCCTGATATCAGTTGGCCTTTCGATCAACACAGACAGGTCTCCGTAACGCCTTGGATTCAGTGCGTTGTCACCATGATTAATGGCGGCAACGACAAAACCAGCATTCGCCAAGGTCTCGGCGATGCCCCGATGACCAAGGAACGTGCCACCCCAACCGTGCGAGATCACCACGAGCGGAAGATGGCGACCGACGACTGGGCAATCCTTGGCAACGGACATGACGTAAGGCCCAATCTTTACCTCCTCCAAGGGCTGCGAACATGGATACCAGACAGCACCTTTTAGTGCAGGACTATCCGATTCGGCCGGAATTTCAATACGATGAAAGCCAGCCGCATGGGCAAAGATCGTCGTAAAGCTCAAAGCAGCAGCAAGAACAAGTTTTAGAGGATGCATTTATGTATTTTATTCTGAATCCTTAACGCAAAGCTGGACTTCGATTTTTACCTATTTGCTCATGGTGCAGGCTGTTCACAGGCAGTTAAATAGTTTCACTCTGTCTGAACGCAGCTCACCCCGCGACCATAGGAGCCTATACCCGGCCCACCTCGCTACGCAAAGCTCTTGGCATGGATCGCAGACCTCGATGTCGCACTACCCTATTACCATTTCCGACGCCAAACAGCCCGCCATTGGCATTGGGTGACAGAAACCCAAAGGAGGCCTTTCTTTGGCGAAAGTGACGCACAACAGTTCCTGAAGGGTAAGAACACGCCGAGTCAGAAATGCAGACAAGTGCTCACACCGAGCTGCCCACCGCCTGGGCGCCTTCGCGTAGCAATGAAATTGATAAGCAGCCAAAAGAAAAGACAGGCAAGACGGGGAGCTGCTTGAAAACAGAGAAACAGCAACACTTATGTTTGAAACTGACTCACTCTGCCGAGCAGCACCATTCCAAAAACAAAAAAGCCCGCAATTACGCGGGCTTAGCAGCACTTTCATGCCATGTGGTGCCTGGCTATGCCAGACGTGGGATCATTCCCACTCTATTATAAACAACAAAAATAAATCAATTAATAACAACAAGTTAATAAAAAATATGGCACAGATACCATAAAAAATACCATCTTAAGGCTTGCATCAAAACAATCAAATAATTTTTGGAACGCCGTTGAGTATAGCTATTTCAGCTATCTTCCATTCATGAGCGTCAGCACCTAACCCAACAGGGTATCTCCTAGACATCGGCTCATCACCGATATATATGTCGCAATATAGCGACACATCATTCATGCAACCTGTTCTGGAATAATTGTTTGCGATCAGCACATACCGACTATAGTACCAATCGCTTATTTCAATGCACTCCTGATCAGGGCCACTCATCGCATCTTTATCAAGCCGAGCGAACGGACGCACTTCCAACGCTCCTTTGTTCCGGTAGTCTACGGCATCTACCACTTGGCCATTAGAGTCGATCGCACGCAGCATAAGGTCTATATCTTCTAAGCTGTGATTCCACACAAGCTGGATCCTACCCGCCAAAGGATTCCGACTATTCACCAAGCAAGTAGTTTCCTTTGGAACAGGTAACGCAAAAGTAGGAAAAAGAGCACTTCGAATAGCTTTACTTATCACCTGCGTTTCAGTTTCTTGCAGTGGTGTGGCTCTTCCGATGAACTGGCTTTGCGCCCGCAGCTCGGGAGCTAGGGACTGCATGAGTTTTGGCTCGTTTATCTCACCATGGTTTACAACGTGAACCACCGAATTTGGACAACTTCGAGCATAGTCAGCTGCAGCTGAGGTGAAGTTAGAGGTGTTACCTCTCAAATAGTGCTTACACTCAAGCACATAAGCCGTCTGCTTATTTACTGATTGAGAGATATCGACCTGAAGCACACGGAAATCAGGCTGTATTCCTCTTTTACGTTTCGAGCTACTACCCACCAATGCGGATCTTAGCTCTGCCCAAACGTCAAACTGCTTGTTATCCCAGTTGAATGAAGCTAAACGGCTACCGCCAAACTCAAATGACAACACTCCCTCAACAGGATGATAGTGCATGTCTGGAACTACTTGCTCCACTACTGCGAGCATTCTAGTACCGACCCACACCGAGTAAAGCTCATGCCTATATCGCCAAACAGGGAGTTTCAGAACGTCGAGCAGCTCCTCCACGGTCTGCTCCACCCAGTTCTCCCCCCACTCAACTTCGGTTAGCACTCCAGATATACGATCCGTCGCATCCTTTGAGGATAGCTGCCCGGAGTTAACTTGATCCGAAACACTCTTAACTCCATCTAAGACGCTCTCATCCCAATAATCGGTAGCAGCAACCGCCTGCCTAAAGAGCTCTCCGTTTTCATTTATGGCACGAGCTGCATCAAAAACCTCGCTGCGGGTTTCACCAAGGCTACAGCAGAGGTTTCTAAAACCGGACACAAGCTGAGCCACGCGGTCTAACTGCCTATCAAGCTCCTCACAACCAGTTGGGGCTATCACAGGGATGGGAGGGAAGCCACAAGGCCGATTATCACAGCGAAGGCGGCCACCTAGTAACGAGCAAAAAACTTCATCGATACGCCACATCAAATCATGATCGGGCAGCTTTGGTCTCTTCTGCAGAACGCGCCTCGTCAGTAGCTCAATGTCCCTAAACTGCTCCAGTGTCATACGAAGAGAGCTAGGTACTTTTTCAAACTTAAATTCTACGCTCAGCTGACTAGACGCTTGCTTAGCATCAGCTTTAATTAGGACATCCAAGATGTCCTGCATCATACGAGCAAAGCCTTCTTGGCTTTTCAAAACCTTGGCTAACAGTAACTCTGTACTTATTTGAGGGTTAGACGAAGCAGCATCTATCGCCAACCAGGCGCCCAAAGACTTGGCGGATTTAGGCACGCCCAAAGCGGTTCGAAGTGAGTCTTCGATATCAGAATCTCTGCCCTTGCGCCCACTCTTCAGCCTTACCTCTAAGCCCGCTTTCGAGCAAAGACTACTCCATAATTCGGCAGCAGAACTAATTATCGCCATGTTAAAACGTTCCCTGTTTTTACTTCTTGAAACGGCGTTTCATAGACGCCAGCCACCAATTCACAGTGGTTAATTGACACTCATCTGGGCAGCGCCGACTGCAACCGAAACCTTTGTCACATTGTAGAGAGTCACATCCCCACCTTCTGCTAACTCGGGATTGAACAGTGCGAGATTGATACCATCGCTGACTGAACTACGATAGACAACGCCATCAAACCCCTTCTTTTTAATGAACTCGCATAGGTACTGACTCGGTATATAGTCGATAGCCGCTCCCGCTGGTTGAACAGGTCTCGTTAACTCCTCCCCCAAGCGCTCCAAGAAAGGTAAGTCAGCACGCAACTGTCCAATATCGCTAGCGTCAGGCAAGATAAAAGGCGATACGAGCTTACGTGGGTTGCGCAAGTCCACTGCCTTTATCTCCTCAGGTACAGTAAAACCAGCGACGCAAGCAACCTCCCCGGTATGAGGTCTGATCTCAGCCACAGCCGTATCAGGCAGAGAACCCAGATAAAGATAGGGGATTCCAGCAGGGTTGGCCCTACCATTGGATGAGCGTCGCCTCGGCGGTGCGCCCATTTTCTCGATCGAAAAGCCCTCATCATCTGTTCGAATTCGTGCTCGATACCACTGACTGGGTAATGGCCTTGCTATCAGCATGTCGAGCAGCTGTTTGAGGCGATCCTGATCAATGGCAACATCTAGAAACCAGCGATTCCCGTACATCATCTCATCGCGTAGTTTGTCCCACTGAGCTAGGCCTTCACTGATATAGCTTGCAGACGGAGCGAAACTACGCCGAACTATTTCACCGTCATTGAGAATCTCGCCAAGCAATTCCTTAGCATGAGCAATATCCATCCTCTGATGACTGAAAAGCTGCCAGTCTTCTTTCATCCACTCGACCAGGGACTTCCCGCCCTCACTCGGCTCGTACACATTAACCAGAAGCTCGAAATAGTCCATGAGCTTGCTGGGCTCAACGAGCTGTGTATTAGCTGTACCACAAAAATCACAGGTGCCATGGCTTGGGTCGAGTGACGGGAAAAGCTGATCTCGTAAGCTACGATCGTCAAAGCATTCCGGGCAACAGAAACGTTTTGGCATCAAAGTCACCCAAGATAATCGGCAAGCGTTTCAATGTGATGCTTCATCGAGAGCTTTTTGACATAGCCTAGCCCTGGAAAATGGCCTTTAGCATGGAGATCCCTGAATTCGTTGATAGCTGCAGTTTCGA
This sequence comes from Alcaligenes sp. MMA, assembly GCF_020907215.1. Taxonomy (NCBI): domain Bacteria; kingdom Pseudomonadati; phylum Pseudomonadota; class Betaproteobacteria; order Burkholderiales; family Alcaligenaceae; genus Alcaligenes; species Alcaligenes sp. MMA. The sequence goes on from NZ_JAJJPP010000001.1 coordinate 1,419,281, forward strand.
GAATATTAGAGGTGCCGCTATCAAGTTTCGCGATGAGCTTATCCAACGCCTGGCCAAACTTACCAGCAGGATCGCTCGGCGTATCCTTCGTATCCGATACGAAGTGATAGACGTACATGACATCGTCCTTATCTGGATCGATAAAGGTCAGATGTATAGCGACGGCATAGGCTGGACCTCCGCCCTCACTGTAGGCATCACCAACCATAAGAAAATCGCCAAAACCCGCCATCCCGAGATCTCCGTATGTAACATGAAGATCTGAAAACTCTTCCAGCTCCGGGTAATCCGCATTGCGTTGCCTCTTAAAGCCGTCGCGGATGAGAATGCGTGTGCTTTGATCGAAATGCCGACGGTAAAGCAGCTTGGCATGATCTTCGACAAAAACGTTAGTAAGGCTGGACATGTCATCCTCCAATGCGACTGCCAGCGACTTGGGGACGTTGAACCCCGCATGGACTAGCACTGGATCATGATCGGCGTGTTGGCTATAGCAATCCATTACTTCGTCGACTGTCATCTCATTACGCAGCAAGATTCCAGCGCGTATATTGTCAGCGTCACGAAATTCTTCTTGGAGAAGAGCTGTAATGCCAGCACCATCTTCCTGGTGATCACCGTGATAAGGGTTCACGATAACAATTGCATGTCCGCCAGCGGCATGTACCGCACTCAAGGTCCTCTTGAGCCCGCCTAACGACTCTCTTACGGGCTCAATCACAGGAATAAAGTTATTTTCGGCAAGCAGCCCCGCCATATCGCGGATAGTTAGTAGTTCGAATTGCTTCCCGCGAAAATAGGGATAGTACATACGTCAATCACCTCCATGTCATGGCCGCGCATAGCGGAGTCTCAATAGCTTCTAATAGCCTTGAACGATCAGACTGTCGAACTGATACTGACAGGGCAGCCGCCTGTAAAGACTTGGGCAAACTATCGATATAGTCACCCAGAGGTGAAAGATCGCGAGTCCGCTTGAGTGTTCGTACAAGCTCTACATGCAATGCAGCCGGGTCGAGGGTGGCGAAAAGCTCACGCACCGCAGCGTGTCTCTGCGTATTAGGAAGCTCTGGCACCGTGACCCCCATCGCCGTCAAAATTTCAATACTTTCTGCCATACGCAACGATTCAAAAACAGTGACCGGACAGATTCGCTCAGGGCAATCGGCTGCTTCACGCACTGTGGTAATCTGGTAACGCTTTGAAAGGCACATAACCCCCACATCCTCTGGGACCTTTTCCAGTACGCCTTCGATATGTCCTTCGCTCGCGATTACATTCACTTTGGCGAAAACGCGCTTATAATTTTCCACTTGGTTAGCAAGTCGCGCTAGCGAATCCCGCTCCGACTTGATTTCATAGACGGTCGCCGTGCCATTCAAAATGACAACATCGGCCTTACTACTCCCGGTTCGAAACTCATTGAGCATTGAGGCCGTGCGGAGCGAGTGGGTTCCCATTAACACTTTCTGACTGATTGCCGCTCGATAGATGTATTCGTCACGGTGCCCCTCGACCTTCAAAATCTCAAACGCAGAGTCGAAGATGTCACCAACAGTCGAGCGCGGACTTGCACACATAAGCAGACCGGTCTGCTCAAGCAGCCGACAGAACAAGCCGGATCGACCTTTCTTCGCCATTTCACGGAAAACGGCAGCAGAGAAAAGCCGAGTCAAAGCCGACAGTTGTGCTGAGCTGTATTTATTCATATCCTCACTTGAACTACTATCGGATCCACAGAGACTATCCGGTTCAGGCGATACCGCCTTCGACAACAAAATAACCGCACACGTGCAGCGCCTTTCGCGCCCTACTCCAATCTCTGAGCGGGTTGCAATCAACGCCTCAGTCATGCTCCTAGTTACACACTGCCTAGCCAGAACTCTGAACATCGATCGATGTCACTGGCGTATGCGTTGATTCACTGAAAAAATCAGAGCATTTAAAGCTTCGCAGGATGCTAACACCGCTTGGTAGCTTTTGCGATCCAAAAGAGGTTCCCTCGAAAATGTCCGAAAAGCCAACACTTCATAGACATTATAGAGAGAATATCGCGTTCGAACGGAGGTGAGGCGCATGGGCAAGAAGAAGTCCACAGAATCAGAGAGTGGCTCAAAACAAGCCTTGCCAGTCGAAGCTGACATCACCAGCAAAGTCATTCGGAAACTGACGGACCAGGAGATATTAGAGCTTCGCCAGGATATGGAAGAGTCATCTGCCTGGGCAAAAGCAGAGCTAGCCCGCCGGCGGCAACATCGACGGAAATAATCAATGAGATGCCAACTCAAGCTTTCACCCAATGTTCGGTTTTGATCTTTTTATAGATCAGACCTTGGCATAACAACCTTGGTCATGATGTTACCCATTTCCTCCTGCGTCGCCTCAATCTTGCTTAGAACAGCAAGGATTGTAGACTGGCCGAACTGGGCAGTTCGCACGTCATCGGTAGGCCATAGCTTCAGCAGACCACCCAAGCGGCCAAGGTCGCCGTTGATTCGAGCCAACTCCCGTACCTGCTCACAATCGACCACACCCTTGATCTTGTAGCCCTGGCCAACCTCACGCAGATAACGCGCAGCGCTCATGCCTGCTCGCTTTGCTTGCACCTCGATATGCTCCTTTTCCTCGGGTAAGCAGTACACCTTGATAGGCGTACTGCTCTTCCTCGTTATTCGTTTTGCCTTATCGTTCATCACCTTTTGCCTTACCTCCTTGTTACCTGGCGGATAGTGTCCAACGCCTCCTGGAAGTCCTCCGGCGTCGCTCGGCCAGTTTCAGCCTGGTAGTACAGGATCGTGAACATATTGGCGACCGCCTCCGCGACTGGCAAAACCTGTCGGGCGGTTTCCTGGTCGATGAACTCCAGGGCGGCCAGCTTGGTCGCAGCCTGATGAATTGCTTGCTGAACTTCGATATTATGTGTGGTTGTCATGTGTCACCTCTCTGTCAGGTGGTATGTGGAAATGCGGGCCGGTGCACCATCACTGGCCCGTGTGCTTTCTAACTACTTGCGTCGGCCAAACGGCCAGCGTCTCATTTTGTCGATTTGATCGACCGATCTCGTCATGTCCTTGTAAGCACGCCCAGCCAACCTGTTTTGGAATACCTCCATTTTGTCGGCAATGGCTTTCATCTTCGGGCCGTGTCCGGTGTTGTGCAGCCACTGCCCCAAAAAATAGAAGGCCAGCATCACAATGAACATCACTGCGAAGAAACCAAATACCTCCGCAAGGTTTTGAGGTGGAAAGCTAAACTCCATAATCAGTAATCCTTATCTAGTTAGGCCATGCGACCTTTTTTAACAAAACTGGCAACCTCTTCGTTGCGCTCCTGCTGGCGTTCCTGGGCATACGAAACGTAGTCCTCAACGTCGAAGGTGTGCTTTTCCGGGTCGCGCTCTTGCCATTCTGCGTGTGCTTGGCGGGCTTCTTCCTGGTCCTCACTGGATAGGCCATCAAAGCCGCCGGTTTGATTCATCCAGCCATTGCCGCCACCGCCTAAGCTATCGTTGTCAAATGCAGGGGGAGCGTCGTCAGTCGCCCTCCTTGTCGCCGTCATCCCCGTCATCTTTCGTACTGTTTCGGATCGAGCTGGCTAAACGACCTCCAGCGGTGCGGCCAATTCGATCCCCGGCCATATCACTCATTCCCTTCATCAAATTCGCACCGGTATCCGCTGCAATACGACCCGCTTTTACGGCGCTGCCTTTAAAGCCGCCGCCAGAGGATTCGCCACCGCTAGAAGATTGGCCGGAAGCTTGGGAAAAGGAGCCTGCTTCATCAGAACCGCCGCCACCGCTAAATGCTCCGCCCAGGCTCGACATAACGTCAGTATTGTTCGCTACGTTCTCACCTGCTTTTGCAAATGCAGCCTGAATAGCAGACGCACCGCCGGCGGTAGCCATTGCTGCACCGTCAGCCATACCACCAGTGGCAACAGCCGCTCCGGCCATCGCTCCGGCACTGATACTGCCAGCACCTGCCGCCGCGCCACCTCCAGGAACCAGGCCGGCGACCACATTGGGAACCGAGTGAATGAGCATCACGAGAACCAGTGAAACGACAAAGATCACCAGCAGTTCACGCATAGGGGCATCATTGGATAGATCGGCATAGAAACCGTCCATGATCGACATGGCAATGCCAATGAGCAACATCATTGGCATCAACTTCAAAGCAACGCCCAATACGCTTTTGAAGTAGTTGATTGCTATATCTGAAGTCCAACGCGAACCACCAAACCCCAGCACGAAGACACCGGCATAGATCAATATCCAAGCCGTCACCAAGGCCAACAACACATTGGCTGCCACTACCGCCATACAGGCCAAAATTGCCAGAGTGATTAAGAAGATAGACAAGTTATCTATCGGGCTTGTGATGCTGTAGGACTTACCAGCTTTCACAATAATGTCGAACGCAATACTAATAGGCTCTGACGGGGTTAGGTCTCTCGGAAGGCCACCGGCTTGAGCACCGATCGTTCTCAACGAGTCGATGATTGACGTCGCAAAGTCTGGGCCGTTTCTGAGCAACCAGAGAAAGAAACCAAACGTCAGGATGAAGCGCACGAACTCGGCAAAGAACTCCCTTATATCCGCTTGTTTAAGGATTAAGGTCCCGCCAGTCCAAACAAGGGATATAGTGCCCAACGTCCAGAACAGCCAGGCGGCATAGTTTGTAATTACCGTGCCCCAAGTAGCACTGGCCGTCATGAAACGCACGGCCACTTCATCCAAGACACCATTAGGCTCAATGGCCGCTGACGCAGTTTGCGAAGTCAGTAAAACTGCCAGGAGCATCACAAGTCGAATGAATATCTTGCTCATGATTAGAACCCCTTGTTCTTGGAGCGATCAGTGGGTTTGCCCATATCCCAAAGACAGTTCCCTTCTTCCCTCTGCTCTTTCGTCAGGTTCGGGTTATCACAGTTGATCGTTGCAGGCTTTGGCCCATCATCTTCACCGCATCCCACCAGAACGAAAGAGGCCAACGCGCTAACGATAAAAACTCGGGTGATATTCTTCATGATTAAAACCCCCTGTTTTCTGAGCGGTCAGTTGGCTCGCCCATATCGAACAACCTTTCACGGGATGCTTGATACTGAGCTTCGCGGTCAGCATCCGCCTGCATTTGCGTGCCAACGGCGTTTTGCTGAGCAATCAACAGGCTACGGATTTGCAGGAGCTGGTTGGCCTGGTTACTGGCGAGCTGGTTGGCGTACCCGATGGCCGCCAGTTGGCCGTCCGCGCCCTGGGCGGCAGATTGCAGCCGCTGGAGCTGTCGGGCGTCAGCCTGCAAGTTGTCTTGCTGCTGCTCCAGCCCCTTAAACAGCGCATCGTTGGCCTTCTTCTGCGATTCGGATGCCAGGCGACGGTTCTCAGCCATCGCGGCCCGTTCGGCATCGCTGCACCCCGCCGACGAGAAACAAGGCGAGCTGCGGTAATAGGCCACGTCCTGGAACTTGCCCAAGTAGGCATCGAGGCTGCCAAGCTGATTTTGGTAATAGGCGAGTGTGTTGGTAGCCTGGTTCAGATCGTTGATGGTGCGTTGCGCCTGGTCCCAAATATGGGCCGCCGGTGCCATCGTGTTTTGCAGTTGGTTTTCGTACTGCTGGAGTTGGGTTTGGTATTCCTGAATCTGCTTGAGTGTCTGCGCTACGGCTTCCATCGCAGACATGATGTTCTGCGATAGGTTGGTGCCATCAACTACTGGAATACCGGCGTAAACGGGCTGCAAGGTGCAAGTCGTCATAGCGACAGCCAGAGCAATTTTAGCGGCTAAATTTTTTCTTTTAACTTTTTGCATACGTTGATCTCCATTACCAATGAATGCTTTATCGTGCCTTTCAATGCATAACGTATAAGCTCAATAATTGGACATAAAAGTTGACATGGGGATATTTATGCCAATAACTCCTACGGCGGTAGCCGGTAGCCTCGCAGAGCAGGATTCCCCGTTGAGCGCCCCGGCACGAATAAGGGAAAGTGAAGATAGTTAATTGGCTCCGCCGATTAGCTAACTTCACCTATCCTGCCCGCCATTCATCGTTGTTTACGCCAAGGAAAGTGTTGCTGCGAAAATCTGTTTTTTTGTGCAAACCATATAAAATCGCTTGTTCACCTTTTTGCTAGAACAGAAGCACAAAATAAAAGCGCAATATCAGGCAATTACTACGCTAACGCGGTGGATTACACAGCAAACAAACACAGGAATACACAGCTTTACCAATTCAGGAGGGATAGTGCCCCTCAAGTGTCAATGAAACTTACGAGTGCTAGCAACACATCGAATGTAAATCGCTGTATCTCATGGGTTTTCAAACCCACTAGACACTCTCGCGGGCCTTTTCTTTGACGGTTTTCAGATTGGTATCGGTTGGGTCATACGGTCAGGAAGGATCGCTATCAGCACACTGTGCGTGTCGAGCCGCTAGCGCCCAACTTCGGACAGCTTTTCGGCACAACGTCAGTGCGGATAGGAAATGTAGTGTTGTAGTATGTTGTATAGTGCTACTACAACCTACAAACCGCATACATCTTCAGCCGACTACCGCCTTGAGTGGCTATTCATCTTGATGTATGGAATAAGGCCTTCTGAGCCGCCCAGAGAGGCGCTCAGGCATCGCCATACGGCAACCCCCTAGCAGGCCTCAGAACGACGTTCCTGGGGCTTATGAGGCGGCTTTGGTCGTCCTTCGGACGGATTGAACGCCAAGAAAAGGTGATAGTCCTTGGCGAGGAAGCAGAATCAGCCACCCTCTTGGCGTTAAAACATCGGCCGGAGGCCGATAGAATTGGCAAGGCATGAACGCGCCATTAAGGCGCGGGCTATGCCGCGCATGGTGGATATTCTTTGGAATATCTTGGATCGATTTCCAAAACAGACCGGAAAGCCTTGTCCTGCAAGGGTTTTCGCGATTGGAGCGGATACCGTTATGCCGGGGATGGGATACTGTTATGCCGGGGGACGGGTGCTATTATGCCGGGGGTGGGTGCTGTCACGCCGGGGGGTGGCATAGTTAGTCCCTGGCCGCCTAATCTCCCATTTCCCCTTAGCGTATTCATGTACAGTCCAGCCCACAGAAATAAGTTCAGTTAACGCTTTCCGGGCCGTCTGACAGCGCTTTTTCAAGGTGTTGGAGTTCTTCGTTTCGTCCGGCCAGACGTAGTTGCAAAGGGTAGCCAGTTCTACGCGTCCAGATTTACCGGCATCAATCCAGCCCGATAATCGCTGATGCATTAATCGAGCAGGATCGGTCTGTAGCGCCCGAACCTCCGTCATGTCGAGGCGAGTATGTGGACGCTCTCCCATTACAGCCTCTGCTAATCGAGGGTTCAGGCTGACAAACAGCTTACCTTCCCGGTCGTCGCTGACGTAATCGGACAGGATACGGAACCCCTGACGCTGCCCGTTACGTTCCACAATGACCGATACTGCCCATAGTCGCTCGATGCTATCGCGGATAGTTTTGAACTGGCTGCCTCCATCGTCGGCATATCCAAGTTCCCGAGCCAGTTGTCGGAAGCTGCCCTTAGCAACCATCGCGTCCTTCTCAACCGCGTCCCACTTGAGGTCTAGCAAGAGGCGCAATTGCTGCCCAACCTCTGATTCGGTTTCGTTTCGCAGCACAATCCCGCGCCCCCCATCACCAGAAATTGCGGCCATAGCCACAAGCCCTTGTAGGATACGAAGATCATCAACCCCCAGAGGCTCAGGTCCCCAGAAACGGATAGAATCGTCGCCATGGGTATAGGTTACGTCCAGCTTAAGCCGTTTCCGCTCTCCACGCTTCAGGCTACGGAACAAGCCAGGAGCTAGGCAGTGAGCTGGATCATGTCGAACATGGGTAAGATCAAAGCTCATCGCGCGATCTTCCCTTAGATTTCTTGAATGGCAGAACTCCATTGGCTACACGCTGCTTCTCCAAAACGGCAGGTTTCAGCACTCCGCCCTCGTGACGCCTATACCACTGGTCAGAGATAGGAGCAGAGTGATTAAGCTTAGGGAAGGACCATCGCACAAAATGACGGCGACATTCTTCGTCTACTCCCCATGTTTCTGCTTCTGCCGCCCCCATGCCAATTAAATTCGCTTGAAAGCGGACGTTATCCGTAAGCACAGAACTGCCTCGACTAGCCTGCTGAGCGTCACCACCGCTAAACGCACCGGCTTTGTTTGTATGGTGCAGGAATAAAACGCTAGTTCTATTTACGCTGCAAAGTTGTTCCATGTAGTCCAACACCCCTTTCATATGGCCTCCATCATTTTCGTCCAACTTATGAAATCGGCGTAACGTGTCAATTACTACGAGGCGAGCACCTCGAGTGACGTTCTCAATCCAATTCCGCCACTCTCTACTCATCATATCGGCACTGAAACCAACCAGAGGAGCAACCGCTAAGTTGTTATACATGGCCTCACGTTGGCTGGTGTTAAGGTGTCGACCTATAGCGTGAAAACGCCCAGATAACACGTCTGCTGGGTCTTCTCCGGTTAAAAATACCACTGGACCGGTGACCAGCCGCCACGCACTGTCCATATCAGCTAAATTCAATAGATCAGCACCGGTAGCAACCGTTACGGCAACTTGTAGAGCAAGCATGGTTTTCCCTGTTCCACCAGGACTTACCAATGCTCCAACTGCTCCCGATTTGAAACCAGGAAATACAAAATCAAGGGGCTTCGGCTCGTTCTCAACAGCACTTCTTAAATCGAGCCATGGAATTTCGATAGCCATGCTGTTAGGCCCCCACAGTGTTGCCAGGTCGAGCAGCCTGAATTCCAGATGACTTGCGCTCTTCAATCCATTGCTCTACTTCCGACAAGTCCCACGCGACGTTTCTGCTGGTAAGTGCAATTCGGCGAGGGAACTCACCTCGCTTCTCCAAGTTGTAAATTGTCCGTGAGGAGAGCGGAATCATCTCTAAGAGCACTTTTCGATTGATCAGCGTCTTGTTTGCCATTGCTTGCATAGTTGTGCCTCCACTTACTTATGAAAGCTCTATGGTGCCCAGCAATGCCACTTGATTAAGCCTATAAATTGGCTAAAATGGTTGACATGAAAAATGAATCGAGCATCGTCATCTGGGAAGATTGCGCCCCGGTCGTCATAGAAGCTATCCAGCGGTTTGAAGAACGCTGGCATCCTTACTCTGCGTCCTCGAGACGCTACCCGATCGTGCGCTTGATAGAGGAAGTCATCGATCCTGCCCTAGCAACCTACATGGATACCCTTCCAGAAAGCTACGCTGGTTATGTTCCTGGAGCCGGTACTGGACTAGGATTCAGCGCGATCATTCGAATGGTAGGACTTAAGGCCATGGTGCGAATGCAGCGCCAGTTACTGCGCCAATTCATTAAGACCGTAGAACAGAAGACTACAACGGACGAGTACTTTATAGCGACTCTCGAATCCTTGACTGGGCTGGTTTGGGATTGTGCTTGCAAGCGCCCCAAAAGATCATCCTCTACGAACGGCGTCAACTTAAACGAACAACGTAAACACGATTTTTGTGAACTATGCGGAAACCAAACAGAGTTCGCAGCATTCATGACAACGGTGGCGGGTCAGCGTATCAATGACGTTGAGTTAGAGGATCGTAAGAAACTTGAGCTCAGTCACCAGTACTGCGAAGAGCATAGACCCAAGTTGGCGAATGGTGAGTGGAACCCTACTTATAGGCAGGCAAAACGCTCTCTAACGCAATTTAATATCGAACTCACACGACTGACCCATCAGTGTGCGAATAGGTCCAAGCCTCACGCCATGTCAGGCGATGAGTTGATTGACAGCTACTTCTTCCAATTAATGTTACGTCTAACTTTGCAGTCAGCAGACAAAGCAGAATTACGCAACCTTGCTCGCAGGATGGTGGACTCTAAACTATCGGACACCAAGAAAAAAATGCTGGTACTCAAGCGGTCAGGGTTCAGCCAGACTGAAATTGGAAAACGAATACTGAACGCCAAGCAGCAGCCCATGACTCGCCAAGCCGTGTCTAAAGCGCTGGCATCAGTTCGAAAGGAGTTCCTGTTATGAAGTCGGCTAAAACTCAGGGGAAATTTTAGCGGCTAAAATGCAGGGCTTGAAACCGGCCCCATCTCCATAACCGATTTATGACACCGATCTCCTAATGCTAAACAGGTAAACCAACCACATCAAATTCAGGTTTGCATACGGCTAGTCGGCATCCCGAGGAAAGAACTGCGGAAAATCGCGTTGAAGTTTGGCAGCAAGCTCATGGTCTGGAAAACGCTCAATCGCCGCGCTCCAAATTTCCAAAGCATCGACTATGCTCCCTCTATTCCAGTAGACACCACCCAGATTGAACATCGCCAAGTCGTATTCTGGATCAAGATTTAACGCTTTTTCATAGGATTTAATAGCTTGCTCTGATTGGCCAAGGTCACCGTACGCCACACCAAGCTGAAACCAGCTCATTGCATCGGGTTGGATATACTCTGCCTGCTCAAGTAGGATCGGCAAACTATCTTCAAATCTTCCTAGAAAGTTAAGAGCGGTCCCTAGACAATATCCGTAGTGCCCTCCTGCGAGATCGTAGGCCATCCGAAAACAGCGCTCCGCTTCTAGCCAGTTGCCCTCATCCTGAGCCCAGTGTCCAAGGCGATCCCACAAAAACGCGGCTTCTTCCGTATTATCAATGTGCTTAATATGCCTAACAAATTTATCCAGAAACTCCGTGTAGGTTTGGCCTATCTCTTGGCCTTCTGCCCGCAAATATAAGGTCGCCAATAACATCTCGCGACGGCCTCCGGATGTATCAGGATGAGCGTCTACATAGCGATGCCAGAACCCTTGCGCCTGACGCGCATTTCCAGCCGTAGCCCGACCAAAACTAGCTACTAGCCGTGCAAAAAACGGCCAAACCCATGGCTCGCGGTCGGCTTGCGTAAGAACATTGTTGATTTCACGGAACGCAGCACTTCCCTCACCCATGTTGAAAAGCACGTTAGCCCGCCACCCCGCAACTCCAGCTGCTTTAGCGTATATAGGATCTGTAAAGACGGCCTGATCCAGATGCTCAAGAGCGCTCTTCCACTCACCTTCACGCACGTAGAATTGGGCTAAGGCATAATGGGCTTCAGGAAGGAGAGGATTCATTCGCAAGGCTTCACGATAGTGCTTAACGGCTCGCGCCTCATCACCGAGCCGTTCAAAGCTCGTCCCGAGATTCTTATGGCCTTGGGATGCCAGACTTGACGAATTTGCGAATGCAGGTTCGAGCAACGCTGCCTTATAAGCCTCTGTGGCGTCATCCTCCCGGCCGAGCGCCGAGTAGGCATTACCGATTGTGTAATGCAGGCTACCCTGCTCGTAGCGCCCAGTACTAAGCTGCCTCTTAAAATGAATCACTGCTGCTTCGATCCGACTAGGGAACTGGCTTCTCTCAGACATGCCCAAGTTAATTTCTGACATATAAGCGCAACCCATAGCATCGTCTTCAGGTCCAAGCACGGCCATAAATCGGTCAAATACGGCACTAATTTCCTCATCAGCATCCTGATCATATAGGTGTTCCAAGAGTTGTCGAGCTGAGTCTGGATCATCAGGGACATGAACCTCCGGTACAGCCCGGCGAAGGAGACCAATCAAATCTCCTGGTGCTGCCCGTGACTGTTCGACGCGACGATTACGTGCCGCTCGAGTTGCAGAACGGGACAATTCGGCAAGTCGCCCCAACCGCTCTGTCGTCAGAGTTTCCGTAAAGCTAACTGTAAGTGTTTGCTGCTGGGTCCAGTTCTTCCCAGCATGCTCGTATTTACGGAGAACGGTCTCAGCAAGGCAGATGCACAGCGTCGCCGTTGGGACATGATAGGCAGCATAGAAGCTATGCGGATGCATCAGCAGGTAATTCAGGTTCGTGCGACTAATATCAACACTGAGAGAGCCATCCGCATTCAGTGCACGCTCGGTGCCCTTAAGCTGAACGTGAATCCTAATGTTGGTGGCTCTCCCATTCTCGACAATTTCGATCTCACAGTCTGTACCATAGTCCTTGCGGTCAGCACGCTGAAGGATGAAGCGACCACTCTCCGTTAGACATTTCTGAAATGCCGTCTCTGCCTTCTCCTCCGTGACATGATTGGAGGCACGCTTTGGAAGGTCGTCAAAGCATTCCATATCGCCAGCCATTTCTTTTTTTGTCCTCAATGATGTCAAAACCCAATACTGAAAATTGCCAATTCATTTCTTCAATATATTTTAAGCATATGCACGAGTATCTATGCGTTTAGCTAAATAGATTCGCAAGCATCTCCAGTAGTCCATTCATCAATCATATCAGCCCAGTCCTGCAACATAGCTGTACGCTGATCACGATACTCGGCTTTGTTATATATAGCCCTTACACCTTTTTGCTCATGTGCCAGGCATTTCTCTATCCAGTCGGTGTTGTAACCGGCTTCATGGAGCAAGGTACTGGCTGTTCGTCTCAGGTCGTGCGGGCCGAATTTGGCAAGCGGCAGCCCCTCTTTCTGAGCCAGCTTGTAAGTCATCGTCATCACCCGGTTTAGCGTGGCACTGCTCATGGGCACGTCAGAATCGTAACGCGACGGCAGAACATAATCCGATCCACCGGAGAACGTCTTCAAAGCGATGAGAATGTCCATGGCCTGCCTAGATAGAAACACCAAGTGAGGATTTCGCCGCTTCATCCGTTCTTTGGGGATCGTCCAGAGCGCTTCGCTGAAGTTGATCTCACTCCAGGTGGCATTGGTCAGCTCGCTTTTTCGCACCATCGTCAACAACAGCAGCTTGACCGCTGCCCGGATCGATGGAGATGTGCCAATACGCCCCATGTACTGGTACATGATCTTGATTTCTTCGGGCGTCAGAGTTCTATCCCGCGGCTCAAATCTGGCAATACTTGCTGGCCTAACCAGGTCTGCCGGGTTCTCAACCTTCTGGCCTCGCTCAGTCGCCCAGCGGTATACCTGGAGTACAATCTCGCGCGCATGAACCGCCGTAGCAGGCGCACCTCGCTCTACGATGGCGTCGGTTAGTGCTCGCAAGTCCTCGTGAGTGATTTCGGTCAGCTTCTGATTGCCGAATTTCGTTTCTAGCTCTCTCGTATAAACCGAGCGGCGCATATCACGGGTAGAGTCGGCCATCTGGTAGCCACGTAGCCACTTTTCCGCCCAGGCACCAAAGGTTTCAGCCCCTTTAACACGCGCCTTGTCGCGGGCCTTCTCCTTCGCTGGCGACTTTCCATCAGCGACCATCCTCTTGGCTTCACCAAGTCGCTCACGGGCTTCTGCGAGAGTGATACCCCCAACGCCGTAGCGGCCAAAGGTGATCGTCTCTTGCCTGCCATTGATCGAGTAGTTGTACCGGAATGAGATGGAACCGGCAGGGGTGACAGCCACATAGAGGCCATCCCGGTCATTCACCTTGTAGAGTTTATCCCTCGGTTTGAGGTTGCGTAGCTTGGTATCGGTCAGCAAGAGTCTTACCCTTCTTCGATTCTGATACCATGCTGAAAGATTACCCGAAAATCAGGCCATAAAATCAATAAAAACAGATAGTTAAATAATTTCGATACCATGAACACACAGGATCAAGCAGCATGGTATCGGCTATCACTCATGGCATCATGTCTCGATAATACCACCTTGGATACCACGCTCAAGCGGTGCTTCCCGCTGCCATCAGTTGCCAAATACTGCCAGACATAAAAACAAAAAAGCCCATGAAAACATGGGCTTAAGTGTCATTTAATGCCAGTTAGTACCAGCTAATGCCTAACGTGTGATCATTCCCACTCAATCGTTGCTGGCGGCTTGCTGCTTACGTCGTAGGTCACACGATTAATGCCGCGTACTTCGTTGATGATACGGCCAGAGGTACGCTTGAGCAGCGAGTATGGCAGTTCAGCCCAGTCAGCCGTCATGAAGTCGGTTGTCTGTACTGCGCGCATGGCAACAACGTATTCGTAGGTACGGGCGTCGCCCATCACGCCTACGCTTTTCACGGGCAGGAAAACAGTGAAGGCCTGAGAAGTCAGGTCGTACCAGTTCTTGCCGGTTTCTTGGTCGACGGTGTTGCGCAACTCTTCGATGAAGATGGCATCAGCTTGGCGCAGCAGGTCTGCATATTCGCGCTTGATTTCACCCAGGATACGGACGCCCAAGCCTGGACCGGGGAAGGGGTGACGGTAGACCATTGCGGGTGGCAGGCCCAGGGCTACGCCCAGTTTGCGCACTTCGTCTTTGAACAGTTCGCGCAGGGGCTCCAGCAACTTCAGGTTCAGCGTGTCTGGCAGGCCGCCCACGTTGTGGTGGGATTTGATGCCAGTGGCTTTACCGGATTTGGCAGCGGCAGATTCGATGACGTCCGGGTAGATTGTGCCTTGGGCCAACCAGCGGGCGTTGCTAAGTTTCGCGGCTTCTTCCTGGAAGATTTCCACAAATTCGCGGCCAATGATCTTGCGCTTGGCTTCTGGATCAGTAACACCGGCCAGTTTGCCCAGGAAGCGGTCGGAAGCGTCGATATGGATGATTTTCAAACCCATATTGTCGGCGAAGGTGCTCATGACTTGCTGGGCTTCGTTCAGACGCAGCAGGCCGTGATCCACGAATACGCAGGTCAGCTTGTCGCCGATAGCCTGGTGGATCAAAGCGGCAGCAACGGAGGAATCCACACCACCGGACAGGGCCAAGATAACTTCTTCGTCGCCAACTTGTTCACGAATATTGGCAATAGCCTCTTGCACGTAGTCCGGCATGTTCCAGTCGCCCACGCAACCGCAGATGTCGCGCACAAAGCGTTGGAACAAGGCAGCACCTTGGACGGTATGGGTGACTTCGGGGTGGAACTGGACAGCATAAAAGCCGCGATCTTCATCGGCCATACCGGCGATGGGGCAGGTGGGCGTGGAAGCCATCAGTTTGAAGCCAGGAGGCAGCGCAGTGACCTTGTCACCGTGGCTCATCCAGACTTTAAGCATGCCGTGGCCTTCTGCCGTGGTGAAATCCTGGATACCGTCCAGCAGCTTGGTGTGGCCGTGAGCGCGGACTTCGGCGTAACCGAATTCACGCTTGTCCGAGCCTTCCGTAACGCCACCCAGTTGGCGGGCCATGGCTTGCATGCCATAGCAAATGCCCAGAACGGGTACGCCGGCATTAAAAGCAGCAGCGGGCACTTGAAGGGCGTCTTCGGCGTAGACAGAAGCGTGGCTGCCCGACAGAATGATCCCTTTCAGGCCTTCTTGGGAACGGATGAATTCATCGCTGACATCACCGGGGTGAATTTCACAGTAAGCACCGGCTTCGCGTACACGACGCGCAATAAGCTGGGTGACCTGGGAGCCGTAATCAAGAATCAGAATTCGCTGGTGCATGAAAGTATCGAGCCAATAATAAAGCGGTAAAGGATCTATTTTACGCTGTGTAGCGCCGCTTAGGGAGCCGCAGAAATACTCCAGGCTGAAATTGTCCTGCATCACTGGTATTCATGCGGCAAGGCAGCTACAGTACATGCAGCCATTTTGGGAGTTTCAGCATGTCTTCGAGTCGTACCCCTCATCCGAGCGAGCTCAATGAACACCATGAATCCCGACCTGCACAGGCCGGTCCACAGCAAAGCGGCGGCAGCTATATCCCTGCTCCCGGTCCCGCCAGCGATCGCTCGCACAGCTTTGCCTACGAATGCCAGGAAGATACCGACGAGGTATCCGACAGCCTGACGTTTGTGCTGGTTCACGGCGCCTGGCATGGTGGTTGGTGTTGGTCCCGGCTGGCCTCACGGCTGCAGGCCAAAGGCCATAAAGTCTATACCCCTACGCTGACCGGCCTGGGCGAACGCAGCCACTTGCTCAACCCAAACATCACCCTGAATACCTTTGTGGACGATGTCGCTAATTTGATACGTTGGGAGGAACTGTCCAATGTCATTTTGGTGGGCCACAGTTTTGGTGGACTGGTGATTAGTGGTGTGGCCGATGTCATGCCCCGTTGCATACGCCATCTGATTTATCTGGATGCCTTTATCCTGCCTAATGGTACGAGCACGTTTGATACCCTACCTGAAAAAATGGTGGAAAACATGATCGCCTCGGCCGGCCAAAGCACAATCCCCGCCGTCCCCCCTCCTCCCCTTAGCGCGTTGGGCTTGCATGCTACAGAGGATTTGCACTTCGTTGGAAACCGCCTGACGCCGCAGCCGCTTAGCGTTTACAAATCGGCTTTGCTATTGCAAAACCCGGTTATCGGCAATTCCCGGCCCTGCTCCTATATTTCCTGCACGCAACCGACTTTTCGCGGCGTAGACACGTCTCGCGAGTGGGCCCGCCAGCAGAAGGATTGGGAGTTCCGTGAATTGGAAAGCGGACATAGCGCGGCGATTACCCACCCGGATCTGCTGAGCCGCTTGCTGTTAGAGATTGCAGACTAGTCAGCCTGTGGGAAAACCTGGCCGCCAGGACAATAGAATTTGCGTGGAGCACTTTCTCATGTCGCCGGACAGCGGCGGCCCTCATGCACTCAATGGTATCGACCTGGAGCCAAGCCTCTGAATAACAAGCTTACGGCCCAACTTTTCAAACTCTGCCATAAGCGCCATTTCCTCAGAACGGCTTCTTCAATAAACTAAAAAACCTGAGTCCTTGCACTGGACTCAGGTTAAAACACATCATGACCAGAATCGGCTATTGAATCGATTCAATCCTTCTCCCACGCAGCGTCTGCGATATGGAAAAGCAATCAAAGCGAAAGAAGCTATTTCTTAGGCTTACTAGGTTTAAGGGCTGACGTATTTCCAGGGGTTTGTTTGTTGTCACGACGACGCTGATCGAGCTTACCCGTTGATTTGGCAACAGGTTTAGGGCCAGGCTTAAGTTCCATACATACTCTCCTTTACATATCTGAATGATGAGTAAAAACAGGAAAACAAGGAGCGAAGCCAGTCATGAAAATCGCGTTAATTGTGCAGGCCGCTAGATACATTACCCGCACGGTGCTCCACACGATAAGCCATGGTAATAGAATTTGACTGTTGTGCCAGCATCTCCAAACAGTTAGCTAGCCACCTTCACGCCCTGATCAAAAACAAGACCACCCTCTATCATCCGATCAGCCAAATTTGACATAAAAAAAACCGCCAACCCAAAGGCTGGCGGTTTCTGGCATGCAAGAGACTGGCTAAGATCAGTCCGCGCGGTAGTTCGGCGCTTCCTTGGTGATCTGTACATCATGCACGTGAGACTCACGTACGCCCGCAGCCGTAATTTCCACGAACTCGGCCTTGGTGTGCAATTCCTCAATGGATTTGCAACCGCAGTAGCCCATGGAAGCACGGATGCCGCCAATCAGTTGGTAAATAATGGCAATAACACTGCCCTTGTAAGGTACACGGCCTTCAATACCTTCTGGAACCAGCTTGTCAGCGTTGTTCGAAGGATCCTGGAAGTAGCGGTCAGCCGAACCATCGACCATGGCGCCCAAGCTACCCATACCGCGATAGGACTTGTACGAACGGCCCTGGAACAGCACCACTTCGCCGGGAGACTCTTCGGTACCGGCAAACATACCGCCCATCATGCAAGCGGATGCACCCGCGGCCAAAGCCTTGGACACATCGCCGGAGAAGCGGATACCGCCGTCAGCGATCAAAGGTACGCCAGTACCTTCCAGTGCCTTGGCAACGTCAGCAATTGCTGTAATTTGAGGGACTCCCACACCGGCCACGATACGAGTCGTACAAATAGAGCCAGGACCGATACCGACCTTGACGCAATCTGCACCGGCCTCGACCAGAGCGCGAGCGGCATCAGCGGTAGCAATGTTGCCGCCAATAACCTGAATGCGAGGGAAATTCTTCTTGACCCAGCGAACGCGTTCGATAACACCACGGGAGTGACCGTGGGCAGTGTCCACCACCACCACGTCCACACCGGCTGCGGCCAGTTTTTCGACACGTTCTTCGGTACCGTCACCCACACCGACCGCAGCGCCAACGCGCAACTGACCGTGGCTGTCTTTGCTGGCCAGAGGGTGCTCGGTGTTTTTGACAATATCCTTAACCGTTGCCAGACCACGCAGCTGGAACTGATCGTTAACGATCAGCACGCGCTCCAGGCGGTGGCGGTGCATCAGGGCCTGCGCCTCGTCCAGCGTGGCGCCTTCGTGCATGGTGATCAAACGCTCTTGAGGCGTCATGACATCACGCAAAGGCAGATCCAGGCGGTCTTCAAAGCGCAGATCGCGGTTGGTAACAATACCTACCAACTTGCCGGCTTCCACCACAGGCAGACCGGAAATTCCGTGTTGACGTTGCAGGTTGATGGCATCGCGCACCTTCATGGTGGGCGTGACAGTAACCGGGTCAATCACGATACCGAACTCGTGACGCTTCACACGTGCAACTTCACGTGCCTGGGCATCAGCCGTCAGGTTCTTATGGATGATCCCGATACCGCCTTCCTGTGCCATGGCAATAGCCAAGCGCGCTTCGGTTACCGTATCCATGGCAGCCGAAACCAGCGGAATATTCAGGGTGATGTCCCGCGTAAAGCGGGTGAGCAAGGATGTATCACGAGGCAGAACCTCGGAGTAAGCGGGAACCAACAACACATCGTCGAAGGTCAGTGCTTTCTTGATGAGACGCATGCTTTTATAACTCCGTCCAAAAATCGATTATACGCGTAAGCAATTACGCAATCCAGACCCGAGCGTTGCGAAACATCCGCATCCAGGGAGTAAATCCACCATTTGCCATCTGATCAGCCCCCTGATCGGCGGCGCCCCACTGCTCTGGCGTCCAGGACATCATGACGTTACGCGTCACGCGTTCCGGGTGAGGCATCATGATGGTAAAGCGGCCATCTGCCGTGGTGACACCCGTCAAACCGTAAGGGCTGCCGTTGGGGTTCAGTGGGTATTGCTCGGTGTGTTGACCACGGTGATCCACAAAGTGAACCGCAGCGGCGACCTTGGAGACATCGCCTTGACGCTGGAAGTTGGCAAAGCCTTCACCGTGAGCAACAGCCACGGGCAGGCGCGTACCTTCCATGCCCTTGAAGAACAAGGATGGCGAAGCAGCGATTTCCACACTGGAGAACCGAGCCTCATACTTTTCCGACTGGTTACGGGTAAAGCGTGGCCAGAACTCCGCACCTGGAATCATGGGAGCCAGGGCAGCCATCATCTGGCAACCATTACAAATACCCAGACCGAAGGTGTCGCTGCGACCGAAGAAGGCTGCAAACTGGTCGGACAATTGATTGTTGAAACGAATGGTCTTGGCCCAGCCTTCACCCGCGCCCAGAACGTCGCCGTAGCTGAAACCACCCACGGCCACCATGCCCTGCATGCCTTCCAGCGATGCGCGACCCGACAGCAAGTCGGTCATGTGTACGTCCACAGCATCGAAACCGGCGGTGTCAAATGCCCAGGCCATTTCGACTTGGCTATTGCACCCCTGTTCGCGCAAGATTGCCACGCGGGGGCGCTTGCCGGTAGCGATGAAAGGAGCAGCAATATCTTCCTGCGGGTTGAACAGGACGCGCGGCGTAATACCGGGGTCTTGCACGTCTTCCCAGCGATCAAATTCAGCCTGTGCGCAAGCGGGGTTATCGCGGCGCTCCATGATGCGGCGGCTAACTTCACTCCACTGTTGCGCCAGTTCCACACGAGGGGCCTGGTAAATGCAAGCGCCATCACGGTAGAACTCGACCTGATCGGTCTTGTTCAAGCCACCAATCACGTGGGAGTGGGCCGACAAGCCCGCTTCACGCAGGGTTTGCATGACCTGATCACGCTGGGCCAACGGCACCTGAATAACCGCACCCGCTTCTTCATTGAACAAGGCACGCAAGGTGATTTCATCACGCTGTACGGAAACCTGTTCGGCGCGAATCTTGTAGTCACCCCAATCGGCAGCATGCGGATCGATGGTCAGCATATCCAGATTCACGGACACGCCTGTGTGACCGGCAAAGGCCATTTCGGCCACAGTCGCGGCCAAACCCCCGTCGGAACGGTCGTGGTAGGCCAGAATCAGATCCTGATCGGCCAATTGGCGAATCACCTTTACAAACGCCAGCATGGCTTGGGCATCCTGCATATCCGGTACGGACTGGCCAACCTGATTGAAGGCATGAGCCAATACGGAGGCGCCCATGCGCTGCTTGCCCTGCCCCAAGTCGATCAAGACCAGCGCGGTGTCGCCCACATTGGTCTGCAGTTGAGGGGTCAGTGTGCGACGCACATCGGCCACTTGGGCAAAAGCGGTCACAACCAGGGAAACGGGCGAGATCACCTGACGGGATTCACCGTCTTGTTCCCAACTGGTACGCATGGACAAGGAGTCCTTGCCCACCGGAATGGACAGACCCAGGCTCTGGCACCACTGGCTGACAGCCTGAACGGTGTCGAACAAGGCAGCGTCCTGGCCATCTACACCGCAAGCGGCCATCCAGTTGGCGGACAATTTGACGTCTTTCAGGTCACGCACATCGCTGGCGACCAAGTTAGTCAGGGCTTCAGCCACAGCCATACGGCCCGAGGCAGCAGCGTCGATCATAGCGCTAGGGCTACGCTCGCCCATGGACATGGCTTCGCCACGCACGCCTTCAAAATCGGCCAGCGTCACAGCACAATCGGCCACAGGCACTTGCCAAGGGCCAACCATCTGATCGCGGCTGCACAGGCCACCCACACTGCGGTCGCCAATGCTGATCAGGAAAGTCTTGTTGGCCACGGTGGGGTGGCGCAGCACCCGGTGCATGGCTTCAGTCAAGGGAATAACGGTCAGGTCCAACTGTTCGGCCACGCCGTCCAGACGCTTGACGTCACGCTCCATGCGCGGGGCTTTACCCAGAATCACATCCATAGGCACGTCAACAGGACGCTCCTCGATGCTTTTGGGGGTGTGCACTTCGTCCACACCCGGCAGGCCCTCGCCGAAAGTCACGCGCAATTGACGCTCTTCGGTTGCCACGCCCACTACAGCAAAGGGGCAACGCTCACGCTGAGCGATACGCTCGAAGCGCGACAAGTCCTGGGGCAGAATGGCCAGGACGTAACGCTCCTGGGATTCGTTGGACCAGATTTCAGCAGGCGACAGACCCGACTCTTCCAACGGAACGCGAGTCAATTCAAAAATGGCGCCACGCTCGGCATCGTTCACCAGTTCAGGGAATGCGTTGGACAGACCACCCGCCCCCACGTCGTGGATCGCAATAATGGGGTTGTTCTGGCCTTGCTGCCAGCAGCGGTCGATCACTTCCTGGGCGCGGCGTTCCATTTCCGGGTTGCCACGCTGCACGGAGTCAAAATCCAGTTCGGCACGGTTCGCCCCCACACCCATACTGGAAGCAGCACCGCCACCCATACCAATACGCATACCGGGGCCACCAAGCTGAATCAGCAAGGCGCCCACGGGTAGCGGGTCTTTGTGAGTCAGGCGATCGTCAATCGAGCCCAGACCACCGGCAATCATGATGGGTTTGTGGTAGCCCCAGCGCTGATCGCCTGCCGTTTGTTCAAAGGTACGGAAGTAGCCCAAGAGGTTAGGACGACCAAATTCGTTATTGAAGGCAGCACCACCAATCGGGCCTTCAATCATGATGTCCAGCGGGCTGGCGATACGGTCAGGAATGCCATGGGAGTCTTTTTCCCAAGGTTCCATTTGCTCAGGGAAACACAGATTGGACACGGTAAAGCCAGTCAAACCCGCTTTGGGCTTGGAACCACGACCGGTTGCGCCTTCGTCCCGAATTTCGCCACCGGCACCTGTAGACGCACCAGGGAATGGAGCAATTGCGGTGGGGTGATTGTGGGTTTCCACCTTCATCAAGGTATGTACCAGCGCGTCATGGCGCTGATACACGGGCTCGTTGGCCTGATCGTTGATACCGGCGTGGAACAAGGTGGCAGGGCCACCCGTCATGATGGCAGCGTTATCCGCATAGGCCACCACGGTGTTTTCAGGCTGAGCGGCGTGAGTTTCGCGGATCATGCCAAACAAGGTCTTGCCCTGGTTTTGACCGTCAATTACCCACTGCGCGTTAAAAATCTTGTGACGGCAGTGTTCGCTATTGGCTTGTGCGAACATCATCAGCTCCACATCGTGCGGGTTACGACCCAGACGTGTGAAAGCATCCATCAGGTATTCAATTTCGTCCTCGGACAGCGCCAGGCCCATTTCCTCGTTGGCCTGCTTCAAGGTTGCCACGCCACCGCCCAGCACATCTACGGTCTGAATAGGTTTGCCTTCCAACTGCGTGAACAGGTCCTGACCGTCAAAATCCAGGCCCACTACCGTCTCGGTCATGCGATCGTGCAGCAAGGCAGCCAGTTGCTCCAGTTGCGCCTGATCCAGCTCTTTAGCGCCTAACAAGCCACGCTTGGGAGTAATGATGTAGCGCACGCCACGCTCGATACGGCGTACCGCTTGCAAGCCACAGTTATGGGCGATGTCAGTCGCTTTACTGGCCCAGGGCGAGACGGTCCCCAAACGAGGAACGACTCGCAGAACCAGGGCGCCTTTAGGCGGCTCAGGGTCCAGCGCAGGCAGACCATCGTCCAGCAGATCGCTCAGGTGCTGGCGCGCACTGGCATCCAGACCGGACTCTTCAGTCCAGACATAGTATTCGTGCAAGGCAAGAATGTCGGCAACAGGCAGTTGGCGCTGCTCGACACGCTCTAGCAAACGCTCACGACGAAATGCGGAGAGCACGGACGAACCGGGGAAGTACAGGATTTGGCTCACGATACGGGAGGGGCAAAAAAGGTGGGAGAAATAGAAAACACGCCATTTTAACCGGAAGCGACACAAGAGGTCACATCGGCAAATGGCGTGCAGAAAAAGGGAAGATTCAGTTCAAACAAAGGTGACGCGACCCGGGCTGAAGACACAGCGCACCCGACAAGCTCGACAAGACGTCTTGAGGGGCTGGAGCGATTGGCGCCCCGTAATCTCCAATACGGACCCGGTACGGCGTTCAAATCGGGCTGTCTCCATCCAGATCAGGGGCTGGCGCAGGCTCGGGATAGGACACTTCCAGAATATCCAGCTCTTCCTTGCCAGCCGGGGTACGCAGCACCACGGTGTCGCCTTCACGCGCCTTGATCAGAGCGCGGGCCACCGGAGAAATCCAACTGATCCGGCCTTGCAAGGGTTCAGCCTCATCCACCCCCACAATGGTGATGGTGAACTCTTCACCCTGGCTGTCGCTATAAACAACCGTTGCGCCAAAAAACACCTGATCAGGATTGGGCTGCAAGCCGGGATCGACCACCTCGGCAATTTCCAGACGCTTGGTCAAGAAACGGATACGGCGGTCAATTTCCCGCAGGCGCTTTTTGCCGTACAGGTAATCGCCGTTTTCGGAACGGTCACCGTTGGAGGCAGCCCACGAGACAATCTGCACCACTTCGGGACGTTCTTTGTTCATTAAATGCGTCAGTTCGCCACGCAAGCGGCGGTAGCCCAAGACTGTCATGTAATTCTTGGTGCCACTGGGCAACGCACTGGCCGGGGAGTCCAGATCGTCGTCATCGTCCTGATCGGACTCTTTCACAAAGGCTTTATTCATCGCTTTCAAGGCTCCTGCTAGAGCCACTCCTGCCAAACGGGTTTCAACCCCGAGGGCAAAGGTGGTAGACCGCCTAAATCCACACGCCCTTCGTTGGGACCATGAAAATCCGACCCACAGGACACTTCAAAACCATAGCGACGTGCTACCTGGGTATACACGCTGTATTCCTGCGGTGTGTGGCTGCCCGTCAGCACCTCAATACCCACGCCGCCCAGTTCTAGAAACTGGGCATATAAGGCATGACTGCGGGTATCGTCCAATTCATACCGTGCGGGGTGAGCAATAATGGCCTTGCCGCCAGACTCGCGTATCCAGCCCACCGCCTCTTCCAGCCTGGCCCAGACCGTTTCTACTGCGGCGGGCTTGCCATCTGCCAGATAGCGGCGAAAGGCTTCATTCATATCAGCGCAATATCCTTTCTGCACCAGGAAACGGGCAAAGTGCGTACGGCTGATCAATTCAGGGTTGGCCGCAAATGGGACGGCCCCTTCATAGGCATCGGGGAAGCCCAGATTTGCCAGGCGCTCACCCATTTGACGCGCGCGCTGTCCACGGCCAGCACGCACATCATGCAGCGCCTGCTGTAAGGCAGAATGATCGGGGTCCACCCCCAAACCCACAATATGAATGGTCTTATTTGCCCAAGTGACGGAGATTTCCACCCCATCCACAAAACACATGCCCAGCTCCTCGGCATAGTGCCGGGCCAGTTTCAAGCCACCGATTTCGTCATGATCCGTCAGGGCCCACAGTTTCACACCGTTAGCATGCGCACGCGCGGCTAGCTCCGCCGGGCTGAGCACACCATCTGAATAAATGGAATGGCAATGCAAATCAACGGGCAAGCGGGCCTGAACACTCATAAGGGGCTATCCAGCAAGAAAATAGTCGATGGGGTCGATTTGCTCGGCATTGCGCAGCATGGGCGCATGCCCCACATTGGGAATGGTCACCAGTTGCGAATTGGGATTGCGCTGCAACATGTCCTGTACCACTTCCGGTTTCAAAAGATCGGACTGTTGGCCGCGTACAATCAGCACCTTGTCAGGCAAACTCTCATAAGCGCCCCACAATAAAGCCTGTGCCGCGTCCAAATCCACGTCCGCCTGGTGAGCAAAGGCAAGCGACAGGCGCAAGTCGTAATGGCGACGCCATTTGCCTTCATGCTCCACAAACACATGGCGGGACATTTCCGCCCACTCTTGGGCCGAATGCTCGCCAAAGGAAGCCGAAACAGAGCGTACATACTCCACCGCCTGCTCGAACGTATCAAACAGCACGGACTGACCGACGTACTCACTGATGCGTTGCAAGCCTGTCATATCCAGCACCGGGCCTACATCGTTCAGAACGACTCGACCCAAGGGCAATGTCAGTGGCTCGGTACCCAGACCGGGACCGGGGCGAGCCGGACGCAACAAGGCCGACATCGTTTGCGCTCCGTGTAAGCCCAGGGCAATCAAACCGCCCATGGACGTGCCTACCCAATCCAGTCGCGTCGGTTGCAAACGGGCAATCAGCACCAACATGTCGGCGACGTATTGGGGGATAGCGTAAGCGGTCGGGTCAATCAGCCAATCCGAGCGACCACGCCCGACAATATCGGGGGCTACTACGCGGTAGCGTTTGGACAGTCGCTGGGCCAATTGATCAAAATCCCGGCCCGTGCGCGTCAAACCATGCACGCACATCAAGACGTGGTCGTTACTTGGATCGCCCCACTCCCAGTACGCCATACGGTGCGTACCCGAGGCACTGGCACACATAAGCCAATTAAGGCGCGGCTCCTGAAGATCAGTTGTCATGAACGCTCAGACCAGAATTTGACGGATAAAGAACCATTGTAGCCCAGCCCGAAGGCTTTACTGTGCCGTTTCTATCCTGCTGTCAGGGTGGCGCAGGAGATTGCCAGTAGCGAGCATAGCGATCACGCTCGCCAAAATAATAGAGCGCCGAGGGGCGCGACTCCACCGTCAGGGCACCCCATTGATCAGTACGCAAGAATAAAGCGCCGGACCGTTCCCAACGCGCTTGTACCAACGGATACGGATGGTTAAAGCGGTTCCACCAACCCACTTGAGCAATCGCCAACCCGGCCTGCATCTGTTTGACGAAATGCGCCCCCGAGGACGTGCGGGACCCGTGATGCCCGACCACCACGACATCAATAGGTCCCAAACCCGCCCCCACAATGGCCTGTTCCTGTGCCACGCCCGCATCGCCCAACAGCAAGGCACTGTGTCTGGGGCCTTGGACCTCCAGCACACAGCTAATGGCGTTTTTGTCTTCCTCGCGCCCATAAGCAGCCTTGAAACTGGCCTCGTCAGCAGGCGGCCACCAGAACCGGAAACGTACACCGTCCACCTCCCAGCTCACACCCTGCTCGCAACGCAAGGCCTGCTGCGGGCGCATAGAGGAGCCAGCAGGCACACTCAGTAAACGCTCCTCCCGACTCAAATGAGCGTCCAGGTCAAAGCTGCTATAGGAGCGACCAACCGGCACCGCCGCTAATACGCTGCGCGCTCCACCCACATGGTCCATATCCGCATGAGACAGTACCAGCGTGTCTACCCGCCCTATTCCCTTGGCCTTCAACCAAGGCGCAATGCTGCGATTGCCCTCATCAGAATCGGGGCCATAGCGGTTTCCAACATCAAATAACAACACCTGATTTCGAGTACGCAGCACCACGGCACTGCCTTGGCCGACATCCAAGGCGAACAGGTCCCAATCCCCTTCCTGTAACAAGGAGGGGCGTAAGGTCAGTGCGGGCAACAACAAAGACAAGCCGCTCAAACGGGACACGAAACCTTTAGGCAAGAGCATCAACAAGACCCCCAGCAAAGCCAGAGCCGTCCACGCCCAATGCTGGGCAGGCACGGGCACGCTGGCAAGACTGTGCTCGGCCAACCAGACCGTAGGCTGCATGGTGAAGTCCAACACCGCATGAGCAAAATAGGCGACAGATTCGCACCAGGTCGGCGGGGCCTGCAGCGCCGCCAGAAGCAACAAGAGCAGCACCAAAGGCGTCACAATCGAACCAATCAAGGTGATGGCGTAGGCGTTCGCAGGCAAGGAGGCTAACGAAATCTCATGAAACAAGGGCGCCAGTGCTGGCAATAAAGCTAAAGTGATCAGCACTTGCAGTTGCGTCGCAACCCAGATTCGCCGCCCCCAGCGCTGCCACCACGATCCCGGCTGCGGCACTTGCCCCATCAAATAGCCAAAAGCAAACAGGACGGAAACAGCGGCGAAAGAAAGATAAAAACCCGTGGTCAACCCCGACCACGGATCGTGCAAAACCACACACAGGGCGGCAATCAGCAAGGTACGGCTGGCTCCCAAATGCAATCCCCGAATACGGCAGACGCCCAGCACCAGCAACATCAAAAACGTACGCTGCGCGGGGACACCCCAGCCCGCTATCACGCAATACGCGCCCGCTGCAGCAATACCTATGTAAGTGGCGGCAACTGGAGCGGGTATCTGTTGGGCCAATACCCAGCGCTCCCAACGAAGCCGTCGCCAGCACCAGGACACGACCGCAGCCAGCAACACGGCCAGGAACGTTACGTGCGTGCCGCTGATGGACACCAAATGCGTCAGCCCAGTGCGATTGAAGATCAGCCAATCCGACGGGGCAATACTGGCCTGATCACCCAAAGACAAGGCCAGCATCACCCCGCCCCAGCGCCTTTCTTGCACATAGGGCCCCAACGTGCCGCGCAAATGGTGACGCAGGCGCTGCGTCCAGGTGGACCAGGACTGCGCCGGATCAAAGGCCAAGCGTTCGGGCTGACCTCGCACACTGCCCACCGCCCGCCAGCCCTGAATCATGGCATGACGTTCCGCATCAAATCCATGGGGATTGCGCGCCCCTTGAGGCGGGCGTACTAATAAAGACATACGCCAGCGTTGACCGGGCATCAACTCCGGAAAGTGCTGCACAGACGGTTCGCGGTATAAGGACCGATGACCTTGAGCCGCAGTCCAGCGAACCAGAATCTGCTCGGGCAGACCGGGGGGCTGAGAGCGCAAGACCTTGGCCTGAAACTGTCGGTAGTTCGATCCGGCCTGTATCAAGGACTGAATTTCCAGCTCTACCCGGCTGACTTTATTGATATCCGCTGCCGGGACAAATTGAGCAAGTCGATCTTGTATATGCCAAACGCTATAGCCTGCCCCCACACAGGCGAAGACCAACACGTAGAAAAAAGAAAAACGCTGGGCCAGCAAAAGGCTCAAAACAGCGGCACCCAGCCACAGCCAAACAGGAAAAGCAAGATAAGAAGGCTTCAGGAAATGGGTGAATGTTGCTGCAAGCACAAAAGCGGCTAAACACGCACGCCCTATCATGGGCACTGCCCTGTCATCGCGAACTCCATGCAAATCTATAGCGTAGAGTTCAAGACTGCTTCAGACCGCTGGGAAAAGGACACTTTGCTCACATCGGCTTATACCCATAGACAAGAAGACCCTCTTAGCTAAAAGATGGACTATGTGCAAAGACACAGGCAAAAGTAGCAAGAAGAAGAGCAGGGAGTTTCACCGCAACCTTAGTGGGCAGAGTTAATGGCAGCGGCCTGCCCTAAATAGAGGCAGCGATAGAACCGGGGGGAATGATGAGGCTGAGGAAAAGGTAAGAAGCGAGAGAGCTAGATGGCTTGAGATGAAGCGATTGGGCAAGCAAGCACAAAGTCAGCCTCAAACACCTCGGACTGCAGAAAAACAGCCCCGACAAGCTCAAAAAACTGAATCCAACCTAAAGCCCTTGGCTAGCTAAAAACGCATCCAGCCGTGGCAAGACTTGTCGTGCTGTCGCCCCGGTCTGGGCAATAACGTCGGCCACGTCCATCCCTCTCAGTTGCGCCAGACTTGCCGCGATGCCCTTCACTTCAGCCGGCTCATTACGAACCGAAGCCAGCGGCGTTCCCGGCTCCACCAGCCAGGACGGCGCCAGATCCGGCGCATCGGTCTCCAGCACCATATCAGCCAGGCTCATGTCCTGCGCCAGACGGCGAATCTGCTTGGCCCGGCCAAAGGTCATGGCCCCGCCAAAACCCAAGGCACAGCCCTGACGTACAAACATCTGCGCCTGCTGCTCGCTCCCGTTAAACGCATGAGCGATTCCGCCTACTCCCGGAAACTGCCGCAGATATTTCAATACCCTATCCTGGGAGCGGCGTACATGCAGAAGTACAGGCAGGCCATAGCGTTGCGCCATGGCCAATTGGGCTTCATACAACCATTCCTGATGACGGCTGGCCTGATCGGTTTTCAGCTCTGGCACAAAGTAATCCAGACCGATTTCACCCAGAGCAACAAAACGCGGATCATCCAGACGCCGCTGGATTTCCTGCTCCAGGGCTTCCAGATCCGCTGCCCCCGCTTTAGGTGTAAACAGGGGATGAATACCCAAGGCATACACACCACCGGGCGCCGCCATGGCTGTCTCGCGGGCGGCCTGAAAATCGAATACCCCTACGGAAGGCACCACAATCGAACAGACGCCCGCCGCACGGGCACGCTCAATGACCTGCTCTCGGTCTTGAGCAAACTCGGGAGCATCCAGATGGCAGTGCGTATCGATAAGCATAGCGAGACTCTCCCCCAAAACCAGGCCGAGCCGACAAGGAACGGGACGCGGCGCGACGGGCCACGTCCTTGCTAGCGATCAAGACCGACGATCGGCCTTGATTTCCTGAGTCAGGTAACCCTTGTCCATGACCAATTGACGATGGGCCAAAGAAGCCAAGGCCTGGTCATGGGTCACGATGACAAACGCCGTGCCGAACTCTTCATTAACCCGGCTTAACAGCTCAAACATGCCCTCAGCGGTGTAACGATCCAGATTACCGGTAGGCTCATCGGCCAGCACGCAGGCAGGTCGTGTCACCAAAGCACGCGCCAAGGCAACCCGCTGGCGTTCGCCCCCAGACAATTGGCCCGGATAGTGATGCACACGCTGCGACAAACCCACTTGTTCCAAAAATTGCTGGGCCTGTTCGCGTGCGTCTGCGCGCTTCATGCGGCGCACGATCAAAGGCATGGCCACATTATCGAGCGCATCAAACTCAGGCAACAGGTGGTGGAACTGGTACACAAAGCCCAACACTTTGTTGCGCAAGTGACTGCGCTCGCTTTCATTCAAGCTTTCCGTCTGGGTGCCGTTGACCTCGATGCTGCCTGTATTGGGTTTGTCCAGCAGACCCAACGCATGCAGCAAGGTACTTTTACCCGAGCCGGAAGCACCAATAATGGCCACCATCTCGCCACGGCACACTTCCAGATTTACCCCGGAAAGCACGTGGATGGTATTGCCGCCTTCCTCGTACTGGACGCTGACATCACGGGCGCGCAAGACGGTTGGAGCGATAAGATCAGTCATGGCGCAGTACCTGTGCAGGTTGAAGCTTGGACGCACGCCAGCTTGGGTACAGCGTGGCCAGAAAGGACAGAACCAAAGAAACGATGGCAATCAGCACAATGTCGTAGACCTGCGGATTGGACGGCAGCTCGCTGATGAAGTAGATCTGCTGAGGCAGGAATTTACGGCCCATCAGGTTTTCAATAAAGGGCACGATGACGTCAATATTGTAGGCAATCAAGGTGCCCAAACCGACGCCCAGCAAGGTGCCCACCACGCCAATCAAGGCCCCTTGCACCAGGAAAATACGGGCAATCTCACTGGGGGTAGCACCAATCGTGCGCAAAATCGCAATATCCGACTGTTTGTCTTTTACCGCCATCACCAGCGAGGACAGCAGGTTGAACGCGGCCACGGCCACAATCAGCGCCAGGATCAGAAACATCATGCGTTTTTCAGTTTGAACGGCGGCAAACCACGTGCGATTATTGGCTGTCCAGTCGGACACCAGCACGTTACGCGGCATTTTGCTGGCCAACTCCTGAGCCACCATCGGCGCCTGCTGCATGTCTTTGATACGCAGACGCACGCCGCTATTGCCGCTGTCGCGGAAAATCTTGGAAGCGTCTTCCACGTTTACAAAAGCCAGGCTGGCATCGTATTCGTAATAGCCGGAAGAAAACACGCCGCTTACCGTGAACTGGCGCATGCGGGGCGAAAAACCGGCCGGTGAGATCGATCCTTGCGGAGCCATCAGCATGACCGTATCGCCCGTGTTGACACGCAACTGATTGGCCAACTGCTCTCCCAACACAATGCCGAACGTGCCTGGCTGCAGACTTTCAAGTCTGCCCACCACCATTTGCTGGGCCAGCTCGGACACCTTGCTTTCCTGGTCAGGCTCAATGCCACGGACCTGCACACCCATCAATTGATTGCTGCGCACCAGCATGCCCTGCCCGGCCACATAAGGGGCCGAGCCCACCACCGCCGGATTGGTCTGGGCGTTTTGGGCCAGCGTTTTCCATTCATTCAACACTTGTTGATGGTCTGCATTGCGCACAATCAATTCAATATGCGGCAAGACCGACAGCATGCGATCGCGCACCTGAGTCTGAAAACCGTTCATGACAGACAGCACCACAATCAGCGCGGCAACACCTAAGGCAATCCCCGCCATTGAGCTGCCCGCAATAAAGGAGACGAAACGGTCTTTTCGTCCCCCACGCCGTTTGCGACCCTTAGCCAGGCCGGCATACCGCGCCCCAATCCAAAATTCGTATCCCATGCGAGCTGCTATCGCCTCAAAGAAAACACTACAATCGCTATCATGCAGATCGTAATCAACGGTGCGCTGCCGGAACCGGCCATCGCGCGCGAACTCATCAAACACTTGCCCCAGACGGCCCCTTCACTGGTTCAGTTACTCACTCAGGGCAAGGGGACGCTGTCGGTACGTGATCCGTCCGAGGACCTGTGCACGCCAGCACAATCCTGGCTTTTGCACGCCCATCACTTTACGGCGCACCAAGCCCAGCATCTTAGCGCAGGTCTGGCCCCTTTGCGGCTACGCCAGTTGAAACAAATCCACTCAGTGGCACCGGACCAAGCGGTCTGGCTGGCAGAGCTGGTTCACATCGCCCCTTCTCGCGAGGGCGCCATGCTGATACCGGCGCCACAGCTGACCTTGTCCGAGTCCTATAGTCGGGCCCTGCTGGCGGCTATTGGCCCCTATCTTGAGGACACCGGCTTTCAGTTCGAGTACGTTAGCCCCGAGTTATGGCGCGTCACTCCACCGGCTGATTTTACGGTGCATGCGGCCTCTACAGAATTGGTCAGCCAAAGCAATTTGAATAATTGGTGGACACAGGATGTGCAAACCCGCCCCTGGCGTCGCCTGATCAATGAGTTCCAGATGCTGACCTTTGCGCTCCCGGACAATCAGGAACGCGAACAGGCGGGCCTGCCCAATGTGAACAGCTTGTGGCTGTTTGGCGGAGCCACCTCTCAACAGCTAGGCCCCGAGCCTGCCGGGCTGCGCATTATTGATGATTTGCAAGACAGCCTGATACGACAAGACTGGGGGCTTTGGCTGCAACAACTGGCCGAGCTGGATCGTACCGTGCTCGCCCCCCTCACGGCAGGGCCCATGCCTGAGCTGGTGCTGACCGGACTGGACCGCTACGCTCACGTCGGTCCTGCCTCGCGCCGTCTCTGGCCTCTGTCCCTGTTCAAACAAACCTCTAACTGGAGTCAGTGGTGGTCACCCCTATCCTGAAAAACCGTCCCGCCCAAGAAGCCGCCAGCCAAGCCCTGAAGCAGGCCGGGATTCACGATTTAATGGCCCGCTTGCTGGCCTCTCGAGGTGTGACCGATGCCGCCCAGATCGATCCGGCCTGGCGCAACATGATTCCGCCCAATATGCTGACCCAGGCGCGTGAAGCCGCCGTCTTGCTGGCCGATGCCATTGCCCGTCGGGATCGCATGCTGATCATTGCCGACTACGACTGTGACGGCGCTACCGCCTGTGCCGTGGGCCTGCGTGCACTTCGCAGCATGGGCGCTGTCGTGGACTTTCTGGTGCCAAACCGCTTTGAAACCGGCTATGGCTTATCACCCGCCGTGGTGGAACTGGCTGAGCAACACCCCTCGGGCAAGCCAGATCTGCTGATTACGGTGGATAACGGCATTGCCAGTATTGATGGCGTGCAAGCCGCCCATATGGCGGGTATGAAAGTTCTGGTCACAGACCATCACTTGCCTGGTGATGAATTGCCCGATGCTCTGGCGATTGTGAACCCCAATCAGCCCGGCTGTGAATTCCCCTCCAAGAACCTGGCCGGTGTGGGCGTTATTTTTTACCTGATGCTGGCTTTGCGTGCCGAGCTGCGCCAGCGCGGAGTGTATGAAGCCAACGCCGGCCCACGCCTGAACGAGCTGGCTGATCTGGTCGCCCTGGGTACTGTGGCCGACGTGGTCAGCCTGGATGCCAACAACCGCCTGATCGTCACTCAAGGGCTGGAGCGCATGCGCAAGGGCCAGATGCAAGCCGGACTGCGCGCCCTGTTCCAGGTTGCAGGCCGCGATCCGCGTCAGGCCAGTGCCTTTGATCTGGGTTTTGCCTTGGGCCCACGCATCAACGCCGCTGGTCGACTGGCCGATATGGCCTTGGGCATACGCTGCCTGATCACGGACGACGAGGATGAAGCCGCCAATCTGGCCCGCGAACTGGAAGAAATGAACCAGGATCGCCGCTCGATTGAGCAGTCCATGCGCGAAGAGGCGCTACGCGCGGCCGAGCTGGCTGAACCGGACACCAGTGCCACGGTGTGCGTGTTTCACCCGGAATGGCACCAAGGCATCGTCGGACTGGTCGCCTCACGTCTGAAAGAAAAGTATTGGCGCCCTACCCTGGCCTTTGCCCAAGGTGACGAAGGCGAGATCAAAGGTTCGGGCCGTTCTATTCCCGACGTGCATCTGCGCGATGCGCTGGACTTGGTCTCCAAACGCTATCCCGGTCTGATTCTGAAGTTTGGTGGTCACGCCATGGCAGCCGGCCTGACCATTGAAGAGGACAATTACGATGTATTCGTGCAGGCTTTTGAAGAAGCGGTGCAGGAACTGACAGGCCGCTTTCAATTTGACCCTATCATCGAAACCGACGGTTCGCTGGAACCTGAACACATCAATATTACGGTGGCGGGCATATTGCAAAAACAAGTCTGGGGTGCAGGTTTTCCAGCGCCAGTATTCCGTGACCGGTTCTTTGTGCGCCAGCAGCGCCTGCTGAAAAACAAGCATTTGAAACTGAGCCTGGAGCGTAACGGCGAATACTTCGATGCCATTTGGTTCAATCGCGATACCTTGCTGCCCGAGCATATCGAGGCGGCTTATCGTCTGGATCAGAACGAATGGAATGGAAACGTCAGCGTGCAATTCATTATTGAATTTGCTCAGGGACAAGACTAGGCCTTATCGCTTCCACCAATATTTCTCTTCCTGAACCGCTGCTTATGCAGCGGTTTTTTTACGATTTCACCCGAGCCGGCAAAGTCGCGAGCACCAAGCCCGCCAAAGCCAGGATGAAAGCGTATACATGCACGGTGGTAAAGCTCTCGCCCAGCACCAGCACACCCACTGCCGCCGTGCCTAAAGGCATCAAAACCATAAATACGGCGGCTTGCGAAGCAGGCACGGAACGCACACCCGTCATCCACAGCCAAACCGTCCAGACACTGGCGGCCAGGGAATAAAACACCAGCAAAGGCCAGATCCAGCCTGCCGGTGCTGTGAAATCAAAATCCCAGGCGGCGTATAAGCCTAGCGGCGTAATCAGGGCCAGACTGCACAGATTGATAATGGCGCTGATACGCTTGGGGCTAAGCACAGCGGTCAAACGCTTGCCAATGACGGCATAGGCTGATTCGCACAAGACGGCACAAAAGATCAGTGCATTGCCCAACCACATTTTCCCCGTATCCAGTTGATCCACACCGTGGTCATCAGCCTGCACCAAAGCGAGCAAGGCAATACCGCCCATACCCAGGGCCAGCGATGC
This sequence comes from Alcaligenes sp. MMA, assembly GCF_020907215.1. Lineage (NCBI taxonomy): Bacteria > Pseudomonadati > Pseudomonadota > Betaproteobacteria > Burkholderiales > Alcaligenaceae > Alcaligenes > Alcaligenes sp. MMA. Next base: position 1,453,766 of record NZ_JAJJPP010000001.1, read on the forward strand.
CCACGTACGCGGGCCTATGCTTTCTTTCAGAAAATACCAACTAAACAAGGCCACCATGCCGGGGATAGCTGACAAGATCACGCCTGCCGACACCGCGCTGGTCATGCTGATACCCGTCACCATGCACAGGGTGAACAGAAAATTGCCCAGGAAAGACTCCAGAAAGATCAAGCCACGGGTGCGCAAATCCAACGTCGGTTCATTCGCGGGTTTACGTAGCCAGCGCAGCATCGCTAACCCACCAATCCCAAAGCGCAACCAAGCCAACAAGAACACCGGCAGTGCCGTCACCAAGGGCCGAGTCAAGGCGATATAACTACCTACCAAAGACATGGACAAGGCCAAACAGGCGTAAGCCGCCAGACGTGATCCCGCTCTATTCACCCACCTTCTCCCAATACACACATTTGCAAGCAAGCTAATCAAAATACCCTGGTGACCAGGGTCTACAATACGCTCGAGCCCGGCCTTCCAGGATAAAAAACATGGCCTGCCATGTTGCCCGTTTCGCCCACCACCCCCTGTACAACTGACCTTACCCAGATCTGCCCGTACAGCCCCGTGCTGCCAGCGCTTTATCCCACCCTACCGGAAAGTCGTATCGCCAGTCCTTAAGCAGGTCTGCGATGGACGGTCTACACCTGGCCCGCCCCATGCTGCTCCCCATAACAGACTAATCCGCACCACGCCGGCCTACCGGCCTGCCGTGCTCCTTGAAGGATATTTCATCATGCAGGCTATCGCCCGCCTGAGCCGTTTTGTTGGCAATACCTTTGCCATCTGGGTTCTACTGTTTGCCATTTTGGCCTTTTACTTTCCCGACCACTACCGCTGGTTAGGCGCTTATATTGTTCCACTTCTGGGCATCATCATGTTCGGTATGGGGCTGACTTTATCGCGCCAGGACTTCGCTGAGGTGTTCGTACGCCCGGGCCGAGTGGCTGTGGGTGTTCTGGGTCAATTCCTCATCATGCCCGTCTTGGCCTGGTCCCTGGCCTATGCGTTTTCCTTGCCGCCCGAATTAGCGATTGGCGTCATTCTGGTTGGCTGCTGCCCTGGCGGGACCTCATCCAACGTAATGACCTTCCTGGCACGTGGTGACCTGGCCCTGTCGGTTGCCATTACCTCGGTCTCCACTTTGCTGGCGCCTATCGTCACCCCCGCCCTGATTTACATGCTGGCCAGCCAATGGCTGGAGGTCAGCGCCTCGGCCATGTTCTGGTCCATTGTTCAGGTCGTGATTCTGCCCATTACCCTGGGTGTTATTGTGCAGTCCCTGCTGGGCGAAAAAATCAAAGCGGGCGTGGCTGCTCTGCCCCTGGTCTCTGTCGTGGCAATTGTGGCTATCGTAGCTGCGGTTGTAGCCGGCAACCAGGCCAAGATTGCGACCAGCGGCCTGCTGGTATTTTCGGTCGTTGTCGTGCATAACACCCTAGGCTACATACTGGGCTATGTACTGGCCCGCCTGAGCGGCATGCCGTTGCCACAACGCAAAACCCTGGCAATTGAAGTAGGCATGCAAAATTCCGGTCTAGGCGTAGCTCTAGCCAGTGCCCACTTCTCGCCTCTGGCCGCCGTGCCCAGCGCCATTTTCAGTGTCTGGCACAATATTTCCGGTCCTTTGGTCGCGACGATTTTCCGCCGCATGGGTAATGGCAAATAACCCTCTGCTGGCACGTTCAAGAACTTGAACCCGAGCCTACAAAGTAAAAAAGGACGCTCTACCGGGCGTCCTTTTTTCGCTGGAGCCCCCCAATACCAGGTGCTCTCAGGCCTTAGCTTTTACGTGACGATACATAAATTCCGCCCACAATCAGAAGAAACGCCGCGCCGTGGTAAAGCTTGGGGGTATCGCCCAGAATAAAAACGGACATCAAGGCCGCAAATACCGGCATCAGGTTCACGAAAAAACCGGCGGTTGCGGCACCGACTCGTTGGACAGCCACCCCCCAGCAGCGCAAGGCAATCAAGGCAGGACCGGTGCCCACATACAAAATAGCCAGCAGCAAGCCCCAAGACCAATCGATATGCCAGTCCGTGAATGTCCACTCCATGGCGGCAAATGCACCGGACCAGATCAAGCCAAAAAACACCTGCGCCATCACGACGGTGGCCCATGTCTGTGCGATGACACCCTCATGGCGACGCGTACTGAGCATCCAGCTATAGATCGCCCAGGCAATGGTGGCGATCACCATATAGACATCGCCCGGCACAAAACGGAAGGCCATCAGCTCTTGCCAATCCGCGCGAGTCAATACCAGAACCACACCCAGCAAAGACATCAAACCACCGACCAGTTGCCGCCCATTGACCGTAGATTTGAAAAACAGGCGGCCGATCACCAGCATCCAGAACGGCAAGCTGGCATTGACCAGCGTCACGTTAATGGGGGAGGAACTTTGCAGTGCCAGATATTGCAAAGCGTTATAGATCCCTATGCCCAGCAAACCCAAAATGGAGTAGCGTTTCCAGTTGGCCCACAAATTGCTGCCGCGTCGCAGCACTTGCCGTCCCACAAAAAGCAAGATGGTGAACGCCACCAACCAACGAAAAAAATTCAGGGTAATAGGCGGCACCTGATCATGAATCAAGCGTCCGACGATGGCGTTACTGGCCCACAAAATCGTAGGTAAAACCAGTAAAGCCGTCGTGCCAGGGGTCAGTTTCTGAGTGCTCACAACATGTCCTAAAAAACGGCAACGGCGCGTGTGATCCCTGCTCAGGTCAACACGGCGCCGCTACGATGGGGCTAGTATATAGGCAAGCATGCCCTGCCCTCTACGCCTTTACCCGCCTGCTTGTGACCATGCAGGCTGGTCAATCTTTGACCAATCCATAAATATTATTTATAATCATACAATTGTCACGTCATGGCGCTGATTGAGTTTTATTGGCCCATCCCATCCACGCTCGTCTGGCTTTGACAACATCAGATGCAGCTACCCAGGGTAAATCGACCTTGAAACACCCCCACTTTTGGGAATAAAGCTTGACCCGATCAAGCGCCCCAAGTGCATTACTTGGCACCACAACCAGCACTCTTAACCGCAAGGGACTGTCCCGCGCGTCGTTATGCAGGTCTACGTTTCTGGCAAGTATTCGTGTTTTTGCCCGTTTTTCAGGTAGGCAGACCCTGTCTGCCCTGGCCGGTTCTTCCCACGAACGGCGGGCGTGTTTTCAATTTGATCAACCCGACCCTGTCTGGAACCCAACCGTTCTGACAGACACAGATTCACCTCAATTTTCATGGGCCTAGCGCAAGGCTGGACACCAGACACCGTTTGTACGGTTTGTCGGTCTGCCTGGTTGCTACGCCCGTCCCCGTCCCGCCCAGCAGGGCCTGACGGGAATCATTATTTTTAAAGGAGTCCCGATTTATGGCCAAAGAAGAGCTACTTGAAATGCAAGGTTCCGTCACCGAAATCCTGCCTGACTCACGCTTTCGTGTCACCCTGGACAACGGTCACGCCGTTATCGCCTACACGGGCGGCAAAATGCGCAAGCACCACATCCGTATTCTGGCTGGCGACAGCGTCACCCTGGAAATGTCGCCCTACGACCTGAGCAAAGGTCGCATCATTTTCCGCCACTTGCCCAAGCGTGTTGGCGCCCCGACCTCTGCCCCTCGCCGCCCCCCCCACCGTCGTTAAGACATAGCGCCACACCCCTGTCACAATCAGATGCAAAGATAGGTGCGCCTGACAGGGGTGCGACAAGAGCCATCAGCGCTTAGGTGCACCCCACTCTTTGTGGGAGTCGCCTTGAAAAAACTACTGACGCTCAAAACCGGCTTTATCGCCTACTTTGCAACCCTGAGCCTGTTTTTAGTCCTGATGCTGATTGCCCTGCAGCACCTGAGCAACAGCATCGAACAACGCAAGCACCTGGAAGCCCAGCGCCACGACACCACGGCGCTTAGCAAAGACTTCAAACGCATCAGCGAATTGCTCAGCCGTCAAGCCATCGCCTTTGTCTCCAGCGAGCAAATTGAATTTCAGGATAACTTCCGCCGTCTGCTGGCGGTGTTTACCGGTGCCCAAGCCGATCAGGAAGGGGTCACCTTAGCAATGCTGGACCGTTTCAGGGATCTGGAGCTGGAGCCGGCTGAGCAGGATTTGCTGCGCTCTGCCTATGAACAGACCCTGGCCCTTAGTCAGGTTCAGTCCGAGGCCATTCAAACGGCCAGTGGCCAGTTTGAAGATGACAACGGCACGATCCGCATTGCTTTGCCCAATGCCTTGATGGCCAAAGTGCTGGTGTTCAGCCAGCAATACATTCAAGCCTCCGCCCAAATCACACACACACTGGATGAATTCGAGCATCAATTCAGCGAACGCCTGGACCGTTCTCTGGATCTGGCTGGCCGCAGCAGCGATCGTGCTTTCAGCCTTGCACTGGCCGCTCTGGCTCTGTTTTTCATCGCCAGCTCAGCGGCCCTGCGCTTGCTCTATCGCTCCATCAAACACCCCCTGGATCAAGGCGCAAATCTGGCCAAGGAACTGGCCAAGGGTAAACTCAACGCCCAGCTCAACGTCCGTCGTCACGACGAGTTCGGCACCTTGTTAAGCGCCCTGAACGGAATTGGGCAGGGCGTGCAAACCGTCGTACATCAGATCCGTGAACAAACTGGCCTGATCCGCGATGGCTCAACAGCAATTGTGTCGGCAAGCCATAACCTGGGCGAACAAATTCTAGAGCAGTCCACTGAGCTGAACCAGACGGTCAAAACCATGAATCAACTGGCCGATACCGTCAGACAGAACGCCAAACAGGCCCGAACGGCCGACCAACTGGCTCAAGACACGTCCAGTCAGGTCGCACAGGGCAACCAGGCCGCCCAAAACTTGCTCGATACCATCAACGCCATTGCCGACAGCTCACACAAAATGAGCGAGATCACCAAGCTGATCCGCAGCATTGCCTTCCAGACCAATATTCTGGCCCTGAATGCTGCCGTGGAAGCCGCCCGAGCGGGTGTGCACGGTCATGGCTTTGCGGTGGTTGCCGCTGAAGTGCGTAATTTGGCTTTGCGCTCCACCGATGCCTTGCAACAGGTTTCCACCTTAATTTCCAGCTCGGTCGAACAAACCGAACAAAGCTCGGTGGCCGCGCGCGGCATGGCGCAGGTCATGGCCAGCACACAAGACAAAGTCAATGAAATGCGCAGTATTGTGGCCGATATTGCCCAGGCCTCTCAGGATCAGGCGACACATATCGAATACGTAAACCAGGTCATGACGCGTCTGGACCAGCAAGGTCAGTCCAACCGCCAACTGCTTGAACACAGTGCCCACACGGCCCAGGAGCAGTTGGAACAAACGACGTTTCTGGCCCAGGTGGTGGCCCATTTCAGCCTGGATAGCGATCTTGCTGAACCCTCTGCCCCCACTGTGCCCACCCTCTCACACCGACCTTCCTATCAATCTGCGTCCACCTATCGCACCGCTGCTTGCACAATGTCCAGTTCCTGAGCGGCCAATACGTGCCATAGACCTCCGATAAGGGTAAAATCGGAAGTTTGCCGCGCGCCGCCCTGCTGGCTGGCGCGGATGGCACCTCAAATATAGGAAAGCCGCTGAATCATGGAATCGGAACGACTTAATCAACTGGAAGCCCGCCTTGCCGATTATTCGGAGCGGGAAAATGCCTTACGGAGGTATCTTTGACTACGATGACAAAGCGCATCGTTTGCACGTAGTCAATGCCGAACTCGAGGACCCCAACGTCTGGAACGACCCTCAACACGCCCAGGATCTGGGCCGCGAAAAGAAAAGCCTGGAAAACGTGGTGCATGTGCTGGACGCCTTGCACACGGGCCTGAAAGATTCACAGGATCTGTTTGAGCTTGCCGCGATGGACGATGACGATGCCACCATCGCCGCCATCGAGGAAGATTGTGCCGCCATGGCCAGCCGTATTGAAGAGCTGGAATTTCGCCGCATGTTCTCCAACCCTGCCGATCCGCTCAATTGCTTTATGGATATTCAGGCCGGTGCGGGTGGTACCGAAGCCCAGGACTGGGCCTCCATGCTGCTGCGCATGTATGTGCGCTATGCCGAACACAAAGGCTTCAAGGCTGAAATCCTGGAACAGTCTGACGGTGACGTTGCCGGTATCAAATCGGCCACCATCAAGATTGAAGGCGATTACGCCTACGGCTTTTTGCGCACTGAAACCGGCGTGCATCGTCTGGTTCGCAAAAGCCCTTTCGACTCGTCCAACGGCCGTCACACCTCGTTCACCAGCGTATTCGTCTACCCGGAAATCGATGATTCCTTTGAAGTGGAAATCAATCCGGCCGACTTGCGTATCGACACCTACCGTGCCAGTGGTGCGGGGGGTCAGCACATTAACAAAACCGACTCGGCCGTTCGTATTACGCACGAACCCAGCGGCATTGTGGTGCAGTGTCAGAACGACCGCTCGCAGCACCGTAACCGTGCTGAAGCCATGCAGATGCTGAAATCGCGTCTGTACGAGCTGGAAATGCGCAACCGCATGGCCGAGCAGCAAAAGCTGGAAGACTCCAAGAGCGATGTGGGTTGGGGCCACCAGATCCGTTCCTACGTGCTGGACCAAAGCCGCATCAAGGACTTGCGTACCAACTACGAAAGCTCCAATACCCAGAAGATTCTGGATGGCGACCTGGATGCCTTTATTCAAGCCAGCCTGAAACAAGGGGTTTAATATGCACACTTCCACGCTGACTGTTCTAAGCGGTGCCTCTCGCGGTCTGGGCTTGTCCCTGGCGCGTCAAGCGTTGGCTGCTGGCCATCAGTTGATCACTCTGGCCCGCAGCGAACTGCAACTGGATGCGCCCCAAGGGGCTCATCAGCATCTGCAAGTGGATCTGGCCAGCGCGGAAGGCGCACAAGAGGCTGCCAAGGCCCTACAAGCCTTGATCAGCCAGACACAGGCTCAACGCTACGTCCTCATTAATAATGCAGGCACGGTTGATCCCGTTGGGCAGGCCAGCCACCTGCTCGATGCCCAGGCCATTACACAGGCGCTGCAATTGAATGTCGCCAGTGTCATGAGCCTGACCGCCGCCTTTTTGCAAGGCGCCCCCAAGGATGCCCAGCGCCAGGTGCTCAATATCTCCTCGGGTGCTGGCCGCAAGCCCGTTTCGGGCTGGGCCGTGTATGGCTCCAGCAAGGCAGCACTGGATTTCTATACGCAAACCCTGAAACTGGAAAATCCCGAGCTGGCCGTTTGCTCTCTGGCTCCGGGCGTGGTCGATACCGATATGCAAGGCCATATCCGTAGCCAGTCCCGCGATCAGTTCCCGAACCTGAGCCGCTTTATCGACCTGCATCAGCAAGGCCAGCTAAGCAGCCCGGACGATACCGCAGAGCGAATTTTGCGCCACCTGAACAGCCCGGAGTTTGGCCAGCACGTCCTGGACGACATCCGCCACTACGAATAAGTACTGACACAATGACTGAATCGCTAGACACTTCCGCACCCGTCGTAGACGAAAACCGCCTGATCGCCGAGCGTCGTTCCAAGCTGGACCGCCTGCGCGAAAATGGCATCGCCTACCCCAACGATTTTCGCCCTGATGCCCACGCTGCCGAGCTGCACAAGCAATACGGCGAGCAGGACAAAGAGGCGCTGGCTGCAAGCCATAAAGTCGTGAAAGTGGCTGGCCGCATGATGCTCAAGCGTGTCATGGGCAAAGCCAGCTTTGCCACGCTGCAAGATGCCTCCGGCCGTATCCAGATCTATCTGGACAAAGCCGCACTGGGTGAAGAGAACTATGCGCAATTCAAGGGCTGGGATATCGGTGACATCCTGGCCGTGGAAGGCACCGTCTTCAAAACCAATAAGGGCGAACTATCCGTGCACGCCTCCAGCGTGCGCCTGCTGGCCAAGTCCCTACGTCCCCTGCCCGACAAATTCCACGGTCTGGCCGACCAGGAATTGAAGTACCGTCAGCGCTACGTCGACCTGATCATGGGTGAAGACACCCGTCAAACCTTCCTGGCCCGCAGCAAGGTCATGAGCAGCCTGCGTCAGCACATGGCCCAGGCCGATTTCCTGGAAGTGGAAACCCCGATGCTGCACCCCATTCCGGGTGGCGCATCGGCCAAACCCTTTGTGACCCACCACAATGCGCTGGACATGGAAATGTACCTGCGTATTGCTCCCGAGCTGTACCTGAAGCGTTTGATCGTGGGCGGTTTCGAGCGCGTGTTCGAGATCAACCGCAACTTCCGTAACGAAGGCGTCAGCCCTCGTCACAACCCCGAATTCACCATGATGGAGTTCTACGCGGCCTACACGGATTACCAGTGGCTGATGGACTTCACCGAAAACCTGATACGCGAAGCCGCGATCAGCGCCCGTGGTACCGCCACCCTGCAATATCAGGAACGCGAGCTGGATCTGAGCCTGCCTTTTGATCGCCTGACCATTACCGGCGCCATCATGAAGTACGCGCCTTCCTACCAGATCGAACAACTGGAAGACATCCAGTTCCTGCGTACTGAGCTGGCTCGCCTGAAAGTGGACGTGAACTCACCCCCGCTGCGTGATGCCGGCCTGGGTGCCTTGCAACTGGCTCTATTTGAAGAAACAGCCGAATCCAAGCTGTGGCACCCCACTTTCATCGTGGACTACCCCGTAGAAGTGTCGCCGCTGGCACGTGCCTCGGACACCCAGGAAGGCATTACCGAGCGCTTTGAGCTGTTCATCACGGGCCGCGAGATTGCCAATGGCTTCTCGGAGTTGAACGACCCTGAAGACCAGGCCGCTCGCTTCCAGGCTCAGGTTCAGGCCAAGGATGCTGGCGACGAAGAAGCCATGTTCTACGACGCGGACTACATCCGCGCTCTGGAATACGGCATGCCTCCTACAGGCGGCTGCGGTATCGGGATCGACCGTCTGGTCATGTTGCTGACCGATAGTCCTGCTATCCGTGACGTGATCCTGTTCCCGCACCTGCGTCGCGAGGACTAATCACAGCCTCAAGGCAGAAAAACGCGCGGCCTTGACCGCGCGTTTTTCTTTATGCATCGTCGCCCCCCATACGCACATACGCACATACGCAGCTATTCTGCCTGTTCGGGAACAGACCCCTACTCCCATCGCCGCATTAGCCAGCCCCAAGCCCGTAAGGGCAGACATCACTCAGATTTGATACCAGCAACGGCCGCTACGTCACGAAACAAAGCAATATCACGCGCCACAATCTGATCCAGCGACTCAGCCGATCCAGGGGCGATCACAAAGCCCAGTTCCTCCAGAGGAGCAGCAAACTCGCGGGAACCAAGTACAGCCGTAATATCGCGATTCAGCACAGCGACGACCTCATCGGGCGTGGCACGTGGCACAAAGATGCCCTGCCAACTTTCGATCACGAAATCAGATGCACCCAACTCATGAAAAGTGGGAACATCCGGCAAAACCTTCGAACGCTCCAGCGACGTCACCGCCAAAGGGATGAGCTCACGCTTCTGAATGTTCTGGGTTGTCCCAGAGATATCAATAAGCGCCGCATCTACATGCCCGCCTAATATGTCCAAAACAGCCGGTGCCCCTCCCGCGTAGGGGATGTTATTGGTTTGCGTACCCAAACGCTGATTAAGCATCTCGACAGCCAGATGATAGATACTGCCATAGCCAATCGGCAGCGCGGCGGATACTTCGCCAGGTCGCTGTTTAAGCAGCGTCACGTACTCATCAAAATGGCTGACACCCAAGCCTGGGCGAACCACCAACACCTGCGAATTAACAATGGTACGAGTTACGCCACGAACATCGGTCGGGCTATAAGGTAGTTTGCGGCCAAGGGCAGCATTGATCGCGAGCTGGTCACCACTGGACAATAACGTGTGGCCGGTCGGTGCCGCACGAACCACTCGGTTCACGCCTAGACTGGTGTGCGCGCCGGGCACATTGTCCACAATCACTGTTTGTTGCCACAATTCGGCAAGGCTTTGCGCCAGCATTCGCGCAATGCGATCGGCGTTGCCACCCGGATTCACCGGAACAACAATGCGCACGGGCCCCGAAGGGAAGTTATCGAGCTGCTGCGTGTGTGCCGACGCCGTAATAAATGCAGCACCTAGTGAGGAAACAGCACCTCCAAGCCGGGCAAGCATACCCGCGCCCATAGCATTCAAGATCATGCGACGATTCAAGCCTGCCTCCGGTATCTCCACACTGCCCTATTGACTGGGCGACATTGTCTTGCGGTGCTTGAAAATCACGATCGTAGTCTAGAGAAGCCCCGCCCACGGATCAAGCAGACCTTTCCCGTGTCATTGATCAAGGCCCTGCCAGGGATGTTCGTACAGTCAGGAAAACTGGCCCAACGAACCTCATGTGAAACAAAAAAGGACGCTTTTAAGCGTCCTTTTTTACTGCCACCACAAGGTTTTTTTATAAACCTTGCAAGGCCTGTACGTCCATCCCTGCACAATCAATCCACCGGCAAGCGCATCACCGCCTGTGCCCATTTATGGGCCACTTCGGGCGAGGAGAAACACGAAGCCTTATCTGCCACCACACGCACCGCGCGTTCCAGCAACTGAATGTCTGCCTCGTGCTGACGTGCGACGTGCGGGTCCTCGAAGAAGATCACACGCTGGCAACGGTTTTCCAGTACCAGCTCGGCAATTTGCGCATCGCCGCCCAAAGGACCGCTTAGATAAGACTGAATCCAGGGGGTTTCCTTGGGCCAGCCTTTGGACCAAGCCAGCTCGTTCAACAAGCGACTGGTCGTCCCTGTTCCCACGCGTTGGCCAAAACGGGACAGCAGGTCGAAATGCTTGTCAGCGAACTCAACCATCTTGTCCTTGAGTGCATCGTGCGCGATCAAGGCCAGAGTTTGGTTGGGGAAGTCAAAAATACGTTTGCAGCTGGAGTCGGGCCACAGGCCACGACTGACTCGCTCCACTTCAATCCATTCAATCGCCCCCATCAGGGTCGAAATAAAAGGACGACCATGCGTAATGCACTGACGCTTGAGCGCCAATGCTTCCGGGAAAATGGAAGATGGGTCTACCGGGTCAATCAGATAAATGGCGCCATCAAAAGGCGGAGTGCCATCCGGGCTTTGTGTGACCCGGGCAACCAGCTTCATCAAGCCGCCATCACGACCGTAAGGATAGCGAACCAGGCCGCCATAGCCTTCCAGCAGGCCCGAACGCTCGATGGCATTACAGGTACGACCCACCGTATAAAGCTCAACTTCCAACTCGCGAATACCGCTGGCTGAGCGCCGCAACCACTGAAACAAAGCCGCATCTGCCGAATCATGGTGCAACTGATTGGCCGCCAAACCGAAACGTAATGACATGAGTTCCTACACGGTAAACGATTCGCCACACCCGCAGGAGGCTTTCTCGTTTGGATTGATGAATTTAAAACCTTCATTGAGGCCATCGCGGCCATAATCCAGACGCGTGCCATCAATAAAGGGCAGGCTCTTGGGATCAACAAACAGTTTAACGCCGTGCTCTTCAAACAGTTGATCGCCTTGAACCGGCTCATCAACAAAATCCAGCTTGTAGGCCAGACCCGAGCAACCGGTCAGACGTACACCCAAACGTAGCCCCAAACCGCCCCCGCGTTTTTTCAAATGACGCTGGATATGTTCTGCGGCGGGCTGAGTAAGAGAAATAGACATAATCTTTTCCTTTCTATAAACCTGAAGGGGATTCAGCCTTCAGGCTTGGACAACTAAAACGCGCCTTTGTTCTGTACCGAGGCAACGGCAGCCTGGACCGCCTCCTGGACCAACAAAGCACAATGCACTTTGACCGGTGGCAATTCCAATGCTTGCTGCACATCCGTGGACGAGAACTGGGCCGCTTGCTCCAGACTGCGATCTTGCAGCCATTGCGCCGCAAATGAAGCAGCTGCGATGGTACAGCCACAGCCATAAGCCTTGAAACAGCTCTCCTGAATCTGACCCTGCTCCGATACCTTGAGCTGGATACGAATCAAGGCCCCGGTTTGGTAGCTTCCTGCCTCCCCCGTGCCTACGTCAGCATCACTGCTGTTCATGACACCCACATGACGCGGGCGCAGAAAATGCTCCATGACAGCGTCACTATATCTCATTGCGTGAACGGCTCCGAAGCGGACTCGCTCCATAAAGGAGAGATGGCCCGCAATTGTTCAACCACACGACCGATGGCGGCAATCGTGTCATCAATGTCCTGCTCGGTCGTGAAACGGCCCAGACTCAAACGCAAGGAACTGTGTGCCAACTGATCGCTACGACCCAGGGCCGTCAATACATAAGACGGTTCCAAACTGGCCGACGTACAGGCCGAGCCACTGGACACGGCCAAATCAGTCAGGGCCATCATCAGGGCTTCACCCTCGATGTGATCCACACTGATGTTCAGGTTATGTGGCACACGCTCATCGAAGGTGCCGTTCAGGTACAAATCTGGGATCTGCTGCAAACCAGCCCACAGCCGATCACGCAGCGCGGTGATGCGCTGATTGTCTGTATCCATTTCCTGGGCGGCCAACTCAAACGCACGTCCCATGCCCACGATCTGATGTGTGGCCAAGGTGCCGGAACGAAAGCCGCGCTCGTGACCACCACCATGAATCTGCGCTTTCAGACGCACCGCCGGTTTACGGCGTATATACAAGGCACCTATCCCTTTGGGACCGTAGGTCTTGTGGGCCGACATGGACATCAAATCCACCGGCCATTCCTGCAGATTGATCGCCACCTTGCCGGTAGCCTGGGCGGCGTCCACATGGAACAGCACCTTGTGCTCACGGCAAATTGCACCCAAAGCCTGCACATCCTGAATCACACCAATTTCGTTATTCACCAGCATGACCGAGGCCAGGATGGTATCGGGACGAATGGCTTGTTCAAACGCCTGCGGATCAATCAGACCACTGGGCAGGACATCCAGAAAAGTGACTTCAAACCCTTCGTCCTGCAAGGCCAGACAGGTGTCAATCACGGCCTTGTGCTCCGTACGGACGGTAATAATATGGCGGCCCTTGGACTGATAAAACTGTGCGGCACCCTTCAAGGCCAGATTGATGGCTTCGGTAGCACCGGAAGTCCAGACGATTTCTCGCGGCTCTGCCCCGACCAGGGAGGCAACCTGACGACGCGCCTGATCCACGGCCTCTTCCGCATCCCATCCATAAGGATGGCTGCTGGAGGCGGGATTGCCAAATCGTTCCGTCAACCAGGGAATCATGCTGTCGGCCACACGCGGGTCTACCGGTGTGGTGGCGGCATAATCCATATAAATACGCTGAGCGCGACTCATACAAAACTCCGGAGTCAGTAGCGGCGACTGCCCACTACAAAGTACATTCTTCTGGCTGACCGGCTTCCTGAGCGGCCAACTTGAGCTGACGCAGGCGCTGCTGATCAACCAAGTCCTGTAGCGAGACAGAGTCCAGATAATCGACCATTTTACGACTAAGCGTCGCCCAAAGCTCGTGAGTCATGCACTCGCCTTTCTGCCCATTTGTGCCCTGCTTGCAATTACCCTTGCCACCACACTGGGTAGCATCAACGGGCTCATCGACCGCAAACACAATGTCAGCAACGGTGATGTGGCGGGCCAGACGCGCAAGCGTATAGCCACCACCCGGACCCCGCACACTATCGACCAGTTCATGGCGGCGCAACTTGCCAAATAACTGTTCAAGATAGGAGAGCGAGATACCCTGTCGCTGGCTGATGCCTGCGAGCGTCACCGGTCCACTTTGCTGGCGCAGCGCAAGATCGATCATCGCGGTTACGGCGAAACGCCCTTTTGTCGTCAAACGCATGATAGTTTCCTTGCCAAAGGCGAAAGCGGCCGGATTGCCAAGGGCAAATCCGACCAATTTGGTCCAGTATAGCAAATACAGGGGAAACTACCGTGCTTGAGCGTGTGTTTTTACACTTATACTGCAGTGTTATTTTAGTCGCTCAGGCAGCACGGTAATTGGGTACGCGCTTGCGAACCAACTCGAATACGCCCTGGCAGGCATCCTCAATATAGTCCATGACCTTATTGAAGCCATCCTGGCCACCATAATAAGGATCAGGCACGGTAGCCGCTTCGTAATCAGTGGCAAAGCGCATCAGCAACATGAGCTTGTGACGGTACATGGGAGGACACATTTGCTGCAAGGCAGCGTGATTTTCCCAGTCCATGCTCAAGATAAGGTCGAAGTTGCGAAAGTCCTCGCGCTGGACCTGTCGGGCCTGATAGGTAGAGATGTCATAACCGCGTTTACGAGCGGCTATCTGTGCGCGTGTGTCAGGATGCTCGCCAACATGAAAGCCATGCGTGGCGGCTGAGTCCACCAAAATAGCCTCCGACAAACTGGCTTGGTCAACCAGTTGGCGCAAGACACCTTCGGCGCTGGGGGAGCGGCAAATATTCCCTGTACAGACAAACAGAACCTTACTCATAATGCGTCAAAGTCTGCGGGAAAACCCCAAATAAGGCAAGACGGAGCAAGGGCCTAAAACAGATCCCCGATACGGCCTTGGAAACAGCAAACCCGGGTCGTTTGGGGGCTGCAAATAAGAACAGTACGCCGGTGCTTGAAGTTTGGAATAAACCAAAGGCGCGGCACCCTTTGCTTAGCGGATACTGCGCCTTCACGAGATGAGATAAATCAAGCAATACACCTGAGCGATGAAAGCCGGTAGCGGAACCGTGCTTTTACTGTCTTTTCGTCCAAGCCTAGTTGCGAATACACAACAGCAACAAGCAAAGATGAAAAAGCTCCACGTTCCCAGGAAGGGGTTAAGCCTGATACCGACACACACGCCCCATCTGGTCCAAGCGAAGGTTTGCGCTCCTGCCCAAGGCACACTGCAAGGGGCAAGCCCTTGCCTGATGCCATTAGGCCAAGGGCCGTCACGCCATCAGCAACTTGGCCTTGAGCCTTTGCAACTTGTCGCGCGCAGCCGCAGCTTGTTCAAACTCCAGGTTACGGGCGTGATCCATCATCTCTTTTTCCAGACGCTTGATCTCACGTGCTGCCGCCTTCTCGTCGCGAATCAAGGCTTCTGGCACGTCCTCGCGCAAGCTGGCGGTAGGATCCGAAGCCACAACGCCGTCAATCAATTCGCGTACCGCCTTGTTCACGCCGCGCGGCGTAATGCCATGCTCTTCGTTAAAGGCGATCTGCTTGGCACGACGACGCTCGGTTTCCTCGATAGCGCGACGCATGGAGTCTGTCATTCTGTCGGCATACAAAATGGCCTTACCGTTCAGATTACGCGCTGCCCGACCTATGGTTTGAATCAGGCTGCGCTCGGAGCGCAGGAAGCCTTCCTTGTCCGCATCGAGAATGGCCACCAAAGACACTTCAGGCAAGTCCAGGCCCTCGCGCAACAAGTTGATCCCGACCAGCACATCGAATACGCCCAAGCGCAAATCACGGATAATCTCGGCCCGTTCCACGGTATCAATGTCCGAATGCAAGTAACGCACCCGGATGCCATTCTCGGACAAGTAATCCGTCAAGTCTTCGGACATACGCTTGGTAAGCGTTGTCACCAGCACACGATCTTGCTGCGCCGTACGCAACTTGATTTCACCCAGCAAATCATCGACTTGGGTGGTGGCAGGACGAACTTCAATTTCGGGATCCACCAGGCCGGTAGGCCGCACCACTTGCTCGACCACGTTGTCGGCATGTTCTTGCTCGTAAGCAGCCGGTGTGGCCGACACGAACACGGTTTGCGGCATGCGACGCTCGAACTCTTCCAGCTTCAAGGGCCGGTTATCCATGGCCGACGGCAGGCGGAAACCGAATTGCACCAGCGTTTCTTTACGCGAGCGGTCACCACGGTACATCGCTCCCAACTGCCCGATCGTGACGTGGCTTTCATCAATAAACATCAGGGAGTTACGCGGCAGGTAATCAATCAGCGTTGGTGGCGGATCGCCGGGCGCCGCCCCTGACAAGTGGCGGGAGTAGTTCTCGATGCCTTTGCAAAAACCCAGCTCCTGCAGCATTTCCAGATCAAAACGGGTGCGCTGCTCCAGGCGTTGGGCCTCGACCAAATGCCCTTCCCGCGTCAGAAATTCCAGACGCTCACGCAGTTCCAGCTTGATGGTTTCAATTGCCCGCAACACCGTTTCACGGGGGGTCACATAGTGCGAACTGGGGAACACAGTAAAACGGTTCAGCTTCTGCACCACTTTGCCAGTTAGCGGATCAAACAGTTCCAGCTCTTCCAGTTCGTCATCAAACAGACTGACCCGCAAGGCCAGCTCGGCATTTTCCGCCGGGAAAATATCGACCACTTCGCCACGGGCCCGAAACACACCACGCTGGAAGTCCAGGTCGTTGCGCTCGTACTGCATGGCAACCAGCCGGGCCAGCAGCTCCTGCCGAGCGATTCGGTCGCCCTTGCGTAGCGTCAGCACCATCGCATGGTAGTCGCCAGGATTACCAATACCGTAGATGCAAGAGACCGTGCCCACAATAATGGTGTCCGGTCGCTCCAACAGGCTTTTGGTGGCCGACAAACGCATCTGCTCGATGTGTTCATTGATGGACGAGTCTTTTTCAATAAACAGATCGCGCGATGGCACATAGGCCTCGGGCTGGTAGTAATCGTAATAAGAGACGAAGTATTCCACGGCATTGCGTGGGAAGAACTCGCGCATCTCTGCGTACAGTTGCGCGGCCAGGGTTTTATTGGGTGCCAGAACAATGGCCGGACGCCCTGTCCGAGCAATAATGTTCGCCATGGTATAGGTCTTGCCCGATCCCGTTACCCCCAACAGGGTCTGGTACATCAAGCCGTCATCAATCCCCTCGACCAACTGCTCAATTGCCGCTGGCTGGTCACCAGCAGGCAAATAAGGTTGGAAAAGCTTGAAGGAACTCCCTGGAAACTCTTGAAAGGCAGGCTCAAATTTCATGCTAGACACACTTTAGGGTAAGCCCGTATTATCACATTAATGCTTTGTTTTTCTACCTTTCTGCGCTAACGCCCCCATATCATCATGACATCGCTCTTCGAAACCGTCGAACTGGCTCCACGCGACCCTATTTTGGGTTTGAATGAACAATACAATGCCGACGAACGCAACGGCAAAGTTAATTTGGGAGTCGGTGTTTATTACGACGATCAAGGGCGTATCCCGATTTTGCAGGCTGTTCAACAAGCTGAAGACGCCTTGATGAGCAAGGCCGCTGCACGCAGCTACCTGCCTATCGAAGGTATCAATACCTACAACCTGGGTGCTCAAACCCTGTTGCTAGGCGCCGACTCCCCCGTTATTGCCGAGGGCCGTGCCTTGACGGTGCAATCCCTGGGCGGTACCGGCGCACTGAAAATCGGTGCTGACTTTCTGCACCAACTGCTGCCACAGTCCGAGGTTTACATCAGCGATCCAAGCTGGGAAAACCACCGTGCTCTGTTCGAGCGCGCCGGCTTCAAGGTCAACACCTACGCGTACTACGATGCCACCACTCATGGCCTGAACTTTGAGGGCATGATCGCTTCGTTGCGTGCCATGCCTGCCCAGTCCATCGTGGTCTTGCACGCGTGCTGCCACAACCCCACCGGCGTGGACCCCAGCATGGAACAATGGGCCCAGATCGCCGAACTGATCAAAGAGCGTCAACTGGTTCCTTTCCTGGACATCGCCTATCAAGGCTTTGGTGCCGGTCTGGAGGAAGACGCCAGCGTGGTACGCCTGTTTGCCAAGCTGGGCCTGTCCATGTTCATCAGCTCTTCTTTCTCCAAATCCTTCTCGCTATACGGCGAACGCGTCGGCGCCCTGACACTGGTCACGTCCAGCAAGGACGAAACGTCCCGCGTGCTGAGCCAGGTCAAGCGCGTGATTCGCACCAACTATTCCAACCCGCCAACACACGGCGGCAAGGTTGTAGCCACTGTCCTGAGCTCACCCGAGCTGTTCCAGACTTGGGCTACCGAACTGGCTGGCATGCGTGATCGCATCCGTGACATGCGTGCACAACTGGTTGCCAAGCTGAAAGAACATGGTGCCACCCAGAACTTTGACTTCGTACTGCAACAGCGCGGTATGTTCTCCTACTCCGGCCTGACGGCCGAGCAAGTAGAACGCCTGCGCCAGGAACACGGCATTTACGCCGTCAGCAGTGGCCGTATCTGCGTTGCTGCGCTCAACAGCCAGAACATTGATGTCGTGGCCAAAGCCATCGCTCAAGTCCTGAAATAAGCTGGCCGTCCTTACCGCCTCCAACGCCCTTCTTCGGAAGGGCGTTGTCGTTCCGGACCTTGGAGTACCCCATGACAGACGCTATTTCCCTGCACACCGAACGCCTGATCCTGCGCCCCTGGAAACCGACCGACCTCGAGCCCTTTTACCGATTAAATAGCGACCCCCACGCGCTGCGCTTTTATCCGGCCACCCTGGACCGCGAACAAAGCGATGCTATCGCCCACCGCAGCCAAAGCCTGATCGAAGAACATGGCTGGGGGCCCTGGGCTGTGGAGCTGAAGGAAAAAGGGGCCTTCATCGGTATGGTCGGCTTGAACCGCCCAACTGCTGAGCTCTACTTTCAGCCTTGCGTAGAACTGCTCTGGCGTCTTCTGCCTGAATACTGGGGCAAAGGCTACGCCACCGAAGCCGCCCGAGCCTGCATGGATTTTGCCTTTAACGAACTGGACCTGGAGCAAATTGTGGCGTACACCGCTCAGTTGAACCGGCCTTCGCAAACCGTCATGCAACGCCTG
Organism: Alcaligenes sp. MMA; assembly: GCF_020907215.1. Taxonomy (NCBI): domain Bacteria; kingdom Pseudomonadati; phylum Pseudomonadota; class Betaproteobacteria; order Burkholderiales; family Alcaligenaceae; genus Alcaligenes; species Alcaligenes sp. MMA. Next base: position 1,472,454 of record NZ_JAJJPP010000001.1, read on the forward strand.
GGCATGACAAAACAAGCCGGCACCTTTGCTCATCCTGGCGTACCTGTGGGCCACCAGCTTGTCCCTCACGTGCTGTACACGCAGGATCGCAAAGACTGGCTTCCATCTGCCTGAACAGACCTCGAAGGGTCGAAAATTAAGCCTTTAAGGTCCCCAAAGCTTGCAAAAACGGCAACTGTAACGCACAATCTTTACTGTATATATATTCAGCAGACAATACTATGACCGCCAAGCTCACTGCACGCCAGCAACAAGTGCTGGACATTATCCGTTCTGAAATCGAACGGACGGGTTTCCCCCCCACTCGCGCAGAAATTGCTCAAGTGCTGGGTTTCAAATCCGCCAATGCGGCCGAAGATCATTTGAAAGCTCTGGCCCGCAAAGGCGCGATCGAGCTAACCGCCGGTGCCTCGCGCGGCATACGCCTGCTTGGCACGGATACACGCGACCATGCAGCGCCCAATAGCAGCCCATTGGCCAATCTGACTGACGCCCTCTTACTGCCCATTATTGGCCGCGTTGCTGCCGGTAGCCCTATTCTGGCTACTGAGCATATCGAGCGCGAAATTGGTGTTGCCCCTACCCTGTTCACCCAAACGCCTGATTACCTGCTACGTGTGCGCGGCCTGAGCATGAAAGACGCCGGAATTTTTGACGGCGATCTGCTGGCCGTCAAAAAAGCTAGCGAAGCGCGTAATGGGCAGATCGTGGTGGTCCGCATTGGTGATGATGTCACCGTCAAGCGCCTGTCGCGCTCCAGCAATCAGGTCATCCTTTTACCTGAGAACGCGGACTTTGAACCCATCATCGTTACCGACCCGGACTCTCTGTCCCTGGAAGGTATTGCTGTAGGCCTGATTCGTACCAGCCCGCTGCATTAAACCTTGTCTCTCTAGGCTATCAGGCCTGTTTTATGAGCTTGGTGCACCTGATAAGAGAAAAACCCCATATACCGTTTGGTGCATGGGGTTTTTTTACTGGTCAGAGTGCATGCCGCTATACAAGTTTGAGCAGATTAACGGCGACAAGCGCTTTGCCTATGGCCATCACGGTATGTCTGCAGTTGCAGTCATGGCTGCAATCGTGGGGGCAGCCATTCCTGGCCCCCCACATACCTGCATGCCTACATGCCAACATGCCTACAGCAAGAGTTGAGCAGCCGTAAACCTCTCGCGCAAGCTTGCGACCCTCACCTTCCTCATATCATTGCCCAAAGATCTGGCTCCCACTGCTGTCAACATGGCTAACCTCAAAGCCACGATCAGTCTGACCAAAATGCAAACAGGCTACCTTGGGTTCAAGGTAGCCTGTTTCACTGCTTGCTTACTACTGCTGATGCTTAGTGCTTGAAGGACTCCGAGCCCGTGCCTGCGGCACGAGTGGCGGCCAAAGCCTCAGCAGCCAGGCGAGCCACCTCTTCGTCGCTCAGAGGCGTGACGGCGTCTTGCAGGGCCACTTCCAATACACGATCAATCCAACGCACTGGAATGATCTCCAGCGTGTTCTTCACGTTATCTGGAATGTCGGCCAAGTCTTTGACGTTTTCCTCCGGGATCATCACCGTTTTGATGCCACCGCGCTGCGCTGCCAACAGCTTCTCTTTCAAGCCGCCAATAGGCAAAACTTCGCCGCGCAAGGTGATTTCACCCGTCATGGCCACATCAGAGCGAACCGGAATACCCGTCAGACTGGACACAATAGCCGTGGTGATGGCGATACCAGCCGATGGACCATCCTTGGGCGTAGCGCCTTCAGGAAAGTGCACATGCAGGTCGCGCTTCTCGAATACCGTGTTGGGGATGCCCCATTTCTGGGCACGCGAACGCACCACTGTGCGGGCCGCCTCAACGGACTCTTTCATCACATCGCCAATCGAACCGGTGCGTAACACATTGCCTTTACCGGGCATATCGGCCACTTCAATGGTCAGCAGATCGCCACCCACCTCGGTCCATGCCAGGCCGGTCACCTGTCCAATCTTGTTCTCCTTCTCGGCCAGGCCGAAGGAGTAGCGACGCACACCCAGGTACTCGTTCAGGTTCTCCGAATTGACCACCAGAGTTTCCTGTGTCAGGGCCTTGTTACGGGCAGCACGCGTGCCAGCCTGTGGATTGGCCACCAGCAGCTTGCGAACCACCTTGCGGCAGATCTTGCTGATTTCACGCTCCAGCGAGCGTACACCCGCCTCACGCGTGTAGTAACGCACGATGTCGCGTACAGCATCTTCGGTGACTTCCAGCTCACCAGCACGCACACCGTTGTTCTTCATCAGCTTGGGCAGGAGGTAATCAAAAGCAATGCGTACTTTTTCGTCTTCGGTGTAGCCAGACAGACGAATCACTTCCATACGATCCAGCAAGGCCGGTGGAATATTCAGGGTGTTACTGGTTGCCACGAACATCACGTCGGACAAGTCGTAGTCCACTTCCAGGTAGTGATCCTGGAAGGTGTGGTTTTGTTCAGGGTCCAGAACTTCCAGCAATGCCGAGGAAGGATCGCCACGGAAATCCGCGCCCATCTTATCGATCTCGTCCAGCAAGAACAGCGGATTACGTACACCCACCTTGCTCATGTTCTGAACAACCTTGCCGGGCATAGAGCCAATATAGGTACGACGGTGACCACGGATCTCGGCCTCGTCACGTACGCCACCCAAAGCCATGCGAATGAACTTGCGGTTCGTTGCCTTGGCAATGGACTGACCCAGCGAAGTTTTACCGACGCCTGGAGGGCCAACCAAACACAGGATCGGAGCCTTCAATTTGTCCACACGTTGCTGAACTGCCAGGTACTCAACAATCCGCTCTTTGACTTTCTCCAGACCAAAATGGTCCGCATCCAATACTTCCTGAGCATTGCTCAAGGAATTATTGATACGGCTCTTTTTGCGCCAAGGCAGACCAACCAGCGTTTCAATGTAGTTGCGCACCACCGTGGCTTCAGCTGACATGGGCGACATCAGCTTGAGCTTCTTCATTTCAGCTTCAGCTTTCTTGAGCGCCTCTTTGCTTAGCTGAGCCTGCTCGATGCGCTTTTCCAGTTCCTCGACATCGGCACCGTCCTCGCCTTCGCCCAACTCTTTCTGAATCGCCTTGACCTGCTCGTTCAGGTAGTAGTCGCGCTGGCTCTTTTCCATCTGCTTTTTCACACGGCCGCGAATGCGTTTTTCGACCTGCAAAATGTCGATTTCACCTTCCAATTGCGACAGCAAGCCTTCCAGACGCTCCATGGCCTTGGGCGTTTCCAGCATGCCCTGCTTTTGCTCCAGCTTTAACGGCAAGTGAGCAGCAATGGTATCGGCCAGCCGGCCAGCGTCATCGATCCCAGTCAGGGAAGTCAGAATTTCCTGAGGGATCTTTTTATTCAGTTTGACGTACTGTTCGAACTGACCCAGCACAGCGCGGCGCAAGGCTTCGGTTTCAGCCGCATCACCAGCATCGCCAGGCACTTCAACCACCGAGGCCATAAAGTGGGTGTCAGCATCCTGAACCTGGGTGATACGAGCGCGTTGCAAGCCCTCCACCAGCACTTTTACGGTGCCATCAGGCAACTTGAGCATTTGCAAAATACTGGCCGCACACGCAATTTCGTAGAGATCCTCAGGAGCGGGATCGTCCTTGCCTGCGGACTTTTGCGCCACCAACATAATGTTATTGCCGGACTCCATCGCCAGCTCAAGGGCTTTTATCGAGCGAGGCCGACCAACAAAAAGCGGAATCACCATGTGAGGGAACACCACTACATCGCGCAAGGGAAGCAGCGGCAGCTCAATAGGTTCCGTAGAAAGAATCTGGCTCGCAGACATAGTCATTTCCTATAAATGTCCTTAGACGCAAAAGGGAAGCCTGGGCTTCCCTTTCACGGTTTAACCTGTTGTAGCTCAGATTGTGGCGAATTTTGATATTTCAAGTAGGCCGTACGAACATTAGAACAGAACTTCACAGAGTTAAAGAGAGACAAATTTTTATGTCTGGTGGCCATCATGAACACCCACTCTTTTCTCTTTACCTTCGCCTGTCGCCCGGTCTTGCCTGTGCCCTTCCGGTCAGAGCCAGACAGAGCACAAACAAGGAGATATCTCTAAGCTACTGCGTTCTTCAAGGGCGACTCAGTGTCACTGGCTTCACTATCGGACAAAGTGCGACCCAAAATCAATTCGGGTTTACTCTTTCCGGCAACGGCGTCCTCGGTCAGCACCACTTTGCTGACATCCTTGCGCGACGGCAACTCGTACATCGTGTCTAGCAGCGCTTGCTCGACAATGCTGCGCAAGCCGCGGGCGCCTGTACGACGTTTGATGGCACGCTGGGCCACAGCACGTAGCGCGGCAGGTTGAACTTCCAGCTCCACACCTTCCATGCTCAGCAGTTTCTGGAACTGCTTGACCAAGGCATTGCGTGGCTCGGTCAAAATGCGGATCAAGGCATCTTCGTGCAACTCTTCCAGTGTGGCGACCACAGGCAATCGTCCTACCAGCTCAGGAATCAGACCGAATTTAATCAGATCCTCGGGCTCGGCCTCTGCAAACAGCTCACCTACGCCACGCTCGGATTTGGCTTTCACCGAAGCGGAAAAACCGATGCCGGATTTTTCTGTACGGTCACGAATCACCTTTTCCAGGCCATCAAAGGCGCCGCCTACGATAAACAGGATATTGGTGGTGTCGACCTGTACAAAGTCCTGGTTCGGGTGTTTGCGACCACCTTGTGGAGGCACCGAAGCCACGGTACCCTCGATCAGCTTGAGCAGTGCCTGTTGCACGCCCTCACCCGATACGTCGCGGGTGATCGACGGGTTATCCGACTTGCGGGAAATCTTGTCGATTTCATCGATATAAATAATGGCACGCTGCGCTTTTTCCACATCGTAATCGCAGTTTTGCAGCAGCTTCTGAACGATGTTCTCGACATCCTCACCCACGTAACCGGCTTCGGTCAGGGTGGTCGCATCGGCCATCACAAAAGGCACATCCAGCATGCGGGCCAGCGTTTGAGCCAACAGCGTTTTGCCCGATCCGGTAGGCCCGATCAGCAAAATATTACTTTTGGACAGTTCCACATCGTCACGGCCTGCCTTGCCGCCACGAATCCGTTTGTAGTGGTTATATACCGCTACGGCCAAGGTGCGCTTGGGCGTCTCCTGGCCAATGACATAACCGTCCAGAAACTCTTTGATTTCCTGGGGGGTGGGCAATTCTTTACGTTCACCATCAGGAGTGGCGCCCGCAGCTTCGTCACGAATGATATCGGTACACAGATCAATACATTCGTCGCAGATGAACACCGACGAAGGTCCAGCGATCAGTTTCTTGACCTCATGCTGGCTTTTATTGCAAAACGAGCAATGCAGAACTTTCTCGTCGGCCGATTTCTTTTCGGACATAAATTTAAATTTCACTTCAGGATGGTAAAAGGACGGGAACAAGTCCCGCCCCCGAACAGCCATAGTACTGCTTCAGATCGATCCCTGTTGGGACGGATGATTACTCGTCACGCGTATTCATCACCTTGTCGATCAGGCCATAGGCCACAGCGTCTTCAGCTGCCATGAAGTTATCACGCTCGGTATCGAGCTCGATACGCTCGACAGGCTGGCCGCAGTTCTCGGCCAGAATCTTGTTCAAGCGTTCACGCAGACTCAGGATTTCCTTGGCCTGAATCTGGATATCGGAAGCCTGACCACGCGCACCGCCCGAAGGCTGATGAATCATGATGCGCGAGTTAGGCAAAGCAAGGCGCTTGCCCTTGACGCCCGAAGACAACAAGAAAGCACCCATGCTGGCAGCCATGCCGGTACACAATGTCGAGACTTCCGGCTTGACGAACTGCATCGTGTCGTAGATGGCCAGGCCTGCGTAGACCGAACCACCGGGCGAATTGATGTAGAGCGAAATATCTTTCTCGGGATTTTCCGACTCCAAAAACAGCAGCTGGGCCACAATCAGGTTGGCCGAGTTGTCATGAACCGGGCCCACCAGAAAGATGATGCGCTCGCGCAGCAGGCGGGAGTAGATGTCGTAAGACCGCTCTCCACGACCAGACTGCTCAATCACGATGGGCACGTAGCCCAGACCCGTAGGGGCAACGGACTGCCCCCCATGCATTGAAGCGTAGAAGTCGACAAAGGTTGACGACATTAGTTGGTTCCCATGATTTGGTCGAACGCCACCTCCTCGTCGGACACCTTGGCCTGGGACAGTACGTGCTCGACGACGTTGTCTTCGAGTACCACTGCCTCAATCTCGGCGCGACGCTGGCGATCGGACAAGTAGTAGGCCACCACTTGGGCGGGCTGTTCATAGTTCTGGGCAAACTCTTCGATGCGGGTACGAACCTGCTCGGGCTTGGCTTGCAGTTCAGCAGCCTTGACCAGCTCGGAGACCAGCAGACCCAAACGCACACGGCGTGTGGATTCTTCCTGGAAAGCCTCGGCAGGGATAGGCATCTTGTCTGCGTCGGGCACGCCACGGTCTTTCAGTTCAGCACGAGCCGAAGCGATACGGCCTTGGACATCGTTGTCTACCAGAGCCTTGGGCACCTCAAATTCGCTGGCGGACAACAAAGCATCCATCACGGCGGATTTATTGCGAGCATGCACACGAGCCTTGATTTCGCGCTCGATGTTGGCACGGATGTCTGCCAGCAAAGCGGCTACATCACCTTCGGCCTGACCCAGGGACTTGGCAAATTCAGCATCCAGCTCGGGCAGAACGGGCTGGGCCACGTCTGTCACGGTGATCTTGAATTCAGCGGTTTTGCCAGCCACTTCCTTGCCGGTGTAATCGGCCGGAAATTCCAGGGGGAATGTTTTGGTTTCGCCTGCTTTCATGCCGGCAACGGCAGTTTCAAACTCGGGCAGCATGCGGCCACGACCTTGCAGGTATTGGAAACCTTCAGCGCTACCACCTTCGAAAGGAACGCCGTCAATGGTGCCCACAAAGTCCAGAGTGATGCGATCATCTTCCTGGGCTTCGCGATCAGCGCTGGACTCGTAGTTGGCGCGTTGCTTGCGCAACACGTCTACGGTGCGCTGGATGTCTTCGTCGGTCACAGGCGTATTGGCACGCTTGATTTCCAGCTTGGACAGATCGGGCAAGGCCACTTCCGGATAAACTTCGAAGGTCGCGGTAAAGGCCATCGTGCCTTCAGCAGGCTCGCCTTCTTTGGCTTCCAGATTAGGAGTGCCGGCTACGCGCAATTTGGAGTCCTGGATCACTTTGTCCAGGGCTTTGCCGATTTCTTCGTTGATGGCGTCGTAACGAATACCAGGGCCGTGGCTGCGCTCGACAACGGACAAAGGCGCTTTACCGGGACGGAAGCCCTGTACCTTGGCCGTGCGAGCCACACGCTTGAGCTGGGCCTGGACTTGTTTTTCTACGTCGGCCACCGAAACGACCACATCGACTCGGCGCTCCAAGCCGGACAGAATTTCAACCTCGGGCTGCATTGAAGACCTATATTAAATTGAGTAATTGATAAGAGTAATCCGGCATTTTACCGGAAACTGGCACGGTAAATCCAAACAAACGTATTTTGAATCATAATTTCCTGTCAAGACAATACAGCCGTGCCGGACTATGATCCCTTACTTTACCTTCCCTACGCAAGACTGATATGCACATGACTACCCCTTTGGGCGGCATCCGGGTCCTGGAACTGGGCCAATTGATCGCCGGCCCCTTTGCTGCCAAGATCCTAGGCGAATTTGGCGCGGACGTGATCAAGGTTGAATCCCCTAAAGGCGGCGACCCCTTGCGTAAATGGCGTTTGCTACATGACGGTAACTCGGTCTGGTGGGAGGTGCAATCACGTAACAAAAAATCGCTGGCCTTGGACCTGCGCCAAGCGCAGTGCCAGGACGTGATCCGGGCATTGGTAAAAGAGTGTGACATCCTGATCGAAAATTTCCGTCCCGGTGCCCTGGAAGAATGGGGGTTGGGTTGGGAAGCCCTGAAAGCCATCAACCCAGGCTTGATCATGCTGCGCGTGTCGGGCTACGGCCAGACAGGCCCTTACAAGGACAAACCTGGTTTTGGCGTGATTGGCGAAGCCATGGGTGGTTTGCGTCACCTTAGCGGTGAAGCCGGACGCCCACCGGTACGGGTTGGCGTCTCCATTGGGGACTCTCTGGCGGCCTTGCACGGTGTCATCGGCATCATGATGGCCCTGCGCCAACGCGAGCAAAACCAGGGTGTAGGTCAATATATTGACGTGGCCCTGTATGAATCCGTTTTCAACATGATGGAGAGCCTGCTGCCGGAATACTCGGCTTTTGACGCAATACGAGAACCTGCCGGCAGCAGCCTGCCCGGTATCACCCCCAGCAATGCCTATGTCTGCAAAGACGGCAAATATGCCCTGATTGCCGGTAATGGTGACAGCATTTTCAAGCGTTTGATGAACGCCATTGGCCGCGCCGATATGGCAGAAAATCCCGACTATGCTCACAACGATGGTCGCGCACGGCATGCAGGCGTGATTGATGCCGCTATCGGTCACTGGGCCAGCGCCCTGGAGCTGGACAAGGTACTGGAGATTCTTGACCAGGCCGGCGTTCCGGCAGGCCGCGTGTATGACATCGCCGATATTGCGACCGACCCCCACTACCAAGCCCGCGAAATGCTGTTGGACAGCCGCTTGCCAGATGGCACACCGCTTAAAGTGCCGGGCATTGTTCCCAAGCTTAGTGACACTCCCGGCGGTATTTACCGCCTTGCTCCCCATCTGGGCCAGGACACCGAAGAAATCCTGAATCAGTTGGGCATCAGCGCCGAGCAACAGGCCGACTGGCAAGCACGTGGATTGATCGCAAAAAGCCCAAAACGTCGATAAAACAAAGCGGTACAAAAACGTTTGAGGGCCACATCAAGATGGCCCCTAATCAATTTGCTTCCCCATAGGGCGGACTACTTGCCTAGGGTGAAAATCCACGCTAGAATCTACTTCTTTCGTGTTGCGAACGTGGCGGAATTGGTAGACGCACCAGATTTAGGTTCTGGCGCCGAGAGGTGTGAGAGTTCGAGTCTCTCCGTTCGCACCAAAGCATGAAAACCGTTGATTCAAAAAAAATCAATTTTAAGTAAAATCAACAGCTTAGCTTCTTCTCTAATGGCTTTTGATAGCCTGTTTTCAAGTATTCAACATCGTAGGTCCCATAAAAGCCCCACGAAAACAGCTTATAGCCAGCATCAACAAACACACTTCTGGGTATCGAACCCGGATAAAACTGCCCCCTGCTGCGCAATCAGCCCCCTTATCGGGAAAGCCGGGTCTTTTCGACCAAACAGGAAACGCAGACCTGGGCGATGCAACGCGCGCTTTACCTTCTCTCCCCTACGTTTGAGACCGCTCGCCTTGAATCCGCATAAGATGACACGCTCATTGTTGGCATCAAAGCCGCACGCCTGGCCAACTCAAAAGTAGCAAAATGTGCAATCGACCCAGTCATTTCTCAGAGCCCACACAAGTCTGCAATGAGGGTCGCTGCGCTTGCTCAAACACAAGCCCCAGACACAAAAAAGCCGCTCTTGGTGAACGGCCTTTTTATTTGGGTTTGAGGACTATTACTGCCTATCATGCTTGCCGGGAAAGTCACTAGGCCAACGCATGGGCTTAGGTTCCGGATCGGGCCTGGGGGCTGGATTGGGAGAAGGGATACCATTCACGTCCGAACCTCCTTCACATAACAATCAAAAGTGTGCAAGGCCACGCATTAATTGCACTAAATACTATACCAATGGTGGAAAATCACCAGCCTTCTAGTATTTACCCCAGTGCAACATGGCACCACGTCCTCAGATCAAGCGTTCTCCGGGAAACGTAGTACGGACACGAAAGCAGACTTGCACTTCCTTTTAATCAGACTGTTTTTTAGCCTTGCAGTTCCGTGCGACTATGATCCCAAACAATGGCGCGACGGCAAATACGCCAAATAGATAATAAGCAGCCTGACGCGTCCCCGCCACTCCACCCGGATCAATAAGTCCACCTGCATTGGCAACCATCCCCGCCAAAGCCGCTCCGCTGGCCGTTGCGAAGAGCTGAATGGTGGTGATGGATGCCCCGGCCAGTTCTTGCTCCTGAACAGAAGCGGCTTTTAACACCCGTATCAGCAGGTGGGGCCAGGCCAGTCCTACTCCCAAGCCGATCAGCGCCAGTGCCAAACAAATCGGAACCAGGTCCAGAAACAGGCCCGTGCTGGTCTCCGGTACCAGAAAGGTGAGCCCTAGCATGCCCAGCAAGCCGCAAACCGGCCCGACCAGAATCGCCCGCTCAATCGCCCGTCCGCTCAGCCCCGAGCTGATGACAGCACCTACCGTCCAACCCGCTCCCATCAAGGCGGCCAGGTAGCCCGCCACCAAAGGAGACTGCTGATGCAAAACTTGCAGAAAAAGCGGTGCGAAAACCTCTCCGCTAGTGACAGTCAACACCAACAAGGACATCAAGGCATACAAACCGGCAATCTCGGAACGAAACTGAAAGGTCCCCGACGGCAACAAGCGGCTTGGCGAACGTTTTTCGACGGCAATCAAGGCGGCACCCAACACAAACGCCAGCGCCAGGCCCAGGACATTGTGCACCAGCTCTACCGAGGTGCTACCCGCAGAAATAGCCAGCACAGCCAGCGTCAATAAAATCAGCTGAATCAACGGGATAGATGCCTTTGCCTCAGTGCCGGATTGAGGCTCCCGTTTAGGCAAGACACCAGAAGCCACTACAGCAAAAAGAACTGCGATCAGGGCAACGGATCCAAAAGCAGCCCGCCACATGCCCCACTGCGCAAACAGGCCGCCGATCGCCGGGCCAGCAAGGGTGGCCACACCCCACATGCCCGACACCAAAGCCATCGCACGGGGCCATAACTGCTCGGCAAAAACCACGCGAATCATGGCGTAGGCCAATGCAAAGAGCAAACCCCCACCTATGCCCTGAACAAAGCGACCGAACAGCAAAATGGACATGCTGGGTGCCCCCGCACAAATCACCGCCCCCACCGCAAAGGTCACGGCGGCCAAGCCGTAGCTTCCTTTAGGGCCTGTCATGGCCAGCAACTTGGGGGACAAGGCCGAACCCAGGATGGATGCCACCACAAACAAGGTCGTGTTCCAGGCATAGAGATCCAGTCCGCCGATATCCTGCACAACCGTAGGCAAAATGGTGGTCGCAATATAAACATTGACGGCATGCAGCACCACGCCGCCCGCCAGCACCAGTGCACGCATGGCATTGGCGCCAGACAATAAATCCCCCCAGGCTGACTGGCTGGGCGCCCCCTGCCCCCCATTCGCGGCCAACTGGTCTTGTGCCGCTGGCACCTCGCCCGCAGGGGCTTGCTGATTCTTCATAAGATCTCGACTCGTTCACAATAAGACGCCCCGCTGCTCAAGGAGCTTGCAGGGGCAAGAGTCGTCTTTTATAAAACCTCATGCATAGATGAGGTCAAGAGAATCAGTCACCATGAAAATCGACATTACTATCCCGCTATCGGTAGGCGAAGTTGCACGCCGCAGCGGAGTAACCATTGCCACCGTGCATCACTATGAGGCCAAAGGCTTGATTCAAGGCTGGCGCAGCGATGGCAATCAGCGACGGTATCACCGCGAGGTTTTGCGGAAGATCGCGGTAATCAAAATTGCCCAAAGAGCCGGTATTCCGCTGGCAACAATCAAGGAGGCCTTGGATGAGCTGCCATCCGGCAAGCCACTACAGGCCAAGGACTGGGCGCTGCTCTCGACCCGCTGGCGCGACATGCTCAATGATCGGATCCGCAGCCTGACCCAACTTCGTGATGAGCTGGATGGCTGCATAGGCTGTGGATGCTTGTCCATGACGAATTGCCCGTTACGAAACCCGGGGGATCAATTGTCATTGGTGGGAGATGGGGCTGTGCTACTGAAGCAGAAGAGCACCATTTAAGGCATTCACCAGCAGGATCTGCTCAATTAGGCAAAGAGCCTTCAATGCCGCCCTGAGGGCCCGGTCGGGATGCCGGGCCTGTTCTTATGGGGATTTTTATCAAGCGAATACTAAGCCGCTTTAAATCACGCCCCAGAAATACAGCAAGGCAGGCAGCAGCGCCGTCAACACTCCCTGTACGGCGGACACCATGCCTGTCAAGCGGGCAATGGGTTTATTCAGGACCAGCAGCAAGAAGAACAGGAACCAGAGGACGGCCCAAGACAGCCAGCTTAGCACTTGCCAATAATCAAAAATCCGCTCGGCAAGACTCAGGTTGGTGATCGCGGCAGGAACGGCAATGCAGGCCACCGCCAGGGAGTACCAACCCAGCGCACGGCCGTCACTGCCAGTAAAGGCGTTCACCCCGACCCAGAAATAGGTCAGGGCAAACAGGCCCAGGTAAATGGCGGACAAGGGGGAGTACACCACGCTGTTGGCCGGATTCAGGATGTGAGACATGCAGATGAATCCCAGCACGGCGGTGAACAAATTAACAATGGCAGCATCTTTAGCATCCACCAGCCTGCCCGCGTGGTGACCTTCAGAATAGTAGAGACGAACACCATTCACGAACAGGCACAGGCCTGCAAACGCCAGAAAAGCGGCAACTAGCATTTTGAAGATTTCCTAAGTAATAGAAAGCGGACACAGAACATGCCCGCAACATGATGTTGCACTCAGAGCCGAGGCGGAGCAGATCATAGAGCCTGGTAGCCCAATCGCCATGTATGTTTTTTTATAAGCTCTATAAGAAAAAACCGCGCATTTTTACGGCGGTTTTCCAGTGAGTAATCATCCTAAAAAGCAAAGATTTTGCACGGGCTTGAACAGGTCAGATCAGCCCTTACCCATTTTGAGAGCGAAACCTAGCCGAAAACAGGACAAACGTTCTCCATCAATACGTGGAAAATCCCATCGAATTCAGGACAAGCGTGCTGCAAATGATATTTGCCAGCCAACAAACGGCTTACACAAGAAACCACTCAAGCCTGTTCGTTTTAGCCTCCGCGAGCCAATACGCGCACATAGACCAGTTGCGCCAGCAACTCCACCAAGGTCTGGGTCAAAATGATAGCGGGCAACAAGGGCAAGGCACCTGGAATAGCCAGGGCCAAAGGCAGAACAACCAGGGAGTTACGAGTCGCGCTACTAAAGGCCACTGCTCGTCGCAAAGGGACTTCCAGACGTACTTGTTGCGCCAGCACCCAGCCAATGACAGGAGCCAGGACGGCAAACAGAACATACACTGGCAAGACGCGCCACAACACATCCAGCGCCGGCTCCAATTGCCTCAAAACGGCAGCTACCACAATAAACAGCACCAGGGCGGTAGCCGGGACAGGCGCCAGGCCTAAACCCGTCTGGATCTGCGCCCAGACGCGACTTTTCCCAGCAAGATACTGAGTCGCCCCCGCCAATAGCAGTGGAGTCAAAATCAGAAAAAAGAAGGCGTCCAGAAAAGGCCCGGCCTTGATGTACAGGCCAAACTGTTCTCCCAATGCCAACTTCAGGAACAAGGGTAAAAGCAGCATTTGCACCACAAGCAGCACCGGCGTGGCCGCTAGCAAGCTTCGCGCATCTGCACGGCCTAATTGAGCAAACGTGACAACGTAGTCAATGCAAGGGGCCAGCAGCACCAGCAACACACCCAGACGCAGCATAGTATGGTCTGGCAGCAAGGGCAGCAGCGCAAAGACAAAGAGAGGAATCAGGCAAAAATTGGCCACGAGCAGCACGGCCAAAAAGCGCAGTTGCGTCAGCGCCTTACCCAGTTGAGAAACAGGCACCTGCAAAAAGGTGACATACAACATGAAAGCCAGTGCCGGATTGATCCAGTCGACCAAACTGGTCGGCATCACCCAGACACAGGCCATCAAACCGGCCAGCAACATCGCCACACAATAAATGGCGATTTGCCGACTTTCCAACGCTTCACGAATCACGGTCAGCACCTCGCTTGGCAGCAAACCCGCAGCACTGCCGTGAAAAAACCTTACAGACCGCTACGACGCAAACGGGCGGCCGACTGACGATTCAAGTCCCGAGCCTCACGCTCGGCATATTCGCTTTCACCAGCTTCGTAGCGTCCTTCATGCATGCAGGACTCACGATCCCAGGTACATTCATTGAAGAGTTTGGAGACGGGGCCACCGCCTGGTTTGGCCGAAGAACACGCCGCCATCAAGGCAGTCAAACCAATGACCGCAGCACCTTGGATCAGTCGTCGAAGCATCATTTCGTCTTCCCTACAAAAAATCTTTTCTTACCGCAAATCGAAACGACAGCCAATCGCGGACAATACGAACACTGTACCCCGAGGCCTAAAAGCTCGTCGATTCCCTTTCCTGTTAATTTGCAATTTATGACTCAAGAACAATTTCTGCTATTGGCCCAAATTTTGCACTTATCACCCAGCCCGGAGCTTGAGCACGAGACGCAACGTCCAGACGGGCCCCTTAGCCCAGAGGCACAACAAATCCTGGCTCTACATCATCAACTCAAGCAGGCCTATGTTATTCACCGGCCCACCGCGTTTCGGGTTGTGGTCAGCCATGACGATCTGGATCGATTCCCTGGCGCGCTGGACCTAAAACAGGGCATGCGCGTCCAACTTGTCTCCTACATCAGTGAACGCTACATCAACGTTCGCATCACCGAAGTTCCCTCTACACCCAAGGCCTATTTCCGAGGGATGGTCACGGAGCAAAACACCGGCTACACGCTATTTGAAGTCGGGGACAGCGTGTATTTTTCTGAAGATCAAGTGCACGCTGTCCTCAAGCCGTCGGCCGGGCGACATCCCTGATCCCGGGTCCCGCCTCTATCCCAAGGTTTTCAGGCTGGAATCGGGCAACAAATGCAGCCCAGTCCGACGGACAAACTCTTCGTAGCTGATGGGTGGGCTAACGCGAGTGGACGCCTGATTCGCCTGCCAATGTACCCAGGAGCGTCGAGTGCTTGCGTCGTACACCAACTTGAATAAATGACTGGGAACGGCAACCTGACTAGAGCCGATGCTTGCCGCACGGCGCGCATACACTGGCCCGGTAAAGACATAGACATTACCGGCAGCACGGGCGACGTATTTACGAGTATCCGCTTCAATCTTGTTCCAGGGACCGGCATTATGAGTCTGGTTTTGCGGCACCATATTAGCCAAAGAAAAGCTTTGGGCCATACTCTGTTCAGAGGCCATGTCCCCTGCCGGCGCCATATGTCCACGTGAAAATCCCGAGCCCCGGTAATCATTCAGTTCGGCGCGTTCCGCCTGAGGCAAACGGCCTTCAGCATAAAAACGATCCGTACGCTTGACGCCCTTGGCCGACTGAATCTGTTGCCGATTCAAACGCTGCACAACAAACACCGGGGTTTTGGTTTGGCCGCTATGCAAAATCGCAAAAGCGCTAAAGCATAACTCCCGTTGCGCATAAGCCATGGGCACAACAGGCCGTGAACCGGGAAAGAACTGGGGGCATTGCGCAAAAGAGGTCTGGACATACCCATCAATGGCAGCAGGGACGGGCGCACTGTCTTGCTGAACGACCGTGGGCCAACCCAAAGACACCAGAAACGGCTCAAGACTTTGCCAGTTCAGCCCCTGTGGATGAAGCCAGGCAGTCGCAAGCCCAAAACTAGTGAGGGCCGCTGCAATGACTGATTTCAAAAATCGGGACGGGCTACTCTGCCCTACCTTCTTTCTACTACTGGTTTTTGTACCGCGACGACCTGTGCTTTTTCTGCTCATACCACTCTTGTTTTATGCTTGGTCGGCCTACATCATTGCGCCGACTGCACCTGTGATTATAAGCAGTCCTTTCTATATAAAAGGAACGTGCCCCCACCGGGAGCACGTATTTCCTTCTGACTCCTGCCTTTTTCAGTCCATTTGACGAGCCTAGCAGAAGCGGATTCAAAAGCTGGAGCGCGCTTCTTACTTTGCGCTCAAGGCCTGCAGCTCTTTCAATTCCTCTTGCAACTGCTCCAGCTTGGCGCGATCGCGCTCCAGCTTTTTCTCCAGCTCCTGCACCTTGTCTTGCCGCCCTTCAGCACGCTTTTCGGCGATTTCGTCAATACGATCCTGAATGTCCTCTTCTTGCTCGCGGATATCATCCTGCACATCGCGCAGCAAGTCAGCATCTCGACAATGCATTTGCACATTGGCCAATGCGCGCTGCAGACCACGCTCGCGGTGCACATTCCCGTGCTGGCGCGCATAGTCGATCTGGTTCTGGATCTCAGCAGCCCGATACTGGCAAGCTGGGTTATCCGCCCAGGCGGGCAAAGCCATCACACCTAAAACGGCGCTCACGCACCATACAGAGCTTTTCATCATGATTACTCCTGCTGTGTTCCTGTGGAACATCATCATACAAGCGCGTTCGCTGTTTACCTGGAGTGGACGCTTATAACAAACTTCGTCGTCTTGTCACGAATACGTGATTAAATTCGAAGATTCCTTCGTTTATGTCATGATCAAGTAACAGAATTGTCGCAAATTGTGCCAAAGAACTTACACAACGTGTCTTTAAGCATAAAACAGTTCAGTTACACTCAAAATCCTCATAAAGCAAACTTTTACTTTTCATCGTGTCCAACATCACCATCAGGAAATGGATCTTTTTCCTGTGCGCTGCTTTGATTGTTTTGTGGCTCTTTCCCTTTGCGCACATCAACGAAAGTTTGCTCAACTCCTCCCAGGCGTATTCCGCCTGGCATACCAGTGTGCTCAACTCCTTGATGCCTTTGTCGATCCTGGCGGTTGCCAGCTTGATCTGGGCAGACAAAGCAGTGTCCGCCTGCCTGGCCATGGCCGTCAACACCGTCTTGTTTTCACTGGCGATCAAAAATATCTGTGATACCGCCGACCGTTTCTCTCACGTGTGCGGTATTGATGTTTCTGTTTCCTACGGAGCCATGCTCTATGGGCTGGGCATGGCGGCGCTGTGGGTATTACTACTTAGCTATCGCTGGAAAAATCCTAAAGAGCGGTCCGGTCCCTGATGCAGCCCAGTCTGGTATCAGGACTTCTCCGCCCGCCCCTGCATCACCATAATCGTTTGCTGCATCAACGCACATAAGGTGTGCTTGCCCTCTTCCATGGCAAATACCTCGGCCTGCGTCACGATCAAACTGCGGCCCTGACGAACCACAGACCCTCGGGCCAATAAAGACTCCCCTTTGGCCGGCGCCAGAAAATTCAGCTTGTATTCCACGCTGAGCACGCTGGCGCCCAAAGGCGTACAGGTCATGGCGGCATATCCTCCGGCCGAATCAGCAATCATGCCCACAACACCACCATGTACAAATTCGTGCTGTTGCTGAACCCCCTCCCAATGCGGCAGATGGATCTCGACCAGGCCTGCCTCGACCAACGGCATGGTGGCGCGAATCAAGCTCATTGCCTGCTGGCGGGAAAAACTGTCTTGCACGGCTTGCCGCATGGATGGGTCCAATGCGGGCTTAGCAGAAGCGAGGGCTGAACGCATGGCTGAGGTCTCCTTTATTTTTATCGTGGATACAGCGGTGTCAAACGGGATTGAACGGCCAGAAAACGGGAATCAACATCACGCCCAAGACCCAGAAAATCAAGTTCAAGGGCAAACCGACTTTCAGAAAATCCGCAAACCGATAACCACCCGCGCCATAGACCATCGTATTGGTTTGGTAGCCCACGGGGGTTGCGAAACTAGTGGAAGCAGCAAAGGTCACCGCGATCAAAAAAGGCGTGGGATCAACCCCCATCATTTTGGCCGTGGACATCCCTATGGGCGCCAGTAACACCGCAGCGGCGGCATTGCTCATAAACTCGGTCAAGACCAAGGCCATCAGATAAACCACTGCCAGCACCGTCAACGGTCCAAAAGACTCGACCAAGCCGACCGTGTTTTCCACCAGAAACTGGGCGGCCCCCGTCTCACTCATAGCCAATCCCAAGGGCAACAAACCAGCCATCAAGATAATGATGCGCCAATCGATGGCGTCGTAAACATCATCTGCCTTCAGGCAACCGGCCAGCGTCATGGCTACGGCACCGAGCAATGAGGTGACACTGATGGGCACCCAGCCCAAGGCAGGCACCACAATCACCAAGGCCATGGTGACCAGGGAAAAAGGTGCGCGCCAGCCCATTTCTTTTTCAGCCTCACGCTCGGAGAGCACAATAATATTGCTGTCAGCCCGCAAGTCAGCCGCCTCGGAGGCCGGGGTCAACATCAACAAAATATCGCCCACCTGTAAACGTACAGCACGCAACTGCTCACGCAAGACCTGGCCACGGCGATGAATCCCCAACACAGTGGCATTCCTGTGCCAGCCCGCCCTCAAGCTGCCCAAGGTACGCCCGCTGATACGCGAACGCGGCGCAATCATGACCTCCGTCAAAACCTGATCAACCTGTTCAAAAGATCGTTGCTCCAACTTGAACTGCGGATCTACTTCCAGACCCGCTTCTTTGCGCAACTCATCCAGCTTGGTCCAATCTCCACGCGCCAACAGCACATCGTCCTGCTCAATCTTCTGCTCTCGCGGCCCCCACACTTTGATATCACCGCGCAACAGCTCCAGCACAAAGACGCCATACTGCTCACCCAACTTTGCGTCGCCAACAGACTGACCGATCAAGGAGGAGTCCGGCATGACGCGCAGTTCGGTTATGTACTTGCCCAACTCATATTGCTCGACCAGCTCGCCACCGCGCGCCGCAGGCAATAGCCAGCGCCCTACTGTCAGTAAATAAATACAACCGACTGCCATGCAAATGACACCCAGCTTAGTAAATTCAAACATCGTGAAGCCTGGATGCCCCATGTCGCGGGCAATGGCATTGACCAACAGGTTGGTAGACGTTCCAACCAAGGTACAGACCCCGGCCATTTGCGAGACATACGACAAGGGAATCAGCGCTTTGGAGGCTGACATACTTATCCGTGCGCTAGCGGCCATCACGATAGGAATGAATACCGCCACCACTGCCGTGTTATTGACAAAGGGGGCAATCACCGCCAGGACCAGAAACAAAAGCACCAGAAACTGAAGTGGGGAGCGGGCCTTGCCCAGCAAATCCCCAATCCCTGACAGCGCACCGCTATTTTGCAGGCCGGCGGCCAACACAAACATCGCAGCGACGGTGACTGTGGCCGGATTACTGAAGCCGCCTACGGCCTGTTCAGGAGTCACCAAGCCCAGAATAGCCAAGGTGCCAAGCACCAATAAAGCAATCGCGTCGATTCGGAGTTTTTCTGTGGCAAACAAGACAATCGCAACTAAAGCCAGGCCCAAAACCACTGCAATTTCGATTGTCATGTTGCCCCACTCCTGTTTATTCTGTGCTGCCAAGTATAGGTAAAAATGCAGCACCCCAAGCGCTGCATTTCGCCGTACTGAACAAAAAAACACAAGTTTTTCAAAACAGGCAAAGCGAAACCTGCTGCATCAGGTAGATGCTGATACCGCAGCGCCCTGGTCAGACCTAGACCAACAGCATCACCAGGAACACCCCTGCCAACAAGGCGATATAGGCTTTGGCGTGAATGCGGTCGGGGATCTTGCCAATCCAGCGTGAGGTAAAACGAATCCCCAGCCAGGAACCCAGCACCAATACCAGACAGGCACGCAGGTCGATGTAACCCGCATGCCAAGGCCCCAATGAGTCTGCATTCCAGGCCAGCATCGCGTAGCTCAGGCTGCCCACCACCGCCATAGGCAAGGACAAGGGATTTGCCGCTGCTGTGGCGGCCGTCATGCTGGCACCGCGTCGGCGCATCAAAGGTACCGTAATCACGCTCCCGCCCACGCCCAAAAAGGCGGCGATCGCACCAATAAGAACGCCGGCCCCGGCGCTGCTGGCCTTGCTTAAAGGGCGCATGGCCTTGCTTGCTGTCTGCGTAAAACCCGCTCGAAACAGGCTATCAAGAATCGTCAGGCCCAGATACACAACAAAAACCCAACGCACCCAGGCCCCACTCAAGGCCATGGCCGCTACCGCACCGGGAATCGCCCCCAGGGCGATAAACCAGAGCAAAGGACGCACCTGCCCCCAAGGCACGGTGCCAGCCTTGTGATGGCGCCAACTGGACAGGCCAGCCCCAAAGATCATGACGCAGGTGGACGTGGCCACCGCAATATGCATGGCCGCCTGCCCCATCTGGCTGTCTGCGCCATACAGAGCAATCAACACCGAATACAGCACGGGAACCACCACAAAGCCACCACCGAAACCAAACAGCACGGTGGTCACCCCGGCCAGCAAACCAAAAAACAGCAATAGCAAATACATAGTCGCCCATCAAAAGAGATACCAAAACCCAAGAATAGGTCGCTCCGCCTTGGCTGACATGCTAAAACCGGTCATTAATACTTTCGTTTCGGCCAGAGGCTTGCTGATGCACAATGTACGACTGGATAGCGTGGATGCCACCCCCCGCCCCTTGCTGGCGATTGGCACGGACTACGCCCCGGGCACTCTGCTGGACTTTCATGTACACCGGCGGGCGCAAATGCTCTATGCCATGACAGGCTTGATGGAAGTAGAAACGGACGATGGCGCCTGGGTCATTCCACCCTACAGTGGCGTCTGGATTCCGGCCGGCAAGCGCCATCGCGTGCGCATGCAAAGCGCCAGTACGCGCAGTCTATATATAGAACCCGAGGCCGCCCCCCGCCGCAGCACACATTGCGAAGTGCTGGTGATTACGCCCTTGCTGCATCACTTGCTGCTGGCCTCCCTGGCCTTGCCCGCCTTGTACGAGGAAAATGGCCGCGACGGTGCCTTGGCTCAACTTCTCTTGCATGAAGTTGGCCTGGCACACACCATGCCGCTCTTTGCGCCCATCCCCCAAGATTGCTCCTTGGCCGCTCTGTGCAAAGCATTCCTGGGCCAGCCTAATATCCAAAGCACGCCAGAACAATGGGCCAAGCAATTGAACAAAAGCCTGCGCAGCTTCACACGTCTGTTCCGGCAGCAAACCGGCATGAGCTTTAGCGAATGGCGGCAACAAGCCTGCCTGTTGACAGCCTTGACCAAGCTGTCTGCCGGCCAATCAGTCACCCAGATTGCGCTGGACCTGGGCTATGACAGTGCCAGTGCCTTTTCCACCATGTTCCGTCGCCGTTTAGGGCAAGCTCCCAGCAACTTTATTCGTGTTCCCTGACGCGTCGGGCCAGGCAGCAGCTTGATCGAAGCGGATACAAAAAGGCCCCCGAAGCTCTGAAATTCGGGGGCCTTGCACCGCTCGCTTCAAGGGATAAGCGGTTCATCGTCGTACAAAAGGCTTAACGCGTGATACGCGCCCGTCCACCAATCGTGGCCGCCAGACTGGCCACAAAGGCACCGACCAACAAGGATGCAAATGCCCACAGCGCGAAAGCAGCAGCAGCCTTGCGCGCGGTATCTGCTGCTTCGCGTGCTTGCTGCTCCAACTTCTCGGCTGTTTCCTTGGCTTGCATTTGAACTGAGTCCAGACGTTCCTTGGCCTGTTCAAGCGTCAGACCGGTGCGATTGGCCACCAGGCGCAGCAAGTAATCCTGATCCTGCTGGGACACCTCACCTTCTTTCAGGCTGCGCGCCAGAATGCGGCTGACTTCACGCTCAGGGTTGCCCGTGTGTGCCGATGCGTTGGCAGGGTCAGCCGGACGCAACAAGGCGTCGGTGAAATAGCTCAGACCTGGACCTTGAGCATGATCTTTCCCTGCCTGGCCCACAACCGCCGACGCGGCACCCACTCCGGCCCCAGCCAGATTCGCCCCTGCCTGTGCCGTACCTGACACCACGGAGGCAACGCCCGAGCCCAGCAAGAAAACGCTGACAACCACACTGACAGCCCACACAAGAAAGCCATGCGCCGTATCGCGGAAATGAACTTCGTCGCCATGCACACCGGCCCAGTTAGTACGCAAACGGCCAGTGACATAACCCGCAATGCCATAAGCGACGATCTGTGTGACAAACAACCAAACAATCGTGCCGATAGCCATGGTGGTGCCCGAGGCCCCGTCATTGCCCCAGGGAGAGATCGCCATGAAACCCAGCCCCGTCCCGCCTACCAGCAAGGTAGCCGTCAAGGCTGCGGCGATCACCGCGCCCCCGATGATAGCTCCCCAAGACACCGCGGAATGCGATGACTCTGCGCCGGCGTGCGTACCCAAAGCTGTCTCCGAACCCAATTGTGTTGTAGCCATGATGACTCCTTACTCAAGATTGTGATCGCAAATACCTTAGTGCCAAAACAAGGCCAGCAAAATGATGATAGGAATAGGGACACCTAAAAGCCATAAAAGAATCGATCTCATAACCCCTCCATTAAAATGAAGAAACAAGAGCAAAATCCGGCTAAAACAAAAACAGCACAATCATTCTAGGCAGATAAAAATCGAATGAATTTTAAAAAATGTAAAAAACACTACTGAATCATTGAGCATAATGACGACCCCTTTTTCTTCACGCCAACACGGAAACATGCGTAGGGGGAAAACGGTCAACCGCGTTTTGCTTAGCGCTCACAGAGAAAGGGCAGAAATTTTCAAGCTGAAAAACAATCCGACACAAACGCCAAGCCAAGCCTGATCAAGAACACTGCATACGATCACCACAGTAATTGGCGCTTATTTTTTATTATTTTGAAATAATTAATTACGTAGACGACTTAATAAAATAAACGCAATAAACAATAAAAAAATAGTCATATAAAAAAAAGAAATTTTTATCAAAAAACAAGAATTCAGAAAAACCGCCTTAAAAGAAAAAGAAACAGCGAAAACATGCACGTCCAGCCATGCTGCTCGTACGGTTTCACGGCTCAATCCTGGTCCAGAAACCACAACCGTCCCCCTTCACCCACCTTCATCCCACACTCATCTGCTCTCAAAAGCGACAAAGAAAGCCATAAAACCGTGCATGGATGGGGCAGACTCGGTTATTCTGTTGCCTCCATTCAAGCACGGCCGCTGCGGTAGTTAACCGCGCATCATGCGCCTTTATTCCGGTACTGCCCATGACGGCCTGCATTCACAGAGCCTAGCCTATGAGCGACCTCCAAAGTCTGATCGAGTCAGCGTGGGAACAACGAGCTTCCCTCAGCCCCCAAGAACACAGCATTGAACTGCGCACGGCCATCCACACCGTGATTGAAAAGCTGGATTACGGCTCCCTGCGCGTGGCGGAAAAAATCGACGGACAGTGGCAGGTCAACGACTGGGTCAAGAAAGCGATCCTCCTGTCCTTCAGGATCAACGAGAACCGTGTGATGGCCAGCGAGCCCGCTCCCTTCTACGACAAAGTGCCACTGAAGTTCGAACAGCATGATCAGGCCGCTTTTGCCCAGGCCGGTTTTCGCGCCGTCCCCGGTGCGGTGGTGCGCCAAGGTGCCTACGTCGCTCCAGATGTCGTGCTGATGCCCTCGTTTGTGAACATTGGCGCTTATGTCGGTGAAGGCACCATGGTCGATACCTGGGCCACCGTGGGTTCCTGCGCCCAGATCGGCAAGCATGTTCATCTATCGGGCGGCGTCGGTATTGGCGGGGTATTAGAACCTCTGCAGGCCAACCCCACTATCATTGAGGACAACTGCTTTATCGGTGCCCGCTCCGAAGTAGTGGAAGGGGTCATCGTGGAAGAGAACTCGGTGCTGGCCATGGGCGTGTTCCTATCGCAGAGCACCAAAATTTACGAGCGCGAAACGGGCAATATTTATCAAGGCCGCGTCCCTGCAGGTTCGGTGGTGGTCCCTGGTTCCCTGCCTTCGGCCGATGGGCTGTACAGCCTGGCCTGCGCCATCATCGTCAAGCGTGTGGATGCCCGTACCCGCGCCAAGACCAGTATTAATGATTTACTTCGCGCCTGAACATGAGCACTGACTTTTCCGTACTAGATACCCTTAAAGCCCTGATTGCCCGCCCCTCGGTGACCCCCGAGGACGCCCACTGCCAGCAATGGCTGGGCGCCAGGCTGGAGCAAGCGGGCTTTAGCCTGGAACATCTGCCCAGCGGGCCGGTGTCCAACCTGTGGGCCCGCCGTGGCACTGAAGCGCCCTTGTTTGTTTTTGCGGGTCACACGGATGTGGTCCCTGCCGGGCCAGAAGCCGCCTGGGACTCGCCCCCGTTTGAACCTACCGTGCGCGATGGACAGCTCTATGGCCGTGGCGCTGCGGATATGAAGGCCTCGATTGCGGCCTTCATCCACGCGGTTGAAGAATTTACCCAGGCCCATCCTGAGCACAAAGGTTCGATTGCCCTGCTACTGACTTCGGATGAAGAAGGCCCGGCAACCGACGGCACCGTGCATGTTTGCCGGGTCCTGAAAGAACGTGGCGAACAACTGGACTATTGCATCGTGGGCGAACCCACTTGTTCACGCCAACTGGGTGACACCATTAAAAATGGCCGTCGTGGCTCCATGTCCGGTCATCTGATCGTAAAGGGTCGCCAGGGCCACGTGGCCTACCCGCAGTTAGCGATCAACCCACTGCATATATTCGCGCCTGCGCTGCACGAGCTGACAGACCGCATGTGGGACGCCGGCAATATCGACTTCCCACCTACCAGCTTTCAGATCTCGAATATCCATGCCGGTACTGGCGCGGGTAATGTGATCCCCGGTCAGTTGGATGTGCATTTCAACTTCCGTTTTTCCACCGAGCAAACCCCTGCCGGCCTACAAGCCGAAGTGGAGTCCATTTTGCGCCGTCATGGTGTGGACTTCCAACTGGAATGGACAGTAAGTGGCGAGCCCTTCCTGACCGAGGCTGGCCCGCTGAGCCAGGCCCTTGCCAAGGCCATCGAAACCGAAACCGGCGTACAAACCGATCTGTCCACGACAGGCGGCACCTCCGATGGCCGCTTTATCGCTAAAATCTGCCCTCAAGTGGTCGAATTTGGCCCGCTCAATGCCAGCATTCATCAAATCAACGAGCACGTTGCGGTTGCTGACCTTGAGCCTCTTAAAAACATTTATCGCCGTACATTGGAATCCCTGCTTTGTTAAGCCCTTGCATCGATCATTCCTCCCTGCTTCAAGCCCAGCAGGAACTGCGCACCGTGCGCGACGTGTTGCGCTGGTCTGTCAGCCAGTTCAACCGCTGTCAGTTGGCCTTTGGCCACGGCAGTGACAATGCCTGGGACGAGGCCGCCTACCTGCTGCTGCACACCCTGCATCTGCCACTGGACACGCTGGACCCGTATCTGGACGCCATCATGCTGGAGTCCGAGCGCGCCGCCTATCTGGCTCTGGTTGCCCGCCGCTGCAACGAGCGCGTGCCCGCCGCCTACCTGACCGGCGAAGCCTGGCTGCAAGGCCATCGCTTCCGCGTCACCACCGACACCATCGTGCCGCGCTCTCCGATCGCGGAATTGCTGGCAGAGCAGCTCCAGCCCTGGATTGCCGACCCAGACGCCATCTACAATGCCTTGGATTTGTGTACCGGCTCAGGCTGCCTGGCTATTTTGACAGCGCTGGCTTTCCCGCAAGCGCAAGTCGATGCGGTGGATCTGTCCGATGCCGCGCTAGCAGTGGCGCAGTCGAATATCGATGCTTTTGAGCTGAACGATCGCATGAGCCTATACAAGAGCGATCTGCTGGATCAATTGCCACAAACCGCCTACGACCTGATCATTTGCAACCCACCGTATGTAAATGAGCAGTCCATGCAGAACCTGCCCCAGGAATACCAGCACGAGCCACAACTGGCTTTGGCTGGCGGTGACGACGGCATGGACCTGGTACGTCGCATTCTGGAAGCAGCCCCCAATTTCCTGTCGCCTGAAGGCGTACTGGTATTAGAAATTGGCAATGAGTACGACAATTTCATCGCCGCTTTCCCGGAGCTGGAGCCTATCTGGCTAAGTACGGAAACCGCTGAAGACCAGGTGCTCTTGTTAAGCCGGGAGCAACTGGCTCTGTGATACGCGCAACTGGAATTACGCTGCGTCGCGGCGTCAAAGTCCTGCTGGACAATGCGGATTTTATCGTCAATCCGGGTGAGCGCCTGGGCATTGTGGGCAAGAACGGTGCGGGCAAGTCCTCGCTGTTTGCTCTGCTGCAAGGCGAGCTGGATCTGGACGGGGGTGACCTGAGCATCCCCGAAGTCTGGGAAGTGGCCAGTGTACGCCAAACCATTCCAGACCGTGACCGCCCTGCCCGCGAATTTGTTATCGACGGCGACGAGCGTCTGCGTGCCTTGCAGGAAAAACGCGCCAACACGCCCGATAGCGATGGCCAGGCGATTGCCGAGCTGGAAAACGCCCTGATCGAAGCCGATGCCTGGTCCGCCCCTTCGCGTGCCGAGCAACTGTTGGCCGGCCTGGGTTTCCGCCCCGATCAGTGGATGCTGCCCGTGCGCGAGTTCTCCGGTGGCTGGCAAATGCGCCTGTCCCTGGCCCGCGCCCTGATGGCCCCTTCTGACCTGCTCTTGCTGGACGAACCCACCAACCACCTGGACTTGGACGCCATGCTCTGGCTGGAGCGCTGGTTGGGTTCCTACCCCGGCACGGTCCTGCTGATTTCGCACGACACCGAGTTTCTCGATGCGGTGGCCCGTTCGATTCTGCACGTAGACCAAGGAAAGTTGGTTCGCTACAAAGGCGGCTACAACGACTTTCTGGTGCAACGTGCCGAGCGCGTCCAACAAAGCCAGATCGCCTACGAGCGCCAAACCCGTGAAGCCGCGCGTCTGCAAAGTTTTATTGACCGCTTCAAGGCCCAGGCCACCAAGGCCAAGCAGGCACAAAGCCGCGTCAAGGCTTTGGCCCGCATGCAGACCGTAACGCTCTTGCGCGACGACTCAAGCGTTTCCATTCGCCTGCCCTCGCCCGAGTACACCCCCGATCCCTTGCTGACATTGGATCAGGCCGATCTGGGTTACCCCGGTCAGGACAAAGCGATTTTGAGCCAGGTCCGTCTGATGGTGCGCGGTGGTGCCCGTGTGGGGATTTTGGGGATGAACGGCGCAGGTAAATCCACGCTGGTCAAAACCCTGGCTGGCAAGCTGGAACCTATCAAGGGCGAACGCCTGGAATCCAAGGGCCTGGTAATTGGCTACTTTGCCCAGCACCAGTTGGATTCCATTGACCCGGACTCCACACCCCTGCAACATCTGGCGCGTCTGGCTCCGGATGTGCGCGAGCAGGAACTGCGCAATTACCTGGGCTCTTTCGGTTTTAGCGGTGATATGGTCACCAGCCTGACTGCCCCCTTCTCCGGGGGTGAAAAGGCGCGTCTGGCCCTATCCCTGATTGTCTGGCAAAAGCCCAATCTGCTCTTGCTGGACGAACCAACCAACCACTTGGACGTGGATACCCGCGAAGCCCTGGCGGCTGCTTTGGCTGACTACGGTGGCAGCGTACTGCTGGTATCTCACGATCGCCACTTGCTGCGTTCTACCGTTGATTCGTTCTGGATCGTGGCCGATGGTCAGGTTCAGGAGTTTGACGGCGACCTGGAAGACTACCGCGACTGGCTACTGGCCCGCAGCGCACAATCACGCTCGGAAGCTCGCCAGGAAGCGCGTGCTGATACGGGCAATGAAGGCACAGACCGCAAGACGCAACGCCGTCAGGAAGCCGAGCTGCGCCAACGTCAGGCCCAGCAACGCAAGCCCCTGGAAAGCCGCTTGAAGAAAGTGGAGTCGGCCATGGAGAAAGCTCAGCTACGTTTGCAGGAGCTGGATACCTTGATGCAGGACCCCGACTTTTATTCGGACAGCTACAAAGACCAACGGCCCGCCTTGATGACTGAGCATGGTGAACTCACCAAAACACATCAAACGCTGGAAGAAGAATGGCTGGAAATTCAGGAAGCGATGGAAGAAATTGGGCGGCAGGTTTAGGCCCATCAATTCCGTTCTGCTCATGAACTCCTGAAAAAGAAGGCGCCGTATCCACCAGGATTGGCGCCTTTTTTAGCTCTTGATGGTCTGTAAAACACGCATTGAGGCTTTACGAGATTGCTGACACCTTGGGGCTGAGACAGGGCTATGGCACAGGTACTCGCAACCTGGCTATGACACCCCACGTCCTGCGTTTTGCTGCAGTACGTCATTCACTGCCTGCGTTTAGCTAAGGCGATTCCGACCGCTAAACAGCAACAAGCTCATATCAGCCAAGCTCCTCTCGAAAATTGAATCGACAACTCAGCGTCCTGATCACTTCTTCCCGAAGTTGGCACAGCCCCACTAAGCGCACAGCAGACCCACAAGGGAGTCTTTCACCTATTCCGGCGAATAAAGCACACACGGCGAAAGAACTGCCCGAGCAGGCGGATTAATGGTACAAAGCAGCGCATTCACTTTGAATCATTAATCGGCTTACTCAGGACCCGCACATGCACCTTGCTACACAGGAATTCCCCCGTATCTGGATCTCGAACAGCTCTCCATCCAACTGGAAAGCAGAACTGGAAGCCTTGCTGAATCAAGGACAACGCTTTGTCTTGCTGACCCGCGAGCTGCCCGGTGCAGAGGAAGGTGCGGACAAGGAGGCGTTCTCGCAATGGATCAAGGACAACCGCAGCCGTTTAAGCGTTTCCTGTGCCGCCAGCCTGGTGGTCGTGGACAATGCCTTGATGGCCTTTTCCCTGAATGCCTTTGTCGCCCCCTTGAGCGAAAAACTCGGCTTTCCGGTACGTGTGGTGCATGAGGACGATCTGGACGCACAAGTGACTGCGTTTCTGCAAGCCAAGCCGGAAATGGAAAACAGCTAAGCGGCATGCTCTCACGGACAAGTGCTTATCAGCCGGACACGAAGGGCTCGCTTTTTGACAGGCGACCCTTCTTGTTGGTATTTCACGCATTAAGCACTTTATCTCCACATGCAGCGGCAATGCAGGCGTACCGATAGACAGAGCTGGCACTGCAACTTTCTACACTCTACACTGTCCATTGTCTTTTCTGATTCTGGCTGTTACCCGTTTGAGTCTCTCCCAACTTTCATCGAACTTGCCTCCAGTACTAGCTGGCCCTATTTTGCGTCGCCTGGATTCCCAGCGTTTAGTCCTGTGGCTGGTCGGCAGTTCAAGCCTGTCACTGGATCTGATCCTGGAGCCAGAAGGTCACCCCGCTCAACGTATCTCCCTAGATGCGGATCAGTGCCGCATCGTGCCGCTTGGCACACACGCCTTTATTCATTTCCTGGATATAGAACTCACTGCCGAGCTACCCCTGGACACGCTGGTGCACTACGATCTGATCCTCTCGGCCGGCCATGGAGCGGGACAAGGGATTGCGGATTGGGCGCCACATCTATTGCATCAAGATCAGACCAAACCCAACTTTGTATTGGTCAGCCGCGCTGATAATCTGATGTTTGGCTCCTGCCGCAAACCTCATCACGCCTCACGCGATGGCCTGGCGCAGGCCGACAGGGTCCTGAGTGAACACATCACCGAGGCCAAAGCCCGACCCGCCTTGCTCATGCTGTCCGGCGATCAAGTCTACGCCGACGATGTGGCAGGCCCCATGCTGGCGGCCATTCATTCTCTGATAGCGCGCTTAGGCTTGTATGGAGAGTATCTGGAAGGCGCTGTCGTCTCGGATAGCGAAGCCCTTTACCAGCATCCCGCCAGCTATTACCGGCGCGCGGATTTGCTGCCAGCGTTCAAATCCAACGACGATCTGCGTGAGCGTTTTTTTGGTGGGGTAGAAAAACCAATTTTCACCACCGCGAACGCACACAACCACTTGGTGACACTGGCTGAAGTCTTTGCCATGTACTTGCTGGTCTGGTCCCCCACCCCCTGGCAGATCATTGCCGAGCCAGCGCCCCCTTGCCTGGAACCCAAACATCAGCAACGTTGGGAGCGTGAAGCCACTGCTCTGCAGGGGTTTCGTCAGGATCTGCCCCAGGCAGCCCGTTTGTTGGCGCACGTGCAAACCTTGATGATTTTTGACGACCATGACATCACTGATGACTGGAATCTGTCGGCCAAATGGGAAAGCGTCGCCTACGGCCATCCTTTTTCACGGCAGATCGTGGGCAATGCCCTGATCGCCTATTTATTATGTCAGGCCTGGGGTAACCGCCCCGAGGTCTTTGCGTCTGTACTGGACACGGTCACCGCCTGGACCCGCTCGCCCGATAAACATCAACGCCTTGAACATCAGACACAGGATGCAATCATCAAGGAGCTGCTGGAGTTTCGGCAGTGGGACTATGTCCTGCGCACCCAGCCTACGTTGATTGTGCTGGATACACGCACGCGCCGCTGGCATAACCGCCGCCTACCCAGCCGACCTTCTGGACTGATGGACTGGGAGTCCCTGACCGAGCTGCAACACGAGTTGCTGGACGAGCGTGCCGCAGTCATTGTGTCTGCCACGCCCATGTTCGGCGTCAAGCTGATCGAAGTCATTCAAAGCATCTGTACCTACGCGGGCTTTGCCCTGACGGTGGACGCAGAAAACTGGATGGCACACCGAGGTGCCGCCAACACCATGCTGAACATCTTCAGACATTCACGCACTCCCGGTAACTATGTCATTTTGTCCGGCGATGTGCACTACTCCTTTGTCTACGATGTACAAGTGCGTCATAGCAAACATATTCCACATATCTGGCAAGTCACCAGCAGCGGCATCAAGAACGAATTTCCGGAAAGTTTGCTGAACTGGCTGGATCGGCTGAATCGCTGGCTCTATTCTCCACGATCCCCCCTGAACTGGTTTACGCAACGCCGTGACTTAAGCATCAGCCCACGTCTGCCAGATCAGCGCAAACACGGGGAGCGCGTCTGGAATGGCTCCGGCATTGGGCAGATCTGGCTGGATGAGAAGGGCCGCCCTGCCCGCATCCTGCATCACAACGCCAACAAAAAGCCGCCTACCGAATTTCTACCTCCAGATCAGGAGAAGAAAGGGTAAGGCGGCTAGCGTCTGGCTACTACAGGTATAACTTATTGACCCGCTACAGAGCTGACGTAGGTGGCGATAGCATCACGCTCTTGGTCACTCAGGGTCTGGGCAAAGGACGGCATGGCACCCATGCCTTCTTTCATGACTTTCAGGATCTGCTCCTTGCCTGGCTTGAGCTCATCCAGATCCGGACCGATTGCCCCGGCTGAACCAGCGTCAGCCAAGGTATGACAGACCGCACAGGCAATGGGCTTGGCGCCCGTTAAAAACAGTTCCTTGCCTGGCTCCTGAGCATAAGCCTGGGTACTAAAAACAACGACAGATACTGCAGCAACGAGATATTTCTTCATGATTCGCTTCCATAGCCGCCCCGAACGGACGGGGCGGATACAACATTCAAAACTTAAACGACAGTGACAGCCAGCATGTGGTCACGCCAGCTATTGTTCAAATAGCCACGGTTATTAGGTACGCGTTCTTCAGGCTGGACCGTGCCTGCTTCGCTGGTCGCCCGACTAGTAATTTCATACTTGCCAGGTTTCAAATCCACGCCCACCACGAACTGGCGCCACGCATATTTGCCCAGATCAGGGCCTACAAAGCTTGCTTTCACCCAGTTCTTGCCACCATCGACGGACACCTCAACCTCTTTGGCGGCCGACATGCCCCCAAAAGCCAAGCCCTGAATCTGTACCTTGCCCGCCTTGAGTTCTTCACCAGGCTCACCACTAGGGCTGGTCACCCAGGACTTGACGGGCATTTCCCATACCGACTCCTGATTCGGGTTGGATTTTTCACCAACCGGCGCCAGACGATAGCTGTTTTGCTGAATGTTGGCGGCAGACTGTTCCTTGGTAAACGCCAACTGCTTGATGTACTTGACGTTGTTGACGCCGGTGTAACCAGGCACAACCAAGCGCAAGGGACCACCGTGAGCCAATGGGATAGGCTGACCATTAATTTCCCAGGCCAGAATCGCGTCATCAATGGCATCCAAAGGAAGCGAACGCTCCACCATGATGGTGTTCGGGTCCAGTCCCTGAGGAATTTCCTCGCCACCTTGCCCTGTCATGTACTTGGCACCCTCGTCCATCCCACCGACAGCCTCCAGCACAGCCTTGATCGGCACGCCGGTAAAGACCACACAGCCTGCTGCGCCAACCGTCCACTGTGTACCGCTGGGTTTCTCGGGGAAAAAGGCACGGCCATTGCCCGAGCACTGCAGCACCATAGGCACAGCCACCAAGCCCAATCGTTTCAGCTCGGCTACGGTCATGTCTTTAGGATTTTTGACACCCTTGATCGACAGTACCCATGCGTCCGGATCGGCCACGATTTGTTCAGACGGGGGAGTCACGTTATTGCGTACGAACAAGCGGTCCAACGGTGTGATCAGCCCCGAACCAAATGCGCTGCGCTTGGTTTCAATGGTATTGGCACTGTGCACGATCAAGCTGTCGGCATGTTTCCAAGATGCATAGGCGGGCAAGGCTTTAGCCTGCGTTTTTGCCTTTTCCTGCGCCAGTGCGGCTGACAAGGGAGTCAGGCTTGCCGTTCCGACCAAGGCCATCATCCCGCCCGTGGACAACAGCATGCGCCGGCGTGAAAGATTGCTAGGTTCCATGATCGCCTCCATGTGTATTTGGTATTTGTAATTAATTTAGGCTTCGATTTTATGGCGGCACCATCTTTATAACTAGAATCCATAACCCTTATATATAACGCTCATATAGAGGTTTAGCGACAAATCCTGAAAACGAGAACGCCTGATTAAACATGCGGTTTCCATGCAAGATCGCCTTTTGCCTGAACGGTGAAATCAGGCGTCGTTTTTTCTTGAAAGGTGGCAGCGACAGGCAAGACGGACTACAAAAAATAAACAGTGTGAAAGAAGACGCGTAAGAAAAACTGCAGCCGTCTAAAACTTCCCACGGCATTGGGCAGACCATAAAAAAGCCCCCGGGGGGTCCCGGGGGCCTTCGAACTGCAATTGATTGACTCAGTCTTTGTTTCGTCTTCAGCTAACAGGATCCAGCTTGGCGATGGCCAAGGCCAGAGTCTTGCTACCAACTTCACGGAACTGAATCAAAGCCTGGGCGTCGTCACCCTGCCCCGTCAGATTAACGATGGTGCCGTCACCAAAACGGTTGTGATGCACTCCCTGCCCCACACGGAACGTCTGCCCATTCACTTCCAGCACACTGGTGTGGCTACGACCGCCGTAAGGCTGGGCCGAATAGCTCTTGTCTTTGGACTCCCAGCTTTGACCGCGACGAAATGCCCCCGAGCTAGCCTCGGATTGCATGGGCGGGCTAGTGTAGCGGGCCGACAACCACTTGATATGTTGCTCCGGCAACTCTTCCAGAAAGCGCGAACGCATGGCGTAACGCGTCTGGCCGTGCAACATGCGGCTTTGCGCCAAGGTGATGTATAGACGCTGACGCGCCCGCGTAATCGCCACGTACATCAAGCGACGCTCTTCCTCGATACCGCCCGGATCGAACAAGCTGTTCTCATGCGGGAACAACCCCTCTTCCAGGCCAGTAATGAAAACCGCATCGAACTCCAGACCTTTGGCGGCATGGATCGTCATCAGTTGAATGGCATCCTGGCCTGCCTGGGCCTGATTGTCCCCTGCTTCCAAAGAAGCATGGGTCAGGAAGGAGCCCAACGGCGACATGGGGGCGAGCACAGAGGCAGCCGGCTGATCTGGATTTTGCATGGCCTGCTCGGACTCGCCCGCCACGGCTTCAGGCACTCGACCTGCGGGCAGCTCAGCAAAGCCTTCCTCACCCACAAAAACCGTAGCCGCGTTGACCAATTCCTGCAAGTTTTCCAGGCGTTCGGCACCTTCGCGGTCGGCCTGATAATGGGCCAGCAAGGTACTGTCGTGAACAACGTGTTCAATCAGCTCGGGCAAAGACAAGATCTGCGCCTGGCTGGCCATATCCTGAATCAGGTTCGAGAAACGCATCAAACTGGCAGCCGCACGCCCTTGCAGATAAGGGATGGCACGCAGCAAACTGGTACCGCGCTCGCGCGCCAAATCGGCCAGTTGCTCTACCGAACGGGCACCAATTCCGCGAGTCGGGAAATTCACGACGCGCAGAAAAGCGGTGTCATCATCCGCGTTGTCCATCAAGCGCAAGTAAGCCAGCACGTGCTTGATTTCCTGACGCTCGAAGAAACGGTGGCCGCCATACACTTTGTAGGGCAAACCTTGGGAAAACAGCCTGTGCTCAATCACTCGGGACTGGGCGTTGCTGCGATACAGAATGGCAATTTCACGACGTGGCTTGCCTTCAGCAATCAGGGCGCGGACTTCATCCACAATCCACTGTGCTTCCAGGGCATCCGAAGCCAGTTCGCTGATGCGTACCAGCTCGCCTTCGCCGCTATCGGTCCACAGATTCTTGCCCAGGCGACCACTATTGTTCTCGATCAGCGCGTTGGCGGAATCCAGAATATGACCGCAGGAACGATAGTTCTGCTCCAGGCGGATCACATTGCCACGGGCATAGTCGCGCTCGAAGTCGGCCATATTGCCCACGTTCGCGCCACGGAAAGCATAGATCGACTGGTCATCGTCGCCCACGGCAAACATGCAGGCCTGATCACCGGCCAACAGACGCAACCAGCGATACTGCAGCACGTTGGTGTCCTGGAACTCGTCCACCAGAATGTGTTTGAAGCGGCGCTGATAATGCTCGCGGATTGGTGCATTGCGAGACAGCAGCTCGTAAGCGCGCAGCAGTAGCTCGCCAAAGTCCACCACACCTTCACGTTCGCACTGCTCTTGATAAAGCTGGTAAAGCTCGATCAGGCGGCGGCGGTGAGGGTCATGAGCTTCCAGGTCGCCAGGACGTTGGCCGTCTTCTTTACAGGCGTTGATGAACTTCTGAATTTCCTTGGGCGGAAATTTCTCATCATCCACATTGTTGGCCTTGACCATGCGCTTGATGGAGGCCAACTGATCTGCCGTATCCAGAATCTGGAACGTCTGTACCAGACCGGCATCGCGGTAATGCATGCGCAGCAAGCGATTACACAGGCCGTGAAAGGTCCCGACCCACATTCCGCGAGTATCGATAGGCAATAAAGAAGTAAGCCGCGTCAGCATTTCGCGCGCGGCTTTGTTGGTGAAGGTAACAGCGGCCAGTCCGTGAGGGCTGACCTGCCCAGTCTGGATTAACCAGGCCATTCGGGAGGTCAGGACACTGGTTTTTCCGCTACCCGCTCCGGCCAGCACCAGGGCATGGCCAGAGGGGAGAGTAACGGCGGCTCGCTGTTCCGGGTTTAAGCGATCCATCATGCCGCGTAGCGGCGCAGACGCAAGGCGAACTGCTCAAGACTTTCAATACCACTTTGCTGAGCGCGCTGGCACCAGGTGCGCAGGTCAGACAGCAACTGCTCGCTGGAGGCGCTGGAACTTTCCCAGATACCGGCCAGTTCACGCTGCATGCGTACCAGGATGGACAGACGGGAATCGCCAGCCGCCACGGTTTCCAGTTCAGCACGCTGCTCGGGAGCCAGAACGTCGTCGCCACGACCAATCCAGTCGTTGCAGCTCTCCAACAGGGACCAAGAGCAATTTGGGTTGTCTTTGTTCACCTGAGGCTTCAAACGAGCAATTTCTTCCGAGGCCGTGGTTTTGATGATGTCCGCATAGCGGGCCAGAATTTCGTAGCGGTGCGTAATGACGCCTTGCAAGGTTGCCAAACTGATGCCGTCGATTGGGGCATTAGAAGGCACACTAGGTTCCAGACGCAGCTTGGGAGCAACCTTCTTGACCTTGGCCAGACCCAATGCCTTGAACACCGAGATATAGCACCAGCCCAAGTCAAATTCGTACCATTTGCTGGAGAATTTGGCGGACGTACCGTAAGCGTGGTGGTTGTTGTGCAGCTCCTCACCACCAATGATGATGCCCCAAGGGAATACGTTGGTGCTGGTATCAGGGCTGGCAAAGTTGCGGTAACCGATCGCATGACCCAGACCGTTGACCACACCGGCGGCCCAGAAAGGAATCCAGGCCATCTGGATAGCCCAGACCGTCAGGCCCAGCAGACCGAACAGGAACAGATCAATACCCAGCATGATGGTAATACCCAACATGCTGTACTTGGTGTACAGGTTGCGCTCGAGCCAGTCATCGGGAGTACCGTGACCGAAACGCTTCAAGGTTTCGGGGTTGGTGGCTTCCTGGCGGTACAGTTCTGCACCACGGAAGAACACCTGGCCCAGACCAAAGACCACGGGGGAATGGGGATCGCCTTCGCGTTCACATTTGGCGTGGTGCTTGCGGTGAATCGCAACCCATTCTTTGGTGACCATACCGGTGGTCATCCAGAGCCAGAAACGGAAGAAATGCATCAGCGCCGGGTGCAGGTCTAGCCCGCGGTGCGCCTGACTACGGTGAAGAAATACGGTAACTGACACAATAGTGACATGAGTCACCGCCAGAATGACAAGAGTAAGCTGCCACCAAGACAGTTGCAGCCATCCGTCAGCAAGAAAAGAAAGAAACGATTGCATAGACCCTTTTAGACCTGATCTTTGTTAAGGGAAACCGGAAAAGTGTAGCCCACCTAACCAGTTAACAATAACATTATTTAAGGACGAACTTGCTTTAAATCAAGCACTTTCCGTGATTCGTTCAAGTGCCGCACCAAAGAAACAGTCTGTCTGGTGACGGTCCGTGCGCAGATTCAAATAAGGCCCCTCTAGCGCAAGGGCTGGACATTTGTCCTTCAAGATTTCCCGGGCATCCAGCAGTCGGAACTCGGGGTGTTTGTCCAAGAATGCCTGCACTTGTTGCTCGTTTTCTTCGGGTAAAAAGCTACATGTTGCATAAACCAAACGGCCTCCTGGTGCGACACACGCCGCAGCCTGCTCCAGAATGTCGGCCTGCATCTGAGTGTACTGCTCCAGAGCTTGTGGATGTTGACGCCACTTAAGATCAGGATTTCGACGTAAAGTTCCCAATCCGCTGCAAGGCGCGTCCACCAATACGCGCTGCGCCTTGCCATGCAGGCGGCGAACACGCTGGTCGCCCGATTCCTGTATGACAACAGGCACCACATTGGACAGGCCGGCACGTGCAAAGCGCGGCTTGGCCTTGTTCAAACGGCTTGCCGATACGTCAAAGGCGTACAAACGGCCTGTAGAGCGCATCAAGGCGCCCAGCAGCAAGGACTTGCCACCGGCACCAGCGCAGTAGTCAATAACCATCTCGCCACGACGAGGCTCCAGCAAGGCGGTCAGCAATTGGCTGCCCTCTTCCTGAATTTCCAGCTCGCCTTTCTCATACTGTGGCCATACTGCGACAGATGGGCGGCCTTCAATACGGATACCCCAGGGTGAAAACGGCATGGCAACCGGTTTGAAGCGGGCCATGGGGCCATTTTGCAACTGGCGCAATACCGTATCGCGCTCGGCTTTCATGGGGTTGACGCGCAGATCCAGCAAGGCCTGCTCGTTCATGGCGGCCATCAGCTTGTAGGAATCCGGGATCTCTTTCAGACGCTCTTCCAGCCACTCGGGCAGACTCAGGCGTACGCCAACCGGCAGACCGTCCACGTTCAGGGCACGGATATGGCCCAGCCACTGGCGCTCTTCTTCCGTCAACCCCAAAGACAGGGATTCCTGACCGATTGCGGTAGACAGGCCCAGAATGGCCAGACGACGGGTGGATGGGCCTACGCCGCTTTCCGCCCAGTTACGGTACTGACGCAAGTGGCGCAGCACATCGAACACAGCTTCGCGAATCTCGGCACGGTCACGCGAGCCCATTTTGGGGCGGGTACGCGCCCAGCGTGTCAAGGCCAGGTCGGCGGGGTGCTTCCACTGCAAAACTTCACCCAGGGCGCTGGAGACCTGCTCCAGACGGCGCTGTGCCATCGCTCCCGGCTCGGGTGGACCCGAGGGCTTGTCGCGGCGTGCTGCATAAGGGCGACCACGCGCTCCGGACTCGTTACGTTGGGTAGACGAGGACGGGCGCTTGCGGTCCGAGCGGCCGCGGGATTGTTGGTGATCAGACATGAATATTCAAAAATTCCAAATAGCCCGCTCAATCAGGCGGGAAAATAAAAGCCGCGATGCGCAAGTCCGGCAACCTCGACACGGCCATCAGCCTGTAAACGCACTCGCCCCTCGATCAGCCAGCGGACGGCCTGGGTATAGACGTGGTGTTCGGTTGCCAAAACGCGCTCTGCCAGGGTTTGTGCATCATCGTCGTGCAGGACGGGCACGATACTTTGGGCAAGGATGGGACCATCATCGAGCACAGGGGTCACAAAGTGCACCGAGCAGCCATGAAACTGCACGCCCGCGTCAAGTGCCTGTTGATGGGTATTCAAACCGGGAAAGCTAGGAAGCAAGGATGGGTGTATATTGATGAGCTTGCCTGCATAGTGCTGAACAAAATCGGTGCTCAGGATGCGCATGAATCCCGCAAGTAGAACATAATCTGGCTGGTAGCGGTCAATCACGCGTGCCAAAGCCTGATCAAAGGCTTCACGTGTTGCAAATTCGCGATGCGAAACCGTCTCGGTAGGCAGCCCTTGACGCTGCGCCCATTCCAGTCCGGGCGCATCGCCCTTGTTAGAGATGACCGCCTCAATACGGCCATTTAAGCCCGCTGTCTTGATCAGTTCGCCAATGGCCTGCAAGTTGGAGCCCCGGCCTGAAATAAGCACAACAAGGCGACAAGGTAGGGTGGAATCGGTCAAAATCCTGTTTCCCGAGAAATAACGAATCCAAAATTGTAAACTCTCGCTTGTGAAATCTGATCTAAAACTCTATCGCTCTCTGCCACGGCGCAACAGCACGGCCCGCAGCGCTGTCACCATTGGCAATTTTGACGGGGTCCATCTGGGCCATCAGGCCATCTTGCACCGCGTCAATGAAGTGGCGCGCCAGCAGGATCTGAGCTCCTGTGTGATGACCTTTACGCCCCACCCGCGTGCCTTTTTTGCGCAGCGTGGCCAACGGCCCGAACTGATCCCCACGCAAATCAGCGGCCTGCGCGACAAGGTCGAAGCCCTGCACCAATGCGGCATTGAACAAATTTATCTGGCCCGCTTCAATCAGGCCATGGCCGATATGTCGGCCGCCACCTTCATTGACGAGATTCTGGTCCAGGGCCTGAACACCGGCTGGTTGCTGGTGGGCGAGGATTTCCGCTACGGCCACAAACGTGCAGGCGACATTGAAATGTTGCGCCAAGCGGGCAAGCGCCATGGCTTCAGCGTCGAAACCCTGCACGATGTGGCCGATGCCGATGGCCGCCGCATCTCCAGCTCGGAAGTGCGCACTGCCCTGGCCGTGGGCCAGCTGGACCGCGCCCGTGCTCTGCTGGGCAAACCCTTTCATATTAGCGGCCATGTCATTCATGGCCAGAAACTGGGCCGGGACATTGGCTACCCGACCTTGAACGTGCGCGTTCCCGAACACTGTGCCGCCCGCTCCGGCGTGTACGTGGTCCGGGTTCACGGACTGACCGGACAGGCTCTGCCCGGCATTGCCTCCTTGGGGGTACGCCCAACCGTCATCGACCAGGGACGGCTGCTGTTAGAGGTGCATTTACTGGACCAACGCCTGGATGCTTACGGTAAACTTGCCCGTATAGAATTTCTGGAATTTGTCAGGGACGAAGAAAAATTCCCGGACCTCATCACAATGATCGCCGCCATCGACAACGATGCACAACGCGCTCGCGACTACTTTGCTTCAAATGGACTATAAAAACTCTCTCAATTTGCCCGACACTCCCTTTCCCATGCGTGGTGACCTCGCCAAACGTGAGCCGGGCTGGATTAGCCAGTGGGAAGAAAACAAAGTCTATGCAGCAATTCGACAAGCCAGTGCCGGTCGTCCCAAATTTATTTTGCACGACGGCCCTCCCTATGCGAACGGCGACATTCACATTGGTCACGCGGTCAACAAGGTTCTGAAAGACATCATTGTCAAAAGCCGCAATATGGCCGGCTTTGACGCGCAGTACGTGCCCGGCTGGGACTGCCACGGCATGCCTATTGAAGTCCAGATCGAAAAGAAATACGGCAAGAACCTGCCTGTGGCTGAAGTTCAGGCCAAGGCGCGCGCCTACGCTCTGGAACAGATCGACAGCCAACGCAAGGACTTCAAGCGTCTGGGCGTGCTGGCCGACTGGGACCTGCCTTACCTGACCATGAACTTCAGCAACGAAGCCGACGAGCTGCGCGTGCTGTCCAAGATCATGCAAAAAGGGTTTGTGTTCCGTGGCCTGAAACCCGTGAACTGGTGTTTTGACTGTGGTTCCGCCCTGGCAGAAGCCGAGGTTGAATACGCGGATCGCACCGACCCGTCCGTGCACGTAGCCTTCCCCTTCGCGCAAAAAGACAAGCTGGCTGCCGCCTTTGGCGTGGACAGCGTGGACGATGGCGCCATCGTCATCTGGACCACCACCCCCTGGACCATTCCTGCCAACCAGGCGCTGAACGTACACCCTGAAATCAGCTACGCTCTGATCAAACTGGACAGCCCACGTGCTACCGGCTCCATGCTGATCGTGGCCGAAGATCTGATGAAGTCCTGCCTGGAACAATGGGGCCTGAGCGGCCAGGTTGTAGCCACCGCCACTGGCGAAGCCCTGAACCTGATCGAATTCAATCACCCTCTGGCCCACGTGGACGCAGGCTACCAACGCCGCTCCCCTGTGTATCTGGGCGACTACGTCACCCTGGACAGCGGTACCGGTGTGGTGCACTCCGCCCCTGCCTACGGTATTGAAGACTTTATCTCCTGCAAAGCCCATGGCATGAAGGACGACGATATGCTCACGCCCGTGATGGGCAATGGGCATTACGCCGAGAATCTGCCCCTGTTTGGCGGCCAGATGATCTGGAAGGCCAACCCGCAAATCGTGGAAGCCTTGCAGAACGCCGGTACTTTGCTGAAAACCGAACAGCACCCGCACAGCTACATGCACTGCTGGCGTCACAAGACGCCCATCATCTACCGTGCCACCAGCCAATGGTTTGCCGGCATGGACAAGGAAAACAACAGCGGTCGTACCTTGCGTGAAATGGCGCTGGAAGCCATTGATAACACCGAGTTCTACCCCTCCTGGGGTCGTGCCCGCCTGCACGCCATGATCGCCAACCGCCCTGACTGGACCTTGTCGCGTCAGCGTCAATGGGGTGTGCCCATGGCTTTCTTTGTTCACAAGGAAACCGGCGAACTGCACCCCCGCACGCCCGAGTTGATGGAGCAAGTGGCCGAGCGCATCGAAAAGAGTGGTATCGAGGCCTGGCAAAACCTGGACCCACGCGACCTGCTGGGTGACGAGGCCGACCTGTACGAGAAAAACCGCGACACACTGGACGTATGGTTTGACTCGGGCACCACGCACGCCACCGTGCTGGGCGGCAAGGATCACACTACCCACGGCTCGCACGCTGACAAACTGCAATGGCCTGCCGACCTGTACCTGGAAGGCTCGGACCAGCACCGTGGCTGGTTCCACTCGTCTCTGCTGACTGGCTGCATGCTGTATGGCCGTGCACCCTACAAAGCCCTGCTGACCCACGGTTTCGTGGTGGACGGCAATGGCCGCAAGATGAGCAAATCGCTGGGCAACATCATCAAGCCGCAAGAAATTGCCGACAAGATGGGTGCCGAGATCATGCGCCTGTGGGCCG
The DNA here is from genome assembly GCF_020907215.1 of Alcaligenes sp. MMA. Lineage (NCBI taxonomy): Bacteria > Pseudomonadati > Pseudomonadota > Betaproteobacteria > Burkholderiales > Alcaligenaceae > Alcaligenes > Alcaligenes sp. MMA. The sequence continues at coordinate 1,513,926 of NZ_JAJJPP010000001.1, forward strand.
CCTCTACTGATTACTCGGGCGAGCTGTCCATCTCCGACGAAATTCTGAAGCGTGTTGTGGAAGGCTACCGCCGTATCCGCAATACCTTGAAGTTCCTGCTGGGCAACCTGGCCGACTTCGATGTCACCCAACATGCTGTGCCTGTTGATCAACTGACCGAAATCGACCGCTACGCCCTGCAAATGACCGCCGACATGCAGGCCGAGTTGCTGGAGAACTACAAGCGCTACGAGTTCCACCCCATCGTGGCTCGCTTGCAGACCTTCTGCTCCGAAGACCTGGGCGCGTTCTACCTGGATATTCTGAAAGACCGTCTGTACACCACCGCCAAAGCTGGCCAGCCACGTCGCTCGGCTCAAACGGCGCTGTACCATCTGACACAAACCCTGCTCAAGCTGATGGCCCCTATCCTGTCCTTCACGGCAGAAGAAGCCTGGCGCGACATGCACGGTGGTACGGTTCCTAGCGGCACCATCTTCACCGAACTGTTCCATGTCCTGCCCGAGCAAGGCGAACAGTCGGCACTGAGCAGCAAGTGGCAACGCCTGCGCGCCATCCGTGCCGACGTGATGCGCCGCATTGAGGATGTACGTAGCACCGGCGCCATCGGTTCCTCCCTGGCTGCCGAAATCGACATCTACGCTAACGGTCAGGATCTGGAATTCCTGCAATCTCTGGGCGAAGATCTGCGCTTCATGCTGATTGTCTCCCGTGCCGACGTACACGCTGGCGAAGGCGATTTGCGCATCGACGTTACGCCTACCGAACAGGCCAAGTGCGAGCGTTGCTGGCACCACCGCCCAGACGTGGGCCAGAGCGCCGCGCACCCCACCCTGTGTGGTCGTTGCGAGGAGAATCTGTTTGGCCAAGGCGAAGTGCGTCACCATGCCTGATAAGGACATGGCCCCTTCTCCCGGCCAGGCCCGACTGCCCTCGCGGCAGTTCTGGGCCTGGATTGGTCTGGCCGCCTTTATTGTCGGTCTGGACCAATGGACCAAACAGTATTTCGACACCAACCTGTTCTATCAGGAACGTTGGAATATCCTGCCCTTTTTTGATTTCACCCTGGTCTACAATCCCGGCGCCGCTTTCAGCTTCCTGGCCGGTGGCCAGGGTTGGCAACGCTGGTTCTTTGTCGGCATTGCCGCTGTCGCGACCGTCTTTATCGTGACCATGCTGCGCCGCTCGGCCAAACAGCCCTTGTTTTGCCTGTCACTTAGCCTGATTCTGGGCGGTGCCATTGGCAACGTGGTCGATCGCCTGATGCACGGCCACGTGGTGGATTTTTTGCTGTTCTACTGGAATCAATCCTACTTTCCGGCTTTCAATATTGCTGACGTCGCCATCAGTTGCGGCGCTGCCTTGTTAGTGCTGGACGAGTTCATGCGCATGCGCCGCAACAAACGACAGCGCTCCTGAGTCTGTAAGGATCATGTCCTATGCTTAGCAATAAAAAACTGGTGTTTGGCATCACCGGCGGCATCGCTGCCTATAAAACTGCCGAGCTTTTGCGTCGCAGCCAGGACCTGGGTGCCCGGATTGACGTGGTCATGACCGAATCGGCCACGCGCTTTATCAGCCCGGTCACCTTTCAGGCCCTGTCGGGCCGTACCGTCTACACCGACTTGTGGGATGCGCGTGTTCCCAACAATATGGCGCACATCCAGCTTAGCCGGGATGCCGACGCCATTTTGATCGCCCCCGCCAGCACCAACTTCATGGCCAAGCTGGCCAACGGTCTGGCCGACGACTTGCTCAGCACCTTATGCGTGGCCCGTGGACACTGCCCCCTGCTGATCGCCCCGGCCATGAATCGGGAAATGTGGCTACATCCAGCGACCCAACGCAACGTCGAGCAATTACGCCGCGACGGCGCGCATATTCTAGGCCCCGGCAGCGGCGACCAGGCCTGTGGTGAAACCGGCGACGGTCGCATGCTGGAACCGGCCCAACTGCTGGCTGAACTGACCGCCTTCTTCCAACCCAAACTGCTAACCGGTAAACGAGTCCTGATCACCGCTGGCCCGACCAGCGAACCTATCGACCCGATCCGTGTCATCAGCAACCGCTCCTCCGGCAAGATGGGCTACGCCATTGCGCGTGCGGCTCAGGAAGCCGGTGCACAAGTCACGCTGGTGTCCGGCCCTGTTGCACTGGAAACGCCCTACCAGGTACGCCGCATCAATGTGGAAACGGCCCGGCAAATGCACGCCACTGTCATGTCCCAAGTGGATGATGCCGATATCTTCATCAGCGTTGCCGCAGTAGCAGACTGGTACGTCAGCAATGCCAGCGACATCAAGATCAAAAAGACCTCCGAACAAGCCACGCCGGACCTGCAATTCAGCCCCAACCCCGACATTCTGGCCGAAGTTGCCGCACTGAAGAACGGTCCTTTCTGTGTCGGCTTTGCCGCCGAGACCGACAACCTGATCGAGCACGCCCAGGCCAAGCGCCAGCGTAAGAATGTGCCTTTGCTGGTTGCCAACCTGGCACAGCGCGCCATGAATGCCGACGACACCGAACTGGTGCTGTTTGACGAGCAAGGCCATATGCACTGGCCTGCCCAGGATAAACTGCTGGCGGCGCGCCAACTGGTTCAAGATATCGCCCAGCGGCTTTAAGCCCTTTTCTCTTTTATGATGACGGGCAGCGCTAAAGTTGATGCGCTGCCTCTCTTTTTTCAGGATACCGTCTATGCACCGCCGTATTGAAGCTCGCATCGTCAATGACTTGTTGGGCACGACTATTGAAGCCCCCAGCTACGCCACGGACGGCTCGGCCGCCATGGACCTGCGCGCCTGCCTGAGCGAGGCCGTCACCCTGCCCGCAGGCGGCCGTACGCTGGTTAAAACCGGCCTGGCCATCAATATGATGGACCCTGGCCTGGTGGCCATCGTCGCCTCGCGCTCGGGCCTGTCCTTGAAGCATGGCGTGCGTGTTGCCCAAGGCATTGGCGTAATTGATGCCGACTACCACGGCGAAATCGGCGTGATTCTGGCCAACGACAGCGACCAGGATTATGTGATCCAGCCCGGCGAGCGTATCGCCCAACTGATGTTCCAACCCGTGGTGCAAGTAGCACTGCAATTTGTGAATGAGTTCTCTACCGAGACCGAGCGTGGTACGGGTGGGTTCGGCAGCACAGGCAAGAACTAAGCATTAAAACTAGGGAAGGATGCGATGCAGAGCGACGTAGTACAGCAAGCATCGCTCCTTCCTTAGTCCTGGCACTTTGCTTTAACAACGTACTAGTGCCACGACTCAGACTTACCCAGGCCAATTTCGGACTTCAATGCGCTCTTCAAAAACAGGTAATTCCAAGGCTGAATTACCCACTTCCAACAAAACAGCGGCCCAGCTCCACCCGCGCAATCGCCATCAGGGCCGCTACGACTTTGACGCTCTGATCAAAGAAACGCCCGAACTGGCCGCTTTCGTTTTCTTGAATCCGTACGGTGATCAAAGCATCAATTTCGCTGACCCGAATGCCGTCAAAGCCCTGAATCGTGCCCTGCTAAAGAGCTTTTACGGCATAGCGCATTGGGATATTCCTGCCAATTACCTGTGCCCTCCCATTCCGGGTCGAGCCGACTACATACACTATCTGGCCGATTTACTGGCCAACAGCAATAAGGGGGCCATTCCTAATGGTGAGGCAGTACGTGTCCTGGATATTGGCGTAGGTGCAAATGCCATCTACCCGTTGATCGGCCATGCCGAATATGGCTGGCAGTTTCTAGGCTCGGACATCTCGGCTGATGCACTGACATCAGCACGAAGCATTATTCATGGGAATCCTGGTTTATCGGCTGCAATCAAGCTACGCCAACAAAAATCGCCCAGACATATTTTCAAGGGCTTGCTGGGCACAAACGATTACTTTGACCTGACGCTGTGCAATCCACCCTTCCATTCCTCGCAGGAAGAAGCGGTAAGCAGCAGTCAACGTAAATGGCGTGGCTTGGGCAAGGCTGCGCCCAAGCACAATGCTCCTGTGCTGAACTTTGGTGGGCAGAATACGGAGCTCTGGTGCGAAGGCGGCGAGGCGCTTTTCATCCGCCGCATGATAGAAGAAAGCGTGACCGTAGGTGGGCAAGTGCTTTGGTTCAGCACCTTGGTGTCCAAAGCATCGAATGTACCCGGTGTGTTGAATGCCTTAAAGAAGGCCAAGGCGGTTAAAGTCAAAACCGTAGAAATGATACAGGGCCATAAGCAAAGCCGCTTCGTAGCTTGGACTTTTCTTGATGCTGGAGAGCAAGAGGCTTGGCGCAAGGAGCGTTGGCGGTAGGCTTACCTCAAATGTTTAGCGAAACATAAGGCTCATAAATAGCTCTTTCTGCGCTAAAGGTGATGAGTAAAAACAGGTTTGACGGGTGTAAATCGCTGAAGATGTCGGCTCACGGCTAGGAGCAGCCATCTCAAGATGGCTATGGGCACTACACAGCACCTGAGGGTGGAAGACCCCGTAGACGGAAAGGTAACAATAGGCTACCGTCTTCGATCAAATGCAGAGGCTTTTCAGGGCGTCAGATTCGTATCCAGTGGCCACTGATCGAAACTGATAGATAAAGTCTTGCACCTCAGATCTCTCTTCAGCGCGGGAAGGATATGCATGATTTACCAATGCCACGGATGCAACAGAACAACTTTTGAGACGGCCTGCCCTTGGTGCAACAGCTCCGACACATCACCGTCTGCTGCGCTGTCAACTCAGCAGTTGACCCCGCTTGACCCCTCTCTCTACCCTGACTTTCAGTATCAGTCCAAAGGACTTATCAAAGATTTTCTGGGTAAGAAGAAAGAGCAAGCACAGTTGAACGATTTGCTTAACAATGTACTGAGAAAATACGCGCAGCTTAAGCAGCCTTATTTCACAAATTTCATCCATACCACCCGGGAAACTGCGTCAACGTCCAACGACGTCGGGATGCCGGGGCCTAGGCCCGAAGGTATCTACACTGAACGTGAGCTCTTCAGAGAGGTGCTGATTCGTAAGGGGTTTGATGAGCTTGAAGGCTTGCCCTCACTGCTGGACAAGCTGCTTCTGACGACTTCGTTCAACTCAACTTACCTTGGCTTCTCCAGAGAGCTCAGCCGTCACATAAAAGCCGACCTGACCGAGACTCTTCGATCATGGATCGACGAGGCTGGAACGACGTTCAGATCCGATCTTGCTCTGTTTTATTACTACCTCTGGGAAAATGATATTTCCTACCCGGATATTCAATTCAACGCTCAAGCGAACGCAACGGTGAATATTCCTCTGATTTCCTTGTCCGCCTTCCTATCAGGGCTGAACCATTGTGAGCAGGTCTACTTCGACGTTCTCGTCGAGCGGCTGGGAAATCAGCTTGAACACTTCAATCCGAACCGGTTCATCACGATGTATCTGGTGGACGCAATGGACGGGTTCCAGTTCGAGGCCTTTTTGATGGAAGTTTTCCAAACCATCGGTTTCGACGTGAAAGAAACGAAGAAGACCGCTGACCAGGGTGCCGATTTGTTTGTGAGTCGGTTCGGCAAGAATATGGTGATCCAAGCAAAAAATTACACTGGCTCCGTTGGGAATGCCGCCGTTCAACAAGCGATCTCGGCCAAGGCATTCTACGGTTGCGACGAAGCCATGGTCGTGACCAATTCCTATTACACGAAATCGGCCAAAGAGCTTGCTTACACGGCTGGTGTTCGCCTCATCGATCGTGAAGGCTTGCAGACCTATCTGGATGATTACAATCAGAAGCTGATTGAGGTCTTCCAGGCTGAATCGGAGGATGAGGATGAAAAAACAATGGCGTAATTTAACAGTTCGATTAACTGCCAGATTGACCCTCACGGAATTGATTGAGCGTTTCGATGACCATTGAGCGGCAATGCCCATTCTTGATCACAGCTGCTGTTTCGCTCATGTGCAACTGAAAAAGCCTCGTTTTACATGCCAGGAAGCGAAGCCATACAGGGAAAGCACAGTGCACCAAAGCACCAGGCAGTGGTCAACGTTATCAGTCTATGTTGTGGTCGGAGAGATGCGCGAAGCAGCGAAAGCCGATGATGGGCTAAGGATAAGGTTCTAACCATTTCACTCCAATACATGTCATCTGACCCGTTGCGACGTGACTGGCTGCTTCGGATCGATCACAGTCGCTCACTAAAGACGGCTATCGGCTAACCAAGCAAAAAGAATCACTGCACCAACGATGCTGCTCACAGCATCGTTGGCTAGGCGGGTTCACCCCAACATCTTCAGCAAGGCCTCGGCGGCGGGTCTGGATGACGCCGGATTCTGACCGGAGATCAGCAGGCCATCGCTGACCACATGAGGTTGCCAGTCGCTGCCTTTGCTGTAATTGCCACCATTTCCTTTCAACATATCTTCCACCAGAAATGGCACGACGTCGGTCAGACCGACAGCCTCTTCCTCGCTGTTGGCAAAACCTGTAACCGACTTGCCTCGAACCAGCGGTGTGCCGTCAGCCGATTTCACATGGCGCAACACGCCTGGGGCGTGGCAGACGGCAGCAACCGGCTTGCCTGCGGCCAGCATGGTTTCGATCAGTGCGATCGATGTGGGATCTTCGGCCAAATCCCACAAAGGCCCATGGCCGCCCGGATAGAACACGGCATCAAAATCGGTGGCCACGATGTCCATGAGCTTTTGCGTCTCGGCCAATACGGACTGAGCCGCCGGATCATCCTTGAAACGGCGGGTGTCATCGGTTTGCGCCGCTGGATCATCGCTCTTTGGGTCCAGTGGCACTTGTCCACCCTGCGGCGAGGCGACCGTGATCTGCGCGCCCGCGTCCTTAAAGACGTAGTAAGGCGCGGCGAACTCCTCCAGCCAGAAACCCGTTTTTTGGCCAGTGTTGCCCAGTTGATCGTGCGAAGTAAGAATCATCAAAATCTTCATGGAGCACCTTCTTTGAATGGAGGATAGGAAAGCAAGCAGTCACGCCAACGAGGTCTTGCTCGCTAACGATGCCAATCACCAGCTTACCAAAACGGCTGCTGGTAAGTATGCCGATCAAGGCCTGCGACGGCTGCCGAGATCGTCGTCCATGCCGTTGCGAGACAGAACCATGCCTTCCCGCAGCCACTTAAAATGATCACGTTGCGGCACCCATATTGCTAGGTCGTCCGTTCCAGGTTTATCTGAACCCAAGCTTTACTCAAACAGACAAACGGCGAATTTAACATTGCCAGTCTGGCTAACGTCAGTCAGGGACAAAGGACGGATTTTGTATATGGATTCACCGCCGTTTCCTGCTGAAAACAAGGTACTGAAGAGACTGTTAGCGTCAACATCGAATTACTATTGATCCTGATACTTTCTAATTACATGCCGAGACTGAAAGCGCGTGCTTAACGTAAGCGAGTCATTCGTCACACCACCGGTTCAGTACGTAATCACACATCAACCTGGGGCTACCCATGAGACATACAGAAAGACACAAGACGCACCGGACAGGATGGCTTCGTGCTGCGGTTCTTGGTGCGAATGACGGGATTGTCTCTACAGCAAGCTTGGTCTTGGGTGTGGCCGCCACAGGAGCAAGCGCAAAGAGCATTCTTGTGGCCGGCGTTGCCAGCCTGGTCGCTGGGGCCATGTCTATGGCGGCGGGTGAGTATGTGTCGGTCAGCTCCCAAGCCGATACAGAGAATGCGGATCTGGCCCGCGAGAAGGCAGAGTTGGCTAAGGACCCCGAACAAGAACATGCAGAGCTCACTGCTATTTATGTCAATCGGGGCTTGGATGAAAACCTGGCTTCAAATGTAGCGACCCAGCTCATGGCTCACGACGCACTCGGGGCCCATGCACGAGACGAGCTTGGCATATCCGAGACCTTGGCGGCCAAACCGGTACAGGCTGCACTGGCCTCCGCTACGACGTTTGCAGCCGGCGCCCTGCTTCCTTTGCTTGTGGTTCTGCTGCTGCCAACGGCTACACTCATGTGGTATGTCGCAGGCAGCTCACTGCTTTTTCTGGCACTGTTAGGCTTGATCGCTGCCAAGGCAGGCGGCGCTCCTCTATTTGTCTCGACCGCCCGCGTGACCTTCTGGGGGGCATTGGCGATGGGACTAACGGCTGGCGTCGGTGCCTTGTTTGGCGTTGCTGCTTAATTGCAGTTTGTTCTTTGGCAATCATAGGCCCGAACACAAAATTTCCGACACTCTCTCAGCTACCCACGCTAAGACCCACGACTCCTAAACCTTTCGCCCAACAACTACGCCCAGAAAACACCGACCTTAGCGCGCAAACGGATCAATTGTCGGATCACTGTTCCAGACATACTCGGTCCAATGCGCAATGCTTTCGGCTTGCTCACGGTTATAGAGCTTCTCGACCAGAGCCAACGCCATATCCGTCCCCGCTGACACACCCGAGGATGTGACGTACTTGCCATCAAACACCCAGCGGGCCTGCTTCTGCCAAAGCACATCCCCATCCTGAGCCACCGCAAAATCAAACGCCAGCTTGTTAGATGTGGCTCGGCGCTGCTTCAGAACACCCGCCTTGGCCAATAAAGCCGCCCCCGTACACACCGACACCGTCCACTGCGTTGCCTTGTCCTGCTTCTGAATGAAGGCCAGCATGGCAGGGTTGTTGATTTCGCTACGCGTTCCCATACCGCCGGGAACCATCAGAATATCGAATTGTGGAACCGTCTCGAAACTATAGGAAGTCTGGGTTTCTATCCCTTGAGACGAACGAACCAGCCCACCCTGCTGAGACACCATGACCATCTCGTAATCCGGCATCCCACCCCACATTTCAACCGGCCCGAATACATCGAGAGTTTCAAACTGATCAAACAGCACAATGCCAATTTGTTTTTTTATTGTGTTCCCTGCTGTGCTGGTAGATGTAGCCGATGCAGTCTTACCGCTCATGATGTGCCCCCTCATGGTTGAAACCCAATAACTCAAATCGTGGTTCGTACCAAACCGCCATCAATAGCCAAATTTTGACCTACGATAAAACCCGCGGCCTCGCTGCACAAGAAGGCACATGCAGCTCCGAACTCGCCGGGCGTTCCAGCTCGCCCTGCTGGTACAGACGCAATCATTTTCTCTGCCACAGGCCCCAACTCCTGCAGGCGATCCGTCATGATCGTGCCGGGCAACAAATTATTGATCGCGACGTTATGCTGAGCTACTTCGCGAGACACGCTGGCAACAAAACCGGTCAAGGCCATACGGGCGGCAGTGGACAACTCCAGGTTGGTCACAGGTGAACGGACGGACACTGAGGTGATATTGACGATGCGGCCAAAGCGGCGGCTTACCATGCCTGGCAACACAGCCTGAATTAGCTCCACCGCTGCCAGGAAGTTTTGCTCCAGCGCGGCTTGCCAGTGAGTGGCCTCCAACTGAGCAAAAGGCATAGACGGAGGCCCGCCCGCGTTGGTCACCAGGATGTCGATATCCGAGCACGCGGCAGCTACGGCTTTTCCGTCGGCCACCTGAGAAAGGTCTGCGGCAATCCATTTAGCTGTAGCACCGGTAGAGGCTTCAATCTGCTTGGCGGCTTCTTGTAACTTGTGCTCACTGCGGGATGCTAGGGTGACTTACACGCCTTCAGCGGCTAGTGCCTGAGCACAGGCTAACCCTAAGCCACTCGAGGCTCCACAGATCAAGGCTCGTCGTCCAGTAATTCCTAAATTTATTTTCTCTTCTCCTTGGCGGGTCTTTATAACAAAGTCATTCGGATAGAAATAACATCACGACCCACTGTTTTTCTGAATAGAACAAGCCCCCTCTATCCACATAACAGCCTGTCGGCAACATCCAGAGTTGTTATGGTAAAAATTTACAACAACCCAGGGCCCACTCAAAACTCGTAACTACTATTTGCTCAGCATATATCTACCAATTCGTAGGCTGGCACGACTTTCTATACGCAAGAAATAAAACATCATTTAATACCACTGAGCTTTGAGTGCATCTCCTCTCTAAGCTTAAAAGACCTTTGAGACATTTTTTATACGTGATTACCTACTAAATAGAAAAGTACTTAATGAACAACTACGTTGGCTATTTATCAGACATAAAGACACATTGCTATGTGTCAGCTACTATGCGGTCTACTTTCGGCCAGAAGGATCCATTCGACATGCTCTCAACCACTAAGTGCTACAGGCTGATCTAAATCATCCACAGACCAGCGTCTGAGCGGGCAACAACTGGCCAGATTAAAACCTCCACAGAAGCAGACGTAACTCATACTGACTAGCTTCAAGGCACCTGTAATATTCAAGAGAGAAAAATGAGCAAGGCAGGGATCCAATCCAACCGCGGAGATGGTTACCAAACTCTTATTGCCCTTGAATGGGCTTTAGCCGTTTTATCAGAACCAGAGTATCAATGGCTTGAGGTTGATTCAGTAACATCGGTGGTAGACGATGTAGTGATTGGAAAAACAGACGGCAGCAAAATTTGCTGCCAATGCAAAAAGAATCAAACTGCATTCAAGGCTTGGTCAATAGTCGATTTGAGCGACGAATTGCATAAAGCGAAGAGCCTGCTGGCCAGCGATGACATATCGGTGGTGCGTTTTTATTCACGCAACAATTTTGGCAACTTGGCAGCATTGCGCGAATTCAGCGCCAGCTATGCCGATGAGTCTGTCTACCAAGCTAATCTTGGCATTGCACATCAAGAGACAGATACACAGCTAGAAAAACTACTCGCTCTGCAGACCCCAAAGATGTCGACTTATACATTTCTGAGTCGAATACGCTTTGAGGTTAGCCCCGATCTGGACCGCATGCGGACACTGTTACAAGAACGTTTACGCCGACTGGTAAGCAATCCTTCAGCGGCCTATAACGCCCTGTGGACCCGTCTAGATTGCCTTGGGATGCGAGTCAACGACAATGACCACAACTTCGCTATACAACACCGGCTAACCAAAGCCGATCTCACAGATCTACTGAATCAAGCTGGATCAATGCTGACCCCATCCGTAGATGTGATGGAAATTCGCACTTCATTCCAGAGCACCTCCGCTATTGGACGCACATGGCGCAGAGACATCGGTAACGAATGTATTCCAAGCCCGTTGATCAACGATATCCTCGCCGCGATTGCAGCCAAGCATCGTTCTATCTTGCTGACCGGATTGCCAGGTTCAGGCAAAACCTGCGTAATGCTTGCCTTGCAGGATGAGTTGGAACAGCTCGCCCAAATCCGCTCAGACTTACTGCCGCTGTTTATTCAATCACGCGAGTTCGCAGACTTTGCCACTGCACAAGACCGCCAAGCTCAGGGGCTATCCGAGCAATGGGTTAGCAAGGTTGCGCGCATGGCAGAGGATGCCCATGTTGTGGTGGTCATTGATTCCTTAGATGTTCTTTCCATTGCCCGAGAACATCAAGTGTTGACGTATTTTCTGGCTCAAATTGATCAGCTTCTTTTGATCCCCAATGTCACTGTCATCACAGCTTGCCGTGACTTTGACCGCCATTACGATCGACGTATTGTACAAAGAACGTGGGATAGCGAATTCACTTGCCAGCCATTGGATTGGGACACAGAAATTATCCCGTTGCTTGCCAAACTTGGCATTGACGCGTCCATCACGGATGCAGCCACACGCGAGTTAATCCGCAATCCGCGGGAACTGGCTTTATATGTAGAACTGGCGCAACAAGGCGGCAGCTTCAATGTAGTGACAAGTCAAGCATTAGCACAGCGTTATCTAACAACGATCGTTCAATCCAATAGCGCATTGGGAGATGCTGCGATGCAAGCCATCGAGGCCATGGCCTCGGAAATGCTCAGGCTGCGCAGCTTGGCTGTGCCCAGGCCGCGATTTTCCGCATCTCAAGACACCCTAAGGGCGTTACTCAGCCACAACGTACTAATTGAAATGCAGGACGGACAATTGACGTTTGGGCACCAAACCCTACTGGATGTGTTAGTGATCAGCGGGACAGAGCGGCAAGGAGTGAATTTGAATGCGTTCATCCAAAACCTGCCGCCCGTGCCTTTTGTGCGCCCCAGCATTCGCAGCTTTATCACACAATTAGCCACTAGGGATCGACGCGACTTCCGAAAACAATTACGCACCGTTTTGACGAGCTCGCACGCATTCCACATTCGCCGCCTAGTGGCGGAGTCTTTTGCGAAGCAAGTTCCCCAAGATGACGACTGGCCATTAATACGCGACCTGAGGGCCACGCATCGTGAGGTGTTTCAAGTGATCTACACCCAAACAATCCGACCAGAATGGCACTATTTTTGGTTCAAGCATCTGGTTCCGATGCTGAAAGACTCGCGAGATGTAGACGGACTGACGACGCATGCACACCGGGTAATACAGTGGCAAAACGATGATACGGCAGGGGTAGTCGCGTTCTGGCTGGAGGTGCTGGCTATGGACGATGTGGACAAAGCCCAGTTTGTCCATTCAATAGCACGTAGCATCACCCAAATTCATGTAAATCATTCAGCGCTGCTTGAACCCTTGCTGCTGATTTTGCTCAAGTTACCTCGCAAGGAACACAGCTTTCTTGGCCGTGCTCTCGCACACTGCATGAAAGCCGGCAATCTGGATGATTCGGTATTGTGGCAGTACGTTACGGGCGAAATCAACGACGAGGATATACAGGGATACCACTTTGGCTCGAAACTACGTTGCAAGCAGCATGAATTTGGCGATAGGCACAATAAGTTTCTTGCAGATCGAATGCAAAAGTCCACGGCTCTACTAGATATGGCCATTGCATCTATTGAACAATGGAGTCAAATCAAACAATTGCGTTATGGAGAGACACCCGTAAGCTACTGTAGTGGGTTCCTACGCGACACCTCTTACAACGACACACACAGCCAAGTCGACTATCAGCATGTGGGTAGCGAACGCGTCCTACTGGATGCGGTTGAATCTGCAGTCATGCACCATGCAATCACCTGTTCTAGTTGGTGGCGAAAAAACTGTGAACGTTTATGTTCCAGCGCCGAAGGTGCGTTACGTTATTTCGCCATCCTCGCATGCACGGCGGCATCGACAAGCAACCTCGATATGATTGAACGCATATTACGCGACAAACCTTTGCTGCAATCAAATCTGTCCCATGAGTTGGGTACGCTAATGCGAAGCTCATTTGTGCAGCTTGAAGGTACGGCGCAAGCTGCGATTCAGGCAATTATTTTGATTCTTCATCAGGAAGACGCTGCCGATCCGACATACCGGCCATGGATTCTGAAAAAGCAAGCGCAGCTAATTCTCACTATCCCATCCCATCTGCGCTCATCTGCCGCCCAAGAGGTGCTAAATGAATGTGAAAAATCGTTCTGGCCTATGGAGCGCCAACCTGAGATTGGTATGCGTGGTGGCATGGTGAGTGCGCCCTTTTCTTTTGAAGTTTTTCTTGCTGCAAGCGATGACGCAGTGCTGCGACTATTAGCTCACTACAATGGGTACGACCGAAATTCATTTGATGATTTTCTAGTGGGCGGAGAACAAGAAGTTGGCAGGCAGTTGCATGAGGCCGCCTCACGTCATCCGACACATTTTTTGCGATTGTTACGGACATATTGGGCGCAACTCTCCAATCGATTTCGCGATGACATCATGGGCGGTGTGGCCACCTATTTAGCTTATCGCCACGGCAACTTGCAAAATCCCAACGATTGGACACCCATTGAGGAGCCAGATGCCGTTGGATTGGCGCAGCACATTTTGGATGAATTGGAAAGACACCCCGCCCACTGGCACCACAACCGGACCGCATCGAATGCGCTGCAAGCCTGTGCACACGTGGTTCAAAGCACTCTGTCTGCTGAAGGACTGGTGTTCTTGACGATCGGCTTTTTAACGCTTCGGGAAGAAAGTTCCATTTCTGGAGATTCCGTCGATTTGCTTACTATCGGCATCAATATGACACGTGGTCACGTGGTGGAGGCCTTAATGATCATGGCCACGCAATTGCATGAAAACAATTTGACTTGGCCTGAACTTCTGACGCCAACGTTGCGCCAATTTGCCGCCGACGAGCACCCTGCCATCCGCGCCCTGCTTCTGAGGCGCTTACCATATTTGCAAAGTCTGCAAACAGACCTAGGCTGGGAACTGTTTGATCTTGCTATGCAAAAAGGCACCACCGGACTTTGGGCTATGGCCGAGTCATGCTTGTATCATACTTACCACAAGAAATTTGACATTGTTGCCCCACGGCTGTCACGCCTCTACCGTGATGGACAAGATAAAGATTTGGAAACCTGGGGACGCATTTCAGCTTTGGCTGCTTTGTCGAACCATATTGACTTCTCCGCCTTCCTCTCTGAATTGATATCGCGAAACGCCAGCCAGGCTTGGCGCGGTGCCGCGAGCGTTTGGACACATCCAGGCAATATGCAGCAACATCGCGATCAATGCCTGAAAGGTATTCAAGAAGGCTTAAGCGCGGCAAGCCCTGATGCTGCCGCTGTAGCGCGCAAATGCAGAGGCCTTTTTAGAGAAAATGCACCGCTGATTTCAATGCCGACTGAACTAATCAGGCGTTGCTTTACCTTACTTGGGGCCGAGACTGAATCCACACAAAGAGACGTATATGGATTCGATGCGTGGTTAAATGCTACATCCGCTCGGGATCCGATGTCTGCGCTGGAATCTACTGAGGCTTATCTGGACTATGTTAGGCGAGCGAACCTCTATCTGTACGACCATGAGAACAACCTCACACAGCTTCTGACCCGCCTCTTTGCACAGGCTGAAGAGCAGGAAGAATCAGACGCTGGGGCCATGCTGCAACGTGTGGTTGCAGTACAAGATACGTTGCTGGCTTTGGGAGTTAGCGGAGTAAATGACTGGCTTAAAGATGCAGAGCGACCATGATCAATCTAATCTGAAATAGTCTTCTGTCATCAGCATTCATTAATATTGGCTATTTAGTAATGAGTTGCATGGACACTAACTTTCTTTGGTTCGGCAGTATGAGACCAGTCTGGGCCAAAGCGGTCAGCGATGAAGCACTAATTACGACTCGGAGAAGTTAAAGTCGCAGTACCTCGTACACCTGATGACCCTCACTTTGCCTGAGGCCATCAACCTCTGCGACCACCGCACAGTAGACGTTGGCTCCTGGCTCGCGAACGGCAGCTTCGGGTCGAAAGCCGCAATTCATAAAGTTAACTTCAAACCCGACCCAATTTCATATGAGTAATTAAAAAGCCAATCAACTTAAAGCTGATTGGCTTTTTCCCTAAACCTAAATCTTACCTACGCCGCAAAATCCTCTTCCCCCAAATAAGCCGCCCTCACTTTCGGATCATGCAGCAACTGCGCAGCCGGGCCTTCCAGGATAATCTGGCCTGATTCCATCACATATCCCCTATCCCCCAACTCTAAAGCCAAGCGCGCATTCTGCTCAATCAGCAAAATCGTCACGCCTTCCTTAGCAATCGTCTGGATCAGTTCAAAAATCCGCTCAACCATGATGGGAGCCAGACCCATTGAAGGCTCATCCAGCAGCAACAATGAAGGCCGGGATATCATGGCTCGTCCCATGGCCACCATCTGCTGCTCCCCACCGGACAAAGTCCCTGCCGATTGTTTCTTACGCTCGGCCAGACGCGGGAACAAGGTATAGATACGCTCGATATCCTGGCGGACTTCGTGGTGGTCCTTACGGGTATACGCCCCCATGGCCAGGTTTTCTTCGATCGTCAGTTGCGGAAAAATCCCCCGCCCTTCTGGCACCATGACCACCCCACGGCGCACCAGTTGGTGCGATGGCAGGCCGATGATGCTTTCACCTTGATGTTCGATCTGTCCTGCAGCCGCAGGCACCAGGCCTGTGATCGCTCGCAGCGTGGTGCTTTTACCGGCGCCGTTGGCACCAATCAAGCAAACCAGTTCACCCTTGCCCACTCGCAGGTCCAGGCCGCGTACCGCCCGAATGCCACCATAAGCCACATCCAGACCCCGAATATCCAGCATTAACGGTTCTGTGCTCATGACTTTTCCTCTTCAACGGTAATACCCATGTCTTTGGCGGCACCTGCGCCCAGATAGGCTTCAATCACACGCGGGTTGTGTTGGACTTGGGCGGGTTTGCCTTCGGCCAGTACTTTGCCGTATTCCAACACTAAAACCCGGTCGCACAGGCCCATCACCAGCTTCATATCGTGTTCGATCAGCAGGACGGTAATGCCGTCACCACGGATTTTTTCAATCAATTGGCGCAGGACGACAGTCTCGGACGGGTTCATGCCGGCAGCGGGTTCATCCAGTGCAAGCAGCATAGGATCAGTTGCCAATGCACGGGCGATTTCCAGGCGACGCTGGTCACCGTAGGACAAGGAACGGGCAATCTCGTTGGCGTGCTGGGCAATGCCGACGTAATCCAGCAACTCGTAGGCACGGGCCTCGATCTGTTCTTCTTCCTGACGGGTAGCACGATTACGCATCACTGCCCCCAGCACGCCAGCACGGGTGCGGACGTGGCGGCCGATCATGACGTTTTCCAGGGCAGACAGGCTGCCGAACAAGCGGATGTTCTGGAAGGTACGCGCAAAACCGGACTCAGCGATTTGATGGGGTTTGCAGTCGGTCAGGTTGCGACCGGCAAAGGCACAGCGGCCCGACTCGGGGATGTACAAGCCCGTCATCACATTGAACAGCGTGGTTTTACCCGCTCCGTTCGGACCGATCAGACCATAGATATCGCCCTTGCGAATGCTGAAACTGACGTCGGACAAGGCCTGCAAACCACCGAAGCGTTTGGACAAGCCTTCTGCCTGCAGCAGCACCTCACCGTCTTTTACGTGTTGGTTCATGGTCAGACTCATGCTTGCACCTGCTTCATTTTGCGCTCACGACGACGCACCGCAGAGGGCCACAGGCCTTCAGGGCGATAGATCATGACCAGTACCAGGGCAAAGCCAAACAGCAGCATACGAATGCCGTCCGGATCCAGAATCACATCACCAAACACGCTTTGCTGCAGCGGAACCACAACCGAGCGCAACAGCTCCGGGAATACGGAGAGCAGCAAGGCTCCCACGATCACACCGGGGATATGGCCCATGCCGCCCAGCACCACCATACACAGCACGGAAATAGATTCTGTCAGGCTGAAACTCTCTGGGCTGACGAAGCCTTGCATGGAGGCAAACAAGCCCCCTGCCACGCCACCAAACGTTGCTCCCATCGCAAACGCCAGCAGTTTGACGTTACGGGTATTGATCCCCATGGCCTTGGCCGCGATTTCGTCTTCACGAATGGCTTCCCAGGCACGGCCAATACGAGAGTGCTGCAAGCGTACGCAGATAAACACAATCAGTAGCGTGATCAGCAGGAGCAGGTAATAGTATTTCTCTGGCCCGGTAATCCGTATGCCAAACAGGGTTTCCGCCTTGCCGAAAATGAAGTCGCCAATCTTGAAGGTATCGACCCGGTTGATCCCTTGCGGGCCGTTGGTGATATTGACGGGCGCATCCAGGTTGTTCATGAAGATACGGATAATTTCTCCGAATCCCAGCGTCACAATGGCCAGATAGTCGCCTCGCAAGCGCAGCACCGGAAAGCCCAGCAGCACACCGAATACGGCCGCCAAGGCGATCCCGGCTGGCAGCACCATCCAGAACGGCAAGTGCAGACCAAAATGTGGTGAGGCCAACATGGCCCAGACATAGGCCCCAACGGCATAGAAGGCGATATAGCCCAAATCCAGCAAACCCGCAAAGCCCACCACAATATTCAGGCCCAGGGCCAGCATCACGTACAGCAGGGCAAAGTTCAGCGTGCGGACCCAGCTTTGACCGGCCATCCCCAAAACAAACGGCAGAATGGCCAGCACCACACCGATAAGAAGCGCACCGACCCAGACTTTAGCGGGTGTTGCGGGACGCTGTTTGGAGCCAGCGCCACTTAGGGTTTGATTCAAGCTCATGCGCGATCTCCCACACGTTCACCCAATAAGCCCGAGGGACGGAAAATCAGCACCAGGATCAGCACGATAAAAGAGAACACATCCTGATAGTTACTGCCAAAGACCCCATTGGTCAGGTCGCCGATATAGCCTGCGCCCAGAGCTTCGATCAGGCCCAGCAGCAAGCCCCCCAGCATGGCGCCGCCCAAATTGCCAATGCCACCCAAAACAGCGGCGGTAAAGGCTTTCAGGCCCAGCATGAAGCCCATGGTGTATTGGGCAACACCGTAGTAGGTCACGATCATGACGCCTGCGACAGCCGCCAAGGCCGAGCCAATCACAAAAGCTGCGGAGATCACCGTATTGATGTTCACCCCCATCAAACCGGCCACTTCCCGGTTCTGGGCGGTGGCACGCATGGCCGTGCCCAGACGGGTACGGTGCACCAGCACCATCAGGCCGGACATGATCGCAGCGGCACCAACAATAATCAGAATTTGCAGCAAGCTGATGCGCGCTTCGCCCAGTTGGAACACCATCGGCTCAATAATGTGCGGGAAGCTCAAATAATTGCGCCCCCAGATCATCATGGCCAGATTCTGCACAATAAAGGACACACCGATAGCCGTGATCAATGCCGCCAGACGGGGAGCACGACGCAAGGGACGATAGGCATAACGCTCTGCCGTCCAGCCTATGCCCATGCAGACCGGAATCGCAGCCAGAAGAGCCAGTCCCACCATCAGCCAGGCGGACAGCCCTGCCGGGTCCGCGCCGACCAGCGACAACACCACTGTCGTAGCCAGCATCGCCCCAACCATGACGACATCACCGTGCGCAAAATTAATCAGGCCAATAATTCCATACACCATGGTGTAGCCCAGCGCCACCAGGGCGTAGACACTGCCCACGGTCAGGCCATTTATTAGTTGTTGTATCAGGATTTCCATAGATTGGGACTCGTGGTCATTGCTCCCTGCCCTGGCGCATGGCGATAGAACAGGGAGCGTGGGCCTGCCGAACACAGGCCACGGTAAAGATGAGCCCCATAGGGCTCAAACTGCAGGATCAAACGCGCTTAGTTAGCCTGACTGACCATGGTTTTTACCATCGTCCACTTACCATCTTTCACTTCATAGATGGTGACGGCAATTTCTTTCAAGTCGCCGTTCTGGTCATAGGCAATGTTGTTGCTGGTAGCGCCGTTGCGTTTCAAGGCGGCCAGCTTGGGCAGATAGTCTTCTGCTTTGGAGGAACCCGCTTCTTTCATGGCGGTGATCATGTTCCAGGCACCGTCATACGCGTAAGGCGCGTAAACACCAGGATCAGCCTTGAAGCGGGCCTGGTAGTCCTTGGCGAACTTCTCACCAGCGGCCATGGTGGACAGCGGCACACCGGCCAGGGACGCGTAGGTGCCGTCAGCCGCATTGCCAGCCAAGCGCAGGAAGGTGTCGCTGCGGGTCATTTCGCCCGAAACCAGCGGTGCCTGAATGTCCAGAGTCTGCATCTGGCGCTTCATGGGGCCGGACTGCGCATCCAGACCGCCAAAGAAGATGGCATCGGGCTGTTTGGATTTGATGTTGGTCAGAATGGAGGTGAAGTCGTTGGCTTTGTCCGTGGTGTATTCACGGGCGACGATCTGGCCACCGGCTTTTTCTACCGCACGGGCCACCTGATCTGTCAGACCTTGACCGTAGGCGGTCCGGTCATCGATCAAAGCCACTTTCTTGGCAGCCAGATCCTTGACGATGAACTGGCCCACCGCCGCACCTTGCTGGGTGTCACTGGTCATCATGCGAAAGGTATTGTCGTACCCTTGCTGGGTGTACTCAGGCGAGGTTGCCATGGCGATCTGGGGGATACCCGCGTCATTGTAGACACGCGAGGCGGGAATGGTGGTGCCCGAGTTGAAATGGCCCAATACACCATCCACCTCATCGTCCACAATTTGCTGAGCCACCTGAACGGCGGTACGCGGGTCAGCCTGATCATCCTTGGCGACCAGCTCAAAGCGGGCGGTTGCACCGTCAATCTCAATCTTTTGGGCGTTGGCCTCTTCCAGCGCCAGCACCAGACCGTTGCGCATATCTTCACCGTAGTGAGCTTGCGGGCCGGTCAGGGGAGCCGCAAAACCCAGCTTGATAACCTTGTCAGCGGCCAAGGCGGGGCTAGCCGCCAATGCACCGAAAACCGCTGTCGAAACCAAGGCCAATTTAAAGGTCGTGATGGACTGCATATTGTTCTCCTTCGTTTTTAATATAGCCGCGCTACAAGCCGGCCCGTGCCGTGAGAATAGACGCCGGGCCGCCGCTCCAGGTGAAATGTGCGACCAAACGTGTGCATAGAAATGAGTGCCCGCCAAGATCAACCAACCATCATCAAACTGGCATTGCCTCCAGCTGCCGCTGTATTGGTACTAACTGAGACTTCACGCAGCAAACGCTCGATCACGTACGCTGCGCCCTCCTCCAATTCCTGTGTCAACAGCCCCTGAACCCCAACAATGGGACCAGGGCGTTCAGCCACCTGGCCCAGCACGTGCCGGAGTTCATCGCTGTCGCCTTCAAATAAAACAGCATCATAATCTGCCTCACCCAAATCGGACATGGTGATTTGCTCGGCAGGGGCATCGTGCCAATTGCCCAGACCCAAACGGTCCAGCAAGATGGCCTGGTTGCCGCTTTGTGCGCAGGCCTCACGCTGGGCGCGCCAGCCAGGTACGCTAACGGGCATGCACAGAACGCGCCCCCGTGGGTACAGCCGATACATATTGGATTCACCTGTCGGGCCGGGCAAGACCACGCCCTGTTCCTGCCAAGCTTGCAAGGGCAGATTCTGCGGACAACGGCTAAGCAGTCGGCGCAGGTACAAGGGGCCGCCCGCTTTGGGCCCCGTACCCGACAAGCCTTCACCACCAAAAGGCTGTACGCCTACCACCGCGCCTACCATATTGCGGTTCACATAAACGTTACCGGCGTGAATGCGCGAAACGACACGATCCACGGTTTCGTCCAAACGAGTGTGAACGCCAAAGGTCAGGCCGTAACCACGTTCGTTGATCTGATTGATCAGGCTGTCCAGTTCGCTGCGCTTGAAGCGCATCACATGCAATACGGGGCCAAAAATTTCATGTTCCAGATCCTTGACCTGTTCGATCTCAATAATGGTCGGCAAGACAAACGTCCCTGTCTGGATACGGTTTTGCTCGCTTTGGGTAATGCGGAAACCCGCCTCGCGCATGGCGCTGATGTGCTCTTCAATACCGGAGCGGGCTTCTTCATCAATCACCGGGCCTACATCGGTACTGAGCAGATCGGGATTGCCCACACTCAGCTCCTGCATGGCACCGTTGAGCATGCTCAGCACGCGTTCGGCCACGTCCTCCTGAATGCACAGCAAACGCAAAGCGGAACAACGCTGACCAGCCGAGTCAAAGGCCGAGTTCAAGACATCAAACACCACCTGTTCAGGCAAGGCCGAGCTGTCAACCACCATGGCGTTCAAGCCACCGGTTTCAGCAATCAGCGGCACGGCCTGACCGTCTGCCGTCAGGCGTGTGGCCAATTGACGGTTCAAGCCCTGGGCCACGGCGGTCGAGCCGGTAAACATGACGGCATTGACCTGCTCACTGGCAGCCAAAGGGGCTCCTACGGAAGGGCCATCACCAGGCAGAAGCTGCAAGGCACCGGGAGCAATCCCGGCTTTGTGCAACAACTCGACCGCCACCGCCGCAATCAGGCAGGTTTGCTCAGCGGGCTTGGCCAGCACGACGTTGCCTGCCGCCAAAGCCGCCGAGACTTGACCCAGAAAAATAGCCAGGGGAAAGTTCCAGGGGCTGATGCACAGCACCACGCCAACAGGACGATATTCGTCATTATCAAAGTCGCGCAAGACTTGTCCCGCGTAGTAGCGCAGGAAGTCCACGGCTTCTCGCACTTCAGCAATCGCATTCGCATAGGACTTGCCGGCTTCACGCACCAGCAGGCCCATCAGATCTTGCATATGATCTTCCAGCAGTTGGGCGGCTTGCTGCAAGGCGGCGGCACGCTCTTGTACCGGCGTGGCCTGCCAGATAGGCGCATAGTGGCTAGCGGCTTCCAAGGCCTGCTCCACATCCTGCGCCGTAGCAAACATGACCTGCCCCACCACATCCTGATGATTGGCTGGATTGCGCACCATCGTTGCCTTGGACTCATCCCAGACCGGATTGCCCTGCCCCAGGATGGGCTGAGCCTGACGTGGCAAGGCGACGGTTTGCATCAAAGTTGCAGCCAGGGAACCCAGGCGATGCTCATTGCTTAAATCCAGACCGGCCGAGTTCAAGCGCTGCTCGGCATCCCAATACAACTGTCGCGGTAGAGGAATCTTGTCATGTGGGCGACCCAAGGGTTGCAGGCTCAAGGCCTGGGCGACGGGATCGGCAATCAGTTGCTCCATGTTCACATCGGCATCACCAATCTGATTCACGAAGGAGGTATTGGCACCGTTTTCCAGCAAGCGACGCACCAGGTAAGCCAGCAAGGTTTCATGCGAACCCACAGGTGCGTAGATACGGCAAGGACGATTCAACTTGCCGTCCTTGGTCGGGCCGACCACTTCGTCGTACAAGTCCTCACCCATGCCGTGCAGGCACTGGAATTCATACTGGCCGGTGTAGTAGTTCTGACCGGCCATCACGTAAATGGCGGCCAGAGTTTGGGCATTGTGTGTCGCAAACTGCGGATACACGGCTTCGGGGGCCTGCAGGAGTTTGCGAGCGCAAGCCAGGTAAGACACGTCTGTATGCACCTTGCGGGTATAGACGGGGTAGTCTTCCAGGCCATCAACCTGGGCACATTTGATTTCCGAATCCCAGTACGCGCCTTTCACCAAGCGGAGCATCAAGCGGTGTCCGCTACGGCGGGCCAGGTCAATCAAGTAATCGATGACAAAGGGTGCACGTTTTTGATACGCCTGCACCACAAAACCAATGCCGTTCCAACCTGCCAAAGACGGGTCAAAACACAGCTTGTCCAGCAAGTCCAAGGACACTTCCAGACGGTCCGCTTCTTCTGCATCAATATTCAGGCCAACATCGTAGTGGTGAGCCAGTTGCGCCAGGGACAACAAGCGTGGAAAGAGTTCACGCATGACGCGATCGCGCTGGGCACGGCTGTAGCGCGGGTGCAGTGCAGACAGTTTGATGGAAATGCCGGGGCCTTCGTAAATCCCACGGCCCTGGCTGGCACGACCAATCGCGTGGATGGCCTGCTCATAAGCCTGGTAGTAGCGCTGGGCATCTTCCGCTGTCGTGGCGGCCTCACCCAACATGTCGTAGGAGTAACGGAAGCCCTGCTCTTCAAATTTGCGGCTATTAGCCAGTGCCGAAGCAATGGTCTGCCCGGTGACGAACTGCTCGCCCATCATGCGCATGGCGACGTCCACGCCTTTACGAATCAGGGGTTCGCCACCCTTACCAATCATGCGGGTTAAGGCAGAGGATAAATTCTTCTCGCTGTTTACGCTGACCAAACGACCTGTCAGCATCAACCCCCAGGTTGCGGCGTTCACAAACAGCGAGGGAGACTCGCCCATATGCGCACGCCAATCACCGTGACTGATCTTGTCGCGAATCAAGGCATCACGCGTGGCGCGATCGGGGATGCGCAGCAAGGCTTCGGCCAGACACATCAAGGCCACACCTTCCTGGCTGGACAGGGAAAACTCCTGAATCAAACCCTCGACCCCACCGCCACGGCGCTTGGCGCGCAGGGCTTTGACCAGACGAGCGGCCAGTTCCTGGGCACGCGCACTTTGGGACGCACGTGCGGCGCTCAGCAGCAAAGGCAGGCAATCAGTTTCGGGACGGCGATAGGCGGCCGTAATGGCAGCACGCAACACGCTTTGCGGTTGCACATCTTGGGCAAAGCCGTAAAACGGGATCGACGGCATCAACACACCGTCCTCAAGCGCCTCAGCATCGCCCCCACTACGCAGAGCCAACTCGCTGGGCAACACACCACGCTCTATCCCTTCGATATAGGACAGCAAAGCCTGCTTGTGCAGCCAATGTGGGGTGCACTGCAACTGATCAGCCGCACGCCGCAAACGTTCGCGCAGCTCTATATCGACTTTGATCCCTAAGGTTGTGCTCGCCATGCTTCTTATCCCGGTTACGCTTTTTTGACTGCGATATGCCGAAATAATACTGACGGTTAACCCAATTTCGTATTCAGGTTAACCCGTGCAAGAAAAAGTTAACCCTAGCATTTAACTCACACAGATCATGGCCTTACCCAACATCGCCGGAACAGATTTGCCTTGCATTTGAGCGGCCAGCGCATCGGCCCAGCGCTGCTGCAATTGACGATGTGCCTGCACCAGTTCTGGAACAGTAGACGCCGGCTCGGAGTCCAGCCAGCGGCACTGTTGGGTTTTCCCCTCAAAACCAATTGGCGTCAAGGTCCAGCTCAATTCCAGGGTGGCGCGTTCGCCATAGACAGACTCAAAGCGCTGCACCAACACATCAATCTGCCAGTGGGGTGTTTTCGCAGCGGTACTGGCCAACTGAGGAACACTCAGGCGATCCTGCAAACCGGACACCAAGGCCAGGGACATTTCATCGGGCAAAGGCGATGCCCACTGGTTATCGTTCAGCAAATTAACCTGTCCACCGGCCGCCTGCGTCAGCACAAAGGCTCGGCGATCCAACTGGGCGGGCATATCCATACGCCGCAACTGAAAGCCCTTCCATGCTTGTGTGGATGGGGCTGCAGCCGCCGGAGCGGCATGGGCGGTTTGCAAGGTGTAGTAAGTAGGCGTGGTCGAGGCGCAAGCCGTCAGCAAACCGGCAAACGCCACGGAAATCAGGAAACGGGACATCATGGCGCAGGCTCCGGCAGTACGTCAGGAGAACGACCTCGCAATATTGCCGAGGGCTGGCTTTGCAAGGTATCACTTAAATCACGCAGGGATCGCAAGGAGCGTTTCAGCTCGTTCAAGGTTTGATCCACCGAGGTATTGAAGGAAGAGTCCGCGTCCAGCATGGCACCCAGTTTCTGAACTGCTGCATCCATGGATTTGAGAGCCCCATTCAATTGCGGCACCGTCGTCTTGTCCAGTTGCTTGAGCACCTGGCTCAGCTCCGTCAGCCCGCTTTGCAGATTCTTGCCAATCTGATCGAACGGAATCGCTGAAATCTTCGTGACAATGTCGCTGACCTGCTCTTGCAAGCGATCAAAATCACCGGCGATCACGGGCACCACCAAGGGTTTGGCCGTCTCATCGAACTCGACCTCATCGGCCTTATCGAAAAACTCCAGGGCAATGTACTGCTGACCGGTAATCAGGCTGGCAGGACGCAACTGGCCCCGCAACCCACGTTCAACCATCGGTTTAAACAAGGCACTTATCGCGTCTTTTTCGTCTGGTCGGGCTTCTACAATCCGCTCGTACAGATGACCGAAGCGTTGCGGATAAATACGCGCTTTTACTAAAGCGAAAAAGCGTTTGCGCTCAAAGTCGAATTCCAGATCCACGTCGTAGACCTGGCCCAGTTCCAGGCCCCGGAATTCAACCTTGGAACCCGGCCTCAAACCGCGTACAGACTGATGGAAATGAAAGCGCAGCTCCACCGCCGGGCCGTCCGGCTCGGCCATGGCACGATCTTGTGTAGGGAAGAGCTCGTATTGGGTATCTGCTGCTGCTACTTCCGTGGGCTCGCCTTCCATCTGATCAAAAGCCAAACCGCCTGCCAAAGCAGAAACCAAGGAGTGCGTACGCACATTGAAACCCGTGGAATCCAGAGACATATTTACACCACTGACGTTCCAAAAGCGCGAACCCTGGGTCACGAATTTATCATTGGGTGCATCCACAAACACCTGTACACGCACCCCATCACCTTCTTCGTTCAGCTCGTAGCTGCTGACCTGCCCAACCTGAATACCTTTGTAGTACAGGGGGGAGCCCAGATCCAGCGAACCCAGTTCCGATGCGGTCAGCACATAGCGTTTGCCCGCACGGCCACTAATCACTTCGGGTGGGCTTTCCAGACCCACAAAGTCCATTTTCTGCGCCTTTTTGTCCACTTCAAAAGGCGCGTCTACACCGATATACACACCCGAGAGCAAGGTCCCCAATCCCGACACACCACTTAAGCCCAAACGTGGACGCACCACCCAAAAGCGCGTGTCTTTTTGTGTGATGAATTCAGAGCCATCGCGCTCTAACTGTGCGGTCACCAAGACTCCCTTACGGTCCGGGGCCACCTGAATGTCGGAAATCGTGCCCACATCCACTTCGCGGTAACGTAGCTTGGTCTGGTCTACCGCCAAGCCTTCGGCCGAGTCGAAGCTGATCGTGATACGCGGCCCGGTCAACATCCAGTTTCGCAGTACCAACGACGCCCCCACCAAAGCAGCGGCGATAGGCAAAATCCAGATCCAGGAGAATCGGGATCGCTGCGCGGAAATCAGTCTTGGCTGCGCGGGCTCGGTCTGACCGTCAGGCTGATTAGTTGTGGGATCGTGCACCTTGTTTCCTTCAGGAAGTCGCCTGTGATGCAGGCGAAGACAGCTTGGTTTGCGGTTCTATTGTTTGTTCTTCGTCGGTGTCCTGATCCCAGCCCTGACGCGGGTCGTAGCTAAGCGCGGCCAGCATGGTCAAGACCACGACCATGCCAAAGCTCAAGGCCCCTGCCCCAGGAATAATTTGTGACAGTCCAGGGAAGTTGGCCAGCGCTGCCATCAGGACCACCACGAATACGTCCAGCATGGACCATTGCCCAATCAGCTCGACCATATCGTAAATACGGTTACGTTGACGCTGTACACCATTGCCCCGCCAACGACGCCCCACCAGCAGAACCACCAAAGCCAGGAGCTTGGTAATGGGGACGACAATACTGGCGATAAACACGATCAAGGCCAGGTCCCAGGAGCCCAGTTGCCAAAGCTGAATCACCCCACCCAAAATCGTATGGGCACTCGTACCCATAATGCTGCGCAGCTCCATCACCGGCAAGACATTGGCGGGAATATAAAAGACACAGGCCGTCAGCACCAGGGCGGCAACCCGCCTGCGGCTATTGGGTTTGCGTTTGTGGACAGGGGCTGCACAGCGATGACAGCGTGTATTCTGGCTGGCTTGAACAAAGCCGCAATGGGTGCAGGCGCTCCAGTCCGGATGCGCGTTCAAGACCTGGCGCGTCGCAACTGGAACCAGCTCACGATCCTCTGCCCAGCGCCAAAGACGAGCTGCGGTAATACGGCTCAGGCCCGTCAACAGGAACGTCAGCGCAAAAAATGCGTACAACCCTGGTGCCACAGTCAAATGCCCGATTCCGGCAAACTTCACAATCGCCACAATCAAGCCCAGAAACAGTACGGCCGTCATGGACCAATGCTCCAGATGACTCAGAACACGCAGACCGATGCCAAAATCGCCCGGCAAGGGCTTTTCACGGGCAATCAAACCCAAGGCCCAGAACTGGAAGATCAGTTGGAACAGCGGCAGCCAGAAACCGACCAAACCCGCCATCACGGACAGGCCCCAGTACCCCTGCTGCCAGATCAGCAACAAGGCTTTGGGAAACGTGGGCGATACTGTTTTACCCGCCATGCTTAGATAGACAACGGGAAACAGATTGGCAATCAGGAAAAGGATGAAAACCGCCAGAACCAGCGCTTGCCATTCACGTGGCGAAAAGCGGCTGTGGCGGTAAAGTTCGGTATCGCAACGTACACAACGCGCGAGCCCCGCTCCTGGAACGGGGACTCGCTCGTGTACGGTGTCACAGTGCGTACAGACGATTAAGGGGCGCGATGCCCTCACGGCTTAGTCGACTAATTCCGGCTCGGGACGCGAGGAGGTCTTGCTGCCGGGTTCGTCGGGTCCCGAAGAAGGATATTCCAGTACCACCTCGCCATTCTCGTCCAGATCAACCTCGACCTGACCACCATCGACCAGGCGGCCAAACAGCAGCTCGTCAGCCAGAGCACGGCGAATGGTGTCCTGGATAAGTCTGTGCATGGGGCGGGCACCCATGGCGGGATCGAAACCCTTGGCCGCCAGATGCTCGCGCAAGGCGTCCGAGAAGGACACTTCGACGCGCTTCTCGTGCAACTGGTTTTCCAGCTGCATCAGGAACTTGTCCACCACGCGCAGGATAATGTCGCGCGACAAAGGCTTGAAGCCAATAATCGCATCCAGACGGTTGCGGAACTCTGGCGAGAAGTGACGCTTGATGTCCTGCATTTCATCACCCGAGCGCTGCGGCTGGGTAAAGCCAATGCTGGTTTTGTTCAGCGCTTCGGCACCCGCGTTGGTGGTCATGATCAGGATGACGTTACGGAAATCTGCCTTGCGGCCATTGTTATCCGTCAACGTGCCATGATCCATCACCTGCAGCAGGATGTTGTAGACATCCGGGTGCGCTTTCTCGATCTCGTCCAACAACAGTACGCAGTGCGGCTGTTTGGTAACCGCTTCGGTCAGCAAACCGCCCTGGTCAAAGCCCACATAGCCGGGAGGCGCACCGATCAGGCGCGACACGGTGTGACGCTCCATGTACTCGGACATATCAAAGCGCAGTAGCTCTACCCCCAGCACGAAGGCCAACTGACGCGCCACTTCGGTTTTACCCACGCCGGTCGGGCCGGAGAATAAGAAGGAACCGATGGGTTTGTCGGGTAGACCCAAGCCGGAGCGCGCCATCTTGATGGCTGCTGCCAGGGCGTCAATCGCCACATCCTGACCAAACACCACCGATTTCAGATCGCGTGCCAAGGTTGCCAACTTATTGCGATCGTCGCTGGAAACGGTCTGGGGAGGAATGCGGGCAATACGCGATACCGTCGCCTGGATGTCCGCCTTGCCGATAACCTTTTTCTGCTTGGAGCGTGGCAGCAGACGCTGCGCCGCACCGGCCTCGTCGATGACGTCGATGGCCTTGTCAGGCAGGAAGCGGTCGTTGATATAACGGGCAGACAACTCCGCCGCCGCCGTCAGGGCAGCCGCCGAATAACGCACCCCGTGGTGCTCTTCAAAACTGGACTTCAAACCACGCAAAATCTGGATGGTCTGTTCCACCGTGGGCTCGGCCACATCAATTTTCTGGAAACGACGCGACAAGGCGTGGTCTTTCTCGAAAATCCCCCGGTATTCCGAGTACGTGGTTGCTCCAAGACACTTGAGCTGGCCGGAGGACAGCGCAGGTTTGAGCAGATTGGACGCATCCAGCGTACCGCCCGAAGCCGAACCGGCTCCGATCAGGGTGTGGATCTCGTCGATAAACAAAATGGACTGCGCTGTTTCCTTGAGCTGCTTGAGCACCGCTTTCAAGCGTTGCTCGAAGTCGCCCCGATACTTGGTACCGGCCAGCAAGGCCCCCATGTCCAGCGCATAAACACGCGCTTCGCTAAGAATGTCCGGCACATCACCACGCTGAATGCGTAGGGCCAGGCCTTCAGCAATCGCGGTTTTACCCACGCCAGCCTCACCCACCAGCAAGGGATTGTTCTTGCGGCGACGGCACAGAACTTGGATGACGCGCTCCACTTCCTTTTCACGGCCAATCAAGGGGTCAATACGACCCAGGCTGGCTTCAGTGTTCAGGTCCGTGGCGTACAGATCCAGTGGCGATTTCTGGGCGTCCGAGCGGGTATCCGCTTCCGCCGCCGCAGCCGCCTTGGGAGGCTCGGGAGCGGCGGGCTCCGGATTGGCCTTAGTGATGCCGTGCGAGAGAAAATTGACGACATCCAGGCGCGAGACACCTTGTTGCTGCAGGTAATACACCGCATGAGAGTCTTTTTCCCCGTACATCGCCACCAGCACATTCGCGCCGGAAACCACGTTTTTACCGGAGTTGCTGGACGATACGTGCATGATGGCACGTTGTATCACTCGCTGAAATCCCAGCGTGGGTTGGGTGTCAACCTCGCCTTCACCAGGGAAAGTGGGCGTATTTTCGCTAATGAATTTACGCAGATTCTGGCGCAGTGCATCAATATCGGCAGCACATGCTTTCAACACTTCCAGCGTGGAGGCGTTATCGAGCAGGGACAACAGCAGATGCTCTACCGTGATGAATTCATGGCGCGCGGCACGAGCCTCGACAAAGGCCATGTGTAGACTGACTTCAAGTTCTTCGGAGATCATGCTTCCTCCTACACGGCAAGAGTAAAACTAGGGGTTAAAGCTATTCTATGACTAATTTGCCTGATCTGAACAATACGGTAAACCACTAAATGGTCAAGCATCAGGCACCGGCTCCATCACACACTGCAAAGGATGCTGTCGCGACTGCGCCAGTTGTCGCACAATTTCCACCTTGGTGGCCGCGATATCGCGCGGATACACACCACAGACAGCCCGACCCTCGTAATGTACTTTAAGCATAAGCTGTTCGGCCTGCTCCGGGGTCTTGGCAAATACCCGCTCCAGTATATTCACCACAAATTCCATGGGCGTGTAGTCATCATTGAGCAAGATGACCTGATACATGGGTGGTGGGGCAAGCCGCGCGGATTGGCGCTCTACCGTTGTGGCGCCTTGCTTATCGATCTCAATGGCCATAATACAGAACTAGGTGCTTTCCATAGGTTGACTGGGGGGAACAAAATTCAGCATCATCCGACTGATCGTGTCAACTTCACAATAAAAAGTGGGGTGCCGCGATCACAGGCCCAGGGAGGGGCCGAAAAAAGTATCAACCATACACTAAGTTGAGAGGCAGCAAGCATGTCGGAAACTACCACCACCGCAGGCACTGGAGACAATCAAAAACTATCCGGGACCGTTAAGTGGTTCAATGATGCCAAAGGCTTTGGGTTTATTACACCCGATAACGGCGGCGAAGATCTCTTCGCTCATTTTTCATCCATTCAGATGAACGGGTTCAAGACTTTGAAAGAAGGCCAGAAAGTTCTGTATGAAGTTGCCCAAGGCCCTAAAGGCAAGCAGGCACTTAATATTACTTCGCCTTAAGATCTCTTGCGCTCTCGATTCTAACAAAAGCAGGTTCGCAACACACATGCAGTATCGCACGACGACTACGGGGCCTGCGCGCCCTGTTTTTTTTGCCTGTCTTCTGGCCGCGTTTTGTATAAGCGCCCCGGCCCAGGCCAAAGAGACTCTTCCCACCCTGACCCTGAGCCTGGGTTCCAAACAAATTCAGGCTGAAGTGGCCGATCGCGACGAGACTCGTGCTCAAGGTTTGATGCATCGAGAAAGCCTGGCCCCCAATCACGGCATGTTATTTGTATTCGAGCAAACCGGAATGCCTTGCTTCTGGATGAAGAATACGCCCTTGCCGCTGGATATTGCCTTTATTACTGATGAAGGCACGATTACCAATATCGAGGCCATGCAACCCTTTGATCTTCAATCCCACTGCCCGGTGCGACCTGTGCGCTACGCCTTGGAAATGGAACAAGGCTGGTTCAAGCAAGCAGATAAAAAGGCCGGTGAGAAAATCACCGGCCTGCCTGCCCTGAAACCGTAGTTAGACGCGCTCAAGAATCAAAGCCACGCCCTGTCCGACGCCAATACACATGGTGCACAGTGCGTAGCGACCGCCTGTGCGGTGCAATTGGTTGATGGCTGCAATTGCCAGACGCGCACCACTGGCACCCAAAGGATGACCCAGAGCAATTGCGCCCCCGTTCGGGTTCACACGCGGATCGTTATCAGCCAGACCCAACATACGAGTTACCGCCAAGCCTTGAGCGGCAAAGGCTTCGTTCAGCTCGATCACATCCATTTGATCCAGTGTCAGGCCGGCCAAGGCCAGGACTTTCTGGCTGGCCGGTGCTGGCCCAATACCCATGATACGAGGCTCGACACCCGCAAAGGCCATGGCCACCACACGAGCGCGTGGAGTCAGGCCCTGAGCCTGGACCGTTGCCTTGTCGGCGACCAGCAGCGCGCAAGCGCCGTCGTTCACACCCGAGGCATTACCGGCCGTCACGGTGCCATCGGCACGCACGACAGGCTTCAGACGAGTCAGGGACTCCAGAGTCGTGGCACGTGGATGCTCGTCCTTGTCCACCACAATGGGATCGCCCTTGCGCTGGGCAATGATCACGGGAGTGATTTCTTCAGCCAGAATGCCCGCCTCCTGGGCCGCAGCCGCACGCAGTTGGCTGTTCAGGGCAAAGACGTCCTGGTCTGCACGGGACACATTGAACTGCTGGGCGACGTTTTCAGCCGTTTCAGGCATGGAATCCACACCGTACTGCTCTTTCATGGCTTTGTTGATGAAACGCCAGCCAATCGTGGTGTCATAAATGTTGGCGCTACGGGAGAACGCCGATTCAGCCTTGCCCATCACGAAGGGAGCGCGGCTCATGCTTTCTACACCACCAGCCAGGATGAAGGAGGCATCGCCAGCGCGAATCGCGCGAGCAGCCGAACCAATCGCGTCCAAGCCGGAGCCGCACAACCGGTTCAAAGTCACACCAGGTACGTCCACGGGCAGACCGGCCAGCAGCGCGGACATGCGTGCCACGTTACGGTTGTCCTCACCCGCCTGGTTGGCGCAACCGTACATTACATCGTCCAACTTGGACCAATCGACTTGCGGATTGCGCTTGATCAACGCGGCGATAGGCACTGCACCCAAGTCATCCGCCCTCACAGCGGACAGCGAACCGCCATAACGTCCGAAAGGCGTACGAATTGCGTCACAAATAAAGGCGTCCTGACTCATGAAAATCACCCTGATAACTTGAATAAAATCACGCGAGAGCGCTATAGAGAGCGCTCGAAATCTACTGTTTTGATAGTAGCGCTTGAGAGCTGGCAGGATTTTTATCGTTACGGAGGCCGTCCGCTGCGCGGTCAATTTCTCAGACCCCCAACAGCCAGCTCGAAAGAAAATACGGATAGACGAAATCCACCGTTTGCCGTCCAACTATCCGGCAGCTCTCTCGAACCTCAACCTCGCCCCCCTCTCATCGTCCCAGTGTAAACCCCATGACGCGTAGCCCCATGGCATACTTTCACCGTTGGCATTCTCTACAGGCTCATCATCATGCAAGGTAATCCCGAAGTCCTCGACTATCTGAATCAATTGCTGCGCGGCGAACTCGCAGCGCGTGACCAGTACTTTATTCATTCCCGCTTTTATGAGCATCTGGGTTTCACGCAGCTTTA
Source organism: Alcaligenes sp. MMA (assembly GCF_020907215.1). NCBI lineage: Bacteria > Pseudomonadati > Pseudomonadota > Betaproteobacteria > Burkholderiales > Alcaligenaceae > Alcaligenes > Alcaligenes sp. MMA. Next base: position 1,546,937 of record NZ_JAJJPP010000001.1, read on the forward strand.
CGAGCGCATGAACCACGAAATGGAAGAAGAAACCCAGCACGCTGACGCCCTGATCCGTCGCATCCTGATGCTCGACGGTATTCCCGACATGCGCCCCAATGCGTTTGAGCCCGGCAAAGACGTAGTCGGCATGTTGCGCAAGGACCTGGAGCTGGAATATGAGGTTCGCGCTGCTTTGCAAAAGGGCATTGAACTGGCCGAATCCGCCAGCGACTTTGTCACCCGCGACATTATTCTGGCCCAGTTGCGCGATACGGAAGAAGACCATACCTACTGGTTGGACAAACAATTAGGTCTGATCGAGAAAGTGGGTCTGGAAAATTACCAGCAATCCCAGATGTAACGCTTTCGACAACAAGGTATGGCGGCCTCTGCCCTATGCCTTGTTTTCATTGAAGCCATAAAAAAAACCGCCAGCATGCGCATGGCGGTTTTTTCTTGCCGGGCAGCACTCCAATGAGCGCTACCCACGACCTGAGCGATTAACCCAGGTTTTTGGCGGCAAAATCCCAGTTCACCAGGTTCCAGAAAATTTCCAGGTACTTGGGACGGGCATTGCGGTAGTCGATGTAGTAGGCGTGTTCCCACACATCACAGGTGATCAGGGCAACGTCATCGGAAGTCAGGGTCGTGCCAGCGTTGCTGGTGTTGACGATATCCAGGGAACCGTCGGCCTTTTTGACCAACCAGGTCCAGCCCGAACCAAAGTTGCCAACAGCAGACTTGGTGAAGGCTTCTTTGAAGGCATCAAAGCTGCCCCATTTGGCATTGATGGCATCGGCCAGTTTGCCGGTAGGAGCGCCGCCACCGTTAGGGGACAGGCTGTTCCAGTAGAAAGTGTGGTTCCAAACCTGAGCAGCGTTATTGAACACGCCACCGGAGGATTTCTTGACCACATCTTCCAGGGAAGCATTTTCAAATTCGGTGCCAGCAACCAGGTTGTTCAGGTTGGTGACGTAAGCCTGATGGTGCTTACCGTAGTGAAACTCCAAAGTCTCTTTGGAGATGTGTGGCTCAAGGGCGTTGAGTTCGTATGGAAGAGCTGGAAGAGTGAATGCCATTTCAATTCCTTCTAAAAAAAAACCGGGTTTGGTATCCAACAAGGACGACGCAGCCTAAAGCAGATCGTGCGTGCGCACCACATCCACCGTCACATGACCGCGACTCAACTCGACATCGAGTCGTTCACCAATCTTTAAGTCTAACGCATTTTTTACAACTTTCCCCTCGCTATCCCTGACTATGGCATATCCACGATTGATGATAAGGCGCGGGGACAGGGCTTGCAGTGTTTGCTGAGCCGCAGCCAGGCGTTGACGGCGCAAAACCAGCGCATGGTCCAGACCTTTTTCCAGCCGCTGGAAAAGCATATTCAGATTTTGCTGTCTTGACGTCAGCTGCGGAATGTTGCGCTCCAAACGTGCCTGCAATGCGGCCAAGCGCAAAGCGGCAGCATCGGGCACGCTGCGGGCCACGCGTTGCAGTCTTTGGGTCAGATGATCCAGGCCTTGCTGCTGCTGGGCCAGGCGTTGATGTGGGGAAACCAGTTTGGCCACCGCTCGATCCAGACGCAAAGAGGCCCGGTCCACATGGCGCTGCACGCCGTGACTCAAAGCCCCTATACGTGCAAAGACCTGCTCCAGCAATTGATCACGTCCCAGGCAAGCCAGTTCGGCTGCTGCCGTGGGTGTAGGTGCACGCAAGTCGGCCACGAAATCGGCAATGGTGAAATCCGTCTCATGCCCCACCCCACTAATAATAGGAATAGGACTGGAAGCGATCAGGCGCGCCAGCCCCTCATCGTTAAACGCCCAGAGATCTTCCAGGCTGCCGCCCCCGCGTACCAGCAAGAGCGTATCAACCTCGGCTCGCTCAATCGCGGTTTCCAGCGCTTGTCGCAATCGCGGTGGCGCTTCAGCACCCTGGACCGGGGCGGGGTAAACAATAATGCGCACATGCGGAGCGCGACGCTCCATCGCCGTCAGCACATCTCGCAAGGCCGCAGCAGCCAAGGAGGTGATGATGCCTATGCTACGCGGCAAGGTGGCAATGGGGCGTTTGCGTTCCGGCTCGAACAGTCCTTCGCTTTGCAACTGACTTTTCAGTCGCAAAAATGCTTCATGCAAATCCCCCAGGCCCGCGCGGCGCATGCCCTCAACCTGAACTTGAAAATCCCCACGCGCCTCGTACAAGGTCACCGAGCAGCGAAACTCGAAGCGCTCGCCTGCACGCGGCACAAAGCCCACGGTTTGGGCGCGCCCCCGGAACATCACGGCACGCACCGCCGCCTTGTCGTCCTTGATGGAAAAGTACCAATGCCCGGAAGCGGCCTGGGTAAAGTTGGATACTTCGCCGCTGACCCAAACTACCGGCATGTGCTCGTCCAGCAATTGGCTGACACGGCGGTTCAACTGCGCCACGGTCCATACTGCGGGTGCTCTAGATTCTTGATAATGCATCATATTCTTTGTTTTTGACTCGCCACGAGCTAGTTTTCCACCGCTCCGTATCCACAACTGTCATGCTTTTGTCAAATAGACGCCAAGACAATGGTTTCCGCCCAACACCTGATAGTTCACATCACATAAATTCATTAAGCAATTGAAATTACACGATATTTAATAAAACACAAAAATGGTCGAAAATTAGCCAGAGAACCTCTAAACCACCACCCGAGCCACTATGGGATGTTTTATGCACAGAATTATCCACAGTTTTTGTGGATAGTTTTAGCACTACACTTATTACTTCAAATACATCAGGGGTTTGGCGTCATTTTGCGTGGAAAAGACGTTAAAGTGTACCGCGCCAGCGCCGGAACATTCCCGCAATGCAGACAGGGGCTCTACAATAAGTGCTGATTTATTTCCTGACCGGATAATCGACTCGTGCTTACTTTGATCCATGCCGCTGGCTGGCCTGTCTGGTTTCTGCTGGCCTGCTCCATTCTTGCCCTGGGTTTGATCCTGGAGCGCCTTCTGGCCCTGCGCAGTAAACGGATCTTACCGGCTGGACTGGCACGCCAGATCAGCGAACTGACAAACCAGAACCGTGTTCAGGATGACTCGCTGCCTCGCCTGTACGACAACTCCCCCTTGGGTCGAGTGTTAGCCACTGTACTGAAGAACCGCCACCTGTCCCCCGCCTTGCGTGAGGCTGCTGTGGAAGCAGAAGGCAAAGACATCAGCTACCAATTGAACAAATATATTCCGGCACTGGGCACCATTGCCGTGATCGCCCCCTTGCTGGGCCTGTTCGGTACAGTCATTGGCATGATCGACATTTTTGCCGCCTACGACCCCGCTGGGGGTGACCCCAGCCTGATTGCTCGTGGCATTTCCGTTGCCCTTTACAACACCGCCCTGGGGATTCTGATTGCCGTCCCGGCCATGATCTTTCACCGTTACTTTCGCAGCCGTGCCGACTATCTGCTGCACTGCCTGGAAACAGAAGCCGGTGCCCTGGATCGTCTGCTGGCTCAGAGGGCTGCCTGATGCGCTTTCGCCGAGCCCAAGACCCAGACACGCTGGAACTGAACCTAGTGCCCTTGATTGATGTCTTGCTGGTCGTGCTGATTTTTCTGGCTGCCAGTAGCACCTTCGTGCGCTATCGCCAGCTGGATGTGTCCTTGCCTCAGGCTCAGGCCCAAGCTGCCCAAGCGGCTGAACTGTTATTGGCCATCAGCCAGGATGGGCGCTATGCCTTGAACGGCATGTGGCTGGACGCCAGTAGCGCCTCCCCCCTTAGTCAAGCCTTGTCGACTGAGAAAACCGACGAGAACAGCAGCCTGCTGATTCTGGCCGATGCCCAGGCCCCTCACTTTGCCGTCGTTCAGGCTATGGAGGCCGCCCGTCAGGTAGGCATCCACCGCGTTCACTTTGCGACCCAGGCCCCATGAGTGTGCGTGTCCGCCTGACTGATTGGCTTCACCAACAGTGGCAGAAAAAAGGCTGGTTCAGTCTCTTGATGCGCCCTCTTTCAACGCTGGCTGCGCTTTTCGTACAGCGCAAACAACGACGCTACGAGCAAGATCCCAGCGCGTCCTACCGCAGCCCGGTGCCGGTCATTGTGGTGGGAAATATTATTGTGGGTGGCGCAGGCAAGACCCCCATCGTCCTGGCGCTGACCGAGCAATTGCGCGCGTTGGGATGGACTCCCGGCATTATCAGCCGTGGGTATGGCGTAAAAATCGGCCCCAGCCCTCGCGTAGGTCAAGGTCAGTTAGCTGCTGAACAGTTTGGCGACGAACCCGCACTCATTGCCGCCCAAACCCAGGCCCCCATTGCCGTCCACCCCCGCCGTGCGCTGGCTGCCCAGGCTTTGCTCACTAACTTTCCAGCAATCGACCTGATTATTTCAGATGACGGCCTTCAACACCTGGCCCTGCAACGCGATATGGAAGTGGTAGTTCAAGATGCCCGTGGCGTGGGCAACGGCTTGCTGCTGCCAGCCGGCCCATTGCGTGAAGGCCCCGAACGCCTGCGCAGCGTGGACTGGCTGATCAGTCAAGTGGTGGCCGATCAAATGGCTCCGCCCACCCCTCAACCCGCCGAGCCTGGCCGCACCCTGACCATGAACCTGCGCCCGCATCAGGTGGAGCACTTGAGCTCGGGCCGCCGCCTGAACTGGTCAGACTGGCAGCAGGAATACGGTCAACAAGAACTGCAAGCTCTGGCCGCCATTGGCCAGCCCGACCGTTTTTTTTCGATGCTGCGCACTTGTGGTCTGCATCTGAACCAGACTTTCCCCCTGCCCGACCATGCTGCCTTGCAAGCCCAGGACTTTCAGGCCCTGCATGATGGGTTGGTACTCATTACCCGTAAAGACGCCGTAAAATGCCAGCACCTTAACGACCCACGTCTGTGGGTTGTGGATGTCCAGCCCATGTTTTCACGTCCGGACTGGATTGCTGAACTGGATGGCCTGTTGCGCAAGCGGCGCTTAACCTCCCCCTCTTTACCCGGAGTTCAATAATGGAAACTCGCCTACTCGACGTACTGGTCTGCCCCCTGTGCAAGGGCCCTCTGCGCCACGACCGCGAACAAGAAGAACTGGTCTGCAAGGCCGACAAACTGGCCTTCCCTATTGTGGACGGCATCCCCACCATGCTGGTCAACGAAGCGCGCCAACTGAACGCGCAGGACCCCGCCAGCAACTGATATGACTTTTTCCGTCATCATCCCCGCACGCCTGGGTTCCACTCGTCTACCCAACAAGCCGCTGGCCGACATCGCTGGCCAACCCATGATCGTGCGCTGCGCCCAGCAAGCGGCACTCAGTGGAGCGCGTCAGGTTTGGGTGGCGACGGACTCGACCCGCGTGCTCGAAGCCGTGCAGTCGCACGGTTTCAGGGCCTTGCTGACCGATGCCGAACATCCGACCGGCACCGACCGTCTGGCACAGGCCGCCCGTCTGCTGGAGCTGTCCGAGGACGAGATCGTGGTCAATGTGCAGGGCGACGAACCCCTGATTCAGCCCGAACACATCCATGCCGCCGCCGAACTGCTGGCTCGCAGCGAGCAGGCCGATATCGCCACGCTGGCCGCGCCCATCAAGAGCGTCGAGACCTTGTTCAATCCCAATGCTGTGAAAGTGGTCTGCGACCTGCAAGGCCGCGCCCTGTACTTTTCGCGTGCGCCCATGCCCTGGGCCCGCGACGCACTGGCCCAGGGAGAGCGGGTACTGGCCGACGGACTTCCCGCATTGCACCATATTGGCCTTTATGCGTACCGAAATCGCTTCCTGCAGCAGTACGCCCAGCTACCGCGTGGGCCGCTGGAACACTTTGAGTCTCTGGAGCAGTTGCGAGCCATGGAAAACGGCTTCCAGATTATGGTTCACCGCCTCCAGGAGATTCCTGCAGCGGGGGTAGACACCGAACAAGACCTGGAAAGAGTACGCGCTCACTTCGCAAATCGGTTATAAAAGATCTTTTTTCTGCTCCATCCGAATAAAAAATGCGCTCATTATGCTGCAACGCATCATACTGAAGCGAGAATCGGATCGACGCATTTCCTGGAGGAATTCATGCGACTTATACTGCTCGGGCCCCCTGGTGCCGGCAAAGGCACTCAGGCTGCTTTCATCACCGAGAAATTTGGTATTCCACAAATTTCCACGGGCGATATGTTGCGTGCCGCTGTCAAAGCCCAGTCCCCGTTGGGTGTAGAAGCCAAAAAAATCATGGACGCCGGTGGCCTGGTCTCCGATGACATCATCATCGGTCTGGTTCGCGACCGTCTGAAAGAAGCAGACTGTGAGCCCGGCTACCTGTTCGACGGTTTCCCGCGCACGATTCCCCAGGCCGACGCCTTGAAGGATGCTCAGGTCAAACTGGACTTCGTGATCGAAATCGACGTACCGGAAGAAAGCATTATCGAACGCATGAGCGGCCGCCGTATCCACGCAGCCAGCGGTCGTAGCTACCACGTCACGTTCAACCCACCCCAAACCCCCGGTGTGGACGACGTAACAGGCGAACCCTTGCTCCAGCGCGACGATGACCGCGAGGAAACCGTCCGCCACCGCTTGTCTGTCTATCGCGAGCAGACCCGCCCTCTGGTCGATTACTACTCGCAATGGTCAGCCACCGGCGACCCGCAAGCTCCGGCCTATCGCAAGATTTCCGGCGTGGGCAGCGTCGATGAAATCCGCCAGCGCATTGTGGACGCCCTGGCAAGCTAAGCAAATCAAAATTCAGCCGGCCCCAAAAGGGCCGGTTGTTTATTATTCAAGGGAGACAAGCTCATGCAAATCAATAACAAGACTTTTATTGTCACCGGCGGCGCATCGGGTCTGGGCGCAGGCACCGTACGTATGCTGGTTCAAAACGGCGCCCGCGTGGTGATTGCCGACATTCAGGACGAGGCCGGCCAGGCTTTGGCCAAAGAGCTGGGCCAACACTATCAGCGCTGCGATGTGACTTCCGAGCACGATGCCCAGGCCGTCGTGGATCTGGCGTGCCAGGACAGCGCCCGCCCTCTGTTCGGATTGATCAACTGTGCCGGTGTGGCGCCTGCCTCGCGCACCGTGGGACGCAACGGCCCACACACGCTGGACCTATTTCAAAAAACCGTCATGATCAACCTGGTCGGCACCTTCAATATGTGTCGTCTGGCCGCCGCTGCCATGAGCAACAACACGCCTGAAGCATCGGGCGAACGTGGTGTGCTGATCAATACGGCTTCGGTCGCCGCCTATGACGGCCAAATCGGCCAAGCGGCTTACGGCGCCTCCAAGGCGGGCGTGGTCGGCTTGACCCTGCCCCTGGCCCGCGACCTGGCCCAAACCGGCATTCGTGTCATGACGATTGCTCCCGGCATCTTCGGCACCCCCATGATGTTTGCCATGCCTCAGGAAGTTCAGGACTCGCTGGCAGCCAGCATTCCCTTCCCCTCGCGTCTGGGCCGCCCTGAAGATTTCTCCCAACTGGTGCAGAGCATTATCAATAACGAAATGCTCAATGGTGAAACCATCCGTCTGGATGGCGCCATTCGTATGGCACCAAAATAACTTTCTGTATCGGCTCCAATGGGTTTGTTTCGCTCGGCGGCCACGATTAGTGGCCTGACGCTGCTGTCTCGTATCACCGGACTGGCACGCGATATTTTGATTGCCCGCGCCTTTGGGGCGGGTCCGCTTACCGACGCTTTCTGGGTCGCATTTCGCATTCCCAACCTGCTGCGACGTCTGTTTGCTGAAGGGGCGTTTTCGCAAGCCTTTGTACCCATCCTGGGACAGGTGCGCAAAGAGCATGGACAAGACAAGGTGCAGCAATTGCTGGACCGTGTCGCCCTGCTGCTGACCTTTGCCGTCATGCTGGTCACGGTCATCGGCATCCTGGCCGCCCCTTGGGTGGTCAGCGCCATGGCCAGCGGCTTGACCGCCCCCGAACGACAAACCGAATTTGGCGCCGCCATCACCATGACGCGGATGATGTTCCCTTACATCATCTGCATGTCGCTGGTGGCGTTTGCGTCTGCCGTACTCAATACCTGGAGCCGCTTTGCGGTGCCGGCCTTCACCCCTATCCTGCTGAATCTGTCCATGATTGGCGCCAGCCTGTTTCTGGTGCAGTACATGGACACGCCGATTTATGCGCTGGCTGTTGGGGTGATGATAGGTGGTCTGGCCCAATTACTGGTGCAATGGGCCGCACTGGCTCGTCTGGGCCTGTTGCCACGATTCTCGCTACGACTGGGTCAAGCGCGCCGCGACCCCATCGTGCAACGCATTCTTAAACAAATGCTGCCCGCCATTTTGGGGGTGTCCGTGGCGCAGATTTCCCTGCTCATCAATACCAATATTGCCACCTGGCTGCAGTCAGGCAGCGTAACCTGGCTATCATTTGCCGATCGCCTGATGGAGTTTCCCACCGCCCTGCTCGGTGTAGCGCTGGGCACGGTCTTGCTGCCCAAGCTATCGGCTGCCCATGCCAGTAAAGATGACCAGAACTACAGCGGTTTGCTGGACTGGGGCCTGCGTCTGGTTCTGCTGCTGGGCCTGCCAGCCGCGCTGGGCATGGCCATGCTGTCCGACGGCCTGGTCGCCACTCTGTTTCATTACGGTGCGTTTGCCGCCGCTGACGTTGCCCAGACCAAGCTGGCCGTGGGTGCGTACTCAGTGGGTCTGGTCGGCCTGCTGGCCATCAAGATTCTGGCCCCCGGTTTTTATGCCCGCCAGGATATTCGCACACCGGTGCGCATTGCCATTGCTGTTCTGATCATTACCCAGCTCTTTAACCTGGTACTGGTGCCTACCTTTGCCCATGCTGGACTGGCCTTGTCGATTGGCCTGGGCGCCACCGTCAATGCGCTGACCTTGCTGGTCATGCTGCGCAAACGCGGGATTTACCAGCCCAATCATGACTGGTTACGTTTTTTCCTGAAGATTATTCCCGCCCTGGCTGCCCTTGCTGCCGTCCTTGTGCTGGCTGACCGCTATATCGACTGGATCAGCCTGGGAGCCACGCCCTTGCTGCGTGTGCTGTATCTGGGCGGCGTGTTGCTTGCCAGCGGCATTTCTTATTTCGGCATGTTGTTTATCGTAGGCATTCGGCCCTCTTACTTTACAAAGCGGGCTTAGTGTCTTAGAATAATTGTCTTTGCCGATTAAACTTTAAAACTTAGGCTTTACTAAAAATGGCTAATACCGCACAAGCACGCAAGCGCGCCCGCCAAGCAGTGGCTCGCAACAAACACAACGCCAGCATCCGTTCCATGCTGCGTACCGCTATCAAGCGCGTTCGTCAGGCCATTGACGCCGGCGACAAAACTGCTGCTAACGAAGTTTTCCGCAAAGCGACCAGCATCATTGATCGCGTTGCCGACAAGAACATCATTCACAAGAACAAGGCTGCCCGCCACAAGAGCCGCCTGTCTGCTGCTATCAAGGCCCTGGCCTGATTGCTGAAGATTTTTAATGGTTTAATCGGCTCTGGCCTAAAAACCAGTTAGAAAGGGGGTGCTTAGCACCCCTTTTTTATTAGCCACAAAACCATTGCCTGAACATGCAGGCCAATCATGCTAAGTTATGGATTTGCTTGTTCATCAGCGAGTCCCCATGACACGTCCCATCGTGCTGCAACTGGCATCTTTGGCCCAGCACCCTTCTTTTGACGACATTGATCGTTATTTCGAGCGCATTGTCCTCCCGGACCTGAACCAGCTCTGTGCCGAACAGATCGAACGCGTACAGGTACTCCTGACCAGCGCCGTCACCCCCACCCCCGCCTCCTTGATAGACCGCCTGCCCGCTTTAAAAGCGATTTGCAGTGTGGGAGTAGGCTACGACTGCATCGACGTGCACGCCGCCCAACAGCGTGGCATCCAGGTCAGCACCACCCCCGATGTTCTGAACGACTGCGTGGCGGATATGGCCTGGGCCTTGATGCTGGATGCCGCCCGCCGGGTGACGGAGTCCGACCGCTACGTACGTGCCGGCCTGTGGGACAGCCCCAATGGTTTTGGGCTGGGCACTCGGGTCAGCGGCAAGAAACTGGGGATTGTGGGCCTGGGTCGCATCGGCCAGACCATTGCCCGCCGTGCCAGCGGCTTTGATATGGAGCTGCGCTATCACAACCGCCGTCCACGCCGCGACGTCCCCTGGCACTATGAACCTTCCCTGATCGAGTTGGCCCATTGGGCCGACTTCATGGTGATTGCAGCCGTCGGTGGCGACGAGACACGCGGGCTGATCAATATAGACGTGCTGAATGCTTTGGGACCCAAAGGGATTCTGGTCAATATCGCCCGCGGCAGTGTGGTTGATGAAAGCGCACTGATTGCCGCCCTGCAAGAAGGACGACTAGGCGCTGCCGGGCTGGATGTGTTCGAAAACGAACCCCAGGTCCCCCAAGCTTTGCGTGACCTCAAGCAGGTCGTTCTAGCACCGCACACAGCCAGTGCGACACACGAGACGCGTCAAGCCATGCTCTCGCTGGCACTGGACAATATATTGCAGTATCAAAAAACCGGCAAAGTACTGACTCTGCTTGCGGTATAAAAAATAAATCGCCTACCGTTTTAACGGTGGCGACTAGTTGGATGTGCTGCCTTAATCAGGAATCGACAGGGCCCATATTGGTGGGATCAATGCCGCTGGTTTTTAAATTATTATCTTCCGCAAAGCCACAGACAAATTTCCAGGCCAAAGGCTCCAGCTCCCGCAAACGCGCATCGACCACCACACAGCGCACGCCGTCAATCAATCGCGGCACCACATAGGGCGAATACGTCAGATGCCCTCCCATCGCCCCAGCCGGACGGAACTGAGACATTACACCGGCCAAGCGTTCTGCCCAGTCACTGGGACGAAAGCGCTGATCCTGCCGGGTCACACCATGGATTACAAGTTGCTTCACTGGCTCTGTCATAACAATTGATCACTCATCGTGCAGTTCAGGTAGGCTGCACCTTTTCCTTTCTCGCTCCGCATTGTATCCGATCGCGGCCAAGCAAAGCCCGGGATTCAATAAATTAGCCACTTGACAATTTATTGCTAATCATTACCTTACCCTTTCTTTTTATCTTAAAACCAAGCTATTTCCCCTTGTCGTGCACAGGCCGGCTTTGCTCTAAATAGCTGGACAGGTTAAGATGGCTTTCTTTATCCGCAGGATTTTTTTATGGATGCCATCGTGCACGCAGGACCGCTTCGGCACTTTCTGCAATTTCGCGACTTTTCTCACGACGAAATTTTATATGTGCTGGAACGCGCACGCCTGATCAAAGACAAGTTCAAACGCTATCAGCCGCACCACACATTGCACGACCGCACCCTGGCGATGGTTTTTGAAAAAGCCAGCACCCGTACCCGTGTTTCCTTTGAAGCCGGTATGTATCAGTTGGGCGGTTCGGTCATTCACCTGACCACCACCGACTCGCAACTGGGTCGCTCCGAACCTATTGAAGATACCGCCCGCGTAGTTTCGCGCATGGTCGATATCGTCATGATCCGCACCTTCGAACAAACCCGTCTGGAGCGCTTTGCCTCCCACTCGCGTGTGCCGGTCATCAATGGCCTGACCAACGAATTTCACCCTTGCCAGATTCTGGCCGACATCTTCACCTTTATCGAACATCGTGGCGATATCAAGGGCAAGACCGTGGCCTGGATTGGGGATGCCAACAATATGGCTTACACCTGGCTGCAAGCGGCGGAAATCCTGGGCTTTACCCTGCATGTATCCGCTCCTAATGGTTACCACCTGGAGTCAGATCGTACTGGCAACCCGGACTCCAGCATCCTGCGCGAATTTGACGACCCGCTGGAAGCCTGCAAGGGCGCACACTTGGTCACCACCGATGTGTGGACCAGCATGGGTTACGAAGCCGAGAACGAAGAGCGTCGCAAAGCATTTGCCGACTGGTGTGTGGACCAGGAAATGATGGATGTGGCTGCTGCTGACGCCATCTTCATGCACTGCCTGCCCGCCCACCGTGGTGAGGAAGTCACAGGCGAAGTCATCGACGGCCCACAAAGCGTGGTCTGGGACGAAGCCGAAAACCGCTTACATGTACAAAAAGCATTGATGGAGTTCCTGATTCTGGGTCGTTTGGAAGCCTAAACGCTGCCACTCGGAGCAGATTGCTCATTGATGACAAAAGGGGATGCTACGGCATCCCTTTTTTACGCAACAACGTCGCACACCTGCATCCAGGCCATCATTGAAAAAAGCGCTTGAAGATCATTTCAATCGGGCAGGACCTAGCCTGCTTCATGTAAACGACGCGAGACGACGGCTCTGTTGAGTGCTGCGACGATACCAACTACAAGCGACTACAGCCAGACCATGACCCTGTGCTGCGCTGTGCCCCTGATGCTCAGCGCAGCGCGCCCGCCCCTATTCTTCAACCTCCAAACCCGCCAATCGGTAACCAACCTGCAATTCCGTCAACAGATACTTGGGCTGTGCCGCATCCTCTTCCAGCTTTTGACGCAACTGCATCATGTACACCCGCAAATAATGGGGCCGATCACAGTAAGCCGCACCCCATGTTTCATGCAACAAATGCTGGTGCGTCAACACCTTGCCATGACCTCGAATCAAAGCCGTCAACAAGCGAAACTCAATCGGCGTTAAATGTACCGCCTCCCCGTCGCGGAACACCTCGTGGGAGGCCAGATCCACACGGACACCACCGAAGCGAACCAACGATGAGGCTGTCTGTGCGTTCGGGACTAATTGAGAACGCCGCAGCAAGGCCCGAATCCTGGCCAGCAACTCCGGCACCCCAAAAGGCTTGACCAGATAATCGTCCGCCCCCGCATTCAGCGCAGCCACTTTCTCCTCCTCCCTGTCGCGCGCGGACAAGACCAGAATGGGCGAGTAGACCCAGGTGCGCAGATCGTGAATCAAGTCCTTGCCGTCGCCATCGGGCAAACCCAAATCCACAATCATCAAATCCGGGCGACGGGTTGCCGCATCCATGCGCGCTTGCGCCAAGGTGCTGGCCTCAACCACGAACATACCTTCCTGTTCCAAGGCGATCCGTACAAAACGACGAATATTGGATTCGTCCTCCACAATCAATATCTGGGTTTTGTTCATGTCAGTAGTTCGTCACCATCCATCTGAGGAGCCGCTTTCCAAGGCAGGCGGATTTCGAAGATCACCCCATGAGGCTGACGCGGCTTGGCGCTGATCGTACCACCATGCGCGGCAATAATTGTTCGGCATAGCCCCAAACCCAAGCCTACCCCTGCCACAGAAGACTCCTTGTACCCCCGCGTAAACGTCTCAAACAAACGCTCGGGATCGCCTGGCGGCAGGCCGGGTCCATCGTCACTGATCAATAAATACATGGATTGGCCAGAACACAGGCCGCGTAGCGAGATTGTGCTGGTAGCGGGGGTATATTTGGCCGCATTATCCAACAGATTCGTCACCACTCGCTCCAGCAACACACCGTCCACCTCGACCAAGGGCAGATCCGTGGCGAACTCGGTCACAATTTTGCGGGGCTGCAAGGCGGCTGCACAGCGGGCAACGGCGATCCCCACAATCTCGCCCAAGGCATGCCACTCTTTATGCAGTTTCACTCCTTCACTTTGCATACGGGCCAAATCCAGCAAGTTAGATACCTGGCGACGCAGTTCGTCAGACTCAATACGGATGGAATGGGCAATATCCGTGCGCTCCGCCTCACTCAAGCCCTTGGGCTGCTCCAAGGTTTCAGCCAAGCCCCGGATCACGGTCAAGGGCGTACGTAAGTCGTGTGAAACGGCAGACAATAAGGTATTACGCATTTTCTCCCCCTCCATGCGCAGCACGGTATCCTGGGCAATTTCCACGTAATGAATCCGCTCCAGAGCCTGAGCCAACGTAAAGCAACAAGCATCCAGCAAGCGCCGTCCGTCAGGAGTGCTTAAAGAGGCAGCAGCCCCAGACTGCACCACCAGGACACCCCGTGGGGCCATCGGGCCTTTCAAAGGCAGGTACAAGGCACTGGCGCCGTTCAGGGTCTCCGTACCATTACCGGCAGCTTCCATATGATCAAACACCCATTGCGCTACCGACAGCTCGACAAAGCCGGTGTGGCGGGTTGCCACCAGTTGGTTCTGTTGATCCGGCACCACCAGCACCAGTTGCATCTCAAACAAAGGCTCCAGCGTATCGCGGCAGACCGCCAGGACCTGCTCCAGGGCCAAGGCCCCCGCCAAATCCCGACTAACACGCGTTAACGCCGCCGCACGACGTTCACCATCACGCGCAGCCCGGGCCTCGGCCTGCAGTTTGGCAGCCAACTGGCCAATAATCAGCGTCACGACCAACATGACGCCAAAGGTAAACACGTATTGGGTATCGGTGACCGAGAAGGAGTAGCGCGGCGCGACAAAGAAAAAATCAAAAAACGCCACTGACAGCAATGACGCCCATGCCCCCGCCAGCCGTCCCAAATGCAAAGCGATAAAGACCACTGTAATCAGGAACAGCATGATGACATTGGAGAGATCAAAAAAGGACAAAAGCTGCTCGGCCAACAAGGTGGTCGCCACGCAAATAATGGAGGCGATGGACAAGGCCTTGCCCTGCGCCATGGGCCGCTCCAGCTCCAAAGGCCGGATTGGTCGCTGAACCGTATCCATGCGCAGGAGCAGCAAACCAATTTCAGGATTACTGCGGGCCAGGCGCTCGGACAGGCTGGTGCGCCAGGGCCAGGCAGAGCGCGCTGAAGAGTTCCCCAGAATCAGCTTGGTGACATTGCGCTGACGGGCATAGGCCAGAATCGTATGCGCCACATCCTGCCCGGCAATATTGGCAAACTCGGCCCCTGCATGCTGAGCACTGGCGGCCAAACGCACCAACGCCTCCTGCGCCTTGATCTGCCCGCTTTCCTGCGGCGTATCCACATGCAGCACAATCCAGGGGGTTTGCAATTGCTGCGCCAAGCGCGCCCCCTCCCGAATCAGGGCTTCCTGAGCACTATCGGCGCTGACGCAAACCATTAACAGCTCACGGGTGGGCCAGACTGTTCGTATCGCATGGGAGATTCGGTAGACATGCACATCGGCATTGACCCGATCCGCCACACGACGCAACGCCAACTCACGCAAAGCGATCAGATTGCCGCGACGAAAAAAATTCTGGCGCGCGTGGGCGACCGAGTCGGCCAGATATACCTTGCCCGCATTCAGACGAGACAACAAATCGTCTGGAGGCAAATCCACCAGCAGGACATCCGCCGCTCGATCAAAAATACGGTCCGGCACCGTCTCCCGAACCCGTACCCCGACAATGCCGCCCACCACCTCATTGAGACTGTCCAGATGCTGCACATTCAGCGCGGTATATACATCAATACCGGCATCGAGCAGTTCCTCCACATCCTGCCAGCGTTTGGCATGACGGCTACCCTCAAGATTGGAGTGCGCCAGCTCATCGACCAGCAGCAACTGATAGCCCGACGCCAAGGCGGCATCCAGATCAAACTCCGTCACTACCCGCCCCTGACGCTGATACGCCTTGCGTGCCAGTACGGGCAAACCGTCGATCAAGGCCTGGGTTTCCTGGCGACCATGCGTCTCTACAATCCCGATGGCCACGGACACCCCTTCGGACTGGCGTTGATGCGCCTCCTTGAGCATGGCGTAGGTTTTCCCTACGCCCGCACAAGCGCCAAAGAAAATCTTGAGCTGCCCACGGCGAGGCTGATGCGGATCCTCGCCAATGACCTGCAACAGCGTATCCGGGTCCGGCCTATCCTCAGGTGACATGAATCTGTGCACTCCATCCAGAAAATAGCTATTGATCTTACGCTCTTATCCGAAAAACGGGGTCAGCAGCATATCAATCAGTTTGATACCTATAAAAGGCGCAATCAGCCCGCCCAAACCGTAGATCAGCAAGTTACGCCGCAGCAGTCTGCTTGCGGGCTCCGCCCGATATTTCACGCCGCGCAAGGCCAAAGGAATCAAGGCGATGATGATCAGAGCATTGAAAATGACCGCAGACAGAATCGCTGTGGCTGGGCTGTGCAGTTGCATCACATTCAAGGCGCCCAGAGCCGGATAGGTGACCACAAAAGCCGCAGGAATAATCGCAAAGTACTTGGCCAGGTCATTGGCAATACTGAAGGTGGTCAGGGCACCACGCGTCATGATCATCTGCTTGCCTACTTCCACCACACGCAAGAGCTTGGTGGGGTTGCTGTCCAGATCTACCATATTGCCGGCCTCTTTGGCCGCCTGGGTACCGCTATTCATGGCCACGGCCACATCTGCCTGCGCCAGAGCAGGCGCATCATTCGTCCCGTCGCCAGTCATGGCCACCAGGCGACCTTCATCCTGATAGCGTCGAATCAATTGCAGCTTGTCCTCGGGCGTGGCTTCGGCCAGATAATCATCCACCCCGGCCTCAGCCGCGATTGCTGCGGCGGTCAGCTTGTTATCCCCCGTAATCATGACGGTCTTGATGCCCATGGCGCGCAGCTCGGCAAAACGCTCCTTGATACCGCCTTTGACAATGTCCTTGAGCTCCACCACACCCAGCGCCTTATTGCCCTCGGCAACGACCAGCGGTGTGCTGCCGCGCCGTGCCACCTCATTGACCAAGGTATCCAGTTCACGAGGGAACACCCCGCCCTGGGACTCAATGTGCGCGCGCATGGTATTGGCCGCCCCTTTACGGATCTGGCGACCCTCAATATCAATCCCGCTCATGCGGGTATGGGCACTGAAGGCAATGGTCTGCGCGCCCTGCAATTGACGGCCACGTAAATTGAAAAGCTGCTTGGCCAGCACCACAATAGAGCGCCCTTCGGGAGTCTCGTCGGCCAGCGAGGCCAATTGAGCCGCATCCGCCAAGGCGTGCTCCGATACCTGCGGCGCGGGCAGAAATGCCGAAGCTTCTCGATTGCCCAGCGTGATGGTGCCTGTCTTGTCCAGCAACAAGACATCCACATCCCCGGCCGCCTCGATCGCACGGCCCGAGCTGGCCAGTACATTGGCCTTCATCATGCGGCTCATTCCGGCCACGCCCACTGCCGACAACAAGGCGCCAATCGTGGTCGGAATCAGGCACACCAGCAAGGCGATCAGGGCCGTAATCGTGACGGGCGAACCTTGGCCGGTCAGCGCGGTGGCAAAACTGGAGAAAGGCAACAAGGTGACGCACACCAAGAGAAAGATCAGCGTCAAGGCGACCAGCAAGATATTCAAGGCAATCTCGTTTGGCGTCTTGCCACGTTTGGCCCCTTCCACCATTGCAATCATGCGATCCAGAAAGGCTTCGCCGGGTTTGGCGGTGACCTGCATCACAATCCAGTCCGACAGAACACGCGTCCCGCCCGTGACCGAGCAAAAGTCGCCCCCCGACTCCCGGATAACCGGCGCTGACTCCCCAGTAATAGCGGACTCGTCTACCGAGGCTGCCCCCTGCAGCACTTCACCATCGGCCGGAATAATCTGCCCAGCTTCCACCAGCACATAGGCACCGGGCACCAGCTCATCGCTGGGGACAGGCCAGGAACGACTATCTCGCTTGGGCTCTTTCAACACTTTGGCCATGACCCGCTTGCGCGTAGATCGCAGCGCATCAGCCTGCGCCTTGCCACGCCCTTCTGCCACCGCTTCGGCCGCATTGGCAAACAAAACCGTAAACCACAACCAGGCAGCAATGGACCAGATAAAACCAGCGGGGGCCTCGCCCTGCCCCATCAAAGCCTGCACACCCAGCAGGCTGGTCAGGATGCTACCCAGATACACCACACACATTACCGGGTTCTTGAACTGCACCCGAGGGGACAGTTTCTTGAAGGCTTCCTTGCACACGGTGCCCCAGGGCACAGCCTGAAACACCGTTGCGTGCTCCGCCTCTTGCGAGGCTTTTAAATCAGTAATAGACATATTGACACCTGCTCCTAACGCACGACGGGCTGGACGCTCTTGGCCATATCCAGCGCAAGATTTAGCTCCAGGACCTGCACACGTGGTTCACCCAGTACACCCAATTGACGAGCATGGGTATAGCGATCAATCAAGGCCAGCACCTGTTCCAGCGACATGCCGCGCACCCTGGCAATACGCGCAGCCTGCAAACGGGCATTAGCCACCGAGATATGCGGATCCAGACCCGATGCCGACGCTGTCACGGCATCGACAGGTACGGGAGCATCCTCTGCCAAACCATTCATCAGACGATAAGCCTTGCTTCGCTCTGCCACGGCATTGAGCAAATTCTTGCTTAATGCCCCTTGATTGCTGCCCCCGCTAGCGGCGGCGTTATAGGGCTGCGAGATACTATTGGATGGATCTGAAGGGTCCACACCCAGGGTCACACTGGGGCGGCCATGAAAATACTCTGGCTGACTGAAATATTGGCCAATCTGGCGTGAACCCACGACTTGGCCATCACGCTCAATCAAGCTGCCATTTGCCTGCTCCGGGAACAAAGCCGTCCCGATGACGGTCGTTGCCAAGGGATAGGCAATGCCGGTCAGAAGCATAAAGAACACAGCCGACAGCAACACGGGACGCAGCAGGCTTTTCACCGTCGGTGCCACTGGGGTTGAAACCATAAATTGATGGGTAGACATGACAGTCAATCCTCAAAAAGTAATGCCATCGAGCATCAACAGGTGCTCCACAATCGGGCCCAGCGCCAGAGCAGGCAGAAAAGTCAGACCGCCCACCACCAGGACCACGAAAATCAACAGTCCAGTAAACAAAGGGGTGGCCGTCGACAAGGTTCCTGGACCAGCAGGAACGGCTTTTTTGGCCGCCAGCACACCGGCCAGAGCCAACAACGGCAATAAAGTCAGATAACGCCCGACCAGCATGGCCAGCCCGATCGTGGTGTTGAAGAAAGGCGTGTTCGCATTGAAACCGGCAAAGGCCGAACCGTTATTGGCTGTACCCGAGGTGTAGGCGTACAGAACCTCGCTGAAACCATGCGGCCCCATGTTCGAGAGGCTGTCCATGGTGGACGGCAGTACGCTGGCCAAGGCCGTAAACCCCAGAATGCTGAAGGCGTGCGCCAGCATGGCCAGCATCACGTACTTCATCTCCCGGGCCTCGATCTTCTTGCCCAAAAACTCCGGGCTGCGTCCTATCATCATGCCCACCAGAAACACGGTCAGAATGGCGTAGCTGACCAGGCTGATAAAGCCCACCCCGATCCCGCCAAACACATTGTTCAGCATCATTTGAGCAATCGGCACCAAGCCACCCAAAGGGGTCAGCGACGCATGCATGGCATCGACCGAGCCAGTAGTAGCTGCGGTGGTCACCGTCGCAAACAGACTGCTTTGCGCCACACCGAAACGCAGTTCTTTACCCTCCAGATTGCCCCCGCCCAGCGTACTGCTTTGGGTCTGATCGACTCCCAAAGGCGTCAACAAAGGATTGCCTGCTTGCTCGGCGCTGTAGATCAGGGACAAAAAGCCGATGAACATCACCAGAAAGGCTGCAAAAAAGGCCCAGCCCTGCCGACGACGAGCCAGCATGGAGCCAAAGGCATAGGTCAGGGCCGAAGGCACCAGCAACATGCTAAGCATATGCACGGTATTGGTCAGCGGCGTGGGGTTCTCAAAAGGGTGCGCCGCGTTCATGCCAAAGAAGCCGCCCCCATTGGTTCCCACATGCTTGATGCTTTCAAGACTGGCCACGGGTCCCAAAACAATCTGCTGCTTGAGTCCTTCCAGCGTGTTGACCACGACCTCAGAACTCAGTGTTTGCGGCATACCTTGCCAGATATAAAACAAGGCCAGCAAGAAGCTGCACGGCAAGAGCAGGCGATACAAAGAACGGGTAAAGTCCACCCAGTAATTACCAATATCAGCCGAGCTTTTACGACTTAAGCCACGGATGAAACCACCTGCCGCCGCCAGACCCGTGGTGGCACTGATCATCATCAAAAAGGTGATGGCCGCCATTTGGGAAAAATTGGACAGACTGGATTCGCCCGAATACGCCTGCCAATTGGTATTGGTCGTAAAGGACACGGCCGTGTTAAAGGCCAAGTCTGGCGTTTGTGCGGCACGCTGCAGGCTGTCTCCGGGAATCCAGCCCTGCACCCGCAAAAGAACATATCCCAGAAGCAACATGGCGGCGTTGCTCAATAAAAGCGCCAGGCCATATCGCTTCCAGGACATTTTCTCTTCAGGATTCACACCCAACAGCCGATACGTACCGCGCTCCATCAAACTGTGATTCGGGCTGCTGAAAAAATGTGCAATCCATTTACCCACCACCACTAACAAGACCGTTGAGACGGCCAAAATAACTAGAAACTGCATCAGATCGTCCAGCATGACAGCACCTCTTACAGTTTCTCAAGACCAAGAATAAATCCGGTCGCCATCGCAAAGAACGCGAACAGCACCGCTAGAAATAGAAAATCACTCATATGCACACCTGTTCCAAACAATGAACACTTGTCGGCCTGAAGTTAAAATTTTTCGGCCTTTATCAAGGCATAGAACAAATAAATAAACAGTCCCATAGAAATCCCTCCTGCCAGAACCGTAAAAAAAGACGCACTCATTCCACACTCCCTCTCAAAGCTGGCTTGCAGCAGACAGAGAAAGTCTAGAATTGGCGGCATAAATTCAGAGCAGTGTTTACTGGCCTGCGTATAAAGACGGCATATGGATTTGGGTGCGGGCAAACCCGGAGCGCTCCAGCAACTGATCTGTCCAGCGCTGGTAAGTCTGTCTGGCAAGAAGATGCAAGGTGCTCACATGCTGATCCAGCCCAAGCAAGATATGGTCAGCATCCTGAGCGGCAGGACCGTATACCTGCGCCAGCTCGTGGCGACCGTGGTCGCACCACTGCCGAATGCTATCGGCAGTCACTTCCAGATGACCTTGAAAAGCCCAATGCGGACCCAAGCCAAAGCCCTTGTTCAGACAATGAGGGCCATACAACGTCCGGCTGGCACCCGAAGGAATCTGAAAAGTGTCGTAATGCCAGTTAAACAGCACAGCACGTCTGGGCAGGCCCATCACACGCTGGGCATAAGGGCTGCTCCAGACCTGGCCCCAGCCTATATTCGGATACGGGCTGCGCTGCACCTTGGCGCCCAGAGAACGGGCCAGAAGCTGCGCCCCAAAGCAATGGCCCAGCACAGGAACATGGCGCTGGACTGCATCCTGCAAAAGCGCCTGTTCACACACTATCCAGGGCAGATCCTCGTTAACACTATGGTCGCTGCCCAAGACGACAATCCCGCTGTAATCACGTGCCAAGACCGGTGCTCTCCCCTCCAGCGGTGACATCAGTAGTTGATAGCAAAGGCCGTTTTTCTCCAGATGATCCAGTAATACACCTGGCCCTTGTGTAGCCTCGTGCTGCAAAACAAGAATGGGTTTCATGACGTGAAAGCCTGACCGCGCAGGCCTGTTGTTCAGGAGAGCCCACTGTAGAATCCGCCGCATCAAGACCAGGATCTGTTTCAGATCCCGCTCGTATAAGTGGCATCAATTTTGGTGAGGAACGATGCTTCCGGCCACGAAACCCGATAAGGTTCTTGGCACCCGGCAGGAAAAAAACCGATTCGTCATTTGCCTGACATATGCCTTTGCTCAAATGTAATCGTTTTCATTTTGACGGCTGAATGTCATGGCCAATGTTGGAATCCTGGATGTTGCCAAGGCAGCGCAGGTATCGGTTGCCACGGTATCGCGTGCGCTCAACGAACCTGAGAAAGTGGGTAAAAAAACCCTGCTGCGTGTGCAAGCTGCCATCCAGGCCCTGGGTTATCAACCCAATGCCTCGGCCCGCAGCCTGCGTAGCCAACGCAGCCGTGTGATTGGTGTGGTCTTGCCTACTTTGCTGAACCCCGTCTTTGCCGAGTGCCTGAAAGGGATAGCCGATACCGCCGCCCATGCCGGCTACGCCATCTTGCCCTTCTTTACGGAATACCACGTCGAACGTGAATCCCAGGCCGTAGCTCTGCTGTTGGCCAGCAATGTCGAAGGCATTGTGCTGGTGGTCTCCAATCCGGCCACGTCCCCGGCATTGGAACGCTTGAGCACCACACCCTGCCCCTATGTACTGGCCTACAACCAGCATCCCGAACACCCTTGCGTCAGCGTCAATGGTGAGCAAGCCATGATTGAGCTGATTGGTCACCTTGCCACCCAAGGGCATCGCCGCATTGCCATGGTGAGCGGACATTTGCATGTCTCGGACCGGGCCCAACAACGCAGTTGCGGTTACCTCAAAGGAATGGAAAGCGCGGGCTTGGCCCCCATGCCGCTACTGGAAGTACCTTTTATGGATCACCCTCCTGAGGACCCGACAGCCCCTGCCTCCACAGAAGGCGGCATTCACTTGGCCAGCGTCGCCCGACTGCTGCGTCAGGCTGATCGGCCTACGGCGGTCATTGGCTCCAATGACCTGATTGCCATTCGTTGTCTGCGAACCGCCCAGCAGATCGGTTTACGCGTACCCCAGGACATCAGCATCATCGGCTTTGACGGCATTGGCCTGGGGGCTGAACTGTTCCCTCGCCCGGCCACCATTGCTCAACCCAATGAGGAAATTGGCCGCCAGTGCATTGGCCTGCTGCTGGGTTCTATCGCCCGGCAGCAAGCTGTCCCGGCTCAAGAGTCGATATTGCTGCCCTACACCTTTGATCCGGGTGAGTCCTGCGCCCCCTCTCCGTTCCAACTACAGGCGCCCTGACAATGCTGTGCCTTCCTTTCCGGGAAACGTTCCCGCAACACCCCTGCTTGCAAGCCATGCCGGCTTTATCTAGACCCACCTACTAACTGGAGTGACCAACCATGAAACACATCCTGAGCACACTGGCCTGCCGCGTCGCATTGCCATTGGCCATGCTGACATTGGGCAATGCGGCCGCCGCACAGACGGCGATTTGCTACAACTGCCCACCCGAATGGGCTGATTGGGCCAGCCAAATCGAGGCCATCAAACAGCACACCGGCATTACCGTGCCTCCAGACAACAAGAACTCCGGTCAGTCGCTGGCCCAACTGGTTGCCGAATCGGCCAACCCGGTGGCCGATGTGACCTATCTGGGTATTACCTTTGCCATTCAGGCCCAGAAAGAAGGCGTGACGCAGGCCTACAAACCCAAGGGCTGGGAGCAGATTCCGGAAGGCTTAAAGGATCCGCAAGGCCACTGGTTTGCCATTCACTCCGGCACCATGGGCATCATGGTCAACAAATCAGCCTTGGGCGATGTACCGGTCCCTGCCTCCTGGAACGACTTGCTCAAACCGGAATACAAAGGTCTGGTCGGTTACCTGGATCCGTCGTCCGCCTTCGTGGGTTATGTGGGCGCCGTGGCCATCAATGAAGCCCTGGGCGGCACGATGGATAACTTTGATCCGGCCATCAACTGGTTCAAGGCCCTGCAGCAAAACAACCCCATTGTCCCTAAGCAAACCGCCTATGCGCGCCTGATTTCCGGCGAGATCCCTATCTTGCTGGACTATGACTTCAGCGCCTATCGCGCCCAATACAAGGACGGAGAAGATGTGGCCTTCGTGATTCCGCAAGAAGGCACGATTGTGGTTCCTTACGTGATGTCGCTGGTCAACAAGGCACCGCACACCGAAGAGGGACGTAAAGTGCTGGATTTTGTGCTTTCCGAGCAAGGTCAATCCATCTGGGCCAATGCCTTCCTGCGTCCGGTTCGCAGCAGCGCCATCAGCGAACAGGCACAGTCGCGCTTTTTGCCTGACAGCGAATACGCCCGTGCCAAGGCAATTGACTATGACCGCATGGCACAAGGCCAGAAACCCTTTGCCGAACGTTACCTGGCCGAGGTCCGCTAAGCGGCCCTCTGAGATGTGGAGTGAGCGTATGCAACGCAAATACCTGTTACCCCTGTGCTCGGCCCCCGCTGTCGCTTTCTTTGCCGCCTTCTGGCTCTTGCCTGCAGCACAGCTCCTGGCACTACCCGCACAAGAAGGCATGCACACCTATTGGGTCGTTCTGACATCAGGACGTTACTTGCAGGCCCTGCTGCAAACGCTGCTCCTGTCTGCCATCGTGACGCTGGCGACCCTGATATTGGGCGCCATGGTAGGAATTGTGATGGCTCGCTATCGCGTCCCTGCCAAGCGTCTGCTGCTCTCCTTGATGACCCTGCCCCTGTCTTTCCCTGGGGTGATTGTCGGTTTTTTCATTATTTTGCTGGGTGGCCGGCAGGGGCTGCTGGCCCAAATTACACAGGGTCTGGGATTGGGACGCGTGACCTTTGCCTATGGCCTGTTAGGTCTGTTTCTGGCCTACCTGTACTTTTCACTGCCCCGCGCCATTGCCACCTACACTGCGGCGGCAGAATCCATCGACCGCAATCTGGAAGAAGCAGCACGCTCTTGCGGTGCCTCGCGTTGGGCCGTCGCCAGAGACGTCTGGATACCGGAACTCGCACCTACCTCCTTGTCCTGTGGCGCCATTGTGTTTGCCACCTCCATGGGCGCCTTCGGCACGGCCTTCACCCTGTCCAGCCGCTACGAAGTACTGCCCATCACCATCTATAACGAATTTACCAATTATGCGAATTTCACCCTGGCCGCCAGCCTATCCATTTCATTGGGGCTGCTGACATGGTTTACCTTGTGGATGGCTCGGCGTCTCGTGCGCGACCCCTCCGTCATCGCGTGAGGGTTCCATGAAGACGATCTCTTCTGGCAGCATGCATCGCCCTGCTCCTTTGCTTTTGGCGGTCACTGGCCTCACTGTTTTGTTTCTGCTGGGTCCCATCCTGATTTCGGTGATGGCGGGCCTGGTCAACAACTATCGACTGGGCCTGAAAAGCGGCCTGACCCTGAAATGGCTGGAACAGGTCTGGGTGAACTATGGCGGTACGGTCTGGCTATCACTGCAACTGGCTTTACTCTGCGTACTGGCTGTCATTGTGCTTGGTGTGCCCTGTGCCTACGCATTGGCTCGCAGCCGCTCGCGCCTGGCCCGAGCCTTTGAGGAACTGCTGACCTTGCCAGTCGCCGTTCCCGGGCTGGCCTCGGCGTTAGCCCTGCTGCTGGCCTACGGCTCCTTGCAAGGTTTTCGGCAAAGCTTCTGGTTCATTTTGGTGGGCCACATTGTGTTCACTCTGCCCTTTATGGTGCGCACCACCAGTGCGGCCCTGCAAAAACGCAGCCTGATTGATCTGGAAGAAGCCGCCCGATCCCTGGGTGCCAGCTTTAGCCAGATCTTTTTCGGCATCTTGCTGCCCGCCATCCTGCCCGCGATTGTGGCGGGCAGCCTGATGGTGTTCACCTTGTCCCTGGGCGAGTTCAACCTGACCTGGATGCTGCATACGCCACTGACCCGCACCCTGCCCGTGGGGCTGGCTGACAGCTACGCGTCGATGCGTATCGAAGTGGGCTCGGCCTATACACTGATTTTCATGCTCGTCATTTTGCCCGTGCTCTGGGGGCTGCAAACACTGGCGCGCTTGCTGGAGAAACACGATGGAAAATAAACACGTCCCGGTACGTATCGAACAATGCGCCAAAACCTATGCGGATGGCACGCGGGGTTTGCATCCCAGCACACTGGACATCGACCCCGGTGAAGTCATGGCCTTGCTCGGGCCTTCGGGCTGTGGAAAAACCACCTTGCTACGATTGATCGCCGGTCTGGAAATGCCAGACGCCGGCAGCCGCATTCTGTTCGATGGGCAAGATGTCACCCATCTGCCTATTGAAAAGCGCGAGGTAGGCATGGTGTTTCAACACTACGCTTTGTTCCCCTCTATGACGGTAGAAGCCAATATCGCTTATGGCCCTAAAATCAAGGGCATGGCACCAACCCTGCGCCAAGAACGAGTCGGCGAGCTGGTCGATCTCATGCGTCTGAATGGCCTGGAAAAACGTCTGCCCTCTGCGCTGTCCGGGGGCCAACGACAGCGGGTCGCCATTGCGCGAGCCATTGCCAATCAGCCCCGCGTCCTGCTATTGGACGAACCCTTGGCCGCCCTGGATGCCAAGTTGAAAATCTCCTTACGCGATGAACTGGCCGAACTACTGCGGCGTTTACGCATCACGGCCATTCATGTCACCCACGATCAGCAGGAAGCCTTTGCGATTGCCGATCGGCTGGCCGTCATGCACGAGGGCCGTATTGTTCAAACCGGTGACGGTGAAAGCCTGTACCGCAACCCGGCCCACCCTTTTGTGGCGACCTTTTTGGGGCGTGTGAATGTACTGCAACGTACAGCGCAAAACCTGCTGAACAAGGATATTCAGCTAGCCGATCTATGCCTGCCCTGCCCCGAGACCTTGCTCGGCACCGATCAGTTGCTGGTCCGGCCAGAAGATATTGACGTTTCCATGAACAGACCAATAGGCTGGGCACAGGCACAGGTGCGTCAACGCAGTTTTATGGGAGGAAGGGTGCAACTGACACTAGGCGTCGAAGGCCAGGCAGACATGATTGCCGAAGTTGATCGGGATCACACAGCGATGGTCGGCAGTATCGTGGGCATTCGGATCAATCCCATAAAACTGATGCCAGGCACCGTGACACACTCCCAGGATGTCCCTAATCAACCCTGATCCTGAACACGCCACTTACCTTCCCCACCGAACCGTTGACACAGAAAGCGCCCACCTAGGGGAGCTCGGAAAAAGATGCTGAAAACACTACTGATTCAAATGACAGACCCGCATATCCGGGAAGAAGGCAGGCTGGCCTATGGGCGCCTGAATACCGCACCCTATCTGAAACAGGCCATAGAGCACGCTCTGACCCTGCCCCAAAAGCCAGATGCGATCGTGCTGACGGGCGATCTGACTGATTTTGGCAGACCGCAGGAATATGCCCACTTGCGCCGCTTGCTTGCCCCTCTAGGAACGATTCCTGTGTACCTGCTGCCCGGAAACCATGACGATCGACAGCAATTACGCGCAAGCTTTCCCGAGCATACTTACTTGGGCAAGACCGGCCCCGTTTGCTACGGCGTGGATATGGGTGAGTTAAGACTGTTGGCCCTGGACAGTGCCGTCGCGGGTGCCAGTGCGGGAAGTCTGGATCAGGAGCAACTGGACTGGCTGGCAGCCGAACTGAGCGCACAGCCCAAGCGCCCCACCGTCATTGCCTTGCATCACCCTCCTTTCAACACCCTGATCGGCCATATGGACAAGATTGGCCTACTGAACGGGGCAGAACAACTGGAGGCGATTGTGCGTCAGCATAGCAATGTGGAACGTGTAATCAGCGGACATTTGCATCGCAATATACAGATCCGCTTTGGTGGAACCATTGCCAGCACCGCCCCCTCTGTTGCCCACCAGGTTTGCCTGGACCTGGCTGAGGATGCCACTTCGGCCTGGACGCTGGAACCACCGGGCTATGCCGTTCATGCACTGAGTAATCACGGCCAGATCGTCACCCATACCGCCACAGTGGGTCAGTTCGATGGCCCATTCGCCTTTCATGAGCCAAGCGGAAAACTGATCGACTGATTCGATGCCCGACGCACACTAAGCGCAGCTTGCGTCTTGCTGGTCTCATCAAACCAAATTGACGATAGGCTCATACCGCTCTGCGTACTCAAGCAAATAGCGACAACTGCAGCCATTAAACAGAACGGCTCAGGAACGCTGGGCCAACTCCATAAAAAACACCCCAATGCCTGTTGAATCGGGCATTGGGGTGTTTTGACACTGCTGCTTCAAATCAGGGGTTCTACTCAGAGCCCCCCCGATCTGCCGCCATGTCTTACTTCTTGCTGTCTTTGAGCTGAGGCACAGCCGAACCGGCAGCAGGAGCCAGCAGGCCAACCTGGGTGTAGGTGAACAACTTATCACGTGTGTCCACGA
Organism: Alcaligenes sp. MMA; assembly: GCF_020907215.1. Lineage (NCBI taxonomy): Bacteria > Pseudomonadati > Pseudomonadota > Betaproteobacteria > Burkholderiales > Alcaligenaceae > Alcaligenes > Alcaligenes sp. MMA. Next base: position 1,574,680 of record NZ_JAJJPP010000001.1, read on the forward strand.
TATCCAGATTGCGCATGGTCAGTTGACCAATACGGTCGCGTGGCGAGAACATGCTGTCCACTTTTTCCATGCTCAGGCGCTCGGCCTTGTAGGTCAGGTTAGGCGAAACCGTATCCAGGATGGAGTAGTCATTACCGCGACGCAGTTCCAGAGTCACTTCGCCCGTAACAGCACGAGCCACCCAGCGCTGGGCAGTTTCACGCAGCATAATGGCTTGTGGGTCAAACCAGCGGCCTTGGTACAGCAAGCGGCCCAAACGCAAACCGTTGATGCGGTACTGCTCGATGGTGTCTTCGTTGTGGATGCCGGTCACCAGGCGCTCGTAAGCGATGTGCAGCAAGGCCATGCCGGGAGCTTCGTAAATGCCACGGCTCTTGGCTTCAATAATGCGGTTTTCAATTTGGTCGCTCATGCCCAGACCATGACGGCCGCCGATGCGGTTGGCTTCCAGCATCAGTTCCACCGGGTCGGCGAATTCCACGCCGTTCAAGGCAACAGGCTGGCCTTCCTCGAAGCGCACACGCACCTCTTCAGCGGCCACAGCCACGTCGTCACGCCAGAAAGCCACGCCCATAATGGGTTTGACGATATTGATACCGGCGTTCAGGTATTCCAGATCCTTGGCTTCGTGCGTGGCACCCAGCATATTGGAGTCGGTGGAGTAGGCTTTCTCGGCCGACATCTTGTAGTCGAAGCCGTTTTCCTGCATGTACTCGGACATCTCGGCACGGCCACCCAGCTCATCAATAAACGTCTGGTCCAGCCAAGGCTTGTAAATCTTCAGCTCAGGGTTGGTCAACAAACCGTAGCGGTAGAAACGCTCGATGTCGTTGCCCTTGTAGGTGCTGCCGTCGCCCCAGATATGGACGTCGTCTTCTTTCATGGCAGCAACCAGCATGGTGCCGGTCACAGCACGGCCAATAGGCGTGGTGTTGAAGTAGGTAACACCGCCGGTGGTGATATGAAAGGCGTTGCACTGCAAGGCGGCAATCCCTTCAGCCACCAGTTGCTGACGGCAGTCCACCAGACGGGCCAGCGTGGCACCGTATTCCTTGGCCTTGCGGGGAATCGCATCGTAATCGGGTTCGTCAGGCTGACCCAGGTTCGCGGTGTATGCGTAAGGGATCGCGCCCTTATTGCGCATCCACAAAAGTGCAGCGCTGGTGTCCAGGCCACCGGAAAAGGCAATGCCGACCTTCTGGCCGACTGGAAGAGATTCAAGGATGGTTGTCATTATCGCGTCAGTAGTGGTGTGCAAGTACAGTTCCGCCCGTAAGACTCTATAGCAGAGCCATGCCCGCGGCAGGATCAATATGTCATTATATCGTCTTGACCGACCCTGGACACCTTTGCGTAGCTGGATTTAATTACTCGATGAACTAGAACATCCATTTTCACCTGGAGACAAGCCATGCCCGAGACACAAGCACAACCCGCTATCAGCCGTTATCCCGTCCCTACCCTGGCCGACATGCCCGAGGATATTCGCAGTCGTATTGAAGCCGTGCAGGAAAAATCCGGTTTTATTCCGAATGTATTTCTGGCTCTGGCACACCGCCCTGACGAGTTTCGCGCCTTTTTTGCCTATCACGACGCGTTGATGGAAAAGCCCAGTGGTTTGAGCCATGCCGATCGGGAAATGATTGTGGTGGCTACCTCTGCCGCCAATCAGTGTCATTACTGCGTCATTGCCCACGGTGCGATTTTGCGTATCCGCGCCAAGAACCCGTTGGTGGCAGACCAGGTTGCCGTAAACTGGCGCAAGGCCGATATTCCGGCGCGTCAAAAAGCCATGCTGGCATTCGCCATGAAAGTCTCGCAAAACGCCCAGGAGATTGAAGACACGGACTTCCAGGCCCTGCACGAGCACGGCTTCAGCGACGAAGACGCCTGGGACATTGCCGGCATCAGCGCCTTTTTTGGTCTGAGCAACCGCATGGCCAACTTCATGTCCATGCGCTGCAATGACGAGTTCTACATGCTGGGACGCGTTCCCCGCTAAGCATGATGCGTTACGCCCTGATGGTTGCCGGGTGGGTATGTGTAGCGCTGGCCATTGCCGGCGCTGTTTTACCCTTGCTGCCTACCACGCCTTTTGTGCTGCTGGCTGCATGGTGCTTCTCCCGTAGCTCCCCCCGCTTTCATCAATGGCTGCTGGACCAGCGCCATCTGGGCCCTTATTTGCGCAACTGGGAAAACGGCCAAGGCTTGACCCGCAAAGCCAAACGTCGGGCGCTGATCATGTTGTGGCTGTCGCTGGCCGCCTCGGCCTGGCTGACCAGTCACTTGGGCTGGTATCGACTGGGCTTGTTAATTCCGGGCATTTTCGCCACTCGTTATTTGCTGCGAGCCAAAACCCTGGATGACACCCCTTCCGAGCCTGTGCAAAAATAGCCTGCTTGAACCGATCCTGGCTTGACCCCTTTTAGCTTGAAGAACCCATGTCTCATCCTGTCATCTTGCTGGCTGCCGCCTACATCACCAACTCTGCCGGACAAATTTTGCTGGTCCGTAAACGTGGCAGCGCCTATTACATGCAAGCCGGTGGCAAGCTGGAAGCAGGCGAGACGCCCTTGCAAGCCTTGCAACGTGAACTGGATGAAGAACTGGGCTTGAAAGCGGAAGAAACCGCCCAGGCCCGGTACGAAGCCTACTTTGAAAGCCCCGCCGCCAATGAGCCTGGCCATATGGTTCATGCCCACGTGTTTACGTTGACAGTAGACCGCGACATTCAGGCCGCTGCCGAGCTGGAAGAAGCCCGCTGGGTCAGCCCGCAAGAAATCCGTTCGCTGACGCTGGCCCCTTTGCTGGCTAACCACATCCTGCCGCGTCTGTGCGCACAGGCCGCGGCCTAAGGCTCAGCCTGCACAAGACGTCCTTCCGTCTTGTGCCGTCCAAACCACGAACCGCCTATTTTTTGGCATAATGTCGCCCTTGAGTCCCCTCTTGCGGGGACGTAGCTGTTTGCCCGACCAGCCCGCAACGGCGGGCTTTCTTTATTGAGCGCTAATTTATGTCCTCTTTGCCCTGTCAAGGCGCAATCGTCACCTTTACCCTGCAGCAGCTGCGTGCCGCCACGCAAGCCGGGGGCATTTTAGGTGTGTCCATCAAAGGACAAGGCAATCATTTTTTTGTACAAGTGGCCACGCGTGCCGGTCAGGCGGTACTGGTTACCGCCCGCAGCAAAGATCCGCGCAGTTTCAAAAGTCCCTTGCAAGCCATGGTTCTGCTCAAGCAAGTGGGTATCGTTACAGGCCAGTTTGACCTGACCCAGTACTCGCCCGACCAACAGGAAACCGCCCCGCGCAGCCGTCGCCGCCCGGCCAAGCCCAGCAAACTGGGGCTGCGATGGAACCGAATTGCAGAACGCATCTCCAGCCCCGCTCAACCTTCTTTGGACGATCCCAGTCTGGACATTAATGAAGAACAGACGCGCCGCCTGATCGCCCGACAGGAAAACCAGCAGTTAAGCCTGCTGGGCAACTAAGCACAGCCCCTCTGTGTTTCTGGACGTGTTAAGGGCATAGGCCGCATCCAAAGCCTGTGCCAGATCTTGCTGCAAGTGCTGGGGCTCTTCCAGCCCTACATGCAAACGCAACAACTGTCCCTGCCCGAACAAGGCGCGCCCGTTGCGCTTGGGCATATCCATAGGCAAAGCCAGGCTCTCGAACCCGCCCCAGGATAGACCGATACCAAACAGGCGCAAGGCCTTGAAAAATAAAGATAACTGCGCTTGACTCAACGGTTCCAGCACCACACCGAACAAACCCGTAGAACCGGTAAAATCCCGTTTCCAGATCGCATGGCCGGGATGAGACTCCAGCGCCGGATGCAAAACCTGTTGTACCTGCGGATGTTGTTCCAGAAAACGGGCAATCTGCAAGGCACTGGCCTGATGCTGACGCAAGCGTACACCTAAGGTGCGCATGCCACGCAGCGCCAAAAAGGCATCATCAGGCCCGGCTGTCTGACCAAAATCATGCGCCGCCCGACGCAGCAACGGCCAAGCGCGTTCATTGGCCGTGGCAACTCCCAGCAAGGCATCGGAATGCCCCGTCAGATATTTGGTGGCAGCCTGGATAGACACATCCACGCCATGTTCAAACGGCTTAAAAAACAAGGGGGTAGCCCAGGTATTGTCCAAAAGCACATACGCCCCCACCGCATGCGCACAACGTGCAATGGCCGGGATATCCTGAATCTCGAAGGTGGCCGAACCGGGCGACTCTACGTACACCACCTTGGTATGGGGACGAATCAGGCTGGCTATCTCCTCCCCCAAAGACGGCTCGTAAAACTGAACCTGAATGCCCATGCGGCTAGCCAGTACCTGCTGCGCAAACGCGCGTACCGGTCCATAGACCGAATCCGGTATCAGCAAATGATCCCCGACTTCCAGCATGCCCAACAAAGCATGGGTACACGCCGCCAAGCCAGACGGGAACAGGCTGGCCTGAAAACCGCCTTCCAGCTCGGCCACGGCTTGCGTCAAGGTTTGCAAGGTAGGGTTGGTGAAGCGGCCATAAGAAACATAGGGATTGTCAGGTTCCTTGCGCTGGGCCCATTGTTCCAGATTGTCGGCCAAAATAGTCGAGCCACGACAAACGGGCACATTCACAAAGCCAGCCGACACGCGGGTGTCCCGGCCTAAATGCGTCAAACGCGTATTTTGATAATCGCAGTCCTGCATGCTGTTTTCCTGATCGTGATCGCTAAAGACGAATGGAAACAGTCTACGCAAGAGCCCAGGGGCAATTATTGCGTTTTCACGCTACCACAGGCAGAATTCAGAGAATAAAAATCTACAACTACCGATATTATTAGGAAATTATTTCTATGCTGGATAAATTCGACAAGCACATCCTGGAGATCCTCCAAAACGATGCCACCTTGGCGATCCAGGAAATTGCCGATCGGGTGGGTTTGTCCAGCACTCCCTGCTGGCGACGCATACAACGTCTGGAACAAGAGGGCTATATCGAAAAGCGGGTGGCGCTGCTCAGTTCAGAAAAGCTGAATGTAGGAGTCACGGTATTTGTGGCTATCAAGACCAATCAGCACAACAAGCAGTGGTACAGCCAGTTTTCGGCGGTGGTCGAGGCAATCCCACAGATTGTGGAGTTCTATCGCATGAGCGGCGATACCGACTATTTACTACGTGTCGTCGTGCCGGATATCAAAAGCTTTGACCGGGTTTACCAGCGACTGATCTCGGAAATAGAGCTGACCGATGTCAGCTCCAGTTTTGCCATGGAGCAGATCAAGTTCACGACACGTCTGCCCCTGGACTACGCCTGATCCGGCGCCGGTTAATGCTTAAAAGCTGTATTCCACGTCCAAGGTCTGGCCAATCGTCAGCCTCTGAGACCGGGATTCAACCAGCATGGCTTGCATGCCAAACAAGGTGCCTTGCGGAAACTGGCGACTTTGCGCCAAGGCCAAACCGGGTTGTGTGCCAACCTCGGCCGTTCGCTGGTTCACGTTGGGCATAGGGCAACGGGTGCACTGACGGACAAACGCAAAGCTCAGACCCTCGCTGCTCACACCCAGGACGTAGTCTTCCTCGTAGGCGGGCAAACCCGTGAAAACGACGTTGGCACGGAAACGATCCATGGGCACCGCTTGCTCCCCAGACTGCAGAACCAGGCGATTGAGCTCTTCCAGGGACGCCTCATTGGTGAACAAAAAAGGCAAGGCGTCGGCAAAACCAAAACCGTTTAGCTGATCACCGATCTGGCGCCAGCCCTGAGACTTTTCTTCCCAAGGGCGTACCCGTTCAGTCAGGACATACCGACGGGCACGACTATGGTTACGCAATACCCGACAAGGGGTTTGCAAAAAGTCGCTAAACCATTGCGCGACTTGATCGCCTTCATCCCGGCCCAACGTATCTGAACTCCAGATACGCACGGAGACGGCGACGTTATCCCCTACCGGAGCATCCAGAGACCAGCTCAACGTCTCCATACCGGGCGCTTGGACCGTAATCTGCCCATCCTGTACCAATGGACGAATCAAGGACATACGCGGCCAGCGACGCTGCGTCATGAATACGCCCTGCTGGTCAACAACGACCCACTCGCGATCGTGAGCCAGGCCCGCAACGCTAACCTCAACGCCCTGCGGATGCGCCTGGGCTGCACAGGATTTGATGGGATGGGTGAACAAGCCGGTGATGGTAATCATGGGAGGCAACAACAAAAGGCAAGATAAAGAACGTATTCTAAAACAGCCTGTTCAACAGCCCGCCCCTGCTTTGACGATAGCGTGCAAAGAAGTGGATTAGAAACATCGACCTGCGGCAATGACGTCCCCCTGACACTTGACAACATCGCAAACCTATGACTTAATAGTTAGCTGATCGCGCCCATATATCCATTACATCAAGAACGTGCGATCAATATTTTCTTGAATATACCCACGTAAACAGGTCCCTTTGACCTTCTGGCATGTCCCCAAACATGCGGGTATTCATTTACTACGGCGACGGCAGCCACATCCAGACTTATTTTTTGCATCGTAGCGGACTACTTGCTCCGTCCATATGCTTGGCAAACGAATAAGGCGCTGTCCATGCTGTCACAGAGTACGTTTGCTTGACATTGTTATTGTCCAGTCAGCGATGCTCTACATTGAAATAGCAATGGCCTGACCTCCGTGTGGAGGCTGGTCCATCATGGTGTCATCAAATCTCAATAAAAAAACGATGTAATGACACCACACGATAAGGAAAAAAATATGAAAAACATCTATCCAACTGGTTTGATCTCGCGCCCTGACCATATTGCTTTGAATAAAACCGATATTCGCATTGGCGATACGGTGTATCTGCAGCCTAAAAACGGCCCTCGTATGGCTGGTACCGTGATCTTCAGTTCACCTGTACACGGCTGCACCACCTACACTGCCGACGCCCATAGTCAGGATGCCAACGTACGGTTTCGCTTCCGCCTGCAGGATGTGCATCACGTGGCCCCTCGCCATCCCATGCCCGCTCTGAATTAAGAATATGCTCCCTAATTAATACGGGGCAGTCAGATACAGCCCCGTATTAGCCTCATTTGATAACACATAATTACAATCTGTAATGGCCATTCCTGCTTTCGTCCTAAAATAGTGGCGGCTTAAAACTTATCCGACGCTGTAAAGCGTCCACGTTGAGCGTGCGCTCCTATGGCAACGGATATGAAACCAAAGCAGGCTTTCTGCTTGCGCCCACCCCGGCGCTACTCCTATCTCTCCCGGTTTTTCCTGTTCAGCCTGGTCCTACTTCTGACCCTGCTGGGTACCAAGCTGCACCATTCCGATGCACTAACCATCTTCTGGCCTACCGAAGCTGTGCTTCTGGGTCTGTTTATCCGCCGCCCAGACTGGGCCAGTCAAAAATTTAACTGGCTACTCATTACGCTGGCCTATTTCTGTGCCGAGCTGCTTGCCACCAATCCCCTACCCATTGCGCTGCTTTTGACCGTAGCCGATGTCAGCGGCGTCAGCCTGGCGTATTGGCTGATCACCCGCAATCGCCAGTTGGATCTTTCCCTGCGTCGCCCCCAGGCGATGTTGACCCTGGCCTCCTACTACGGCCTGGCCTGCGTTTTATCTGCCTTGCTAGGCGGTTTTGCCCTGTATCTGCATACCGATCAGGATTTGCCTTTGGCCATTCTGTCCTGGATGCTGACTAGCTTGATTTCCTATAGCGCTATCTTGCCCGTCATCCTGACCGCCCCCGCGCGCCCTTGGCGCCGCTTTCTGGAATACTGGAACGAACCGCACCTGATGAGCCTGGCCCAGTTAGCGCCCGCTCTGTCCTTGTTATTGGCCAGCTTGTTAAGCCTGCTGATTGACGGCCCCGGCTCCCTGGCCTTTCCCGTCCTGCCTTTATTGTGGTGCGCCCTTAGCTACTCGCTCTTTTCGACCACCTTACTGACGTTGTTCTATGTGCTCTGGACGCTGTTTGCTCTGAGCCCGCCGGTGTACTTCTTGCCCAATCAGTTCCACACCTCGCTAGACCTGCTGTCACTGCGCATTGGGATTGCTTCCATTGCACTGGCCTCGATCACCAGCGCCAGCCTGATGTCAGCACGCAATCTGGCGGTTGAAAAACTGCAGCAACTTGCCCACCACGATGACCTGACGGGCTTGCTCAACAAACAGGCTTTTTATCAGCAAAGCCAGACAATACTGACCCAATGCCGTTTGAAACAGGTTCCTATCAGCGTCATCGTTCTGGACATCGACCACTTCAAGCCCGTTAACGACACCCACGGCCACCATGTCGGCGATCTGGCCTTGAGCGCTGTTACCCAACGTATTTCACTGGCTTTGCGCGAGACCGATGTATGTGGCCGGCTAGGCGGAGAAGAATTTGGTATTTTGTTGCCGGACTGCAGCGCACTACAAGCGCATGCTGTTGCTGAGCGAGTCCGTAAAAGCATTTCCTTGCTGCCCTTTTGCCTGGACAACGACCAACAACTGACTATGACTGCCAGTTTGGGCATCGCCACTTTGGACTCTTCAACCCTGGATCTACACGCGTTGCTACGCCAAGCAGACACTGCCTTGTACGAAGCAAAACGCGCGGGTAGGGATCAAAGTTATTCCTACCATTTGCCCGAGCCCAAGACAGGTACTTGACGCTATCCGTAAGCAAACCGATACTGATGTATCAATACGAAACAACACATCAGGGAGCGGTGATATGGCGTCAGTTTACGGCTCGCCCTTGTGCCAGGCATGTTTGGCCTTGCCACAGGGTGTCAGTACTAGCCAAGCGCATGCCGATTTGCGCTTACTTGGGCAACACCCCCCATCTCCTGACGGAGCCCACGAAACACAGTATCGCTGTCTGAACTGCCAGACTCACTGGCTACTACGCACCAATCGCTGGGGAACTCCTGAAGGGTTTCGCCTCAAGCCCGTATAGGCAAAGCCAGACACATGCACTACCATGACGGCTTTGTCTGTTAGCGATTCCTGTATGTCTGCCCTGCTGTTTGATACTGAAACCACCGGCACTGCCCAGCCTCAAGTCATCGAGGCCGCTTGGTTGCGTTTGAGCGACCCGGTATTTTTGCTGGTCAATGAAGAATTTGAGCAACGCTACCGGCCTGATCAAGCCAATACGCTAGGCGCCTTGGCCACGCATCACATCTATGACGAGGAGCTGCAGGACTGCCCCCCGCACACCGAATTCAAGCTGCCTGCCGACACCCAATACATCATCGGCCACAATGTGGACTATGACTGGGGGGTAGCCGGTTCCCCCAATATCAAGCGTATCTGTACCTTGGCCTTATCGCGCCACTTGATTCCAGGCCTGGATAGCTACAGCCAATCTGCTCTGATTTATCACATTGATCGCGCCAATGCTCGCGAACGCCTGCGCAACGCACACAGCGCACTGGCCGACGTACGCAATTGCCTGTCGCTGCTGCAGTATTTGTTGGGGCTCAAGCAAAACATCAACACCTGGGAACAGTTGTGGCAGCTCTCCGAGCACGCCCGCATTCCCACCGTTTTGCATTTTGGCAAACACAAGGGCATGGCTATTGCCGATGTGCCACAGGATTACAAGAACTGGTTGCTGCGCCAGCCGGACCTGGACCCCTATCTGATCAAGGCTTTGAAGGTATAAACCTCAAGGTTCGTAAAATCCCTAATGGCTACCAGCCTGCTTATGCCCAATGATGAAGGTCCCAACAAGAACTTCATGAGGTGGCAAATGATCGAGGTTGCATACGTCACGAAAGATATGCGTCGGGACCCTTACGAACGAATTACCCATCTTGGAGGAGCGGGCTGGCAACGCTCTCAACCCGATGTTGTCCAGCAAATTGAGCAGGGCCAAGAAGACTACTACATTCTTCTGGATGGCATTCCCGCCAAACTGACCGTGGCGCTCAGCCGTTTTGGTGCCAAGTACCTGAAAACTGAGCTTGAAGTTGAAGAGCCTCACATTTTGCTCAGCCTACCCAGCCAGGCTGCTTGAACAGCAGCCTGACTTTCCTTCCATCTATCAGGAAACACAAAAAACGCGGCGTGAAGCCGCGTTTTTCATACCTGCCTTCGAACCTGTTTACGGTTTGAGCAAGCGCCATTGGCCGTTACGCACAGTGATCAGTTCACGACCACGCTCGTCAAAGCCGCTATGGTCCTCAGGCGACATGGTGTAGACACCTTGGGTTGCCACCAAGTCACGAGTTTGCTCCAGTGCATCACGCAAGGCAGAACGAAACTCAGGCGTACCCGGTTTGGCCTTGCTGGCTGCTTCAGGAATCGCCTTTTCCAGCAATAGGCCGGCGTCATAGACGTTGGCACCAAAGGTAGCAGGGGCCTGACCATAACGCTCGGAGTAGCGCTGGATATAATCTTGAGCAATGGGCTTGGCAGGATTGCTGTCTTCAATTTCAGGCAACACCAGCATCAGGCTGGCGGCCAGAATCGTGCCCTCCACCTGCTCGCCGCCCAGGCTCAGGAACGCAGGCAAAGCGGCACCGTGCGTTTGATAAATCTGCCCTTTGTAGCCTTGCTTGACCAAAGTCACTTGCGGCAACACGGCAGCCGCGCCCGTGCCGGCCACCAGAACCACATCCGGTTTAGCGGCGTAAACCTTCAAGGCCTGACCCGTTACCGAGGTGTCCGAACGTACATACCGTTCCGTAGCCACAATCTTGATATTGTTTGCGTCCGCCAAGTTTTTGAACACGTTCAACCAGCTCTCGCCATAGGCATCGTTGAACCCGATAAAACCCGCAGTCTTGACGCCATTGTCAACCATATGCTTGACCAGGGCCTGAGCAATAATGTCGTCGTTCTGGGTGGTTTTGAACACCCATTTCTTTTGCTCAGTCATCGGCAACACAACCGATGCCGCCCCCACCGGTGCCAACACCGGCGTGCCCGAATCAGCCGCAAACTGAATCAGGCCCATTGCGTTGGGCGAGCCAGTAGGCCCGATCAGGGCATCGATCTTGTCCTCGGAAATCATTTTCTTGAACAAGGTGACGGTCTGGTTCGGATCACTGGCGTCATCCATGGAGATGTACTCAACGGTCAAATCTCCAACTTTAGTTGGCAAGAGGGGCACTGTATTGCGCTGCGGCAAACCAACCACCGCTGTCGGCCCGGTTGCCGAGGCGATCACGCCGATTTTGACTTGTGATTGGGCCGGAGCGGCCAAGGTGGCCAACACTACGGACAAAGCGAAAGCAGTTCGAGTCAATTTCATAATATACAGAGCCAGTTAAGCCCTTCCCCCCTTGATATCAGCGCAAGCGCGCCTATATGGATTGATCGGGACACAAGACACCCAATTGCCCATGCCATACCCGCCTTCTTAGGCGACTTTCCCCGGCAGGTCTGCTTACAATTGTACGCGGGCGCGCCCAATAAAGTAGTTTATAACGAAGCTACTGTTTACCCCTTACCTGATAGAGCGAATCCATGTCACTTCAGCAAATGTTGCAACAAATTCTGCAAAGCGGCCAAAGCGCCCTGAAACAAGGCCAAGGCCAGTTAAATACCTCCGGCCTGGGTAAAAAGATCAGTGAACAGGCGGGTGGTTTTGGCGGTGGGGCCGTTGTAGGCGGTGTTCTGGGCGTACTACTAGGCAACAAGAAATTCCGCAAAATGGGGGGCTCTATGGCCGCCTATGGTGGAGCCGCTGCCCTGGGCGCCCTGGCCGTCAAGGTGTACCAGAACTGGCAAGAACAAAATGCGGGCCAACAAGCTGCCCCTTCTCCAGTGCAAGCCGTTCCTCCCGCCCCACTGCCTTTGGCCGCCAGCAGTCAAGCCGATACACACGCCATGGTCATCCTGGCCGCTTTGGTCTCTGCTTCCAAGGCAGACGGTCACATCGGCGATGCCGAGCGCGAACTGATCGATGCAGAAATCGATAAAATGGCCGCCCCCGAACAGGCACGCCACTGGTTGTCCCAGGAGCTGCTCAAGCCTGTTGACCCGCAAGCCGTTGCCCAACTGGCTCAAACACCCGAGATGGCGGCCGAGATTTATTTGACCAGCGTACTTGCCATTGACGAGCAAAGTTATATGGAACGAGCCTATCTTGATGAGCTGGCACGTTTACTATCCTTGCCAGACTCTTTGCGCAAAAGCCTGGATAATCAAGTACAGGCTTTAACAACAAACTAACTCCAACTGGCAACTGTTCCGTGCAACGACGTCACCGGAGCGCGTTTGTTTTCCTCAAGGGCGCCACACAAGGCAAGCCAAGGACTCAACAAGGAAACCACCCATGAAAAGCACCTTCAAGTTAACGATTGCGTCAATCGCACTAATGGGTCTGGCCGCCTGTGCGGCTCCAAACAACTCATCCAGCCCCGCTAACTCCGAGCGCCATATGGACAAAGAAACCGCTTTGCAAGCTTATCACTGGCGTCTATTTGCCACTGCAGGCAAAGACGGCCAGCCAGCCCCCGCTATTGCTGGCGCAGGCGGTGAACAAGTCACCCTGAATTTCACCGACAAGATGATGTCGGTCGACAATCTGTGTAATGTTCTGGGCAGCGGCTACACCTTGAAGGGCTCCAGCATTAGCTTTACTTCGCCGGTCAGCACCATGAAAATGTGCGCGGACCCCGAACTGATGCGCAATGAGCAAGCCGTGGGCAAGCTGCTGCCTACGGCAACGACATGGAGCATGAGCAAGGCCGACTCTGCGCCGAACAACCCAGCCCCTGTCCTGACTCTGAGCTTCAAGGACGGCACCCAATGGCGCCTGAAAGGGGAGCCTACTGCCACGACCCGTTATGGCAGTGAGCCTACCCGGGTGTTTCTGGAAGTAGCGGCGCAGCGCGAAGCCTGCTCGCATCCTCTCATGCCCAACTACCAGTGCCTGAAAGTACGTGAAATCCAGTACAACGACTCTGGTGTCAAAACCCACCTGGGCGAATGGATGTACTACTACGGTGACATCGAGGGCTACACCCACACACCAGGTGTTCGTAACGTGCTGCGTATCAACCGCTACGAACTGAAGAACGTCCCTGCTGATGCCTCTTCCAAGGCCGACGTGCTGGACATGGTGGTGGAATCTGAACAAATCGGCAAATAAGTCAGGCAGCTACCCTATCTGAGTGCTGTCTTCACGAATGGCCGAATTCAATACCCCCAAGGCTGGTTTAAGCCATCTTGGGGGTCATTTATTTCAGGCTGTTTTTTTATTAGGCTTAGAAAAAAACCCTATTTCAAATTGCCACAACAGGATAAGAAATCGCAGCCAGGGAGCCACAAACAGTTACGCACTGCTATGCATTGAACCTAGTCAACAAGCTTACTCATCCGTAATATGGGAATACCGGATAACATTTTCCACCTCCCTATTTATCCGGCTTCAAGCCTTGCAATATGCGAGGCTTTTTTTTGTCGCCGGGCCGCCCCAAGACAAAAATCCCCCCGGGGGGCAGCAAGCCAAAGGCGTAGCGAGGGGGCCTTTTTTGTACCGGCAATAAGGTATTCCTTATTTCAGCGGCCCATAAAATATAAAAAATGCCCCGGCACCAATCAGCGTGAAACCGACCAGGTGATTAAGCGTAAAACTCTCTTTTAGATATAGCACCGAGAACACCACAAACACCAGCAAGGTAATCACTTCCTGCATGGTCTTTAACTGGGCCGCACTGTAAACGGTATGCCCCAAACGATTAGCCGGCACTGCCAGGCAATATTCCACCAAGGCAATACCCCAACTGATCAGTACAACTTTCAGCAATGGGCTATTGGGATACTTCAGGTGCCCATACCAGGCAATAGTCATGAACACATTGGAGACGACCAACATCAAGATAGGGAGGATCTTAGCCATTCTGGACACGAAGAAAAAAAGCGACCTGCGCCGCGACCCGGCCAGTGTAGCGTCACATTGGATTAGCGCCTATGAGGATAATCAGGCAGCAAAAAAACGGGGTATCAAGCAGCGGTTATCCGTCCACGGTTTTCAGAAAATCCGCCACGATCTGCCCGCGACCACCAGACAACAGAAACTTGTGGTGGGCCGTTTGAGGTAGCAGATGGCCTTGCTCCCGCACGTCCTGATCATCCACAGGATGTTTCAAGGCTTCCGCTTGCGTCGTCTGACTACTCTCCGACGGACCCGTGTACTGAGCATGGGAAGGAAACGACAGCACGCTTGAGAACAAAGTCAGTGCAACGGCCAAGCACATTTTGACCTAAGTGGGCCCAATAAATCGTATTGTTCACCGTTTGAAACCCAACCATAACAGGAGCTATCATCAGCGTCCTGATCACAATAGCGGTGTTGGGCTTGCCTGCTTACCAAGCGCGACGAGATAGGGCTGTGATGATAGACTCACTTCACCTTAACTTAGCTCACCGCCACTGACCTGCCTCACACCTGCACTGCACCATGCCCCCTCTTGAAAGCCTCGGCCCCCGTATCTGCATTCTTGGTCCGTCCAATAGTGGCAAATCCACCTTGGCTGACGCTATCGAACGCAAACTGGCCATCCCGGCCGTGCGCCTGGATCAGCTTTACCACCTACCCCATACCAATTGGATACCCCGCCCCGAAGCAGATTTTGTTGCGCTGCATCAGGCGGCTATTGCGCAAGAACAATGGGTGATGGCAGGTAACTACACTCGTCACCTGGCCCCACGCCTGGAGCGCGCGACAGGCTTTATCGTGCTAGAGGTTTCCACTGCGACCAGCCTGCTGCGCTACTTTCGGCGCACCCTGTTCGAGCGAGATCGTCGTGGTGCTCTGGAGGGCAGTAAAGACAGCGTGAAATGGCAAATGATCCGCCACATCGCCATCGTCACACCGCCTAATCGCCACAAGTATTTGAGCATTTTTGAAGCGAGCACCTTGCCTAAAATTAGGCTGCAGTCAACGCGAGAACTTAACCTTTTCTACAAACGTGAACAGTTGAAAGCTTAAGCCAAACGCAATCGAACACTCTTTAAGCCCCCTCCCGCAAACGGCTGCACCTTTGAACGAAAAGCGCTATATTCATTTATTTTGACATAGGACAAAATATAATGCTTAGCCCTTGGGCACTCATGCTAAATGTAGGCTTTTATGCCTTTCTCTGGCTCTTCTTTACCACACTGATCGTCAATGGACTGAGAGATACGCTCCTCTGGGACGGACGCGTTTTTGGCGTCATTGCCCTCATTTTTTTGGCTATATTGATTTACTACTGGTGGCCTTGGTTTAGATATGACCCTATGCAAAGAGTGCCCACACTCGACATGCTTAACGAGGACGCATTGTTAAGTCGACTTAAGGCAGCATTTATCGGATCCCTGATCGGAATAGGTGCTGGAGCAATCGCTTGGCAATACTTTCGCTCAAACCGATAACTATCAAACACAGCCAGCATTACCGCACATTAAATACATACCCCTGCAAACCACCTAAAGCGCTCCTGTATCCGTCAGCAACGCTTGCCATTTCTGTATATCGTTCTGCGCACAGGCCGACCACGTGGCGCAGCTCGCTGGCAATTCGGGCGTTTGCATCCAGCGTTTGTCCGGCTCGGGCAGCCTGAGCGGCGACACGATCATTGGCGGCGGCGAGCTTGCCGCGCAAGCCGTCAAGATCGGCGCGAGCAGCCACAGCAGCACGCTGGGCCGCATCCAACTGTGTTTGATACGTAACTCGAACATCCTCCACCTCCTTTTGTAATCGTTGTTCCATCAGGCGCGCACGGACTTCGGCCTGCAACTGCGCCGCCCTGGTCTCTGCGCGAGCCAGCTCATAGCCCTTGCGATACTGCCCCTGGCCATACAGCGCCACCCATAAAAAAAGGGCTGCCAGAACAGCAGTCCCTGCTAAAGCAGACTTGATAGACATAGCAGCCTCTCTGCCTGACGCCGCCGCTCCAGCCCCCGCAGTTTGCGGCCACCGGCATAAACCCAACGGTCTAGCTCCCGACATGCTCCGGCTATATCCTGAACCCGTAGCTTGCGCAGCAAAGTGGAATTGGCAAACGCCCCGGCCCCCACGTTGTAGACAAAGCTGCTCAGTGCCACACGGACTTCGTCGGGCAAGGGATAGCTCACAGAGCGATCCACCACAGCCAAAGCACGACGCACCTCCTGCTCGGTCAAAGCGTCACAATGTGCCGGGCTGGCCACATCCCCCAGCTTGACCCCTTGCGTGTAGCCGTCGCAAATGGTCGGGATGCCCACCGGGTCCACATAGGCGATCAAAGAGCGCCCTTCCCAAGCGGCAACCAAAGCAATCGCCGCCGAGATCACCCCCGCCCCCCACTTAGTCTTCAGATCCATGCTTCCACTCCTTGAGCTGGCGCCAGGCCTGCCGCACCCCACCCACAATCCGCGCAGCCGCCCGAATGAACTCGGGCAGCTTGGTCACGATCAAAATCACCACATAAGCCGCCCATAAAGTCAGCACAAAATCCTGCATGGTCCAACCATAAATAAGCAGGGCCGAACCGGTGCTTATGGGTAGGTGAGCGGCGTCGTTATTCAGCACAGGCCCTTCTCCTTAATCAAACTTGCCCTGTCTGCTGCATCCTTTTTATGGATGCAGCAGACATAAAAAAACCCGCTCAAGCGGGCCGAGGCAACAACATTCACGAAACTGCGATGCGGACTACACAGACCACTCAAACTGATCCACTTCGGCTTTACTGCTTGCTTGCTGAACTTGCTCGGCCAGCAGCGCATTGCGCTGCATCAGGCTCACAATACGTGCCTTGGCCTCTCGCCCCAACTGCTGAATCTGCTCCGCCGTATGCATACGCATAGCCCAATCGTCGGCCTGGTTCGCGCACCAAAACGGTGTGGACCAATCAGCAGCAAGGCCAGGCAGCAAAGAATCAGCCAGGCTACTCGCCAGGTTCAGTTGATCAGTTTCATTGCTAGGATATCGGTGCAACTCCCCCAGGACCGTGGACTCAAATCCCTCCTTGATAGCTGCCCGGCAAGCTGCCGATAAAGCTGTCATCTTATTTTCCTTATAGATCTGCAGCTGAGCCGCTGCAGTCACGACCTTGCGGCTATCAATGTTGATCTGCATCGATTTCCTCCTTCATGTCAGACTCAGGATGTGTCTCAAAATCAGTTTCAGGCGGCAGTTCTGGAGCAGGTACTGGCGGTGGGCACTGTTCGGGTAATACAACCAGACCATCCTCACTAATCACGACCGGTTCAGGAAAACACGCTGCCGGAGCTGTTTGATCCGCTGCGATATGAAAAAGCAGACCATCAATCTCGATGCTGTCAGCATGACGCGTAACCGTGGCCTGCTTCAACAAGGGATGCTCGATTGCGCCGGCTGGCAGGACGTCGCCAGGAGACAGAAAAGACAAGTCAAGCTCTTGCTCATTAATTTTCAGGATGGTGCCCAAACGCTCAAGATTAAGCTTTTGGGCCGTACCCACAGGGACCTGTGGGCATAGTTTGATGATGATGTTCATTATTTCCATACTCCAATTGCTACATAATCAACGGCGGCACTCGTGCCGGTATCCACAATGCCGCGGGTGTCGCGAATAAAGAAACTCCCCGACCCAGACCCCATCCCCATTTGAGGAACGGCATAGTATCCAGAGCCATCAGACAAGGGCTGGATCACCGTCGTAGGGGGTGCATTAAATGCCATGGGGTAAGCGATCACCGGACTGGTGGGCTTCCAGCTATTACCGCTAAAAGTGACTTGCCCTCGACAAATTTGAGTGCCGTTAGCAAGCCGTATCCAATTGCCATTCGAGTTTGACCCCGACTGCACAACGGAGCCCTTTGCGACGTCACCCACAATATTCTTGTCATGAACCAGCTTGCAGGCTGGGCGGTACTGCCTCTTGCCCGAGACCCCACCATTCAAATAAAAATTATCGCTATAAGGATCAGTAGAAAGGCGCAGCCCCGCATTCATATTGCTGCCATAGGGCATATCAAGGAAGAACGAACCACCGCCCCAGGTTACTGCCCGCGTTTGGTAGTACCAGCCGAATGGATTGGAACTGTCCCTGCCATTGGATGGCGTAGTAGTAGCACCGCCCAATCCAAACTCGCCTACATTCAAAGTGGTCAACCAGGCTCGATATGCTCCGGATCGGCGTCCTCGGTGAACCAAACCACCATCTGAGGACATATAAATCTGGGCACCCACCGTACCCGTCTGGCGATGCCATACAACACCAGGTGCCGTTGTCGGCCTGTTTGTGATTGCAGTGCTCACGTAATACATCCCTGCCGGGACATTCATATCGTCAAGCGACTCGGAGGGCCACTGGTCATAAGAGTTTGCAGCCCCAAAACTGCCCAAGCCAAATGCTCGACCATTGGTCAGGATTTTCCAGGTTGTCGGATCGTTAGGTGCGGCTTGCAGATCCGTCTTTTTTAAAACCGAATCCCACTCCCATTCAGTTTGGGAAAGCAAAAGCAGCGAAGCGACCCGATCTGCCAACTCTTTGACGTAGCCCTGCATGGGGGCCAGAGCATAGGCTTGACCACTAGCAGACGCACCTCGATAAACCTGCGTCAGCGTCAACGACGTGTCTGACGCAATGTTCTTTACTTCATAAAGTTGCCCATCAGGTGCCACAAATGCCTCACCCCGACGCGCTCCAGAGAGCCACTTTGTCCCAGTTCCGATCACTGTGGCATTGTTTGCGGCGACCTTGACGGTTCCGGCGGTATACCAAGCCATTGCTATCCTCCTATGTATCGTATGCTTGCCACCTGGCTACAAACAATCAGCACTAAAAAAAACCCGCATGTGCGGGAATTATTAGAACTAGGCACTACTGTCATAGCCTTAAAAGTCATGCTTTCCATCTTCCAATAGCGATTACAAAAAAGTCGGCCCAGTTATCGTTCTCAACTGAACCGGTCACTTTTCTGAAGATCACTCCTGTATTTTGGATCTCCAAAATTGGCGCTGCCGCAAATCCGCCATTGTCGCCTCCACCACTGACAGTAACGGCAGGTCTGGATATGAATGCCAAGGGATAATGCCAAGGCTTGGCATTCCATCCATTGCCGGGAAAATTTTGATTGCCGTAGCAAATCTGAGTGCCATCAGCGAATCTAACCCATTGACCAGAAACGTTAGACCCCTGACTTATGACAGACCCAACAGTCACATCACCTACAATGTTTTTGTCATGAACAAGTTTGCAGGCGTCCCGATACGTTTTCTGTCCAGACACCGCACCGTTCATATAGAAATTATCGGTGTATGGATCAGTCGAAATCCGCAAGCCGGAATTAACGTAGGTTGTGTTGTAGGCCAGATCTAGGAAAAACGCCCCACCACCCCAGGCCGGCTTAGCGCCGGATTTGTAGTACCAGCCAGTTCTTTGCGCATCCCAAGACTCAGGAACGGCTTGGGCACCGCCGAATCCATACAACCCAGCAGTCAGCACTTCTCGCCAGCCGTTATAGCCGTTGGAGCGGCGACCTCGGACAACCATATCTCCGTTGAACGACACGAAAATCTGCCCACCACCAGAACCTGACTGACGGTGCATAACAACACCTTGCTTTAGCACGCGGTCTGGCAGACCACTTGCCTGAGCTTCTGCCGGTGGAACATAGTACAGGCCAGACCCGACGCTCGCTGTATCTAGACTTCCACCTGGAAAGGCGTCACCACTTGCCGCGTCACCAGCACCCGTAGACCCAAGGCCGTATGCTCCCGCCGTCATCAACTCTTTCCAGCTATTTGCCGCTCCATTATTGACTGTGCGGACGTGCCATTTATCAGTGATTGGTGAGTTATACAGCAAGCCATAATACGTTGAGCCCCAACCCATCTTGAAGTAAGACCCGGCAGTGTGGCCGTCCGGCTTGCCTTCATCCGAAGAACCCGATCGATAAATACCATTGACCGTGTTATTCAAGATATTCTGATCTGCAGCTACGCCATTCGCTCCCCCAAATCCCCAATCAGCATTTCGCATCACGCGCCCTGCAATAGGGTCTATCGTCGATGTCGTCAAAGTCCCCTTAGCGGCTGTCCCTATGTCCGAAAGTGCAGGCAGTAATTCTGCTGCGCGATCTGCCAGCTCCTTGACATACCCTTGCATGGGGGCCAAAGCATAAGGCTGGCCCGTAGCCGTCGCACCACGATAGGGTTTCGTCAGCGTCAGGGAGGTATCAGAGGCAATGTTCAACACCTCATACAATCGGCCATCAGGCGCGACAAAGGCCTCACCCTGCCGGGCGCCGACAAGCCACTTGGTTCCGGTACCTGTCACAACGCTGCTATTTGCCGTAACTTTTACTGTGCCAAGGTCATACCAAGCCATTTCGCACTCCTTGTTGATCATGATGCCTCTCAGCCGCTATTTGGGTGCATACTAAAAACGACACGCTAGGATGCTGGTTGCTCATCATTCGTCCTCCATAAAAAAAAGCCGCTATTTAAGCGGCCGGATCAAAATCCTGTAAAACCAGAGATGGCGCCTCAGCAAAGCGCAAACTTACAAAACGGTCGGGAAGAATATCAATGGCTTTGCCATTGATCGCTGGTCCTGTACTGTAATCAGGCTCCTAGGTACGAATCGTCAGCATTTGGTCCTGTTCGCACTCTTCGTAGTCCAGAGTGAAATACACATTGCCGTTTCTATCTTTAGGGGTTTCGATGTACCAACCGTCACGACTCAATAGTGGTACCTGACGCAAGATGTAGTGCCCTGTTCCAAGACGCTCAAACTCTACCGTGGCAACCTCGGAATGCAAGTTCTTCT
This sequence comes from Alcaligenes sp. MMA, assembly GCF_020907215.1. NCBI lineage: Bacteria > Pseudomonadati > Pseudomonadota > Betaproteobacteria > Burkholderiales > Alcaligenaceae > Alcaligenes > Alcaligenes sp. MMA. The sequence continues at coordinate 1,595,382 of NZ_JAJJPP010000001.1, forward strand.
GAATACCTGTATTACCAAGCTGGATGACAGGCGACGCTTTTTTTATGAAACCATTGCTATCCACCATCGTATTTCGGTGTGTCAGGAGCTCCTGCCATGGCTTGGCCACCCGATTCTGGACGTTTCGTATCCAAAGCTTGTCACTTATTGGAGAGGCGTATAGCAAGCTATAGTAAGCTCTGCTCCAGCCAAATTTAATGTAGCCAGCACCGGTATTGTTGTCAGGGGCCTCCGTGCTGCCAGAGCCAGATCGATAAAAACCGTTAACCGTATTGTTAAGAATATTGGGATCAGCCGCGAGTGAGCTGCCAACGCCAAACCCCCAGTCACCAATGCGTGCGACTCGCCCTGCAGTCGAGTCCTGGTTAGAGTCTGTCAGAGTTGCTTTGGCTGCGGTTCCCAGATCAGCCAGGACAGGCAACAAGCTTGCAGCCCGATCAGCCAGCTCTTTGACATACCCCTGCATCGGAGCAAGCGCATATTTCTGGGCCGTACCAGTGGCACCCAAATAAGGCTTGACCAGGGTCAGCGAAGTATCCGAAGCGATATTCGCTACCTCGTATAGCCGACCATCCGGAGCGACGAATGCCTCACCCTGTCGAGCACCTGACAACCACTGTGTGCCAGTTCCTGTAACAGTCGCACTGTTCAGCATTACTTTGACCGTTCCAACGTCATACCAACTCATTACCGCCCTCCTTTAAGACATGATGCTGTTCTTTCGGAGTTTGAATGGCAGTCTCTGTTGTCTCAGTAATAAGTGACTGATGTACACCAGCCGCCAAAACATCAATCAGGCTGCAAACCATACCTGTCCTGAACTCTGGAGTTTGCCGATTGCCTATTTCACACTCAAAAATCTCTACAGTAGAGTGATTCAGATTCATCGAAGCCTTTCAAAAAAATTAGAGACTATTTTCATAAAACCTCCAATTCATATCAAATATTAAATATTAATTTCCACCCTTAATTTCAATTAAACACTCATAAAAAATTAATTTTTTTTAAATCTGTTTTTTACATAATCACAATTTTCAATCCATTCACTAACCTCAACTGGCATTTCAAAACCACTTAACTTCATACTTTTTGCTAATTTGTACAACACATCCAACTGATCTGAAATTCTCATATACTCATTTCTACGCAATTTAGCATATGACTCCGTATGTTTAATTTTCAATTTCAAATTCCTTATCCAAAAATGGCCATGCAGAAATTTTCAAACTATAAATCCCTGGCTGATCGAAAACCAACTCCGCCACACCATCATCAATCCTATAAATCTTATTATTAATAGAAATTTCGCATGGAATTGGCAAATTCTTTAGTACACCGCCCTCAAAAATAACCTCCATGTCTTCTCTTTCTCTTACAGCACCCTCAAAAACATAATATGTTTCTGCTGAATACTTGCCCTCAATCCAAGACTCAGAGCTTAATTCTTTATTGGCATTTATTACTCCAGGAGGGCCTGACAAGCTACCTGTTATCCTTCCATTTTCCTTATAAAAAGTAATAGAACAATGTCCTTCTATCGCATCAAAATCAAACATGCTAATAATCCTCCTGGATGATTTATTGTTGAATTTCCAGCAGGTAGAGAAGCAATGGCCATATTTACCTCTCCCCTCTGACTATAAATAGGATCACTCAACTGATTCCCTTCCCCTGACCCTGAAGAGTTTGTGACTCCCTCATAACTCGACACCAGCCTAGAGCTCAATACGTTAGTCCAATTAATTCCAACCGAGAGCGGGTAGATCGTATCCGACGATGGATAATGACCGACATACCTTCCTACTCTCGTATCCAAAAATAGTAGCAATACCTGAGCCGGGACAGCGGTATAGATACCTATATCCCGAGCACCTCCGTCTATAAAAACAGCAGTAGTGACCGAATTACCGGAAATCTTTAAGGTGTCCACTGCTGCAGACCCAATTTTTGCATTAGTGATTTGCGCATTACCAATTTTTGCATTGGTAATCGACCCATCCGCTATCTGCGCACTTCCCACTGATGCATTTGCGATCTTTGCCCTTGTAATAGCGCCATTAGCTATCTTTGCATCTGTAATACTTGCATTTCCAATCAAAGCGGAATTTAAAATGCTCGCTCCGCCCTGAACCGAGAAAACTGTGGTTGGATTACCTGTAGCCGCATGCATCACCGCAAACCGGTCAGCGAGCACCGCAAACGTGGACTGCATCACCCCGGACTCATTGGTCAAATCCAAACCAACACCGGAGACATACTTCACGCCACTTTGATTAGCCTGCAGCTTCACTCCCCAGCTGGAAGCAATCTTGCCATCCAGCTCCGTCAAAGAACGAGCAACCTGTTCAACCGCCGCAGAATTACTGCCAATACCTGTTTCCAAGGTCGCAATAGACTCAGCCAGCGCACGATTATCGTCAGCCTGTACATTCTTGAACTCAGCCAGAGACGCACGAATCTGGGTTTGCTCTTTCTGAGTATCAAACTGATTGAGCACTCGTTCCAGGTCAGCATCCTCACCCGCCTGTTGGCGTTTGATTTCTGCATTCAGCACCAGCTGACTGGTAGCCAAGGCTTCTTGCTGACCCTCTACGCTAGTCACCCGAGAGTTGGTCTCTTTCAAGGCCCCCGCTGTCGCTGCCAAACCTGTCTTGGGATCATTGACGGCATTTTGCAAAGCCGTCAGATCACGCCCTTGAGAAGAGATGGAGCTGCCTTGCTGTGTGACCGTACTAGTCAGCCCTTGAATAGCCGAGGAATTGGCGGAAGTTTCCTCTAGCAACTCAGCTAGGTTAGGCTGCCATTGCATGGCGGGTACAACATCACCAAGATACAAAGCTGCCCAATGGATAGTTGCCTGACCGGCATGATTGCCCGGGGATGGCCCATAGTAGAACCGCAATTCGCGCGGCAATGCATTGGCAGCAGCCTTGGTGAACCTGACAACCTGAACAGACTGTTCAACATTGCGCTCCAGCTCAGCAACCCGATTTGAACTGCCCCCCGCCCACACACCAATACTCGACTCCGTATCACCCTCTGCGGGCTTATGTGTATAGCAGACCACCAAGGTATAGCCCTGGGCAGGAACAAAGTCCTCAGTCAGGTTGTAACGTCCAAATAGATATATAGGTGTGGCGCGAACTTGCTCAACGTTCGACGCCAGCAGCAAGTTGCCGGCGGGGGCTGTCAACGAATCAAGCCCAGTCTCCAGCTTTGTAATGCTCTGCGCCTGCGCACTGACACCCTGCTCTGTCGCCGTGACACGATTGCTTAAGGCTTGTACCGCACTGGCATCCGCTTTCTGATTCGCGGTGGCTTGCGCCGCATCTGCTGCAGCTTTTGCAGCCACTGCAACGGCTGCCGCGTCCGTTGCTGCTTTATCCGTTACAGCCACCCAGGCACTGCCATTCCAGCGCTTGGGGGTATTGGCATTGTTTTTAGTGTCGATCCACAGATTTTGCGCCAGGCGCTTGGCAGCCGGAGGAGCTGCTGTTGCAAAGATCACCTCCCCTTTCGCTCCAGCGGCAGTGGCGGCAGCCGCTGCCGCATCTTGCGCCGCAACGGCTTTGGCATCGGCGCTGTTCACGCTGGTCGTCAACTGCGTGATGCTGCTTGCTTGTGCATCAAGCTTGCCCTCGGCCGCCGTCACACGTGTACCCAAAGAATTAACGGCCGTTGCCAAACCACGCTGCGCTGCATCCAGACCATCGACCTTGCTAGATAGCGCCGTGGTGGAGTCAGACAAGGAGCGCAGGCCGCCCTCCAACTGCTCGACCTGGGTACGCATGGATTGCACGGAGGAACCCAATGCACCAAGGCCCGTTGCCGGATCGTCCACCTGGCCTGCAACCGTATTGATCTGCTGAGCATTAACCTGGATCCGGCCTTCTGCACTCTCCACCCGGCTGATCGTCTCCTGCGACTGGACCGCCAGAGCAGCAAGACCATCAGTGATCGAGGCGAAGTCTCCGATCAACACCCAATACGCCGCATCCGTTATCTTCTTGCCTGCCGGTACAGCCTTTTTAGCGCGGTACATCTTGTCATTGGCAAAGACAACTGAACCTGCTGCATAGGCTTTTTTCGAATCCCATTTATCAGCAAGAAGCAGCTCTTGTACTTGGCCATTGACCTCATCAACCCGTTGATTCAGTTCACCGAGCTCAAGAGTCAGATCTCCCACGGAATCGCGGATTTTGGGGATATCGCGGATGTCGCCCATCAGCAGCTCGCCCAGGCCGCCCTCAACTATGGACGGGGTGATCAACTCGTTATAGTCACTGGCTAATACAGAAGGCACACCCCGGATACCAGGCTCTGACTCTGCCGGGAACCACGGTCCTTGAGTACCGTTTTTGTCGATCAGGCGTGCCCAAAAGAAATGCTGCGCCGTCACCGCCAAACCTGTTTGCTCGAATGAGTCTGTCGGATACGCAAAACCACCGGCGCTCAGCGAATCTACAAAGCTTTGTGTCGAGCTATACCTGATCTCGGTGCGCTCAATGATGTTCGGATCGGCAGGAAAACTCCATTTAACTTGTATACCCCAAGGAATGGAGCCAGTCCTCAGATCTGTTACAGGCAAAGGCGCCGACAGCTTGCCAGACAGCTCTATCAGATCTGAATTGCCCCACAGGCTGGACACATCCAGGACGTTAATTGCACGTACACGCGCACGATACGCACCTGCATAGATACCAGGGATTTCAACACTGGTGGAACCTGTACGCGGTACAACAACCCACTCGGAATTATCCCGACGCCACTGCACTTCATAGGCAACAGCATTAGGAACAGCGTCCCAGGAAATCACCGCATTATGTCGGGCCTGACCCTGATCAATAACATGATACGAAGTGATTGAAACATTGCCCGGAATGCTCTGAACAGGCGGCGGAACAACGCTAACCGGTGCAGTTTCCACACGAGTTTCATAGTCGATCGCGGCATGTTTTCCATCCACATACTGGACAGCATGGATGGTGTACTTAAGATCACCGTCTTCGGCAACACTGATAACCCGATACTTCTGGGTCGACAGATCGGCTGCACTAATAGCCCATGCCGCTTCTGGTTCTGGCTCCAGACTAAAGGGCGGGTCAACTTGGACAGTTTGGGTTTCAGTAGCCTCTTGCGAGGAAATCACAATGGGACGTGACTGCGACACACCATCTGGCAACACAACAGTCAGACGATCTCCAGCAGCAACCTTCACTGTGGCATCCAGCACGACTTCCGATTTTGTGGCAGACCGTACCAAACCACCAATACGACGCCCAGCCAAATGAGCATCCGCAATCTCAATAATTTGCCCAGGCTGTGCGAGTGTCCCCGACAAACCAACGCCGAAAGTAACCGTTTCAGTTTCCATCCGAGAGGTAAACAAGGCACTTCGCCCCATGCGCTGTGCCTGCCCCTGGGAGGTACACCCAAAAGCAGTCAGCTCCAGTTGTCGAACACCGTAACGTGCAATGCCGTCAGGGTCTTCAAGCACTTCAACCTTGGCTCTGCCCATGTCCGTTTCATCATTCCAGGACACAAGGGCAACGGTATAACGGGTTGCGAGACTGGACCCTGCATAATTAAAGATGCCATCCACAACATTGGCATTGGAGTAGGTGTATACGGAATCGCGCGGCATGTCAGCCACGGCCAACACAGTTCCCTGAGCATAATAGGCAATGCCTCGAAAAACAGAAGCCAGATCCTGCAACACTCTCCAAGCCTCAGCCTTATCCTGCAAATACACGTTGCAAGAGAAGCGTGGTTCAGTACCTCCTTTACCATCGGGAACTTGCTCATCACAATACTGAGCAATCTGATACAAGGCCCATTTATCCAACCAGGAGGCTGGCAACAAGCGCCCTAATCCGTCGCATGCATTAGTCGCCAGGTCATAAAAAACCCAGGCAGGATTGTCCGTCCAGGACATTTTGAACGTACCATCCCAGCTACCACTATAGGTATGAGTCCAGGCATCGTAGTTGCTAGGAACACGGACAACACGCAGATACAGATCAAATGCACGAGACGGAATACTTTGAAACTGCTTGGCATTAACTCGTAGACCTATGCATGCTGACATGGGGCGACGAAGCTTGGCATCAGTCACCTCGGTAATCGAGTCTATATAAGTCGTATCGCTAATGGTCGAGTTACTGGCATTAGAGGTCAGCCTACGCACACGGACTGACCAGCCTGTCGTTGCACGGGGTAAATCAATACGATGGCTGCGCGAGTACTGTTGAGTAGTCTTGCCATCAAAGGATGCCCGCAACACTTCAACAAAAGCCGAATTGTCTGTAGACAGCTCAATCACATATTCAACTCGATACCCTGTGATATCGCCTGTTTTCTTGGATTGCTGTTTGAGACCACGCACCGACAATCCCACTCGTAAACCAGAAATATGAATATTCTGGATGGCGCGTGTAAACGGCTGATCAGAACGCAACTCCACATTCACAGCCGTAGCAGACTCAGCGGCTGGAAAACCAGGTATATAGCTTTGGTCTTGCGTCCCAGCTCGAAACTCCATTTGAACATCCTGGAAATTCAAGCTGCCATCCTCATTTTGAATCGGCGTGTTATCCAGATAGACGGAACGCAACGGACTATCTTCATGTACAAAACCATGAATTGGGCCCGCACTGATCAAATCGACAACAGAGGCATAAGCGATACTATGCAGGTTATCGGCATCTTCAACCGGTGTTCTCGTGGACCCACCGCCACCTTTGCCCCCCTTGTGGCCTTTAACACTGTAGCCACCAGAGACAGGAACGGCGCCCTCGGGCGCCGCAATGTTGTAATCAGGAAATCGCATCACATCTGATCCTCTGAGTAAATCCCGGCAGACACGACCGCGCTACCGACAATCTTTCGTCCATAACCAAGTGGAATAGCGTTACCTTGCGCCGTTGTATTGACTGGTCCATTAAAGTTGTAGGAAGGCTTATTCTCTGGACGGTCTTCTGTACCCAGGCCTTGCTGCATAGGAGAAATCATTTGAAATATCCCTGCTAGCAACAAACCAGCCCCTGCCAACTTCATGCCTAGAACCGTACTTGCAGCAAAACCAAAATCAACAAAAGCTAGGCCAATCAATGCAGCGCCAAGCACCACTTGGAAGAGGCCGCCACGCTTAGCTCCTTTAATAACAGGCGCAATACGAATTTCCTGATCTCCGGCAGGAGCGTGAAATCGCTTCTCATCAAGGTTATCTTGACCCAAATAGCAGGTATAAGCGATCCCTCGATCACACGCCCCCATCAACTCCTGCTCAAATCCTGGCAACAGCACACACAAGGCCCTTACGGCCTCGGCCAGGGAATTGACGGCCAAACGATGCACCCGTCCAAAACGGCTGCCAAGCTTGCCATACAGCCGTATGGTTCGCAGTTCTTGATCCATTGATGCTGCCATCATCACAACAACTCCTTATGTCGAATAATCTTGCGGGTAATCTGCGCCCAATAACCGCCGTAAGGCACGCGCTCTGACAAGTAGCCGTAGGCATGGTGCAACATGGCATCGGGTACCGGATGCAGATAAGAAGCTTCTGCCAAGGGCTCAGCCCCGAGATAAATCCCTGCATGGTTGACCCGCTCACTACGCAGCTGCATCAAGATCACATCGCCAGTTTTAGGGCCGTCTTCGATCTCAACAAAACCCGCTTTTGCAAAGTTATCCAAATACAACTCGTCCCCACCCTCCCACCAGCCATCCTCACGCTCAAAGTCTGGCAGAGCGATTGCCCTTTCCCGGCGATAAAAATCCTGTACCAAGGTGTAGCAATCGAGCACACCGTGATAGAACTGACGGCCGATCAAGGGAGCCTGATAACCCTCGGGACAAAAAGACTCCATGCCCTCAATCTGGGGACCATCATCGCCAGGCATCACCGACACAATCAGCCACTCCAGAGGTTTGACGTGCTCGGCCATTGCCTCGCATGCCACCCGATCAGCCTGACTGGGCACCGCGGGCATGTTCGGATGCGAATGCACAAAGGCAATCAACTCACCCTGCTCCTGGGCCTGTACCCAGTCTTGCGGACGGGTGGCGAAGTAGTCTTCAGGCTCAGCGGCCACATTCACTCCTGGCACATACATTTCCTTGCGCCCCTTGGCCACCACAAAGCCCACTGCTTCGCGTGGATACTCGGCCAAGGCGTGCGCATTAATCGCTTCTATGGTTTTTTTATTCATACGACACCCATAAAAAAAACCGCCCATGGCGGTCGTCCAACGCTTTACTAAAATCAAAAAACCCCGAACACCACAACCTGGCTCGTCTATCATTTGAAGGTCAGCCCGCAGTACCCACCCTCTAGCAGCCAACTATTGCTTAACAGAGGACAAGTACGACGGGCCAAGCTCATCCTTATCGCACTCGGTCAGCAGCGGGTTCACCACCAAAAGAGATCTCGGCTTGCTCTGGCCGACAATTCTGGACACTGGCCCAGCGCAACTGGCAACTGCGTACAAAACCGGGGCAACGATCCAGGGCCGGATCCTGTACGGGTTGATCATTCTTGTCGAACATGGCCGAACCGGTATAGCCACAATACGGGCCACGGTAGCCGCCCACACGCGTCCAGGAGCAATACGTCATGATTTGGCGCCCTGGCAATTGCTGCCCCTGAAAGTCCAAAGGACTGGATAGCTCAAACTCCACAAACTGAGCATTGCTGGCAACACGCTGCTCAATCAACCAGACCTCCAGCGGGAACGCCTGAGTCGGGTCTGCGGTCGGGTTACCTTCAGGGAAGTTGGCCGCATCCAGATACTTGACCAGGGTACGGTGGCGGATAAATCGTGTACCGACCAAGTCACCATACAAGCGACACATAGCAGAAATCACACCCGGGATTTTCTTACCATTCTCATCCACACCAATATTGCCTACCTGAATACTGGGCGTTGGCTGACGCCCCTCTCCCGTACGTTGAAAACCGCTGGCTTGAATGGCCCAGGGCTCGTAGCGCTCTCCCTGCCACCAAACCGGAGTTTCTTGCGGATAGCCATGAAAACGTAAGGTACCAGCACCGATTTCCTCCGCATCCAGCTCAAACACTTCAACAATGGCACCTGGTTCCAGTTTTTGAATATCTGCCGTTATGCTCATGGTCGAAATCCTTGTTCAAAACTGAGTGACAGTTGCCAAACAGGGCCACCTCTATGATTTTTGGTATAACCGCGACACTGCGCCACCATAGCCTCACTCCAACCTGGTGGAGTCCAAAGAAAAGCGCGCCCCTCACCATGGCGGTCCAGGAACTCCTGAATAGGCTTCATCTTCTCCTCGGTACCAACAAACATCAAAGACCAGCCAGACCGTCGCGGGTTCAGACCAGCACCTGCGCTTTGCTCATACCCGTCGCCAAAACGAGCGGAGAGCACACGGTACTGAACCTCTTCAGAAATTGCCTTTTGCTCAGGCAGCCAAATAAATGTTTCCATCATCGTGAATATCCATTGCGTTGATTCCATAACAAGCCGCCTTGTCGCATTTCACGCGACAAAGTCTGCTGCACTTGAGCAGCAATCAGCGTCCCCAACTGCCGGCCCTGCATATCGTCGCCATCCACCTGCGTCTGGCCATCGCCTTGCGACATATTGACTGCCACATTGATCTGGAATCCTTGGGCCCCGGCCTGTCCTGAGTCACTACCGGCGTCCTGCAGGTAATCCGTCAGATCCGAGTTCTGACGGGCGCTCAACACACGCTCACCTTTATCCAGCAACCAGGTTCCCTCATACGGCACACGATCGATACCTTTATGAGCAACACCCATAAGATTCGTCAAAGCAAACGTATTTGCTATTCCTAAAGATGCCGGGACAGCATTAGCACCTTGAGTAGCCAAAGAAACCAAACTGGCTGGCGCACTCCAAGCCCCCGCAATAGTGGCGGCTTGAGCGGTGCTGGTCGCGGTAGTTGTTGCACCTATGGTTTCACCCAACATCGCATTGACCGCCATTCGTACACCGATCTTGATCAACATCTTCAAGACCTCATCGCTAATCCCGACAAACAGGCCACGTAGATCCAGCTCACCTGTTTTCACAAAATTGAACAGGGTTTGTTCAATATTCTCAAAAGCGGTCTCAAACACTTGCTGCGTCAGCGCGGACACATCAATTGCCGTCTCCGAAAACTTGCGCAGCTCATCGGTAAAGAAAGAGGTACCCGCAGCATCCGAAGACCCACCACCTCCAAGTGAAGCCCCCGGCTGTGGTCCAAAGAATGAGCCACTTCCGCCGTAGGTCGGACCGGGGCCACCCATCCCCCCAAAACCAGGCACATGCCCATCCAAAGAGAAAGGGTCTGCCCCAAACCCGGGCAGGCGCGAACCAAACATATTGGAATACGTACCAAACCCGGGAGTCGGGGTTCCTGACATGGCTGGATAGCTGCCATAGCCCGGCAAACGGGTGCCGAACATGGGGGCATTTATGTCTTCATTCGGATTCGCAAACCGGGTCAGGCCAGGTAAACGCAAGCCATACAAATTCGTACCTGGATCCGGCATCGGAGCAAGAGGGCTTCCACCGGTGCAGCAACAAGGCACACAGTCCTGCGCTGCTGCAGCAGGTATCTGCTCCGCTTTATCCCTAACTGCTTTGGTGGCTTTGGCGGCAGCATCATCTTCTTTTTTCTTCGGCCCGCTGATCGTCTCCAGCACGGCTCCAATACCGGCCTTGATCAACATGCGCAGCGCCTCATCCGCTACACCAACCAGTAAGGCATTCCAGTTGAATTTGCCTGTCTTGACGAAGTCAAACAGGCCTTTTTCCAGATTGCTAAAGGCATTGGTCATAATGCTTTCCATCGGAGTCGCCATATCAGAGGCTGCCTCGATGTATTTGGCAATCGCCGCCTTACGACCTGCATTCCATCCTTTGTCCTCATCACTCTTGCTGGAGCTGCCAGAAGAAGCCTTCTTGGGCGCTGTGCTGGCTGGAGCAGGAGCAGGAGCCGTAGAGGGTGCATTCACAGGTCGGCTAAGAGCTGCTACAGGGGGGGCAACTGTATTCACCACCACAATGGGTGGCTGAGACGCCACAGGGCGTTTGGGCAGGGCCTTATCCAAAGCCTGAATAAACTGATCAATAGCTTGCGCACTGGCTTTGGCCTTTTTCCCAGCCAGGGCAAACTGGTTCCCTGCATCAGCAAGTGCGTTGCCAGCTTTGACAGTCGTCACTGAAAGACGCAGGCCCGCTTTATCAAGCGCCTTCATTGCCTTTTCCAGATCCGCGATCTGCTGTTTCATATTTTTGGGTTCCATGACTATAGAAAATAGGCTTGTCTGCGCTGCATCTCTCGCCTACAAAAAGGCCCCGCCAACCCAGGCGGGGCCATCAACACTAGCTATGTGAAGCAATCACTCGTTCTTGTTCTCCTCATCGCCTGAACAGAACATCGGGCAGTCGAGCAGCCTTACACAAGCCGCTCGACTGCCCAGATAACAAGCCAAACTTAGGACTTCTGACGCTCCATGCCATCAATCGCCAATACCGCAGCATCCAGCTCGGCACGAGACAAGGGTGTCCCGTAAGCACCGACCACGGCCGAAATATCGGCCGTACTCAATGGCAAGGGAAAGACACCACTCATCCCCATCACGACAGATCGACAACGGCTGGCCGCGTGATAAGTCATGATGATGTGGTCAGTAATCGGATCAGAGGGAGCCTCTGACGGCACGGCTGTCCCCAGCTCCGCATAGATCAGCTTGCGCTTTTGGCTTGGCCCGGCCCACTCTTTTTCCCACTGGAACCGGGCGAGGACTTTTCCACTGTTTCCTTGACCTCCTCTTGAGCCTCTTTAGCCAACTGAGCCGCGTGCAACAGAACCCAGGTAAAAAGATCGCTATCGCCAGACAGCAAAGCCGCCGCATTCTCTGGCGAATAAGGAACCTGACGACCGGTCTCGTCCTGAATCTGACCTTTCCAATCCCGAATAATGTAACGACCCAGCAATTGACATTGAATGTCATGCTCACGGACATCACTCTCGGACACCTGAATGGAACTCAGGGATTGGCCCGCATCTTCACGGGCAATCAAACGTCGCACTCGCTCCAGAGCAATTTGATAGGCCTCGGTATCCAGTCGGGTCAGTTTGAAGGACACGTCATCGGTGTAATCCTCCCACCGCTCCTGACTCAGAACCGATTCCAGGCGATTAATCTTCAAAGCCATGCCATCGCTCCTTAAGGTGCAGGCGCAGCAACTGGGCTACGAGTCAGCACGGGGGTTTGCTTGGCCACGGTGAAGTTCAGCTCCACTTTCAGAATGTCGCCCTTGGCACCGTTAGGCAGATCACCATCAACTTCAATGGCGGGCAGATCGATCTCGTATTTGTTGCCCAGGGTGTCGGTGATCGGGAAGGAAATGGCGATCGGGGTGCGTTTGAACTGATTCTTCCACAGCTCCCACGCCTTCTGAGACCAAGCCAGAGTCACCGTGCCGGTGATGGCGGCTGCGGTCTCGATCAGGGCGCCGGGGCCCAAACGCTCGGCACCAAAGCAGCGTTGGGTCTGCAGTTGGTTGTCAATGTTCAGGGTCAGGCCCGACACGCAAGCCTGGCCAGCCAGAGACACACCATTGGCCTTCACATCGCCCACGCTGATCGAGGACATGAAAGGGGTTTGGCTGGGTTCAGCCGGATCGGTGGCAAAGGGAGTTTCCTTGTCTTCGTAATCCAGGCAAGACATCGTGAAGGTCACGGTGGCTTTGCCTTCCTCGGGCACTTCCAGAGCAAAGGTGCTGACATGTGCACCCTTGAACAGAGCGTAGACATCCACGTCACGATAGGCTTTGGCCACGCTGAAGGTGCTGCGGGTCTCGCCCACGCTCAGCTTGTTTTCTTTCCACTCGCCGTAGAAGGCGGCCGCCAGCAGCTCGTCAAAAGTGCCGTAGGACAGTTCGCCCGTGATGTCACCACCAATATCAATACTGGTCACGATCGAACCCTGACCAATGCGCGAATCGGTGATTTCTTCGGACTCCTCTTTGTTCAGGGTAGGAGTCAGTGTGTTGCCGGTGACGCGCAGCGTCTGCCAGCCCGAACCGGGAGTCACACCGGGAACGGTTTCTTTAACCAGGTAGCTAGTAACTTTAGCGCCAGAACTCATAATGCATCTCTCCTGTATGCAGGCAAAAAAAAACCGACGCGAGGTCGGCACAAAAAACAGGTAAAAAATTAACCAGCCCGGAACGGGACGGTCAGGTTGATCTGGTAGAACTCTTCTCGTTGTGGCCGTTTTTGCGGGTCATCCGCCGCTACATCGACCTGGCTTAGGCCCAGGCATTCCAACGCCCCCTCAGACCAAAAGGAAAAGTGTTCATCCAGGGCATCGCTCAGGCGATCCAGTTCCTGACGCCCCTGACCCAAACGATCAAAGCACTCGATCAGAATCTCGCCGGATTTGCGGGTGTAGGGTTTCGCACCCATGCCCGACATTTCCGAGTCGGTATTCTTGATCAGCAAACGGCACCAGACACCCGTATCCGGCGGGATAAAGGCCGCGTGAGCATTGGGGTACTCGATGCACTCCTGAGCAATCCCGGTCAATGCCGCCATTCGATCAATAATGGCGTTACTGATCTGTTCAAAGTTCATCTTGTGTAGTTCTCCTGAACGGTCCTGGCCATCTTCCCGATGGCGAATCGACGACTATAGGTTGCTGTGACCAGGCATAAAAAAACCCCGCCGCAATTTCTTGCTCGGGGTTGTTTCGTTTGCATTGGACGCAACTTTGCACGCCCATTATTGCAATTGCGCTTGCAGATTCATAGCGGACCATGTTGCAGACTGCAACGCCAGGCGTAAAAGGCGGAGGTTTCACCCTCTTTGATCTTGTCCACCTGGCCTGAATCCTGCAGTTGCACCAGCACGCGCTTAACGCCTTCGCGCATGGCGTTGCGTTGTGCAGTGGACAGATCCATGCCTTTGCTGACATGCCGCACAATCTGAATCATGCGGAACTCTCGTCCCGGATAGGCCGCTAACAGGTCTATGACTTCGGCTGCATACTTCACCGCAAAATCTCCTTCTCGACTGTGATTCTGAAATCCATCAAATGGCGGCGGTAGTCTTCATCCCGAAGGACCGCACCAGTCACCTTTTTGATCCACAAACGGGCTGTGGCCTGACGTTCGCTGGCGGTCAGATGGCCATACTGGGCATTCTTGCGTGGGTACTCGGCCTGTATGACCATGGCTTGATAGTGCGGCAGGCGCTGGTACAAAGCATCCACCGCCAGAGCATGGTCCTGGTGTATGGGCCGAAAGTCCTCTTGCCAGGGAACGTAGCGCTCCATATTGCCCACGGTCTGCCCAGACCAGCACCAGCGGGCCCAGTTCCAGAGCAGATCATCGCCGCTTAGGCCCTGTTTGTTTTCTGCTTTGATTGTCATGTGTACTCCTCCTTCAGGCACGCTGGACGGTGATGCCGTGCATCCAGGTCAGCAAGACACGTTTGATACCTTGAAACAGACTGTGTGTATGGCGGCCTACCTCCACAATGCGACGGCCGCTCCTGTTATCCGTGTAGGCAAAGTCCGCGATGTAGCAAATCCTGCTGGCAGGCATCAGGTGGCTGAAAAACCGTGGCACCAGACTCCAGGATGGTTGCTGTACCAATTGCCTGATCTGGCCGCGCTGCTGCAAAACCCGTAGCTCCTTGTAGCGATGGGCCGGTGTTCCGGTGATAGGCCTACGCACTTTTTGATGAAGCGGTGTTGTCAGATCCATAACTCACTCCTTGCCCAAGGCGGCTTTAGCCATTTTCAGCACCGCCAGAGAACGCTCTTGGGGGTGCGCCAGGATCCTGTTCGCCCAGACTCGCGGGTCCTTGTTGTTGTCGCCTGAAATGACCTGGGCCAGATCGCGTACGCGTCGCTGCCCTTCCCGACGGCCTTGCTCTCTGTCTTGTGGTGAAGACAAAGCCAATCGGGGCGACGGGATTTCTGGCCATTGCCCTTTGGCCAGTTGATCGCCCAGAACTTTGTGCCAACGCTGCTCCAGCTGCGTGTAAGCCTGATTCAGCAAATCAAACTGCCCGATACTGATTGCCGCGTAATAGATCGCCGGGTGCGACCACTCGCCCATTTCTCCTCGCACCCGTGCCTGCATGCCACGCACGGCCTGAAAAAAGGCAGTCTCTGGTTCCAGTTGAGGACGGCAGGCCCGCAAGAACTCCGGCAAGCTGGGTGGCCAATCGAACATGCGGCGACAATTCTTGATGCCCAGTGCCACATCCGTGGGCGAGACGCCCTCTTCATCAAAGGCCTCGGCCCAGGCTTGCTTCCAGTCTTCAATGGCTTGCTTGTCGCGGAAGTTGGAGCGGAATTTGTTGGGATAAATGCCATTGAGCCGGTTGTACAAATGGTCCATCAGGCTGATGCCTTCCAGCTTGGTGTGACGCAGCAGCCAGGGGTTAGAAAAATCAGACATCGATGACATCGTCTATCTCCTCGCGTTGCCGATGACGGTTCACATAGGCCAGGGGGTCAAAACCCGATGCTTGCCCTGCACGGGACTCATTACGCCCTTCCAGCCAACTGGCCTTGCCCCCACGCCAGCCACGCAACATGCACTCGGCCAGAAAGTCATCGACGCTGTAACCCATCTCCAACGCCCGGTGGGCCTCGGCGCCCAGGCGATTCAAGGCAGTTTGCGTCAAGGGAGCTTTGATCTCGCGACGATGACGCAGATAATCCGCGACCACTTCTGCACTGGGCTCAGCAGGCCAGGCAGAGAACTCCAGCGCCGGAGCCTTGCGCCGCGCATTTGTTTTTTCTTTATCTTTTTCTGTATCTGTCTCTCCTTCTTTATCTGTCTCTTTATCTAGCGCGTTACTTGGCCGTTTCGGTAACGTTACGGGCGCGCTACTGCCCTCCTTACCGTCCTGTTCCTGCTTTTTTCTGGCCCGAAAGCGCGCCACGCGCTCTGCGCTGCTGTCAGATTTCATCTGACGCTTGTCCCACGCCAAGGGCTGCAAAGTCTCTGGGTCGATCAAGCCCACTTCGCTTAAACGACGCACGACATCATCCAAGGTGCGCAGGTCCAGACCCAGCTTGACGGCCACCTTGCGCAGCATCAGGGTGTCCCCACTGTCGAGCACGCCCTGCCCCTTCAGACACAGCAAGGCGACGTAGTGCCATCTGTCCTCAAAAGCCAGTAGACGCAACTTCTCGTCATCCACCATCTCGGTGTAGGCACGAAACCACGGCATATTGCTCATCGGCACGCTCCATCCTGTTTTACGTTCTGCTGTGCCCAAGCCCACACAGGCTGCACTCCCAGTTTCTGTCGGGCTGGGTGACAAGACGGCATGCCCGGGCGATAAGCCAGTCGGACAAGGGCTTGGCCCTTCGGCACGACCTGCCTGAGCAACGGCAAAGGCTGTACAGCGATTGGTTCTGACACAAGCTGCTTGGGCGGCGACTCCATCGCCTGCGGCCAGTGGCTTTCAATATGTTTTTTCATGGCATCCCGGAATGAAATGCCACACGCCTGAGATCTGTTTGCAAACATGTGGCGCGCAGCAGGACCCCTGACCCCAACAGGCCAAGAACATCCGATTAATAGGCAATGCCCCAAGGGCACAAGAACTGTGTCACCCCATGACACAGCCGATCTGTCAGGTTCGGCTTACAAGCCAACCCCATCTTGAATGCTTAGATATTTCTAGAACTTTCTTTGGGTGCTGGGGCAGGCACCACCGGGTTCATGTGATGGAACACCAGTTGCCAAACGCGAGGAATGACACCGGCCTTCTCCCATTGAGATATGCGGCCTTTGCTCAAGCCTGTGATACGCAGTACGGCTCGGCGACCGCCCATTTCTTCGATGATGTGTTTAGCGTTCATGTGTTGAGTATAGATAGTTCTAAACGCAAAGAAAAGAAATATCTAAACCTATGTTTAGTTTTTTCTTGTTTTAATGTTGAACATGGATATTTACTCGATTCGCCGCAGAAACCTGCAACGCCTAATTGAAGACCGCGCTCACGGCAACGCGGCTGACTTTGCGCGCTCTATTGGGCGCACACGGGCCCAGTTGGCCCAGTACCTGTCATCCACCTACAACGGCGGGCGCAGCATTGGCGAACGAGTGGCGCGCGCCATAGAAAAAGAAGTGGGTCTGGAAGCACATAGCCTGGATCAACAAGGCTATGGCTATGGTGCCAAGCGTGATTTTGACTCCAACGTGCAAAACGCCATGATGGGCGAGCGGCGCATTCCCCTGCTCAACTATGTGCAGGCAGGTGTCTTTCGAGACCCGGGCCAGAACTTCACGTTTGAAGAGGTAGAGTATCTGCTGACAGATCTGTGCCTGTCCGAGCGCTCTTTTGCCCTGCAGATCAAGGGCGATTCCATGTTGCCGGACTTCAAGGAAGGCGACCGAATTATTGTTGATTGCGAGCTCACGCCCCGCCCCGGGGATTATGTCGTCGCCAAAAATAGTGAAGAAGAAGCCACTTTCAAGAAATACCGCCTCCTGTGCATTGATGAAGGCGGGCAAGAAATCTTTGAACTGGTGCCGCTGAACGAAGACTACCCGTCCATTCGCAGCGACCAGCATGCCATTGAAATTATCGGCACCATGGTGGAACACCGGAAATACTATCGCCGGTCATAAGCCACTGACTGCGCGGCCTACCCGGCGTGGCGCGGCCTAACGCTTTTTCATTTCCTGATCGACCTTCTCCATCCAGGCCTGGTCGCAAGGTACGGGCTCTACAGAAGCTTTCCCGTACAAACGAAAATGGACCACGTTGCACCACTCCTGCGAGCCATAATCAGGACCATGGCCTTGGCCATCTGAAACAGCCAATTGGCGATCCACCTGTTCCAACCATGCTTGGCTGCCAACTGCCTCAGTGGGCGCCATCGTTTGACAAGCGGCTAATAATAAAGCGGGGAAAAGCATTACGATTCGCATGACATCATCCAAAATAAAATAGCTATTACAGCAGAGCACAAAAAGAAATGTATTTTCAACGCTCTTTCTATGGCAAAACCATCGGGGGTTCAAGCTCGTCCCTGGCGCGTGAGACAAAAATGAAATGCTTGTTCCTGTGCCTGATCATGGCACTGCTACCTCTCGATACACAGGCACGAAATACCCCCTGTTCAGGCAAAAAAGGCGGTATCTCCCATTGCGAGGGGGAGGTTTTTGTATGCCGTGATGGTTCTGCCAGCGGCAGTAAACGATCTTGCCCCGCGTACATCGGTACAACAGGACGAAGTTCGCCATCGGCTCCACAAACGCTGCTGTCAAACAGCGCTTGCACATGTGCCAGTGGCACCTATTGCACGGGCCCGCGTGGGGGCCGCTATTGCGAAACCAGCACAGGTAGCAAGCGCTATCAACGCAAATAAAAATGCCGACTGAAGTGCTTGCTTAGCAATTGCCTTTTTTCGCCTGGCCGGGTGGACAGTGGCGCTGACCATATCCGCCGTGCCCATCTGGATCCACAATGACAGAACCTCTGGGGGTATGAACAGCACAGGCAGAAAGAATGGATGTCAGGGTCAGGGCTAAAAACAGTGTTTTCATCATTATTCTCTGGATTTCAGACGCACCCATTGTCCTCCAAGGATAAACAACAAGGTGCTACCAATCGCGAGCAAATACGGTTGGCTTCCCAGACGCCCCCATCTCTTGCGTTGCGCGCAGCTTCGCTAGGCATAAACACGGACTTTATGTAATAATTGCGGACTTGTTGCCCCTCTAGCTCATGCTTGGTTAGAGCAGCGGACTCATAATCCGTTGGTGCCGTGTTCGACTCACGGGGGGGGCACCATCCCATTCCCCTTGCCAGCGTCGGCCTACACAAATAATGATAATGCCGAACTTGCTTGTTCTCTGCCGTTTAGCGTCCAGCCAGCAGCAAGCTTAAAACCTGGGTTTGGTGCTATTTGAGCACGTCACCCAGGCTTGAAAAGCGCTTATTTCTCAACAGGCGAAAGTGAGGAGTGGTGGCTGACGATGAGCCAGTCCTGGCCGTTCCACTGATACGTATAGGTATAACGCGCGCCTACGTCTTTACCGCTGCTGCCCATATGAAACGTGTACAGGCCCGAGTCCACGGCCATATTGCAGCCCAGGGTGATTTGTCTGTCCGTTACCTTGCCTTGCGGTTTGGCGGCCAGAAAATGTTCAAAGTAGTCTACTTTTTCTGCCGTGCTAACGCGGTTTACTCCAGACAGTGTGGGCAACAGAATCGAACGCTCTGCATAGTTCTTAGCAACAACGTCAGGCTTGCCAGTTTGTAGAGACTGGTTCCAACGTTCAAACAAAGCGGCAACGCCTGACTCATCTATCGGTGCACAGCTCTGTGTCATTTGGGCGCCCGGACCACGTTCGCCCTGGGTGTGAGCCGCGCACCCCGCCAGTACCAGTGTTCCCAGCAACACCATGATTTTCTTACTCATTTCCTTGTCTCCCTCGCGTTTTGTGAAGTAAATAGTAACACTGGTACCTAATCATTACATTAGCGTTTACCTCCGAATGGGACTTATCTTCTGGGCGGCCCACGGCAAGCATTCCAGCATAAATATCATCTTGGATTAAAACGCTTTAACCTCGCTTATCGTGCTCGCCTACACCTCTTATCTGCGTGCAAGGGCGGCAGCAATAATTGTTAAATATTGTTTGATATACAGACCCTTCACTGTCGAATCATTAAAATCGCTTCTTTTTTTATAAGTAGAAGGGGAAATCCATGACTTTTCGTATGGGTGCGTTGGCTGCCATGTTGGCCGTCGCTGGCCTGACAGCAGGCTGTCAGACTATGGATGTGGGTGGCTTGGTGGGTGCTGGCAGCAAGGCTGTTCAGGCTTTCAGCTTGTCTGATCAGGAAGTGGTCGCTTTGTCTGATCAATCCTGCAAGCAGATGGACGCTGAAAACAAAGTGGCCAGCGCCAACAGCAAGTACAACAAACGCCTGCAACGTGTCGTGAAACCATTGACGAAACAGTTGAACGGCCAAACACCAAACTTCAAGGTTTACCAGACTCAGGAAGTCAACGCCTGGGCCATGGCTAACGGTTGTATCCGTGTTTACGCCGGCCTGATGGACAAGATGAACGACGACGAGTTGCGCGGCGTGATCGGTCACGAAATGGGTCATGTTGAGCTGGGCCACAGCAAGAAAGCCATGCAAACCGCCTACGGTCTGTCCGCCGCTCGTGATGCGGCCGCCGCGACTGGTAACAGTGTGGTGACTCAGTTGAACTCCAGCCAATTGGGCGAGCTGTCCGAAGCATTCCTGAATGCTCAGTTCTCGCAATCGCAAGAGTCCGCTGCTGATGACTACTCCTTTGACCTGCTGACCGAGCGCAAGCTCAAGACGCAAGGCCTGGTCTCTGCCTTTGAAAAATTGGCAGCCTTGGACGGCGGCGAGAGCAGCGTGATGAGTTCGCACCCCGGCTCCAAAGAGCGCGCCCAGCGCATGCAACAGCGTATCGACGCGGCTAAATAAGCCAGTTCGACGTAGCCAAGAGCATGCCTGTGACCCGTCCGCTTTTGCGGGCGGGTTTTTTATGGTGCACACCTGGGCGAGCAGCAAGACTTGGACAATCGCAACGTCGCCACCACAAAGGCAAGCAGGAACTTTTCGGCAGTCAGAAATCCCAATTACACAGCTTCAGTACTCGTACTAGCTCGAACACCCCAGGCATGAGAAGTCACCGCCTTGAAAAAGTTACTTTTCGTCGCGGGGGGCCATAAGCCAATACCGGCTTTCAGGTATGCTTGTGCCATTCTTTGGTCTTGGCAGTTACGCTCTTGAAAAAGTATTCCTCTTCAAAACCTTCCTGCCCCTGTGGCAATTCCAACCCCTACGAAGCCTGTTGCGGCCCGTGGCATCAAGGCCCCCAATACCTGCAAGCTCCCGATGCCGTCACCTTGATGCGTTCACGCTACTGCGCGTTTGTACGCGACGATCTGGACTACCTTCTGGCCACTTGGCATTGCTCCACCCGCCCCCATTCACTGGAACCCAATCCACAGGGTTTGCAATGGCTGGGCCTGGACGTGCGACGCCATGAGCGTGTTTCCGACACAGAGGCGATTGTAGAGTTTGTGGCACGCAACCGTTTGCATGGCCGGGCCAATCGTCTGCATGAAATCAGCCGTTTTGTCCTTGAGCAAGGCCAGTGGTTTTACGTGGACGGGGATTTTTCATGAGCCAGCCCAGTAAGCCGGAACAAGTGCAACAGATTCATGGTTCCAGCCTACCCATGGCTTTACTCCTGGAGGCTGACCCCAGCACAAGCCTGATTGAACGCTACAGGGACACGCCGCACGCCTGGTGCATCCGGGATCAGCAACACATTGTGGCCGCAGCGATTTTGCAGCGCAACAATGCCCAGGACTGGGAACTGATGAACATGGCTGTTTTGCCCTCGCATCAAGGTCAGGGACTGGGTCACACGCTGCTGTCAGCCGTGATTGATTATGTGCGCCAACAAGGTGGACAGACCTTGTTTGTCGGCACCGGCACAATAGGCTACCCGCTGTTTTTCTATCAACGCGCCGGTTTTCGGATTGTAGCGATTGAACCCGATTACTTCCTGCACCATTACGACGAAGCGCTGTTTGAGGACGGTTTGCAGCACAAAGACCGCCTGATTCTGAGTTTCCCCCTGAACTAAAGGACAAGCCATGACTGTCCCTTCCTTCTGGTTGATATGCTAAGTACTTTAAGCAATTTTGCCGAACAAGCCACAGCGCTGATCAGCGCGCACCCTCAATGGGTTGCGCCTGCCGTATTTGCGTTGTGCCTGGTTGAGTCTCTGCCCTTTTTGGCACTCATCATTCCAGGTACCGCTATCCTTTTATCTGTCGGTGCGCTGGTTGGCGCTGGCGAAATGGATTTGCTGCCCGTCTGGCTGGCCGTCACTCTGGGCGCAGGCATCGGCAATGCCATCTCCTTTTATCTGGGCCAGCGCTACGGCGGTAATCTGTTCCATTTCGAATGGGCGCGCAAGCGTTTGCACCTGTATGCAAAAGCACAAGCGTTTTTTGCTCGCTGGGGGTGGTTCAGTATCGTAGCCTGTCGTTTTGTGGGCCCTTTGCGCTCGACGGTTCCATTAATTGCGGGCACCTGCGCCATGTCACCCGTCAGCTTTCATATCTCCTCCTGGGCTTCAGCCGCTTTATGGGCCAGCGTCCTGCTGCTGCCTGGCTGGTTCAGTTTTCAACCTTAATTTCCCATGACTCCTGTAAGCCTGGCCTACCTGCATTTATTCGTCGCGATTATCTTCGAGATCATTGCCACCAGCTTGTTGCAACGCTCTGAGCAGTTCACCCTTGTCGTACCCAGCGTATTGACTGTGCTGTTTTATGCAGGCGCGTTTTATTTTTTGTCGCTTAGCCTGCGCGTCATGCCTGTTGGCGTGGCGTATGCCATCTGGAGTGGTGTAGGCATTGTGCTGATTTCGCTGATCGGCTGGGTGCTTTTCAAGCAGAAACTGGATTTGGCCGCTATGATCGGTATCGCCTTTATTGTGGTGGGCGTACTGATTGTGAATCTGTTCTCCAAAGCTGTCGGCCACTGATCTTCGTGAACTATCTATGATTGCCTTGATTCAACGGGTACGTCAGGCCCAAGTCGATATTGAAAACCAACCCGTTGCAAAGATTGGGGCTGGCATGGCCGTGCTGGTCTGTGCTGAACACGGTGATACCAGCGAGCAAGCCAGACGTTTGCTGGACAAGCTATTAGCCCTGCGCATTTTTTCCGATCAACAGGGCAAGATGAATCTGAACCTGTTGCAAGCGGGTGGCCAGCTTTTGCTGGTCAGCCAATTTACCTTGGCTGCAGACACGCGCAAGGGTAATCGCCCCGGTTTCAGCCGTGCGGCGCCCCCTGCCCTTAGCCAACCCCTGTTTGATGAACTGGTGTCCATGGCCCGCACCCGCCTTCCTGATACACAGTGCGGCGTGTTTGGTGCCGATATGCAATTGAGTCTGACCAACGATGGCCCAGTCACTATTCCCCTGCATATCACTCCTGACACTGCCTCAAGCTGACGTTTGCCTTAAAGAAACTCCCTCCCTATAATTGCGCAGGGTGTTTTGCTGGCATGGTGCAGCAGGGCAGGTTAAACATATACGCAAGGTCGGGCCGCCTTGTGGAGATTTGCCGACCATGTCCCACCCCTCCTCCGGTACGCCCTTACCGCGTGCCCATGTCGTAACCCGCCAGCTTCAAGCGCAATTACAGCGGCTTTTGCATATCGAAGCCCTGGGCGGGGTTGTCTTATTGCTAGCCGCTACCGTGGCTTTGATCTGGGCCAACTCCTCATTTTCCGATAGCTATTCAGCCCTCTGGCACACACAAGTGACTTTGGAGCTGGGCCCATGGCGTTTCTCGCAAGATCTGCATTTTTGGGTCAACGACATTTTGATGACCCTGTTTTTCCTGGTTGTCGGGATGGAGATTCGTCGCGAGATCCATGACGGGGCCCTGTCTGATTGGCGCTCGGCCATGCTGCCTATCTGTGCCGCCCTGGCTGCCATTACCCTGCCCGCGCTGATCTATGCGGCCATGAACCCCGATCCAAAAGTGTTGATGGGCTGGGCCATTCCTACGGCTACCGATATTGCGTTTGCCGTTGGCGTATTGGCGTTGCTGGGCCGTTCCCTGCCCCCCAGCTTGCGGATATTTTTGCTGGCACTGGCCATTATTGATGACCTGATTGCCATCCTAATCATCGCCTTCTTTTACTCTGGCGGACTGGACTACAGCGCCTTTCTAATTGCCGGTGTTGGCATTGTGGCTGTTCTGGGTCTGCAAAAAATGGGCATCGGTTCGGCTTGGGCCTACGTCGTTCCCGGCGCCATTCTATGGTTTGGCATGCTCAAAACCGGTGCTCACCCGACCTTGGCCGGTGTGGTCCTGGGCATGATGAGCCCGGTACGTGCCCTGCCCCTGCCACGCAAGGCACGACACCTGAATCTGGAGCTGGCCACCAAGCTGGAAAGCCAGCACGATACCCATGAAATCATGTATACCCTGCAAAAAATGCAGTTAGCCCAGCGTGAAATCCTGCCTCCGGTCCAGCGCATTCCCGCGTTGCTGCACCCATGGGTGGCATTTATCATCATGCCTGTGTTTGCCCTGGCCAATGCCGGGGTCAGCCTCAATGGTCTGGACCTGAATGCCGCCGGCGCGCAAAGTGCCCTGTTTGGCGTGGCTATTGCCTTGATTGTGGGTAAACCGTTGGGGGTCTTGCTAGGCACCTGGCTACCCGTTCGCCTGGGCCTGTGCACCCTGCCGGCTGGCATGAGTTGGTCCGGTGTCGCCTTGATCGGTTTGCTGGCTGGTATCGGCTTTACCATGTCCATCTTTGTCGCAAACCTGGCCTTTGCCGAGCCTGTTTTGCTGGATGCAGCCAAGTTGGGCGTACTCTGCGGCTCCCTGGCATCGGCCACCCTGGGGTTGGTATGGGGCTTGATCGTACGCCGTCGCTATCAACGCTCTGCGTCTGAAGCGGCGTATAGCCAAGCATAAAAAAAACAGGCCCACGCAAGCGTGGGCCTGTTTTTTTAAGGGTGAATCAATTAATCAATGGTCAGCACACGCTCGTTCAAGATACGACGGCAATCCATTTCATACTCCAGATCCTTCACGGGAGGACGAGCCAGATGCCAGCCCAGACCATGGCTAATCGCCCCGCGCCTGGCCAACTCACTGGCCATAAAGGGGTGCACATTATGCACGGTGTAAGCATGGGTGGCCGTGGTATCGGCCCACTCATGGCCCAGCACTTCCAGACGACGCTCCATTTCATCCAGGACCCATTGGGCTTTCTTAAGTAGGCCGTCAGGCGATACATCCCGATAAGCCACAATGCTTTCAATATCGTCATCGGGGGTTTCGGGCACTTCGCAACTGCCCGCAATCACAAAGGTGGCTTCTTCAATATCGGTTTCCACCGTATAGCTGAAAGCGTAAAAGCTAGGCTCGGCAGGCGCACCGACCAAAGGCGACACATTGCTGCGCGCGACCGGATTGTGTTTGCCTTTGATCAGGCCCCACTCTTTCAGCGTTTCCAGGTACAGCTCATTGAATTTGTTGAAGTCGCTGTCGCTGACTGGCTCGGGGGAGCGCAGCTCGCAAGCGCACAAGGCCGTCAAAGGACGCTCTTCCGCTTCCAGCACGGCTTGAATCAGGTCAAAGCCTTCTTTCAGTGGCACGGGAGCCGAAAACACGACCCGGCAGATCTCGTAACCGGGCTGAGCGGCCACCCCGCCCGAAAAGCGGGTCACGCCGGTCGGAATGAAGCGGTAGTTGCCTTGGTCAAAATTAATCGCATTGCTCATGGTTGTTCCTGATCGTGTAGTGGGCCTGGGCCCGCCTGGGTCGAGTCGCCGCCAACGCGGCAAAGCGGGCACTATAGCACCCTCTGAGCCATCTCAAGTTCGATGCATGGGCGCAAACGCCACCTTAACCGCACAAATCATTTATCCGCACCTCATCGCAATCATTTTGACTTCCCGCGCAGACCTCCCTACGATGGCGATATTCTTCACCACGCTGATTGTCTGCTTGGTATAGCACTGAGCGGTTCTATGGGTAAATCATGGATCGATTCACAGACATACTTCACCCCTTCCATCAGCCCTTCCCCCAAAAAAATACTTGCCTGACGTTTCCCACGCCAGACCATTTTCTGTACTTGCGCGTCCACTGGAGTACTGCATGTCCCTGCCCCCCTCAACTGATTTACTAGGCCCTCAGACCCCTGTTGCCGACATTGCTCTGGCCCTGAACGAGCTGGAACGGCGCCCGGCCCTGCAAGCAGCCCAAGAGCTGGATAACCAGCGCTTACAAGCCTTGCTGGAGATACCGGAGCTGCGTTGGGCCAGTGCCATTGTGTTGGAGCTAAGCAGCCCCGAGCGCCTGCCGGTGCTGGAAACACTGGCCGAAGACCGTATGGCCGACTTGCTACAGGATCTGGACCACGAGGACCAAGAGCAGATTCTGAGCCGCCTGAGCCAAGCTACCCGCACCTCCATCATGCGACTGATGCACTATCCGGCCGATACCGCCGGCGGCATCATGACCACCGAGTTTCTACAAGTACCCATGAGCTGGAACGTCGCCCAGACCCTGCAGCATATCCGCGAAGTAGAAAGCACTCGCGAGACGGTCTACGCCATCTATGTCGTTAACGACAAACAACAACTGCAATTTGTCGTGCCCTTGCGCAAACTGGTGTGCGCCGACCCGCAAGCCGCCTTGACTGAACTGTGGAGTGGCGACAGTCCTATCGCCGTGCAGGCGCTGACCGATAAAGAAGCCGTTGCCCAACTGATACGCCGTCACGACTTTCTGGCCATCCCGGTCGTGGACGAGACCCAGGCCATCATCGGCATTGTGACGGTGGACGACGTCATTGACGCCCTCATGGACGAAGCCGCGGAGGACATGAACCGCTTCGGGGGGGCCGAACATATTGGCAAACCTTATTTGCAGGCCGGCTTTAGCACCATGATCCGCAAGCGTGGAGGATGGCTGGCCATTCTGTTTTTGGGTGAAATGCTGACTGCCAGTGCCATGCAGTATTACGAGATACAACTGGAAAAAGCTGTGGTCCTGGCCATGTTCATTCCCTTGATCATGAGCTCGGGCGGTAACTCCGGCTCGCAGGCCACGTCCCTGCTGATTCGCGGTCTGGCCCTGGGCGAAGTCCGGGTACAGGACTGGTGGCGTGTGTTACTACGCGAACTGCCGGTGGGCCTGGTACTGGGCACCATGCTGGGGGCGATTGGCTTTGTTCGTATTGAAGTCTGGCAGCACCTGGGGCTATACGACTACGGCGAACATTCCTTACTGATCGGTTTGACGATCTGGATGGCCTTGGTCGGGATTGTCACCTTCGGATCCTGCATCGGCTCTATGCTGCCCTTCATTTTGCAACGCGTCGGTTTTGACCCGGCCAGTGCCTCGGCACCGTTGGTGGCCACTTTGGTGGACGTGCTCGGTTTGGTCATTTATTTCTCCGTCGCTGCACTGCTATTGACCGGAACATTGCTCTAGTTATGAATGTTTTTGTTCAATCCATACAAAAAATTGCACAGTGAGAGACAAACTCGGTAACCTATCCGAGTTTCAGCGTTACATTCCCTCTCATTTGCAGAGGGAGCCAAACTTATTTTGCGTAATTTGGCCCCGTGGGCCACTTCGAACATGAGCACCTATGCGGATACTCGACCAGTTCTTCATCAGTGCAGACCAAATGGCTCCCTTTTTAGTTGGCAGCTATAACAGTGGACTGGTCATCCTGTCCCTGCTGGTTGCCATCTTCTCTTCGGGCATGGCCTTGCAAACGGCCCATATTGCCCGCATGGCAGATTTAAGGCTGCATCGTCAGATCGCCATTTGCACGGGTGCCATTGCCTTGGGCGGCGGCATCTGGACCATGCACTTTATTGGCATGCTGGCCTTTGAACTCTGTACCAGCGTGCATTACGACCCGGCCATCACCATGCTGTCGGTTCTGCCCAGCGTAGGGGCATCCTGGGTAGCGCTGCAAATCCTCTCGCAAGCCCGAGTCCAGCGTTCGCATCTGATCATGGGCGGCATCTTGGTGGGTCTAGGCATTGGCACCATGCACTACAGCGGCATGGCTGCCATGCGTATGGCGCCGGCGTTGCGCTATGAACCTGTTACCTTCTTCTTGTCGATTGTGCTGGCGGTAGTACTGGCCACCGTGGCCTTGTGGATACGCTTTCGCCTGCATCGCACCCGTCTGACCTTGCTGCAGCGTGTGGTGATCAGCGGCATTGTGCTGGGCTTGGCCATCTCCGGCATGCACTACACCGGCATGGCAGCTGCCCGTTTCATTGGCCAGACCACGCCCCCCGATGACATGATCATCTTCAACAGCACCTTTGCGTCCATGGTGCTCTCCACGTTCACCATTACCGTGACCGTGCTGGTAACCGCGGCCAATGGTCTGCTGCGCTATCGCCAACTGTTTTTGAAGATGGAGGAAAGTGAATCGCACAACCGGGCCATTGTGGATACGGCGATTGACGGCATTATCACCATCAACAGCAACGGGACCATTCTGGACTTCAACCATTCGGCAGAACGCCTGTTTGGATGGAAAGCCGGGGAGGTGCTCGGTCGCAATGTGAATATGCTGATGCCCGAGCCAGACCGCTCGCGCCATGACAGCTATCTGTCCAATTACTTGCGCAGTAATGACCCCAAAATCATTGGCGTCGGTCGGGATGTGACCGGACTGCGTAAAGATGGCAGCTTGATGCCGATGCGCTTGGCCGTCGGCAAGGTTCGCCAGCCCGGTGAGCCGCTGTTTGTCGGCTTTGTCACGGATATGAGCCGCTATAACGCGCTGACCGAATCCTTGCGTCAAAGCGCCGAAAAAGCCGAGCAGGCCGCTCAGGCCAAGAGTGCCTTTCTGGCCAATATGAGCCATGAAATCCGCACCCCATTGAACGCGATTATTGGTTTTAGTGACTTGATGCTGAACGGTCAGCTCAATGCACAACAGAACAAGCACCTGAACATCATCAATCAGTCCGCCCGCTCTTTGCTGGCCTTGCTCAACGATATTCTGGACACGACCAAGCTGGAGCGTGGCTCGGTAGAGCTGGAGCAGGTCGACTTTTCCCTGCTTGACTTGTGCAAGCAGATTGAGGCCTCGCTGCGTTTGGCTGCGGATGCCAAGAACCTGGAATTCCGTCTGAATTATGCGCCCGAGCTGCGTCTCTTTTATAAAGGAGACCCCTTGCGTATTCAGCAGGTGCTGAACAACCTGATCGGCAATGCCATCAAGTTCACGCAAAGCGGCGCAGTACACGTCGATGTGACCCCTGAACCTGGGCGCAATGCCGTCTGCATCCGCGTCACCGATACGGGTATCGGCATGACCCCCGATCAGTTGCGTGATGTCTTTACCCCCTTTACGCAGGCCGATGTGTCCATCAGCC
This sequence comes from Alcaligenes sp. MMA, assembly GCF_020907215.1. Classification (NCBI taxonomy): domain Bacteria; kingdom Pseudomonadati; phylum Pseudomonadota; class Betaproteobacteria; order Burkholderiales; family Alcaligenaceae; genus Alcaligenes; species Alcaligenes sp. MMA. Next base: position 1,624,379 of record NZ_JAJJPP010000001.1, read on the forward strand.
GCCGCTTTGGTGGTACGGGCCTGGGTGTGTCCATTGCCCGCCAGTTGGTCGACCTGATGGGCGGCACGCTGGAAGTCCAAAGTACCTTGGGCGTGGGCAGTGTATTCGAGGTCCGCATTCCACTGGAGCCCGGTCAAGAGCCCAGCATGAGCCCGGAGGATGATCACCTGCCCAAACTGCCTGCGCTGCGCATCCTCGTGGCCGATGACGTCAGCCTGAATCAGGAACTGTTGACTCTGGCCCTGGAGCAGCACGGACATTCTGTTGTGGCAGCCGATAATGGCCACAAGGTGTTGGAGCTGCTCTCCAAGGAAGACTTTGATGTGGCTTTGCTCGATGTGCATATGCCCGAGCTGGACGGCCTGGAAACCGCCCGCCGCTGGCGCGAACAGGAACGCCGCGAGGCACGCCTGCCCTTGCCTTTGATTGCGCTGACCGCCAGCGTCATGGAGTGCGATCGCCGCGCCACCGAAGAAGCCGGGATGAACGGTTTTGCCACCAAACCGCTGAACCTGCCCGCTTTGTTGCAGGAAATTGCACGGGTCATGGGTTTAACCCCCGCCGTCCCCAAAGAGCATCACGCCGAACCACAACACAGCAGCCTGATCGATTGGGAAACGGGCGTGAGCCTGTGGGGCTCGCCCGTACGTCTGCGCCGCGCCCTGCTCAGTTTCCTATCAGACCTGCAGACCCGTTACCCGCTTGATGAAATCAAGCAAGCCTCACCGAACTGGGAAGTGGTGCTGAGCAGCTTGCACGGCATTCGCGGCACCTCGGGCAATCTGGGCCTGCCACAGGTTTGTGCACTCAGCGCCGAACTGGAAGAAAAAGTTCGTCATGGCCAGACGCGCCAGATGCGTGGCCGCATTGCGCAACTGCAGGAAATGTTCAGTCGCATCGCCCACGAATTAAGCCAGGATGGCGCCCCAGCGTCCTCTTCTGAGCCACAGCACGTCGTGGTTCCCCCCACCGATCTCGTCTTGAACCATCTTCATGCCCTGCATAACAGCGTCTTGCTCAATGAGCTTGATGAGCCTTCTTTACAAGTGATTTGCCAGTATCTGGAAAGCACAGGGCAAACCGATACCCTGAATAATCTCAATAAAACTATCGACGTATTCGACTTCGTTCAGGCCAGCATCATCTTGTCTGCGTTAATCAAAGACCTGGATGCCAGCTTGGCTGAAGATACGCCACGCCATGAATGAATTCACCGCGCCACGCCCTACCCTTTTGCTGGTCGATGACGAACCCGCCAACCTTCAGATTCTGCGCCATACCCTACAACAGGATTTCCGTCTGCTCTTTGCCAAAGATGGCTTCAAGGCGTTGGAGCTGGCCCAGCGGGACCTGCCCGACCTGATCCTGCTGGACATCATGATGCCGCAGCTCTCGGGCTATGAAGTCTGTCGAGCCTTAAAAGCGGACCTTAACACCCGCCACATCCCTATCATTTTTGTAACAGCACTCTCGCAACCGAACGACGAGCAAATGGGTCTGGGCATGGGGGCGGTAGACTACATCTCCAAACCCTTTAATCCGGCGATCCTGCAAGCGCGCATACGCAACCACCTGTCTTTGGTGCAAATACAGGAACTGCGCGACAGTCGCCTGCAGATTATCCGATGCCTGGGCACCGCTGCCGAATACAAAGACAACGAGGTTGGCCGTCACGTTATCCGCATGAGCCACTACACTCGCATTCTGGCTCACTGGCTGGGCTACTCCAGCGAAGCGGCCGACGAGTTGCTGCATGCAGCCCCCATGCACGATATTGGCAAAATCGGTATCCCGGACTACATCTTGCAAAAGCCAGGCAAGCTGTCCGCTGAAGAATGGGAAATCATGCGTACGCACACCTTGATTGGTGCACGCATTATTGGCCAACACTCCCACGGCCTGCTGAAACTGGCACGCACCATCGCGCTGTATCACCACGAGAAATGGGATGGCAGCGGCTACCCCTACGGCTTAAAGGGTGAAGACATCCCTCTGCCTGCCCGCATTGTGGCGGTGGCCGATGTATTTGATGCGCTCGCCAGTGAGCGGCCTTATAAAAAGGCCTGGAGTGTGGAGAGCTGCATTAACTATTTACGCGAGCAAGCAGGCCTGCACTTTGATCCGCAACTGGTTGCCCTGCTGGACAAATGCTTGCCCGAAATGCTGCATATCAAAGAAAAATGGGCGGATGACGCACACCCGCTGACAAAGACCTAGCCCCACAAAACAGTCCCGCCCCCATCTTCTGCAACCCGACTGTCAGACTGGCGCACCCCCCCGCATCCCGGCAGGCTTGTCTTACAATAAGGGCTTTCCCACCTACTGCCCGATCCTACATGGCCGCTTTGCGTATTCGCCAAGTCCGACTTCATAAAAAGCTGTCTCTGCGCAAGCTGGCCGAGCTTGCCCAAGTCTCCCCCGGCCTGATCAGCCAGGTGGAACGCGGGCTGACTCAACCCAGCCTGGACACCTTGCGCCAAATCGCGCGAGCACTGGATACCCCCTTGTTTTCCTTGCTGGATGACAATGTGGAGCAAGTGGCGGTGGTGCGCCAGAATCAGCGCATGAGCATTCAATCGGCCTCGGGCGTGCAGTACCAACGGGTGTCGCCAGGCTTTGGCAGTATCGAAATGCTGGCGGGCTTTCTGCCGCCGGGAGGAAGCTCGGTCGGGCAGCGCTGGAGCCACCCTGCCGAAGAGTGTGTGCTGGTCACCGAAGGCCAGCTACTGGTCGATGTCGGGGATGATCAACACTGTTTGCAAACGGGCGATAGCTGTTATTTCAACTCCAGCCTGCCTCATGCCTACCGCAACCCTTACGACAAGGATGTGCGTTTTATTGTGGCGATCACCCCACCCAGCTACTAAGTGCCAGAATTAGACGGCGCTGTGCAACTGGGCCTGAATCAGATCCAGCTCCGTCTCATGACAGCGCTGCAAGCGTAGCCAACGGTTTTCATCCATATCTGCACTACGCGTGGCCAGCATGATCAAAATGCAAGAATCCTCATCCAGCGGTTGCACCATGGCACTGATACGCGGCATACGTTGCGTAGCGTTGCCTACCCAATAGCGAATCAGCCCTTGTTCGATCAAAATCTCGACGCTGACGTGGGTTTGGCCACCGTCAAACAGGGACGTCCCCACGACCAGCCCCGGCTCCACGGTTCGTGTGTCAAAGCAGCCCAGGGACCAACGCCCCAAGGCATTCAGATCTGCCATAAAGTCCATGACCTGCGAAGCCGGACGTTCAATGCGGCGACTGGCCTGATGAGCCCACCTTAAACTATCCATTCCCCTTCCCCCTTACCAAGCTGTCTGCAAGGTGTCGCACAAGCGCAGCACATCCTGCTCGGTACAGACATTGCCAGGCGACAGACGCAAGACACCGTCGCGCTGGTCACAATACAGCTCCTGCTCGCGCAACAGATCAACCAGGGCCTGGGCACGCTGGGCACTACTGGCACGCAACATAATGCTGCCGCCGCGCTCATTCTCAGCTAATGGCGTCAGCACCGGCCAATTAGCCTTGGCAGCACGATCCAGCAAGACAGCCGTCAATGCCCGGTTTTGCTCCAGCAGGTTTTCCACGCCGCTTGCCAGCACAAAGCGCATACCGGGCAAGGATGCAATGCTGCCCAAAACAGCCGGGGTGCCATGGTCAAAACGACGCGCACCCTGGGCATAACTGAACTGGTCCAGATTCCAGTTAAAGGGATTTTCCTGACTGAACCAGCCGCGAAACTCAGGCTCGCACTGCTCGATCAAATCCGCACGCACATGCAACAGACTGGCCCCCGACACACCGCAGGCCCACTTCAAGGAAGCAGACAAGGTAAAAGCCACACCTTCATGCACGGTAAACGGCACCAGACCGGCCGCTTGCGTCAAGTCCAGCGCCATCAGGCTGCCATGTTCCGTAGCACACTGCGCCATACGATCCACATCCACCCGATGCGAGGAGGTTGAGCTGACCCACGTCACCAAGGCCACCCCCACACTGTCATCCCAGGCCTTGATGAAATCATCGTCCGTCACATAGGACAGACCGGCGCTCAAAGGCACGGTACGCAAGGTAAACCCCAAACGCAGAGCCAGCTTTTGCAGCAGGAAATGCAGGCTGGGAAAGCAATCGGCCGCCACCAGCACAGTACGTCCTTTCAGCACGTGCGCGGGCAAGGAGCCCAGAATGCTGTACAGGCCACCAGTGACGTTTTCACTAAGCGCAACATCCTTGGAGTCAGCGCCAATCAACGCGGCCCAGGCATCCATGAAAGCCTGTTTTTGGCCCAAGGCGTAGCCCCACTGCGCATCATCCGGTGCCGACCAGACCTGACTGAACTGATCCAGCTCGGCACGCATGGCGGCTTCCTTGCCCTCGAACATGCCTATGGAGTGATAAAGAAAATATCCGGACATCATTCACTTCCTTGAAAATCAATCGGCCAGCTGACGGCCAGAGGTTTCCTGCACCGTGCTCAAGGCCACAATGCCGATCAGCGCCACCACCATCACGTAAAAGGCAGGTGCCATGCTGGAACCGGTCAGACCCGTCAACCAGGATGCGACAAAAGGTGCCGTCGCCCCGCCCAGAATAGTGGCGATGTTAAAGCCCAAGGACACGCCGCTGTAGCGCACTCGAGTAGGAAACAATTCGGCATACAGGGGGTAACCCACGGCCTGGACCACAATGAACGGAAGAATGGACACGGCCACCGCAATGACGGCCAGCGGGAAGCTGCCCCAGGAAGCAACCCACATGGTCAGCGGCACCAGTATCAGATAGCCCAGCAAACCAATCGTCAGCAAGGGCTTGCGGCCGAAACGGTCAGACAGGCCGCCAGCAAAAGGCATGATGAACGCCGAGCACAAGGTGACCAGCGAAATCAGCCAGAACACCGCCGTGCCGTCGTACTTCAGAGTGTGAATCAAGTGAGTGCTTAAATAGACCACGCCCACATAGCCTGCCGCATTCTGGGCAAAACCAATCGCAATAACCTGCAACAGAGGACGACGGTAATCACGCACAATCAAGGACAAAGGCGAGTGCTCGGGATGATGGCTCTTGAGCATTTCCTTAAAGCGCGGCGAATCCTCAATACGCGAACGAGCCCAGACGCACAGAATGATCAAGGGGATGGACAGCAGAAAAGGAATGCGCCAGCCCCAATCCAGCATGGCCTGCTTGCCGACCAGCGCCGTCACCAAACCGGCAACGCCCGTTGCCAATGACAAGCCCAAGGTGGCCGCTGCCGGGTTGAATGCCCCAAAAAAACCGCGCTTGCCGGGGGGCGAGCATTCCGCCACATAAGTGGCCGCGCCGGTAATTTCGCCACCCGCAAAAAAACCCTGCAACAAACGGCACAGCAGCAACAAGGCCGGTGCAGCCAGCCCCAAGGTCGCGTAGGTCGGCAACATGCCCATCAAGGCACTGGCCACCCCGATCCCCACAATGGTGAACATCAAGGCAGCGGTGCGGCCATGCTTGTCACCGAACCAGCCAAAGAAGATCCCGCCCAAAGGGCGGGCCAGAAAGGCGCCGCCAAATACGGCCAGCGTGGACAGCAAGGCCGCGCTGTCATTACCAGTGTGGAAAAACAGGACGCTTAACATTACCGCCAAGACACCATACAGCTGGAAATCGTAGTATTCGATCATTGTGCCCAAACCAGCAGCACTGGCAGCACGCCAGGGCGATACGGCTGCCTCGCCCTGAGAGGACTGTTTCTTGCTCATGTCTCATCCATCCTGTTGCGCATCACGCGCTTTTCTGTTTAGTGTGGCTAAACAAATTATACGGATGAATATTTCAGCTTTCAATCACTGGGAAAACCCTAAAGGTCTTCGTCCTCGGCTTTGTCCTTGTCCATGGCTTCCTGCACCCAGCGTTGCGCCGGATGCAAGCTGATACCCTGCTGCCGCAGACGGCGCAAGATATCCAGCATCAGGTTGCTGCGCACCCGGCGATGCACCCGCATGCTATTGATGAAACAACGCGTACTGAACGCGACCCCATCGCCAAAAATCCCGTCACACGTCAAGATAGGGGCAGGCTCATCCAGAATTTCCGGCTCGGCCAGCACCGCGTCGCGCAAAATCTGCATGACCACATCGGCATCTACATCCAGCGGGAATAACAGGCGGGACTCAATCGCCCCCAAAGAGGTCGGCGTGTAAGTCAGGTTACGTACCTGCCGGCCCATCATCTGGGCGTTGGGGACCATCACCATGGTGCGATCAAACCGCTCCACGTAGGTCGCTCGCAAACGGATCTGGCGCACATTGCCTTCACTGCCCTCTACCTCCACCCAATCTCCCACTTTGACGGGACGCTCCACCATCAGCATCAAACCGGAAGCAATGTTCTGCACAATACCCCGCAAGCCAAAACCCACCCCCACCGTCAAAGCCGTAAAAATCCAGGTAACGGACTCAATCGGCACACCCAGCATGGATAAGCAGATCACCAACAAAACGAAGTAAGCGACATAGCCCACCATGCCGACGATGGCATTTTGCAGGCCGGGTTCCAGAGTGGTGTTGGGCATGTAGCTCTGACGTAACCAGGTACGCAGAAAGTGGATCAGTACCGCCCCCACCAGCATCACGCCCAAGGCAATCAGCCACAAGTCCAAACGCCACTGCACGGCCCCCAAGCGCAAGGCCTCACGCGAGACATCCAGGCCCGACTCCAGCATCTGTTTGGGTTCAGTCAGCCAATCCCCGCTGACCATCCAGATGGCCAGACCCAAAACAGTCATACGGGCGATAGCAAAAAACACAATAATGAACTGACTTTGCACGCGAATCGGCGCTGCATCCGGATCGTGGCTGCGATGACGCAAATACGCCAGCAAAGAGTCCGCCATGTCCTGCAACCACACCATCCCCACGTAGGCCAGCAAGCCCAGGAGCAAGGGCATGGTCATGAAATGCGACATCAAGTCATCCGACAGGCCTTGCCAGCCTGCGATGAACAAGCCCAACACCAGGGTGTACACAAGGACACCGCCTTTAAAGGCCAAACGCGCCCAACTGCGACCTGTTCTGCCTGCCCCCTGCCCCGAAGCGTCCGTACGGTTGAACAGCTCGTCACGCAAAACCCACAAACCATAGCCGTACAGGATCAGATACAGCAGGCTGCTCACACCGTCAGCCAGCGACTGAAATGCATCCGAGACACCTATCGATCCTCGGAAAAAACCACTTATGACGTCCGCGTAGACGACCAGAAAGAAAGCGGGCGCAAAGTAACGCAGTCGACGTTGAGTCTGCGTGGACACAGGGATCAAACGCCAGGAAGCCCGAGGCTGCAGCACTATACCCTTGATACAGGCTAGCGCCACGGCCGCCACCCATGCACCCACTTTCAAGTAAGCCAGGAGCTCCAACTGGGTTTGAGCAAGATCTGGCCGCTGAAACACCCGTTCAATCAACTGATCCACCACCACCCAGATAGCGATAAACCATAAGAAAAAATTGGCGATGGTCAGGCTGGAGCGACGCAAACGCCCAGTTGGCAGATAACGGCTTACCCAAACTGGCATGCCGCGAAACAATACCAGCATCAACAACACAACAGCGGCCGCCATCCACAATGAAGCACTGCTTTGCCGCCAACTGCTGTTGCTCCACGTTTCACGCCATTGCTGAGCAAAGTCGGACAGTTTCTGACGGTCTGCAGGCCAGGCCTGGCCCAACTCGGGCAGGCTTTCCAGCAACATCAGGGAGGAATCGCGTTGCCAGCGCTTGGCGTGCTCGTAACGCTCGGTCGCCTCTCGCAATAGTTGGCGGGTCTGCTGCGCTTCCAGCTGTACCAGGCGCGCTACGCGCAAATCAGCGCGCAAGGCCGCATCAGCCCGTCGTAACTGCATTCGCTCGTTATGAAGCGTAACTTGATCCGCCTCATCCCCCGCGTCCTCGCCCAACTCTTGCAAACGGGCTCGCAACAGGCGGCTGCGGCGCTCCAAGGACTGCACCGTCCGGCCAGACAGCTCCAGCGCCTGCAACAGTTTCTGATCTTGCTCGTAAGCACGCTCCGGTTGTATCGAGATCTTGTTGTCGTCCAGACGGTACTGCATCAGGCGGATTTCGTCCTGAGTCCGCTGCAGATCGCGCATCATTTGACGCTCTTGCTCGACCTCGGACAAGGCTTGTGCCTGTGCGCTTGCCCAGGCCCCCATCAGGCTCAGGCACAAGAGCAAGACCTGTACACCTAGTCGTAGCGGCTTCATGGTTTCCGTCTCCCTGGACCCTGCCTGTTGTTGTTATCTGGATTTAATCATTCAACAAGGGATTATTGTTTTCTGTCTGGCTGGCCGCCGGCGTCGTTGGCAAGACCGTCATGGTTTGCGTATGGTGCAGCGCCAACCCTTCTTTTCGCAACTCATCCAGAATATCGAACATCAAGACGCTACGTACCCGGCTGCCAATACGAGGTGACGAGACATAGCAGGTGGCGGTGAACTGCAAACCATTGGCATCAAAGCCATCGAGTGTCACATCCGGAGCGGGGTCGGCCAATACATCGCTATAGTTCTGCATCACATCCAGCATGATAGAACGCACCCGTTTAGCGTCCGTGTCGATAGGCATATTGATCTTGACTTTCACCACCCCCAAAGGATTGCTCAAGGTCACATTGCGCACGGTTTTGGTGATGAATTCGGAGTTCGGCACAATCAGGGTGGAGCGGTCAAACATCTCGATTTCTGTGGCACGAGCATTGATCTTGCGAACATTGCCCTCCACCCCGTTCAGGCTGACCCAATCGCCGATTTTGATGGGACGCTCGGCCAGCAGGATCAAACCCGACACGAAGTTCTGCACCACCGCCTGCAAACCAAAACCGATACCCACGGACAAGGCGGAAATCACCCAGGCCATGCGCTCCAGGCCGACTCCCAAAGACGAAATTGCCGTGGCCACCACAATGAAATAGCCCACGTAGCTAAACAGATTGGCGGTAGACACGCGCATACCGGGATCAATACGCGTTGCGGGCAAAAGCTGGTTGGCAACCCAGCGTTGCAAGGTTTTCACGAACACAATACCCAGCACCAGAATCAGCACCGCCAGCAACACAGAGCTAGGTTTGAGCTGCACCTGTCCTAGAGAAAAACCCGTGACCAAAAAACCAAGGCGACGCTGCAACCACTGCGTGGGGTCTTCCCCAAAGGGCAGCAAAACCAGCGTAATGGCCGTGATAATCAAGCACAGACGCAGAGCCCCGGACAATACAATCACAATCTGGCTGCTGCCGCGCAATTGTGAACTGGTCCATTCATTAGCAGCCCGCTTTTCCTTGAACTGCAGCAACAGGCTTTGGCCGATATCGGCAATCAGCGCGACCAGCACATAACAGGTGCAAATCACCAGACTTAGCCACAACATCTCCTGCACAATCAAGCTGCTCAGCGCGATATAACCGAGCAAAAAGGCGATCATGCCCAGCACAATCACCACCCCCAGGGTGATGGGAATAGCCCGCAACCAGGTCGTCCCGTGCTGTACGGGGGCCGTTTTTTGCGGGTCGTCACCCGCGTCAGGCGCCGGCGTCTTGTCCCGCCCCTGACTTAAATTCCAGGCGGCGATGGCGATAAAAATGCTCAGGGTCAACGTGTTAAAGCTGTTGACCAATAACGTCGTGCTTAGCGTGGCGTTGATCAGTCCCAGCAATTGCTGCGACATCCAGGTCAAGGCCACCATGATGCCCAGCGCCAGCGGCAGCCAGGCCAACTTCAAGGCGACCTTGCTGGGAATAGGAGGCAAACGCCAACTAGGACGTTGTGCTGACAAGAGCACACGCCCCATTCCCGTCACAAAACCACCCAGGTACAAGGCAAACACGGATTTGGACACAAAGCTGGCCAGATTCGCAGTCAGATTGCCGTTCCAATAAAACAGCCCTGCCGCCACCGAAGCCAGCAAACCGGGGGTCAGGCTATAGAGCACGATCAACGCGGTGGCATAAAAAGAGCGTCGTAAACGCGAAGGCTTGGTGTGGCTGATGGTAAAGCGCTCTAATCCCCGCACCGCCCAGACCGACAGGCCCAGCAGTACGACGGCTAATGCTGCCGCCAACCACGGCACATAACCAGGCAAGTCCGTCACCCGTTGGGCCAGATCTTTGCGCATGCGCTCTACCCGAGCCAGGTCACCGGGCAAATCACGCGAGACATTGCGCCAGAAGCGCGGCGTCAAAACCGATTGCGACTGTCGCCCCAGCTCCGCCTGAAAAATCACCCGGCGCTGCTTGGACACCTGATCCAGACCTTGCGTGGTTTCCACTCCAATCAAACGGGCCAGCTTGATCATGCCGTCCAGCTCGGTCACCGCTTGCTGCAACTGTGCACGCTGACGGGCAATGTCCTCGGACTCACCGGCCGGATCATCTACCGGCCCCAACTGACTCAAACGCGCCGTGACACTCACTAACTCGGGTTCCAGGCGCATGCTCATATCCTGCGCCTGCTCTTGCGCCAGCAACAACTGATTGCGCAGGGCCACCAGATCCGAATCACCTAAACCGTCATTTTTCTGCAAACGCTCCTGCACCGTTTGCAGCGTGTCCCGCAATTCATTCAAAGATTCACTGGCTTGGGCAGGCGTCCAGGCCACCGTCTCAGCCGCAGTGGAAACCGTCACGATGCTCAGCGCAAGCACCAGCAGCCACAAGGACAAAAAAGCACACAGGCGCGAACGGCGAAAGGCGTGCATCAAGAAAACTCCGGCTAAACAATCAGGCCCCTCATGACAATGTCAGGGCAGCAGAAACATGCACAGAATACCGAAAGAATCACTCTCTTGGCACAAAACAAAAGGGACAGGCGAAAAATCCCGCTCCCCCAACCGGCTCAGAGCGCCTTGCGCTGCATGCCCTACCCAGTCAGCCACGGTCAATTTCGAGTCGCCCAGGCAGCAAGCCAGTCAACACACGAACCCAGGCTTAAAAAAACCCTTACAAGCAGGCACAAAAAAGAGAAAAACCTAAAAGAATAATCAAAGGAAATTAAAAAACAATAAAAACCCCATAAAACAAAAAGCATTATTCATAATCATTTTTTTGATTAAAAATTAAGTTATTCTTGCAGCATGCTTTAACTATAAGACGGCTATAAAAAACAAAAAAGCAAATAAAACAAACAATCAGGTGACGAATAATTAACAAAAAAAATAACAATGAAAACAATTAGCCGATAAATAATCAGGTGACTTGAAATCGTTTTTTTGAAACACAAAGAAAGGAATAATTGTGCCCTCTACCGAACACAGCAAAGAAACCAACATGACATTCATCGTGATTTTTCTCAGGCTGTCACTTGCCCTCACACTTTTATCTGCGGTGGCAGACCGCTTTGGGCTTTGGGGGGCACTGAATAATTTCGATATCACATGGGGTGGAATGAACCGATTCCATCAAGATGTAGCGGTGCTAACGCCGTGGCTTTTTTCAAGCGCCATTCCCGCACTGAGCTGGTTCGTCACTCTTTTGGAATTACTGCTAGGCATTGCCTTACTGCTTAACTACAAAAGCGCACTGGCCGCTCTGATCAGCGGTGTGCTGTTTTTGATTTTTGCTCTGAGCATGAGTTTTTTTCTAAGCACAAAGCTCATGATCAATTTCAACGTCCTGGTCTGCTCGGCCAGCGCCTTTCTGTTATGGCAACTCGAAAAATACCGAACCGGCCAAAACGATAGCAAAACCCAAGGCTAAAACCGGCGTACTCACAAGAACGCCCCCCTTTTTCCCACTGACAGGAGATCCCGTGTCTGAGACTCGACTTAACCCATCTAATTTGTCCCCCAACATCTACAAGACCATCGTCAAGTACGACGCCCAGATCTACAGCGAGACCACACTGAACAAAGAATTGATTGAGCTGGTCAAGGTCAGAATCTCGCAACTGAACGGCTGCGCATTTTGCATTGATGTCCATAGCAAACATGCGCTGAGCCTGGGCATTTCCGAACGAAAACTGCTGCTTTTAAATGCGTGGAAAGAAGCCCCCCTGTTCACCGAGCAAGAGCAGGCCGCGCTGCGCTGGGCTGAGCAAGTGACCTTTATCCAGAATCTGGAAGACAAGCAGACGCAACTGCATGAACTCAAGGCTCACTTCAATGACAAGGAAATCGTTGATCTGACGTATCTGATCGGTTTGGTCAACGTCTGGAACCGGTTGGCCATCAGCATGAACTACGAAATCAGCCGCTAACAAACAGACCATTTTCCATACAAGAGGGTGACGTATGATCGACGAGCTGCATCTGGATGAACTGCTCAATGACGAGCATCTTGGAGCAGGCAATTTCATCCACAAAATCCATGAGAAGTTCTATCAGGGTAGTGATAAAAAGATTCTGTCCCTGATCGACAATGAAGCGTGCAGAAAGCAGGATTTCTCTATTCAGGAAATCATTGAAACGGCCAGACGGATTGCTTCATCCTACGAACAAACAGGTGTCAAACCCAAGGAAGTGGTCAGCCTGTATTTTCAGGACAGCATCGACTACTTCTTGCATTTCTTGGCCTTGAACAGCATTGGGGCCATTCCGGCACTGATCAATGGCGAGCTGAACACTGATATTTTGCTCAAGTTCCTGCACAGCGTGCGCCCCAACCACCTTGTCATCACACCCGAAAAAGAAGCGGAGATCACAAAGGTGTTCGCACAAGCGAACTACAGCTTGCCCGTACACACGATTGACGCGCTAAAAACACGACAACAAACCCCGTCACGACCTTTCTATTCGCATGAACCACAAGACGTGATCATGATTGGACACACATCGGGGACCACCGGCATTCCCAAGGCGGTCATTTTCACGCATGAGTCCATGTTTCATGGCGTCAGGTCGCAGGTCAAGAAACAGAAAGGGGACCATATCCTGTCCATCTTGCCCCACTCTCATGGGGCCTCGATTTCACTGCTGATGCTCTCTTTCACCCGTGGAGCACACGTCACTATCCTCAGCAAGAAAGATCCCGCAACCATTATCCGGGCAGTGCGGGAAACCCGTCCCAATGTGGTGATTGCTTTTCCGAAAGTCTATGTGGACCTGTGCCGCCACACACTGGACAAATCCGACTTCCAATCCGTCAGCTACTGGATTGCAACCGGCGATGCCAGCCATGAAAAACACATCAGAAAACTGATCTCCCTGGGCCATCACGAGCGGGACGGGCAAACGGTTCCAGGCTCGTTTTTTGTCGACAATCTGGGTTCGTCGGAATTTGCCTTTGCCATTTTCAGAAACGTCCACTCTCCCCAGTCCGACAATTACAAGCGTTGCATTGGAAAACCGTTTCCCTGGGTTGACGTGGCTGTTTTCAATGAGCAAGGACAGTACCTGCAAGAAAACAGCGTAGGCCGACTGGCGGTGAAATCCAAATCGGTCACGCAGGGATATTGGAACAATCACTCCCTGACTGAAATGAACAAGATTGACGGCTATTGGCTGACGGGCGATCTGGTCTATTTCGATGAAAAGCGGAATTTCTATCACGTAGATAGAACCAACGATTCACTCTCGTTTAATAACGTGGAAATTTATAGTTGCCAGATCGAAGAAGCGATTATGGCGGAAATCAATGAAGTCTTCGAGGCCACGGTCATCATGACCGATAACAATGAGTTGGTCGCCTATATCGAACTGCTTGATTCCTGCGCAGCGTCAAAGGATGAAATCACCGAACAAGTCAATCAGCTCATGCGTCAAAAAAACTGGCCGGCCCTGTCCACGATTGAACTGCAGTCTGCCAACGAATTCATCGGCGTAACGGGCAAGAAACTGAAAAGACAGCTACGTGAATTGGCACACTAATAAGGAAACACCATGCAAAAAACATGCCTGATCACCGGAGCCAGCAGAGGGATTGGCTATGAAACCGCCAAGGGCCTGGGCCATCAAGGCCATAAGGTTTACATCACGGCCCGCAATAGTCAAAAGGGCCAGGAAGCGGCCCAGAAACTGAGTCAGGAAGGCATACAGGCCCGCTTCATTGAACTGGACATTACAGATCCGCAATCCATTGTCCGTGCACGCACGCAATTGGCCCAACACGAGGAAAAGCTGGACGTGCTGATCAATAACGCCGGCATTATGATCGACTCCATTTTCACCCCTGACAAGGTTTCGTTTGAAGACTTTTCCTCTACCTTGTCGACCAATACCACCGGCCCCTACTTTCTTATCCAGGAATTCATGCCGCTGCTGGCCAAATCGGCCGATGCACGCGTTATCAATATGTCCAGTGACCTGGGAGCCATGACCCAGGCCTCGGACCCACAATCCCGATTCGACGCTGTACTGGCCCCTGGCTACCGTATTTCCAAAGCGGCATTGAATATGGTCACGCTGATTTATGCCAAACACTTTCGGGACACTGACATCAGCATCTGCTCCTGCAGCCCTGGCTGGTGCCAGACCAGTCTGGATCCCCACATTGACTCCTCCAAGGCGCCCAACACGGCCGTCGATGGTGCTCAAACACCGATCTGGCTTGCCTCAGAGGCCAACAAAGCGGACATCAACGGTCAGTTTTTCTATAAAAAATCCACCATCAACTGGTAGCGTTTTTCATTACGATACCGAAGGAGAGCCCTATGGACACCCTAGCCTCACCAGAACACAGCCTTGCAGACAGCGCCCTGGTCACCGTCCAGAACGCCGTTCAGGCGCAACCCGCACTCGAACAAGCCAGCGACGAGCAAATTGATGCGTTGATTACCGACATTGCCCAGGCATTTGAACAAAAACTGGAGTACTGGGCCCAAACCGAACTGGACGCCACGCGCATCGGTAACCTGCCTGACAAGATACACAAGCTTGGCTTGGTCACCGACCGGGTTTACCGGGAACTCTACGGTGAAAAAACCTATGGCCGCCTGCATGGCAGCAAAACCTTTATTGAATACGCCAGTCCGGTAGGCGTCATTTTCGCCATTGTTCCGCTGACCAATCCGGTACCAAATTCGCTGTTCAAAACCCTGCTCAGCCTCAAGACCCGAAACGCCCTGATTCTGAGCTATCCCCGCAAATCGGATCAACTGGGAGCGCAGGTGGTGGCCACGGTTCAAGCGATTCTAAAAAAGCACCACCTGCCTGAAACGCTGATTCAAGCCGTGCAGACGCCTTCGCGTGAGACGACCCAGCTCATCATGCAGTCGGACCAGGTCTCCTTGATTCTGGCAACCGGTGGCGGCGACCTGGTGAAAACGGCCTATAGCTCCGGCACTCCAGCCATCGGAGTCGGCCCAGGCAATGTCCCGGTCTATGTCAGTGCCAGCGCAGACCTGTCACAGGCAGCCGACGATATTTTGCAAGGCAAAACCTATGACAACGGCATTGTGTGCGGCTCTGAAAGCAACATCATTATTGATGAGCGCGTGTACGAGGAATTTGTCGAGATTTTGAAACAGAAAGGGGCGCTGTTGATATCAGAAAAACAGCATATTGATGCCCTTTTTGACGACAGCACAGGACGACTACACCGCACACTGATTGGTGTTGACGCCATGACCTTAGCCAAGCAAATGGATGTAGACAGCCCCACACCGATCAAGCTGATTCTGATTGCCGCCGATCCCGAGCAGCACGCCTTCTTGAGCCGGGAAAAAATGGCTCCGATTGTGACGCTGTACAAATCTGAGGCCGGCCAGGGAATCAGTCTGGCGGCACAATTGCTGTGGCAGGAAGGAGCCGGACACTCGGCCGTCATCCACAGCAAAGATCAGGACGAGATTCATCAGTTTGCCAGCACCCTGCCCGCCGGACGCATTCTGGTCAATATGCCCGCTACCCAAGGCATGTTGGGCATCAGTTCGGATATCCCGCTCTCATTCATGCAAGGGTCGGGTTCCTGGGGAGGCAATATTTCTACCGAGCCCGTGCATTGGCGGCATCTGGTCAACATCAAGCGCCTGACGTTCAAAAAATAAGCCCCAGGGCTGCAGCAGGCCCGCTTCCTTGCTGATCCGGCGATAGCCTTTCGGGAAGGATACGAGGCCTGGACAGCCATGCCCGCCCCATGAAAACAGGCCAGACAGACCTCACTGCGGTCTATCTGGCCTGTCACGTTTCCCGAAACGCGCTTCCCTAACGAATCTGCTCCGCCACCATGAATCCGGACGCCCCTGCCAAGCCTGGGCCCGGGTGAGTAGACGCACCGATGTGGTAGACGTTTTTGTACGGGGTTGCGTGGGAGCGTGCACCATTACTGGCCGCAAAGGGGCGCATCCAGAAGAACTGGTCGGGCGAGCAGATGCCCGAATACGGGTCACCGCCCACCAGGTTGCAGTTGATGGATTCCAGATCAGCCGGCGAGAGCACTTTCTGGCCCACGATTTGTTGACGCAAACCGGGCATGACGCCTTCCAGTTGGTCGATGATGCGCTCGGCCACGGCCTTGCTGACGTCTTCAGTCCATTTGCCGTCGGCAGGCACATCGATTTTGCCAGCCGCATCGCCACGCAGCTTGGACGGCATATCCTGCATCTGCATCCACAGTATCCATTTGCCTTCCGGCGCACGGCTGGGGTCCAAAGAGCATGGTTGGCCAATCGCCACGGTGAACTTGGCGGGGATCAAGCCATTATTGGCCTGGGCCACGCTCATGCTGACGTCCTCCAGGCTGTCGGACAGGTGCAGCAAAGGCACTTTCAGCAGCTCTGGATCGCTCCAGTTCGGCATGCTGTCCAGCGCCAGATGAATTTGCATGTCGCCACGGCCAAAACGGTAGGCATTGGCTTGCTCACGTACTTGAGTGGGTGCGCCCGGTAACAGGCGACCATAAAGCTGTGGCGGCGTGACGTTGCACACCACATGGCTGGCTTCGTAGACCTGGTCACCGGCACGTACGCCACGGGCTTTTTGTCCTTCCAGCACAATTTCTTCCACTTCGGTATTCAATTGAATACGGCCACCGGCCTTTTCAATAATGGCGCATAGCGCACGCACCAGATTCTGACCACCGCCTTTCACCACCGGCATACCACCGGCCACCACGGCGGCAAAAGTCAGCTTGCCGATCAGGGCCGAGCAAGCGTCGTCAGGGCCCAGGCCCGAGTGCAAGACCCAGGGAGCCATCATGCCACGCACACGGTCATCTTTCAGTTCACGGTCAGCCCAGCGGCGGAAGGACTCCAGGGACTCACGTCCGTACTGAACCATGCCGTCCATGCGGCGCTTGCGCCATTGCGAGAACAGCAGACCCAACAAACCACGGCTGTAAGGCTCGGTACCCAGCAAGCCAAAGGTCAGGCCGGCATCGCGCTCGAACAACTGACTGCACATGGCGCCGAAGGCATCGCCATCGCCTGCTTGCAAAGCATTGATACGCTGAATCGAATCGCCCACATCATGGCGCAAGGCCATCCCCTTGCCATCGCTACCCACCACGCCAGTGGTATAGCCGTTTTCCAGAAACTCCACGCCCTGGGCGGCCAGATCATCCTTTAGGCGGGCATAGGCAGCACCGGAGGTGAACAAGGGGTACCACGACGACAGCAGTTCATGGGTAAAACCGGGAAACAACTCCTCGGTACGGATACACCCACCCGCACGGTCGTTACGTTCCAGTACTAGGACTTGCTTGCCCTTTTGCGCCAGCAACGCCGCGCATACCAGGGAATTGATGCCACTGCCCACCACAATGACGGAATACGATTTTTTATTTGTTGAGTCTGTCATCCCACACCTTTTTTAAATTGCCCTGAACGGGGTCAGGGCTTGTGAACACGCAGCAAGAAACAGGTGTCAACAAGCCCTGGACCTCTTTTACCGCACTTTTCTATTTATGAGCCAGACGACTGCGCCTGCCAGCGTTCAAACCAGTGACGGGGCGACTTGCCCTGCTCGGGCCCGAGCACGGAAAAGCCACCATCAACGGGCAGATCAATCCCTGTCATCCAGGAGGCGGCGCCCGACACGGCAAACAAGACCACTTGGGCCACTTCTTCGCCGGAACCGACTCGGCCCAAAGGATGCACCTGCGCCCCCACCTGATTGGCCAGTTCACGCGAACCACCACTCATGCGTTCGACCGACGGCGACCAGGTCCAGGCGGGCGATACCGTCAGCACACGAATCCCCGATGGAGCCAATTCCACGGCCAAGCTTTTGGTGAACTGCAGGATGGCCGCTTTGGAAGCCGGATACAGCGCACGTCCGGCCACGCCGAATTTGCCACCCGTACTACCCATATTGATGATGACACCACCCTGCCCCATATGTGGCGTGGCTTTCTGGGCCAGAATCGCGCTGGAGATCAGATTCACATCCAGCGTCTGATGCCACAGCTCCCGGCTGGAAGCCAGTCCCTCGTCCCCATAGGAACAGGCATTGTTCACCACAATGTCGATGCGTCCAGTTTGTGCCAATGCGGCCTGCACGCAGGCATCCAGCTGCGCATCATCACAAATATTGGCAGCCATGAACTGGGCCTTGCCCACGGCCTGCAAGCGCGCTTCGGTACGCTGACCCTCCTCCTGACTGCGCCCCACAATCAGCACCCACGCACCGGCGTCGCACAAGGCCAGGGCGATATCCGCCCCCAGCCCTTGCGTGGACCCGGTCACGATGGCGACCTTACCCTGTAAATTCACCTTCATGTCCTGCTGCATGTGCTTCTCCTACTGTGCTTGTGGTGCGCCAAAGACGGCTGCCCAATCCTCGTCCCGATCAATATGAGCAATCAGGCTCATGCTGGCCAGCGAGGCTTCATGCGTAGCTGGTGGAGCGCCACAGGCGCTGGCCACCACCGCCACCTCATAGCCCATGTCTACGGCATGGCGCACCGTGCTTTCCACCACGGAATGGGTGGCCACACCGGCAATCACCAGACGCTCCACCCCCAGACGACGCACCACCGGCTCCAGCGCGGAACCAAAGAAAGCGTTGATGCGCGTGTGATGGACTTCAAACTCGTTGGGCAAGGGAGCCAGCCCGTCAAAGAACTGGGCTCCCCAACTGCCGGTCTGCATAGCACCGATGCGTTTCACATTGTGCAGAATCGGTGCATTGCACAGCAGATCGGCATAGTCAGGCCGATAGCCCACCCGCACATGCACAATAGGCACGCCCTGTGCGCGGGCCTGCGCCAGCAAACGGCCTGCGGCCTCGATCAGAGCCTGACGCTGGGGGCTGTTGGCCTCTACCCCCACACGGATCAGACCATCAGCGTGCAGGACGTCGTTCTGATAATGCAGGGCCAGCAAGGCGGTGTGATGGGCTGCCGACATTAGATGTATACCTGAATGGCGCCGTGAACCGCGTCACGATCCACTAGGTTCACCTGCTTCATGCGCAGTTTCCAGCCACCGCCTTCCTGGGCTTGCAGCTTGTGAATCAGACTACCCACACGGTAGACCGGATCTTTACCGCGCCACTCCATGGAGTGAAAACTGGAGCGCACCACCAGGTAACCTTCCGGATCGGTGCCGTCGATCATCAGATTGCCCAGCACGCGGCAGGACTGGGTAATCGGCTGCTGGGACCAATTGCGGTGGTTCTCCAGACGACGAATACGCAGTTCACGCAGCAGCTTGTTTTCCCAGCATAGGGAAATGTGCTCGTACGGGCTTTCCTGATCGTAGCTGTGAGGAATCCAGTACATGCCTTCCTCGGTCCACAGATCCAGCCATGCTTGCCAGCGACGTTCATCCAATAGACGAGCTTCGTGATAGATGAACTGCTCTACTTCGCGAATGGCTTCCAGACTCAGATTCACAGGCGTGACCTGATCCACGCTGACGTCAAAATCAATATCAAACAACATAAGAATTCTCCTTGGCTCGGACAGCAGCCCGCTTAAGCCTGTGTTGCGGGGGCAATAGGCTCACCAGAGGCCGAGCGCACGGTGGCTTTACCACTGTCTTGCGACTGCGCAGGCGCATCATAAATAGTGGTGGTCATGAAGTGTTTCCAGGCGCGGAACTGGTTGCGCATGGGCAATTCACTGGTGCCGTTGGTGGCCACCATGCCGCCTTCGATAGGCTTATCGGTGCCGTCGTAGCGGTGCATGCTGATCCATTCGCCGCCATGGGTCTTATTGCCTTCCTGGCAACGGCCATAGACTTCGATATCGTCCGGCATCACATTGGACGAGGGCGAGTTGATCAGATTGGCATACATCAGGCCACGCTTGTAGATATCGTCCGGAGCGCCTTTCAGGCGGAACAACTGGATCTCCACGTGGGTGCGGTCCACCGCTACCGGACGAATCACACGGAACTGCTGGAACACAGTGTGTGGCGAGCCACTGCCGTAAATAATGCTGTTATGACGGTTCTCGCCCAGAATGTTCAGGGCTTTTTCTTCACCATAGGCTCCTTTCAGGGTTTCGTAGTGCGCCTTGGTGACCGGGTCGGTTTCGATGGCCCCTGGATTGAAAATGCCTTCCATGTAGCCGTGGCCATTATCAAACGCGTACAGATCCAGCTTTTCCCAGAAACCGTAAGGCTCACCATTTCCGTCCATGATATGCAGTTCCAACGGCATGGAACCGTAATCCTCGGCCTGTTCGCGGGCAGCCACGTAGGACGACTCATGCGTGACATTCGCGTGCATGGTGTCGTGCAGGTTTTCGTAAAACACTTTCCAGTTGGAAGGCTGCCAGACCTTGAAGCTGCCACCGGCCACTTCCACTTCACCCACAGGCGAGCGATCGCACAGATTGTCGATGGAGGTGATGATGGGGCCTAAAAACTCTTTCAGATCCGGGCCGTGGGCGCTTTGACAGGCGAACACAAAGCCACGATAGCTTTCCACACGAGCCACACGGCGCATGGAGAAGTCCGGGTGCTTGGGATCAAAGCAGGTGTTTTCCAGGCCGTTTTTCATGGGCGCGGCCAGATGCTGGCCGTCCAGCTTGAAGGTCCAGGCGTGGTAAGGGCAGCGGAAGAACTTGCCGGCATTGCCACAGCCATCGGCCACCACTTTCGCGCCCTTATGTGGACAACGGTTGTACAGCACGTACACCTTCTTGTCGCTGCCGCGCACCATGATGACGTCCTGACCACCCAACAAAGTAGTGTGGTAGTCGCCCGGCTTAGGCACCTGGCTGTCGTGGCCGATGTAGATCCAGGCACGGCCATAAATGCGTTCCATCTCCAGACGGAAGATTTCAGGGTCGGTATAGACCGATTTATGTACGCTGTCTCCCCGCACCAATGCGGACAACTGTTCGTTGCTATAGCTC
This sequence comes from Alcaligenes sp. MMA, assembly GCF_020907215.1. NCBI lineage: Bacteria > Pseudomonadati > Pseudomonadota > Betaproteobacteria > Burkholderiales > Alcaligenaceae > Alcaligenes > Alcaligenes sp. MMA. The sequence goes on from NZ_JAJJPP010000001.1 coordinate 1,645,577, forward strand.
ATCATTACCTCCTTGCTGCCGGATGCTTGACGCACCCTCTTTATGACTTTTCCATCTTGCACTGCGGTGCAAAATGATCCTGGAACTGCTCGAATACGGTGGACACAATCTTGTTGCTCATCTGGCCTTTGTCATTCGGGGCCACTTCGCGCATGTAGTAGGTCTGCACCGGATACTGGTTGTTGTTAAAGGCAAAAGCCCCGCGCACGGACTCGAACGGTGCGCTGCGCAAGGCTTTGCGCAAGGCCTCGCGGTCGGTGGCGGCCTTGGGATCAGACTTCAATGCGCCATCCAGCAACAAAGCAGCGTCATAGCCCTGGGAGGCATACATGGACGGCAGGCGACCGTAGGTCTTTTCAAACTCCGCCACAAAACGCTTGTTGGCGGGGTTATCCAAATCCGGCGACCATTGGGCGGCGTTGGCCATGCCCTTCATGGACTCGCCAATAGCACCAATCGTGTCCTGGTCAGCCGAGAAACCAGGGGTATATACGGCCATCTGCGTAGACAGACCCGAGTTGATCAACTGCTTGATAAAAGACACGCCCATACCGCCGGGCAGGAAGAAAAACACCGCATCCGCACCCGAAGCCCGCATCTGGGCCAATTCGGCGGCGTAATCCATCTGGCCAACCTTCACATAAACTTCGTCGGCAATCTCTCCCTTGAACAGGCGCTTGAAGCCTTCAATGGACTCACGTCCACCGGGATAATTGGGGGCGATCAAATAGACTTTCTTGTGCGCCTGATCGGTCACGTACTTGCCCATGGCGGCAGGGATATCCTCGTTCTGCCAGGACACGCTAAAGAAATTGGGGTTGCAATGCTCACCCGCATACTCAGCCGGGCCCGTGTTGGCGGAAATATAGACGGTGTCGCTGCCCATAATCGTGGGCATCACGGGCAGCAGCACGTTGGAAAAAGCAATGCCGGTAATGACATCGACCTTGTCGCGCTTGACCAGACGGTCCACTGCTTGACGGCCTTCCATCGGTTTTTGCTGATCGTCCAGCACCGCCAAGGTCACATCCACACCACCGAACTTGCCGCCCGAGTGGTTCAGGCCCAGCTCGAAACCATCACGGATTTCCTGGCCAATAGCCGCACCAGGGCCGGACAAGGTGGTCAATAGCCCCACCTTGAATACTTCCTGACTGGACGCCGGGCTACAGGCCAGGGCCAAGGCCAGCGTGCTCATACAAAACGCTACTTGTTTTTTCATGTTTGTCTCCGTCCTCTGTCTGTCAAAAAACTGGACTTCAGGTCTGCCTGGGATCACCCCCACTACGACGGAAGCTGTGTATCACTGACGCCTGTGGTTTGTGCGGCGCTTGTCCTGCAGGCCGCAGAGAACGGCCCCAAGGGACTACGTGAATACAGCAATTCCCAGTCGTATCCCAATCTGCTAAGGTGCCGGGACAGGATTACTGTTTTAGGTTTGAAATACATTAGACCGGCTCAGAACAGGCGGCTATCCAGATTCGGCAAGCCTTATCCCTAACCGGCAAAAATTTGGAGACACACATCATGCAAGCGTGGTTTATGTCAGGGCTGGCCCCCTTGCAACACAGTGCGCCGCGCTTTGAATCGCGCTGCCCGGACCAGACACGCAGCGAGACCGCCGGTTTTCTAACCGAACACCGTCTGACCTGGAATGACGGCCCAGTCGACGCGTCCCTGCGCTACGCCAGCAGCCACAGTTTTTCCTTTGTCTTGCTGAAATATGGCGCGGCGGTGCAGGTATCGCCCGGCATTCTGGAAGACTTTTTGCTGTTTCAAGTCCCCATACAGGGACGATCCTGTATTCGGGTTGGTCGGGAGTACGTCCAGGCCAACCCTAACATTGCCAGCGTGATCTCCCCTTCCCTCCAGGTTGAACTGGATTGGGAACAGGGCTGTGAGCAGTTTTTAGTGAAGATCCCACGCCACAGGCTGGAAGAAGTGGCCCGGCAGACCTTGGGCTTGAGCTTGGATCGGCCCATTGAGTTTGCGGCGGGCATGTCTCTGGACTCGCCACACGGCTGTGCCTGGCAGCACCAGATTGGCAGCTTGCTGGCCTATGGCGGGCATTTGCCGCCGGAAATGGATCAGTGGTCGCGTCAGGCCGAGGACAATCTTCTGCTGCATCTGTTCCATACCCAGCCGGGTAACTACAGCCAGCAATTGCAGCAAAGCGTGCGCCCGGCCAGTTCGCGCCGGGTACAAAGAGCCGAAGATTTCATGCGGGCCAGCCTGGACGAGGCCCTGACGCTAGAGCAAATCGCCACTGCTGCCTGTGCCAGTGTACGCAGCCTGACCTTGGCGTTCCGTACGGAACGGGGGCTAAGCCCCATGCAGTTCTTAAAGCAGATTCGTTTGGAAGCGGCCCAACAGGCCATCCGCCACGCGGTGCCGGGCACCCAGGTCAGCGAGATTGCCTTGCGCTGTGGGTTTAACCATTTTGGCCGCTTCTGTGCCGACTACAAGTCCCGCTTCGGGCGTTCGCCCTCGCAGGACTTGCGTATCGTGGATTAGTCCTTCAGGGCCTTGCCGGGAACCCAGACACGGCCATCAAACAGACGGCGCGCCGTACGGTAGAAGGAACCAGCCTTGGCATACCACTGGCCGTCTTTCTTTTCCACTTCCGCACCAACTGTCAGTACGCCAGAGGGCATGCCCAGACGCAGCGGGCCTTGCGGGGCAACCGAGTCGGACAGGCATTGCGAGGGCAGACTGCCCGTCAAACGAGCCGCCACAGCGGTACACAAGGAGATGGTCAGTGGCAAGGCGCGGTGCGGCTGGCCGTTGGAAATCACGCGGGCAACCAGATCAATCTCTTGGGCGGGAACCACGTCGCCGGACAAGGTGGGGTTGTCCTGGGCGGGCGACACGATGCAGACAAAGGGCACGATGCGAATCTGACGCGCAGCGTCCACATCCGGAGCAATACCCATGCGTACCGAAGCCTGTACACGAATCGCGTCCAAACGCTCCAGCACTTCAGGGTGCGATTCCAGCCAATCAGGCAGTTCAAGACCGGTCAGGCCCACATCCGCAGCACGTACAAACACCGCCGCATTGGCCGCGTCCACCAGCGACACCTCGATACGGCCTACGCCAGGGACATCCAGCCATTCGGTCAATTCACCACTAGGCAGCAAGGAACCGGTAGAAGCACCTCCTGGTTCTACAAAGTCCAGACGGATAGGCGAACCTGTGCCGCCTACGCCGGGAATGGACAGATCGCCGTCGTAACGGGGCTGACCCTCTTCCACCGTGAAATGAGCGTGGATGATCTTGTTGGTATTGGTATTGAGGATGCGCACACACGCTTCACCGTCCTGAACCTTGACCATCCCTTGCTCAACAGCGTAGGGGCCAACTGCCGAGCTCATATTGCCGCAGTTGCCGCGGTAATCCACCTTCTCTTCCTTGATCGCCACTTGCGCAAAGGTGTAGTCCACATCGGCGTCCGGATGGCTGGACGGGCCGATAATACAAACCTTGGACAGGGAAGAAACACCACCGCCCATACCGTCCAGTTGGCGACCGTAAGGGTCCGGCGTACCCATGGCGGCGGAAAACAGAGGCGTCCAGTCGTCGCGCTCGGCAGGCAGGTCTGAAATATTGAGCATCAAGGCTTTGCTGGTGCCACCACGCATGAACACGGCGGGAAGGGATTTTTGCTTCATCACGTTATTCCTGGTTCTTGGCTTGCGCCATTAAAGAAAATTGCGCCGTCTCCTGCATGGGTTCGGCGTGAGAGACAATCGGTTCACTAAAAGAGTCTGATCGGGTCGTGCGCTGCTGTTGTCGTTCCAGTTGCTGCACTTTTTCCTCGCTGGCATTGCCCAGATGGCGGGCCAGCAAGGCGGAGGCTTGAGCGCGCTCGCCCTTTTCCAGCAAATCCAGAATCGCCAGATGCTCCAGGCATTGACGACGAATACGTTCCCGATCCAGCGTTTCCTGATATTCCAGCAAGCGCCGCAACTGGTTTTGACGCGTCACCGTCTGGGCGATAAAGCGATTGCCGGACAAGGAGGCCAAAGCCTCATGGAAGGTGGCATTGGCCTGATACATCTCGGCATGCCCGGCGTGACGCCAGCCGCCGTCGGCCAAGGCTTGCTGTTGCAGCCGCACACGGCGCAAAACGGTGGAGTCAATGGCAAAACCGGGCAGCAACATGGCGGCGGGTTCCAGCATCTGACGCAAGGTATAGCTTTCTTCGCAGGCCTGGGGGCCGTCAATCATGGGCAGGAAAGACCAGCCTTTGCTGGCACGTTGCTCTATCCAGCCCTCATTAGCGGCACGAGCCAGAATACGGCGCACACGTTCGCGCGTCAGACCGTAACGGCGCATGGCGTCGTTTTCCGACAAGGTATCACCCCAGATGCCCGAGAGCTTGTCGCGGGCCAGTTGCAAATAGATCTGGTCGTCCTGGCTGGTGCCCAGCTCCTCTTCGATCACACCGAGCTGGTCCGCCCCTTTCAACAGGTACAAGCCACGCCGAGGTGGCTGTGCGCCCACAATCCCTTTTTCCGCCAGATAGGCCAGCGCCCCGCGTATGGGCGAGCGCGAAGCACCCAGCGCCTCGGCCAGAGATTGTTCCGTCAAATGATGCCCGGCCTGCAAATGCCCGGCCCGCACGTAATCCAGCAGGCGATGCGCCAAAGTGACATGCAAAGAATTGGATTGGCTTTTCATGCCGACATTCCTAAAAATCGAAGCGATCCTGGATCGTTTTATTGTATTATATACAAACAAAATACAATTTAATTGTTTTACAAAGGCTCCAGACGCATAATTTTGTTGGGATTATTCTTGTCGAAAGCCCGCTGACATCGCGCGAATCCACACGGATTCACACAGCGATGACGTAGTCAGAGGGCCCTCAGGTCGGCCCCCTCCAACCTTCTCATTACGGATGAATCGTTTGCCATGTCTCAGTCTCTTGCCCTAGAAACGCTGTCCCTGAACGGACGTTCCGTACGTTACGTTCCTATCGCCGACATACCCGGTATTGAAAAACTGCCGTATTCGCTGCGCGTTCTACTGGAAAACCTCTGTCGTCAAAAGGCCGTGCGTCACGCCGACGTGGATCAGGAGATTGATTCCCTGCTCCAGCGCAAGGTGGGCGACGGCATCACTTTCTACCCTGCCCGCGTATTTGGTCAGGACATTCTGGGTTTGGTGATGTTGCTGGATATGGCAGCTTTACGCGAAGGCGTTGAGGCCGCCGGTGGCGACGCCAGCCGCGTTCGGCCACAGGTGCCTATCGACGTCATTATTGACCACTCCCTGCAAGTGGACAGTTGGGCCAACCCCAAGGCGGCCGACATCAACCTGGCGCGCGAATACCAACGTAATGGCGAGCGCTTTGCCTTCCTGCGCTGGTGTTCCAGCAACTTTGATGGCGTCAAAGTCGTGCCGCCCGGCAAAGGCATCATGCACCAATTGCACATCGAGCATATTGGCCAGGTTGTCTGGACCGAGGAAGGCAAGGACGTGGATCTGGTCTACCCAGATAGCTGTGTGGGCACCGACAGCCACACCCCTATGGTCAACGGCCTGGGCATTCTGGGCTGGGGTGTTGGGGGTATTGAAGCCGAAGCCGTGATGGTGGGTCTGCCCGTTGCCATCGCCCTGCCTGCCGTAGTGGGTATCGAGCTGACCGGCAAGATGAATGACGGCGTGCTACCTACCGACCTGGTGTTGGTCATTACCCAGAAACTGCGCGAACTGGGCGTGGTGGGCAAGTTTGTGGAGTTCTTTGGCCCCAGCGTGGACGAGCTGTCCCTGGGCGACCGCGGCATGATCGCCAATATGGCCCCTGAATACGGCGCCACCGCCGTATTCTTCCCGATTGACGACGCTGCCCTGCACTACATGCACATGACGGGCCGTCCACAAGAACAGATTGATCTGGTTGAGCAATACAGCAAGGTTCAAAAGCTGTGGCGCGATCCAGCTGCTCCCGCTCCTGTTTACGACACCGTACTGAAACTGGATCTGAGCAGCATCAAACCCAGTCTGGCTGGCCCCAGCAATCCCGAAGATCACCTGGATCTGGATACTGCGGCCCAGTCCTTCCCCGCCCATCACCAGAAAATTGCTGGCCGTCCTTACGACCCGCAACGTGCGGTGCCCGTGGAAGGCGAGGACTTTGTTCTGAATGATGGCGATGTGGTCATTGCCGCTATTACCTCCTGTACCAATACGGCCAACCCCGCCAATATGATGGCCGCCGGTTTGCTGGCCCGTAACGCCGTGGCTCGTGGTCTGCGCAGCAAGCCTTGGGTCAAGACTTCGCTGGTGCCCGGTAGCCAGGTCACTGCCGACGTGCTGGAACGCGCCCAACTGCAAGATGACCTGGATGTGCTGGGCTTTAACATTGCTGGTTTTGGCTGCACCACGTGTAACGGTGGTTCGGGCCCGCTGCCTGCCAATATCGTCAACGCAATTGAGTCGGAAAAGCTGATTGCCACCGCCGTGCTGTCGGGCAACCGCAACTTTGAAGGCCGTATTCACGCCAACGTGCGTGCTGCTTACCTGGCATCGCCCGCTCTGGTCGTGGCCTACGCCCTGGCCGGCAACCTGAATGTGGACCTGACCCGCGACTCGCTGGGCAAGGATCAGGACGGTAAAGACGTCTACCTAAGCGACATCTGGCCCAAATCGGCCGAAGTGCAAGAAGCTATCCACGGCGCTTACGACCGCGACCTGTTCATCGAACGCTATGCCGAGCTGTACGACGGCGGCGAACCTTGGGACGCCCTGGCCCGCGAAAGCAATGGCGGCCACTACCCATGGGAAGCCGACAGTACCTACATCCGCAAACCGCCTTACTTTGACGGCCTGCAACGCGAGCCCGCCCCCGTGGCCAACCTGCGCGGCATGCGTCCGCTGGCGATTTTGGGTGACTCCATCACCACCGACCACATCTCGCCATCAGGTTCGATCAGCCTGGGTACGCCTGCCGCTGACTTCCTGCTGTCCAAGGGGGTGGAGCAAAAAGACTTCAACAACTACACCACGCGTCGTGCCAACCACGAAGTGGTCAAACGTGCGACCTTCGCCAACATCCGTCTGCGCAACAAGATTGTTCCCGGCGTGGAAGGCGGTGTCACCAAGGTGATGCCTGAAGGCGAAGTGATGCGTATTTTTGAAGCAGCCCAAGCCTATCAAGAGCGTCAGGTTCCCCTGCTGGTGATTGCCGGCAAGAACTACGGTTGCGGCTCCTCGCGCGACTCCGCCGCCAAGGGCCCCGCTTTGCTGGGTGTCAAGGCCGTGGTCGCAGAAGGCTTCGAGCGCATTCACCGCACCAACCTGGTCGGTATGGGTGTGCTGCCTCTGCAGTTCCAGGACGGCACCAATGCCGACACCCTGGGTCTGGATGGCACCGAAACCTTTGATGTGAAAGGCCTGGAAGAAAACCTGGGGGTACGTTCCCAAGCCGAACTGATCATCCACCGTCTGGATGGCAGCACCCAGTCCGTGCCGGTGATCGTGCGTCTGGATACGGTCGAGGACATGGAGTACTGGCGCCACGGCGGTATCCTGCCACGCGTCTGGCGCAAGTACCTGGAGAACTAAGCCTGTGCAGGCTTAGCTCATCCAGCTAGCAGTATCAAACGCCAGGGGTCACACCCTGGCGTTCTTGTTTGGCCAGCCGCAACCAATGCTCGATGCGCAGCAAGGCGTGATGCGCACTTTGCTGACGGATTTCATCCCGCGTCCCATCAAACACAATGGTTTCGGTATAGGCGACCAAAGGATCATATTTATCCTGCGGCTTGAACAGCCAGGCAAAACATTGCGTCCCGGCCGGAATCTGCGGCTCTGCAATATCGTCCGCCACCCCCGTATTGGCAATGATCACATTGGCCGGAGTCAATTCCGCCGCTCCTTTGGCCATAGCCCGTGCCACTGCCTCACTGCACAGATTGTTTTCTGACAGCACCCGCTGATCGACGCCCAGGCATCGATACTTGGCCTGCGGCGAATAAGTCACAAAAGCACAATCCAGTACGGTTGCCGCCCCCGCTTGGTCAGCCAGCGTGGACGCAATCAGACCTGCTGTGCAGGATTCTGCGGTTGCCAGCGTCAGCCGGGCCTCGGTCATGGTTTTAACCAAGCGAGCAAGATCTACATCGTTCATGGCATACCCTCCTTATTGCTGAAACAAGGACGGTTCATTCAACCATAAAGTAAAAAAGCAGGAAACCAGCTCCTGCTTTCTGCTCACCATCGGGAACATGCGCTTACGCTGCCCAGAAACTTGATCAGTCCCCAAACAGGCTGGACATATCCGTTGCTTCCAGCCCCAGATTGCTAGCCAGTTGATCAAAGCAGCGCAAGGCCGCTTCTATATCCTCGTCCGGGATCCCTTCAAACAAGGGAGCACGAGATTGGCGCAGCAATTCCAGCAAACGTTTGTGAAAGTCGCGCCCTTTATCGGTCAGGCACAAAAGGCGTGCACGCTTGTCCTGCTCGTCGGGCAGGCGCGCCAGCAGGCCGCCAGACTCCAACTGATCGATCAGACGCACCAGCGTTGGTCCCTCCAGCCGCATCATGCGTGCCAGTTGCCCTTGCCGTATCGGTTCACCCAACTGAGCCAGATAACGGATAGGCAAAATAGTGGCCTCGGACACACCGTAACGCACCAGGGTCTGATCCAATTCACGACGGTAAAGGCGCGCCAGCACAATCATGGACAAGCCGAACCTTTCATAAAGTTGGTGATTCATCAGGAGGTCTCCACAGCGCGCGGCATAGCATTAGGCGGGTAAGCATAAACCAAAACCGGTGTGGCCCCTTGCAGGGACTGGGCGACGTCCAATATCGCCTGCGCTAAAACAGTATCGCTGCAAGATTGGCTGATGCGCTGCAATTGTTGGGCCAATTCCTGCGGCTGGTGCTCAAACCCTTCCAGCAGCTCACCTACCAGCGATACACACGCCTGCTGCTGCGACCCGCGCTTGGCCAGGCGTTTGAGTTCAATCACGCCACGCCCCAAATTGATCAGTGACAACAGGCCCGGCGGAGTCTGTTCCCCCATCCAGTGCAATAACTGCACCCATTGCCGGGCCACTCGCCCACGCCATACACGAAACAAACGGGGGCGGGAACGACGTATCAAGGGATACAGCTCACGCACGACTCGCCGCACCAGCGCTTGGCCACGAGGATGCGTACGACGCGGCAAAAGGAAAAAAGCGCTGCACACCACCGCCGAACCCGCCAGCAAAGGCAGGGATTCTTTCAGGATGATGGGTCCAGTCACCGCTGCCATTCCCGCCTGGCTGGCCAACTGAAAACACATATTCGCATCCAGCGCCCAAGCCGATGTTGGACGATTTGCACGCAACAAGCCGCCGATCACCACAAAGGGCAGTACCGAGGCAATCACCTGCCAGTCCGTCACCAAATGCCCCTGAAGCAGATAACGATACAAACTGGCCACCACCACACCCACAGTAATCCCGGTAAACATGGTGCGACTCATTAACTGCGGGCGCGGCATGGAGCCCAGAATGATGGAGAAGGTACACACCCCCATGGCCATCAATTCCAGCGCCGGGCTGGACAAGGCAAAGGCAATTGCCCCGGCACTAAAAGCCGCCAAGCCACTGATCAGTCCCGTGCGAGTTGCCAAGGGCCAATCTACAGAAATAGCGGGAGTGGTCAGAAAGCGGTGGCGACCACGTCGGGCGGGCGCCTGAGTGGCAAACAAACCTTCTTCTGCCCGTTGGATTTGCCCCATGGCACGGCGCAAACGGGCCAGGCTGATTTGCCCCTCCTGTCTGGCTGCCGTCTTTGCCAGCACCTTCAAAGGCTGACCGTCCTGCAGGCGTTGCGCCTGCTCCAGCAAGGACGATGCATAATCAGCGGCGGGGCACCGCCCTCTTTCTCTTTGACGCACAATCATTTCACTGGCAGCCAGCAACTCGATCACCGCATACAAAAACGCATCCACATAAGGCAAGCGGCGATACGCATCCCAGGAACCAGCCGCCAAAATACGGGCTTGGCCGTCCAGGTCCACCATCTCCTGGCGGATCCGGCTGAACAAGGCCTGATCCGGCTGTGCATAAGACGGTCCCAAGGCGTGCGCCGCCAAACGCAAGGCATCAGCTGCCAAAACACGCACACGCTGGTAATACGTCTTGCGCTGACTGCGCGGTGTCGTCCGTGAACACAACAAGGTTGTCACCAGCACCCCGATCAAGGTGCACTCCACCCGCGACAAGGCCAAGTCCAGCGACGTATCCGGTGCCAGCACAGACGGCAAGACCACCACACCAATGGTGATGCCTGCCAACATGGGCAAGTAGGACAAGGCACCCCGCAACACGTGGGTCAAAGCCGACGCCACGCCCACCACCAGCGCCATACCCAACAATTGCAAATAGGCGTTGGGCAAATGCAAAAACGCCAAGCCCAGCCCTGCTCCTATCAAGGTTCCCAAAATTCGCCACAAGGCCCGCTCATACACCAGGCCCCGATAGGCCTGGGACAAGACCCACACCGGCATGGCAGCCCAAAAGGGGTTATCAACGGACAACAAAACAGCAATAGCAAAGGACAGCCAGGCAGCCATGGCCATATTCAGGCCATGCAAGAGCGCAGGCCGATCCAGCTGCATCCAGGGAGAAAAGGCAAACATAAGAAAATGGAAACTGAACAGTCGCTAAAGCATGATTATATAGATAGCTTACCTACCTATTCAATTAACACCCGCCTTTAAGGGATAAACACCCCGCGCCTGACCCCTATTTATCAGCCACCTCATTGTTCATTGTCAGTTTTCATAAACTATCGCTCTGCAGACATGGTCAAACCGTACGGGACCGTTCTATGATGTTGGCATCCTGATAGGCGGGTACCCGAAATCCCGCCCTATCACCCCGTTTTCTTGGCAGGAGTCATTATGCAAAAGTGGCTGACACGCTACACCGCCTTCTACATCATCATTGGCCTGACCGCCTTGTTCTTGCTGCTTTCCTTGTTCAAAAGCGCAAGCTGGCTATGGCTGGCGATCCCAGGGCTGGCCCTGTGTATTCAGGGCTTGGTGGACATCACGCAAACTCGTCACGCCATTCGTCGCAACTATCCGGTTATTGGCAATCTGCGCTTCATTTTTGAAGCCATTCGCCCAGAAATTCGCCAGTACTTTCTGGAGGGCGATGAGCAGCAACTGCCCTTCTCACGTGCGGACCGCTCCCTGGTGTACCAGCGAGCCAAACAGCAAATTGACAAGCAGCCTTTTGGTACCCACCAGGAGGTCTATAACAATGGATATGAGTGGATGAACCACTCCATGACGCCCAAACACATCAAGGACGCGCAGTTCCGTATTGATGTCGGCGGACCGGACTGTACCCAGCCTTACTCTCTGTCGGTGCTGAATATTTCAGCCATGAGTTTTGGGGCGCTGTCGGCCAATGCCATCCTGGCCCTGAACAAAGGCGCCAAGATGGGCAATTTTGCGCATGACACAGGCGAAGGCGGCATCAGTACCTATCACCTGCGCCACGGTGGCGACCTGATCTGGAATATTGGCTCGGGCTATTTTGGGTGCCGGGATGAACAAGGCAACTTCTCGCCCGAACGCTTTGCCGAGCGCGCCACCCAGGATCACGTCAAGATGATTGAAATCAAGCTGTCGCAGGGAGCCAAACCCGGCCACGGCGGCATCTTGCCCGGCACCAAGGTCTCACCGGAGATTGCCCTGGCGCGCGGTGTACCCGAGGGCGTGGATTGTAACTCGCCAGCCAGCCATAGCGCCTTTCACTCCCCCGTCGAATTGCTGGAGTTCGTCGCCAAGCTGCGTACTTTGTCCGGCGGCAAGCCCGTGGGCTTCAAACTCTGTATCGGGCACCCCTGGGAATGGTTTGCCATTGCCAAAGCGATGCTGAAAACAGGCATTACACCGGACTTTATTGTGGTCGATGGTGCTGAAGGGGGTACCGGTGCCTCCCCCGTGGAGTTCATTGACCACGTTGGTACTCCTTTGCGCGAGGCTCTGCGTCTGGTCCACAACACCTTGGTCGGTATTGGCCTGCGCGAGCAAATCCGCCTGGGCGCCTCGGGCAAGATCATCAGTGCCTTTGATATGGCCCGCATCATGGCCTTGGGCGCAGATTGGTGCAATAGCGCACGCGGCTTCATGTTTGCCGTGGGCTGCATTCAGGCCCAGGCCTGTCATACCGACAAATGTCCAACCGGCGTGGCAACGCAAGACCCGCAACGTCAAAAGGCCCTGGTGGTGGATGACAAGTCCTTGCGCGTGGCCAGCTTTCACGGCAATACCCTCAAAGCGCTGGCTGAATTGCTGGGTGCGGCAGGCCTGGAACATCCGAACCAGCTACGCCCTCACCATATCGCCCGTCGTATCAGCAACGGCGAAGTGCGTGTGATGTCGGCTCTGTTCCCGGATCTGAAAAAAGGCGAACTGCTGCGCGGCCACTACCGTCAAACGATTTTCCGCGTAGGCTGGCCCATGGCCAATCCCGACTCCTTCGAACCGGCCTACAGCCTGAGCAAAGCCTTGTCCTACTTGAATGATGAGGCTGACCCCGAGGACACAATCAAAAAACAGGATGCCGCCGACAGCGCCGGCCAAACCCTGGTCTGAACGCGGTATGGCGGCTGTTTCCCTAGCGAGACTGCCGCTGCATCCCTACCCCTGCATCGACTTCCCCGTAGACTTGAACACCGGAAGGCCGACTCCAGCTGCTGTCGGCTGAACGGTCCGGTGTTGAACACGCTGCCAGTCCCAAGACCATGACCAAGGCGCTCAGCACCCCATAAATCTGTCGCATATCAAGCTCCTTGATGATAGGCGTCTACTGTGCCACAGAATTTGGGCAAACAAATTTCCATCTGTACTAGAATGCTCTGATCATGGTCAGGCACTGCGCACTCCCCTTCTCAGGTACTCGCCGCCAGTTTTTACTGGTATTGGCGATATGCGCCCTGCTCTTGCGTGGCCTGATTCCCAATGGCTATATGCCCAGTGCCGACCCCGCCAATGCAGCCGCCCTCAGTTTATGCGTGCAGGGCGACCCTTTCCTGGCGCAATGGAGCGGCCAATTCTCCGGACCGGAACACGACGAGCAGCACACGCTGCATGCCGCCTGTTTATTTGCTCAGGCCCAAGCACAAAAAGCCCTGAATGATACGCCCAGCCCCGCCTGGGATCTGGCACAAACACCACGACATACCTGGGACACTGCCCAACAGGCGGCGGCTCCCGTTCTTCCCCTAACGGGCCCGCCCCTGAGTGCGCGTGGACCTCCCGCTACGTCCGTTTCCTGACTAGCCCTGGCTGCCCGGCGCAGCCACTCCATGTTGTCAATTAGCGGGATATTTCTATGAACGCCTCCTTCTCACGCCGCCAGCTCTTGCTTGCCATGCTGGCCACTCCTTTGGTCCTGAGCGCTTGCGGCGACAAAGCCCCCAAGCAGCCTGCCTTTCGCAATCTGGAAGGTGTGGACATGAGCAGTGCCGACTTTGCCAAGGATTTCAGCTTGCTCGATACCGAAGGCCAACGTCGCACCATGGCCGACTATCGCGGCAAGATCGTACTGATCTTCTTTGGTTTTACCCAATGTCCCGACGTCTGCCCGACCGCACTAACCCGGGCCGTCGACATCAAGGAGCAGTTGGGCGAGGATGGCGACAAGCTGCAAGTCTTGTTTATCTCCATTGACCCGGAGCGCGACACGCCCGAATTGCTGCGTGCCTACATGCAGGCTTTTGACCCCAGTTTTGTGGCCTTGCGCCCCACCGAAGAGGAGCTGGCCAAAACCGCCAGCGACTTCAAAGTTTTTTACCAAAAGGTTCCTACCGGCTCCAGCTACACCATGGACCACAGTGCCTTGACCTATGTGTATGACACACAAGGCAAGTTGCAGATCGCCCTGCGTCATACGCAAACGGCTGAAGAAGCCGTGGCTGATATCGGCCAGGTACTGGCTTTGAGCAAATGAACCCCAACAGGATTACCAACATGAAACGTACTATTGCTTCCTCGCTTTTCTCCCTGGCCGCCTTGATGAGCCTGCCTACCCTGGCCCAGGCCGAAGTCACCGTGACCGATCCCTGGGTTCGCGCCACGGTTCCCGGCCAGCAAGCCACTGGCGCCTTCATGGTGCTGCAATCGACTGACAACGCCCAGTTGGTGGGTGCCAGCAGCAGCTTGAGCAAACAAGTGGAAGTGCATGAAATGGCCATGGAAAACGACGTTATGCGTATGCGTCAGGTCGAGAAAATAGACCTGCCCACCGGCAAAGCTGTCGAACTCAAGCCTGGCGGTTACCACATCATGCTGCTGGGTCTGGACAAGCAGGTTCAAGAAGGCAGCTCGGTGGATCTCACCTTGCAAATCCAGAATGCCGCTGGCCAGAAGGAGGAGCTGGAAATCAACGCCCCGGTCCGTGCCTTGAACACCAAAGCCAACCAGGGCCACAAGGGTGCACACGGCCACTAAGCCACCTGCCTGCAGTCCTGAACACGAGCTACCTTAACGGTTTGAAGGGCTTTGTTTCAGACTTGCGGGTTTTCCATAATTGGCGGGTTTTGATTCGCTGACGTACAGTGAAATCACTGACATAGTGTCAGTAAGCTGTCTGAAACACAGCTTCTCAAAACTGCCATCATGGTAGTTCACCGCCGCCAGAGCGGCATATAGGCCCTACCGCAACGGTAGGGCCTTCGTGTTTCTGGAGCCGTCTCATTGCGTATCACTAGGCCCCTGCCCAGGTCTGGAGTACAGTTAAAACCGTAGCGTCGGTTTAACCTTGCAAGGAGTACCTAGATGGCTCTAAGTCCACATGACAACAATCGCTCTGAGTTGCTACGTCAACTGCCCTTGAAACCAGGATGGTTCATTGGTCTGGGCATTGCCCTGATTATTTTGGGTCTGATCGCCTTGATCTACGTGGTTGGCGCCACCGTTGCCAGCGTGGTGTATGTCGGTATCCTGATGAGCATAGGCGGCGTGCTGCATCTGGCTCATGCCTGGAGCGCCAAAGGCTGGCGCGGCTTTCTGTTCTGGAGCCTGAGCGGCATTTTGTACTTGTTCGCCGGTCTGATTGCCATTAGCAATCCTCTGGTGGGTGCTACCGTCCTGACCCTGGTTTTTGGCGCATTCCTGATCGCCTCCGGCGCGTTCCGACTCTGGATCTGGTTCCAGAACCGGGCCCAGGCAGGCGGCGGCTGGATGGCCTTTTCCGGCCTGATTACGCTGGCAGCCGGTTTGATCATTGCGGCAGGCTGGCCTGGCAATAGTGTCTGGATTCTGGGCTTGATCCTAGGTATTGATTTGCTGACCCAAGGTTGGGCTAGCCTCTTGCTTGGCATGGCGATCAAGCGCAGCAAGGAATAATCCCGCAGCAGGGCTCAAGGGCAAGTCCACAGCCCCTGTTGATCATCCAGAAAAACAATGCCCGACCAGAATCCGCTTCTAGTCGGGCATTTTGCTATTTTGATCCCTGGTCGTGGGCTGTAGCCCCCCTGAGTCTGCGACTCAAGCGGAACAGAGCAAACCATAAAATCAAGTACTAGGCTTGCAGTTCCGGCAAAGCTGCATCTCGTCCTCGCAGCCAAGGCTGACGCGTATGCGCCAGCATCTGCGCATCGCCAAGGCTATCGCCATACGCCATATCCAGTGCGACTGGTTTATCCCCCAGCCAGGCCTGAAGACGATTTACTTTTTCCTGCCCCCAACAATTAGCACTGGCCATTCCCACACAGCCTTTTTGCTCATCAAAGGCCAGCTCTGTTGCCAGCACCTGCACCATGCCCTGAGCCTTAGCCCAGGCTTGCAAATAAATAGACGGCGAGGCACTGACCAGCAGCACCGTATCGCCCCGTTCTCGGTGAGCACGGATTCGTTCCATCATTTCAGGACGGACAATCTGTGGCACATAGTCCCGCACATACGTGTCGGCCAAAGCCTGAACCTGCTCCCGGTTCAATCCACCCAAGGCACTACGCAAAAAACGATGCTTGATCGCCTGACGACGCTGCGGGCCGCGATCCCACACCAACACGCGGGGCACGCAGGCTAGATAAGCACGAATACAGACCGGCCAGCCCCGCATGCGGCGTATAAAGTCCTGCAAGCTGTCCCGATCTGTAATCGTGCCATCAAAATCAAATGCGACCAGCACAGATACCCCTTTGGTGTTTGGAAAACAGGCTAGTGTAAAGGGGAACCCCCGCCCTTCCCAAGTCCGGCCTTATAAAGCCCAGCCACCCAGGTAGAAAACGGCCAACGCCAGTGCAATCAGAACCGTGCCTACATTCAAGCGGCGCAGCTCGCCGGAGAACAGGCGGCCCAGCACCAAGGTACAAAAACCCAGCATGATGCCCGTGACAATATTGACGGTCAGCACGATAAACACGGCACACACCAAACCGGCCATGGTATCGACCGTATCGTCGGTATTGAGATGACGCACGCCCCCCAGCATCAACAAGCCCACGTACATCAAGGCTGGCGCCGTTGCGTAGGAAGGAACCAGACCGGCCAAAGGCGACAGGAAGATCAGCATCAGAAAACCCAGGCCCACCACCACGGCCGTCAGACCGGTACGGCCACCTGCTGCCGTCCCCGCTGCGGACTCAATATAAGCGGCAGCAGGCGACGCTCCCAGGCTGGCCGACACCAAAGAACTTAGCGAGTCTGTCGTCAAGGCGCGGCTACCGTTGATGATTTGGCCGTCCTTGTCCAACTGCCCGGCATTGCCTGCCACCGCCCGGATCGTGCCAGTGGCATCAAACACCGCCGTCATCACCAAGGCCAGAACGCTGGGCAGAACCACGGCATTTAACGCCCCGCCTATATCCATCGCACCGATCAAGGAGTGCTCGCCCAGCAGACTAGGCATGGCAAACAAGCCGGTAAAGCGCACATTGGGATCGAAGATCAGACCCACCGCCGACAGGCCCAGAATCACCAGCAAGATGCCGCCTGTCACACGACGGCGCTCCAGGCCAAAGATCGCGGCCAGACCCAACACGCTCAGCCATACCGGCATGGACGTAACATCCCCCAAGGCAACCGGCAAACCTGCACCGGTATTACGCGTGACCAAGCCCACTTCATTGGACGCGATCATCAGCAGAAACAGACCGATCCCGATACCCGTGCCATGCGCGATACCCAAGGGCAAATTGCGCAGGATCCAGGTGCGAATCCCGGTGGCGGAAATCAGGGTAAAGATCAGCCCCATCAGGAACACGGCCCCTAAGGCGACAGCCGGACTGAGTTGCTGGCCCAGCACCAGATCAAAGGCCAAAAATGCTGTCAAAGACAAGGCACAGCCCACGGCAATCGGCAGATTCGCCCACAGCCCCATCAGCAAAGAACCAAAGGCACTGGTCAGACACACGGCCACAAAAACCGACGAGGTATCAAAGCCCGCCTTGCCCAGCATGGACGGCACCACAAAGACGGAATACACCATTGCCAGAAACGTGGTCAGCCCTGCCAGAACTTCCTGACGCAAGGAGCTGCCGCGCTCTGTATAAGCAAAATGTTTTTGCAACCAACCACCCGCAAGTGGCGGGACCAGGGCCTGCTGCCCGGGTCGCAATGCGGATTCTTGCTCAGCCATACTTCATGCTCCTTTATCAGTATTGTGATGTCTGAAACGGTGCGTTGCCGTCATCAGGAATCAGTAATGGACAGTCCTAGCCCCAAGAAGGGCGAGAGGCTTCACACAAACTGAATCAAAGGAAGTACCGAGCAAAGACGAGTCCTGCCCTGCCCGCAACAAAATGCAGACATGGACGAGGAAGAAAAAGGTATACGGGGGTGTCTCCGACCGAACCGAGGCCTTTGCGGCGCTTCTTTTAATCCCGAGAATGGGAAGTGAGGCCCATTCTACGAGCCGTCAAAGACAGGAAAATCACCTCTAGGTAATGAGGGTTATCAATCGCTTAGGTGGCTGGACACAGGCATATAGGCCTGAGTGATGAACTGCTGGCGCAGCGTCTGCCATTGGGATTGCATGTCCTGGGCCTGCTGCTCGTCAGGCCGCAAACGCGCCGGCTCCAACTGCATCAAGGCCAATCCATATTTTGCCGCCGACAGTTCCTGGGCCACACTGGCCGACTGCTGCACGGCCTGGGCCGGGCGCTCCTGCCACAGCGCCGCCAAGCCCATCAAGCTATCAGAGGCCTTGGCCAAACGCTGACGCACCGAACCGGCAATACTGACAGGCCAGATTTGGGTAAACATCACGTACATGACCGCATTGCCCAGCAAAATACCGATCACACGATCACGAGCCGAATCCAGATCGAAGCTAGGGCCAAAGCCTTGTAAAGTCACCAGATAAAAGGCAAAGGCAATTTGAATGCCGGCATAGGAAATACGCTCTGGGCCATAAAACACCCAGGCTCCCAGCAAGGAAACCAGGAACACGACGACCATCAGGCCGCCAATATCGAGCAAATGCGGCATCACGAACAGGATGATGATAAATCCCAGCGCCGCCCCCAGCAAACAGCCCACAATCCGCAAAGCCAGCTTGTGCACAGTTTCCCCGGTAGAACCCAAGGCCGCCACATAGCAGGTAATCATGGCGGTATGAATACCCTGCCAGTCTGCCGCGCTGTAGATCAGATAACACAGCACGGCGGCCGCTGTCGCCTTCAAGGCATGGTGCTGATACACGGGATTGGTGAAGGCATCAGGCACCATGAAAGAGCCATGCTCCGGGTCCGCTTTGCCAATGGACACCGCCCCCGACAAAGCCAGCAAAGCATCTCGTAAGTCTTGTATCGCCAAGGAGCTGGACGCCGGCAGTTCGGGCAGATCATCCCTCTGCGGCAAGCGGCCTTGTTCAATATCCTGTGCGCTGCGCTCGCAAATCTGGGCAAAAGCGGTGGCCTGCTCATTATCCAGATGCTGATCGCGCACAACGGCCACGGCCAGCAAGGCGCGATAACTGTTCAAAATGGCCTGATCCAGGTCCGCCTGCTCGTGTGTGGGCCGCAAATGAAACAGCCGTATCCAGCCCAGTCGTTTTTGTTGTGCGCTAACGCCCAAGGCCAGCTCGTCCCACAAATCCTGCGTGTCTGCCTGCCCCGTCAAACCCTGAGCCGCCAAACGCAAACGCGCTGCCAGCTCACGGCGCAACACCTTGTGCGGATACAAACCAAAGCACAGATTGAAGATCAGTACCAAGCCCATGGGGGCGAAGGTCATCAGCCAGGCATACAGCACCGCACGGGTCGCAATTTCGCCAAAAGGCACATAGCCCAGCAAGGTCAGCACAAAGGCGATCACCAAAGCGATAATGCCGCCCAAAGGGCCCAGCTTGCTGGCTACCCCTAAAAACAGCAGCACAAAGGACGTCAGCACCATGGCCAGCAAACGCCAGGCCGGATACTGAATCGTGACCTGGATCAGTGGTATCAGCAGCAGCACCACCAGAGACACCAGCACCACCAGGGCCAACGCCAGTACCGAGCTTTCCCCAGCGTCGGACTTCATCACAAAGAAGATGACAAAACAACTGACCGCAGATTCGGGAATGCCGTAATTCATGGCCAGCAGCACCATCAAGGCGCACAGCACGGCCACTCGCCAGCTTTGTGCCAGACGGCCAGGGGTGGGCTGCAAGTCTTGCCAGACCAGCCGAGCCAGCCCCGACAAACCGGTCTTAGCAGTTGCCATCGCGATGAATAATCGTGGTGGCCGAGGCCCCCATACGCATCAAGTCCTCGGGCGGGGCATCCAGGCGGATACGCACCGGAAAACGTTGTGCTACCCGCACCCAGTTCATGGATTTTTGAATATACGGCAGACTGCGCGGTAGATTGATCTGTTCCTGGCTGCTGACGCCCCAACCAATTTCCTCCACCTTGCCCGAGAGCTTGCGCGAAGGATCAGACAGCACATACACGGTGGCGCACGTGCCCGGTTTGATCTCTTTCAGATCCGTTTCCCGGTACATGCCCGTCACATACCAGGAGTCCGTATCCAGCAAGGTAAAGACAGACGTGCCCGGCAGCAGATGCTCCCCCGACCCGATACGCAAACCCACGATACGACCATTGTGGGGTGCCTTCACCTGGGTATGCTCCAGATCCCGCTGGGCCATCGCCAGCCCTGCTTGACGCGCCTGCACCATCGCTTCTTCTGCTTGCGTGTTGCCGACCAGCGCCTGAGCCGCACCCGATTGCTCGGTGGCCTGTTTCAAGGTGACTTGCGCATCGCGCAACAAGGTATTCGCCTCATCCAATTGCTGTTGGGACACATAGCCCTTGGCCGCCAGATTAGCCAAACGGCGCTGACTTTGAGCAGCCATCGCCAAATTGGTTTTTGCACGCGTAATCTGATCATCCGCAATCACAGCGTTATGCCCTTCTGCACGCACGGCACGCTGTTTCATGTCCAGCGTCGCCTGGGCCAGCGCCAGTTCAGCCTGAGCTTGCTCCAGACGCAACTGATAAAACACCGGGTCCACGGTAAAGAGCAATTCATCGCGGTGAACGAACTGGCCGTCACGCACCACCATGCGCTCAATTCGCCCTGGCAAGGAGCTGGAGATATGCACGACATCGGCACCCACCACCGCATCTTCGGACAAGGGGTTGTTGGCAGATCGCTGCCAATACCACCAGGCCAAGACAAGGGCGGCGACAACAATCAGCACACTCAGCAGGCGGGCAGCGCCTTTACGGGAAGAAGATTTCTGTGCCTGGGTCATGGCTCAGTCACTCGAAAAAAAGAAGAAGTGCGGCAAAGGTCAGGGCTAGCGTCAAGCAGGCATAGACAGGCAAACGCATGGGCAGGGCATCATCCACACCTGCGCGAATCAGCCCCCAACGAATCAGTAAAGTCAGTAGCAAGGCGCCCAACACGCACACCAGCCAGGCAGGAAAGTACGAGCCCGCCAGAGAGACCGACGGTGCAAGAGAACATCCCCCCAGCAAGGGCAAGGCGGCCAGAGCGGCTATTAGCGCACGCATGCGTGGCATCTCCCGATTGTTTTTAATACGATCTGCATAGGCTGCCCTGATCGCTGCGAAGAATTGTACCTGAGCCCTTTCAAACCCATTCCATTTATTCCTGCCCAATTAGATCCCTGTGTACCTCGCATTTTTACGCGTATAGTGACCAACCATTTTCTGCTAGGGTCTCAATGACAGCCATCATGTATGCCGAGTTGCTATGGACGAGGTAAGGCCGTTTACACTTTAGCCCGTACACACCAAATATCCGATGAAAATGCTCGCGAACGGGTCCGCTTGTTAGACCTGGTCGAATTGCATATGTCTTAAGTCCGCCCTCCTTCTTTCATGCTTTTTTGATTTTTCAGGACGCCATGCAGACTCACTCTTACCTGGGACAGTCCCCTGCCCTGCGCCAGCAACGCCAGGCCTATCGCCACGGTGTACCAGCCTGCGTTTGCGCGCACCCTTCCATCCCCTTCATTCACACGCGTTTAAGCGCCTCGGCCAGTTTTGCACCAAACGCGGCTCCCGCAGGCCCGGCCTTTCAATCCCATAATGCACTGGATCAAAAGCCCATCACCCTGGCTCCCAAACTGATTCTGAGCAATCTGCGCCTGTTTGATGGTGAAACGACTGAGCTGAAAAAAGGACTGGCCGTCCAGATTGACCAGGGTCGCATTACCGCTGTCATGCCCATTGCCGAGATTCCGGCCGACGCCACGGTCATGGACTGCCAGAACAAAGTCCTGATGCCCGGCCTGATCGATGCCCACTGGCATAGTTTGTTGTGCGCTGTCGACCAGATGACGGCCATGATGGCTGATCCAGCCGACCTGCATTTGATTGCCAGCAAAGAAGCCGAGCGCACCTTGCTGCGCGGCTTTACCACGGTTCGTGATGCCGGTGGCCCCAGCTTCTCTTTGAAGCGCGGTATTGATATGGGCTTGCTGCATGGCCCGCGCATCTATCCCAGTGGTGCCATGATTGCGCAAACGGGCGGCCACGCGGACTTCCGGATGCGCTACGAAGTCCCACGCGCCGAGGGCGAGCTAAGCCACACGGAACGAGCCGGTGTCACCTGCATTGCCGATGGAGCCGATCAAGTTCTGCGCCGCGCTCGTGAGCAACTCATGCTCGGCGCCAGCCAGATCAAGCTGATGGCCGGGGGCGGTGTTACCTCCTTGTACGATCCGCTGGAAGGGCTGCAATTTAGCGATGCAGAACTGCGCGCCGCCGTGGGCGCCGCTAGCGACTGGGGGACTTACGTGATGGTGCACGTGTATTGCGCCCGTGGCATCCAACGTGCCATCAAGGCAGGCGTGAAATCCATCGAACACGGCCAGCTTGCGGACGAGGAAACCGCCCGCATGATGGCAGGCGAAGGCGTGTGGTGGAGCCTGCAACCCTTTTTGGCTGATGAGGATGCCAACGTTCAGCACGACCCGCGCAGCAAAGCCAAGCAGCAACAAGTGGCCGTGGGCACCGTGCGTGCCTACGAGCTGGCAGACAAGTACCAGATCCAGACCGCCTGGGGCACCGACATTCTGTTCACCCCCGCCCACCTGCCCCACCAGGGCCGCATGCTGTCCAAGCTGACCCGTTTTTACGATCCGCTCAAAGTGCTGAAAATGGCCACCGGCGACAATGGCCGACTGCTACAACTGTCGGGCTTGCGACAAGCCTATGACGGCGAATTGGGCGTAATCCGCCCCGGTGCTTTGGCCGACTTGCTGCTGATCGATGGTGAACCCGAGCAAAGCCTGAGCTTTCTGGAGCAGCCCGAGCAGAACCTGCTGCTGATCATCAAGGACGGCAAGCTATACAAGAACGCTCTACCCGTCTGACCCCCATCCTCTAGGAATGTCCATGCCAAACGAATTGATGCAGTTGTTCAAATTGATCGGTCTGGGGCTGGCGTTTTTGCTGCCCATGGCCAATCCCTTGACCTCCATGGTGATGTACCTGTCTCTGGGCGAAACCCTGAGCGCGCAAGAAAAGAAGCAGCAACTGCGCCAAGCGACGTTGTATGTCATTCTTGCTTTGCTGATTACCTATTACGCAGGTTTGTGGATCACCTCGGCCCTGGGCATCTCCATGGTGGATATGCGTATCGCAGGCGGGCTGATTGTGGCCTATATCGGCTTTCGCATGCTGTTCCCCCCGTCCGTCAGCGAGGTCGTCTCCAAAGCAGCGGATCAAAATACGGCCGCCCACGACAATATCGCGTTTGTCCCACTGACCTTGCCCTCTACCGTGGGCCCCGGCACCATGGCTCTGGTCATTAGTGCTTCCTCCAAAATGGCAGGCATGCGCGAACACTATGCCCAATGGGTGTTGGTGGCAACGCCCCTTATTCTGGCCCTGCTGATCGGCTTGATCTTCTTCATTTGCCTGCGCTCCTCGCTGAGCATCGTGCGCGTGATCGGACATAATGGCGTCGATGCCATCTCACGCATCATGGGTTTTTTACTGGTTTGCATGGCGGTACAGCTCGTTCTGGAAGGCGGACAGCAGTATGCTGCTACGCTGCTGACTCATTCTGCCGCGTCCTGAATTTATGTCTATGTCTTGTGCTCCTGCAGTGCGTCTTACCTTGGCAGTCATGGCTGCCCTTACGCTGGCCGCTTGCGCTGCGCCCGATCGTAAGTCCATGACCCAGTCCCTACCCGAGCAGGATGCGCCGCAGCCACCCCGCCTGACATTGGCCGAGTACAGCGGCCCCGATCAAAGCCAGCCCGCTCCCCATGTGCGGGCCAATCATGAATACAGCCTGCCTGAACTGATCGACCTGGCCCAACGCCTGAACCCCAGCACCCGCATTGCCTGGGGTGAGGCTCAACAAGCAGCCCAAGCCGCCGGCATGGTAGAAAGCACCTACCTGCCCTTGATCTCTGCCAGTGTCGTGGGCGGCTATATGCGCAGCGACCGCGACAGCAGCGTACATATTCTAGGCAGAGAGGTCGATGTGGACTACGACACGCATTTAAGCGGAGCCGTCCCGTCCCTGACCTTGAAATGGTTGCTCTTTGACTTTGGCAAACGCGCTGCCTTGCAAGAGGCCGCCGACAAGCTGGCCATGGCCAGCCGCATTACTTTCAGTGGCGTGCATCAAGCCGTGATTGCCGAGGTGTCCATCAGTTACTTCAACTACAACTCGGCCCGCCAGCGGGCACAAATCTCGGCTCAGGGCCTGAAAAATGCCGCCCTGATTGAAGACATCGCCCTGGAGCGACAACGCAATGGGCTGGGTACCCAGATTGAAGTGGCTCAGGCACGGCAACTAAAAGCCCAAGCCCGTCTGCACCATGTCAACGCCAGCACCCTGGCACGTCAGTCTTACCAAACCTTGCTCGGTGCGATTGGCCTGTCCCCCGACACAGAGCTGAACGTGGCCGACAGTACCGCCCGTCCCCTGCCCGATGAACTGGACATCCCCGGTAATGACACGCTGAAAAAAGCCATCGCCCAGCGGCCCGATGTGCAGGCCCTGCAAGCGGCCCATCAGGCCAGTCTGGCCGGTATAGATTCCGCCGAAGCCAGTTTCATGCCCAAGCTGGCCTTGATGGGTTTTATCTCCAAACGCATGGGTTCATTAAGCGTAGGTAGCCTGCCCGAAGTCAGCCCGCAATCCTCCTCCCGAGGCGCCGTGCTGGCACTCAGTATTCCGCTCTACGATGCCGGACTACGCAACAAACAGGTGCGTGAAGCCCAACTACGCGCTGACACTGCTCGCGAGCGCGTCGCCAAAACCGAGCAGGACGCCTACAAGCAAATGATCATCGCCGCCGATGCGCTGCGAGCGGCACTGGAATCTCACCAAGCCGCCACCAGCCTGGTCGAAGCGGCCCAGATCACCTACCAAGGTGCGCTGGAGTCCTATAAGGAAGGTCTGACCGGCATGACCTTGCTGACCGAAGCACACACGGGCTTGTTGGGAGCCCAAGAAGCCCAAACTGCCGCCCACACAGCCGGTTTGCTTGGCTCTGTGAATCTGGCTTTTGCTATGGGGGAACTCAATCAGGCTCCCAAACAGCCCTGAGCACGACGGACTACGCAATCTCGCAATCACAGCCCCAGATTCCTCTCGCCCTGTTTCGCTCTCCCCCGCTTACAAGCGCATCAGCTCGCCTTGTTCAACTTATGCGATCACACGCAGTGTAAAAGCCAGGCTGTAATCGCGTTGGCCAGGCCGGATTCCTTATCCTAATTGACGCTCCGTCGATAGAGGGAAAAAGTGTCAACGGAATTCAGGACGAGTCATCCACCATAAAAAAGGGAGCCACTCAGGGCTCCCTTTTATTGATGCAATTGCCAGGGCAACTTACTGTTCTTCAATCGCGTCCAGCGCCTTGGCCAAACGCTCCACCGAGCGTTCCAGATTGTTCAGCTTGTCCAGGCCAAACAGACCAATTCGGAAGGTCTTGAAATCAGCAGGCTCATCACATTGCAAAGGCACGCCCGAGGCGGCTTGCAAGCCCGCCTTGGCAAACTTCGCAGCCGAATGAATCCCGTCGTCCGTGGTGTAACACACCACCACGCCCGGCGCTTCAAAACCCGGTGCGGCCACGCTGCGGAAACCATGTTCGCTCAGCAAGGCACGCACCTTGCGGCCCAGCTCCAATTGACGATTACGGATCCAGTCAAAACCCAAGGCTTCTGTCTCGGCCATCGCTTCTTGCAGCACCTTCAAGGAATCGGTTGGCAGGGTCGCGTGGTAAGCATGCGCCCCATTCTCATACGTTTCCATGATCTGCAGCCACTTGCGCAGATCGCAGGCAAAGCTGGTGCTGGTCGTGGTTTCAATGTGCTGGCGAGCACGCTCACTTAGCATCACCAAGCCGCAACATGCCGAACCGGTCCACCCTTTTTGTGGAGCACTGATCAGCACGTCCACGCCCACCTCCTTCATATCCACCCACACGGTGCCCGATGCAATACAGTCCAGCACAAACAGACCACCCACCGCATGCACGGCATCCGCCACCTGACGCATATAGTCATCGGGCAACATAATGCCGGAAGCGGTTTCCACATGCGGGGCAAAGACCAAGTCCGGTTTTTCAGCCTGAATCGCAGCGACCACTTCTTCGATAGGAGCAGGCGCATAAGCAGCCTGCTTGCCTTGCTCAATCGGGCGGGCCTTCAGAACCGTGGTGCTGGCAGGGATGGAACCCATGTCAAAAATCTGAGTCCAGCGGTAGCTGAACCAGCCATTGCGTATCACCAAGCACTTGCGGTCCGTTGCAAACTGACGGGCTACCGCTTCCATACCAAACGAGCCACTGCCCGGCACCACAATAGCCGAATGCGCCTGATAGACCTGCTTGAGCGTGCGAGAGATTTCGCGCATCACTTCCTGGAAGGTCTTGGACATATGGTTCAAGGCACGGTCGGTGTAGACCACCGAATATTCAAGCAGGCCGTCCGGATCAACGGGGGTGCTGGTTTGAGACATGAAAACCTCGGAATTCAAAGGGAGAAGATATCAAGATCGACCGATTTTAGACCAAGCCGCTCTGTACGGGCAGCTTGCCCCCAAGACCCTGCCAGTCAGAGGAAAGTACACAGACAGCTTGAATAAGAAAACCTGAATGAGAATTATTGTTATTATTCACTATTCTTTTTTCTGCCTGCTCTGCTAAGTCGCTCCATGTCTCACCCTTCACGTCCCAGAAAAGCCTGGCTCGCCTCGTATAGCGAGCTGTTTGGCCTATGGCGGCGCAAGGCCGAGAGCCGGGAAGATGCGGAAGATGCCATGCACGACACCGTAGTAGGCATGCTGGAAAACAACACCGCCTTGATCGACAACCCACGGGCCTATCTGGCACGAGGCACCAGCAACCGTCTGATCAGCCGCCATCGCCACCAAACCGTCCTGACTGTTTTGCCCTTGGACGAACTGAGCGATACCGAGCATCCCCGCCAGGCCGGAGCCGACAGCCACGCCCAATTTGAACAACTGGCCGACGCTCTGGTGAGCGCGCTGGCCGACTTGCCCCCTAAATGCCGAGAGGTCTACATCAAACACCGCCTGGAGGGCTGGACCCATACTGAAATTGCCCAGGACATGGCGCTTTCCCGCAGCATGGTGGAAAAATACATGACTCGTGCCTTGCGTCACATCCATGAACGACTGCACCATTACGTACCTGACTGACGCCATGTCGTACACAAAGCCCGCGCAATGACCCGCCCCTCTTTCTCCGACGAACTGGATCACCCCAGCGATGCCGCGCATTGGTTCGCCCGACTGCAATCGGGGCAAGCTAATGAACAGGATCACCAGGCATTTCACGCTTGGCTGGATGCCGATCCAGTCAACAAGCGTCGCTACCGCGAGGTGGAATACCTGTGGCGCGCCACCCAAGCCGTCCCGGATGAACGCCTGCGCAGCTTGCTACCCCATTCCCCTGGCCTTGTCCCGTCTCCCAAACGCCGCTACCTGACACTGGGTTTGGGCGCACTCGGCGTGCTGGCCCTGTCCGCTGGTGCCATCCATCAATCAGGCTGGTTCAGACCGGTAGAAGAAACGATGCAATGGCTTACCGCCAAAGGTGAGCGTCAACAAATCACCTTGCCTGATGGCTCCGTCATGGACTTGAATACCGACACCATTGCCCAGGCCCGTGTCTCTGCATCCAAGCGGGAAATCGAAC
Organism: Alcaligenes sp. MMA; assembly: GCF_020907215.1. Lineage (NCBI taxonomy): Bacteria > Pseudomonadati > Pseudomonadota > Betaproteobacteria > Burkholderiales > Alcaligenaceae > Alcaligenes > Alcaligenes sp. MMA. The sequence continues at coordinate 1,673,191 of NZ_JAJJPP010000001.1, forward strand.
TGCTCCAAGGCGAAGCTTTTTTTACCGTCCAGCACGACCAGACGCTGCCCTTTATCGTGCGTACCGACTTGGGCACCGTAACCGTCACCGGCACCCGCTTCAATGTGCGGCGGCTGGCAGACAGCCTGCAAGTCAGTGTTCAATCCGGTTCGGTCAAGGTGCAGTCCGGCCCTTGGTGGCGTCGTCAAGAACGCCTTTTGGGTGCGCAGCAACAAGTGCTGTTGCGCCAAGGTGCAGAGCCAGGCCCCGTACTCACTACCGACGTGGAAAGCCTGACAGCCTGGCAGCGCGGCAAGATCATTTTCAAGAACACACCGTTGGAAGTGCTTGTACAAGAAATGGCTCGCTACCTACCCCAGCCTTTGACTTTGGACGCCCCTGCCCTGCGCCAGCACCGTGTTTCCGGCATTTTCGATATCGATCACCCCGAAACAGTGCTCAAAGCACTACCCGCTATTGCTCCAGTCCACATTCACCGCGACGCCTCAGGCGTGCAGCGCATCGTGGCACGCTAAAACAAGCCTCTCAGGGCCTGTTACAAAATAGTCATGATTCTCATTCCGGTACTTGGGTGCTTTGTGCGTCTAGGTAGGTGAAGGCGGCCATCCCCTGGAGGGCAGCCCCCTGAGTCCCTTTGGCCAAAGGCTGAGCGCGTCTATCGCGCGAGATATATTTTCATTGGAAAACGTAGGATCGTGAGCCCCTTTACCCCACGTCGTCGCCACTCGCCCCTTTTGCGGGCGAACTTGAGTGCCTTGACCATAAGCGTGAGTCTGGCCTTTAGCCTAGCCCCTTTTGCTGTGCAGGCCCAACACACTGTTTCTCTTCAAATCCCTGCCCAGCCTTTGGGCGATGCCCTACTGAAACTGGGCGAGCAGACCGCTTTGCAGATCTTTTTCTCTCAGGATGTGGTTGCTGGCCGTCAAGCCCCGGCCGTATCGGGCCGTCTGGCACCTGAGCAAGCTTTGCGCCAGTTGCTCGACGGCAGTGGCATCAACTACACCCGAGACGGCAACACGATCACCTTGTCAGCCGGTGTCACTCAGTTGACGCCGGTCACGATACGCCGTGCCCCCACAGACACTGCCGACAGCTACGTCGCACTGAGCAGCCGTGGTGGCAAGCTGGACGTGCCCTTGATCGAAACCCCACGTTCGGTCTCCATCGTCACGCAAAAGCAGTTAAAGATTCTGGCCCCACAAAGTATTGAGCGTGCCCTGGCTTACACCCCTGGCGTTCAGACTGACGTATCCGGCTCGGGGGACCTACGCATGAGTGGCGCGGTGATACGTGGCTTTAGTGACGGCAGTGCCTACTACAAGGATGGTTTGAAGCAGCTCTCGGCGGGCACCTATGGTTCCTGGAACGATGACATGGACAGCCTGGACAGCATCGAAGTGCTGAAAGGCCCGGCCTCGGTGCTGTATGGACAAGGACGCCCCGGCGGTGTGGTCAATGTGGTGTCCAAGCGCCCCACAGCCGAACACGTCAACAGTCTGGGCCTGGGCTATGGCAGCTACCAGCGCCGTCAATTGACGGCGGATATCGGTGGAACCTTGAATGACGACCAGTCCTTGCTGTATCGCCTGAACCTGTCCGGGCGCAAAAGCCATGGACGCACCATAGACTCACGCGACGATCGTGTCTCGGTGTCCCCCTCCCTGCTGTGGAAACTGTCCGACCGTACTAGCCTGACGCTTTTAGGCTCTTACTCGCGCGAACGCGGTACCCCCAAGTCCTGGTGGCCCAATCTGTTTTATTATCCCGAAGTGACCGACCTGCCGCTCAAACGCACCGCCGGGGATCCGGCGTTTGACTACTTCAACCGCGACACCAAGTCCATAGGCTACGCTCTGGAGCATGACACCGAAAGCGGCTGGCGCTGGCGTCAGAACCTGCGCTATTCGGAAATCGACATTGATTACCGCCATATCTACGCCATGGCTGTTCTGGCAGACCAGCGCAGCATCTCCCGAGCCAGCCTGGCCCAGGAAACCAAAGGTCGTACCTTCACCGTAGACAGCCGGGTCGGCAAGGACTTTAACTGGGGGCCACTGGAGCACACATTGGAATTGGGCGTGGACTATCTGCGCTACAAAGAAAACGACGGTTTGGGCTTTGGCTGGAACGTGCCGGATCTGGATATGCTCGACCCGGTATACGGGCTATCCATTGCGCCGCCCGAACTGGATTACTCCGAGCGCGATCTGAAGCAAACCGGCATTTACATGCTGAACCAGCTGAAATGGGACAAGTGGGTCGCCAATGTCAGCTTGCGCCACGACACCGCTCGCACCGTACAAAGCAGTGCGATGCAGCCTCGCATGACGGACCGCGCCACCACCGGCAGTGCGGGTTTGCTGTATCTGTTCGACAATGGTGTAGCTCCGTACATTAGCTATTCCACCGCCTTTGATCCGACCACAGGGCGAGCCGCAAATGGCACGGCGTTCAAGCCCCGCGAGGGCAAGCAGTACGAAGCCGGTGTCAAATACCAGCCACCGGGTACCGATGCCCTGATTACCGCTGCGGTGTTTGATCTGCGCCAGACCAATGTCACCACACCCGATCCGAACTTCCCGCGCTTTAGCGTACAGACAGGCGAAGTACGATCCACGGGGATTGAACTGGAAGCCAAGCTGCCCATTACGTCTGAGCTAAACCTGATGGCAGGCTATACCTATCTGGACCCACGGACCACGAAAAGCGAGCGTCCGGCGGAGATTGATCGGCAGACATTACAAACCGCACGTCAGACCGCCAGCCTGTGGTTGGACTATCGGCCCCAGCAGATTCAGGGTTTGATGGTAGGGGCGGGTGTACGGTATCGGGGCAAGTCGCCCAATGATGTACGGCCCGATGGCAGTCTGAACGACAACCCCTCTTTCACCTTGGCAGATATGGCGGTGGCCTATGAGACCTCCCGCTATCGGGTGGCCTTGAACGTCAACAATGTATTCAACAAGAAGTACTACACCGGCCAATTCCGGGGCATGGAGCGCGAGGTGATGTTGAACATGAATCTGTATTGGTAAGGCTGTTGCTGGACATGGGCCTGTCTTGCCTGGCAAGCACGACTTGCTCTGACTGAGTGCAGCGGCAGGCCGCGTCTTTCTTGACTCGGTCTGCCACTCTGAGTACCGTGATGAGCACGTTTCACCTAGTCTGGGTCTCATCATCATGCAGGTAGCACGCTTTAGTCAGAACACCCTGGGACGCGATATTGCGGTTGGCGATATTCACGGTTGCTTCACCAAGCTGCACGCCTCTTTAAAGCGGATTCACTTTGATCCGTCCAAGGATCGGCTTTTTTCGGTGGGAGATCTGGTGGATCGCGGCCCGGAGTCGCACCATGTTCTGGGGTGGTTGGACCTGCCCTGGTTTCATGCAATTTGTGGCAATCACGAACAACTGACCTGGCGGCGCGCGGTTGGGCAAGCTATTCAAGAGGTTGATCACCGTGTGCATGGCGGGCTCTGGCTGGATGATTGCACTCCGGACGAACAATCCATTATTGCGCAGCGTCTGCAAGCCCTGCCTTTAGCAATGGAAATTGAAACGCCATTGGGTTTGGTGGGGATGGTCCATGCCGACTTTCCCTACGATGATTGGCAACACATCCATACCGAGAGTTTTGATGCCCATGACCGCCATGTCTGCATGTGGTCCAGGGACCGCTATGTGACTGGCTACGATGGCATGGTCAATGGCCTCCGGGCCTTAGTGCATGGACACCAGACAACGCACAAGATGCGGCAATTGGGGAATGTGTTTTTCATTGATACCGGCGGGTGGCTGGATCATGGGCATTTCACCTTGCTGGATTTGAAGCGTTTGGTGGCTTTGTAGGTGCTTTTGTTTTCGATTACGGATTGTGAGTGCAAGATTAGTCTCTGGGGAAACGCTGTTTCGGTCCTGCTGAGGTGTCGGGGCTGAGCACTGGCCGGCGCTACGCACCGGCAAGGAGCCAAGCCCAGAGGACGGCCCCCCGGCCCAGACAGGCGTTTTCACGAAGCACTATCTAAACAAGCAGCCTCCACGCTCTCCCATACTCAGCACCCCCAGCTCAACACACAAACAGCCTGGTCCCCAGCAACCAAGAAACCGAAGAAGAAGAAGAAGAAGAAGAAGAAGAAGAAGAAGAAGAAGAAGAAGAAGAAGAAGAAGAAGAAGCCAAAACAAAACCGCCTCGGTTCCCAAAAGAAACTGAGGCGGTCTCACCGTCAGACAAACAGCCAACAGGCCAAAGGCTTACTTCTCCACGCCTCCACCCAAAATCACGCCGTTCACTTCCTTACCGTAGTAACTTTCCTCGCCATCGTGGAACTCCACACGCGCTTGCTCAACCGTCCCCTTCTGACGGGCATCCTTGGGACGCTCATGACTATTGATATACGCCGCTACGTCCCACGCATCCTGATCGGACAAGGAGAACGGTTTACCCAAAGGCATATTGGCCTTGATAAAACCGGCAGCCGTATCAATCCGTGCCATCCCCGCTCCCCAGTTGTAGGAGTTCGCCCCCCACAAGGGCGGGAACACCACACCACTTTCGGCATCCTTCTGTCCCTGACCGTCCACCGCGTGACACAACACACAGTTGTTGGTGTAAACCTCTTTACCCCGCGCGACGTCATAGCCCAGCTCGGTCTTTTTAAGTTTGGGAAAACCAGCACCCGGCAGCTTCTGCCCCGTCGGCGCCCCATCGGACATCCAGTACATATAAGTCATTAGGTCACGATACACATCACTGCCAGCGGGCGGCGCAACACCCGAAGGCGAAGCCTGGGCATTCATCGAATACGTGAAGCAGCCCATGATGCGATCTTCCAGGGTACTGATGGCCTTGGTCTTGGAGCGATACGCCGGGTAACGAATATACGCGCCCCACATGGGTGCCGAGTGCTCACGGCGTCCCGCATCCAGGTGACAGTTCACACAGGCCAGGGTGTTGCCCACGTGATCGGACACGGTCGTGGCGGTTTCCATAAAAATAGTGCGACCGCGACGAACCGCTTCACCATAAGGGGTATCCGGAATGCTGCTCTCTGCAGGGGGCAGGTAATACCCATCTGCCCCCACCGGCAGCCCGGCGGTCACCGCTAACTTATCTTTGCTTTGGGTCTTGCGATCCGCTTCCATCGCCGCACGACTATAGGTAGCCTTGCCCAGTTGAGAGGTTCCCTCATCGGGCGATCCCAGCGAAAACGACAGCCAGCCCTTGGCATTCAAGCCATAGCCAATTGCAAAAAGCAGCACACCAATGCCGGCCCCCCAGGCCAGCCTGCGTCCACCCGACATAGCGGATTTGCTGCGACCATTGTGTTGAGTGTCTTTCATGAAAAGCTCTCTGTTCTGATCTTATTTCGCCTGCTTGCCATCGGCGGGCAGCGAGGCGGCATAGTAGGAAACCGCATACAAGTCCTCGTAGGACAAACGCGAGGCAATATCGTCCATCAGGTTTTGCGGCGAGTTGTGGCGATGCCCGCCCTTCCAGGCCGACAACTGGCTGAACAAATACTCGGCTTGTTGCGCGGCCAAAGGAGGGAAAGAAGCGCCCACACCTTCACCCTGACTACCGTGGCAACTAATGCAGGCTGGCACGTTCTGCTTCCAGTCCCCTTGATGAAACAGGACTTCGCCACGGGCCAGGTTCGCATCCGAACTAGGCACATTAATGAGAGGTGCAGGCAGTGTGGCGTAATAGCTAGCCAGCTCTTTCATATCGTCCGGCTTCAAGCCACGAGCCACATACTGCATGGACTCGTTCAGGCGTGTCCCGTTGGCAAAATCCTCCAGTTGCTTGAGCAGATACGCTTCTGGCATACCGGCCAAACGTGGCGTGATGCCCGCACCTTCACCCGCCTCGCCGTGACAGGAAGCACAACTCCACACACTGCCCTGCCCGGAATGCACCAGCACAGGGGCATCCTTCAAAGCGGCAATAGCAGGTACCACGGGAGCCCCGCCCGCATTGGCAACAACAAGGGGAGCGGTCGGTTCATCGGGCGCAGCATGCGGCGCCAGATCGTGCAGGTACAGGCCCACACCTGCCAAAGCCAAGGCAAACAGCACAGCCAGCAGAAAAATCGGAATGGGGCGAGGCGGCTCCCAGGGCTCGAAAGTGGGGTCGATGTTCTCGACCTGAGGCGAACTAGAAACTTTTTTCATTGTCATGACTTGTCCTATTTAGCGCCCGAGTCCGTCGAGACTTCAGCGGGGCGACGATCGTAGCCTCGATCGCGTTTATCCAGTTCCTGAGCCGTGGTCGCATAGGTGCGATCCAGCGCCAACAGATACGCCACCAAATCCAGGGCCTCCTTACGGGCAACCACGTGTTTGCCCGCAGGCTGCAAGGATTCCGGTAAACGCACGACCACGTCACCTTCAGCCAGTTGATCTTTCAGCTCGAACATATAGGGGTAGGACGGCATCAGGCTCCAGTCAAAAATCGCACGGGGCTGATACAAATGGGTCAAATGCCAGTCACGGCTTTTCATGCGCGCCCCCACGTTGAACAGGTCCGGACCAGTACGCATGGTGCCCAGCAAGTGAGGCGAGTCGTAGAAGTAATCGCCCGGAGTGGACGCACGGCCCCAGCCATGTGAGGTGTCAAACAAAGTTTGACCCGTGGAGCGTGGCTGCTGGCTGTGGCAGTACAAACAGCCGTTGGCCACGTACGCCTCACGTCCCAACAACTGCTGAGCGGTATAAGGTTTCAGCGGCTCGGGTGGTTCCGAGGTACGCAGTTGCCAGGCTGGCAGAATCACCAGCATCAAGGTCGCCAACAGCAACACGCCAATGGCCCCGATCAGTAAAGGTAAGAGTCGATTCATGACGCATCTGCCTGAGCAAGAGTAGGAGTCGCATTAACAGCGGAGTCTTTGCGCAACAAGAGCAAGGCAAAGTGAGCCGCAAAAATGAAGTGGCCCAAGGTCATCATGGTGCCGCCAATGGAGCGGGCTTCCAGATACGGAACCATCTTGCGAGTGATCTCGCCAAAGCTTGAACCAGGGTCCATCAAGCCCATGCCCTGCACCACACCGGCAATGCTCAGGGCCAGCACGTAAATCGTGAAGCCTGCGGTCACCAGCCAGAAATGGGTTTTGATCAGGGCCGGAAAGGGCCAGCGACGTCCCAGAATGTGCGGCATCATGTAATACAGCGTGCCGAACATCACCATGGACACAAAGCCGTAGGCACCCAGGTGGGCGTGACCGACGGTGTAATGCGTAAAGTGCGTGACCGAATTCACCGAGCGAATCGCTTCCAGCGAACCCTGGAAGGAGGACAAGGTGTACATCAGCGCACCAATCCACACGAAACGCAGGGCCATGGATTGCTTGAAGGCCCACAGGTTCTGCGCAACGGTCACGTGCTGGTTAATCGCCACGGCAATCACCGGCACAAACATCATGATGCTGTGTACTACGGACAAGGTAACAGCCCAGGTTGGCACCGGTCCGCCCATCAAGTGGTGAATACCGACCTGGCTATAGAACAGCGCCAGACTCCAGAAACCCAGCAAGGACACGTTGTAGGAATACACGGGTTTGCCGATGATTTTGGGGATGATGTAGTAAGCCGCGCCCACACCCATAGGCGTCAACCACAGACCCAACACGTTGTGAGCAAACCACCAGTTCACCGTTGCCTGCTGGGCACCGATATGCAGACCAGGGATGTTGGACACCAGAAACAGAAAGGGAAACCAGACCATGCCGGCCAGGAAGTACCAGCCTGACACGTAGATGTGACGCGACTTGCGGTTCGCTGCGGTCTCAATCGCAGGCCAGGCCAGGAAAAAGCCTCCTACCGCCAGCAAAATGTCGATCTGCCAGGGAAATTCCAGCCACTCGATCCCGTCAGACCAACCATTGGCCACGGCAATCGTGCCACCCAATACGCCCAGGGTCCACAGCGCGGCGCCAAAATACACCATATTGGGGCGACGCAAAGGCGTATGAAAAATACGCGGCAACAGCCACAGGGCCACACCAATCCCAGTCACCGACAGCCAGCCATAGGCCACGATGTTCAGGTGCAAGGTCCGCGCACGGCCAAAGGTCACTTGGGCCACATCGGCCAACCAGTCGGGCCAATGCAGTTTCAACGACGCCATCACACCAAACACCGAACCGATCAGCAGCCAGGTAATCCCGACGGTAACCAGCAGCAGAACCGGCCCCCGACCACTGCGGTCAATACCCGCGCGTAAAACGTCAAAACGATGGGTCTGTGCTTCGTTCTCCCCCCCAAAGGAAGCACTATCATCCGGCTGCCCAAGCTCACCTTTCATGAAGATGGTCTCGGCTTCGTTCTTCCCAACGAAAATCAGCTTGTTTGCTACGGCCCAGACAAGAATGCCCAGTGCCACCAAAGAGGCGACAAAACTGGTCGCCAGTAATATTCCTAATATAGGAGTCATGTGAGTTAATACCCGATATCTGTCATGCGGCTAAGCCTAAAGAAACGTCATTGCCCAAGCCGGTTTTATTAAAAAAGTAAGTACCGAGATACAAATGCAATGCAATCTCCTTCACAGTAGAGGATCAGGATTAAGGCCAAATTAAGAGAATTTCTCCTCTCGCCCCTACCTTCAAGACTGCTAACATGAACGCCGAAATGTAATAAAAATCAGGCTTTACCTGCACAAGCCGCATTCGCTACAGGGGGAGAGAATGCACGTTTTACTTGTTGAAGATGATGCGCTTGTCGCCAGCGGAATTGTGGCGGGCCTGCGACTGCACGGACTGACCGTGGACCACGTGGACACAGCCAGCCTGGCCGACACCGCCTTGCTGTCTTCGCACTTTGATGTCTGTATTCTGGATCTGGGCTTGCCCGATCAGGACGGGCTGACGCTGCTGCGCCGCTGGCGCGACCAAGGCCGCAAATTGCCCATTCTGATTCTGACGGCCCGCGATGCCCTGCATCATCGGGTCGAAGGACTGCTGGGCGGGGGCGATGATTACGTCATCAAACCTTTTGACCTGGACGAATTGCTGGCCCGTCTGCATGTCTTGACACGACGAGTCGCTGGCCATGAAACCGATTGCATTGAATATGGACGGCTCAGTTTCTGTGCCTCCACCGGCCACGTCACACTGGATGGCAGGCCGGTCAACCTGGCGCGCCGCGAACTGTCCTTGCTGCGCGCCTTGCTCAATAAGCCCCACACCATCCTGAGTGCCGAACAGCTATGCGACAGCATCTATGGCTATGACCAGGATCTGGAAAGCAATGCCATCAATGTGCATATCTACCATTTGCGCCGCAAGCTGGGCAGCCATATTGTCCAGACCGTGCGCGGCCTGGGCTACAAACTGGGGCCTGCCGGCTAGGTATTGGACGCCATGAGCTTACGCCTTAGATTGCTGCTGATTATCGGCATTTCCCTGACCGTACTCTGGAGCGCAGTAGCAACCTGGATGCTGATGGATGCGCGTCACTCTTTGCGAGAGGCGCTGGATAGCCGACTGGCCGCATCGGCCCGCATGGTGGCCGGACTGGTCGCCCAGTTCCCGAATTTGCAGGAGCTGGCCCAATCGGCACAGCAACCTTTGGACATCATTGCCCGTGACGGGGTCGCCTGCGAGATCAGCGTGGTGCGCAGCGAAGTGGAAATCCAGGCTGTCAGCCGTACTGCAGGCAGCCCCGACATGTCGCAAGTGGCTTTGGGTTTTGGTACACACGTGCATGGCGGCAAGCGCTGGCGCACTTTTGTGTTGCGTGAAGGCCATATCCAGATTGCCGCCGCCGACAGTATCGAGATACGCGAATCGCTAGTGCGGGAAATCATGCTCTCGGCCGGTCTGCCCTTTGTGGTGGCTTTGTTTGGCAGCCTGTTGCTGTTATGGATTGGTATCGGTCACGGCTTGGCCCCACTGGAGCGGATTCGGGATTTGCTGTCGCGCCGCCGCCCAGGTGACGACAGCCCGCTACCCAAAGTCAAAGCCCCGATTGAGCTGCAACCCTTGCTGCGAACCATTGAAGAACTGCTGGAGCGACAACAAGCCGCCATCATGCGCGAGCGCCGCTTTACCGACAGCGCCGCCCACGAGCTACGCACCCCGCTGACAGGCATCAAAACCCATATTCAAGTTGCTCATCTGGCCGCCCAACGCCCTGGAGAGCGCAACACGCTGGATACGGCCTTGAGTCAGGCCGATCAAGGCGTGCAGCAGCTACAGAACATTTTGCAGCGACTGCTGGAGCTGGCCCGACTGGACGGTCAGGGCGCCAGCCAGGAAAGCAGCCAGGCGGACGAGGCCGTGTATGCTGCCTTGCATGCGCTTAAAGCCATTTACGGCGACACCATAGACCAAATCACGCTGGATATACGCAGCAAACCAGGCCCGGTGAAAATTGAAAAATCCCTGCTGACAGTGGCCGTACAGAACCTGATCGACAATGCCTTGCGCTACACCAAAGCGCAGCAGTCCATCAGTCTGCGGATTGAAGCGGGAGAACCGGGTTACTTGCGTATCAGCGTGCTGGATCATGGCCCCGGATTGAGCGACAGCGAGCGGGATATGGCCATGAACCGTTTTTGGCGCGGTTCGCAGCAGCAGGCGGGGTATGGGCTGGGCTTATCCATCGTGAACGCCATCGCTACCCAGCATGGCGGCACGCTGGAACTGCTGAATCGTCAAGGCGGGGGGCTGGAAGCGCGTCTGACCGTGCCAATCGGTGCGCCAAGGCCGCTCTATAACTAACGTCGCTGTTGCTCCCCAGCATCTGGCCTATTACTTGTAAAGCACGAAACGCTGATTGCTGATTGCTGATTGCTGATTGCTGATTGCTGATTGCTGATTGCCGAGCAGTCTACGGGCACAACGCCCGTTCTAGCCTAGTCAGACATCCTCGAACACACCGGCTGAAACCGAGTCAAGCGACAAAAAAAGCCCCCACGCTGCGCCTTCGACTTGCGCTCCACCTCGCGGCTTGTATGCCGCTCGGATTCGCTAGGCACACAGCAGTCCGCAATGGACTGCTGTGTGTCCAGGCTCATCCCCGAGGGGGAGCTTTTGCCGGGGGCGCCGAGCCTTGGGACGGCCCGGCGACAAAAAAAGGCCGGAGCCCATAAAGGGTCCGGCCTTTTCAGTTTGACGCGGTGCTTGCCTGTTCAGGCAAGCCCATCATCAAAGAATTTGGATTTTAGTTGCGCATGGGCCTTTTTGGCCTGCACCTTCGATGAAGGAAACGCGTTGGTTCTCTTCCAGAGTTTTGAACCCGGTTCCCTGAATTTCACTGTGGTGTGCGAAGAGATCCTTGCCGCCGTTCTCCGGCACGATGAATCCGAAGCCTTTTTCGCTGTTGAACCACTTCACAATACCAATTTCTGTCTTCAAAATAAGTCCTAAATGTAATAACGAACAGAGAAAATAATTTTCCCTCCCAGAACTATCCTCTGATTTTGTCCACAAAGATAGCTCCGTTACTTTTAAATCCAAAAAATCCGGCTTTTCTGTTGTTTCCTGAGCGTTTTTAAGCGTTAACCCTTACCCACAAACCAGCGTAGCCGGCCCTTGGGCAGCCTGCCTTGATGACCCGCCCCTCCCCTGAATAAGCACCGCCGCTGCGCCGCTCCTGACCGGTGTTTGACTCCCGTTCCAGCGGCATCGCCCGGCAAAAAACCCCACGCATCCCCAGCACTCTTGGCTATACTGGCTCGCACAAAGCGGTCCACTTATCCTGATTGACGTGTGTCATGTCATGATCACGAGGAACATACAATGAATCGTAGAAACTTCCTGCTGGCCACCCCAGCCGCCGCACTTGGAACGCTGGTTCTGCCCTCCACCAGCCTCTCTGCCCCCGCCATCATCACCAACACCAGCCAAATCCTGCCACGCCACACCAAAGGCCCGCGCATTGTCATTTGTGGCGGCGGTTGGGGTGGCATGACAGCTGCCAAATACCTGTCCAAACTGGTGCCGCAGGCGCAAGTGGTACTGATCGAGCGCAACCCCACGTTCTGGTCCGGCCCCATGAGTAACAAGTGGCTGATTGACATCGTCAACACCGACTTTCTGAACCACGACATGCTGGCGCCGTCCATCAAGTACGGTTACAGCCTGGTGCACGCCGAAGTCACCGCCATCGAACGCGACAAGAAAACCGTGCGCACCACCCAGGGCGCGCTGGAATACGATTACCTGATCCTGTCGGGCGGCATACGCAATGCCTACGATGCCTGGTTCGGCAATGACACCTACGCGGCAGAATACACACGCCAACACTTCCCCAATGCCTACATCCCGAATGCCGAGATGTTTGCCTTAAAGAACAAGCTCAAAGCCTTCAAGGGTGGCACCATTGTGATGACGCTGCCCCCGCCGCCCCATCGCTGCCCGCCCTCACCCTACGAACGGGCCTGTTTGATGGCCTGGCATATCAAGACCAACAAGATTCCGGGCAAGATCATTATTCTGGATCCCAAACCCACCATCGCCCCCATTGGCGAAGGCTACCGCGCGGCCTTCCAGGAGTTGTATCCGGACATCATCACCCACGTGCCCAATGCCCGAGTGCGAGAGGTTGATCCCTTCAAGAAACACATCAAAACCACCGCCGGCGACTTTGATTTTGACGACGCCGTGCTGATGCCCCCGCACCAGGCCGCCGATATGGTCTGGAATGCAGGTTTGGTCGGCACGGGGCCTGACGGCAAACCCACAGGCTGGGCCAATATTGACCCACGCCTGTTCACCGCCCGTGACGACGACCATGTTTACGTGGTCGGGGACTCCATGGGCTTTATTTCCGACCAGTTCGGCCACTATCCCAAGAGCGCCCACGTGGCGCACGCGGTGGCCAAGATCGTTTCCCAGAATCTGGCCGAACGTATCGCGGGCAAGGAAGTGGTACCCGTCCTACCCGACAACCTGTGCTACATGATGGTCAACGGGGATCCGCAAGAGGAAATCTCGGTCAAGTTTGAATACGAACTGGACGCAAGCGGCAAGGTTCTGCAAACGCAGATTGATATGGATGTCCGTACCCCCGACCTTGTTCAAGAAGACTTCCAGTGGATCCAGAGCCGTTTCAATGACTTCCTCTAAACTTCCTTCCCGTTTTGTCCGCCGCCGCCAGCTTTTGCTGGGCAGTGCGGCCGGGCTGGGCGCCGCCTGGCTACCCATCAATTTGCATGCGCAAGTCGCCTTTGATCAATTGCTGAAACCAGCCACTGCGGCCCAGGTGCAAGCCATTGTGGACGAGTTCCTGAAAGGCGCCAGCCCAGAAGAAAAAGGCATGAAGCTGGAGATGCCCGCTCTGGGCGACAACCCCGCCGCTGTGCCGGTCAAAGTGGTGCTGGACTTGCCAGCAAGCGACGATGTGTACTGCCAGGAGCTGATTATTCTGGCCCAGGGCAACCCGCACCCGCTGGCCTGCCGTTTCAACTTCACGGCCCTGGCCGGAACAACGGAAGTTGCCGTTCGCCTGCGCCTGATTGAAACCCAAACCATCCGCGCCCTGGCTCGCTTGAACGATGGCCGTGTCCTAAGCGCCCAGCATCACATTACCGTGACGGCTGGCGGTTGCGGCATGTAAACAAGGGGTACTCATGAGTAAACCACGTATCTGGATCAGCAATGCCACGCCCAAGGCGGGCGAAATGGTGCGCGTGCGCGCCCTGGTCGAACACCGCATGGAAAGTGGCCTGCGCTTAAGTAAAGACGGCCAGGTTGTGCCACGCAACATCATCCACGAATTCAAGGCCACCTTGAACGGCGAGCCCTTGTTCAACTGGTTTCCAGAAACAGCGATCTCCCAAAACCCGTACATTGAATTCACCTTTGTCGCGCGGCACTCCGGGGCACTGGAAATGAGCTGGACGGACGATCAAGGCGCCGTCATTACGGGCCAGACTGCGCTGAGCATCAGCGGCTGACTGCGGGCCACTTGCTGCCAGACGCCCTGACCTGCCCCATTCAGCGCCCCTACCGGGCGCTGAGTTCATAACAGCGCTCTATATAGTCATACAGGGGGGGCTTAACGGTAATGCTACGCTGGCGTCCTTTCCTACAACGAAGCACATTGACAAGAAGCATGCCCATGTCCCTCTCTCTGGTAGGTCGTCTCCTTATTGCCCCCGCCTTGTTAGCGGCCAGCAGCGCCGCCGCGCCGGCCTGGGCCAGTTCCACACTGGACATCAAAACGGTGGCCAGCTCCTGTGCGAACTGTCACGGCCCAGATGGGCGTTCCACAACCCTCATTCCTTCGTTGGCAGGCCGTCCCGAAGCCACCTTGCTGGAACAGTTGCGCGCCTTTGCCTCGGACACACCCCCAGCGGGCACCACCATCATGAGTCGTCTGGTCAAAGGCTACCAGGACGCAGACCTGGAGGCCCTGGCACGTCATTTCTCTGAAATCCCTTCTACCCCACGCAGCGTTGCGCAAGGACGTTAAGCATGAGCACCCCCTTGAACTCCTCTCGTCGCCAATGGCTGAGCCGTGTCGGTAAAACCAGTGTGGCTGGCCTGGCCCTGAGCACTTTGCCTGTGTACGCACGCAGCAGTTCGGCCCATGTGATTGTGGTCGGTGGCGGCTTTGGCGGTGCAACGGCTGCCCGCTACTTGAAGCGCGGTGATCCATCCCTGAAAGTGACCTTGATTGAACCGGCCACCACTTTCTACACCTGCCCTTTCACCAATCTGTATCTGGCCGGCTTGCGCCGTTTTGAACAGCAAGGCCACGGCTTTGATGATTTGCGCGCCGCCGGGATTGAGGTCATTCACGACCTGGCCACCGCCGTCGACTCCCAAGCCAAGACCGTGACCCTGGCCAAGGGCCAGAAGCTGTCTTACGACAAGCTGCTGCTCTCGCCCGGCATTGATTTTCGCTGGAACACGCTGGAAGGCTATGACCAGGCCGCCTCCTTGCTGGCCCCGCACGCCTGGAAAGCGGGCGATCAAACCCGTTTGCTGAAAAGCCAGCTCGATGCCATGCCCAATGGCGGCACCTTCATTATGGTGGCCCCCGAAAATCCCTTCCGCTGCCCGCCCGGCCCGTACGAGCGCGCCAGCATGGTGGCTCACTACTTCAAACAGCACAAACCCAAATCCAAGATTCTGATTCTGGATGCCAAAGACGGCTTTTCCAAACAAGGCCTGTTCCAGGACGGCTGGAAACAAGTCTATGGCGACATGATCGAATGGGTGCCCTTTTCCAAAGACGGCAAAGTCGCCCGCGTGGATGCCGTCAAACTAAGCGTAGAGACCGAGTTTGGCGAAATCCACAAGGCCGATGTGCTGAACGTCATCCCACCTCAAAAAGCCGGAGCCATTGCCGAGCAGGCCGGGGTCACCAACGCCAGTGGCTGGGTGCCCATTGACCCGCATACCTTCGAGTCCGAGCAGGTCAAGGACATCTATGTGGTGGGCGATGCCACCATTGCCTCGCCCATGCCCAAGTCGGGTTTCTCGGCCAATACACAGGCCAAGCTGGCAGCGGCTTCCATCATTAATACCTTAAGCGGCAAGCCTGCGCCCCAGGCTACGCTGAGCAATACCTGCTACAGTCTGATCGCCCCCGACTATGGCATTTCCGTGGGGCACTTGTACGCCTTTGCCGATGACAAGCTGGCTGAAGCGTCCGGCGGGGTCAGCCCCAAAGAAGCCAGCCCGGCCTTCCGTAAACAGGAAGCCCAGTATGGCGAGGCCTGGTATGCCGCGATCAGTCGCGACATCTGGGGCACCAAAGGCTAAGTGGTTCTAACCCGGTCCTAATAAGCAGCGCACATGATGAATACAGAATTTGTACTGTGGGTCAGCTTGGCCATTGGCCTGCTCTTTGGCATTAGCGGCCAGCTCAGTGGTTTTTGCTTTTATCGTGGCTTGACCGAGCGCTGGTCCGGGCGCAGCGGCTACAAGCTTCAGGGCTTTGCCCTGGCGCTGGCCGTGGCCCTGGCCGGGGCACAACTGGCCGCAGGCTATGGCCTGATCAGTCTGGACAAGGCCCTGTATCTGAATCCTACTTTTTCCTGGCTGCTGGTGCCACTTGGGGGTGTGCTATTTGGTGCAGGCATGACCCTGGCCAATGGCTGTGGCGCCCGTGCTCTGGTCCTGTTAGGACAAGGCAATCTGCGCTCTTTTGTCGTACTGCTTTGTTTAGGCATCACCGCCTACATCACCTTGACAGGCCTGCTGGCGCCGCTGCGCATCAGCGTGGCCCAAGCCACCAGCGTCACCCTGCCTGCGGTCACCCTGTCTGAAGGTCCCATCCGATCTATTGTGATTGCCCTTATCGTCGCCGCCCTGATCGCTTTTGCCTTGCGGCGCCGACAGGACGGCCTACGCTTGAATGATCTGCTGGCCGGAGCATTGATAGGACTGCTGATTGTGGCCGGCTGGCTGACCACGGGCTGGCTGGGCGATGATCCCTTCGAACCCTTGCCCGTCAGCTCGCTAAGCTTTGTCGCCCCGATTGGTGAAAGCATTCAATACGCCATGATCTCCACCGGCATGAGCCCACGCTTCACCATCCTGATCGTGGTGGGTGTGGTGGTCGGTTCCTTGCTAAGCGCCCTGCTGCGTCGCCACTGGAAACTGGAAGGTTTTGAGTCGCCCCGCCACATTCTGCGCTCCATGGCAGGCGGAGCCTTAATGGGTGTAGGCGGCGTGCTGGCCCTGGGCTGCACCATCGGCCAGGGTTTAAGCGGCCTGTCCACCTTGTCGGCCACCTCCTTGCTGGCGGTGCTCGGCATTATCGTCGGCGCACGCCTGACCTGGACCCGCCCAACAGCCTGACTCCGTGTTTCAATAAGGGCTTGATTGACGGCCCTTCAGACTGCCCAGGCCACCTCCGTCTGGCATCGCTGATGCGCTCTTATTGAGACTCCCGCAATGCGACAGATCCTGCTTGTTGTCGATGTGCAAAGCTGCTTTTCGCCACCTCCGTGGCTAATTGAAGGCATTAACGCCCTGAGCACCCGCCTGCCTTGCGCAGCCTTGATTGAACTGCACGACGAGTCGCAAACGCCCTTTTCCAGCCAGTTGGGTTGGTGTCCGCCGCGCAGTGATCGTTGTCTGGTCGATGCCAAGCAAATCTTCATCAAACATGGCTACGCCCCTAGCCCGGCGGCGATGGAGTATTTGCAGCAATGTCAGGCTGATCGCATTCTGGTCTGCGGCATTCAAACCGATACCTGCGTGCTGGCCGCAGGCTTTGCCTTGTTTGATGCGGGGCTGCACCCTACTCTGATTACGGATCTGACGGTCGGCTCGTCCCTGGATCGCTCCAGCGAGCTGGGTATCAAGCTGTGGAAACATCACTTCGGGCGCACAATTCACAGCAGCGAACTGTTGGCTGAACTGGACCAGCCATAAACAGCTCGCTTTCACAGCCTGCGCCTCTTCACACCCATCTGATCCCCCCTTCTGTCTACCCTAGCCACAACGCCCCTCACTCGATTCCCAACTCCTGTTGCCCCACTTCCTGAAAACCGCGCCTGCTCCGTGCAAGTACAAGAGCGTGCTAGATGAAAGCTCAACCATCGCGTCCCTGACTAATCATTACGTTTAGCGTAATCATTCAACCATGGGCTTTATTGATAGCCCCATACCGCCACTGATAGGGTCGTTTCCAGAAACCTGCAAAAGGTTCACTTACAAGGAGACGAGATATATGCATTGGCTATCCATTGCCGTATTAGGAGGCATGTTCGTACTGGCAACTGTCTTACCCATCAATATGGGGCTGATTGCTTTTGTAGGCGCTTTTCTGGTGGGTACGCTAGTGGCGGGCATGGGCGCCAAGGAAATCATGGGCGGCTTTCCGGCTGACCTGTTTCTGACCCTGGCCGGTATTACCTATTTGTTCGCGCTGGCTCAAAACAATGGCACGATCAACTGGCTGGTCAGCATGGCTGTGCGAGCCGTGCGTGGCCGCATCGCCGCCATTCCCTGGATCATGTTCCTGATCACGGCCGCATTGACCGCTGTCGGTGCCGTCAGCCCAGCCGCCGTTGCCATCATTGCCCCGATTGCGCTGGGCTTTGCTCGCCAGTACGGCATCAACCCGCTCTTGATGGGTTTGCTGGTGATTCATGGCGCCCAAGGGGGCGGCTTCTCCCCGATCAGTATTTATGGCGGCATCACCAACCGTGTGGTCAGCGCCGCCGGTTTGCCCTTGAATGAAATGGCCACCATGATGGCCAGCCTGGGCATCAACCTGGCCGTGTCTATTTTGCTGTTCGTGTGGATGGGTGGTTTGAAGCTGATGCGTCAGAAAGTGGACTTAAGTTCAGCAGACGTAAATGTTGCCCGCGTGGCCCATGGCTCGGGTGGCCCGCAAGTATTCGGCGATGCCGAAGCCGAAGCCTTGGGCGAAGAGCGCAAGACCGCCCGAAAAAGTCCCGATGCCCTGGTCGAAGCCGGCAATGGTGCCAGCGAGGCCCCGCACTGGTATCGCGTCTTGACCCTGGCAGGCCTGTTTATCCTGGCCGTTCTGACCTTGTTTTTCAAACAGGATATTGGCTTTACCTCGATCACCATCGGTCTGGTACTGACCTTGATGGCCCCCAATCTGCAAAAACGCGCGCTGGGCCAAGTGTCCTGGCCTGAAATCATGCTGATTGTGGGTGTCAGCACCTATGTGGGCGTGATGGAATCCATGGGCACGATTGATTTTGTTGGCCATCGCGTTGCCCAACTGACCTCTCCCTTGATGGCGGCCTTGCTGCTGCTTTTTGTGGGTGCGGTCGTGTCGGCTTTCGCCTCTTCCACCGCCGTGCTGGGTTCGCTGATTCCACTGGCCGTGCCCTTTTTGCAAGGCGATGGCGGCGTGGGGCCGGTGGGCTTTATTGCAGCCATGGCCGTATCCTCCACCATTGTGGACGTCAGCCCCTTCTCCACCAACGGCGCACTGGTACTGGCCAATGCTCAGGGAGTGTCGCGTGATGCCTTCTTCCGTCAGCTTTTACTGTACGGTGCTGCCGTCACGGTTATTGCCCCAGTCGTCGTCTGGCTGCTGTTTGTGGTGCTCTAAAAACACCTGAGCAAACAGAAAAGTACGGCGGGCCCCGATACCTTGGTAGCCGGGGCCTGTTTAATGGAAATTCTTACCGCATCCATGGGCAGTTCAGGTATAAAGACTCGATCCATTTTCAAGCGAGCCGCACAACATGAGCCTGACAGCAGAATGTGACGACTACTTCAAACAAGTCGAACAAGGCCTGTATGCCGAGCGCTTCGATCAGGAAGTAAACTTGCTCCCCTTCGTTCAGGCCCAAGCCTTCAGCGAACAGTTCAGCGGCCACCCCACGCTGGACGCCCTGGGCGGTCTGATTCTGGACGATCCCGATACCAGCAGTCACCATGTCTGGGTCTGCGAATCCCCACTGGCCGGGCAGGTGTTTTACCTATCCCACGACGACGACAGCCGCATTGTATTCCCGTCTTTGTCAGCCTTTCTGACGGCAGCCCAACAGGCGCTGGAACGGTCTTGTTGCTTGAGTGAGCTGCATCCATCACACACACCCTTGTGTCCTGATCAAACGGGCTTGAGCAATTTCATCACCCATTTGTGCGGGAACGATGAACATGAAGAAATCGCTATCCCGCTCATTCCCAGCCTGGACTTGCAAGACTTTCCTTTGCTAAGAAGGCTGGCCAGCGCCGACAACTTCTTTTTAAGCGAAGTCTTGGCGCAGGAAATCAAAAAACGGCCTCGGGCCGATTTGCTGACCATTGCCGAACTATGCAGTGCCCATCCTCATCCGCAAGCTGCAAAAGCGGGGGTGGCCGCTTTACGTGCGATTAAAGCGCTATAAGCCATAAGATTGGGTAGTAGGGGGGTTATGCCTGCAAAGCCTATTCCCTTCTGCCCCTCCCCGGCGGTCAGTCCTCAGCCTAAGGTACGTCAGCCTGGAGCCGACAAGGTTTATTCCCTTCCAAGTCCCACCAGGCCCCCCTCAACTGCACCCTCCCCCCTATGAGAAACGCCAAAACAGCTATGGCGTCGCATTGATTTCTGAATAAAACCTTGAATCCTGGCAAATTCTCACACCGTAATGAGAATGATTGCTATTATTTTGCCGTTGTTTTAAGCCTGATGCCCTCTTTCCTTCTCTGTCACCCGCTTTTCGCGTCCTGAAAAACGCGGCTTGCGTGACGAGTGCAGCGTCCAAGAAGAGCGGATTCCATCCGTCACCCGCAGCGGCCAGGCAAGCACGGCTTTTCTCAGTTTTCCAGTTATCAATCCAGCACCCGGAGACGGTGCTGAAGTAGGAGGCGCGTCAGCGTGAAAGAGTCATTTCGCCAATGTATGGCATGGCTGCATACCTGGGTCGGTCTGGTAGTGGGCTGGATCCTGTTTTTCGTCTTCGTCACGGGCACGGCAGGCTATGTAGACGATGAAATCACCCGCTGGATGGAGCCCGAGCGTCCCTTGCCCATGCAAGTTCTACCCGAGCAATCCAGCCAGATGCTGGATCAGGCCCTGACGCAGCTACAAACACATGCCCCGGCAGACTCCAAAGCCTGGATCATTACCCTGCCGCATCAAGCCCTGAACCCACGTGCCACGCACGGACTGTCCATTGCCTGGGAAGAAATGTCCCAACCTGGTCAGCGTGGCCGTCGCGGGGGCGAGGAACTGGACCCGGTCACCGGCCAGATTCAACCAGAAACAGAACCCCGCGCCACCGCTGGTGGCACGGGTCTGTATCGCATGCACTATGCGCTGCACTACATGCCGTACCCCGTCGCTATCTGGCTGGTCGGTATCTGCACCATGCTGATGCTGTTGGCCGTCATGACGGGCGTGGTGACACACAAAAAGATCTTTACCGACTTTTTCACCTTCAGACCCGGCAAGGGACAACGCTCCTGGCTGGACGCACACAATATCGTCAGCGTGATGTCCCTGCCCTTTTTCCTGATGATTACCTACACGGGCCTGATCTTTTTCATGTCCTTCTATATGCCGACCGGACGAGAGATCATGTACGGCGCAACAGAGGAAGGACGACAGGCTTACTTCCAGGATATTCGCCAGCAAAAACATGACTTCCTGCCCGTCAGCATGCCGCAGGCTCCGTTAAGCGCGATGATGCACAGCGCTGAACAAACCTGGGGCAAGAACAGCATTGCCTCGGTACACATTACGCATCCGGCAGATAGCCAAGCTTATGTAGAACTGCGCCGCACCGGCGTGACGGGCGTGTACTGGACCCGTGCCGAAACCCTGCGCTTTAACGCCATCGATGGCAGCGCCATGAAGCCGGACAACACGAGCAATATCACGGGGGACACACACCGCGTGCTGCTGGCCTTGCACGAAGGCGCATTTGCCGAATGGTGGTTGCGCTGGCTGTACTTTATTTCTGGTTTGCTGGGCTGCGCCGTTATTGGAACGGGCCTGGTGCTGTGGACCGTAAAACGCCGCACCCATCATCAAAAGCGCCTGTCCAAAGCCACCGCGCTGAGCGTATCCGAGCGCTTTGATGCGGCGGGCCTGCGTCTGGTGGAAATCCTGAATGCCGGAACCCTGGCCGGTTTGCCGCTAGGTCTGGCCGCCTACTTCTGGGCCAACCGCCTCTTGCCGGTCACTATGGCCGACCGCGCCGCCTGGGAATTTCATGCGCTGTTTCTGGTCTGGGGCTGGTCCTTCCTGTATGCCTGCTGGCGACCCTTGAAGCGCGCCTGGCTGGAACTGCTCTACCTGACAGCCGCCGCCTATGGCCTGATTCCCGTCCTGAACCTGCTGACGACCGACCGCCATCTGGGCGTTACCGTCACCCATGGCGACTGGGGGCTGGCAGGCTTTGACCTGAGCATGCTTGGCCTGGCCGCCATCTTTATCTATATCGCCATAAAAATGAAACGTAAATGGCACATTGCCAGCCTGTCTAAAAAAACCGCAACCCCTGCCAACTTGCATACTGCGGGAGTGAACGGATGAGTGGACTGACTCCTCGTTACCGCCTGCAAGTGTTGTCGCGCATCGTGGCCGCCACGGTGGGTGGCTACGCCTTGGCAGACGCCGCCACCGTATTGCTGACCTTGCTCTGGCCTTTGCCCAGAGCCCAGGCTGTCCTGGCGGCCAATATGTTGAGCTTTGTCTGGTACACCATCGCCGTCATGTGGGTGTTCAGTACCAAAAGTGCCACTCGCGCCTGGTTGGGCATGGTGCTGCCTACCGCTTTGATCGCCTTGCTCTGCTTTCTGGTGATGCCGGAAGGAGGGCTGCCATGAGCAATACCAGCCTGTGGCTAAATCTGGCCGTATTTATCAGCAGTCTGGCGGGCTTTATCTGCCTGGCCTTGGCCAGCGATCGCCAGGGTGAATTTCTGCTGCATCGCGCGCCTCGCAAGCAGGAAAGGCGGATCTTTCGTTTAATCGGCTGGCCTTTTCTGGCCGTGGCTTGGCTCTTGTGCTGGCAAGGCTGGGGCTGGAGCATCGGCACGGTTGCCTGGCTGGGCTGGCTAACCATGGCCGGCGCGGGACTGACCTTTTACCTGCCCTGGTGGCCTTGGCAGGAAAAGAAACCTGTGCGGGCCAAACCTGCGCCAGTTGCGAAGGCAGCGCCTAAAGCGGCTGGAATAGGTAACACTGAATCGGCATCACGCATGTCTACACGTAGCCTGGTCTTGGCCAGCAGCCTTCTGGCCATCCCTGCTGCCTTCGTGATTTATCTGACGCAGCAAGGCCCGCAGCCTGTCTTTGGCAACAATGCCCTGCAAAGTCAGATTGGTCCGTGGTCGTTTGCACTGGCTGAAACGAATGACCAAGCCCCTATCAGCGGGCCCACCGGCGCACATCGCAAAGCGTTCCAGATTCGCTTTTGCCAAGCCTGCGACCCGCATATACGCCGCGCCTATCTGCAAGTCAGCAAGCCCGAGCCTATGCCTACACCCCGTCAGGCGTTTAACAGCACACGCTGGACACGATCGGTAGAAATTGCTATCCCGCCCAATAGTGAGGTTGAGCATCAACTATGGCTAACTGTAGAAGCCAAGAATGGAGAAATCTACCATCAGGCTTTTGATTTCCACCAGGTATCACCCGTGACAGCGGCTTTCATTGAGCAAATGCCGTAAGCGTGACCTAAACCGAAAGGGCCAAGCATCTTGGCCCTTTTTTTATTTCTACTCAATTCAGATTTTCCACTGATCCTCATTAGTCACTGCTTAAAAATCAAAACACATCAAGAAAACATAAAACCAATAAAGACGTCAGAATAAATACGTCCCAAAATCCGCCCCCTCAATTACTGAAAATCTAAACTCGTAAACAAAGCATCAAATAACTACTTATATAAACAACTTTCCCTGTTTCACCTTTATTTCGCACCCCTGATTTTTACATTTCATTCAAAGAAAATAAAAATTAGTCCACAAATTACTTATAACGCCATCCCAAAAAGCAGCAATTCTTCGCAATTCCAACAAAACCCTGCATCTGACACAAACTGCCACCTTAAGCACATTTCTCACATTTACTATAAAAAAACACCACCCTCAACAAAGGAAAACTTTTGACAGTTGTTTTCCTTTCCTTCAGTGGGTGAACCGTGCTTATCGCTAGAATGCTGCCGTGTTACATCACTAACAGGGCCATATCATGTCTTTAATTAAACGATGCACCGCAGAAACGCTGGGCACTTTCTGGCTGGTCTTTGGGGGCTGCGGAAGTGCGATCTTTGCCGCTGCCTATCCTGAACTGGGAATTGGTTTTGCCGGAGTAGCCTTGGCCTTTGGCCTGACCTTGCTGACCATGTGCTATGCCATTGGCAATATCTCTGGTTGCCACATCAATCCGGCTGTCACGCTGGGGCTGGTCGCTGGCGGACGCTTCCCCGCTCGTGACGCTATTCCCTACATCCTTGCCCAAGTTATCGGCGGCCTGCTGGCCGGCGGCGTTCTGTACCTGATCGCCAGCGGCAAAGCCGGCTTTGATCCCGTGGCAGGCTTTGCCTCCAACGGCTTTGGCGAGCACTCGCCAGGCAATTACAGCCGCAACGCGGCCCTGATCGCAGAAATTGTGCTGACCGCCTTCTTCCTGTTCATCATCATGGGTGCGACTCACAAGCGTGGTCACGCTGGCCTGGCCGGTGTGGCGATTGGTCTGGCGCTGACCTTGATTCACCTGATCAGCATCCCCATCACCAACACCTCCGTGAACCCTGCCCGTTCCACCGGCGTGGCCTTTTTCCAAGGCACCTGGGCCATGGAACAGTTGTGGCTGTTCTGGGTGGCCCCCTTGATTGGTGGTGTTATCGGCGCCTTGGTGTATCGCTTTTTACATGCCAACGACGAGTAAGCAACACTGACATCGGCATGCAGAACTAAAGAGCCGCATCGTCTGGAGCAAGGCAACCAGCCCGATTCAAGACAATGCGGCTCTGTGCAAAGGACGCATCCTTGGTGACGTCACGGCAAAATGCCCAGCACAAACCTCGCCGATAAACAAGAACCATTCTCATCAATCGCCTACAGGTTAACGATAGTAGTCATCGCTTTTTACCTGTCTATACAATAGCGACGTCAATAACGGTTCAGGTGAGAGTCTTCACCTTGATGAAGCGCCGACGGAGCAACGACCCCGGAATCTCTCAGGCAAAAGAATCTTGAACCCTTGACGTTCTGGAGAGAGGCACATCAGTGCCCACCGAAGGGGACCGTCGCCCGCCGATGGATAAGCTCTCAGGTAAACGGACAGAGGGGGTACAAAGGCCATATGGTCTTTGTCCACCTATTTGTCCGGAGCCTATTTATGAGCAGATAGTCAGGCGCCTTGTCTGACCGCCTGGCACACCACCCCTTTATTCCCATTTTTATTCGCACGCAGGTCTGTTTTGGCATTTCATGTCGTCAGAACAAGGAGGACTGCTGTGCGCTCCCTACTTTATGTAGATCGGCATCAAGAAAACCGTTCTTGAGGACGGGTTGTGCCCATTGTTTTCTCGCAGCACAGTCATAATTACGCATTTGAACGAAAAAAAACTAGGAGTACAGTGTGTCTCAGCAACATTCATCTGGACTGCAACGCTCGTTGAAAAACCGGCATCTGCAACTGATAGCCATTGGAGGCGCTATCGGTACCGGGCTATTTATGGGATCAGGCCGCACCATTAGTCTGGCCGGACCCTCGGTCTTGTTTACCTACATGATCATCGGCTTCTTTTTATTTTTTGTTATGCGGGCAATGGGAGAATTGCTCCTGCATAACCTGGAATACAAATCTTTTGTGGATTTTTCCGCCGATATTCTCGGGCCCACCATGGGCTACTTTCTAGGCTGGAGTTACTGGTTCTGCTGGGTAGTTATTGGCATTGCCGATATTGTCGCCATTACCGGCTATACCCAATTCTGGTGGCCGGATATTCCGCTCTGGCTGCCCGGTCTGGCTTGCATTGCCTTTTTGCTGATCTTTAACCTGCTGTCGGCCAAACTGTTTGGCGAGCTCGAGTTCTGGTTTGCCCTGGTCAAGATCATTGCCATCGTGGCACTGATTGGTGTGGGCGCGTACCTGCTGTTTACCGGCTTTGTGGGCCCAACCGGCGAAAAAGCCAGCCTGACCCATTTATGGGATCGCGGCGGGATGTTCCCCAATGGTTTGAATGGTTTCTTTGCCGCTTTCCAGATCGCCATCTTTGCTTTTGTGGGTATCGAACTGGTGGGTACCGCCTCGGCTGAAACGGCTGACCCTGCCAAGAACCTGCCCAAAGCCATCAACAAGATTCCGGTTCGCGTGATTGTGTTTTACGTGTTGGCCCTGACCGCCATCATGACCGTCACCCCTTGGGATATTGTCGCGCCCAACAAGAGTCCGTTTGTAAATATGTTCTTGCTGATTGGCGTAGGTGCAGCAGCGGCCATCATCAACTTTGTGGTGCTGACCTCGGCCCTGTCGTCCGCCAATAGCGGCATGTTCTCCACGGGTCGCATGTTGTACGGTCTGTCCAAGAACAAGCTGGCTCCCGAAGCCTTCAGCCAACTGTCGCGTAACGGTACTCCCCGCAATGGTCTGATCTATTCTTGCGCCCTTTTGCTGTCCAGCCTGTTCCTGCTATACGCAGAAGGCGATGTGATGCGTGTGTTCACAATTGTGACCACCGTGGCCAGCATCTGCTTTATCTTTGTCTGGGCCGTGATCCTGATCACCTACCTGAAGTACCGCCGGGTTCGTCCTGAGGCACACGCTGCATCAAGCTACAAAATGCCCTTTGCCATTCCCATGTGCTATCTGACTCTGGTGTTCTTTGCCTTTGCGCTGTACCTGTTCAGCCAGGAAGAAGAAACCCTGATCGGCCTGATTGCCACACCTTTCTGGTTCCTGGCTCTGCTTATTTGCCTGCCTTTCTACAAGAAACGCATGAAACAAGATCTGGCCCTGAGTCTGGCGACGCAAAGCGTACGCTAAACCAAGCAGGACACAGCACAGTGCGCCCCCGCACTGTGCTGCCACCACCGGGACTGGCCGTACTGCTGGACCTGTGTGTTTACTCGGTCCGGGCTGCCCCTTCTGGCTCGCCCCCCTTCGCCACATACAAAGTCTGACTGGGGAAGGCAAAATCGGCACCGTGCTGCTGCACAATATCAATAATCTTCAAATACACATCCTGCTGAATGCCCAACCACTCGGCCCACTGAGTTGTTTTGGTAAAGCAATACACCATGATGTTCAGTGATGAGTCTGCAAAGGCATTGAAATAGACCAGCGTCGTCTGTGTCTGATCAATATCAGGGTGTTGAGCCAGCATCTGGCCAATATCATCCACAATACCGCGCAGCTTGCCGGCATCCTCATACCGTAACCCCACCTCGGTATTGATCCGCCTATTCGTCATGCGCCCCGGGTTTTCCACACTGATGGAAGAAAACAAGGAGTTGGGCACATAAAGCGGCCGTTTATCAAACGTCATGATCTTGGTCAGGCGCCAACCAATCTCAACCACCGTCCCTTCAATATTGCGATCAGGCGAACGTATCCAGTCGCCAATCTTGAACTGACGATCAAAGTACAACATGGCACCGGAGAAGACATTGCTCAAAATATCCTTGCCTGCCATACCGATCGCAATGCCGCCGATACCGCCAAAGGCCAACAGTCCGGACATACTTAATCCGAAGTGCTCGCCAAAAAACAGCAACATGAGAACAAATGCGCCGAACTTCAACACCCGTGCAATCAGGCGTGCCGAGGTCGGATCCCCCCCTTTGCTCAGTTGCGTTTTCTCCAGACGGTTGATCAACAGCGATAGCGTATGCATCAACACCGCCGCTGCCGTCAGCACAGCCACAAAATCGACCATGCGCGGTGTCACCAACGTCACGTGGTAATCGGCAATAGCCATGTTTACGTACTGGCGGGCAACCGCAATGGCGCCGTACAACAAGCCCAACTGCACGATTTGCGCGATGACATTGTGCGACCACTTGCGCCGACGATGTCTCATAAAAGCCAGAATAAATGCCGCCAGCAAGCAGGCCAGAAAGATCCCCATACCTGTCAGGTATTTGATCAACAAGGTGTGATCCTGCACTTTTCCTCCAATTGCGCCGTCCTTGGCCAAGCGATTATAACGAGTTAGGTTTACGTAAGGGTAAACCCACGTTGTGACAGGGCTTGCCTTGCTCATAGACTAAACCGTCAGTCTGAAACAATAACAATTCGCGCCAAAGGAAAACGATGGTTTTAAAGGCTATTGACTCACTCAATGAATTCATCGGCAAAATCCTCTCATTTATCGCCATTATTTTTGCCACCATTATTATTTATGAAGTGTTCATGCGATATGTGCTCAATCAGCCTACCCGATGGACATTTGATGCCACCAAACAGCTCTACGGTTTTTACTTTTTGATGTTGGGCGCCTATGCCCTCAAGCATCAATCTCATGTCCGCGTTGACCTGCTGATCCAAAAGTTTTCCCCTGCCGCTCGCAAATGGACTGAGCTTGCGGGCTACCTCATTTTCTTCTTCCCCTTCGCCTGGGTATTTCTGACTCGCAGCTATGAGTTTGCCATGCGTTCTTTGGCCCAAGGTGAAACGACCTACGGCGCCGTTCAACTGCCCGTTTACCCACTGAAGATTTCCATGGTGGTGGCTGCCGCCCTGTTGCTGATTCAAGGTATTGCCGAGGTAATCCGTCTGCTGACCCAAAAGGAGCCCGGCCATCATGACGCCTGAGTTGATTGCACTGCTGATGGGTGGCCTGCTGTTGCTGGGCCTATTCATGGGCCATCCCTTGGCTTTCGTTCTGGGTGGAACAGCCGTTATTGGTACGCTCATTGCCGGCAAACCCATGGTCTTGGGCATTGTCGTCAACCGCATCTATGGCGATGTTCTGGACAACTACACGCTGATCGCCATTCCCTTGTTCATCTTGATGGCCCGCTTTCTGTCTGACTCGGAAGTCACGGACAAGATGTTCGAGGCCCTGCGACTTTTAATGTCGCGGGTGCGCGGTGGCCTGGCACTTGCCGTTGTTTTTCTCTCCATTTTGCTGGCGGCGACCACCGGCATTATCGGCGCCTCTATCACCGTCACCGGCATGATGGCATTACGCCCCATGCTGAAATATGGCTATTGCCCCAAGCTGACCACCGGCGTGATCGCCGCCTCGGGGTGCCTGGGCATTTTGATCCCACCGTCCATCATGCTGATCCTGATGGCCAGCTACTCACCGCTGTCCATTGGCGAGCTGTTTGCAGGCGCCCTGATTCCAGGCGTGCTACTGGGTTTGCTCTATGCCGCCTGGGTCGTCTTTATTGCCTGGCGACACCCCGAACGGGCCCCGTCCGTCGAGCCGGAAGAACAGATCTCAAAACCGGCCCTGATCAAAATGTTACTCCTGGAAGCCGTCCCGCCTATTTTCCTGATTCTGGGTATTTTGGGCTCGATGCTAGCGGGTATTGCAACGGCCACAGAGGCATCAGCCATCGGGGTCTTGCTGTCCTTGCTGATCGTCATTTTCCGCGGCAAATTCCAGTGGCGCACCTTCTTTAATGCCCTGTATGAAACGGGTCGCACCTCAGCCATGATCCTGTTCATTGTGGTCGGTGCCACGGCGTTTACCGGAGTGTTCAACATTACGGGCGGACTGGGTGCGGTCCAGGACATCATGCGCGGCCTGGATATGGAGCCCTGGCTGCTGATCGTGGTGATGCTGCTGATTGTCTTTATCCTGGGCTGTTTCCTGGACTGGACGGGTATTGTGCTGCTGTCCTTCCCCATTCTGTTGCCCATCGTTCAGGAAATGGGAGTCAGCCTGCTGTGGTTTGTTGTTTTGGTTGCTGTTGTGTTGCAAACCTCATTCCTGACCCCTCCTTTTGGATACGCCCTGTTTTATCTGCGTGCCATTACCCCTCCCTCAGTCAAAACTACGGAAATTATTACGGGGGTTATTCCGTTTATTTTCCTGGTCATTCTCATGTGTATATTGATAGCCATTTTCCCCAATCTGGTCACATGGCTACCACACGTGCTGTACGGCAGTTAATACAACTAGGAGACACCATGAAGCCAACAAAAAAGATACTCACCGCACTGACCACAGCCGCTCTGCTCAGCATGACAGGCCTTAGCCAGGCAGCCCCTCAAAAATGGACAATGACCAGCACCTGGCCCGCCTCCATCGAATTAGTGGAGATGGACAAAAAGTGGGTCGAGCTTGCCAATAAGCTGGTCGGCGACGAGCTGAAAATTGAATTTTTTGAAGGCGGCTCTCTTGTCCCAACCGGTGAGGTCTTTAGCGCGGTAGAGTCCGGCACCATTCAGGCCGGTGCCGACTGGCCCGGCTATTGGGCAGGCCGTAACCCAGCCTTCTCCCCGCTGGCCACGCACTCGAGCTTGTTCAATGCCATTGACTATGCCAACTGGATCAAAGAATGGGGCGGTGCAGAGCTCTATAACGAGATTTACGGTAAATACGGCATGGTCTATCTGCCCTATGCCATTACCAATAATGAGTCGGGCTTTCGCACCAACACCCCCATTCGTAACCTGGAAGAGCTAAAAGGCAAGCGCCTGCGCTTATCCGGTCTGGAACAAGGTCAGGTGCTGGAGAAAATCGGTGGCACCCAGGTATCGATGGCCGGCCAGGAGCTGTATCAATCGCTGGAGCGCGGCGTGATTGACGGCGCCGAGTTCTCGACGCCCAACGTGGATGTCTCGGCGGGCCTGCATCAAGTCACCAAGCACTGGTCCACACCTGGCTGGCATCAATCTGCCTCTGTATTTGGCGTCATGATCAATAAAGCGGCCTGGGATGCCTTGAGCGACACCACCAAAGAAAAGCTGAAGATTGCCGCCGACGCAACCATGATGTGGTCCATTGCCTTTACCGAGAAACGAGCCACCGAAGGTTTGCGCACTTTCCAAAAAGCGGGTGTTCAAATCCACCGCATGGATGACGAAAGTCTGAAAACCATTCAGCAGGTAACCAACGAGGTCATGATTTCCGTGGCCTGCAGCAACCCCGATGCCGCCAAAGTCTATGCCAGCCAGATCGAATACCTGCAAGACTACAAAGACTGGCGCGAGACCTCCATGCCCTTTAATCTGGGACGCCCCATTGACGGCCCGGACCTGGAAAAAATCAAGGCCTGCATGAAGTAAGAGCCTGCTCGTTCATGAGTCAGAAAACGATAGTGGTTCGCCACTATCGTTTTTTAACTCGCCAGACCCCGCAACAATGAGACCGTCATGAGTTTGATCTCTTTACCCGGCAGCTTACTGATTGGTGGTGGTGTTCTAGAGCAACTACCCGATTTGCTGCGCTCGATGCACTGCCAGAAAGCGCTTCTCATTACCGACCCCACCATGGTCTCGTTAGGCCATCCACAGCGGGTCCAGACTTTGCTGGCCCAGCACAACATACACTGCGATATCTTTTCCGAGACTGTCCCCGAACCCACCGCCGCCTCGATTCAGGCCGGTGTCGTTCAAGCCAGCAGCGACACGTACGATGTCTTGATTGCCTTGGGCGGTGGCAGCCCGATTGATAGCGCCAAAGCCATTTCCGTTCTGAGCCGTCATGGCGGTACGATCCGAGACTACGCCGTTCCAGCCCACGTCACCCGCAAAGGGCTTGCTCTGATTGCCATCCCCACTACGGCCGGCACCGGCTCTGAGTTCACCCGTTTCACCATCATTACCGACGAACAAAACGACGAAAAGCTACTGTGCACTGGCCCGGCCTTTGTACCGGACGCGGCGCTGATCGACTATGAGTTGACTCTGACAGTCCCGCCGCGCACGACTGCCGACACCGGCATTGACGCCATGACACACGCTATCGAAGCGTATGTCAGTCGCAAGGCCAATGCCTACAGTGACAGCCAGGCCTTGGCGGCAATGAACCTGATCGGTCCCAACCTGGAGCGAGTCTACCAGGACGGTCAAAACCGTCCTGCCCGTGAAGCCATGATGCTTGGAGCGAGCCTGGCAGGTGTTGCCTTTTCTGCCGCTTCAGTGGCACTGGTGCATGGTATGAGCCGCCCCATCGGCGCCTTCTTTCATGTTCCGCATGGTCTGTCCAATGCCATCCTACTACCGACGGTCACGGCCTTCTCCATCCCGGCAGCCCCTGAACGCTATGCACAATGTGCCCGAGCCTTAGGGTTCGCTGCACCTGAGGATAACGACACCCTGGCCAATCAAAAACTGCTGAGCACATTACATCAACTTAACCAGAACTTGCAGGTTCCCAGCCTACGTGCCCTCGGTATTGAGCAATCACATTTTGACTCTCTACGCCCAACCATGGCCCAACAAGCCCTGGCTTCAGGATCACCCAACAATAACCCCCGGCTTGCGTCTCAAGAAGAGATTGAGGCCCTGTATGCTCAACTCTGGACCTAAGCGGCCTTCAAGAACAGTCGTGTCTTGGCCCACTCCTGCTCGTCGCAACGAAAATAAAAAATAAACCCCAAATCAAAAAACGTGGGGTTCATCAGCAATCTGGATCGTGGTAAACACGATCGTTTTTTTTGTGCCCGCCAGTCAGGTTTGGCCTGCTTTGATCACTACAAGACCTCCAGAAAAGCACGTAAAGCCTGGATTTCCTCGTCACTCAAGTTCAGCTCCCGGATCCGTTCAGACTTACGCGGCACCAATGGACCGGTTTCTTTAGGGTCCGGGCCCATTGCCGCATCGTACATACGCAGCAGACCGTCCAGACTGGGGAACAAACCATTGTGCATCCAGGGACCGGCCTTGGCGACATTACGCAAACTGGGAGTGCGGAACAAGCCCAGATCAGCGGGGTCTCGGCTCCACTCGAACCGCCCCAGATCCTGCAAACGACGTCCATAAAAAGACAGGCCAATATTGTGAAAACCGTTGTCCGTCAACATGGGGCCGTTATGACAGTTCATGCAACGCGCCTTGGTACGAAACAGATGCAGGCCGATCAGCTCCTGATCATTCAAAGCGGCCATATCTCCGGCGATAAAGTCATCAAAGCGCGTTGCTGCCGGACGGAGGGTGACTACATAAGCGGCCAAGGCTCGGGCCAATCGCGCGGCGTCGATGGGATTGGATGAGGATGCGCCAAAGGCTTGTTGAAATGCCTGTCTATAGTCCTCTGACTCCTGCAAACGCGGCATCAAGTCACTCAAGGCATGGTTCATTTCCAGCGGATTTTCAATAGGGCCAACAACTTGCTCCTGCAAGGTGTTGGCACGGCCATCCCAGAACAAAGCTTTGGCAAACGGCGCAGCAAACAAGGGCGGAGTACGGCGCTTGCCCATCAAGCCGTCCTCCCCGACGGCGGAGGCTTTGCCATCGGTAAAGGACTTGTCCGGCTGATGACAGGACGCACAAGAAATCTGCTTTTTGCGGGACAGTTGCTTATCAAAAAATAACCGGGCACCCAAGGAGACAATCTGTGTGTTCCTGGCATCCTCTGCCGCCTGGGGCTGGGCGCTGGAGCCCGGCCCCGGCACGGGCCCCCACTCTTGCCAGGGCTGCCCCGGATCAATAGTGGGTGCAGGCCATTGAGCGGGGACATTTTTATAGAGGATGCGTAGACACTCGGCCTCCAGCCTGTCCTTAGCTCCACAGGATTGCTCTGTTATCTCCGACGCGGAAGGCCCCGTAGTGAGCACAGGAGCAGAAGCTAAACCTGAGCCAAGCTTCTGCTCCGCTCCTGTCTCCACTCCCCCCGCCGCGCAAGCGGCTCCTGGCAGCACGGTTGCCAGTGCCACCATCAGCAAACTTGCGCCTGCTCGCCCCCCTTTTAATATCGATAGGAAGCGCGCAACCACAGCTCTCGTCCTGTGCGATAAAGGTTCGGGTTCAGCACCGAAGTCGGGGTCGAGACCACTACGGGCGCTTGCTTGTCCAGCACGTTCAGCACATCCAGCCCCAGGCCCAGACCTTTAAGCATGGCCGGCTCCCAGTCCAGGCGCATATCCCAGGTCCAATAGGAACCGACCCGACCGGATTCATACTTTTCCAGTCCGTCGTCCTGACTCAGACCCACATAATGCACATCCATGCGCGCACTGTTCCAGTTGATCCGGTTATTCATCTGCAAACCATAACGCGCCCACCTACCAGTCACACCGGCACTGACTCGCCAAGGCAGGTTGTAATCCCCCACTGGACGATCACCCCGGCGTATCAGGTCACCGTTGTAATAGATGTTCTCCTCCTGTGCTTCGGCCTCGCCATCGTAGCCATCAGCCAGCTTGTTATTGCGCTTGCTGTGCTGATAAGTCACATCCACACGCGCTGTCCACAGGCTCTCGCCCAAGGTCCAAGGGGCCGTGCTCATCAGGCTCAAGGTAAAAGCATCCGTTTTGGACTTACCGTTGTTCGTGTAGGTGTAGCCTGTCTTGGCCAGCCCTTCGAGAGAGACTTGTTGACGACCATAACGGCGTACATAGGCCAGCTCGGCGGCCACCTTGCTCGATAACTGCTGCTGCAAGCGCAAGGCCCACTCGTCGTCATACGGTGTTCTCAGCCCATCTAGCTTGTAGGCCGTGTGCGACGGCCGGTCGACCGGCTTGCCCCCCGTCACCAACAAAGTGTGTAGTTGGCTCTTGCGCTCACGCATGGCGGTTCCAAGAATATCCATGCCGTAATAACGCGACCAGCCACCCGACAGGCGAGTTTCTCCTGTTCCCAGCACATCCCATTCCAGCAAGGTACGTGGCGCCAGATTGGTGTTGCCAAAGTAATTGTCTTTATCCATGCGCAAGCCCGTGGTCAGGGCCAGATTCTGCCAGGCCAGGCGATCCGACACATAAACGGATGCATTGGTATAGCTGACTCCCACCTCTCCAGCACGGTAGTAGTTCAAGGTCTGGACCTTGCTAGCTTGCCCGCCGCTGTAATGACGTTTTTGCCCCCCATACGCATCCTGATGACGGACAAACTCTCCTTTGGTGTGGGCCAGCTCAAAACCCACATAAGGCGTATGTTCAATGGCCCCGGTCTGGAACGGCTTGAACTCCAGTCGAGACTTCAAGGTCAGGTTGCGCTGCTCGGTGGATTCCTGCCCAAACCCGCCGCTGATATAGGTGTAGTCTGGTCGGCCATTGGGCAAAAACACCATATTGACCATGTACTCCGTGCCGTCGGAATTACGGTAGCTGTTCATCTGGTCATAACCCAGTTGCACACGGCCTAGCCCCCACCCAAAGTCATGGTTCAGATCGAAACCCAGACCATAGGCTTTCTGTTGATGCTGCCACTGAACCCGATTGGCCAGGATGCCGGAATCCACCAGGTCCTCGCGCCGATCCGCGTACTTGAAGATCAGGGCGGAATCCGTGCTGGCACTCCAACGGGTATGAACTTTGGCGAACACATTATCGACACGGTCCTTGGAGTTCGTATTCACATCGGTGAACTCCTTCTCGTGCAAGACGCGCATGGTGCGATCAATGCTGGACTCACGCCGGGACACATTGATCAAGGCAGCGGTGCTATCCGTGATGCCCACATCCAGCATGGCGGACGAAAAGCGCTTGGTCCAGGCAGGAGTGAAACCCGGTTCACCGGCCCCAAACTTTTTCTTTTGCTCTTCGGGCACAGTCTGCGACGTTAGCCCCGAGGAGTTGTAGCTGAAGTCCGCACGAAAGCTGTTATCCCCCTTGGGATCTCGCACCTTGGCATCGACCACGCCCCCGGTAAAGCGACCATACTCCACGGGAATGCTGCTATCGAGCACCGTTACGCTCTCCAGCATATGGGTATCCAGGTTGTAGGCCTGAGCATAGGCGGGCACGTTGCCCACCTGCAGGTTCAAATTACGGCTGGCCGGATCAATCTGATTGGTGGAGCTGATGCCATCAATTTGGAACTGATTCTGGAAGGGGCTGGCCCCATAAAAGCTGATATCTTCCAGCGCCAAAGAGCCGCGATTTGCACTGGTTTTTGCGGCTTCGTTCTGACGAACAGCCGGGTTGTCGGCCAGAAGACTGGACAGATCACGGTTACCCGCTGCGCGTTGATCCAGTTCTTCGCGGGAATAACGGCGCTCTCCGACGCGCTGCCCGTGGACACGGACGGGATCGAGCACGGACAAGCCTTTGGCAACAGGGGCCGTCACAATCGTATAACGCTGATCGCCCTGTGCTCTGGCCGCCAATCCCCAAGGGGCCAGCAAGGTATCCAAAGCCTGCTCAACCGTCAGTTCACCTTGCAAGGCTACAGCGCGCTTTTCCCGAACCTGCCCCGGTGAAAACGCGATCTCCACCTGGGCTTGACGGCCAATCTGCAAGAGTGCATCGGCCAAAGGCTGAGACGCCATATCCAGCACGATCGGCCCGGCCGCGTGCGCCTGCATGGGCTGCATCAGCAGCAAGACACTGGCCATCAAGATAGCCACTTGCCCCTGCTTAAAGCGCGAGCCTTGGGAAGAAGAAAAAGAGTCGGTTGCCACGCCGGAACGAACATGCCTGCGCATGGCAAAAAGAGGCGGCGTGTCCTGCAAAGCGCACTTCATGATGGAGCATCCTATGTAAACAACTACCCTCAGGACGCTGTGCTACCCCTCTTTCCTCACCCCTGATGACCATCGTATTTTTTTATTGATAATAATTATCATTAGTAAATAACTATAAGCCCCGGCAACTCCCTGATTTGTAAGCCTTGCCCCACAGTCAGCAAGCTCAGGGCGGCGGCTGGCCGAGCCGCTTGCACCACACCGGACACCCGCGTTGCCTCCGCCTTCTCGCTACCCATCCAGATCACGCGATGCGTGTACTGTCCCAACTGACGGGCCGCTTCCCTCAGGCTGACATCATCAAAACTCAGTAAACCATTCGTCCAGGCCGGGGCCGCTTCCGCGTGTGTGGAAGCCGTAGACTGGGCCAATTGCGCCTGCAATTGCCCGTGCGCCACCGTGGCCCTGTCTCCCGGCTGCAAGATCACCGGCTGCGACGTATCGCAAGACTGGCACTGCACCTGCACGGTATGTTCGTATACCGCCACAGCACTGACCTGATCGTTAAAGCTGACCTCGTAGCGCGTCCCCAAGGCCGTCGCCTGCGCCAGGCCGGTTTGCACAGTGAACGGACCGGTCTGAGCCGTGGCAGGCACCACCTGAAAGAAGGCACGCCCCGACTCCACGCTGACTTGTCGTTGGCCATGTTCAAAATTCAGACGCACACGGGTCTGCGCATCCAGAATCGCCACCGAGCCATCAGGCAGACTTAATTGGGTGATCTCTACCCCACTGTTGATCAAACCTTGCTGCTCAAACATCTGCCAGGCGTAAAAAGACGCCCCCATCAAGACACAGGCACTGGCCAGCGTTTTGACACGGGATTTTCGCTTATTACGGGCAATGGGCAGCACCGACACCTGATCCAGTCGCCGCCAACTGGCCGCCAAGGCATCATAGGTTTGAGCATGTAAAGGATCAGCCCCATACCAGGCATCGAACTGAGCCAGGGTGTCCGGCTCTAGCTTGGCACCTTCTTTGCGCACCACCCAACGAGCGGCATCTTCATCCACACGGCTCCAGGCCGAATCTGGCTGCGCCTTCATTCTGCGCAATTAAAGACTTGGTGCGCCACCAGCAAAATACGCATCATGTGTTTTTCAATGGTGCTCTCGGACACCGACAACTTCTGGGCGATCTGCGCGTAGCTCATCTCTTCACAGCGATGCATCATAAAAATACGTACGCTGCGCTGGGACTGAGCCATCAGGGCCTGCTCCAGACGTTGCAAGGTTTCCTTGGCCTGCACTTCTTCGTACGTATCCGGCGCATGGTGATGGGCGACACTCAAGGCGTAGCCATCGAACGCAGCCTGCTCGCGTGTTTGACGCCGATACCAATCCGCCGCGATATTGGCGGCAACTTTGAACACATAGGCTCTGTGGTTGTCCGCCGTAACCTGCTTCCCCTTCTCCAACAAACGCAGCCACGTGTCATGTGCGCAGTCTTGCGCCAGTTCAGAACAATGCGTACGCCTGCGCAAATAACGGATCAAATCCGGGTAATGGGTCAGGAACGCCGCCGTCAGCTTGGACATAGAAAGATAATCAGATAAACATATAATTAATAATCATTCTCATTATTATATACACGCCCAGCGCCTTGTTTGCTACTACCTGCCATTAATACGCTGACTAATGGTTGCCGTCGCCTGGATGCCTTCCCCTGTCTGCAGGCATAAAAAAAGCGCAGCGTGTCTATACGCTGCGCCTGCCAAAAACCCAAGTTTGAGTGCTTAGGCTTTCTTCAAGTACATGGCCTTTAACAAATAGCTAATGCCATCAATCTTGCAATCGACTTCGTGGTCACCCCGAACCAGACGGATGCCTTTGGCCTTGGCCCCCTTTTTCAAGGTATTGGAACCTTTCACCTTCAGGTCTCGGATCAGAATCACATCGTCGCCAGCGGCCAGCACATTGCCGTTGCTGTCTTTAACGATCAGCTCATCACCATCAGTTTCAGACTCTAAGGCCGGGTCTGCGTCTTGCCATTCATAGCCACAATCGGCACATACCCATTGCTCGGTGTCATGGTAGGTATTTTCCAAGGTGCACTGAGGACAGGGAAGCGGTGTGCTCATATTTTTTTCCTGTAAAAAGCTGGGTGCTGCTGCACCAGAAGTGCGGCCAGTTTAGCCCTTTGCATCAGGAAGGCCAAAAACACACAGGCCCTGCAGTTGGAGCAGGGCCTGTGATGGGAGCTGAATTACATCGTGGGCATCAGCAATTCCGGTAGCCAGGTGGACAGGATAGGAATGTACGTGACCATCATCAGCAACACCAAAAGGATCAGAAAAAATGGTGTCGTGCCGCGTATCTCTTGCGACAAAGGCACTTTGCCTATGTCTGACACCACGAACAGGTTCAGACCCAATGGCGGGCTGAGCAGCGCAATCTCCATGTTCACCACCACTAGCACACCAAAGTGGATAGGATCGATTTGCAGCGGCTCCAGCAAAGGCAGCACCAGCGGCATCATGATCATCAATACCGACAGCACTTCCAGGAACATGCCCAGGAACAGCAGAACCAGGTTCAGGAACAGCAGGAACTGCCAGCCCTTGATATCCCAGTCGTGCAGTTGCCCCACCAGCTTGGCACCTAAACCGCTTTCGGTAATCCAATGACCGAATGGCAAGGCCACCGCCACAATAATCATGATCACCGCGGCGTTACGCACCCCCACAGCCAGGACCGCAAACGTTTCTTTGACGGTAATGCCTTTGTAGACAAACAGCGCCAGAAAATAAGCCACTACCGCCGAGACCGCAGCGGACTCGGACAGCGTCATGAAACCGCCGTACAAGCCACCCAGAACAATCAAAGGGATTAGCAAGGCCGGTAAAGCCAGCAAGGTTTTGTGCAGCTTCTCGCTTCGTGAAATAGCGCTGCTATCAATGGCGTAATTATTTTTGCGGCTGAACCAGATGATGTAGCCCGAAATTATCACAATCTGCAAAATCGCCGGGATAACGCCGGCCAGAAAAAGCCGGGGAATCGACACATCCGCCAGCACACCGTAAATCACAAAAGCCAGGGACGGTGGAATCAGAATGCCCAAAGTTCCAGCCGATGCCACCACGCCAGAGGCAAAACCACCGGAGTAGCCACTACGCAGCATGGCAGGAATCAGGATAGTGCCCATGGCAATAGCCGTGGCAACCGAAGACCCGCACATGGTGGCGAACAAGGCACATGCAGTAATCCCGACCAGACCCACGCCCCCACGAATCTGCCCCACCCAGGCTTGGGCCGCATCGACCAAGGCCCGTGCAATACCCCCGCGCTCCATGAAAGTAGCGGCAATGACGAAGTACGGAACGGCCAATAAAGGTACAGAGTTCAGTTCATCAATC
The DNA here is from genome assembly GCF_020907215.1 of Alcaligenes sp. MMA. Lineage (NCBI taxonomy): Bacteria > Pseudomonadati > Pseudomonadota > Betaproteobacteria > Burkholderiales > Alcaligenaceae > Alcaligenes > Alcaligenes sp. MMA. The sequence goes on from NZ_JAJJPP010000001.1 coordinate 1,712,459, forward strand.
AGCCGCTGGGAAAAAGACAGCAAGGCATCATCCTGATAGAACAGCACCACCCCCGTCGTACCCAGCGCCAGGAAGATAGGCGCACCGATAGCCAGCAAGGCCAGAAAACCCAGAAACACAATCCCGATCATGATTGCCTCTCCTGGCCTGCCGGCGTGCGCAGGCAGCGGAACAACAAAAGCAGATAGCGCAGGCTCATCAGGCTCATGCCTACTGGCAAGGCTGCGGTGTAAATCCACAGCGGAAAGCGCAAGCTAGTCGAGGACACCTCACCAAATTCGTAGGCTTCCAGGGTGATCTGTACGCCCAGGTAGCTCATCAACATGGAAAACAGCAAACCCAGCACATAGGTAAATAAAAATGCCTTGTGCTTCAGGCTGGGCGGCAAGCAGTTCAGAACAATATCGGCCTTGATGTGCCGCCCTTGCGCCGTAATCACGCCCAGGGACAAGAACACCGCCCAGATAATCAGATACACCTGGATTTCATCACTGGCCGTAATGGCGTGACTGCTGCTGGTGTTGCGCAAGATAACGTTATACAAACAGACCAGTACAGCCAGTAGTCCCAGTAAACCCACGATCACATCTTCGACTCGCTGCAGCGCGCAGGGAGGCACGGCCTCCCCCAAGGCTGACGTGTCCTTATTGGTACAGGTATTGGACATGCTCACGCCTTTTTTGATTTAGAAGTCCACGTTAGCCGCTTGGAGTTCTTGCTTGGCCAACTGCTCGGCCTCGGCATCAATATTCATGGCTTTGACCAACGCGTCCTGAGACTGGCTCAGCTTTTTGCGGGCTTCGGTACGGGCGGCTTCAGCCGGGCTGAATGCCTGTATCCCGTTTTCCTGCAAGGTCTTGGCCGCATCCAGCTCAACTTGCTTGAGCATATCGCGCTGCTCTTTCACCGCGACTTGCCAGGCTTCGGTAATCGCAGCCTGCATTTCAGGACTTTGCTTTTTCCAGAAGCGCTCGCTGACCAGGGGCACGTATTGCGCCATCATCTGGTAATCGTCAAAGCTGTATTTCAGGCCCGAGTCCCACAGCTTGGCGGTACGCACACCCTCGCGGCTGCTGGCAATGGCGTCGATAGCCCCTTGGCTCATGGCCATGGGCAAGTCGGAGAAAGGAATCATCACCGGCACACCGCCCAGCGCTTCGATACGGGCCGAGAAGGTCGTGCCACCCGAATACTGAATTTTCATGCCTTGCAGTTGGTCGTAGGAACGGACTTCTTTACCTGTGGTGTAGAAATGGATGGAACCGGCATCCGCCCAGTTACCCAAGACTTTCACCTTCAAGCGGTCTTCAATTTTCTGGTTGACCAAGGCTCCCAGCTTGCCATCCATCAGACGGTGGGTGATCTCGGGGTCCACGCCGTAGAACATGGGCAAAGCGGTAACCGCAGCGCTGGGTTCACTGCCTTCCAGTTGCCAGGTGCCGGGCAAGCCCATTTCAATCGCGCCTTGGCGCAAGGCTTTAGGCACATCACGGTCACGAAACAGTTGGGCGCTGGGGTAGACCTCGACCGCCAGCTGGTCCCCAACTCTTTTTTGCAGCTCGGCCACAAAAACTTCCACGCCTTTATTGCGCACGTGGTTGGGGTTGGTATCCAGAGAGATTCGGAATTTATCCGCTGCATAAGCAGCAGGCGCAAGAGTCAGAGCAAGGGCAAACAGCCCCGCGCAACGCAAAGGAGAAATGCGATGTGAAGACATGGTTTTTTTCCTGGTGGTAGAGGTGGTTTCTGCAGCGAATCGTTTTAGTTTTTGCCGAACAAGGCATGCCCTGCGGCTTCCAGACGTTGGGCAACAGCTAGCAAACGCCAGTCATCACCCTGCTTGGCAATCAATTGCAGCCCGATAGGTGCGCCGTCCTGCGCCACGCCCCAAGGAATGGAGATAGCAGGCGAACCCGACAAACTAAAAGGCATAGTCAGTTGCGTGACGGCGGTGTGCAGCGGGTAGGTTTTATGACCAATCTGCACTTGCGTCGCGCCGACTTTGGGAGCCGGGCAACGCATGGTGGGGCAAATCAGAATGTCGACCTGATCAAACAAGGCCTCGATGCGGGTATTCAATTCAGTACGCAGTTTTTGCGCACGCAGGTACCAGGGGGCGGGCAGAAAATGCCCAATCTCCAGCCGGATACGAATTTCTTCGCTGATCTGCTCGGGCTTTTCGTAAAGACGGTCAGTGTAGGACGCAGTGGCCTCGGAAGTGATGATCATGAACTGCAAGGCGGCCGCCATATGGGCTTCGGGCAAGAGAATATCCTGCACGCTGGCCTTGTCCTTTTCCAGCCCCAGACAAGCCTGATCCAGTGCTTGCCGCACTTGGGACTCCAAAGGCTCCGCGAAATAGCCCCCCAAGCGACCCACGCGAATACCATCCAGATTCTCTACTGCCCAATCCGGCTCTTGCGGCAGATCCAACAGCCCGGCATACACCAGAGCGCAGTCCTGCACGTACTTGGCAATTGGCCCCAGATGATCCAGGCTGGGGGCAACATCAATAGACCCGTCACGCGGCACGCTATCGTAAGTGGGCTTGAAACCCACCACGCCACAGCAAGCAGCGGGCAACCGGATAGACCCGCCCGTGTCGGTGCCCAAAGTAACGCGACACACATCCGCAGCGACAATCGCGGCAGAACCACCGCTGGAACCGCCGGGAATGTGCTCAGGTGAAGCAGGATTGATCACGCGACCATAACGAGGATTGTTGCTGCTGGCCCCAAAAGCCATCTCGTGCTGATTGGCCATGCCAATCACCACCGCCCCCTTGGCGCGCAAACGGGCCACGCTCAAGGCGTCCTGCGTCACAGGCTCAAAATCCCCCGAGGCGCTACCAGCCGTAACCGCAAACCCTGCAACCGCCGTCATGTCTTTGACCGCAATGGGCAGATTGTGCAGATACCCCGCCTCCCCATTTGGCGCTGTCTGCGCCAAAGCGGTAAACAAGTGCAAATCCGTATTCAGATCCTTGGCACGCTGCAAAGCCTGCTCCGGTTCAGGAGCAATGGCAGGCAAGCTGAACTGCGCACGCGCTACCGTGCCCTGCGCGTCTTTGATCTGCGCGGGATGGGCTTGATAAGGCTGCGCCTTGGTGAAGGGCAATTGCAGAAAATGTTGAATTTCTGCTTCGTTAATTGCTAAACGTTGTACCCACTGTTCGGCGGTGGAAGGCTTGGTCAAAGGCTGTTGAATCCAGCCAGCATACTGCTCAAATGTATAGCGTAGGTCCGCCTGCGTTGTGCTGGCCATTGTTTTGTCCCCTGGGCAGTTTTTTACTGTAGTTTCATCAGATGAAACTCGTGTATTATTTTCATAAAAATCTATCAGAGGAGTTGGGTGATGTCAAGAAAGGGCAATCCTGAACAAGCCGTACAAAAACAGTCTGCACCGGCTGGGGTCGCGGCTTTGGAACGCGGTCTATCGATCTTGCGGACCCTGGGGCAACAAGAAGGTTTGAGCCTGACGGAAATCGCTCAGCGCAGCGATTTGAACAAGGCCACCGCCCTGCGATTGCTACGAACCCTGGAGCAACAAGGTTTTGTGTGGCGAGATGGCCGGCAGCTTTACTACTTTGGCTACGCGCTGGCCGTCATCACCCGCAACCTGAGCATGGACAACTGGCTGGCCAGCAGCATGCAGCCGGAGCTGGATTTGTTGGCCAAGCAAACTGGCGAGACAGCGTCGTTTTTCAATTGCAGCGGCGAGCAGCGCTTATGCGTGGCGGTCGCCATGGGATGGCGGGATGTAGGCCACCGTTTGTGTACGGGGGACACTTTGCCAATGACAGGCGCCAGCGGGCATGTGCTGACGGAGTTTAGTGATGGCCGCCCCAAGGATTATGAGTTCAAGGTTTTCCAGTCCCTGGGCGAGCGCGTGGCGGAACTGGCCGCTTTAGCAGTGCCGGTGTTCAGTGGCGACGGGAAATTGCTGGGAGCCTTGGGACTGTCTGGGACACGGACACGGTTTCAAGAGGATGAATACAGGCAAGAGCTCTGTGCGCAATTGGGCGCTTCTTTAAAACGCATACACAGCGCCGTCCCGTGATCTGATGCGGGCGACAAATAAACGCCCATTTTATGATGGCGATCATTGAGCAACCCGCAGCATGGATGGCGAGCAGCGGTTTGTGGCAATGTGTTGCTCCAAGCCGCAAACACCAACCCCAAAGACCACCCCCATCAACTCCGCCCTAATGCGGGTTCTCTGGGCAGATCAAGTTGGCAACCCGTCCAACCTTTGAGGCAATAACAATCTATGCAAGCACCAATCCCATACCGCCTGGGCCGACTGTCTGACCGGGGCTGAGCGCCTGCGCACCAGATAGAAGTCCGGTCCCAAAATCCCTGCCTGCGCCACCTGCACCAAGCGCCCAGCGGCCAGATCCGTTGCCACAAAAGCCTTGCAGGCCAAAGCCACGCCTTGGCCTGCCATAGCAGCATCCAATGCCAGCGTTGTCTGGTTGAATACCGCGCCAGGCAACTTGCCGCCGGCTTTCAAGAAGGTAGCCCAATGCCCTTGAGCGTCATGCAATAAGGGCAACACACGCAACTGTTCAAGCGATAAAGGAAGCGTCATATTCCCCACCAAACGGGGGCTGGCCACGGCCACGACATCCTGACGAAACAACAACTGGGCCTCCAGGTCCGCCGCAAAAGGCGGGCGAGTCAGGCGCACGGCAATGTCAACCTGATCACGCTCAAAATCCGACAAGGCCTCCGTTGCCACGGTACGTAGCTCCACATCAGGCAAGGCCGCCTGCAAATCCCCCAGGCGGGGAATCAGTAACTTGGCAGCCACCGTAGGTGTGACGCTGATCGTGACCGTATCAGGGCGTACCAGCAAACGCCCGGTTGCATCAGCCAAGGTATCAAAAGCACGAGTCACCTCGGCCAGATAGGCCGCACCCGGCAAAGTCAGTTGCAAACCACGCGGATGACGTTGAAACAGCGCAAGGCCCAAATGCTCTTCCAAGGCCCGGACTTGCTGGGCAACAGCCCCTTGCGTCACCCCCAGCTCATCCGCGGCGGCACGGAAACTCAAACGACGACCAGATACCTCAAAGGCACGCAAGGCATTGAGCGGAGGCAAGGAACGGCGAGATTTCATCATTTTTTAAACAGTAGTTTTTCTACACCCTTGAAGGCTTATTTATCGCATGATTTTTCTAATGCAGGCTGAAATAATAGTATCAATCTCAACACACGGAGGCTCTCATGACTGTAGAAAAAGTAGCACTTATTAGCGCAGGAGGCTCGGGTATGGGTGCCGCAGCGGCCCGCAAACTGGCCCAAGATGGCTACCACGTCGCCATCCTGTCCTCGTCCGGCAAGGGCGAGGCTTTGGCCAAGGAGTTGGGCGGCATCGGTCTGACCGGATCGAATCAATCCAACGAGGACTTGCAGCGGCTGGTTGACCTGACCATGCAACGCTGGGGACGTATCGACGCCCTGGTCAGCTCCGCCGGACACGGCCCGCGTGGCCCGGTTCTGGAGATCAGCGACGAAGGCTGGCACAAAGGCATGGACGTCTACTTTCTGAATGCCGTGCGTCCAGCGCGACTGGTGGCGCCCATCATGGCCACACAAGGTGGCGGGGCGATTGTGAATATTTCCACGGCCTGGGCGTTTGAGCCTGCGGAGATGTTCCCCACGTCGGCGGTATTTCGCGCCGGGCTGGCCAGCTTCACCAAGATTTTTGCAGACAGCTATGCCGCCAAGAATGTACGCATGAACAACGTGCTGCCCGGCTGGATTGATAGCCTGCCCGCGACCGAAGAACGACGAGAAAGCGTACCCATGGGACGCTATGGCAAAGCCGAGGAAATTGCGGCGACGATTGCGTTCTTGTTATCGGATGGCGCTGGGTATATTACCGGCCAGAACATCAAGGTGGATGGTGGACTGACTCGGTCGGTGTGAACGGTAAAAGGCTGATCAGGCTGCTGTATGCATACTGGCTATAAGCCGTCTGACTTCAATGAGCTGATCCGGCTTGGCGTCTGGAAACGAGGATAACCCACTGAAAGACCTACGCCAGCTCAAGGTGTAGGAAAATGAGCTGCCCTATCTGACCAAGGAGCAGATCGCGGTGCTACTAGTCGAGCTGAAGAAATCAACCAATCCACATGTGGATCTGGTGTCTCGAATTTGCCTTGCCACGGGGGTCCGTTGGAGTGAGGCAGAACAACTACAACCACAGCAAATTCGACAACGACTGATCCAATTTGCCCGAACAAAGACAGGAAAAGCGCGGGCAGTACCGATCAGTCAAAAAATCCAGGACAAGATTCTTGCTCATCATGCCGAGCACCGGAACATGGGAGCAATCTTCACCAGTTGCACAGGAGCGTTCAAGGAGGCCATCGAACGGGCCGGTATTGAACTACCGCTGGGGCAACTCACACATGTGCTGCGACACACCTTTGCCAGTCACTTCATGATCAATGGCGGAAACATTTTAACTTTGCAGCGCATCCTGGGGAACCAGGATTTAAAAACAACCATGCGGTATGCGCATCTTGCTCCAGAACATCTGGATACAGCAAGAACACTTAATCCATTAATGACCTGCTGATCCGCGTTGCACATGACTGAGTGGTTGCATAGTGAAAAGCTGCAACCCTATCATTCATTCAGCGGCTGGCGCAGCCACAAATCAATAGCTTACGGCATAATTGGTTAAGTTTTTTTTGAGAAAGATATGTTTAAGAAAATATTAAAATTTTTTGGCTTACCTAGTTCAGTTGCGCCCTTTCCCTATCTACCGCAGGGCATGAATGAAATCGGTGACTATAAAGTTTTACTTGAGCAATCTGTTCTGTTTACAAGAACGCTGGGCTTTGATACTCCAGAAATAAACTGGAAGAATCATGATGTACTGGGGGCTGATGGGGATTTTATTCGGAAGATTGGAGAGGCAGCTAATATTATTGATTTCTCCAGTTCAGCAGGACAATGCCTAAAGTGGTGTCATTATATTCGTCCCTATGCAGAGAAAATACTTGAAGTCCCTGTGTGGCTTACGATCGGTCAGCTCTGGAAATCTAATAAGACCGTTTTTAATCCAAGCTGGGAGGATTTTCAAAAATGGAGCACATTAGGAATCTCCTTGCCCGAGCTGAGAGATCAAAATCGATCTGGAATAAATCTGCACGCATGGCTGACCGTAGCTACTGGGGAAATTATTGAACCTACCCTTATGAGCAGCATCGCCGCGGTCAATCCTCAAATAGCAGACTCCTTGCGCGGAGCGATAACCTGGGGCAAAGAACCAGGTTTTATCAAAGATCATCGCTACTTCCCAATGGTCATAGGAGATGCCATTGCAGAGGCAATGCATCAAAAATCATCATTTCCGCTATTAGCTAGGTGCCAAACGGATCTATCAGAAATTCCAATGTTTATCGAATTATCTACGAGGTAGCTAGGTCGGCTTACTACTTTTACTGACTTTGTCCCAATCCGACTAATTATTGTTGGCGCTCACCATCATAGGCTTTGCCCCCAAACCCCACGCTCGCCGCTAGACAGCGTGTGTGATCAATGGTGTGTCAAGGATTCGCTTCGCCGGGTACTCACCCAGTCCCGGCCAGCCGGGCTGCGGCTTCCGTGCCCGTCCTTGACATGGCAGGCACCGTCTCAAGATGGCAATGGTGACAACCGGCACTTGGCCAGGTCAATGATGTGTCGCCAAGACAATTTCAGCGTACCCACACATGAAGTCGAAACACGCATGCAAGCGGCGAAGACAAGAAGTGGTCAGCATCAGCAACCGTCGTTATCCAATCCTGCGTTGACACTTGGTTGACACCCAGCCGCAGAAAACAAAAAAGCCACCCGGCTGGGTGGCTTTAATGTCCTGATTTAACAGGGGTATTCTGGTGGCGCATCCCTGATTCGAACAGGGGACCTGCGGATTATGATTCCGTCGCTCTAACCTGCTGAGCTAATGCGCCGAAGAAGAAATTATAGCAAGGTTTCTTCTTTTGGCAAGCACTTATCTCGAACTTTTTTCATCTTTTTGATGATTTTCTCCTATGGAAACGCTAAGCCCTTGTATTTATTAGGCTTAGCCATTTCCAGATGCCCTTACCCAAACCGGGCACATGCTACAAAAAGTAAGCACTCAAGCCATCCCCCCTTCTCTCCCCCTTGCGCGCTATCAATCCTGTTTGTCATTCTCTGTTGCTACACTGCCTGCTCGGCGCTAGATCCGTCTTCATTTAATGACTCGTCCGTGATCCGGACTTTCCACAGGAATTTTGTTTATGGCCAGTACGCTTGCTATTGTTGTCTCGCTTTTGCTGCTGATGTTTTTTGCTTATCGGGGGGTGACGGTTCTGTTGCTGGCTCCCTTGATGGCCGCCTTAGCTGTGCTGCTCTCGGGGGACTCCGGGTTTTTGTTGCCCATCTACACCTCCACCTTCATGAGCGCGCTTAGCGGCTATGTACTTCAGTTCTTGCCCATCTTCCTGTTAGGTGCCTTGTTTGGTCAGTTGATGGCAGACTCCGGAGCGGCTCAGGCAATTGCTCAATGGATTACACACAAACTGGGGCATCGCCATGCGATTGCCACCATTGTGTTGGTATGCGGCGTACTGACTTATGGGGGGGTGTCCTTGTTTGTGGTGGCCTTTGCCATCTACCCGATTGCCAAGGATCTGTTTCGTGCGGCAGGTATTCCCAAGCGTTTGATCCCGGCTTCGATTGCCTTGGGTTCCTTCACCTTCACCATGACTGCTCTGCCTGGCACGCCTGCCATTCAGAACGCGATTCCTATTCCTTACTACGGCACCAACGTGTTTGCGGCCCCTGGCCTGGGGATTATTGGTGCTTTGATCATGGCTTTGGGTGGTTTGTGGTGGCTACAGTCTCGAGCACGCAAAGCCATTGCCCAAGGTGAAGACTATGGCGATCACGGACAGGATCATTTTGATGCTAGCGCCGAAGACAGCACACATACTCAGAAACCCATGCCCATTTTCTTGGCTATCCTGCCTTTAATTCTGGTGATTGGCATCAATGCCTTGTTTACCTATCGCATTTTTCCCGGCACGAACTTTACATTCATGGCCGAGCGTTTCCCTCAAGTTGACCCTGCCAAGATTACGGGTCTGTGGGCGCTGATTATCGCCTTGATTACGGCAAGTCTGGTGCTGATCATCAGTCGTCTGGGTCACTGGAAAAGCCTGCGCGAGAGCATCAACAAAGGCGTGTTTGGTTTTATGCTGCCCTTGTTCAATACAGCCTCTGAAGTTGGTTACGGTGCCGTCATTGCCAGCCTGGCAGGTTTTGCGATTATTCGAGACTTTGTGTTGAACGTGGCCCCCGGCAATCCGCTGATTTCGGAAGCGGTCGCCATGACGACGCTGGCCGGGATTACAGGTTCGTCCTCGGGTGGTTTGAGCATTGCCTTGCAGACGCTGGGTTCAGATTATCTGGCGATGGCTCAACAAGCCGGCATCAGCCCGGAGCTACTGCACCGTGTGGCGGTGATGGCTGCCGGTGGTCTGGATACGCTACCCCATTGCGGCGCGATTATTACCTTGCTGTCCATCTGCAAGCTCAATCACCGCCAGTCCTATGGCAATATCGCCATGGTGACCATGGTGACGCCTTTGATTGCGCTGATTGCAGTCATCACACTGGGGACGATTTTTGGCAGCTTCTAAGCAGGTTTAAAAAAACAGACTCTCTATAAAGCAGCGATGTGCGGATTTCCGCCTAGCTGCTTTTTTTATGGGCCCTATCTTTTTTTCGCGAAAATCCGTAACGCTTTGCCATCCGGCAACCACCCTCAGCGTGCTAGGATTCAGAAATAGGTTCCCGAGTCATCAAGATCAATAATCAGGAGCACACCATGAACTACACCTACACCCTTAATGAGTTAGGCACTGAAGCCATTCGTCAGTTTGTTCTGGATCGTGGCCAGCCTGATCTGAACCTGCAGGCTTATATGGCCGCCGCCGAGGTCGAAGCTGACAATTTCAATGCAGGCGGCAGCCAGCGCGGCCAGATAGAGATCGACTCCAACTGCAGCAAGGACGGTTTGACCCACACGTTGCTACTGGAAAAACACTGGTTTGCGACCCAGCCTGTTCCTGAAACTCCCAGCGAGGACAGCTTCTTCTAATAGAAGCAGGTTTGTCTGTAAGTGCATAACCGTTAGTTAGACAGACACAAGCTCAGTTATCTCCCCCCTCTCTATAGACATTGGCCCAGACACGCCCAAACGGCTGTCTGGGCCTGAAACTATCTGAAAGGCCGACACGACTCTATAGAGAAGCTGACTATTGCCTGAGGCGCTGATGTATTCGAGTGCTGGAGCAGGACAACAACAACTAGGGCTCACGGTCCTCGATCAGGCATTGCACTGAAACAAGTCCTTCCCCGTTCTAATCCACCTGCAAACCAATCCTATACGCCAAGTCCCCAAAACGGTCGATATCATTCCAGATCATGGCCTTGAAGCCACTGGCTTGCGCTGATTGATTGCCTTCTTGCGGCGTATAGCCCAGTCCCAGCAGTTGCGATTGCATGGCTGGGTCCGCCACAATGTGTTGCACGACACGATTCAACGTTTTGATGATGTGTTCAGGCGTATGGGACGGCGCCAACAAACCGTGCCATTGGTCCAGCTCGAAATCAGTTTCACTGATTTCAGCCACGGTAGGCACATGGGGTAAAACCGGACTGCGCTGGGCTGAAGTGACGGCCAAGGCACGCAAGTGTCCAGACTCGATCAAGGTGGCCGCACTGGACAAGGTCACGATCCCGATAGGCACTTGCCCGGCAACCACGTCATTTAATGCCGGCCCGCAGCCACGATACGGGATGTGCAGCAAGGTCGTGCTCCACAAGTCGTAAAGCATTTCCCCGGCCAGATGCTGGGGAGTGCCATTACCGCAGGAGGCATACGCCAACGACGGTTCGGACTTCTGCTCCAGCACCTGTTCCAGAGTCTGAATATCCGAGTCATGCCCGGTGACAATCACGGAAGGTACAAAACCGATATTGGCGATCGGCGCAAAGTCTTCTTTGGGCTTGAAGCCCAGATTACGAAAAACACCGGGATTGATGGCAAAAGAGCTATTGGCCATCAACAAGGTATAGCCATCGGCACGGGCGTAGGCTACTGCTCGTGCGCCAATATTGCCGCTGGCACCGGGGCGGTTGTCGATAATGACGGGTTGACCCAGTTTTTTTTCCAGCTCGGGCCCCAACTTGCGGGCCAGCAAATCGGTCCCGCCCCCAGGCGGAAAGGTGACAATCACGGTAATAGGCCTGACGGGATACTTCTCCACCTGCCCGGCAGTCGTCTCCTTGGCCTGCGCCGCCTGATGACTCATGCCCAACGCCACGATTGCCAGCAAGGCGGCGACCGCCGCCCGCTTACCCACCTGAAAACCCGCCATGACAGCCAACACGTTTCTCTACTCAAGCATCCAGACCAATATCCAGTACACGGGCACTGTGCGTAATCCAGCCCACTGCAATTCGGTCTACACCACAACGGGCAATTTCTACGGCTGTTTCTGGGGTGATACGGCCAGAGGCTTCGGTTTTGGCACGGCCTGCCACACGGGCCACGGCCTCGGTCAAGGTTGCGGTGTCCATATTGTCCAGCAGAATGCTGTCCACCCCCAGTTCCAGCACCTCGTCCAGTTGCTCCAGGGTGTCAACTTCCACCTCGATGCAAACCAGATGACCAATGTACGCACGGGCCGCTTCCACGGCGGCTTTGACGCCTCCGGCCACAGCAATGTGGTTATCTTTAATTAGTACCGCGTCATCCAGACCAAAGCGATGGTTACTACCACCACCGACCCGCACCGCGTATTTCTGCACGGCACGCAGGCCTGGCATGGTTTTGCGGGTGCAGGTGACTTTGGTGCCATAAGGCGCAATCGCGCGGGCGATGGAGGCCGTTGCCGATGCCACGCCACTTAGATGCCCCAGAAAGTTCAAGGCGCAACGCTCTGCCGTCAGCATGGAACGGGCCGAGCCGCTGATGACCGCAATCTGTGCACCTGGCGTCAAGGCATCCCCATCTTGCAATTGGGCTTCAAAGCGCAGCGTAGGGTCCAACAAGGTAAACGCCAAACGCGCCAAATCCAGACCCGCCAATACGCCTTCCTCTCGGGCAAGCAAACGCATTTGTGTGCGTGTTGCTGCAGGAACGATGGAATCCGTCGTCAAATCACCGGCGCGGCCCAAGTCTTCTTGCAAGGTGGCGCGCACCAAAGGCTCAAGAATGACGTCGGGCAAGGCAGGGATACGGTGAGCTCGTGTCTGTGCAGCTTGCGCTGCCGGCTCGGGGGCATTTGTTATGCTCATTATGAGTATTTAAATTACTAAAAATAAGGCCTACTGGCACGGTGCATTTATGCTATTCCTGAGCATAAGCACTGTCAAGCCATCGGCCCAATTTTTAGCGCGCTTGTTTGGCCAGCGGCAATTTACTGCCCGAGATGGCGCGCTCAAACAAAACGTCGCCACGGAAGCGAAACAGCTTGGCGGGTCGGCCTGACCCTCCCAGGCTCATGGCGCCAGTTTCTTCCACCAAAGCTTGCTGCTCGATCAAACGGCGGAAATTTTGCTTATGCAGTCCCCGCCCAGCCAAAGCTTCCACAGCCTGCTGCAATTGCAACAAGGTGAATTCTGGTGGCATCAGCTCAAACACCACGGGACGGTATTTGATTTTGGCACGCAGACGCGCCAAGCCAGTGGCCAGAATACGGCGGTGATCGTGGCGCATGCCCAGACCCAGCTCATCATGCTTGCCCAGCTCTTGCTGTTCACGCTGGCGACGGCGACAGGACTCGGGCAACAAGCCCGCCTCATACAGCAGCTCGTAGCGCTGCAAGACAAAGTCCTCGTTCCAGATTGCCCCTTCCAGGCCAAAGCTGTAATTGACTCGCTGACGACGCAAGGCGCGCAAGGACTCATCCTGCTCGCACCAGTTCAGCAGCGCAGGCACGATGGTGCTCTGAATAATGCTGGGCGCGCCGTCGCGCCAGTCTTCCCACGGGAAATAGCGGTAACAATCCTGCCAGATCACCTGGGCCACATCCGGTTGACCCACTTCACGTGTCAGCCCGACATAGCTGACCGACACAATACGCATGCCCTGCGCATCAAAACGATCCCTATCTGCAAAGGTATATAGCTGCTCCACATACCCTACCGGGTGATGAGTCTGGGTTTCCACCCAATCGCGCAGCCCCGTTTGCAAAGAACGGTGCGTGTGCTGAAACGGTCCGGCGGGCAAGGCCTGTCCGGCATCCGTGGTCAAAACACGAGGCTCACCGTCACTGACAGCCACCAAAACAGCCACCAGTTCCGCACTGACTACAGGTTCCTGCATATCGCTCACATATTCTCCTTCTGAATCGCGCCAGTGCGCGTCTGGCGGATTATAAGCGAGGCCCGCCTTGCTCCGGTTGACGACAGCCACACGACCGGCAAATACAGTCAGTACATTATTTTCAGATGATCAAATTATCATTCATGAACATCTAAGCCTAAAGAAATGAACCTGGCTGCCGTTAAGCGTTTGAACTGTATGTGTTTGCCATAAATGACAAGCAAGCGCTCAGTCAGAGGCCTGATCAGACAACAGTTTCACGCTTTGTTCTGCTCCGCCATTCGCAAAAATATAAGGCTTTTGACAATTTAGCTTGTTTCCAGACAAACCGAAGCCTATGCCTTTTGCATGGTCCATGCGGGCTTGACGGCCCCCCGCGCCCCCTTTGTTCTCCTCCAGGATGATGAATGCGTAAGAATTTCCCCATTACCCAGGACGAGGTTCGCGTCCGGGCCGATCAGTACCTCATTTCAAAGACCGATCTGAAAGGTCGAATTACCTACGCGAACGCGGCCTTTATTGCAATCAGCGGCTTTACGCGTGAGGAGCTGGTTGGCAAGGCTCATAATCTGGTCCGTCACCCCGACATGCCGCCCGAGGCCTTCCAGGATTTCTGGGATACCTTGCAAAGCAAACGCCCCTGGATGGGCGTGGTCAAAAACCGTCGCAAAGACGGTGGCTTTTACTGGGTGTACGCCATGGCGGTGCCCATTTATGAAAATGGCACAGTGGCCGGTTATGCATCCGTGCGCGTCAAACCCAGCCAGGAACAAATCGACGAGGCAGAAAGCCTGTATGCCGCCATCAATGAAGGACGCGCCAAGGGCGTGCGCTTGCATGAAGGCCGTGCCGTTCCCACAGGCTGGCGCAAAGCCCTGAGCCAACTACGCCGCCCTTTCAGCAATTCCCTGCGTGCCAGCCTGTTCCGCATGGGCACCTTGGCGCTGGCGACCACCGGCACGGCCCTATACTTCGCCCTGACCGGTGGAGTTCCACAAGGTTCGGGCTTGTGGCTGACGGGCGGCTTGTGTCTGGCCAGTGCCGTGATGATGGGCTACGGCTGGCTGATTGCCCAACGCGTGATCCGCCCCCTGGACCAAGCCTCTCTGATTGCTCAACAAATTGCGACCGGCAACCTGCAACTGGACATTGACCTGAACTCCAGCGAAAGCAATTCGGAAATTGGTCAGCTTTACTTCTGTCTGGATTTGATGCGCAAGAGCCTGGTGGGGATTGCCAGCGACGCCCGCGCCGGCATTGACGCCTCTATCCATGCTGCGCGCATTTTGGAAGTGAACAATACCAATCTGGCCTCGCGCACTGAGGACCAGGCCGCGTCCTTGCAAGAAACCGCCGCCAGCATGGAAGAGCTGACGGTGACCGTACGCCAGAACGCCGACAATGCCAATCAAGCCAGCCAACTGGCCGATGCCAGTATGCAGATTGCCCAACGGGGTGGCGAAGTGGTCAATGAAGTAGTGCAGACCATGCAAGGCATTCACGACAGCTCGCGTCGTATTGGCGATATCGTCACCGTGATTGAAGGCATTGCCTTCCAAACCAATATCCTGGCGCTGAATGCGGCCGTGGAATCAGCCCGTGCTGGTGAAGCAGGCCGTGGTTTTGCCGTGGTGGCCGGTGAAGTGCGTAGTCTGGCCCAGAAAAGCTCGCAAGCCGCAGGCGAGATCAAAAACCTGATTGATGCTTCGGTGGGCCGCATGGCCGTGGGTGCCGAGCAAGCCGCCCGCGCGGGCGACACCATGGGTGAGGTCGTCGATTCGGTTAAACGCGTCACCGACATTATTGGCGAGATTTCCACCGCCTCGATCGAACAAGCCAGCGGTTTGGATCAGATCAACGAAGCCATGGCCAAGATGGATGGAGTCACCCAGCAAAATGCAGCCTTGGTGCAGGATCTGGGCAACACCATGAGCGATCTGGCCACGGAAGCGTCCGAACTGGCTGACGCGATCAAGGCCTTGAATACCGGTTCAGCCGAAACCACCCAAAATGCCCCCGCGTTGACCCAACTGAGCAAGGCGCCCACCATGCAGGTGCTGTCTTACCAGAACACACCACCCTTTCAGGCTCAAAGTGCCAAAACAGCGAACGCCCGCCTGGAAGCGATTCGCCGCTAAACCATAAAATCAGGCTCGGCGGTTCCCTCACCGAGCCTGACACAACTGACAGCTAGACAAAACAATAAATCTGGGATCGAGTTTTAAACCCGACATCCCTGAAAAAAATAATCAATAATAAAATCAACTAACTAAGACACAAAACCCTACCCCTGGAACCCTGGGTTCTGCATGTCATCACAATGAAACATTTAGACTCTAATACAAATACTAGGTAACAAAATTGAGTCGATATGCAACATAATGATCTGTCCTTTTCCGCCTACGTCTTTAACAGGGCCAGATCATGCGTGAAAATCAAGCCATTACGTCTCATGAAACACAGGTACCCGAAAAAACCTATTTAATCTCCAAAACAGACCTGAAGGGGCGCATCATTTACGCCAATCCGGTCTTTATCGAGGTTAGCGGCTACAGCCACAATGAGTTGATCGGGGCTCCCCACAATATCGTGCGCCACCCCCATATGCCCGCCGTGATTTTTCAGGATTTATGGCAGACCCTCAAGCAACGACGATCCTGGTCGGGACTGATCAAGAACCGCCGCAAAGACGGCGGCTTTTACTGGGTGAAGGCCCGCGTCATTCCTTTAATCGAAAACGGCCGCGTCAATGGCTATGCCTCGGTACGAGTACGCGCCCAGCCCAAAGAAATCAAAGAAGCAGAATATCTGTACCACTCCATCCAGCAACAAGGGCTGCGCGGCTTTCGTCTGCATGAAGGCCAGTTGCAAGCCAGGGGCTGGCGCTCTGCCCTGAGCACCCTGTTGCAGCCCTTGAACCGCAGCCTGCGCGCCAGCTTGCTGCGCTTCGGGGTTCTAACAGGCGCCTTGGTCAGCCTAAGCGTTGGACTGCTCCTGGGCAGTGGTGCCTCGGGCACCTATCTGACAACCGGGCTAGCCTGCCTGGGGGTGGTCAGTCTGGCCACGCTGGCCTATGGCTGGATTGTGACCCAGCGCATGATGCAACCCCTGCACAGTGCCACCCATATCGCCCAGCAAATTGCGACTGGCAATTTGCTGATCGACCTGAACCCGCAACACACCCGCAGCCAGGAAATTGCGCAACTGTACTTTTACATGGATATGATGCGCAAAAGCCTGCTGAGCCTGGCCACCGACGTGCATCAAGGCATTCAGGCCTCGTTGGATGTCTCCACGCAAATTGCAGACGGCAACCGCCAGTTATCCAACCGTACCGCCGCCCAATCTGGCTCCTTGCAACGCACAGCTGCAAACATGGAGCAACTGACCATGAATGTGCAGCAAACCGCAGACAATGCCCGACTGGCCAATCAGTTGGCCGACCAAAGCCTGTCCAATGCGCGCCGTGGAGGTGAAGTGGTCCAGGATATGGTCAGCACCATGCAGGACATCCACAATAGCTCCGAACGTATTGGCGATATTGTGTCGATTATTGAAGGGCTGGCGTTTCAGACCAATATTCTGGCGCTGAATGCCGCCGTGGAATCGGCTCGGGCCGGTGAGGCCGGCAAGGGTTTTGCGGTGGTGGCTGGTGAAGTACGCAGCCTGGCGCAAAAAAGCGCACAGGCCGCTGGGGAAATTAAAACCCTGGTGGAAGATTCCTTGGCCCGCATGGCAACTGGTGCTCATCATGCAAAACGCGCCGGCACCACCATGGATGAGATCATGCAATCGGTCTCGGATGTCACGCATCTGATCAGCGAGATCTCCACGGCTTCTAATGAGCAAGCCAGCGGCTTGGCACAGATTAACGATGCCGTCTCCACCATGGACAATGACACCAACGACAATGCCGATCTGGCCCGCAGCCTGGGAGAGACCGTCCACGAGCTAAGTCGCCAGGCACAAGAGCTGAAACTGTCCATTCAACTGCTGAATACGGGTGTGGCTAGCCGCTCCACGTATGTCCCTGATCCGAATGCCACCCAGGAGCCTGTGCCCTTGCTGAAAGTGGCCTGATAAAAAATATTGGGGGCAAAGCGCCGAACGTCTCTCTGCCCCCCCTTATCTTCCACATTCGACAAGGCCGTGGATTAAGCCCATCCTGATCAGCAATGCCCTGTTATGTTTTTCAAACACGGCCAAGGCGTTCGCATAAGGCTGATCTGGCAGGCTCTTTTTTAAACCAGACCCAATAACAGGATCGCGTGCAGGCCGACGCCAACCAAGCCGCCCACCACCGTGCCGTTAAAGCGTATGTATTGCAGATCCGTACCTACAGTCAGTTCCAGCTCGCGCACCAGTTGCCTGTCATCCCATTGACGCACGGTGCGCGCGATATGGTCTTTGGCCCCCTCGCGCAATTGCTCGGCCAGGCCCGCTGCCGCGGATAGCATATGTTCATTCAAGGTTTCACGCAGCGTCGCATCCGTATTCAAGCGCGTACCCAAATCCTGAGCGACCTGACGCAGATGGGCCGCCACAGAAGAGTCCTCTTTGGCCAGGTCATTGCGTACAACTCGCATGACATCCGTCCAGACACCATCAATGTACTCACCCACATCCTTATGGTGCAAAAAGCGCTGCTTGATGGCCTCCACCTGCTCCATCAACTCCGGGTCCTGACCCAAACGCTGAATATAGTCGTGTACCCATTGCTCGTAATCCTTGCGCAAAGGGTGCTCGGGTTCGCTCAAAATGGTTTGCACTTCGTCCACCAGGGCACGCGCCAGACGGTCCGCCATTTTGCCCGATAGCTCATCTACCGACGTGACCACTCCGACCATGGCCAGGAGCTTGGGCCATTCACGCTGGGCGTAGCGCACCAACACATCGGCCACGCGCTGCTTGACCGCCTCATTGGACAGATAGCCACCCAATTGCTGCAAGACCTCATCGAGCAGGCGCTGGTGCCGGGCATTGCGTGTCAGCAGCCCCAGAATCTGGGAACTGGAGCCAGCCATATCCACCCGCATCAAATAGCCGCGCACGCCATCGGTCAGCGCTTGTTTGACACTGCGCTCGTCCAGCAAACGCAGAGCCTCACCCATAGCGGTTTGCAAGGCACGGCTGACACGCTCACTTTGTTCGGGTTGCGACAGCCACTGTCCCAACCGCGCCGCCGGGTCCAGACTACGCAGTTTTTCCAGCAGCATGGCGGAGTCCAGAAAATGGTCGCGCACAAAGACGCCCAGGCTTTCACCCAGGCTGTTTTTCTTGTTGGGAATAATCGCAGTATGCGGAAACGGCAGGCCCAACGGGTGGCGGAACAAGGCCACGACGGCAAACCAGTCTGCCAACGCACCGACTGTGGCGGCTTCGCTAAAAGCACGCAGCCAGGGCCAGAATGCGGCGATAGGTGCCGCCTCGCCTTGCCGCATCATGGCGTGACTGAGCAGGAACAGACAGATAGTCAGCGCCAGCAAGGCCAAAGCGCTGCGCTTCATGCGACGCAGGCGGCGTTCGGGGGAATCAGGACGAGAGGGGGAGGTAGACATTGTCACAGTCTATGCCTAGTTCAATTGCACCATGCTATGGCCCCTTATTGTGACCCAATCCTGCTTGTCCTGTGCAGAAATACCTCCTGCAGGAAAAGTGTCATCGTCCTTTCACCTTGAGCCACTAGCATGAGCGCTACCCCCCACAACTCAGCCTTGGCGCTATTGATCACTATGAGCAAACATATCTCAGACAAGACAGTACGTAACGTCAGTCAGAACACCCCTTTCAGTGAAATTCTGGAAAAAAGCCTGTCGCGCCGTGCCGTGATGCGCGGTGGTTTGGCGGCTGCCCTGGCCACCATGACCAGCTTTGGCCTGGCAGGCTGTGACAGCAACAGCACAGGTGGCAATTCCACCGATAACGGCGGCGGCGAGAAGCCGAACCCCGGCCCCGGCCCTGATCCGGAACCACCAACAAGCGTCAAACTGGGTTTTGAATCCCTGCCTACCTCCATGACCGACGGCTGTGTGGTTCCCCCCGGCTACATCGCCCACGTATTGGCTCCCTGGGGCACGCCCATCAATGACAACGCCCTACCCTGGGACAAGAACGGCAATAACAGCTCCAACGACTTGCTCAACTCCATGGGCATGCACCATGACGGCATGCACTTTTTCCCGCTGGAGGGCAGTTCTACCGAGGGCTTGCTAGCCGTCAACCACGAATACATTGACTCAACAGCCCTGCACCCCAATGGCCCGACATTGATCAATGGCAAGCGCCCGGCCGAGGAAGTGCGCAAGGAAATCAACGCCCACGGTGTGGCCATCATCCATATTCGCCGTAGCAATGGCCGTTGGGACATCGTTCAGAACTCGCGCTACAACCGTCGCTTTACCTCTGCCACTGCCATGAAACTGGCTGGCCCTATTGGCGGCACGGACTGGGTCAAAACCCCCTTCTCGCCCAACGGCACGCAGGTGCGCGGCACCAACAATAACTGCGGTAACGGCACCACACCGTGGGGCACGTACATCACCGCCGAAGAGAACTGGGCGGCCTGCTTTGTCAACACCGGCAATCGCCCCGCACACCAGCAGCGCGTCGGCGTATCGGCAGGCCCCACTGGCCGCTACAAGTGGGAAACGGCTGCCCAGGATCCTTCGGAAGTCCTGGGTGAATTCGCCCGCTTTAACGTAACCGAAACCGGCGCAAGCGCCACCGATGACTGGCGCAATGAAGTCAACGGCTTTGGTTACCTGGTCGAGATCGACCCGTACGACCCCAGCAGCATTGCCACCAAGCGCACCTCCATGGGGCGTTTCGCGCACGAGGGCTGCGCCTACAGCAAACCCGAGGCCGGCAAACCCCTGGCGTTCTATAGCGGCGACGACTCGCGCTTTGAATATGTCTACCGCTTCGTATCTGACGCCAACTGGGACCCGAAAGATGCCCAGCGCACCGACCGTCTGGCCGTGGGCGCGAAGTATCTGGACAAAGGCACCCTGTATGTGGCCCGTTTTAACGAAGACGGCTCGGGCGAATGGCTGGCACTGACAGGCACCACCCCAGGCAAAGATGGCGGCACCTTGTCTGACAAGTTCAAAACCCTGGAAGAAATCCTGATCAACACCCGTGGCGCAGCCGACTTTGTGGGAGCCACCCCAATGGATCGCCCCGAATGGACGGCCACCCACCCCAGCAATGGCGATATCTACCTGACGCTGACCAACAACACCAGCCGCAACGCGTCGACCGGCACCAACGCCGCCAACCCGCGACTGAACAACGTCAACGGTCACGTTATTCGCTGGCACGACGAACCCGGTTCAAACAAGTTCAAGTGGGACATCTTCGTATTCGGCTCGGACTCGGGTGCGGACGCAGAGACCAACCGCTCTGGCTTGACCGATCTGAACCAGTTGGCCAGCCCCGACGGTCTGGGTTTCGACAGCCGTGGCATCTTGTGGATTCAGACCGACAACGGTATTGACGGCGGTCGCAAGAACAATGTCGCCCGCGCCACCAACGACCAGATGCTGGCCGTTATCCCTGGCGCGCTGGCAGACAGCTCGGGCACTGGCCCGGCCATCAATGCCAACAATCAGTCCGATCTGCGTCGCTTCTTCGTGGGGCCAAACGAAGCCGAAATCACGGGCTTTTCCATGACACCCGACCACACCAGCCTGTTCCTGAACATTCAGCACCCGGTGAACTGGCCTGCCTATGACACCCATGACGCAACAGTGGCCAGCATGGATACGGTGCGTCCACGTTCTTCGACCGTGGTAATTCAACGTGCGGATGGTAAGCCTATTGCTGTGTAAACACAAAGGTGGGTTCGCGGCTTGAATCCACCTGATTCCGTTTTTTGCTCAATTTTTGCCAGGCGGGGCCGTCAATAGATGGTCCCGCCTGCTTTTTTTGCGTTTGCTTCTTTACGTTTGCTTCTTTACTTATATAGATAGCGCAATTCAAACAAGACCTCTTGATTGCCTGCTACCGCCCAGAGATCTCTGCCCCATCCCCAAGCACCGGACAGGGGAAAGTCAGGCCCCAGGACCAGAACATGAAAGCAAACAGCCCATCGGCACACCGGGTGGCAATGCTTGAAGCCGCCGCTATCAAGGCGTCAAGGTAAAGTGCAGAAAATTTTCTCAACCGCCCCCTAAAGAGTTTTTGACCCCTTCCGTTAATGGTGCTGTACAGGAAGAACGCAGTGTGTCGAATGCGCGATCAGCCCCCTGGGGCCTAGCAGAACGCCAACGCTTTCCTGGGCAAAGGGCGAAACCGTTTCGCCGCTCTACTCAACATTGGGAGTTACCATGTCTGTTATCAATACGAACTCGCTTTCCCTCGTTGCCCAAGGCAATCTGAGCAAATCGCAAGGCGCACTGGGTCAAGCCATCGAGCGTCTGTCCTCCGGCCTGCGCATCAACAGCGCCAAAGACGACGCCGCCGGCCAGGCTATTGCCAACCGCTTCACCGCTAACGTGAACGGTCTGACCCAAGCTGCCCGCAACGCCAACGACGGTATCTCTATCGCTCAGACCACCGAAGGTTCGCTGAACGAAATCAACAACAACTTGCAGCGCATCCGTACCCTGAGCGTGCAAGCGACCACCGGCACCAACTCCGAAACCGACTTGGCTTCGATCCAGGCTGAAATCAACCAGCGTCTGGCCGAAATCAACCGCGTTTCCGAGCAAACTCAGTTCAACGGCGTGAAAGTGCTGGCCGAAGACCAGTCCCTGGCTATCCAGGTTGGTGCTAACGACGGTGAAACCATCTCGGTTAACCTGAAAAAGATCGACTCCGAAACGCTGAACCTGAAAGATCTGGACGTTTCCAAGCTGGCCAAGAAATTCGATACTACCAAGTTTGAAATGCGCGCTGCTGCTGCTGCCACCACCACCGGTGCAGCCGTTGACGCAGTGATGGGTAACGCCGACACCGTGGTTAACGCCGCTGGCGGTGGTACTGTTCTGACTCAGACCACAGGTGCAACTTCCACCAACTACATCCTGCACGAAGGCAAGGTATACGCTGCTGGCACCATGACCGCCAACGCGACAACCAACACCATCGCTGTGACTCGTGGCGCTGAAGTGACCGACAAAGAAACCCTGTCGCTGGTCGCTCCTTTGGCATCGATCGACGCCGCTATCCAGGACGTGGACAACCTGCGCTCCGACCTGGGTGCTGTGCAAAACCGTTTCGAGTCCACCATCGCCAATCTGAACAACACGGTTACCAACCTGTCCGCTTCGCGTTCGCGCATTGAAGACGCCGACTACGCTGTCGAAGTCTCCAACATGACTCGTGCTCAGATCCTGCAACAAGCTGGTACATCGGTTCTGGCCCAGGCCAACCAGGTTCCACAAACGGTTCTGTCGCTGCTGCGTTAATCAGCTGCTGCACACCGGGCCGACAGATTCATTTTGTCGGCCAGTTGCCCCAAAACCGGATATTGCCTGCAATATCCGGTTTTTTTTGGGCCAAAGACCTGAAAAACCGGTTTATTTCACGCATTGACCCTCAAGCGTGGCCGGTATGCTAGCCAGATTTGAACGAGACTTCAGCTTCCTACTACGCCATGTCCTCCTCTGACCGCTCTGCGTCCCCTGATACGCGCTACCAAGACGCCCTCCAGTTATTCAATAGCAGCCAATTCTGTGCCGCCATTCCCGTTCTGGAAGCGCTGCTTGCCCAACACCCCGAGCACCAGGCCAGCCTGTCGCTCATCATCAAGGCGCTGATCAACGAGAAACGCCCCCAGGATGCACGTAGCTACCTGCCCCGGCTCAAACTGACAAAAGATCTGACTGCACGCGATCTGGCGGTGGACGTCTACGTGGCTTGCCGAGACTATGCGGCCGCCCAAACCTTGCTGGAAGAGGAAATCAAGCAAAAGCCCAGCGCGGTAGCCTGGTTCAAACTGGCCGAGCTGCATGCAAAACGCGGTGATCTGGAGGGTTCGCGCAAGCTGCTGCACCAGGCCCATCGCCAGGACCCCAAGAACGCTTTGATTCTGGGCAAGGTCATTACCGACGAGCACTTCAACCCGAATCTGGATCTGGCCGCTATTGCTCAACTGCAACAAGACTGGCAAAAGCGGTTTGCCTACCCCCGGCGCGCAGCAGCAGACACACGTCGCCTGCCCGGCCGCACACTGCGTATTGGCTTGCTATCCGATGGCTTTAGCAATCATCCCGTCATTCGCATGACCAGCGGCTCGCTAACTCGTCTGCCCAAGAAAGAATTCAAGCTGTACGCCTACAGCAGCACCGACAAGCCCGACGATCTCACCGCGCAATTTCGTGAACAATGTCACGCCTGGCGCGAAATTGCTGCATTAAGCGATGATCAGCTCAATCAGCAAATCCGTCGCGACCGGATTGATATTCTGATCGACATGAGTGGCTATCACAAAGGCACCCGGCTGCGCATGCTGTCCATGAAACCCGCCCCGCTCATCGTGAAATGGGTAGGCGGCCTGAACAACTCCATGGGCCTGGACTATATCGACTACCTGATCTCGGACCGCTTCGAGAGCCCCAAGGGAACAGACTCGGACTACACGGAAAAGCTGATACGCATGCCCAACGGCTACATCAGCTATACCCCTCCGTTCTATGTTCCCGAGGTAGGCCCAGCCCCCTTGAGCGAAAATGGCCACATCACGTTTGGCTGCTTTAACAATGCCAACAAGATCAATGCGCCCACCATTGAGGCTTGGGCCGCTATTTTGAAAGCCGTACCCGATGCCCGCCTACTGCTCAAAGGCTCTTTGTACGAAGGCGAAGAGTTCAAACAGCGCATCAAGGACGGTTTCCAAGCTCAAGGCATTGATCCCGAGCGCCTGGACTTTGAAGGCCAGTCCAATCATCGCGAGCTACTCAGAACCTATAACCGAGTAGACATCACTCTGGACCCCTGGCCCTTCTCCGGTGGTCTGACCACGCTGGAATCCATGTTGATGGGTGTGCCGGTCATCACCCTGCCCGGCCCCACCTTTGCCAGCCGCCACTCCACCAGCCACATCAGCAACGCCGGGTATCCGCAGTTGGTTGCCCAGTCCTGGGATCACTACGTGTCCTTGGCCTGCCTGCTGGCTCAGGATCACGCCCTGCTGGCCTCCTTGCGCAGCGAAATGCGCCAGGTGTTCCTGAATTCTCCAGTCTGCGATCACGACTCTTTTGCTCAATCCTTACGTCAGGGATTGCGTGCGATCTGGCAACGTCACTGCGACGGTGTCGCCCCTGCCGCGCTTGGCATCCAGGCGGACCATCAAGTTCGCTTTGAAGACCAGGAAAGCGCCTCGCTTGCCGTACCCTTGCCAAAGGCCGATGACGATCAGGACTTCAATTTCGAACTAAAGAGCCCGGTGGTGCTTATTGATCACGGTGCACGTTTGCTTCAGGACGCCAAGTTCGAGCAGCTCTATGAAACCGGGGCTTTGCATGTCATCTGCTTTGATCCGGCCGCGACCACGCAGGACCTGCTTCTTCCGCTGAATCGCAACCGACTGCAAATCGTCCAGCAAGCGGTGCTGGGGCATGGCGGCGCTGTCAGCTTCCAGGCCCGTCTGGACAACCGGCAAAGCGGCACCTTGCCTCCCGTCATGAACGCTAGCCAGGAGCTGGCTCAGTTCGATCTGACGTCCATCCGACTAGATGATCTGGAGCGGGATGCACCCATTGATTGGCTGATGCTGGCCGACAACTACGACAACCACGCCTTGCTCAGCAACGCGCCTCGCACTCTGGAACAAGCCCTGGCCGTTTCCATCAAGGTACATTTTGCCCCAGGCGATGCCCAGCAACTGGACTTGTCCCAGGCTCGGGACCTGCTGGCACCGCATGGCCTGGAGTTCTACACGCTGATGGCCTTTGACTGTGAAAGTGGCTACACCGACGAGCAGCTCAAGGAAAGCCACAGCGGCAGCCGCATCCATTCAGCCATTGCCCTGTTCTTGCCGCGCAACACGCAAGACCTTCCCCTCGAACGCCTGGAAAAACTGGCCTTTATCCTGCACGCCTACTTTGGGGCGCACGATTACGCCCAGCGCTTGCTGACACAGCATCAGCACCCCAAAGCCGAGCAGTACCTGCGGCAAGCCCGCTTGCGCAATCTGCCCAGCATGACGATTCCCGATATCCCGGCCATGACGGCTGCCGAGATCGAGTTTTTTGAGTCTTGCCTGGATCAGGCCCAGCATTACTACGAATTTGGTAGTGGCGGCTCGACCAAGCTGGCTGCCAGCATGGGTCTGAATGTGCATGGCGTAGAAAGCGACCGCCGCTGGCTGGAACAACTGCACGCTGAAGTCGGCCAGGCCTGCAAAGTCAATCACGTTGATATCGGCCCCACCCGAGAATGGGGCTACCCCGTTGACCTACGTGCCGCAGATCAATTCCCCCACTACAGCCGCTCCATCCACACCCAGGACCTGCCCTTTGATCTGATCCTGGTCGATGGCCGCTTCCGCGTGGCCAGCACGCTAGAGAGCATTGACTACGTACTGGAGAAGGGAGATCCTACCTCGGCACGGATCTTCATCCATGACTTCTGGAACCGCGATTTCTACAAGCCAGTTCTGGAATTCCTGGACGCCGAGAAAACCGTTGAAACAGCGGGCCTGTTCAAAATCAAGGCCAACATCAACCGGGAGCGGCTCAACACCGTCAAAACTAACTTCCAGCAAGACTACCGCTAAAACAAATCTGGCCTTTCCCGCACGACAAGGGCGGGAAAGGCCAGATCGACTATCACTAAAAAATCAGAAAACGCTTACAAAAGCACCTGAAACTCAGCACTGTCAGAAATAGCGTCCCACTTGTCTTTTGCCAGACTGGCACGGATACGGGCCACGGCCTGGCTACGAAGTTGAGACACCCGACCTTCGGTCACCCCCAGCACCAGCGCGATTTCTTTCTGGTTCAAGTCTTGCTCGAATTGCAGCGCAAAAAGCAGTTTTTCACGCTCGGGCAGTTGATCGATGGCGGTAATCAAGGCTTGTCGCAGCCCCTGGGAGGTCAACAGGTTCAGCGGGTTGTCAAAATATGCCTGCTCCCGCGAATTGTCCTCCAGAAACTCCAGCGCATCGGCTGATGGGTCAGCATGGCGTTTCAGGTCTTCGTAGTGAATCACCTGAACCCCCACTGCCTCGTCCAGCAGCTCGTAATAATCGTCCATGCTCATGGACAGGGCTTGGGCAATTTCCGACTCGGTGGGCTCGCGCAACAGCTCCTGACGCAAGGTGCTGACGGCCACTTCAATCTGACGAGCTTTGGTGCGCACACTGCGTGGCAACCAGTCCTGACTGCGTAATTCGTCCAGCATGGCCCCACGGATACGGGTCACGGCGTAGGTTTCAAACTGAGCCTCGGCCACCACCTGGTAGCGGCGTACGGCATCGAGCAGGCCCATCATGCCCGCTTGCATCAGATCATCCAGCTCCACACTGGGGGGCAGGCGCGACACAAGCTGAAGCGCCTGGCGGCGCACCAGTGGGGCGTACTGCTCAACCAGGACGTCTTCTGAACGAGGCATGGACGGGCACGAATCCGGACAATAAAGATGGGACTATTTTGCCTGTCGCCCCTGCCACACAGTCCCCAAATCAAACTGTCTTTCGCCATCTTATTCAGGCTTTAAACGGGATGGATGCGCTTGAAAACCGAAATACCGCCTAAAGATACGCGCCAAGGTGCCGTAATTGGAGCGTTAAAGGTGCCAAGCCCTGCCTTACTTTCGCGGCCTGCCACCAAGCCCCTTCTGGAGTGATGTCATGATTAACTCTGTTTCATCTCAAACGACGGCCTTGGTGCCCCCGGTTTCTCCTGTAGAGCAAAACCCTGGCACCCCTATGCCTTCGGCGGCCACCACGGTGACCCCCATCAAGGAAAGCAGTACCGATACCCAGTTGCAGCAGCGCTGGCCCGATAAACAGGAACCCGTGCCTGGCATGGTCAACTCACTGGACGACACGCTGGACCAGATCAACGATTCCCTGCAGGCCTGGTCCACCGGGATTCGCTTCAATATGGATGACGAGGCGCAACGTCTGGTGGTCTCGATCGTGGACAACACGACCGGCGAGGTCCTGCGCACCGTACCGTCCGACGCCGTGATCCAGATTGCCAAAATGATCGTTCAACTGCAGGGCAACGCGGTCAGCGTGAAGGTTTAAAAACCAAACTGGCATCGAAACTTCCCATTGACATGGGCTTTGCGCGCGGCATATCCGCGACAAAATAGGACACTACAGGAGTATTTGATATGGCTATTTCTTCAATTGGCGTGGGCTCTGGCCTGAAGCTGGACGAGCTGCTGGAAAACTTGCGAACCACGGAAAAGAAGAGCCTTGCTGTCATCCAGAACCGCCAGATTGCCAATACCAACAAGATCTCGGCCTATGGCCAACTCAAAAGCAGTCTGGGTGAGCTGCAGTCGGCCACCAAAGCTCTTTCGGAAGACTCGTTTGGCGCGGTGAAAGTGACCGCCAACAGCGAAAACATCCAAATCACCGGCAAGGCCAACGCAGCACCCGGCCAGTACGTCATCAAAGTCGACAATCTGGCCACTCGCCAGACCCTGACGGCGGCCGCTCATGGTTCGCGCGACAGTGCAATTGGCGAGGGTGGAAAAATTACGGTTCGCCTGGCCAATGGCAAAGAACACACGCTGGACATGAAGGGCAAGGACACGTCCCTGCAAGGTGTGATGAACGCCATCAACGCCGATGCCGAACTGGGGATGAAAGCCACCATTATCAATACGGGCAACCCAAGCGAGCCATATCGTCTGCAACTGTCAGCCGAGGCGACCGGTGAAGCGGCCTCGATCAGCACCATTAACGTTGAGGGCAACGACGACTTGGCCGCCGTGCTCAACGTGGATGCCAGCGACCCGGCTGCCAGCGGCTTTGAGCAGACCAAGGCGACCAACGCCAAACTGACGGTGAACGGCATTGCCATCACCAGCCAGAGCAACACCTTGAAAAACACCATTGAAGGGCTGGAAATCACCCTGAACAAGGCGGGTGAGGATCCCATCAATGTAGAGGTTGCCAAAGACGACAGTGCAGCCCTCAATGCGGTGAAAGACTATGTGGCAGCGTACAACAAATTCAACAATGCCATTCGTTCCCTGACTGCCTATAACGTCGATCTGAAAAAAGGCGCTGCCTTGACGGGCGACTCCATGGCTCGTGAAGCGCAAAACGCCATGCGTGATGCCACGCTGGGCTTTGTCCCTGGCGAAGGCCAGATCCGCTCCATGGTTGGCCTAGGTATTACCGTCGACCCCAAAACGGGCGATTTGCAGCTGGATGAGAAAAAGCTGACTGAAGTCCTGAAGACCAATATGGCGGACGTCAAGAACATGTTCCTTGGCGAACAAGGTATTGCCGGTCGTGTCCATGCCGCTGCGGACGAGTTCATCAAAAAAGGCGGCCGCATTGACAATGTCCAGGAAGGCGCCGAAAAGGTCGGCAAAAGACTGCAGGATCAGTTTGATGCCGCCGACCAGCGCATTGAAAACAAGATCGAGGCCTATCGCAAACAGTTTGTCCAACTGGACGTCATGATCAACCGCATGCAAGGCACCAGTAACTACCTGAGCCAGCAGTTATCCATGCTGGGCAATATGAACAGCAACAAATAAACCCCTATGAGCTATCCTGCCCCTTCCCGTCGCTTTGGCCAACAATCGGTCCGCGCCTACGCTCAAGTAGGTCTGGAAACCGAGGTCCTGAGCGCAAGCCCCGAGCATCTGATTACCCTGCTCTTTAACGGTGCGCGCACCGCCATGCTGCAAGCACGCCTGCATATGGAACAGGGCAATATTGCCGGGCGGGGGCAGTCTTTATCGAAGGCTATTGATATTGTCGATAGCGGCCTGAAAATGGCGGTCGATACTGAAAAGGGCGGAGAACTGGCGCGCAATCTAGTTGCCACCTACGATCTGATCTTGCATAACCTGATGCTGGCCAATCTTCGCAATGACGCGGAAAAGCTGGCGCTGGCCGAGCGTTTACTGACCGATATTGCCGATGCCTGGCGCAGCAATGTTGATACCCAACGTGCCAAGCAACCAGCTTGACCCCGAGGTTCACAGGACAGACTCTATTTCTGACCTGCACCTCCAACCTCCTTTGCGCCTTTAGCGCCTGGTACGAACATGAGCGAGACCTCTAACCCGATCGTCGATCAATATCAAATTATCGCCAGCATCACCCGTCACATGCTGGAGCTTGCCCAAATGGCACGCTGGGAGGATGTGTTTGAGCAGTCCGAACACTATCAGCTCGCCGTAGAAAAGCTCAAGAACATGGAAGACCTGTCTATCACTGAGAAACAGGCACGCCGTCAGTTGCTGACCCAGATTCTGGAAGACGATGCCCAGATCCGCCATCTGGCCACCCCTGAACTGGGCCGCCTGGGTGCGTTGCTGGGCAATATGAAGCGCCAGCAGACCGTTTTGCAAGCGTATTACACGCCTAGCGTCCTTCCATGAGCGTAGGCGGCCCCTCCCCTTTGGGGACGCTGCTTATTCAACGGCTCGATGCCGTTTTGGGTATCAGCACCGGACAGCAAAGCAATATTGCCACGGGCGCCCGCCCAGATGCGATCAGCCAAACACCGGGCAGCCAACGCCCCGAGCGCGTTGAGAACCAAACCGCTCGCGATCAACGCCAAAGTGTCGATCAAGCCCGCGCCCACACACAGGGCCGCGACAGCCGGAATCTGCGTACTCAACAGGGTCAAACCTCGACAGATCCCAGCGTCAATGCGCGTGGCCCTAACACGGCCACCACCAGCTCGGCCCCCACAACTTTGGGGCGCACGGCCCAATTGATTTTGTCCTTGCTGGAGCGCTTCCCGGACCGTGCCCCAGCCATCCAGGGACGACACGCCTTATTACCCGGCCGCCCCGGCGTGCAAACAGACGGGAATGAATCCGCGCGCCCCGGCGCTGACTCCCAGGCAGGAGCACGTGCAGGCTCCACCCAGAACACCGCCAGTACCATCGCGACCCTGGCCCAACAACGACTGCCCTTGCCCGGCAGCGCCGCAGCAGGTGGCGCCAACGCAAGCTCTGCCAGCGCAAGCACAGCAGGCACCAATGCCACTGGAACAGCGTCACCCACAGGCATGCCCGGCAGCGGAACACCGGCCACAGGCGCCACAGCGCATAGCGCACTGCCCACCGGCAGCACCGCCGCACTGGCCCAGCATTTCACCCAAGCCTTGCCGCAAGCCCTGCAACAAAGCGGGCTGTTTTACGAGTCCCACCTAAGTGATCTGCACTTTGGACAACGCAACGTAGGACAACTGCAGCAAGAGCCACAAAACCTGAATCGTCCCGTGGCTGAAGCCAACACGGGCACAAACCACACGACTCAAGCCCAGACGAATACTCAGGACCCAGCCAATAGCCTGCTGGTGCGGCAGCAACTGGACACGCTGGCCCACCAGAATCTGCAATGGCAGGGTCAAGCCTGGCCGGATGCCGACATGAACTGGGCCGTGCAACGACACCAAGCCCAATCAGAGGAAGAAACTGAGCACTGGTCCAGCACCTTGCAACTGAATCTGCCCACCCTGGGGGCAATCACCTTGCGGCTCAATCTCCTGAATCAGCAATTGCTGGTTCATATCCAGGCCGATCAGTGTGCAGATTATCTGGACGAAAACAGCCTGCCCTTGCGCGAGCGCTTGCAAGACCAGGGCCTGTTCCTGAGTCAACTGCAAATTGAAGCCGACCCGAACCTGCCGCAGGACGTACCCGATGAGCCATGATGTCCCGACCCCTCGCCCACAGGCGCTGGCCTTGCGCTACGACCCTCAGGACGGCGCACCACGGGTGGTGGCAAAAGGCTATGGCACGCTGGCCGAGAAAATCATCGAGACCGCGCGCGAGCACAATCTGTATGTACACGAGTCCCCCGAGCTGGTCGGTCTGCTGATGCAGGTGGATCTGGACCGCCACATTCCCCCTCAGCTCTATCAAGCCGTGGCCGAATTGCTGGCCTGGCTCTACGCCCTGGAACAGGGCCATCCCCAAGCTACACAAGCCTTGCAGGCCTTGCACGACGCATCCAAACCTTGATGCCCTTGTTTATAAGGGCTGAAAAGCCCCTGTTTTTGGGCTTAGATACCCTGCTTAGCCTGGCCTTCTACCCGTTACATTAAGCACGGCAAGCTGCCCACACCTGTGCGCGTGGCCTATCCTGACTTTCTGGCAAGCGAATATGTCGATTTCCAATCTTTCCAGCATTGAAAACCTTTTGGCCCAGATGCGCGCAGTCGCGCAAGCGGCCGGGGCTTCCAGTTCTGTGTCCTCCTCGGCCAGCAGCGCCGCCCCCGGTGGCTTTGCCGCCGAGCTGGCACGCTCTTTGAACCGGGTGTCCCAGGCACAAAATGAAGCCAGCGCCCAGGCCCAGGCCTTTGAAATGGGCGAGCCCGGCGTTTCTTTGAATGACGTGATGATAGACCTGCAAAAAGCCAGCGTCGGTTTTCAGGCCACCGTTCAGTTACGCAACCGCTTAGTGGCTGCCTACCAAGAAATTGCCAGTATGCCGGTATAAGCGCCTGACTCTTTCGTACCCGCCGCCCTTTCCTTAATGCTGCCTGAGCACGCCCTGATTTGAACTCCCCTGATTCCATGCAGAACCCTGCCTCTGCCTCACCAAGGTCATCCATGAGTCAGACCGCACAGTTGCTGAACAAACTCCCTGGCTACGACACGCTACGCACCCTACCCAAAGTGGTGCTGATCGGGCTGGGTGCCGCACTGATTGCTCTGATTGTCGCCCTCTTGCTGTGGAGCCGTGGGCCTGCTTACCAGGTTCTGTTCTCCAACCTGGACGACCGCGATGGCGGTGCGATTGTCTCGGCCCTGGGCCAGATGAACGTGCCTTACCAATTCAACAGCAACGGCACCGCCATTTTGGTGCCACAGGATCGTGTGCACGATGTGCGTATGCAAATGGCCTCACAAGGTCTGCCACGCAGCGGCAATGCCGGTTTCGAGCTGCTCGATCAAAGCCGTTTTGGCGCCAGCCAGTTCACCGAACAAGTGACGTATCAGCGGGCCCTGGAAGGCGAACTGGCCAACTCCATCAAGGCCGTGCATGCCGTCAAGGAAGCGCGTGTTCACCTGGCCATGCCACGTGAAACCTTGTTTGTGCGCGATCGTCAGTCTCCCACCGCCTCTGTCGTGCTGTCGCTGTACCCAGGCCGTGACCTGAGCGAGGGCCAGGTTTCCGCCATCAGTTGGCTGATCTCTTCCAGCGTACCCAATCTGCAGGCCGACAAGGTTTCCATCATTGACCAGAATGGCCGCTTGCTGACAGCGCCCACCGGTGAGATGGGCGCTGATAATCAGCAACGCAATTTTGTAAACGATATTGAATACCGCGCCGTCCAACGTATTCTGACCTTGCTGAACCCCCTGGTCGGTGCCGGCAACGTCCGTGCGCAAGTTACCGCCGAAGTGGACTTCTCGCGCCGCGAACACACCTCCGAGGTCTACAAGCCCAACCAGCTGCCCGGCCAGGCCGCAGTGCGTAGCCAGCAGACCAGTTCGTCCCTGCAGCGCAATCCGCAACAGCCTCAGGGCGTACCCGGCGCTTTGAGCAATCAGGCCCCCAATAATGCCGTCGCCAATCTGGTGAACCCGCCTGCCGCGCCCAATCAGCCCCAGGCTCCTGCGGCCGACCCGGCCAATGCGGCAACACAAACGGTCAATGCCGCGAACGCGACGGCTGCCGGTACAGACCCGTCGCTGGTATCCCTGGCCGAGCAAGCCCGCTTGCTGCAAAACACCGGCAATGCGCGTAACGACTCCACCGTGAACTACGAAGTGGATCGCACCATCAGCCACGTCAAAGGTCCCTTGGGCCAATTAAACCGCCTGTCGGTGGCCGTGGTGGTGAACTACCGCGATACGGACAAGGACAAGCAGCCGCTGGATCAGGCAGAACTGGACAAGATCAGCGATCTGGTCAAGCAAGCCGTTGGTTATTCGGCTGAACGAGGCGATAGCCTGAGCGTGGTGAACGGACAGTTCAACGAGCAAGGCGATATTGATACCCCCTTCTGGAAAAATCCGGAGTACCGCGAGCTCGCCATGGAACTGGTCAAATATCTAGTCTTTGCATTCATTTTGTTCATGGCGTGGCGCATCGTCATCAACCCCATCATCCAGGGCCTGATCCAGGCCAAGGCGGTCGCTGACGCGCGCGTCGAACGCCAGAAAGAGGAATCCGCTCGCGAGCAGGCCGCCGAACAACGTGCCGCTGAGATGAGCCGCTACGAAGAGAATCTGAACACCGCCCGCACGATGGCTCACGATGATCCACGCGCTGTGGCTATGGTGTTGCGCTCCTGGTTAAACAAAGATGAAAAAAATGAAAACGGCTAAACCGGACGATTCCATCGAACGCAGTGCGATTTTGATGATGTCCTTGGGGGAAGATGCCGCCGCCGAGGTGTTTCGCCACCTCTCGCCTCGTGAGGTACAGCAGCTCAGTACCGCCATGGCGTCCTTAAAGCAACTGACCCGTGCCGATATGGACGATGCTCTGGAGAGCTTTCGCCAGGAAGCCGACCAGTTCATGGCGGTGGCGCTGGACTCCAATGCCTACATCCGCTCCGTACTGAACAAGGCTCTGGGCTCGGACCGAGCCGCAGGTCTGATCGAGGACTTGCTGGAGAACGGCGAAGGCAGCAGCAGTGGTATTGATGCCCTGAACTGGCTGGATGCGTCCAGCGTGGCCGAGCTGATTGCCGACGAACACCCCCAAATTATTGCCACGATTCTGGTGCATCTGGAGCGTGATCGCGCTGCCGACATTCTGGGCTACATTCCGGATCGTTTGCGCGATGATGTGGTCCTGCGTATTGCCACGTTTGGTGGCGTACAGCCCACTGCCCTGAACGAGCTGACCGAAGTGCTGAACGGCATGCTGTCGGGTCAGGGCGCCAAACGCAGCAAGATGGGTGGCCCGCGCACAGCAGCGGAGATGCTGAACTACATGAACGCCAACCTGGAAGAGTCCGTGCTGACCAGCTTGCGCAGCATGGACGCGGATCTGACCCAGCGCATCGTGGACGAGATGTTCGTATTCGAGAACCTGGCCGATGTGGAAGACATTGCCATCCAGTTGTTGCTCAAGGAAATCGAAACCTCTGCATTGACCATTGCCCTGAAAGGTGCGCCCGAGGAGTTGCGCGACAAGTTCTTCCGCAATATGTCCAACCGTGCCGCCGAAATGCTGCGCGAAGACATCGACGCCCAAGGCCCGATCCGCATGTCCAAGGTGGAGCAAGAGCAAAAAGCCATTGTGCAGGTGGCCCGTCGTCTGGCCGAAGCCGGTCAGATTACGCTGGGTGGCCTAAGTGGGGACGAGTATGTCTAAGACGGCCCCGTTTGGGCAGTGCTTACCCGCCCAAACCCGTACGGTCCTGTGTCCAGGCACAAACCACCTGCGCGGGAGCCTGTAAATGTCCAGCCACCGTAAAGCCTCGGCCTATTCGGACCTTCAGGAAAGCTGGAGCCGCTGGCAAATGCAGGGGCTGGATGATCCTGTTGTCGCCCCGGAACCGGAAGAATCGGAATTCGTCCCGCCTACGCAGGAAGAACTGCAACGCGATCTGGAAAACCAGCGCAGTCAGGCCCAGGAAGAAGGTCATGCCCAAGGCTATCAGGCTGGCTTCAACCAGGGGCATGCCGCTGGTCTGGCAGCAGGCCAGGAAAGCGGTCACGCACAGGGCTATGAAGCGGGACTGGCGGCTGGCATGGCCAAGGCTCAGGAACAGATCGACCAGTACATCAAGGAATTTGTTGCTCTGAATCAGAACTGCGCCCAGTCCATCGAACTGATGGATCAGGAAATGGGCCAGTCCCTGATTGAGCTGGCCACGCGCATTGCCGAGCATGTGTTGCAAAGCACTATCAAGACCGAACCCAGCCGCATTCGCGATCTGGTGGCTGAGGTGCTGCGCAGCGATCCGGGCGATACCAGCGCCCTGGAGCTGACCTTGCACCCGGACGACATCAGCCTGGTGCGTGAATTTCTGATCGAGCAAGGCGAGCCCCGCGCCTGGCGTCTGCAAGAAGATCCCCAGCTACAACGCGGCGAATGCCGTGTGCGCTCCAGCTATGGCGATATTGACGCCACCTTTGCCACCCGCTGGAAACGAGCCCTGGCCAGCCTGGGCTTGCCCGTGGCCTCGGAGCCTTGAATGGCAACGCCCCTATTGGCCTCCTCCCCCGAACGCTGGCGCGCCCAGTTGCTGTCCGCACAGCAGCGGGTTCAGGCCATTGAGCCGAACCTGCGCAGTGGCCGCGTGGTCCGCGCCACGGGTCTGGTATTGGAAGCCACCGGTTTGAAGCTGGCAGTAGGGGCTGCCTGCAAAGTGGAGCTGTCGGCTGCGCAAAACATCTGGGCCGAAGCCGAAGTCGTGGGCTTTGAGGGAAGATCCCTCTATTTGATGCCCTTAAGTGAAATCTCCGGCCTGCCTCCCGGCGCCCGCGTAGTACCGGTTGAGGCGCAATTGCAGCCACCCGTGCCACTACCCGACTCCGATCAGCCCGACAGCCTGCCTGCTCAGGCGCGCTCCCGCCATGTCCCGGTTGGGCCCGGCTTGTTAGGCCGAGTCGTCGACGGCAGTGGCAATCCGCTGGATGGTCTGGGCCCGATCGACGCACAAGCCTGCGTCTCGCTCAGCCACACCACCCCCAATCCGCTCAAGCGCAGCCCCATCGACACCGTGCTGGACGTGGGCGTGCGTGCCATCAATGGTTTGCTGACGGTGGGCCGTGGTCAGCGCATGGGCCTGTTTGCCGGCTCCGGCGTCGGCAAGAGTGTGCTCCTGGGCATGATGGCCCGCTACACCCAGGCCGACATCATTGTCGTGGGCCTGATCGGCGAGCGGGGCCGCGAAGTTAAAGAGTTTATTGAACACAACCTGGGTGAAGAGGGTCTGCGGCGCTCGGTCGTGGTCGCAGCACCTGCTGACGTCTCACCCTTGCTGCGTTTGCAAGGGGCGGTATACGCCACCCGTCTGGCCGAGTTTTTCCGTGATGAAGGCAAAAACGTCTTGCTGATCATGGATTCGCTAACCCGTTATGCCATGGCCCAGCGTGAAATCGCGCTGGCCATTGGCGAGCCTCCCGCCACCAAGGGCTACCCTCCCTCTGTGTTTGCCAAGCTGCCTGCCCTGGTGGAGCGCGCCGGCAATGGCGAGCCCAATGCACAAGGTCGTTGCGGCTCGATCACCGCCTTCTACACCGTGCTGACCGAGGGTGATGACCAGCAAGACCCCATTGCCGATTCGGCCCGCGCGATTCTGGACGGCCACATTGTGCTGTCGCGCAGTCTGGCGGAAACCGGCCATTACCCAGCCATTGATATCGAAGCCTCCATCTCGCGGGTCATGCCCAGCATTGTGGATCCGGAGCAGATCAAGATGGTGCATCGCTTCAAGAGCCTGCTCTCCAGCTATCAGCGTAACCGCGACCTGATTGCCGTTGGCGCCTATACCCGTGGCAATGATCCCGCCATTGATCAGGCCATTGACCGTTTCCCCTGGCTGCAAGCCTATCTGTGCCAGGGTATGCAACAACGTGTGGACGTGCCACGCGCCTTTGATGAATTGAACGCCGTTTTAAATAGCGAGCAATAGCCATGAAAGCCAATGCCTCTTTACAAACGCTGGTCGATCTCAGTCAGAACAATGTGGACGATGCGGCCCGCCATTTGCAAGAGCTGCGCACGGAGCGCGATGCCGCCCATTCGCAGCTGGACATGTTGCAAACCTATCGCCAGGACTACGCCCAGCGCTTGCTGAATGTGGGTCAAACCGGGGTAACCATGGCGAATTACCACAATTTCCGCCGCTTTATCGTGACATTGGACCAAGCCATTTCCCAGCAAAATAGTGTTATCCAAGCGCTGGAAGAGAAAATGGAGCAGGGACGCCAGCTCTGGTATGGCCACCTGCAACGCTTGAAGGCCTATGAAACCTTGATCGACCGCCGGCTCCAGACTCAACAAGTCCAGCAACAAAGAATGGAACAACGAAACAGCGATGAAATCGCTGCTCGTCTCTTTACCCGTAGCCAGACCGCCTATTAAACAAGCGCCGCCATGACTTCGCCCTCTCTTTCGGTTTTACCTGCGGCCCCTGCCGCACCCTCGGCCCCCGCCACTCACACGGCCGGGCCTGCGGCTGCGCATGCGCCCAAAGACGAAGGTTTTGCCCGGCACTTGCACACGCAACAGCAACAGGTGCAAAACAAAGGAGCTGGCAAAACACCGGCACCTGCCAAACAGGACAGCGCCAAAACCCAGGTTCCTACAGACAATCCCAAACTGGCAGACGCGGTAGCCGAACAAGCCGACACCAGCGAGCTGGACACCCTGATCAAGGACCCTGCCCTGCTGCTTGCCGATCAAAGCGATTTGAACCTGGACACCGAGGCTCAGGCCAATAGTGGCCTACCCGCCATGGCCTTGTCGATTCTGTCTCAAGTGCAGGCCATCAAAAATGGCAAGGCCGATCTCAACGCGGCACAAACCGATAGCAAGCTGCCTCTGAAAGGGGCTGATACACGCCAGATTCTGGCGACTGACTTGAATGACAACATCCGCCGACAGCCTCAGACGCTCCCCTTGAGCGCGGCTGAGGTGCGAACCGACGTTGACCTGAAGGCTGAACTGACTACGCCCAAAACCGTGGAAATCAGCAATCCAGTCGCTGCCATGGCTGCCCGCAAACCTGCCATCCATGCCACGCAAGTGCTCAATCACAAGCCGCTTAGCGCCGACATCTCCACCACGGCGGTCTGGTCCCAGACTCAGTTGATGGATGAAGCATCGGCCAGCCTGGCGGCCTTTGGTCGACAAATTGCTGAAGATGCGCGTGCTGGCGTGAATCTGAACCTGCCGGCGCTAGATGCGTCCTTGCTGGCCCAACTGACCGCCACACCGGGCGCTACCCAGACCCACAGCCCAGCGACTTTGCCCAGTCCCATGACGCTGGCCGTTGCCACGCCGGTTCACTCCCCCGAATGGGGGGCCGCCATGGGTCGTCAAATGATCACTTTGGCCCAACAGGCTCAGGGGAGCGTTCAAAGTGCTGATATCCGCCTGGATCCACCCGAACTGGGCCCCTTGCGCATTACCTTGCAGATGCAAGATGGCGTGGCACACGCCATGATTACCTCGCCCCACGCCCAAGTCCGCCACACCCTGGAACAGTCCTTGCAACAACTGCAACAGCAGTTTGCAGACAGTGGCCTGAGCCTGGGACAGGCCGATGTAGGTGACCAGCACGCCTCGCACCAAGCTTTTCACGAGCAATTGGCGGCCAAAGGCAATCGGGGCGATCAACCCCGCTTCAGCCTGGATGGGATGGCTTTGCCTGACGAGACCGGCTCCTTGGTGAACAGCAGCACTACCCGCTCGCTCAATCCTGACGCGCTGGTTGATACCTTCGCCTGACTCACAGCCTCACAGACAGCCCGGCAAAAAGCATGATTAAGCTCGAAAAGCAGCGTCTATTCGCCGGGCCTGTCCTGTCTGACCTCCGGCACAATAGCTCAGGCATGCAGTCAGGCTCAGGCCAGACATGCGTTTGTCTGTTTGTCATACGCTAGAAAATTCAACGCTCACATCACATGGCCCGAAAAGCACCCACCAAACTTGCACGCCTGATGAAAACCGGTCTGCTGGTTCTGTTTATTATCGCCGCTAGCGTGGGCGCAACGCTGTACTACTCCCTGCAACAAAGCAGCACGCCTGCCTGGTTGGCCTGGGCAGAAAAAGGCCAGTCGGTTGAAGCCGCAACTGCGCCTGATGCCCCCCCGGAGGTCAAAGTCAACGTCAAGCCCATCTTTGCGCCCCTGGATCCCTTTACCGTCACCCTGAACGAGAATGGTCGCTCGCGCATCCTGTACGTAGGCATCACCTTGCGTGTTCAGGACGATGGCTCGCGTGCCATGCTGGTGGAGTACATGCCGATGGTGCGTGACCGCGTACTCAAGATTCTGGCTGAACAGCGCCCCAC
The DNA here is from genome assembly GCF_020907215.1 of Alcaligenes sp. MMA. NCBI lineage: Bacteria > Pseudomonadati > Pseudomonadota > Betaproteobacteria > Burkholderiales > Alcaligenaceae > Alcaligenes > Alcaligenes sp. MMA. The sequence continues at coordinate 1,751,926 of NZ_JAJJPP010000001.1, forward strand.
CTACATCCAGACTTCCGAAGGGCGTCAAGCCTTGGTTGCACAGCTTAGCGCCGGCCTGAAAGAGCCCTACGCGCCCAATACCGCTGTACCGACCATCAATGATGTCCTGTTCACCGCCTTTGTCATCCAATAAATGTCGTATCAGAGCTTCCTATCCCAAGACGAAGTCGATGCACTGCTGGCCGGTGTTACCGGCGAAGGCGCTGACACCAAGCCCTTAAATGAAAACCTGACTGGCGTACGGGCCTATGACCTGACTTCGCCAGACCGGGTAGTGCGTCACCGCATGCAGACCCTGGAGCTGATCAACGAGCGTTTTGCCCGTCGCTTGCGCTCGACCATGCTCAGCTTCATGCGCCGCAACGCGGACATTACCGTCGGCTCCATTCGTATTCAGAAGTACTCGGACTTCGAGCGCAACCTGCCCGTGCCCAGCAATCTGAACATGGTGTCCTTAAAGCCCTTGCGCGGCGTGTCGCTGTTTACCTTCGACCCGAACCTGGTCTTTTTGATTATCGACAGCCTGTTTGGTGGCCATGGCCGCTACAACACCCGTGTCGAGGGCCGCGACTTCACCACCACCGAGCAGCGCATCATCCAGCGTTTACTGACCCTGACCCTGGAGAGCTACTGTGGTGCCTGGGAGTCCATCTACCCGCTGGAAGCGGAGTACATGCGCTCAGAGATGCACACCAAGTTTGCCAGCATCAGCAGCAGCAACGACATCGTGGTGGTGACCTCGTTCAATATTGAATTTGGTGCCCAAGGCGGCAATCTGAACATCTGCCTGCCCTACTCCATGATCGAGCCGGTGCGCGACCTTCTGACGCGCCCCTTGCAAGACAAAGGCACCAACGACATTGACCAGCGCTGGACTCACCAGCTCTCGCGCCAGGTGCGCAGCGCCGAGGTCGAACTGATTGCCAACTTCGTCAACATAGACATGACCATTGCCGAACTGACTCAGCTCAAGGTCAATGATGTGTTGCCGATTGAAATCCCCACCCTTATTGAAGCCCACGTGGATGGTGTACCGATTCTGGAATGCCAGTATGGCACCTCCGGCGGCCGCTACTCCTTGCGGGTAGAAAACATCTTGGCCACCCACGACAGCGATTTGACTAAAGGTAAGTCCCTATGAGCGACCCTCACAACCCTAACGACCGGTCTGCGCCCGAGGACGACTGGGCAGCCGCGATGGCTGAGCAACAGGCTGGCAGCCAAAGCAGCACCCAAGCCCAAGGATTGGAACAGCCCCTGCAGGATGACTGGGCCTCGGCCCTGGCCGAGCAAAGCGCCGCCGCTCCTGTGCACGACGAGCCCAGCCCAGCCAGCAATCTGTTCCCGCCCATAGAGCACGCCCAGACCAATGCCACCACCGATATCGACATGATCATGGACATTCCAGTCCAGTTGTCGGTGGAACTGGGCCGCACACGTCTGACCATCAAGAACATTCTGCAACTGGGCCAGGGCTCGGTGGTGGAACTGGACGGCCTGGCCGGTGAGCCGCTGGATATTTACGTGAACGGCTACCTGATTGCTCAAGGCGAAGTGGTCGTGGTGGACGATAAATACGGTATTCGCGTCACCGACATCGTGACCCCATCGGACCGTATCCAGCGCCTGAACGGCCGCCGCTAGAGCATGGAACAAGCCCAGCTCGTCAGAATCATGCTTAGCCTGCTGCTGGTTGTAGGCCTGATTCTGGCAGCCGCCTGGGTTGCCCGTCGTGGCGGGCTGCTGAAAAACAAGAACCAGCAACGTATCAAGATTCTGGACAATCAACGCCTGGGGCCACGCAGCAGTGTGGCCTTGGTGCAGATCGATGGCCAGGAAATTCTGATTGGCATCACCCCTCAACAGATCAGCCTGCTGCACACCGCGAACCCTGCTGGCTCCGAACCGAACTTCCAGGCCCATCTGGACCAGCACCGTGCGCCCCGCTGACCGCCTCATGACCGCACACCTTTCTCCCGCCCAGCGCACTGGCCTGATCGTGCTTCTGGCCTTGATTGGCCTGTTCCTGCCGTCCCAGACCTGGGCACAGGCTATTCCGGCCATTACCAGCACAGCCGGCCCGAACGGTTCGCAGACCTGGTCACTCAGCATCCAGACACTGGCCATGCTGACCATGATGTCCTTTCTGCCAGCCGCCTTGCTGATGATGACCGGTTTTACCCGCGTCATCATTGTGCTGGGGCTGCTGCGAAATGCGATGGGTACGGGTACAGCACCACCTAACACCGTGCTGGTGGGCCTGGCCCTGTTTCTGACCTTCTTTGTCATGTCGCCGGTGTTTGATCAGGTCTATCAAGACGCCTACAAACCTTTGTCGGAAAACAAGATCAGCTTTGAGACCGCGCTGGAGCAAGGCGCACAGCCCCTGAAAACATTCATGCTGCATCAGACCCGCGAGGCGGACTTGAAGCTGTTTGGCGATATGGCGGGCGTGGCTGAGCTGCAGACGCCGGAAGACGTGCCCCTGCGCGTGCTGGTGCCCGCTTTTGTGACCAGCGAGCTGAAAACTGCCTTCCAGATCGGCTTTACAATTTTCATTCCCTTTCTGATCATTGACCTGGTCATTGCCAGCGTCCTGATGTCCCTGGGGATGATGATGGTCCCGCCGGTGACCATCTCGCTGCCCTTTAAGCTCATGCTGTTTGTGCTGGCCGATGGCTGGCATCTGCTGCTCGGCTCCCTGGCCCGCAGCTTCTACCAATAAAGGACTGCCATGACTCCCGAGACCGTCATGTCCATGACCTATACCGCCCTGAAACTGGCCCTGTCCATGGCCGGCCCCATGTTGATTGTGGTGCTGGTGGTCGGTTTGGGCATCAGTATTTTTCAAGCGGCTACCCAGATCAACGAGATGACACTGTCCTTCATCCCCAAGCTGCTGGCGATGGGTATTACCGTTGTGCTGCTGGGCCCTTGGCTGATCAACAATATGGTCGACTACATGCAGGGCCTCTTGCGAGGCATCCCTGGACTGGTCAACTAAGACCGGCCACCGCGACAAGGAGCACTTTGTGAGTACACCACCGTGTGACTGGCCAAGCGCAAGGCCTTGTTCACTCAACAGGCTCTAGGTTTGCTGCCGTGCTCGACCTGAATTCTGCCCAGCTCTATGCCTGGCTTAATGCCTTTTTGTGGCCCTTCATCCGTATTCTGGCCACCCTGGCCACCGTTCCCTTTTTCAGCGAATCTGCGATCCCCAAGCGGGCCAAAGTGGGTCTGGGTTTTGTCCTGACCCTGATTATCGCGCCCTCCCTGCCGCCCCTGCCCGACCTGCCCACCGCCTCTTACGAGGCTTTGCTGATTGCAGCTCAACAAGTCTTCATCGGGATTGCGCTAGGGTTGACCATGCGTATCGTGTTTGCGGCGGTGCAAACGGCAGGCGAGTTTATCGGTCTGCAAATGGGTTTGTCTTTTGCCTCCTTTTTTGACCCGGCTACCGGCGCCAATACCGCCGTGCTGTCACGTTTGCTGAACGTGATTGCCGTGCTGACCTTTCTGGCCCTGAACGGTCACCTGCTCTTGCTCGGTGTTCTGGTTCGCACCTTCCATGTGCTGCCTATCGGAGCTGACCTGCACATCAATGGCTGGGGTGCCTTGCTGGATTGGAGCAGTGAGCTCTGGGTCTCAGGCATGTTGCTGGCCCTGCCGCTGATTATTGTGCTGCTGACGATTAACCTGGCCTTCGGAATCTTGAACCGTACCGCCCAGCAACTGACCATTTTTGCCGTTGGTTTCCCAATTACACTGACGGTCGGTCTGACGTTGCTCGTGGTCGTGATCCCGCAAACCACCCCATTCCTGGCCCAACTGTTCAATTCCGGCTACGAAGCCATGATGCGAGTTGCCTTCGGGCTGGCCGGCCCTTAAAACGCGTGGGCCTGCCGTTGCTTGTGTGACTGCATCAGGCGCCGGGCCTGCCCGATGGTCACCACGCCTTTTTGCCGGGCACGCCCAATCAAGAGCTGCATCAACTGCGCACTGACCAAGGCATCACCCAAGGCATCATGGCGGTCACTGACGGGCAGGCCACAATATCTCAGACAATCGTCCAGACCCAGGCGGCGGCCACGCCACTCAGGCAGTACACAAGCAGCCAGCTCGGCCAGGTCCAGAATCAAAGGCCGGGCTTGCTCCAGACCTGCCTGCGGCCAGGCACGATCCAGAAATGCCAGATCAAAGTCGGCGTCCCAGGCCACCCACACCGTGTTCTCTGAATAACGCGCAAAGTCACGCATGAGCTGTGGCAGTGGCTCGCCTTGCTCCTGTCGCTGTGGGCTGATCTCATGAATCAGCAGGCTTTCCGGGCTGCGCTCACCATGAGTCCGAACCAGACCGGACCAGACATTACCCAAGGCAATGGAACCGCTTTCCAACCGTACCGCACCGATCTGCACAATATGGTGACGCTTGGGATCCAAACCGCTGGTCTCCAGATCCAGCACGGTAAAAGCGGCGTTATCCAACGCCTGCTCGTCTATTGCGCTCCAGGACAAGGAGAGGCTGCGTGCAGCAAACGAGGGTTTGCGCCAAGGTAGCCAGGAGAGCCATTTCATAAGCGATACCGGAAAGCCAGAATACGTTGGGCACGACGCACTTGGGACAAGGCCTCACGCAAGACACGCGCATCCAATGCGCCCAAAGTACTCAAGCGCACCAGATTGTCAGGTTCCTGCCCCTCCTGCAACTGGGTCTGATGATGCTGCAAGCGCAACAATTGCAGATAACGGTAGGCCTCACGCAGGCCTTCTGACTCCTCGGCCGTAAAAACACCACGCTGGGTCAGCACGGCCAGCCTGTCCATGGAGGAGGGCAATTCGCAACCATGTGCCAGGGCCAGCACACGCAGCACATCCACCATCGGTGCCAAGGCCTGTTTCTTGATATCCAACTTGTCATCGCCCTGCCCCATCAAGGCTTCCAGGCGACTACGTTTTTTACCGCTGGGAATACGGGTCTGACAGGTACTTTGGGCCAGCATGCGCTGGAACACAGGATTATCATTCACCATACCCAGAACCCGACGCTGCATGCGCTGCAACACGCTGCTTTGGCCCCAGATGGCACGGCAATCAAAATAAATCGTGGACTCCAGCAACTGCTCGGGGGCAGGCCGTTCGATCATGATCTGAAAGCGATGCAACCACTCGGCCTCAGACAGGCACAGCTCAGGATTGCTGGCCATGATATTGCCGGTACACCAGACCATCCCGCAGCGGTCCAGGGCTTCATTGACCCGACGCGCAAAAGGCAAGAGCAAGGCTCGATAGGCCTTAGCCTGTTCAGGGGAGTTGGCGACAAACACAATCCCGTTGTCCTGATCCGTGTGACGGGTTTGCTCACCACGGGCCTGGCTACCAAAAGCCAGCCAGCAAAACTCGATCTCATCCAAGCCGGAGCCGGGCAAGGTCAATTCAATAGTGCGCTGAACCGTGTGGTCATTCAGGCGCGTAATGACAGCCGTCAATTGCTCGGATCGTGCACCGTGAGCCAGCATGGCATCGACCAGCCGCCCAATATCCGACTGCAAGCGCACCAGCACCGACACGTCCTGTGCACAGCGCAAGGCACGCGACAAATGCACCAGATCCACGCGTTGCAAAGAAAACACATCACGCTCGGACACCATGCCCACGACCTTGTGGTCTTGAACCAGGCAAATATGGCCGATTTGGTGCTCCACCATCAGCAAGGCCGCATCAAAGGCCGAAGACTGTGGCACCAGCCAGACCGGATCCGGTGTCATGACTTGCGACATGGCCTGAGTCGGGTCGTACTGGCCGCCCGCCACCAAGCGACGCAAATCTCGCAAGGTAAAGATGCCCAGCAAATGCTGGTCGGGATTAACGACCACTATGCTGCTGACCTGACGCTCATGCATGTCTTTAACGGCCTGCTCTACCGGACAGTCTGGCAAGCAACTGAGCAAACCGCGTTCTGTCATCGCCTGCAGACTCATGTCCAAGGTATAGCTGGCACCCAAATCCGCACTGGCACTTTGCTGGGCACTGCGCCAGACCGAAGCCAGCAAGCTGCTGGTACCTCGCAGACAGTAATCCCGAAATGGTTCGCTCGTACTGAGCAGATGGGCAACGGCTTCACCGGACACGCACAAGGTAAAGCAGTCTTCCTGCACCTGGTAAGCACTACCCAGGGCCTGTCCCGAGACCAGCTCACGCACGGGCAGAAGATCTCCTTCCACATAGTCGTGCGTCTCGCCATGCTCCTGGCAGCTAATTTGCCCTTGGCGAACAATGTAAAGCTGATCAACCCGCGCGCCTTCTTCCAGCAGCACCTGTCCGGCTGAAAAGAACCGTAGCTCGCTATGTTCGATCAGGTAATCGCCATGCTGGGCCTGCATCTGATCAAAAGGCGGGTAAGCAATCAACCAGGCCAAGATGCCGGGCGCCTTTTGGCGCACCGCCGTCTTGGCCACGGATTCACCGGGAATCGCGAAGGACATGGGGCGTCTCTGCTGGCTATAGACAAAGAATTATTGTGCCATGCAGCATGGCCTTCACAAGCCCTGTTTTTCTAGGGGATTTCAACTATAGGCATAGGCCTGTTTTTTCCCCGCAAAACGCTTAACGCAAACGATCGTAGTCGCGCTCGCTCATGTCGATCACGTCGCCTTCCTGCACCTTGAACTGGGATACGGCCTCGGCCAAGGTCTCTGATTGCGACTGCAAGGAGCCTGCCGCGGCCGCCGCCTCTTCCACCAGTGATGCATTTTGCTGCACCACAGCATCCATTTGAGCCACTGCCGTATTGATCTGTTCGATACCGGCAGTTTGCTCTTGGGAAGCGGAAGAAATCTCGCTCATCAAGGTAGTCACGCTGTTCACCGCACGCACCACTTCTTGAATAATGTCGCCCGCACTGGCCACTTGCTGTGTACCCGTCTGCACTTCGTTTTGCGAGGCTTCAATCAAACCCTTGATTTCCTTGGCCGCTTGCGCACTACGCTGGGCCAGACTGCGTACTTCACCGGCCACCACCGCAAAACCCTTGCCTTGCTCACCAGCGCGAGCTGCTTCCACGGCCGCGTTCAGGGCCAGAATATTCGTTTGGAAGGCAATGCCATCGATCACATTCACGATGTCAGCCACCTGACCAGAACGGGCAGAAATCTGATTCATGGTGTTGACCACCGCGCCAACCGACTCCCCTCCCTGGCGAGCCACTTTGGCAGCGTTATGAGCCAATTGGTCTGCCTGACCTGCATTGTCCGCGTTCTGACGCACTGTGCTGGCCAACTCTTCCAGACTGGCTGCGGTTTCCTGCAAGGCGGCAGCCTGTTGCTCGGTACGGGAGCTCAGGTCCGTATTGCCTGCAAAAATCTGCGAAGAACCCGACGCAATTTCGTCCACACCTTGGCGCACGGTCAGCACAATGCTTTGCAAACTTTGTTGCATGCGACGCATGGAGTCATACAAAACCCCCACCTCATTGGCCGAGCGGTAGGTAATTTTTTTGGTCAGATCACCATTGGCAATATAGTCAAAGTGCATGCCGGCTTCACGCAAGGGCTTCAAAGCGGCACGACCCAGTATCAGACGCATTGCCACAATAATGGCGAGTCCCAGCAACAAGGCCACCGCAATGACGATATTGGCCACACGGGTTTGCAGCTCGGTCTGCTCCAGCAGCACATCCGTCTGGTCGTTGTAGAACTTGCTCAGCTCCTCAATGCGAAACTGGAAGGTGGCAGCACGCAAAACACCAAAACCCTCACTGACAAAGTAGAACGTACTGTAGTCACGGGTTTCCAGGGCCTGGACCATGGGTTCAATCCCGTCGTCCAGATAGGCCTGGTAGGACGCAACCAGCCCCATAGCCAAGCGGCGCAACTCAGGCTCGGTAGGCATATTGGCGCGAATATCGGCAAAGGCCTTACGCACTTCATCCAGCTTCTGATTGGCCATGATCACCAGATTGTCTGCGCTTTGCAGCATATTGGCGTCATTATCAATGCCCGCTTCCTGATAAAAGCGCGCCGCACTCATCAGGCTGACGCGGGCTTCCATCATATTGTTGTTCAGTTGCAGAATCTGCATGGCACGCTGATCCTGGCGATTGATCGTGCGCAAGGCATCACCGCTTTGCTGCAGAAAATAGGCGGCCAACCCCCCTACCGCGACAATCAGAATCAGGAAAAAAGCCATGCAAATCATCAGCATGGTGCTGATTTTCAGCCCCGAAGCCGACTTCAGGCTGGGGCGAAACGATTTGGAGGAACGACGTTTAGAAGCGCGGGACGCGGACGGAAGACTGCTTTCAATACCCAGCATTTGCTAAATCCAAAGAAAACTCTAGTGGCTGACCGGCAAGATGGTGATCATGTCCGTGCCAGGGTGTTCAATCGTGACCGAGCCGGTGGCGGCGCTGCGCGCCTGCTCGCGGTACACGGAAGGAATGTGACTGCGCTTGACCACTTGCTGGAAACGCCCCTGAGCATCAAACTGAAGCCACAGTTCCTGTCGAAAATAAACCGCATCCGTTGCCAGGGTTGTGCCCTGGAACCAAACGGCCATTTCACTGCCATCGAGCTGTCGGTAAACCTGATGAGGGCGGCCTTGCAAGGACAGCTCGGCATCGGCACGCGTACTCTGGCCCAGAATCAGATCATTCAAGCCCGAAGCCTTGAAAGAGGAACCCTGGGTAGCGCACGCTGCCAGGGTGAACAAACACAAACCTATCAGCGCCTTACGTCCCCGCCCGACCCAGAGGCTTAGTCGGGAGAAAGACATTAAAACTCCTCCCAATCATCATCGGAAGATGCGCTGTTTTGTTTGCCGCTCAAATCGGGGCGCAGCAGGCGCTGGCTATCGTCCTGAGCGGTTGCCGAAGCTTTGGCGGGCGCTGCCGCCTTGACCGGCGCGGACAAGCCTTTAGTTGCCGTACCGGCCGGTTTGCCGGCTGGCGTACTGCCTTTCAAGGAGGGGCTGCGGCGCTGTTCGGAGTCAGAGCTGGAGACACTGGCACTGCGGCGATTGGCAACACGACGAGCGCTGACATCAATGACCTCCGTACCCGGAGAGCGAAAGAAACCGATGGCCTGGTTAACCTTGGTCACCTGCTCGCTCAGGCCTGACGATGCCAGGGCTGCCTGCTCCACCAGACGGGCGTTGTACTGTGTCGTTTCGTCCATTTGCGACACGGCACGGTTCACCTGATCAATCCCGGAAGATTGCTCAATCGTGGCGGCGGTGATCTCGCCCATAATGTCGGTCACACGACGCACGGAATCCACAATTTCCTGCATGGTGGCGCCAGCACGTTCCACTTGCGAGGAACCTTCCGTTACTTTACGCACCGAGTCTTCGATCAAGGCGGTAATTTCACGCGCGGCCTGGGCACTGCGCTGCGCCAAGGCCCGCACCTCTGCCGCCACCACCGCAAAACCCTTGCCCTGCTCACCTGCTCGCGCGGCTTCCACCGCAGCGTTCAAAGCCAGAATATTGGTCTGAAAGGCAATACTGTCGATCACGCCCACAATGTCGGAAATCTTGTTGGAGCTGGCCGAAATGCCTTGCATGGTTGCAACCACTTCATTGACAGCACTGCCACCACGATGGGCGACATCCGAGGCCGTCGCAGCCAGTTGGTTGGCTTGTTGAGCGTTATCCGCATTCTGACGGACGGTACCAGCCAACTGTTCCATGCTGGCTGCGGTCTGCTGCAAGGAGGCGGCCTGCTCTTCAGTACGGCTGCTGATATTGGTATTGCCCTGGGCAATTTCCTGAGCACCGGCGTGGATCTCTTCCAGGCCCAGACGCACTGTGGTGGTCGTCTTGACCAAGGACTCCTGCATGCGGCCCAGCGACTCGAACAAATCGCCAATCTCATTGGCGGTCAGCACACGGATACGCTGGGTCAGATCACCTTTGGCAATCGCATCAAAGTAGCTGGCAAAATCGCCCAAAGGACGCACCACACGGCGAAAGAAGTAACTGATAGCAGCCAGGCCCAACAGCACGGCCAGCACCAGTACAATGGTCAGAACGATATTGAACGTGCTTTGCTGCTCTTGCAAGGTACGCAATACCTTGTCGCCCGAGCCCAAGGCCAACAGACCATGAAAGTAATACAGGGCCCAGCCTGCCATGGCTACTGTCAATGCCATCAAAGCAGCAATACAAAAGGTCATGCCGACCTTTAGACTCAAATTCTTAAAAAGCATAGAAGATTCCCGCATGTGGTGCTTGACTGCCGGTTAAGGAAAAACCACCCAAAAAAGAACGCAGACTTAGCGATTCATATTGAACAAACTCATGCTCTGAATCGTCTGAAACGCCATGGCTGACATTTCCAACGCCGCCTTGCGCAACTCCAGATCCGTGGAAGCCTGAAAAACATTCAGATCTTCCAGGCGTGAAAGCTCATTGGTGTAGTTCAAGGCGCGGGCCGCGCCGTTGGCGCTCAAAGCATCAATTTCGTTCATACGCGTACCGACCGAGGAGATCACGGTTTGTACGTTATCGAAGTTCTCACCCAGGCGCTGCATGGCTGAGTTCATCGTATTGCGGAACTCGGCCTGAGCAACCGGATCACCGCTGACAGGTTTACGCAAAGCCTCAACCACCGACTGCAAGGTGTTGAACATGTTCATGTCAGCCGAGCTGGTGCTATCTACCGAGCTGACCTCAAAGCTGTCGCCCACAGCAGGCTTGCCTTCAATCTGAACACTGACGCCACCGGGCAGGTTGATGCGCTGACGCTCGTTCTCATCCAGTACACCCTGGCTGACCACCGCACCATTTACTTCAATGTCGTACTCGGTCTCCGACGTAAAGCGGATGGTGTAGTTGGCCTCTGCCCCCGTTAAGGAAGAGTTGCCATTGGGCGCACTGACCACAGCCGAACCAGTATTGGCATTGGCCTGCGTGAAGTAGGCCGTGGAACCTGGATTGGCGCGCTCGAAAATGGTACGACCGTGGTCGGCTGAGTCCATCTGACGGGTTTGCTCAACCTGAATATCGCGACCATTGGTATCGCCGGTATAGGTAAAGGTGCTACCCGAGCGCTCGAACGCTTGCGTCGTGCCTTTCGAGCCGGAGAACAAGTACTGTCCTGAACCATCCTTGGTGTTGGCAAAGCCAAACAAGGTATCCAGAGCACTTTCCATCACCGTGGCCAAGGTGCTGCGATCAGCATCGGACATGGTGCCGGTAGACGCTTCCACCAGACGGGTCTGAATACCTTGCAACTGCAGGTTGACGGCGTTGAGCAGGTTTTCCTCTTCCCCCAACGAACGCATGGCCACCTCGCGGTTTTCACCGTAACGCTTGTCCATGGCCTGGGATTGCGCCAGATTGATCGTCTGCGCCGAAGCCAGTGGATCATCCGACGGGGTGATCATCCGCTTTTGCGAGCCCATCTGCTGAAAAACCCGCATCAGATCGGACTGCTGCTTGTTGATCGAGGTCAGGCCCGTCTGAAAGAAAAGAGAAGAACTAATACGCATAGCAAGTTTCCAATTTCAAGACCAAAGAGCCGTACTCAACTACGCAGGCCTAAAAGGGTGTCAAACATCTTCGAACTGGTATCAATCAGGCGGGCAGCCGCCTGATATTGCTCCTGAAAACGTTGGAGCATGATGTATTCCTCGTCCTTGTTCACGCCGGACAAGGATTGCTGAGCGGCGTAGTTTTGCTCGATCAACTTTAATTGCGCCTTGGCCGCCGTGCCGTTTTGCTGTGTTTGCACCGCAATACGGTTCACGATCTGACCAAAAGAATCGTTCAGGCTCAACGACCCGTCAGCCAGCACCTTGGTATTGCGCAGATCGGCCAGTTGTTGAGCGATCGCGCCGTTGGCCGAACCGGTGTCTTTATCAGCGGCCGCAATATCTTGCGGACGCTTGATCTCTACCTGCAGGCTGCTGCCTGCATTGACGGTGGGCTGCACCAACCAGGAATCCCCATCCTGAGACTGGTTCTTTAAGCTGGACACATCAATTTCCAGACCATCTACCCGTGTAATCCCGCCGTTCGTATCCGGACCATTCAGGGCGGTCACATCGTTGCTGCTCAAGTTGCGCAACTGAAAACCACCCTCCACGCGCTCGATGCGGTAGTTATCACCCGTTAGCTTGTCGACGGGCTGGGTGTAACCCTTGCTGGGATCAGCCGGATCAACCAGGTCTTTGTAAAAAGACACACCAGGCACACCGCTGCTGACCGGGTTATTCCCATTGGCAATGACTTTGGGGCCACTGACGCTGAACACATCTTTGCCCGCCCCCCCTTTCAAATCCACGCCTTGGCGGTGAATGTCATTTACGGTGTGGGCCAGCCCCACGGCCAAACGCCCCAGGGCATTGATGGCAGGTTCCAGGCTTTCCTGACGGAACTGCAGCAAGCCACCCAAGGTGCCACCTTTAATGGCACCTTCGCGGAACTCGGACACCACCATCTTGCCGTCCACGTTCAGGGCAGACGTAAAGCCGACCACCATACGCTCGGGATTTTCAGCCGAACGCACGGCGTGCAAGGGGTAAACACGATCACCGCCCAGCAGCATCTGACCGCCTGCCGTGGTCACGCTCAACCGTCCGTCCTGCTCAACCGTACTCACGTCCACCAGTTGGCCCAGCTCGGCCACCAGTTGTTCACGCTGATCAAGCAAGTCATTGGGTTCGTGACCGGGCGTGGTGCCTTTGGCCGCCACGATCTGTTTATTGACGTTATCAATACGTTCCAGATAGCTGTTGATCTGGGTAACCGTGGTGCCCACCTGCGTATTGATGTTCTCGTTAACGCGGTTCATGTAGGCCGTCGCGTCACGAACCTGCGTGGCCAGGCTTTCGGCACGGCCCAGCAACTCCTGACGAGCAGAAGAATCTGCTGGCTGCGAGGCGACGGCTTCCAGGCCATTGAAGAAGTTTTGCAAAGCCGGGCTGATACCAACCGTGCGGTCCGAGAACAGATTGTCCAGTTGGGAGATTTCGGTTCCATAGCTGACCAGAGCCGCGCCAGCCGTTTGCGAGCGCATCAACTGCTGATACAGGAAATTGTCATGGGAGCGCTGCACAGTGACCACCTGCACGCCACGGCCATAGTAGCCACTGCCGCTTCCCACCGACCCCGCCGTCTCGACCAGAACCGATTGGCGGTTATAACCAGGGGTATCGATATTATTAATATTGTGGCCCGTCACCTGCATGCGCTTTTGAGCGGCAAACAAGCCGGAAATACCAAGGTTGGCGAGATTCATATCAAATCCTTTCTGTCCTGCCCGGCCCGTAGTGTCCAAGGCGAAAAATGAACATGCTGCTTTTTAACGACCACCTTGGTGCAATATTTAGACCTGTATCAATAATTAAGACTTGCCACCATCAAAGTAGGCCATGATGGAGATCAGTTTTTTGGCGTAGGAAGGGTCGGTGGCGTAGCCCGCATCCTGAATACGCTGAGCGGCTTCTTGAGGCGAAGCGGCTTGTTTTACACTTTCATAACGTTTGTTATTACCAATCAGGCGGGCATAATCGGCAAAAGACTCGGCATAGGAGTCATAGGCACGGAAAGTCTGCGTCATTTTGCGCGCCACGCCGTTCTGATATTCCGTGGTCATGACCTCGACCGTTTTGCCCTTCCAGGAAGGGGTCGCCTTGATACCAAACAGATTGTGGCTGGTGGTGCCATCGGGGTGCATGATTTCACGCTTGCCCCACCCCGACTCCAGGGCGGCCTGGCTCAGGATCAGCTTGGCCGGAACACCGCTGTCTTCGGCGGCCACTTTGGCGGCCGTATTCATGCGGTCTACAAACTGGCGAATATGGTTGGGTGCGCCCTGAATCGAGGAATACACGCGCTGCACTGTGCTGTTATTGCTGAGCTTGTCGATCAGTTCGGCAATGGAAGCTGCGTCAATGGAGCGGTCATTGGGCATGCGCGAGCGAAGATCCGCACGACGTGACTGAGCGGCTTCTGGATCATAGGACGCAGCACCAAAGGGCTCACTGAACTGCCCGCTCATCTGCGCTTGCAAGGCTTTGGCCAAGCCAATGCCTGGGTCAGCCAATTGCATGGCCAGTTGCTCGTCCCCCAGGCTTTGCGCCATACGCACGGACTGCGTGTCAAACATGCCGCCCGGGAGGTTGGCGGCCCGCGCCTGCTTCAAAATATTCTGAATAAACAGGGACTCGAACTGGCGGGCCACTTGCAGTTGGGTCGCCTGATTCTGGCCGTCTTGTCCGGCCCGCTGACGCAACTGGGCCAGTTGTTGCGGGTCAAAAATCGAAACCTGCGTTCCTGTACCAGGACGCGGGAAATACTGCACCGTCATTAGATGATCTCCAGATCGGCCCGCAAAGCGCCTGCGCTTTTCAGGTTCTGCAAAATGGACAACAAGTCTTGAGGGGTAGCACCCAAAGCATTCAAGGCGCGGACGACATCGGCCAAATTGGCGCTGGTCTTGACGCGTTGCAAAGAGCCGCTGTCACTGCGCATTTCAATCTGGGTGCTATCGGCCACAACGGTCTGACCGCCGCCAAATGGCGTATCCGGCTGGCTAACTTGCGGTTGTCGGCTAATGACCACAGACAGATTGCCGTAGGCAATGGCGGCTTCATCAATCGTGACGGTACGGTTCATGACCACTGAGCCGGTACGAGCATTGATCACCACGCGCGCCCGTGCCGGTGGCAGGTTCACTTGCAGGTTTTCCACATGCGAAATAAAGGCAGTTTGAGCTTGCGGATCCAAAGGACCACGCACCTGAATCAGACGGCCATCCAGGGCGGTCGCCGTGGACGGGCCAAACTGCTTGTTCAAGGCCGCCACCACGTTCTGGGCTGTACCAAAATCCGACGAATTCATTTCCAGATTGATCACGCCATCTCGTGCGTAGGTCGTGGGCACGCTTTGCTCGACCGTTGCGCCACCGGGAATCGTGCCGCCATTGAGCTGATTGACCTGCACGCTGGAACCACCGGCTTCAGCCCCCGCTCCGCCGACCAGCAAATTGCCTTGGGCAATGGCGTAGACCTGTCCGTTCGCGCCTTTGAGAGGCGTCATCAACAAAGTGCCACCACGCAAACTCTTGGCGTTACCCATGGAAGACACCACCACATCCACAGACTGCCCAGGGCGGGCAAAAGCAGGTAAACGGGCCGTCACCATGACGGCTGCGACGTTCTTGAGCTGCATATTGCTGCCCTGGGGAATCGTTACTCCCAACTGGGACAGCATATTGGTCAAGCTTTGCTGGGTGAAGGGGGCCTGGCGCACCTGGTCGCCACTGCCATCCAGCCCCACGACCAGGCCATAACCGATCAGCGGATTATCACGCACGCCCTGAATAGAGGCCAGATCCTTGATACGCTCGGCCTGGCTGGCCGGTGCCAACAACAGGCCCGCCGCCAGCATGGCTGCTTGCAGCACATGGCGATAAGAAAAAAAACGAGTACGACTCATGGAAAACGCCATATCAAGCAAAAGGCTCAGAACGGGGAAATATTCAGGAAAAAACGCTGTAGCCAGCCCATGGTCTGGACTTCATCCATGACCCCTTTGCTACGAAACTCGATACGGGCATCAGCCACCTGAGTGGAGGGCACGGTACTGCTGCCGGAAATGGAGCGCGGGTCCACCACGCCGGAAAAACGAATGTATTCGCTGCCACGGTTAATGGCGATCTGCTTTTCACCCGCAACCTGCAGGTTGCCATTGGGCAAAACGCCCACTACCGTGGTCGTCAAGGTGCCAGTAAAGGTATTATCGGCACGACTGGAACCCTTGCCCTGCGCCTTGTTCGAGCCGCTGACCTCAAAGTTCTGTTTGCTGCCTATTTCATTGGGCAGGAAAGCCGGGACACCCGTAAAGTCAAGACCACCGCTCCCCGTCCGATCCGTGTTGGTCGAGACATTCTTGGCAGCGTTGGTACGCTCCTGAATCATGATGGTGACAATGTCGCCCACATTGCGTGGCCGTCTGTCTTCAAACAGCGGGTAGTTGCCATACGCCGAGGGTTGGTAGATAGAGCCATTGGCCACCACGGCCGCCGGAACGGCCGGTGGCGGGGCCGCGGTCAAGGGGCCAGTGACCACATCTTCAGGGGGCACCAGCGCGCAACCGGACAGGACAACAAGCGCACCCAGTGCAAGACGGCTCAACAGAGCTTGGAACATTGTCACGATCTCTTCAGGTTTACAGCTGCGTCAGTCGAGCCAACATCTGGTCAGCGGTGGACACGGCCTTGCTATTGATTTCGTAGGCGCGCTGGGCACTGATCATATTGACCAGTTCCTCGGCCACGTTGACGTTGGAGGTTTCGTTGTACTTGTGCATGACCAGACCTGCGCCATCCATACCGGGCTGCAGGAAGTTGGCAGCACCCGAGGCATCGGTTTCGATGTACAGGTTCTCGCCCATGCTTTGCAAGCCAGCCGGATTCACGAAGGTGCTCAGTTGCAACTGGCCCACTTCCACACTGGCACCTGCGGCACCAGGCTGAGTGACCGATACCGTGCCATCACGGGCAATCGTCAGTTCCAGTGCGTTATCGGGAATATTGATAGGAGGCTGAATAGGATAGCCGCCGGCGGTAACCAGTTGACCATTCTGGTCGCGCTGCAAACTGCCATCGCGCGTGTAGGCGAAGGTGCCGTCCGGCATTTCCACTTGCAGAAAACCGCTGCCCTGAATGGCAATATCCATATTGTGACCCGTATGCTTCATGTCACCTTGGCTATGGATACGCTCGGTCGCCACCGTGCGCACACCGGTACCGATCTGCAAGCCCGTAGGCAACTGATTGGCCGCACCTACTTGAGCGCCGGGCTGACGAAGGGTTTGATACATCAAGTCTTCAAACACCGCACGGGTCCGTTTGAAACCGGTGGTATTTACGTTGGCCAAGTTATTGGAGATAACGTCCATATTGGTCTGCTGGGCTTCCAGACCGGTCTTGGCAATCCACAGAGAGCGAATCATGTGTGTGTAATCCTTAAAGCCAATGCCTGCGCTATCGGCGCGGCTTAGCCATTAAATGAAAGTAGAGAATTGGCACGATCTTCGCGGGCGCTGGCGTCCTGGATGACCTTCATCTGGGTCTCAAAACGACGCGCATTGGCAATCATCGCGACCATCGCCTCCGCCGGGTTCACATTGCTTTTTTCGATGAAGCCCGACACCATGCGCACCGACGGATCAGCCGGGGCCGGCGCGCCATTGTTCATGCGAAACAAGCCATCCTGGCCACGCAGCAAATCGGCTGACGGGGGATTGACCATCTTTAACTGGCCCATCACCTGGATATCGCGCGGGTTGTCACCGGCACCCAAGGCGGTCAATTGACCGTCGCTGGAGAAGGTGATCGAACCGCGATCCGGAATTTCAATGGCCTGCCCATCAGCGCTTAGCACGGGCAAGCCACCTTGTGTCACCAACTGGTTCTGGGCATTGACCACCAGATCGCCCGCCCGCGTGTAGGCTTCCTGGCCATCCAGCGCACGAACGGCAAACCAGCCCTCGCCCGCAATGGCCACATCCAGCGCATTGCCGGTCTCGGCCATGGCACCAGGCTGAAAGCGGCTGCCCGGCGTCACCGTGGCCGTGCCGACGCGGGTTTGCGAACCCACGTCGCTGGTGACGGGAACAGAACGGTAGTACGCCAGTTGCTGGCGGAAACCGGACGTGTTCACGTTGGCCAGATTATTGGTAATGACGTCTTGTTGTTCCAGCGTGCGCTGGGCGCCATTCATGGCGGTATAAATCAGGCGATCCATGACAAGACTTAACGCAGGTTGACCAGGGTTTGCAGAACCTGATCCTGTGTCTTGATGGTCTGGGCATTGGCCTGGTAAGTACGCTGGGCAATAATCATATTGACCAGTTCCTGTCCCATATCCACGTTGGAATCTTCCACCGCCTGACCTTTGATCGACGCCAGACCGTTCTCGCCAGGACGCCCCAAGATAGGCTGACCCGATGCGCCGGTCTCGGCCCAGGCATTACCGCCCACTGGGCTCAGTCCTTGCAGGTTGCTGAAGTCAGCCAACACCAGCGAGCCCAGACGCTGCGTGACACCGTTGGTATAGGACGCGACCATGGTGCCGTCCTTGTCGATGTTCATGCCAGCGTACTCACCCGTGGCATAGCCGTCCTGGTAAGGCTTGCCCTTGGCAAACTCGCCACCGAACTGGGTGGTGCCGGTGTAACGCATATCAAACACCAGATCATCCGCGGGCGAGGCATTGCCACCGGGATTGGCCAGGGTGACGTTGACGGTAGCCGGATTGGGGCTGGTCATCACGCCTGAACCGTTAAAGGTCAGGGTCGCGCTGGCAGGCGACAACGGTGTGCTGCCTTTCATGTAGTACACGTCCCACACACTCTCACCGGCCGCATTGGCGGGGCGCTTGACAAAGTATTGGGAAATTTCGTGGCTGTTACCCAGCGAGTCGTAGACGGAATAGCTAAACGAGTTGCTGTAAGTCGTGTCGTCTTTGGGATCGAATGCGTTAATGGGATTACCACTGGCATCTTCTGTAGGAATCGCTGCAGCATCCGCAGGCAAGTTGGGCTTGAAATCCAGAGCCGTCGTGGCCTTGGGAGGCACGTTGGCCGACGGCACTTGCAGACGTTGCAACTGAGTGCTGCCTGCACCATAACCGGTCAGGTAATGACCTTGGGCATTGACCAGATAGCCGGCCTTGTCTGGAAAGAACTGGCCATTACGCGAGAACAGCACGGCGCCGTTGCTTTGCTCCAGACGGAACAAGCCATTTGCCCCGTCAATGGCCATATCGAACATATTGCCCGAGTTACTGATGTTGCCGACCGAAAAACGTTGGCTGACACGCGATACCTGCACACCCAGACCGATACGGGAGTTGGCATACACATCCGCAAA
The DNA here is from genome assembly GCF_020907215.1 of Alcaligenes sp. MMA. Lineage (NCBI taxonomy): Bacteria > Pseudomonadati > Pseudomonadota > Betaproteobacteria > Burkholderiales > Alcaligenaceae > Alcaligenes > Alcaligenes sp. MMA. The sequence goes on from NZ_JAJJPP010000001.1 coordinate 1,770,802, forward strand.
CTGAACCGTCGAGGCCTTGTAGCCCACGGTGCCCGAGTTGGCAATGTTATTACCGATAGAATCCAGGTTTTGGGAGGCGGCGTTCAAGCCACTCAATCCTTGTCCGAAGCTCATGAACTTTCCTTTTAATGTCGTGTTGGCCCAGCCCACTGACGGGCTGGCGGCACTTACATGATTTTGCGTATATCCAGCAGGGAGAACGAACCGGCCAGGCCAAGATCCAGCATCAAACCGCTGGAGGTGTAAGCCACGCTATCGACCTTGCCATGCGTCAATGGGCTGGCGGTGACGGCCGTGCCGTCATTGCTGGCCAAGACACTGACGGTGTACGAACCGTCGGCCAGCGGTGAACCCTCGTTATCCAGGCCATCCCACTCCATTGAGTACACACCCGCCTCTTTGGCGCCCAGATCATATTCACGTACCACTTTGCCGCTGCTGTCCTGGATCTGCACCACGGTCGACGTCGTCCCGCTGACCAGATCAATTCCGTAGGGCATAGCCACTTTTTCGCCTTCCTGGCTGGTCCCCAGAGACACTTTCGCGCCCGGCACCAGCACTTGCTTGCCGATCAGATTAGCGGCCTGCATGGACTGGCTGACGTCCATTTGCCCGGCCACCGCCAGCAAGGTGTTGTTCAGTTGCTGAATCCCCGCCACCGTGGACATCTGCGCCATCTGAGTCGTGACCTGGGCGTTATCCATAGGGTTGAGTGGGTCCTGATTACGCAACTGCGTAATCAGCATGGTCAGAAAACGGTCTTCCGTCTCGGCCATGGCGCTTTTGTTACGGGCATCCACCCCGGCCATCGCTCCTGCGGTGGGGTCCAGGGAAGTACGATCGTTATTGACTGTGCTCATGCTCTCTTTTTCCGTAAACCGGCTTACTGACCAATGGTCAAGGTACGCAACATCAGATTCTTGGACGTGTTCACCACTTCCACATTGGCCTGATAGGAGCGCGAGGCGGCCAGCATATTGACGGTCTCGGCCACCACATCCACGTTGGGCAGAGTCACGTAACCTTGCTCGTCCGCGTACGGGTTGCCAGGGTCATATTGCAGACGGCCAGGTGCGGTGCTCTCTTGCACGCCCACCACCTGCACACCACCCACGGGACTATTGCCCTGGGGTGTCATTTGAAACACCACCTGGCGAGCTTTGTAAGGCTGGCCATCGGGCCCAACCACACTATCGGCGTTCGCCAGATTACTGGCCGACACGTTCATGCGTTGGGACTGAGCCGTCAGCGCAGAGCCGGCTATCTGGAAAATACTGAAACTGGACATGAAGACTCGCTATTACTGTTGCAAGGCCGCCATCAAGCCTTTCAATCGCTGGGACGCCAGGTTGATCGTGCTTTGATAGTGCAAGGTGTTATCGGCAAATTGCATGCGCTCCACGTCCATCTCGACCGTATTGCCGTCTAAAGAAGGTTGTACAGGAACGCGATAGAGCAACTCGTCCGTACTGGGCGGACGGCTTGCCTGGGCGGGAATATGGCGGGCGGACGTCAAGGCCAAGCTGGTATTGGGCAAGGCCATCTGCCCTTGCCCCCCTAAAGCCGCCTTCATGGCGGCCGTAAAGTCCATATCTCTGGCCTTGTAGTTGGGCGTGTCGGCATTGGCAATATTGGAGGCCAACACCTCCTGGCGCTCCTGGCGCAAAGCCAGTGCCGTTTGGTAAAACTTCAGGTGCTCACCGATGCGATCAATCATGGAGTCAAGCCAATATTCTGTGTTCAAGTTTGAGATCCAGTGAACGCGCGCACGCCTTTTCACCGTCATAACAGCATGGTAGCCAGAGGTACTGCTTCACAAACCCGGGAACAAAACGCAATTTATCGGCCAATTCAGCTCTTGACCTGGCTGCCGAGTCCGTAAAATTCAGTCATGACCTTATATAGACTCCTGACCTGCCTGTGTCTGTTTACCTTGGGTGCGACAGCAAGCGTGCGCGCTCAAGAGGACGTTCAGGCTCTCAGTGTGCAAGCTATGCAGGATCAGGCGCAGGACTACCTGCTCCAGCAAGCGCAGATGTATCCTGGCATCGCCACCATCACACTGGATGCATCGCGCCTGCACGCCATGCCCGCCTGCACTCAAAACCAGTTTTTTCTGCCCAGCGGCCAGCGTCTGCGATCGCGTATGAGCATCGGTGTGCGCTGCCTGAGCCCACAAAGCTGGAGCACCTCCATAGGTGCCACCCTTTCTATCCAAGGACACTATTACGTCCCCAACCGCCGCATCAATCCGGGCGAGACGATCCATCAGGACGACCTGCTTGAACGCGAAGGAGACTTGCTGGCCCTGGCCAACGGCGTGGTCATCAACCCCGAGCAGATCATCGGTTATGTCGCCAGCCAGCGTATTCCTTTAGGCAGTGCGATACGCGCCTCGGCGCTGCGCGATCCGCAGTCGATTATGCGCGGCCAGACAGTGCGAACCGTTGCACGTGGCGCGGGCTTTGTCGCCACCGGCGAGGGCCAGGCCTTGCAAAGTGGCGCACCGGGCACCCAGATTCAGATCAAGGCCAGTTCAGGGCAAGTGATTTCAGCCACGGTACTGGATGCGTCCACGGTTCAGGTCGTTCTCTAAACTAAATCCGATGAGCATGCTAAAGTTTGCCTCCAGAGCGCCGTTACAAGATCAACGCAAAGAACAGGCCGCACGGAGAAACACGTGAAGATCAGCCCCTCCTCCCTCAAGACACCGCTTGCTGAAACCACTACCGCAGAACGCAGTACGGGCTCGAATCGTGCGCACCAAGCGTACAACAGCGGCAGCACCAACGAAGTGGACTTCAGCGCCGCCGCCCGCCAGCTCAATTCGCTGCAAGACAGCAGCGCCGATGTAGACATGCAAAAAGTCCAGACCTTGCGCGAGGCCATTGCAGCAGGCGAGCTCAAGATTGATACCAGTCGGATTGCCGACTCCCTGATTGCCTCCGTGCGCGATCTTCTCAAGTAACCTCCCGAAACGGCCATGTCTTTGCAAACCTGTCTTGCCGATCAACACCAGAGCCTGTTGGATTTTGAGCAGCTATTGGTAGAAGAACACACCCTGCTGCTGCGCAGCTTCGTGCCCGAAGAGCTGGCCCAGATTACCCTGCGCAAGTACCAGTTATTTGAACGCATCGAACAACTGGACCAGAGCCGTGCTCAACTCCTGCAAGAGCGCGAACTGGAGAACAACCTTCAAGGTCTGCGCTACGCCGCGGAAGAAGACGAACTGGAAGACGAGCTGGAACAACTGATCGAGCTCAGCGAGAAAGTGCGCAACGCCAGCGACAATAACCGCATTCTGGTTGACACCTTTTTGATCGATACCCAACAGAACCTGGACGCGCTGGAAGCCTTTACGGGCCGCAACACGTTTTACGACGCATCCGGGAAAACACAGAACACGCAGTCTTCCTTGAGCTTGAAGGCTTAAGCCCCAGCAGACTCAAGCAGGGTCATGCCAGAGACTGAAAGCGCCAACTATTTAGTTGGCGCTTTTTTTGTCCTGCCTGAATACGGAGAACGCTGCAAGCCACGCTAAGGTACAAGGGCTGAACGCCTGAATGTCCGAATGCCTGAACTCCATTACATTAAATATGATGTATTCTTTGAATACACCAAAAACGATGTATGTTTAAAATACATCAAATTTATTGTATTTAGAATTCAAAGGAGCTAGGCGATGCCAACAAGACTAGACGCCATTGCACTGCACAGCCCGGAGCAAATGCCCAAGCTCATCCGCTCGCTGCGCAAGCGTAAAGGCTGGAGTCAGATAGAGCTGGCAGACAAGCTGAACACGACGCAGCAAGCCATTTCGCGCATGGAAAATGACGCGTCGGGCTTATCGCTTAAAAACCTGTTTTCGGTTCTGGCCGTCCTGGAAGCCAAGATCTCCATTATTGACGCTCACGAACCTGACAAACCTGAATCTATGGAGTGGTGATGCCTGTTCTGGACCTGTGGATGAATGGTCTCTTCGTTGGAAAGTGGTATAAGCCTACCCACGGCCCATCACAACTTCGCTACGCACCAGACTGGATCGCCCATCCTCAAGGCCGGCAGCTGTCTCTATCCCTACCCTTTACATTCAACAATGAAGCACTTCGTGGCGAGGTCGTAGACAATTACTTTGACAATCTACTGCCCGACAATCCCGGGATTCGCCAACGCATCGCCTCCCGCTTCAAGACCCGTTCGCTGGAAACGTTTGCCTTGCTCGAAGCAATAGGTCGGGATGCTGCTGGTGCCGTGCAACTTCTGCCTGAGAACTCTCCAGCGCCAGATATTCACACCCTCACAGCCCGCCCTCTCACTGAAAGCGACGTTGCCGAGCATTTACGCGGCACAATTACCGCCCGCCAGGATCTGGCCCCCGAAGACTTTCGTTTTTCACTGGCAGGTGCCCAGGAAAAAACGGCGCTGTTATGGCATCACGGGCAATGGCACATTCCGCAGGGATCGACACCCAGCTCACACATCTTCAAACTACCCTTAGGATTGGCGGGCAATGTCCGCTTTGATCTGAGCCACTCGGTGGAAAACGAATGGCTCTGCATGGAGCTGCTCAAAGAACTGGGCTTGAATGTCGCCCAAACCCAAATTGGCCAGTTTGAAGATCAAAAGGTTCTCATCGTGGAGCGCTTTGACCGTGCCTGGAGCCGTCATGGTCACTTGATACGCCTGCCCCATGAAGACCTGTTACAGGCAAGTGGTTTGCCTTCCCATGTCAAATACGAGTCCGACGGTGGCCCTGGCATCCATGCCATCATGCAGGTCTTATCCGGCTCGTCCAATGCTCTGGCTGACCGACAGGCTTTCTTCAAAACCTTGTTGGTGTTCTACTTGCTGGCCGCCCCAGATGGCCATGCCAAGAACTTCAGCCTGGCCATAGAACCTGGCGGCTACTTCCGTCTGGCACCACTTTACGATGTGCTCTCGGCCTGGCCTTGGGTAGGCACAAAACAAAATCAATGCCCTATTCAGCGCGTCAAAATGGCGATGGCACTACGCACCAGCAACACTCGCTACAAGATGCAGGAAATGCTTCTCCGGCATTGGCTTGCCGTAGGAAAAACCTATATAGGACAGCAAGCCACTGAATCCTTGATCGAAGACCTTCACCAGCTTGTGGAGCCAGCCATTCAAAATGTCGCGGCACGATTGCCAGCGCATTTCCCTGAACACATCAAAGACGCCCTCTTCCAGGGACTAAGCAGCAATTTGCAGCGCTTGAAATAAAAAAGCCTGCCGTGTGGCAGGCTTTTTCAATCTCGCTGGATTTAGCTCATCGCTTCTTTCAGCACCAGCATCTTTACCAGCGCATCGACTGACTGCCCGGACTTCAGGTTCGGCTTGCCCAGCAAACGCGCACTGAGTTGCCGCACTCCCCGATTATCCGGCGCCTGCAACAAATCCCAGGAAGCCAGCGTTAATTGAGCAGCAGCCAGCAAATGGAGCTCTTCTTCAAACTCGGAATTGCTGGCAGGCAACAAGCCACGCACCGCATTAAACAAACGTGCCATTTCCTGTACCTCGCTACGCAGCATCATGTAGCAGGCCAGACTAGCCGGGGCAATGACCTCAGAACCGACGCAATGATGCATCAAGGCAAAGCGGGTTTTCAACACTTTGCCATCGTGACGAGCGACGGTACGCAAGACGATCAAATCCAGATGAACAGGCTCGGCATTGCGGTGCCGCAATTGCACCGGCTCCACGGCATACCACAAGGCAATTTCACCCAGCTTGGCACGTCCCAGCGTTTCCAGATGCAGGCGCGCTGCCAAATCAGGAATGGCGTGAAAAGCTAACTGTTTGCTCAAGGCATTAGGCGTGGTCTTGCCGTCTTTGTGCCACAAGGAAGTCGCGCCTGGAATCAGAGCCAGCCAATCGGCTTGCATATCGGCCCATTGACGCCACATCGTGGGCGAACCACCTTCGAAAATATGCAGCAAATTCACAGGCTGGGCCTGAGCGTTCAGAACCTGCATGGCCTGATTCAGTGCCTGGGTGGGGCTGGGCCGCTCCATACTGCGCACACCACGCACATCCGACCACTGCGACGGAGTTTGTCGCTGATAGTACGGAATACTGAGGGCCTGCCCTTTGGGGCTGAACAGAAAGCTAAAAGAGCATTGTTCCTGAGCACCCGCCGGTTGATGGTCTGCGTGGATCACAAGCAAACGGGACATATTGCCTTCGCTGACTTCCTGACACGCGGCACGCATCAAGCCTTGTGCCCGTTGCGCCGCCGCCCCATCCTGAACGGAGGCATTGGGCGCATGCAAATCACGCCAAAAATCATAGGCTTCGGCGCAGGCCAAGCGTTCGTCCAGATCCGCCGCAGCGCGACGGGCCTGCTCCAGGGAAATAGGGCCACCGGCAGAGGCTGCCGACAACAGGCGCGGCAAAACCCGCGCCCGGCGCTCTTGTTCGGCTTGCAGTTCCTGTGCGGAGTGCCCGCCGCTTTCCAGCAAGGCCGCCAGATCGCCAGAACTGGGCGCGTACAGGGGGCGCTGACCCTCGCGTACCTGCAAGGCCGAGTCGACCAGTTCGGCAGCGCTCATAAAGCGTAGATCCTCGGGCACTTTCTGGCCGTTGGACACGTAATGAATGGGCAATTTGAAGCGGATGGCAGTATCCAGAGGGCCGCCCAGCTTGATGGCCTCGTCCACCTTGGAGATGATGCAGCCACTGAGTGCAGTGCCACCATCGTGCGTATAGCTACGTGCCACCTCATCCAGGGTATCGCCTTGGCTGGCCGCATTGAGCACCAGCAAACGCTGCACCCGGCGTCCGGCACCGGCCAGCAAAGCGGCCTGCTCGCGCACATAGCGGTCACGCTGGCTGATGCCCATATTGTCGATCAGGATCACCTGATCGGGGCGCACGCCGAGCATCACACTACGCAGTTGCGCCACATCCTGGACAATATGCACGGCGACCCGCATCAAATCGCCATAAATTTTCAATTGCTCATGCGCACCGATCCGATACGTATCGGTAGTTAGCAAAACCACTTTATCGGGACCGAAACGACGCACGGCTCGAGCCGCCAATTTGGCCAGCGTGGTGGTCTTGCCCACTCCCGTGGGCCCCACCAAGGCCAAGGCCAAGCCAGGCTGCCACAAGGAGTCCTCAGAACGCAGCACCGGCAAATGGGTTTCCAACTCTGTACGTACCCATTGCAAGGCCGCACGCGCGCCCAGCTCCTCGGGCAAACGCTTGAGCATGGCACGCAACAAGGCGGTACTGAAACCTTGCGACAACAGACTCTGAAACAGATTCACCGCCACAGGCGTGCGACGCATCTGGTGGCTCCAGACCAAATCATCCATGCGTCCTTCCAATGCGCCACGCAATGCCCCAATCGCGCCCATGACATTGTCAGCCGCTGGGGGCGGAGCCACTTCCTGCTGACGAATGCCGGCGGCCTGATGAGGCACGCTGCCTGGCATGGGCGCACGCTCGGTGGCGGCGCCGGGCACGGAGCTGGAATCCGTCGCCAGAATCTCCACCCCGCCATTGACACGACGGTTGGACACAATCAGGGCATCGGGGCCCAAGGCAATGCGTACCTGACGCATGGCTTCACGGCTGGTACTACCAAAAAAGCGACTTATATTCATTCAGACTGACCAATAATGGTGGTGACCCGAAGGATGCGTTCTTCAGGAATTTCAGCGTTAGACAAGACACCCAGCTGGGGAATGTGGTGTCGCAGGAAACGGGACAAGGTGGCCCGCAAAATGGGGGGCACAACCAGCACAGGCGGATCACCATGCTCTTCCTGGAACTGTGTCGCCCGCATGGCATCGGTCAATACCGACTCGGCCAGTCCGGGTTCGAGCGCACCGCTGCTGGTCAGCGCCTGCGTCATGACCCGCTCCAGACGAGCATCCAGACCGATCACACGCAACTCGCCTTCGCCAGGGAACCACTGCTGCACAATGGCGCGGCCCAGCGCCACGCGCAAGACAGCCAGCAGCTCACCGGCCTCCTGGCCAGGCTGAACCGCGCCAGGAGCCAGAATACGCGGCGCATGCTCGGCCAAGGTTTCCACAATGCTGCGCATATCACGAATAGGGACGTCCTCAGCCAGCAGGCCGCGCAAGACCTTGAGCAACAGGCTAAGAGACAGGGTTTGCGGCACAAAATCCTCGACCAGCTTGGGCGCTTCGCGGCCCACATGATCGAGCAGTTGCTGCACTTCCTGACGACCCAGCAAATCGGCCCCGTGGCGATGCAGCAAATGGTTGATGTGCGTGGCAATGACCGTGCTGGCATCGACCACGGTATAGCCCGCGATCTGTGCCTGCTCGCGCATACTGACATCCACCCATACTGCCGGCAAACCGAAAGCCGGATCCGTAGTCGGTGTACCGGGCAGCTTCATGGTGACGCCACCGGGATCAATGGCCAGCCACTGGCCTGGCGTTGCGGTACCACGGCCAATTTCCACCCCAGCCAGCAAAATGCGATAGTCGTTAGGCTTGAGTTCCAGATTGTCCCGAATGTGAACCACAGGCGGTAAAAAGCCCACTTCCTGCGCAAACTTTTTACGCAAGCTGCGGATACGATGCAGCAGCTCGCCATTTTGCGCATGGTCTACCAAAGAGATCAGGCGATAGCCCACTTCCAGGCCCAAGGGGTCCACCATGGACACATCATTCCAGCTAGCTTCGCTGGCAGCAGAGTCAGCCGCTGCCAAGACTTCGTCGTTGGGTTCAGTGGCTTGCTGCACCTGTTCGTTCTGATGCTTTTGCATCAGCCAGGCGCCCGCTCCCAAAATCGCAGCCAGCAGCAAGAACACCAGATTGGGCATGCCGGGAATCAAACCCATCAAGCCTAAAATTGCGGCCGTGATATATAGCACCACAGGGTTGCGGAAAAGCTGGTTGACCATCTGCTGGCCCACGTCTTCGTCCGTCGCCACGCGCGAGACCACCACACCGGCGGCTGTCGAGATGATCAAAGCAGGAATCTGGGCAACCAGACCATCACCAATGGTCAGCAAGGTGTAGACGCGGCCGGCCTCCGAAAAGCTCAAACCATGCTGCACGACACCAATAACCAGACCACCAATCACGTTGATGACCATAATCAGCAGGCCCGCTACGGCATCACCGCGCACGAACTTACTGGCACCATCCATGGAACCGTAGAACTCGGCCTCTTGCGACACCTCAGCGCGGCGGCGCCGTGCATCGTCCTCGCCGATCAAACCGGCATTCAGGTCCGCATCAATGGCCATCTGCTTGCCCGGCAAGGCATCCAGGGTAAAGCGTGCACCCACCTCCGCAATACGCCCGGCGCCCTTGGTAATCACCACAAAGTTGATGATGACCAAAATCACGAACACGATCAGGCCAACAGCAAAACTGCCACCGACCAGAAAGTGGCCAAAGGCCTCAATGACCTGGCCAGCCGCATCCGGGCCCTTGTGACCGTTCATCAGCACCACACGCGTGGAGGCCACATTCAAGGCCAGGCGCAGCAAGGTGGCAAACAACAGCACGGCCGGGAAAGCGGCAAAGTCCAATGGCTTTTTGGTGAACATGGCCACCAGCAAGATCATGACGGCCAGAGCGATGTTAAAGGTAAACAACAGGTCCAGAAAAAACGGGGGCAAGGGCAAAATCATCATGGCCATCACCATGAGGATCAGCACCGGACCCGCTAAAAGCCGGGCGTGTTGGCCACCATTTTGTTTGAGTAAGGCAAAAAAATTGTTCATTGCTTTTCATGTTTGCGCGAACGCAGTGGGCCTTCATCCATGCCTGTCGGCACGTTCAATCGGGTGGGCATGATCGGGCGCTCGCCCTGCCCCTTGTTCCAGTTACGAAGCTGATAAACCCAGGCCAGCACTTCGGCCACCGCCGAGTACAAATCCACGGGAATCTCGCGCTCCAGTTCAACGTTAAAGTACAGGGCCCGCGCCAGCGCAGGCGCCTGCAACGTGGCCACGTTATGCTCCGCCGCCAGTCCTCGGATCTTGGCGGCAATCAAGCCCGTGCCTTTGGCCACTACACGGGGAGCACCGCCCTTGCCGTCCTGATACTTCAAGGCCACCGCGTAATGCGTGGGGTTGGTCACCACCACATCAGCGCCCGGTACCTGAGACATCATGCGCGAACGGGCCATGGACCGTTGCTGCTGCCGAATGCGACCTTTGACGTGCGGGTCACCTTCGCTTTCCTTATGCTCTTCTTTCACATCCTGATGCGACATGCGCAGCTTCTTGTAAAAGCTCCACAACTGCCAGGGCGCATCAATCAATACAATCACCAGCAAACTGGCAGCGATCAGGGCACAACACTTGATGATCAGCTCCATCCCCGTGGCAATGGCCGCCGTGGGATGCACATACATCAAGGCCGTCATCTGTTCGCGCTCGGTCCAGATGACATACATTGCCACCGAACCCACCAGACCAGCTTTGGCCAGGGTTTTGATCAGCTCCACGACAGTCTGCATGGAAAACATGCGCTGGATACCCTTGGCCGGATTCATGCGCTCGAACTTGGGCTGCAGGGCCTTGCCGCTAAAACTCATGCCTCCCAGTGCCATCGAGGCCATCACCGCGACCACCACCAGCAGCAAAAACAAGGGCGCCAACCCCTTTAGCGCCTCACCAGCCAGACTGGCCGCCTGCATCACCATGGCACTGGGATCGTGCGCGACACGTGGATCAAACCAGACGCTGCGCCGCACAATACCGCCAAAGGTCTCGTACAGATAGCCGGCCCCAATCCAGATTCCGCCTATCCCGGCCAGCAGCATCAGGAAGGTAGTCAGCTCTCTGGAACGCGCTACCTGCCCTTCCTCCCGCGCCTTTTCCAGGCGCCGGGGTGAGGCCGGTTCTGTTTTTTCGAGATCGCTGTCTTCTGCCATGGACTGCCAAGACGCAGGAGTTGAAAGAATGAATCACGCGCGCAGCACACGTTTTGCGCTCGCACGGCATGCTGCGGGGTCATTCTAAAAGAGGGCTGTGGCTCTGATAGCGCGGAGAAAGCCTGATAAAAGCAGGCTGTTCCTCACAAGCAAAAAGGCGCTGCAATGCGCAGCGCCTTAAGAAAGCAAACCCAATGATCAGGTAGGGCCAGAAATCAAAAGCCCAGATTGGCCAGCAAATCGTCCACTTGATCCTGGCTGGTGACCACTTCCGAGGCTACGGGCGAGACCACCGGACCATTGATAAGGCTATGAGTTTCTTCACGTTTTTCTGTAGGAACGTTATCGACCAGCACCTGAACCAGTTCGGTTTCAATCGTACCGACCACACCGAGCATGCGCGTGATCACCTGACCGGTCAGATCCTGAAAATCCTGAGCCATGATGATTTCCAGCAGATTGTCCTGCGTCTGCTGGGCCTTGACAGGCACATCGCGCAAAAAGCCACGAGTGCGCTTGACCAGTTCGCGAGCCTGATCCTGGTCCAGGGGCTGTTCAAACCATTGGTCCCATTCGGCATCCAGCGCCTGGGCGTCTGCCTGCAGGGACTCTTGCAAAGGACGCACTTGCTCGGCTGCATTGAGCACCCGGTTGGCGGCCTGCTCAGTCATGCGAGCCACATAGTGCAGACGATCGCGGGCATCCGGAATCGCGTGCGCGGCATCTTTAATGGCCTGATCCAGACCCAGTTCGCGCATGCTTTCCCGCAACAGACGGGTCAGGTTGGCGATGCGGTAAACCAGATCAACCGGTACGCTCTGGGGGTCGGGATGATTCGATGTTTGCTGTGGATCCATGACGTACTCCGTATTAACCGGCCATTTTCTCGAAGATCTTGTTCAGCTTCTCTTCCAGCGTTGCGGCGGTAAAGGGCTTGACGACGTAGCCATTGGCGCCCGCCTGAGCGGCGGCAATAATGTTCTCTTTTTTGGCCTCGGCCGTCACCATCAGCACCGGCAAAGAAGACAGGCTGGCATCGGCGCGAATCTGCTTGAGCATCTCCAGCCCGTCCAGATTCGGCATGTTCCAGTCAGAGACTACAAACTCAAAATTGCCATTACGCAATTTTTCCAAGCCCATCTGACCATCTTCTGCTTCGTCTACATTCTCGTATCCCAGATCCTTGAGCAGGTTCTTGATAATCCGGCGCATGGTGGGAAAGTCATCGACGACGAGAATTTTTATATTTTTTTGTACCATTTACATTCTCCAAATGAGTAGCATGCCAGTGCGTTCAGGACCGTTTATACACGGTGCCCAAAAGCCCCCACACTGGCCAGAATTCGTTCGCTAATCTGCCCCAAGGGCAACGCTATGTCGGTCGCGCCAATTTGCAAGGCTTCACGCGGCATGCCAAAGACCACGCTGGTGGCCTCGTCCTGGGCAAACGTCATGGCACCGGCCTGTTTCATGGCCAGCAAACCTTGCGCGCCATCCTTGCCCATACCAGTCAGAATGACCCCCACGGCATTGCGTCCGGCCAGTTCGGCGGCAGAGTGAAACAGCACATCGACCGAGGGCCGGTGGCGATTGACGGGTTCACTGTCCACCAGTTTGACCACATAGTTGGCACCCGAGCGGGCCAGCTTCATGTGCGCCACGCCACCAGGAGCCAGATACACGTGACCGGGCAACACGCGTTGGCCATCTTCCGCCTCGTGCACCTGCATGGAGCACAGACCATCCAGCCGGTTCACGAACGAGCGCGTGAAACCGGCTGGCATATGTTGAGTGATCATGATGGCCGGGCAGTTGGCGGGCAAGGGCTCCAGCACCTGACGAATCGCCTCGGTGCCACCGGTGGAGGCGCCAATCATGATGAGTTTTTCAGTCGTTGAAAAATTATGCGTCAAGCGACGCACCGGGGCCGAGCCTGGCACTGCCGGGACAGCACGGCGCGGACGGGCAATGGAGGCGGCACGGATCTTGTCGGCAATCAGGTCCGAATAATCCAGCAGACCATCGCGCAGACCCAGCTTGGGTTTGGTCACAAAGTCCACTGCACCCAGCTCCAACGCGCGCAAGGTCACGTCCGAATTGCGCTCGGTCAGCGAGGACACCATCACCACGGGCATGGGACGCAAGCGCATCAGACGCTCCAGAAAGTCCAGACCGTCCATGCGGGGCATCTCGACATCCAGCGTCAAGACATCCGGATTGTGCTCTTTGATCAGCTCTCGCGCCACCAGCGGATCGGGGGCAACGGCCACCACTTCCATATCCGCATGGCTATTGATAATTTCCACCATCAGGCTGCGCACCAAGGCGGAGTCATCTACACACAAAACTCGAATTTTCTTCATGCTACTCATAATCCCGATTTCAAGCGCCAACAGAGCTCAGGGCGTGCAAGCCCCCCTTGGACCCTAGTTCCGGACATACACCGTCTGACCCAGCAGGCGAAAGGCTTTGGTCAGGTAGGAGAAGTTCTCGGAATGCCCCACAAACAACAGGCCACCCGGTTTGGTCACAGCGGCGAATCGCTCCAGAATGCGCGTCTGATCGTCCCGGTCAAAATAAATCATGGTGTTTCGACAGAAAATCACATCAAAACGACTGGACGAAGGCCAGGCCGACCCCACCAGATTGAACTCCTCGAACTCCACCATATTGCGCAGCACCGGTTTGACACGCGCCAGGCCTTTGCGAGCCCCCACACCGCGCTGAAAATAACGCGGCAGCCACAAATCGGGTACGGGCTGGATACGCTCCAGGGTGTACACGCCCTGACGGGCCTTATCCAAGGCGGCCGAATCAATGTCGCTGGCCAGGATAGACACATTCACATCCGGCGAAGGGCAATGTTCGCGCACCGTCATGGCAATGGAATAAGCTTCCTCGCCGGTGGACGCTGCGCTGCACCAGATATCCAGAGGTTTGCCGCGTGTACTGACAAACTTGCCCAGAATATCGAAGTGATGCTGTTCACGGAAAAATGCCGTGTGATTGATGGTGAACGCGTTAACGAAGTCCTGCCACTCCTGGCTATGGGTGTCCTGCTCCAGAATATCCAGGTACTGTCGCACCTCCCGCATACCCGCGTTCTGGCTGCGCATACCCAGTGTGCGGGCCACCATATCTTCTTTGTGGGTACCTAAGATGATGCCCGCATACGACTTGAGCAAGCGCGCGGCTCGCTCACAGTCGGCCCTCGAGGCCTGCGGGATCGAGGGCAATGTATAAACAAAAGGTTCCACAGATGTGCTCATATAACTACAGGCTGGCCAAGGTCCCGCTAAAAGGCCCCGTCGACAGACGCTCGCCGGAACGCAATCGCTCCGGCTCGGGCGCCTCATACGGATCATCGATAATGTCTTGTGCGCTCACTTTGAACGCCGACACCGCGTCGGACAGACGGGTTGCCTGATCCTGCAAGGAGCCCGCTGCTGCGGTTGCCTGCTCGACCAAGGCCGCATTTTGCTGCACAACCACATCCATTTGTGCAACTGCCCGGTTAACCTGCTCAATTCCTTCTGACTGTTCGTTCGAGGCTGACGAAATTTCCGCCATGATAGTGGTCACACTCTGTACCGAACTGACCACCTCCATAACCACTTTGCCCGCCTCATCGACCTGACGGGTTCCTTCTTTAACTTTGGCCAACGACTGCTCGATCAAACCCTTGATCTCACGGGCCGCTTGCGCGCTGCGCTGAGCCAGGCTGCGAACTTCGCCGGCCACCACGGCAAAGCCCTTGCCCTGCTCCCCTGCCCGGGCCGCCTCTACCGCCGCGTTCAAGGCCAGAATATTGGTCTGGAAGGCAATACCATCAATGACATTTACAATCTGGGCAATTTGTCCCGAACTGGCCGACAAGTCTTCCATGGTCTGCACCACAGTCGAAACCGCCTGTCCGCCACGCAGCGCCACATCCGACGCACTCTTGGCGACCTGATCCGCTTGCTGGGCATTGTCCGAGTTCTGACGTACGGTGCTGGCCAACTGCTCCATGCTGGCCGCAGTTTGCTGCAAGGAGGCCGCCTGTTCTTCCGTGCGGCTGCTCAAATCCGTATTGCCCACATAGATTTCACGCGAGCCAAACGTAATTTCTTCCACCCCCTGACGCACGGTATGCACCATGGACTGCAAACTGTTTTGCATGCGTCGTACGGCGTCATACAGCACACCGATTTCATTGGTGGACTTCACTTCCACACGCTGGGTCAAATCGCCGCTGGCAATGCGATCAAAATGTGCACCCGCCTGACGCAAGGGACGCAGCACCATGCGGTTCAGGAACACATACACCGCCAAGGAGATAAACAGGCAAAACACCATCGCCAGCCCCACCAGACGGACCACCATGTTGTACTGCTCGTTTTCTTTCTGGTACTGCTCATCGATAGAGCGCTGCTGAGCTTGCTGCAAGGAATTCAAGGCGCTATAGAGATCTTCTTCCAAAAACTTGGTCGTGGTGGCCACATAGCCACGAAAACCAGCGATATCGCCCTGCTCCAGATAGGCAATCAAGGGCAGCACCCCACCTTGCATCAAGGACATGAAGGCGGCATCCACGCGCTGATAATAGTCGTTGGTGCCTTCCAGTTGCGTGGCAATGCCCTGATACTCAAAAAATGCTTCCTGCGCCAGCTCGAACTGCTTGCGTGTTGCCTCCAGGGCATCCTGGGTCGCCGAGCTGATTGCCGAGGTTTTGGGAGCAACGTCGCTCCACTCGGCCATCAGGTCCTGATTTTGCAGATCGTTGCTGACCACATAGCTGATAGCCGCTCGTCCAATCAGGGTTTGGGTCTCTTTGTAGTTCTCGATGGCCTGATACATGGCCGAGCCTACTCGCTGGTTGACCACGATGCTTTGCAGCGCACCGTTATTGGCGCGCAGGGACAAAATCCCCAACGCAGCACCTGCCACCAGCATGACTAAAAAAAACACCAGTACCAGAATCAGACTGGTCCGCACCTTCAGATTGGCCAAACGTAATCCATCCAGCATTGCAAGCACCTTGTCTAGAGTAGATCCGAACATCAGAGGCGCTTGTGACGCCTCCCCCGACCCGAACATTCCTTAAAGGACCCGGTAAACAGGTCCCCGCTTTGCCAGTCTTTGCAGACTCGGGCGATCAGGCCACTGCGCTATCGACCAGCGCCATCTCTTCGCTGGTCATCAATTTTTCAATATCCACCAAAATCAGCATACGTTCACCCAGCGTACCGATCCCGGTCAGGTATTCGGTCGAGAACGCCGTGCCAAAGCTGGGGGCGGCGCTGATCTGGGACGACTGCAAAACCAGCACGTCCGACACACCATCGACCACCACACCGACCACACGGTCGCGCAGATTCAGAATCACCACCACGGTCTGGTGGTCGTACTCCACCCGCTCCATGTTAAAGCGCACCCGCAAGTCCGCGATCGGCACAATCACGCCGCGCAGATTGGTGACACCCTTGATGAAGTTGGGTACGTTGGCAATGCGGGTTACGGTCTGGGAGTCGTAGCCCCGGATCTCCTGAACTTTCAGAATATCGATGCCGTATTCCTGGTCGCCCAGAGTAAATACCAGATACTCCTTGCCGCCAGCCTCGGCAGCTTCGGAGTGGGAAGTAAAGTCGTTGGACATAAAGATCTCCGAATAATCAGGCCCACGTCGAGGCGGGGTCACGCGCCAGACGTTGCAAGGCAAAAACATCAACAATCAGGGCTACGCTGCCATCGCCCAAAATGGTGGCAGCAGAAATACCCGGAATTTTTCGGTAGTTGGCTTCCAGGTTCTTGACCACGACTTGATGCTGACCAATCAGGTGATCGACCAGCAAGGCAAAGCGCATGTCTTCGGCCTGCAAGATAACGGCAATTGCGCGGGTCACATCTTTCTCGGCCTCTTCAACCGAGAAAATATCCCGCAGGGAAATCAGGGGCAGATACTCGCCGCGCACAAACATCACGTGATCGGTATCGGATACACGGCGCAACTGCTCTTCAGTGGGCTGCATGGATTCGGTCACGTGGGCCAACGGCAAGATAAAGACCTCATTGCCTACCTGCACCGACATGCCATCCAAAATGGCCAGGGTCAGGGGCAGGACAATACGGGTGGTGGTGCCCTGACCCGCACGTGAGTACAGTTGCACGTGACCACCCATGCTTTGAATATTGCGTCGCACCACGTCCATACCCACGCCACGCCCGGAAATTTCCGTCACTTTCTCGGCCGTAGAAAAGCCCGGTGCAAAAATCAGTTGCCAGACCTCGTCGTCCGGCATGGTATCGGTGACTGGCAAGCCCGAGGACATGGCTTTTTTCAGAATGCGTTCGCGGTTCAGACCAGCGCCATCGTCCACCACCTCGATAATGATGTGGCCACCCTGATGCTGGGCCGACAAGGTCAGCACGCCCTCTTCTTCCTTGCCCACAGCCAGACGATCCTCAGGCATTTCAATGCCGTGGTCGATACTGTTGCGCACCAGGTGCGTGAGCGGGTCAATAATGCGTTCGATCAGACTCTTGTCCAGCTCGGTGGCCTGCCCTTTGGTAACCAGACGAATTTTCTTGTTCATGCGCGCGGCGCTTTCACGCACCACACGCGGGAAGCGGCTGAACACATAGTCCATGGGCATCATGCGGATGGACATCACGGACTCTTGCAAATCACGTGCATTGCGTTCCAGTTGCTCAATACCGTTGAGCAAACGATCATGGACGACTGGATCCAGCGTCGAGGCCGTTTGCACCAACATGGCTTGGGTAATGACCAGCTCGCCCACCAGGTTGATGATTTGATCCACTTTCTCCACACCGACACGGATAGTACCGGACTCTTTGGGAGCGGCAGCCTTGGCCGGTTTTTCTGCTGCTTTGGCCGTGGCAGCAGGCACAACCGCCTGGGTTTTCTCAGGTTCGGCAGCCGCAGCAACTGGCTGAACTGGCGCAGCAGTCGCTTGTGCTGTCACGGGAGGCTCGGCAGCCTCGGTGCTCACAGAAGCCACGGTCGCCTCTGAAGCCTGAGCAGGTGCAGCGGCTTGTCCCGGCACAGCGGCCGGTTTTACCGACACCTGATCGGCATTCAAAATAAAGCAGCACACAGCCAGAATATCGTCAGCCGAGCCCGTGGTTTCCACCCAGATATCCAGGCGGTCACCCTCGCGTGTCTGATGGACGATGGTGCCCATCAACTCCATTTCCTGTTGCAAAGCCTGGGCATCTTTATCCGACACCGGTCCCATGGACACCCGCAGCGGCAGGCCGGTTGTATCGGCAGCCGGTTCGGGTTCCGGTTCAGGCTCAGCCTGCAAAATCGCTTCGGTGCCTTTCGTATCGGTTGCCAAAATGCCCTTTTGTTCCAGGGCCAATTGCCTCAGTTGCGCGCAGATGCGGGTGTAGGCTTCCTCGTCAGGCTCCTGTTCCTCGCGGTAGGCATTGACTTGTCCGGTTAGCACGTCCTTGGTTTCCAGAAAGAGGTCAATCATGTCCTTGCGCAATTGCATTTCGCCATTACGGACCAGATCGAGCAGATTTTCGAGTAAGTGGGTAGTTTCAGCCAGCTGACCGAAGCAACCAAACGTGCCGGCACCACCCTTGATTGAGTGCGCGGCCCGGAAGATGGCATTGAGCTGATCGCGATCAGGCTCGTCCAGATCCAGCTCCAGCAGCAAGCGCTCCATGTCCGCCAGCAACTCATCGGCTTCATCGAAAAAGGTTTCGTAAAACTGACTCAGATCTACGCCGGAGCTCATGAACACTTCCTTCCTGGTTATGGCTTAGAACAACAAAACAAAAAGCACAGCCCAATCGCGTAGGCCATCGGGCCTATTAACAGGCCTTAAGGCACCATTGGCAAGGCAGAAGGCATTTCAGGCAGACCGGGAATATGAATACTGATGGGTCCCTCGGTCTCCTGCATGGCTTCGCGCAAATCAAACTCTTCCGAACCGCTTGCGGCCTGCTCATCCATGCGTCGTTCCGCCCGGCTATTGAGCACGAGCAGGCTGATACGTCGATTTACGGCTGCAGCCGGGTTATCTTTAACCAGACTTACACTATCGGCCAAACCCACCACCTGCTTGACTTTGGCCTCGGCCAGGCCGCCGGCCACCAGCTCCTGTCGAGCGGCATTGGCACGGTCGGCGGACAACTCCCAGTTACTGTACAAACGCTCGCCGCTGGCGTACTGCAGCGAATCGGTGTGACCGGAAATCAGAATCCGGTTAGGCATCTCGTTCAAGGGGGAACTTAGCGAACGCAAAATGGCCCGCATGTAAAGTTGCACCTGGGCACTGCCCGTAGAGAACATGGGGCGGCTTTGACGGTCAATAATCTGAATACGCAAACCGTCCTGGGTCATGTCCAGCAACAACTGCGGACGGAACTCTTTCAGGACGGGATCAATACGAATTAACTCCTCCAGCGCTGATTTCAAATCCTCCAGACGCTCGACGTCCTGACGGTCGTCGGCGGCCTGGTTGTTGCTGACACCAGGATGAGGATTGGGAACCAGACTGGGCTGACCACCCGGGATGACACTGCGTGAATAGTCTGACTGATGGCCACCAGAGACGGCATCCATCAAGGGCATGCGAAAGTAATCGGCGATTTCCTTCAAGTCCTGCTTGGGAACCAGAGAAAGAATCCACATCACCAGAAAAAAAGCCATCATTGCCGTCATGAAATCGGCATAGGCAATTTTCCAGCTACCACCATGGTGCTCGGCATGGGCCATCTTCTTGCGACGGATGACCACGCGATCCTTATGATTGCTCATGAGCGCATCCGCTTACGCTTTGCGACCAGCACCCGAGCGGGCCTGACGCACATGCTCCTCCAGTTCCTGGAACGAGGGGCGATCGGAGGAAAACAGCACTTTACGGCCAAACTCCACCGCCAGTTGGGGAGGGTAGCCATTCAGGTTGGCCAGCAAGGTCACCTTGATGCATTCCAGAACCTTGACCGAGTCCGACGTACGGCGCTCGATCGTTGCGGCCAGTGGCGCGACAAAACCGTAGGCCATCAAAATACCCAGAAAGGTCCCCACCATGGCCTTGGAAATCAGATCAGCCAGCACGGCGGGCGGCTGGTCAACCGAAGCCAGAGCTTTCACCACCCCCAGCACCGCCGCCACAATCCCGAAAGCGGGCAAGGCATCGGACACTTCACGCAAGGCGCGCGCTGGCACATTCAGCTCATGCTCGTGGGTTTCAATGTCCTGATCCATCAGCGTTTCAATTTCAAACGAGCTCATATTGCCGCTGATCATCAAACGCAAGTAATCGGACACAAAGTTCATCAGAACCGGATCCTTCACCACATTGGGGTAATCGGAAAAGATAGGACTTTGCTGAGGATTTTCGATATCGGCCTCGATAGACATCATGCCATCGCGCCGCGCCTTGTTCAGCAGCACCGACAGCATGCCCATCAGTTGCATGTATAACTGCTTGTTGTAGGGGCTACTGCGAAAGGCGGTCGGCAAGGCTCTGGCCAGCAGCTTGATGGACTTACCGCTGTTGGACGCAAAGTAGGCCCCAAGGGCCGCGCCACCAATCAGCAATAACTCAAAAGGCTGGTAGAGCGCACCCAGATGCCCACCCAGCCCCACAAAGCTCCCGAAAACGGAAACGAAAACAATGATATATCCAAGGATGATAAGCACGGATACGCCTTCTTCAAATACACGCTGCTAATGATGGCGGCAAGCAACCGGGCTAAAACGACGCGTTAATGGCCTTTTTCCAGCCTAGATCGACGCTTCCAGTTGCCTTGACACGTTCAGATTCTTATCAGATCCACATCAAAAACCAGCATCCATCCGGCTTTGCTGCACACTGACGATACAAAAGCTCTTGTTAAACGGGCACGTCTACCTGGACGTTGACATGCCCCGGGGCTCTGGATTGCGACTGCCTGACAGGCTCCGATTTTCGGCTTTTGCTAGCAGGAGACGTAGAGGCGCTGCGCGCCTTGCTGGCACGCGTCTTGCCTGCCCGTGGGGGCGGACGGCAAATGGCACAAATAAAGCCCGCGTCAGGGTCGTGCGCATGGGCCACAAAGCCCCCTTTGCAGCGTTCGCATTGGGACAGTTGCAGCAAGCCACTATCAAAAAAGCGCAACAGCATCCACGCACGGGTAAAACTGAGCACAGGCTCTTCATCTGGCTCGAGCTCCGAGCGCCCGGCCGAGGATTGCTCCAGGTACAAACGATAGGCCTCAACCAGCGCACGACTTTTGTCGCAAGGCGTATGCACAGCCATGAACTGGTAAATACTGAAGAAAAGACTGGAGTGGATATTGGGCAGCCAGGTCATGAACCAGTCGACAGAAAAAGGGAGCATGCCTTTAGGCGGCGAGCAGCCTTTGACTTCGCGGTATAAACGGGCCAGCCGGTCATAGCTCAATGATGTTTCTGCTTGCAAAACCTGCAAGCGCGCCCCCAGCTCAATCATGTCGGAAGCCAGCCCAATTTCCTGGGCTTCTTTGGCGACGCTTTTTATAGCCATAGTTCTTGATGTAATAAGTTCGCAGCGGGTTTAACCGGCTTGCTCTGCCGTCGCGCGTTGGGACAGAAGAATGGTGGAGTGGGCCTGCTGCAATACCCCTCCGAGCACATCCTGCGTCAAGGTGGTAAGCAGGTCGTAATCGTTGAAACGGAAACCGCAAATCAACGAACTGGAGCTGGCCAGTTTGACCAATTGAGCAGGTGACAGACGCAGCAAAGTCTCTGCCACATCGGAGTCAAAGCCCAAACGGAACATACCTGCCGAAAAATTCTCCCGCAGCAAACGTTGTGCGAGTAACAAGTACGACAAATTGACTTCCTGAATATCATTCAGCAGCGAATTTTCCGATACGGGCATGTCAGCCATCCTTGTAAAACTGTTAATCAGCTAGTTCTGTAACGAAACATATTTAAAACATATAAAGTTACATAAATATGTATCATGCCTTGCAATATATTGCATGGATACATTTTTTACATTATCAACGCTCTCGACACAAACTGTCCATGAATACTCTAAAAACATGGAAAACGTCGGATATATGCAATAAACGTATCAAGACACAGCAGAATATTATCAGATGCTCACTTAATGTTGTATATATAAACTAGATGTAACATGACAAAAATCAAAACGCTTGTATCAAAAATGTGTTTTGTTGCATGTATTAATCATTAATTCATGACTATTTCGTCGATCCCGCTTAGGCTCTGCCTGAAAATCGACGAAATATCGGATATTCTTCCGATAAGCGTTTGTGCCGCCAACCCCACATCCGTTTTGTAACAGCCCATGATTCCTGCTGCTTTTACGCAACGTCTGCTTACCCTGTGCCTGACTCTGCTTCTGGCGGCTTGCGCACATACCCCTTCTTCACGCCCTCCAACTACCCATACCTTTGAGCTTGATGAGCAACGGCGTTCCGCCGTGGTCCTATCCGCCTTGAGCCTGCTGGATACCCCGTATCGCTACGGCGGGCACAAACCATCTACCGGCTTTGATTGCAGTGGGCTGGTGCATTATGTATTCAGTCAGGAATCCAGCTCCCCTGTTCCGCGTCGTACCAGCGATCAGGCCGGCGCGGCGCGGCGCGTCAGCCGCTCGCAGCTACGCCCTGGCGATCTGGTGTTTTTTAATACACTGGGCACGCCCAACTCGCATGTCGGTATCTATATAGGCAAGCAACAGTTCATCAATGCGCCCTCCAGTGGTGGGCGCGTACGAATTGATTCTTTGGATAATCCCTATTTCGCCAAACGCTTTGAAACGGCTCGCACATTCTTTGATTGATTCATCGACAAGCCTGCAGTATCGGGATTGAATGGAACATGAGCCTGTATGACAAGACCCTGTTCCATTGAGCACAAATAACAAAAGGGCCCATGATGAGTGGGCCCCTTTTTTATTGCGATGCGGCTAGCACGTCGGCACGGTGGCGTATTGCTCGGCCAACGCCAGAAAAGCATCCAGCTCGGGCGAACGCCCCGTTTCCTCTTGCATAATCGCCGCCACCGCCGGGGCAAGTGATTGCGCCAGGCGCGCATCCAGGAACAAAAGCCGAGAACGACGGGCCAGCATATCTTCCACGGTACGGGCATATTCAAAGCGGCAGGCAAAGCGCACCATGGCGACGCTCAGGCCTGGAGCCAGCTCTTGATCGGCTCCGGGCAAGGTCTGCACCCAATCAGCCTCACTGCCATAAGCATCCAGGCCAGCGGTACGCCCCAAAGAGCGCCGATCGCCTACATAAGAAGCCCCCACCAAGCGTTGTTCCTGAGTCCGGCAGGCAGGCAAAGGCCCCAGCAAACCGGACTGCTGGCAACGTTCCAGCACATCCTCAGCCATAGCTCGGTACGTTGTCCACTTGCCACCCGTTACCGTCAATAAACCATTGGTGCTCACCGTAATGCTGTGTTCCCGGCTGATCGATTGCGTTTTCCCCGCAGCCGACTCGGCAGCCGGACGCACCAAGGGCCGCAAGCCTACCCAGATACTGCGCACGTCCCGCGCAGTCGGGGCTTTTTGCAGATAATTCGCAGATTCTTTCAGAATGAAATCCACTTCCTGGGCCATAGGACGCGGCTCCAAAGGAACATCATCCCGGGGGGTATCCGTGGTTCCCAGAATCAGCTTGCCCAGCCAAGGCACGGCAAACAGCACTCGGCCATCCTTGGTACGCGGCACCAGCAAAGCGTGTTCACCGGGCAGAAATGTCTGATCGACCACCAAGTGCACCCCCTGGCTGGGCGAGACCATAGGCCGCAATTGACGCCCGGCTTCCCGCGCATCCAGTTCTCGAACCTGATCCACCCACACCCCCGTGGCATTGACCACGCAGTGACTCTGGATCGTATAGGTTTGACCACTTTCTCCGTCCTGGCAGCGCACCCCGGACACCTTACCGTCGCGGTGCATCACTTCTACAACCGGGCAGTAATTGACCAGCAAGGCACCATTCAAGGCTGCCGTACGGGCCAGGGCCAAAGCCAGACGCGCATCGTCAAACTGACCATCCCAATATTTGACACCGCCTTTCAAGCCACTTTGACGGGCGCCCGGCAACAGTTGCCGAATTTTAGAAGCGCTCAGAAACTGGGTATGGCCCAACCCTTCCCGCCCTGCCAAACCGTCGTACGCCATCAAGCCAACCCCATAGAACGGGGTTTCCCAGCATTTGTAGCTGGGCATGACAAAAGGCAGGCGCTGCGCCAGATGCGGCGCATTACTGAGCAAATGCATGCGTTCGCGCAAGGCCTCGCGTACCAAGCTTACATTGCCCTGAGCCAGATAACGCACCCCACCGTGAACCAGCTTGGTGGCCCGCGAGGATGTGCCCTTGGCAAAATCCTGGGCTTCCAACACCACCACACTCAAGCCGCGCAGGGCCGCGTCCAGGGCCACACCCAGGCCGGTTGCCCCGCCCCCCACCACGACCATATCCGCCTGAGTGGTGCGCGCCAAGGCGCCCATCATCTGGGCTCTATCGGTTAATAAGGGGGAACTTAATGTAGTCATAAGATGAGCTTTGGACCTGAAATTAGCAGACACCCGAAAAATCACTGGCTGGCTCGGGATTTACCCTGATTTTAGCCCCTGAACTCTTACCGTCCAGTGAAACTTGTTTGCTCGCGTATCAAGGTGCCTTCAGCTACCGGACACAGGCTACACAGAGCCAGTACACTGTGGTCTGCTCCGCTTTTACTGCCTCATTCGCATGACATTCATACTTGCTCTTGATCAGGGAACTTCCAGCTCGCGCAGCCTTGTTGTCGCGGCAGACGGCCGCATTCTGGCCAAGGCGCAGCAGGAAACCCAGCAATACTATCCACGCACAGACTGGGTGGAACACGATCCCCAGGAAATTCTGGACACACAGTTTCGGACCGCCCGACAAGCGATTGAGCAGGCCGGTCTGCGCCCCCAGGACATTCACGCCATAGGCATTACCAATCAGCGTGAAACCACCGTGCTGTGGGACCGGAAAACCGGACAGGCCCTGCACAAGGCCATTGTCTGGCAAGACAGGCGCGCCGAGGACTTCTGCGCCCAGTTGCGCGAGCAGGGGTACGAAGCCACCATTACCAACAAAACCGGCCTGCCCATCGATGCCTATTTTTCAGCCTCCAAGCTGCGCTGGCTGCTGGACTCCATTCCCGGCGCCCGTGAGCAGGCACAGCGCGGTGAACTGGCTTTCGGCACAATTGATAGCTGGCTGATCTGGCATTTAAGCGGCGGCAAGATCCACGCCACTGATGTCACCAATGCCTCGCGCACCCTGCTCTACAACATTCATAGCCAGCAATGGGACGAGGAGCTGCTGACCCTATTCAACATCCCGGCCAGCGTATTGCCCCAGGTACAAAGCTCTGCCTCTGAGTTTGGCTGTTGCAGCCCCGAGATTCTGGGCAGCCCCATCCCTATTTGCGGTGTGGCGGGCGACCAACAAAGCGCCCTGTTCGGGCAGGCCTGTACCAAGCCCGGCATGGCCAAAAATACGTACGGCACGGGCTGCTTCCTGTTAATGCACTGTGGCTCGCACGTTCCCCAATCCCATAACGGGCTGATCGCGACCAGTGCAGCCCATCACGGCGACACTCCTGCCTACGCACTGGAAGGCAGTGTTTTCATTGGCGGTGCAGTCGTCCAATGGCTACGCGACGGGCTGGGCGCTCTGGAACACAGCGCCCAAGTTGAAGAGCTGGCCCGCAGCGTGCCCGATGCCCAGGGCGTACGGCTGGTTCCGGCCTTCACTGGCCTGGGCGCCCCCTATTGGGATGCCCAAGCCCGAGGCACCATTACCGGTCTGACACGTGCCTCTACCATGGCCCACATTGCCCGAGCGGCCCTGGACAGCATTGCCTACCAAAGCGCCGCCGTGCTGCAAGCCATGAATCGAGATGTACAAGCCAACGGCGGCCCAACTTTGCACGAGCTGCGTGTGGATGGCGGAGCCTGCGCCAATAATCTTCTGATGCAATTTCAGGCAGACTTGTTGGGCCTGCCTGTCGTGCGTCCCGTTACTATTGAGACGACCGCCCTGGGCGCAGCCTATCTGGCGGGCCTGGGCAGCGGTCTGTATTCAGGTCTGCCGGAAATCGCGGCGCTGTGGCAATGCGATCGGGTGTTCGAGCCGGCCATGTCGCGCGACGAAGCTCAAACCCTGATGCTCAGTTGGGAACAAGCCGTGCGTCAGGCGCGTACTTATTGAACTTGCTGTTTTTTTGACGGAAACACCATGCTGCAAAAAATCATTCTAGGCATTGCCATTTTCCTGATCGTCATGTTGGGCTTGACCTTTGGCGAGGCCATCATCCGCTACCTCTCCTCCTACCTGGGGTTTCTGTTTGATGACTTCGTCCACTTGATGCGTGAAGTCCAGCATTACCTGACGGTCCACTGGGGTAAGGCCTTGATTGCCTTGCTCATTACCATCCCGCTGGTCATCTGGATTTCCAAGAACAAAAAAGATGAGATGTCCAAACCCAACAGCCACCGCAAGATTGCGATTGTGTTGGCGATTTTCCTGGGCTGGCTGGGCGTACACCGCTTTTACCTGGGCCAGATCGGCATGGGACTGCTGTTCCTGGTACTGTTTGCCATCTGGGCCCCGCTGGCTTACTTCCTGGCCCTGATCGACGCCTTGCGCTACGCCTTCATGGGCGACGACGAGTTCAAGCTGGTTCGTTAATTTTCATCATTCCCCCCCTTACTCGGTAACGACACCCCAAAAGTTGGAGACAGATCCAACCTTTGGGGATTCACCTGGCACACAGCAGTCCATTGCGGACTGCTGTGTGCCAGGTGAATCCGAGCGGCATGCAGGCTGCAAGGTGGAGCGCAAGCCAAAGGCGTAGCGTGGGGGTGCTCTTTACCCCCGGGCCGCCTCAAAACTTGGCGCCCCCGGCAAACAACGCCTCCTTGGGGATGAGCCGGGACACACAGTAGTCCATTGCAGACTGCTGTGCACCAGACGAATCCGGGCGGCATGCAGGCTGCAAGGTGGAGCGCAAGCCGAAAGCGCAGCGTGGGGGTATTTTTCTGGCTGACCGCTTGGTGCGTTCCCCAAACTTGATAGCGGCAAATGCACACGCTCCATTCAGAAGGTTTTGTGGCTCTATCAGGGAAAACCACAGCGCGCGCGGCACCCAAGCCTAGCTCCTTGATTTTCAACATTTATATTAGCCACCATACTTTTTAGGTATTCAAGTAAACCTTTTTAGTCTTGGAAATCTCCAAGCCGCTTCGTGTTCAATCGAATTGGGGGAGACACGTCAGCCTCTAAAAGACTGGCAGCGGCGGCTCAGATCAAAAGTGTGAGGCCATTGTTGCTGGCTCTGTCTACATATCCGTTTTACCCGGTGGCTTCCAGTACAAAATTCAGAGCCACCCCCATGACACTCGCGTCCACGGCTTTATGTAAGCACACATCTCCGACTTGCATCGGAGGCCTGCAGACCACGAGAGTCACGACAAACATAACTAGATTGAGACACAAGACAATGCGATGCACTAAAACTACCTATTTGCTGCGCAGCGTGCTGGGCCTGGCCTTGGCCGCCTGCACGCTAAGCAGCCACGCCGCCACAAAGACACAACGCCCCAATATTTTGCTGATCGTGGCCGATGATCTGGGCTATTCAGACATAGGTGCGTTTGGCGGGGAAATCTCCACCCCCAACCTGGACGCCCTGGTCAAAGACGGCGTAGCCCTGACCGACTTTTACGCCTCCCCCTTCTGTTCCCCGACCCGCGCCATGCTGATGTCCGGCGCGGACAACCACCAGGTCGGCTTTGGTGGCATGGCCGAACTGATGACACCTCAGCAGCGCGCCCTACCGGGCTACGAAGGCTTTCTGAGCGACCGGGCCCTGCCCTTTCCACTGGTCCTGCAAGACAATGGCTACCGCACCTATATGGCGGGCAAATGGCATTTAGGCGTGACCGAAGAGGTCGCCCCACCCAATCGCGGCTTTGACCAGTCCTATGCCTTGATGCACGGTGGCGCCAGCCACTTTGACCAAAGCGGCATCATCACGTTCGACGCCAACAAAGCGCCGGTTGCCCTGTACCGTGAGAACGGCAAGCAAGTGCAGTTGCCCAAGGACTTTTACTCCAGCGAGTTTTTTGCCTCGCGCCTGCTGTCCTACATGGACGCAGACACGCGCCAGGACCAGCCTTTCTTCGCTTACCTGGCCTTTACCGCGCCGCATTGGCCTTTGCATGCGCCCGAAGAATACATACGTAAATATGAAGGCCGCTACGATGCAGGCTATGACGTGCTGCGTGAAGAACGCCTGGAACGCATGAAGAAACTGGGGCTAGTCCCCCAGGACATGCAAGGCTATGTGGGCAATCCAGCCTGGCCACGCTGGAAAGCGCTGAGTCCTGAGCAGCAGCGCGTAGAAAGCAAACGAATGGCCGTCTACGCCGCCATGGTGGAATCCATGGACGCGCAAATTGGCCGCGTCATCGACCACCTGAAACAAACCGGCCAATACGACAACACCGTCGTGATCTTCCTGTCCGACAACGGTGCCGACGGCAATACCGTGCTGGATGAAGGTGAAACCCGCGCCTGGGCGCACAAGCATCGCGACAACA
This sequence comes from Alcaligenes sp. MMA, assembly GCF_020907215.1. Taxonomy (NCBI): domain Bacteria; kingdom Pseudomonadati; phylum Pseudomonadota; class Betaproteobacteria; order Burkholderiales; family Alcaligenaceae; genus Alcaligenes; species Alcaligenes sp. MMA. Next base: position 1,799,307 of record NZ_JAJJPP010000001.1, read on the forward strand.
GCTACGAGAACACAGGCCGTCCCGGCTCCTTTGTCGAATACGGCCCAGGCTGGGCACAAGTTGGCTCCACGCCATTCAACCTTTACAAAGCCTTTATGTATGAAGGCGGTATCTCGGTGCCCAGCATCATGCGCGTACCCGGTGCTACACGTCAGGGCGAGTTTGTGCGCGCCCCAGCTCACGTCACCGACATCGCCCCCACAATTCTGGCCTTGGCCCAGATCGAGCAACCCAAGGGCGAATACCGTGGCCGCCAAGTTATCCCCATGCAGGGTAGCTCCATGGTGGATGTGCTGACAGGTCGCAGCGATCAAGTGCATGAAACCTTCCGCCAAGGCTGGGAGCTGAATGGCCGCCGCGCCATGCGCCTGGGTGACTGGAAAATCGTCTACGCCAATGCACCGTGGGGCAAAGACCGCTGGGAGCTATTCAATCTGGCCGAAGATCGCGCCGAGCTGAACGATCTGTCCGAAACACATCCTGAAAAGCTGAAAGAGCTGATTGCCGAGTACGAGCACTATGCCAAGCGTAACGGTGTGGAGGATTTTGAAGGTCTGGCGTCCCGCCCTGGCTACAGCAACAGCCTGAACTACTACAAGGATCTGGATGAAGTCCTTTAAGCTCCCCCGAGCCAAGGCACTGCTGACGGTATGCGGACTGCTGGCAACAGCTCCGCTGCCCGCAGCGGCACAAGGCTCCGTCCTGCCCCCTCCCCCGATGCCAGCGCACGATTGCCAGGCGTATAGCGGCATACCGGCAGGCTTCGGCCCAGCCAAGCAAGGCGTCGCCAATCAGGCCGGTTTGGTCGCCATTGCTGGCGGGCGCTTTCTGATGGGTTCCGACGAGGGCTACCCTGAAGAAAAGCCGGTACACCCCGTGCAAGTCCAGGCCTTTCAGATAGATCAGCACGAAGTCACCAATGCCCAGTTCGCGCAATTTGTGGCGGCGACAGGCTATGTCACCCAGGCGGAACGGGTGCCGGAATTCCCATCGAATGCTCAGGTTCCCGAGCAGTATCGTCAGCCCGGATCCGCCGTCTTTACGCCACCGGCAGCGACGCATGACCACGATCACCACGACGGGCACAATCAGCATGCCCCTACCGGCAATTACAACTGGTGGGTATGGGTACCAGGTGCCAACTGGCGTCATCCCGGCGGGCCAAAGACCAATCTGGATGGCCGGGACAATCATCCGGTCGTTCATATTGCTTACGAAGATGCGCTGGCTTACGCTCGCTGGTTGGGACGCGATCTGCCTACCGAAGAGCAATGGGAATTTGCGGCGCGCGGCGGACTGGAAAGTGCACGCTACCCTTGGGGCAATACGCCTGAAGTGCGTGGCCGTTTGATGGCCAACACCTGGCAAGGTAGCTTCCCCGCCAAAAATCTGCTGCGTGATGGCTACGAAGGCACTGCCCCTGTGGGCTGTTTTCCGGCCAACAACTATGGCCTGTGGGATTCAGTCGGTAATGTCTGGGAATGGACACGCAGTGCATGGCAGCCCCAACATCGGCCCCTGACACCCAAACCCCTTGTCGCAGCGGCAAAGGATGCCAAAGGAAACCCGGCAACCGGCGTCATCAAGGGCGGCTCATTTCTGTGTGCGGCCAATTTCTGCGTACGCTACCGCCCAGCATCACGTCAGCCCCAGGAAACCACCCTGTCTACCCAGCATGTGGGCTTTCGTACCGTGCTGAATAGGGAACAAAAGTAGAACCTGAAAAAACAGGATTGGCTCTTGCCAAGCTCGGCTCCAAACAATCATCCCCTCGTTGTTGACGAGGGGATGATTCCACACAAGGTCTTGTCACGAGCAGGCTAACAAAAACGCTTCGCTTAAGTCATCACGCCTGTTTCGGACAGAGCCACGTCTTTTTCCTTGCCGGCCCGGTGGTCCAGAGTCTCGCTGACACTTTCCCAAGCGTTCTGCAAACTATCAAACACACGACTGGCGTGAATCTGCTTGAACAGTCCCATGCGTACCAGCTTACGAGTCACTTTCTCGTTGGCTTCGCAAAGAGCCACCATGACATTGCGCTGCTCCAGCTCCGCCAGGGCGGTTTCCAGAGCCTGCATGGCCGTCGCATCCACAAACGGCACGTAATTCAGACGCAGGACCACGGCCCGAACCGGCTCGGGCACCGTCAGCAAGGAACGATTCACCGCCTCCACGCTGGCAAAAAAGTAGGGCCCTTCCAAGGTGAGCACCGAAATATCCTGGCGCAGCTCCTGGTTAAGGGGCAAATCCAATGCCCGCTGCAAACGACGGCCTTCCAGCGCCCGCACCTGCACCCCATCTGAGGTGCGTTTGAGCACATACAACATGGCCAGAACCACCCCGATGTTGACGGCCACGACCAGATCCGCAAATACCGTCAGCGCAAACGTCACCCATAAAATGAATAAGTCAGCCGGGGGCATGCGACGCTGCAAACGAAGCACCAGCTTGGCCTGACTCATGTTCCAGGCCACCATGAACAGAATGGCAGCCAGCACCGTCAGCGGAATATAGGCGGCCAGCGGCGCTAACAGTAACAAAACCAGCACCAGGAAAACCGCATGCACGATACCGGCGATGGGGCTGTCGCCACCATTACGAATATTGGTAGCGGTACGGGCAATCGCCCCGGTCGCCGCGATTCCGCCGAACAAGGGCGAGAGCACGTTGGCAATCCCCTGCCCGACCAGCTCCTGATTGGAGTCGTGGCGGGTCCCAGTCATGGAATCGGCCACGACTGCGGACAGCAAAGACTCGATCGCGCCCAGCATGGCAATGGCAAAGGCAGGCCCGATCAACTCCACCACACGGGTCAAGGTAATGTCTGGCCATTGGAACGACGGCAAGCCACTGGGCAAGGCCCCGAAGCTGGAACCGATCGTGGCCACCGACTCAAAACGGAATATCGCCTGGATAAGCGTGATGAGCACCAAGGCCACCAAAGGGCCGGGTAAACGCACCAGACTAGGAACCTTGGGGACCAGAATCAAAATAGCCAAGGACAAGGCACCTAAAAGCGTGGTTGCCCCATCCAGTGAAGGCAGGTTCTGTAGCAAGAACCAGAGCTTCTCGTGAAAGTGCTGCCCCTCGACAACGGGAAGGCCAAAAAAGTCCCGCCACTGGCCCACCCAGATAATCACCCCAATACCTGCGGTAAAACCCACAATGACCGGATCGGGAATAAAGCGGATGACCGCCCCCAGGCGCAACAGGCCCAGCAGCAGCAAAATCACCCCAGCCATCAGCGTAGCAATTTGCAGCCCAGCCACGCCATGCTGGGCCACCACCCCGGACAAGATGACAATGAAAGCGCCCGTCGGCCCGGCAATCTGGACCCGACTGCCACCAAATAAAGAAACCGCCAAACCGGCAATAATGGCGGTATACAAACCCTGCTCGGGCTTGACTCCAGATGCAATAGCAAAGGCCATGGCCAGCGGCAAGGCCACCACCCCCACCACCAAACCGGCCAGCAGGTTATTTAGCCAATGTTTTCGCCCCAGGAGCCCGGCTCGACCCGCTTCCAGCAGTGCAATCATCGCGCGTCCTTGTCATGCCCAGCCTGCTCGACACAGATGAGAAACAAGCGGGGCCCAAACTCAAATGAAGCGTTAATGATACTACTGTGTGTCAAATCAACTTCACGTTAGTGATGGGCTTATTTGACGCAACATAAGAATGAAGCATAAAAAAACCCCACCTAAAAGAGGTGGGGCTCAATTGCACGAAACACGGAACTCAAGGATGGCGGGCGCGAAGCAGACGCAAGCTGTTCAGCACCACCAGCAAGCTGGCACCCACGTCGGCAAACACCGCCATCCACATGGTGGCCTGTCCGGTCAGGGCCATCACCAAAAATACCGCCTTGATGCCCAAGGCCAGGCTGATGTTCTGCCACAGCACTGCATGCAAGGCGCGCGACTGACGCATCAGCAAGGCAATCTTGCCCAGATCATCGTCCATCAAGGCCACGTCTGCAGTTTCAATTGCAATGTCTGAACCCAGCGCCCCCATAGCGATACCTACATCCGCACGGGCCAGGGCAGGCGCATCATTGATGCCATCGCCCACCATCGCCACCAGGCCCTTGCCCAGCTTTTCCTCGATACGGTCCAGCTTATCCTGTGGCAGCAACCCGCCTCGGAAATCCTTGATTCCGGCTTGCCGAGCTACATGGCGCACAGCTTGTTCGTGGTCGCCCGAGAGCACCTCCACTTGCACGCCCTGCGCCTGCAGATCACGAATCGCTGGGGTGGTGGTGGGACGCAGGGTATCCATCATGGCGAACCAGGCCAGCAACCCTTGCTCATCACCCAGATACACCATGGTGGCACCGCTCTCTACGGCTTGCTGTTCGCCCTGACTGGACTGGGCCTGGTTCTGGCCCAGCACCCAGCTACGCTTGCCCAGACGCAATTGGCCTGTCGCCCCTTGTGCCTGCACACCATTGCCGGCCAAGGCCTCGAACTGGTCCAGGCTTAGCAGGCCCGATGCCACGCGACCACGTGCAATCGCTTGCGAAGCGGGGTGATCCGAACGCTCGGCCAAGGCAAGCGCCATATCCAGCACTTCGCTATCCGACAGGCTTGGACGCAAACTGCCGTATTCGCTCAAGGAAGGTTCGCCCAAAGTCAGGGTGCCAGTCTTGTCCACCGCCAGGTAGCGCAATTGACGAGCCCGTTCCAGATACACGCCGCCTTTAATCAAGATACCGGCACGTGCGGCACTGGCCAAGGCACTGACCACCGCCACCGGGGTCGAAATCACCAGTGCGCAAGGGCAGGCAATCACCAGCAGAACCAGAGCACGGTACACGGACTCAGACCAGCTCACGTCCCAGATCAGGGGCAAGGCCACGGCCATCAAGGCTGCCGCCACCACCACCAAGGGGGTGTAGATGCGAGAGAACTGGTCGACAAAACGCTGAATCGGGGCCTTGTTGGCTTGGGCTTCCTGTACCGAGCGCGTAATGCGGGCCAGCAAGGTGTCATCATGCGCAGCCTGGACTTGATAGACCAGCTCGCCCATACCATTGATGGTGCCTGCAAAGACTTCATCACCAGGGGCTTTATCTACGGGGGCGCTTTCACCCGTAATGGGGGCCTGATTAACCGTGCTTAGCCCTTGCAGGACTTTACCGTCCAGGCCAAAACGCTCGCCGGGGGCGACACGCACCTGCCAGCCAGCCTGAACCTGATTGGCCGGTACGCGTTGCCAGTCCTTGCCATCGGCACTGACAAGCACCTCATCGGGCACCAGCTTGAGCAGACTGTCCACCGCGTTACGGGCGCGGTCCAGGGAACGGGCCTCAATCCATTCAGCCAGGCTGAACAAGGACATCACCATGGCGGCTTCGGGCCATTGGGCCAACAGCACCGCGCCGGTAACGGCAATACTCATCAAGGCATTGATATTGAGCTGACCATTACGCAGCGCAATCCAGCCTTTTTTGTAGACCTGAACGCCGCCGGACAAGATCGCCGCCAGAGCCAGAATAATGACCAGCCACTCGGGTGCCGCCAGCCAATGACTGATCTCGGCGGCCAAAGCCAGCACCACAGCCCCGGCAATGCGGATCAGACCTTGTTTAGGCGAGACCTGCTTTACAGGCTTCTCGTCAGCCATGCGGGGCTCAAAACCCAGGCCACGCAGGGCACTGAGCACCTTGTCGCGAGCGCCCTCCACGTGATCCACGGTCAAAACCCGCTGCATCAAATCAAAACCCAGACTCTGGACCTGATCCAGCTTTTTCAGGCCGGAGCGAATCATGTTCTCTTCCGCCGGGCAGTCCATGTCGGCAATATGCACCACCAGACGGGTAGAAGTACTGGCCGCCAACGCGACCGATGGCCCCAAAACAGGCGCCGAGCAGCACGCCCCTTCGTGAGCGTGTGGCGCCTGTTCAGCATGGTCGTGACGGTGATCATGCTCATGGTTGTGATCGCTCATCGCATGGCCATGATCATGGCTATGCTCATGGCCGGTCTGGCAGGCCGATGATGTGCGCTGCCCCACCTCGGGCTTGGACGTATTGTTCGCTGATGTCATAGCAGTTCCTCGCTTCTTGCATGAGACCAGTAGAAAGCCTAAAGTAACTACAAGGTCAAGCCTATTGGAGGCAAAGCAATGAAAATTGGCGAGCTGGCTGAAAAAAGCCACTGCAACACCGAAACCATCCGCTATTACGAGAAGGTCGGGCTGCTGCCCGAACCTGAGCGCAGCGAGGGCAACTACCGCCTATATCGCACTATCCATCTGGAACGGCTGCGTTTTATCCGCAACTGCCGCAGCCTGGACATGACGCACGAAGAAATTCGCGGTCTGTTGGCGTTCATGGACGGTCCGGCGCAAGACTGCGCCCCGGTAAACGAATTGCTCGATGAGCACATCGAGCACGTTGCCGTACGAATTGCGGAACTGGAACACCTGCAAAAGCAATTGATTGAGCTTCGCCACCGCTGCGAACAAGCTGGTGGCCTGGAGCATTGCGGCATTTTGCAGGGTTTGGTGAATATGGAGCCGGATCAGGTTCCGGCCCCCAGCACTCATTTGGGTTAAGGCTGTGTGACGTGGCATTTAGCCACGCACCCGCCCTGCCACCCACATTCCGATCAACATTGCGACTAAAAACAACACCGCCAAGGGCGCGCCCGACGCCGCCAGCACAACGGCCGGTCCCGGACAAAAGCCCGCTATCCCCCAACCAGCACCAAAAATCAGGGAACCCAATACCAAAGGACGGTCTATTTGACGTTGCTTGGGCAGGTTCATGGGCTGACCCGTCACAAACGCACAAGGACGACGACGCGCCAGAGTGAAGGGCACAATCGCCACCGCAATCGCCGCAGCCATCACCAAGGCCAAAGACGGGTCCCAGGCCCCGGCCAGATCCAGAAACGCCAGCACCTTGCCAGGATTGGCCAAGCCGGAAATCAATAAGCCCAAACCAAAAATCAGGCCGGAAATTAAAGCGATGAAATATTGCATGGCAAGCTCCTTACACCAGATGACGCAGCACAAACACAGTCAAAAAACCGCTGGCCATGAAAGCAAGCGTTGCGACCAAAGAGCGAGGCGACAGGCGCGACAGGCCGCACACACCGTGCCCGCTGGTGCAACCTGAACCCAGACGAGTTCCAAAACCCACCAGCAAACCGGCCACGACCACCCACATCCAGGGCTGCGGCTGTACGGCAGGCACACTTTCCCCGAGCAAGCGATACAGCCAGGGTGCCGCCGCCAAACCTAACAGAGCCATCCAACGCCAGCCCTTGTCCCCCGCCTCCCCGCTCCAGGTGCCGGACAACAAGCCGGATATGCCAAACACCCGACCATTGAACAGCACCAGAATAGAGGCTGCCAAACCCACCAAAGCGCCCCCAAACAAGGCGCTCCACGGTGTAAACGAAGCCCAATCAATTGTGATCATCAGTGCCTCCCGGGGCGCAAAAGATTCCATATAAAGTCTGCATTACCGCCAGCACCGCTGGATTCTCCAAACGGTAATAAACGTATTTACCCTCTTTGCGGCTGGCAATTAACTCTTCGCGCCGCAAAACTGTTAATTGCTGCGATAAAGTAGGCTGAGCAATGCCACTGCGCTGTGCCAACTCTCCCACATTGCATTCTCCCTGCACCAGGGTGCAAAGAATCATCAGGCGGTCGGGATTGGCCAGGCTGGCCAGCAGGCTGCTGGCTTGGCCTGCTACCTGCCGCAAGGCGTCCAATTTTGTTTGATCCATATCGTTCTACAAAAACACAATATATATTATTATATAATATCTTTTAATATTTTATAAGCAACAAGAGGTCTGACATGCTACAAGCCCAGGTCGCCAGCTTCTTTCACACAGACACCTCCACGTTCACCTACGTGGTCTATGCCGCAGGCCAACGCGAATGCGCCATCATCGACTCGGTGCTGGACTATGACGCCGCCTCTGGCCGCAGCAGCACTGTCTCGGCTCAAAAGGTCGTGGATTTTGTGCGCCAGCAGCAGCTGGACGTGCAATGGATCCTGGAAACTCACGCCCATGCCGACCATCTGTCTGCTGCAGTCTGGTTGCAAGAACAAGTGGGCGGCAAAATCGCCATTGGTGAGCACATCAAGCAAGTGCAGTCCACGTTCAGCCGCATCTTTAATATAGAGGCCGAAATTCAGGCCAATGGCACGCCCTTTGATACGCTGTTCAAGGATCAGGAACAGTTCCAGATTGGTGCGATTCAGGTGCAAGCCCTGCACGTACCCGGCCACACGCCAGCCGATATGGCCTATCACGTTCAGGGGCTGGGCGTCTTTGTGGGCGACACCTTGTTTTTGCCCGATGTCGGCACCGCCCGTTGCGACTTTCCGGGGGGCAGCGCCAGCCATCTGTATGAATCCATCCAGGGCCTGCTGGCCTTGCCCGCAGAGACGGTCTTGTTCATGTGTCACGACTATCCGCCTGAAGGGCGGGAACCTCAATGTCAATGCACGGTTCAAGAACAAAAAGAGGGCAACATCCATGTACACGATGGCATCAGCGTGGAGCAATTTTGCGAGCGCCGCACAGCACGCGATAAAACCCTGGGCATGCCGCGCCTGATCCTGCCATCCATCCAAGTCAATATCCGGGCAGGCCACTTCCCCAAGCCAGAAAGCAATGGTCAGGTCTATCTGAAGCTGCCCGTCAATCAACTCTGAATACGGCTGTACTTTGCGCCCAGGCAGACACAGGCCCGGGCGCAAAAAAACTTTTAAGTCCCAGCCTGCGTATACTGCCTTTTTCTGCAACCCGAACTTCAGAAGGAAATACCAGGCATGACTTACATGGCCCTCAAACACTTGCACATGACAGCCGCCGGGCTGAGCATCTTGTTTTTTATTATTCGGGCCTTCTGGTCAGTCTCCGGCTCATCCTGTTTGCAGAATCGCTTTGTGCGCATTGCCCCACATGTGATCGATACCGTCTTGCTGGTCTGTGGTCTAGCACTGGCCGGCATGTTGGGCGCCGCGGCCAACCAACCCTGGCTGATAACCAAAATTGTGCTGTTGGTGGTTTATATCGTGGTAGGCAGCTATGCCATCAAACGCGGTAAAACCCCCTTTAGCCGAGGTGTGGCCGCACTGATCGCGATTGCCATCTTTGCCTATATCGTGGGCGTGGCGCTGAACCGCAGCCCGGCTTCCTGGTTCGTTTAAGCACACAAGCAGCACATAAAAAAACCCCTGGCAGTGGAGGATTATCCCCACTGCCAGGGGCTTTTTACTGCCCCGCCTTACCAGACACCTATCCAGCGCTGAACCAACAAGCTGCTGACGGCAACTGCAATCCAGACTCCCAGGCCCAGCAAGGCAGGTCGCGCGCCGGCTCGTGCCATCACCTTTAAATCCGAGCACAAGCCAATCGCAGCCAGGGCCAGCACCATCAGGAATTCAGCCAGGAAACGCAGCGGTTCCAACCACTCCACCGGCACCCACCCGAGCGAGCGCATTGCCGAGGCCACCATGAACCAGACAATGAACCAAGGAAACACCCGCATCAGGTCAAAATCCCGACCCGCCTGACGCGAACGCCACATTTCCAGGCCAGCCAGAATCAGGCAGATAGGAATAATCAGGGTGGCACGCGTCAATTTCACGATCGTGGCGTGGTCACCAGCCTGACGGCTGTAGCTATACCCTGCCGCCACCACCGAGGACGTATCGTTGATGGCCGTGCCCGCCCATACCCCAAAACCGGCGTCGGACATATTCATCATGTGACCGGCCAAGGGGAAAATCAGCACCGCCACAATATTGAAGATAAAAATGGTCGAGATCGCCAGAGCCGTTTCATGCTCTTCGGGTTTAAGAATCGGTGTCACCGCCGCAATCGCCGAACCGCCACAAATCGCCGTCCCCACCCCGATCAAGGTACGCAGCTTGGACGGAATTCCCAAGGCACGGCCCAGCAGTAATGCTGTCACAAACGCCACCGTCAGCGTCACCAAGGTGACGGCCAGTGAATCCATGCCGGTACGCATCACTTGCGGCAGGCTCAGGCCAAAACCCAGGCCAATAATCGACCACTGCAACAGCACTTTGGACGAAAAACGCAAACCAGGTTGAAACACCGGAGCCACGCCCATGCTGTTACGCACTACCATTCCCAGCACAATGGCAAAGACAGGACCGCCAATCAAAGGCCACAATTTTCCCAGGCCCATGGCGGTAACCCCCACAGCCACCGCCAGTAAAAAACCCCACCAACGCGACGGCTTCAGAGAGAAACCCGATTTGCCCTGCGCTTTCAGGGCTGTGCTTCCTGCGGGTAAATCGGTCACACTGCTCATCTCGTCATTCCAGGTATGTAATAAGTAAAAGTAATTTTAGGTTGACCCCGAGTATTAAAAAATTCATTATTACTTATCGTAAGTATCAATTTTATTTATCATGAATGCGATCAGCATCAGACAACTGGAAGTGTTTGTCGGCATTGCCACTTTGGGCACGGTGCGCGCTTGCGCGGCCAACATTCACTTGTCCCAACCCGCCGCCAGCATGGCCTTGGCCGAACTGGAAAAGCAGCTGGATTGCCCCTTGTTTGAACGCACACCAGGGCGCATGCAGTTGACCAGTCGTGGCAAGCAATTGCTGCCGCACGCGCGCGAAATCCTGGAGCGTCTGCGGGAGATGCAAAGCCAGCAGGACGAGCGCGAGCTGCGTGGCGAAATTCGCATTGGGGCCAGCAATACGGTCGGTAACTACCTGATCGGGGATCTGGTGGGGCCATTTGTACGCCAGCATCCGCGCGTGTCCCTGCATGTGTCGGTGGACAACACGGCCAACATCATCAACCAGTTGCTCGAGCACAGCTGCGACATCGCTTGCGTGGAGGGTCCGGTCAACCATCCGCAATTGGAAGCCTGGATCTGGCGCGACGATGCGCTGGTGGTCTGCGCCGCCCCCGACCACCCACTGGCCACCAAAACCACTTTGAAAAAACAGGACTTTGCGGGCATGAGCTGGATCATGCGCGAACGTGGCTCGGCCTCCCGTGCGCTGACCGAACAAGCCCTGAATGTGCTGCCTGGCGGGCATGTGCTGATGGAGCTGGGCCAGGTGGAAGCCATTAAACAGGCCGTCATCGCCGGGCTAGGTCTGGCCTGCCTGCCACAAGCGGCCACCCAGGATGCTGTTGCCAATCAGCGACTACGTATTCTGGATACGCCCTTTCTGGACTTAAAGCGTCGTCTATCTCTGGTGCTACACAAGGAACGCTACCGCAGCCAGGTTTTAAGCGCCTTTGCGCAACATCTGCACAGCCCGGAACCGGGCTCGTCAGGCACGGAAAATTGACGCAAGTTTGCATTCTTGAAAGGGTGAAGACCGGCGGCAATGGTATCCTTGCTGCAGTGCAGCATAAATAGAAGGGATCATAAGTCCCGCTCTCCTGCCCACCTCTTGAACCGAGTGATGCCATGAATACTGTTCCTACGCCACAAGCGCAAGACGTCCCCGCTTTTGCCCGTCCCTCTTACTTGCCACCCTACGAAACCGTCGCCCTGGTGTTGCAAGGTGGTGGCGCCTTGGGGGCCTACCAAGCCGGTGTGTATGAAGGTTTGCTGGAAGCAGGAATCGAGCCCGACTGTTTGTCCGGCATCTCTATTGGGGCCCTGAACACCGCGATTATTGCGGGCAATCCCCCCGAGCGGCAGGTAGAGCGCTTACGAGAGTTCTGGAACACCATTTGTGAGCCCTACTATGGCTGGTCTAGCCCGGCCTGCCTGGAGCGCGCCCTGTTTGGCATTAACGATGTGATGCGCGAGGCCATCAGCGCCTTCAATGCCAGCAATGCCCTGGTCTTGGGACAGCGCGGCTTTTTTCGCCCCCGCTTTCCCCCTCCCATGCAAGCCACACCAGGCGTTCCCGAGGGAGCCAGCTATTACGACACCAGCGCACTGAAAGACACGCTGGAGCGCTTGTGTGACTTTGATCGCATCAACGACAAACGTCAGCGCATTTCGGTCGGCGCGGTCAATGTGGGCACGGGTAACTTTGTGTACTTTGATAACCATCGCACCACGCTGCGGGCCGAGCACTTCATGGCCTCGGGCGCTCTGCCCCCAGCTTTCGCCCCTGTGGAAATTGATGGGCAGTATTACTGGGACGGTGGCCTGGTCTCCAATACGCCGCTGTCTTACGTGCTGGATCAGTCCCCCCGCCGCGACACCCTGGTTTTTCAAGTGGATTTGTGGAGTGCGCGTGGCCCGGTGCCCAATAATATGGGCGAAGTCAGCGACCGCCTGAACGAAATCCGCTACTCCAGCCGTACGCGTATGGTGACCGAGGACATGCGTCATTCGCAGTACATGCGTCATATCCTGTCAGAGCTGTTGCCGTTGATCCCCGAAGAGCAACGCAAAGAACTGCTGCCTTGCCGTCTGGCCGAAGAGCTGGCCAGCAACAAACGCTACAACGTGGTGCACCTGATTTATCGCAACCAGCCCTACGAACAGCACTACAAGGACTACCAGTTTGGCCGCATGACCATGCGCGAACACTGGCGCAGTGGCCTGGATGATATTCGCCAGACGCTGATCCACCGTGACAAACTGAATATGCCCGCAAATCTGGCCGGCTTTACCACCTACGACGTACATCGCGACGAAATCGAAAAACGGCTGGCAAACAACGGCAAGTAAGCCAGCCTGTGCAGGGACTTAGCGGCGGCTCAAGACCATCGCGCCGCTAAGCACAAAGGCCGTACCCAGCAATTGCATGAGCGTAATGGGCTCATTCAGGAACCAGTTCGCCAGAAACAAGACCGAGACCGGGCCAATCAAACCCATTTGAGCACTCATGGGCGCGCCAATACGTTCCACCGCCCACATCGTCATAAAAGTTGGCAAGACCGTATTAAAGACGGCGTGGATCATGGACAGACCATAAACGGGAGCGGGCTGCACCAAACCCTGCCAGCCAAGCACGGCAAAAAAGTGGATCAGGGTATAGACCGCCGAGAAAGACATGGCATAAGCCACCAGCCGTGTAGAGCCAATCGCTTTGAGCAATTCGCCTGAGCCAATCAAGTAAATGGCATAGGAAATGGCCGAGCCCAGTACACAGAGCGCGCCCAGCAACACATCATCGCCTGTCAGGCTCAAATCCTGTATAAAGACCAGCCCTACCCCCAGATAAGCCAGCGCCAGAGCCAGCCACTGCTTAGGCAAAATCCGTCGTTTCAGAAAAACGGCGGAGAACAGCAGCACAAAGGTAGGCGACAAAAACAGAATCAGCCGCTCCAATCCTGCCGAAATATATTCAAGGCCAATGAAATCCAGCAAACTGGCCAGGTAATAACCCAGAAAGCCCAGCACCACCAGCTCCAGTTTCTGGCGGCCAGTCAGTGCGGCCAGCTTGCCCTGACGTACCTTTTTTACCTGCCATAGAGCGATGGCCAAAAAGAAAGGCAAGGACAACAACATGCGAAAACCAATAACGGTCAGGGCGTTGACATCGTATTGGTAGGTCAGCTTGGCAACCACCGCCTTGGCGGAGAAAAGAATAGAACCGCCCCCCGACAGCGCCAGCCCAATTAAAAAGGAGCTGCGTTGCGCACTGGGGCTTTGACTAACTTGCATGGGGATTCATCACTTTGCAGGGCGACATGGTTAGCGCAAGAGCTATTGGCCCCGGCGAAAAAAGAGTCAGTAAGGACAATAAGATGTCGATTCTACCCTTTGCCTTGCACTGCGGCCATGTTGTCCCTGCTCGCATTCTCCACAATGACGAAGCAGCCCCTACAGCGCACCAAAAACAGAAGGGTGTGCCTGAAGCGATATCGAACAACGGGGTTCAATCAAGGCCAAGACCTCGCCTAGCCATCCTGAAAACAGCATCAATGTGCAAACAATTTTATCGCTCCCGCCCACAAAGGCTTGCACATTTCTAAAAATACATGCTATATTCTTTTTCTCTGATCCCCGATAGCTCAGTCGGTAGAGCGACGGACTGTTAATCCGCAGGTCCCAGGTTCGAGCCCTGGTCGGGGAGCCAAGAAAACCATCGAAATCAGCCCATCGCATTTGCTTTGGGCTGATTTTTTTTGTCCCTGAAAAACGCGTCCATCCCATCACGAAGAAGCGGCGTTATTAACATTTGGACAAACAAAATCCACCCACTTATAAAGGACAGCGGGACTGCATGTTGATGCAGCCCCGCTGTGGCTCTTTTCCCCTGACCTAGCCCCTGCCCGGGACGATGCCGCCGCTGCTAACGCACTACGTCGACCCGGGACTGGCAGAATCAGTCAGAAAGATCAGAAACGGTGCGTAATACCGACCGTAGCAACCGTGCTCTTCAGATCGTTGTAGTAACCGATATTGCGAGCATAGGAACCAATGGCGTACAGGTTGGTGCGCTTGGACAGATTGTGCAGGTAGCCAGCACTGAACACGTGTTGAGTCTTGGCATCATCCGTGCTGCGTGGCGTCGAACGAGGGTCAGCCATGGTCCAGGAAGCCAGAACCGAACCGGCCTTCCCGGTAGGAACGGTCACACCCAAGGCATAGGAATTGACCTTCAGGTCTTTGCGCAGACCAGGGCCAAACTGTTCTGTTTGTAGCGAGCCACCGATGTAGCCGTTGCGGCTTTGACCAAAGGCAGCATGCACCGTAGCAAAACTGAATTGGTAGCTGGCGGCCAGACTCCAGGCGCTGACATTGCCGCTTTCAGCCGCAACCAGGTTGCCACCTTGCTCACGCGCCGAACCATAACGGGCCTGGTCGAAACTCAAGGCGGCTTTCAACGGACCATCGCTATAGCGCATGGCGACGCTAAAGGCTTTGACATTCGCGTCATCGCTGTTGATGGCATTGCCCGTCAAACCGCTGCGATCCCACTTTTGGGTGCCATTGGTGTTGAAGGAGTAGCCCGCACCAAACTGAAAGCCGGAAAATTCGGGGCTTTGGTAGGCGACCATATTGTCATAACGAACCGTATTGGCGGCGTTGAATGCGGCGCCAACACCGTACTGGTAGCCGTTACCACCAAAGGGGCTGGCCACACCGGCAACGTACAAGGAAGTAACCGTGGTTTGACGGCCCAGGTCCACACGCCCCCAGGAATCCCCACTCAAACCGATCGTCGCTTGACGGCCAAACAAACGGCCTTGGCGCATATTGCCAGTGCTCAAATCAAAGCCGCTTTCCAGCACAAAGTTGGCTTTCAGACCGCCGCCCAGATCTTCACTGCCCTTCAGGCCCCAACGATTACCCATCCAACCCTGGTCATACAGACCAAAACGGCTTTGTTTGACGGCGCCACCGTTCAAATCACTTCCTTTCCACTGCTCGTAGCCCAGGCCGGTGTCCACCACGCCGTACAAGGTCACGTTCGATGCTGCGTAGGCGGGAGCCGCCAATACGGGCATCAACAAGGCTGCCAAGATAGTTTTTTTCATGTTCTCTGTTCTCTGTAAACGTCTGAATGCCGGATTTCTTGTCTTGTCCGACTCTTGATCCAGTGCTGAGACCTACCGCCTAAACGCTGATTTACCAGCGTCAAATTCCCGCACCCCTCCTGTTTCTTGAAGCAAAACGGCTCAACAGATCAACCCTGAAACGGGAAAGAAAGGGGCTTGATAGTTGAAGCACATATACTGCAAGCATTTATATTTCAGACATAAACAATATTGATGTCAACAAATTGAATGCAGCGTGTTTTCTAGGTTTCATACGCATTTTCCCTAGTTTTTCACCTACAGAGAATTCAGCAAAAAACAGGCAAAGCAGGCGCAAAGCCAGTAAACAACCGGCTTGCAACCATTTGCTACAAAACAGAGCGATGGACCTTATTGACCAGACGGTATGTTTTCAAGGGAAAAATCAGGAATTACGCCTATTGCCAAATCTGCATCCAGTTTTGCGTATATGAAAATACATTTCTTATAAAATAACTCTTTACAAGCTCGATAGCTTTACCCTATAATTATTTTCTTTGCTGGTCCCCGATAGCTCAGTCGGTAGAGCGACGGACTGTTAATCCGCAGGTCCCAGGTTCGAGCCCTGGTCGGGGAGCCAAAAATACCAAAGCCCAGCGACGCAAGTCGCTGGGCTTTTCTACGTCTGCTGCCATGAAAAAGCCTCTTGATTACGCAAGAGGCTTTGCCGGCCAGATCACGATCTTGGATCGCCTACGTTGCTCCTGCGGGCGTGATGCCGATCTCTATGGAACAAAGTTCTGCACATCCAGCCGGTCCTTGGCCAGCAAATCAACACGCTCGCCATTCATCACCGCCGTCGCCCCCGTCACCTCCACTCGCAAATTCTGATCACAAGCGATTTCGTTATGCCAATACGCAGTGGCATAACAATCGGCACTGGAACTGCCAACATCTTCAGCCACCAGCTTATTGTTTTTCTTGCTCGGCGCCTGAACAGGCTCCATTAGGGAATCAAACGTAGCGTTCGCAGCGCCCATCCCCTGATTCGCAAATACCGTATCGGAATGCCACATTTAAACCGCCTGCGCCTGACTAACCTTCAAACCCTCAGCAGCATGGCCCCTGCGGCCAGCTTCACGCTTTTACAAGAATCCACATTGCCCTCTCTTTTACAATAGGGATCCCAGCGCTTTTCTACACAAAAAGAGAATGATCGCTGCATTTGCACCATACGCTTGCACCAGCATCCTGTGTGCAACACTCAAGAATTTCACTCCACAGACAGCGTAACTGGCGATAATGCACCATCCAACATTGTGTTCCGGCTTTTCTCGCCAGAACCTGCCGATTATTTCGCTGTTCGCACTTTTATATGCTTGATACTCTTTTCCCCTTTTTAGGGGGGCTTGGTCTGTTCCTGATTGGCATGATGCTGCTGTCCGAAGGGCTGGTGGCTTTTGCAGGCGGCTCTCTCAAGCAGATTCTGCTGGCGTTTACCGGCAGACCTATCAAGGCCTTTGCCTCAGGCGCGCTGATTACCGCCCTGGCACAATCCTCTACCGCCACCACCGTCACCCTGATCGGCTTTGTTAGTGCAGGACTGATCTCGTTTACACAAGCCATTGGCGTGGTCATCGGTGCCAGTCTGGGTAATACCGCGACCGGCTGGATCGTCTCCGGCCTGGGACTAAAAGTGGATCTGGGCTTTTACACCCTGCCACTCCTTGGTTTGGGTGCCCTGCTCAAACTGCTGGCCCCCGGTCGCTACAAAGAACTTGGCCGTGCGCTGGCGGGTTTTGGCATCCTGTTTCTGGGACTGAGCATGTTGCAAGACGGCATGCAAGGGCTGGCCGCCAGTTTCAGCCTGGCTCATCTGCCTACGCAGGGCTATGGTGCTCATTTTCTGATCATGTTGACCGGCCTGGCCCTGACTGCCGTGCTGCAATCGTCGACAGCCGCTATTGCCATGACCTTGACCGCTCTGGATGCCGGGGCCGTCAGCTTTGACCAGGCCGCCGCCGTTGTCGTAGGCGCCTCCATCGGCACCACCCTGACCGGAATATTGGTCGCCATCGGTGGCACTATCTACGCCAAGCGCACGGCCATCGCCTACATCCTGTTCAACGTCATTGCCGGTCTATTGGGGCTGCTGATCCTTCCTGTGTTTCTCAAGGCCATGCACGCCACCGGTTCCTATATCAACATCCCGCCCGGCGCAGTCGGATTGGCCGCATTTCACAGCTTGTTCATCAGCATCGGCGCCGCCTTGTGCCTGCCCTTTACGCAACAATTTGCCCGTTGGGTGCAAAGACTGGTGCCAGATCGCTCGGCCCGTCCCCAGCACCACCTGGACGACAGCTTGCTACAAGTACCGGCTCTTGCTCTGGAAACCACCCAACGCACCTTGGAGGAGCTGGCGCAGCGTCTACTGAACCTGTATCAGCACACCCTGAACATGAGCCGCCCCAACACCGCTACCGCCGACTTACAACAAATCGAAACCGTGCTGGATCAAGCCTACGAATTTGTACTGCGTATCCCCAGCGCAGCGGATGATCCTGCCGTGGCCACCCGCATCAGTGCCCTCTTGCACACCATTGACCACATGCATCGCCTGCGCAGCCGTTTGCAAAACCCTCCCAACGGCGATCTGCACGATAGTCGCTATCAGCAAGCCCAAACCCTGGCCACCGAACTCAATACCCTGGCCCAGGCAAGCCTGCACGGGCAAGCCCCTGCCGATTGGCTCGAGCAGATACAAGTCAAGGCCCATGCCCTGACTGAACGCTTGAGCACCATTCGCGGCCAGCTTCTGGCCGCTCCGCAAGGCCATGACGACGCCTCCCGTACCCTGCGTATCACCGATACCCACCGCTGGTTCGAACGCAGCAGCCAGCATGTCTGGCGCAGCAGCTATTACTTGAATCTGGCCCGCCAAACGGAACTGTGAGCCAGACAGCTCCGGTTCCACCAAGGTGACGCCGCTACCCGCAGGCAGACATGCTCCCACCTGACGATTCATACCTAAAGCAGCTGTTGCAGCCCTCCTGCGTGGCAAGACTCATATAACAAGAATATGAAAGAGCCTTTGTTCCAAGACTGACCAGAACCCTGCAAACAGATACCAAGATTCACTCCCGTCGTCAGGATTCCCCCTTACAATCGGCTCAAATTCACGCTAATGGAAAAACTCCATGTCCACCCGGCCAAATTTACAATTCCGTACTTTTTTGCTTTTACTGGCCGCGGTCTCCGCTGCCTTTGTATGGATACTTCTTCCCTTTTACGGCGCCATATTCTGGGGTGCCGTTCTGGCTATTTTGTTTATTCCTTTGCAACGCAAGCTGCTGGCTAAAACAAAAGGCCGGCGTTCGCTGTCTGCCCTGATCAGTTTGCTGGTTATTGTGTTGATCGTCATTATTCCGGTCATCCTGATCTCCATGTCATTGGTTCAACAAATCGCCTCTCTGTACGAGTTGATGAATAGCGGCCAATTGAACCCTGGTGCCTATTTGCAAAAGATCCTCAATGCCCTGCCTCCAAGTGTGCATGACTTTGCCGCCCGTTTCGGCCTGCATGACACCGCATCCCTGCAAGAGAAGTTTTCCCAGTTCGCCGTACAAGGTGGCCAGTTCCTGACCAAACAAGCCCTGAACGTAGGCCAGAACACCTTCCAGTTCCTGGTCAGCCTGGGCATCATGCTGTACATGCTGTTTTTCCTGCTGCGCGATGGCGTGGAGCTGGGTCGTCACTACCGCCAACTGATTCCCTTGAGCGAGAACCAGAAAACCCATCTGTTTCGCAAATTCACCACCGTGGTGCGTGCCACCGTCAAAGGCAATATTGCTGTAGCTGCCACTCAAGGGGCGCTGGGCGGGATCATGTTCTGGTTCCTGGACATTCAGGGCGCCTTGTTCTGGGGTGTCCTGATGGCCGTCCTGTCCTTGTTGCCCGCTGTAGGTGCCTCGCTGATCTGGGCTCCCGTTGCCATCTACTTCTTTGTCGCGGGTCACTACGTCCCCGGCATTATCCTGACGGCCTTCGGTATTTTGGTCATTGGCCTGGTCGATAACCTGCTGCGCCCCTTGTTGGTGGGTAAAGACACCAAAATCCCGGACTACGTGATTCTGATCTCCACCCTGGGCGGTTTGTCGATTTTCGGCCTGAACGGCTTTGTGATCGGCCCGCTGATCGCCGCCATGTTCATTGCCTGCTGGGATCTGTTCCCCTCGGCGGTCAGCGCCCGCGTTGAAGCTGAAGAACAGGAAAATCACAGTAACTAAGCCCCAAGCACCCAGCCCAAGACATCCGCTGCTCTGGCCGGTTTATCAGATGAGATAACGTGTTGTCTGGATGTATAAAAAAGGGGCTGGTTCTACCTTCTCAGGCGGAACCAGCCCCTTTACCTTTGCAGCAGATTTACACCACGACCACTGGCAAAAACAAAATCCAGATATTGACCGCCACGGCCAGGAACCACACCAGCGAACGCAAGCTGGCCTTGTCCATGATGTACATCAGCAGATACAACACACGCAGCGCGATCCAGACCATCATCAGGTTTTGCACGCGCAAGGCATCCGCCCCCGACCACAAGGCCAACAACACCGCCGCATAAAAGAACGGCAGTGCCTCAAACGCATTGGCCTGCGCCGCATTGGCCCGAGAGCGCCAGCCCGACAAACTGGCCAGCCACGGACGAGGTTCGTGATTCGTAAAACCCGCCGCACCGGCTTTAGCACAAATCGCTGCCAACCAAGGCAAGAAAGCCGCTACCACCAAACTGATCTTGATCCCCAGCATCACCGTCCCCTTAACAGGCTGAAAACGCCCAACATAGCACGCTACGCCGCAAATGCGCGCGCAGAATTTACAAACTCAAAAAAAACAGGATATACTTACTGTCTTAGGTTAGCCGATGTAGCTCAGTCGGTAGAGCAGCTCATTCGTAATGAGAAGGTCGAGGGTTCGATTCCTTTCATCGGCACCAGCTAAT
Source organism: Alcaligenes sp. MMA (assembly GCF_020907215.1). Classification (NCBI taxonomy): domain Bacteria; kingdom Pseudomonadati; phylum Pseudomonadota; class Betaproteobacteria; order Burkholderiales; family Alcaligenaceae; genus Alcaligenes; species Alcaligenes sp. MMA. The sequence continues at coordinate 1,819,710 of NZ_JAJJPP010000001.1, forward strand.
CTAAAACCATTGAAATAAAATAATCAATAGTCATCAAATCAATGGTTTAGCTTTCTCAGCGCAGAAGCATTTGATCGCCTAGCTTCAACTATTCCACATAGACGGCCCCCAAAAAGCCCCACGACAGGCCCCACGAAAATAGGCGCATGACAAAACAGGCGGGCGACCATCGCGGTCCAGCCCAGAAGCCGTTGGCATCTTTCAACTTGCCAACACACCATCGCCAGACTGAGCACAAAAAAAAATAAACCCCAGACTCCAAAACCGGGGCTTATCAATCTCCAAAGGCCGCATCAATGGCTTTTGTACAGCCTCACGGCCCAACAACTTGGCTGAGATACTCCGGAATAACCCAAGCGCCCCCCGCTCGAATCAGTGCGCAGCGCCCCGTGTCGCCGCGTTCACTTGCAACAAACTCGGCTCCATCCCAGACCGATGCTTCATAACTCCAGCAATCGCCCAACCCACGGCCCTTCATGCTGGACGAAATGGTTCCATTATCGTAGTCAGTGGCACTGGTACTGACTAATACCGGAGCAGACTGCATAGTGTTATCGATCACAAAATAGGCTGCCCCAGCGTTGTAAGCCGCTAGCCAGCAAGGCGCGCCAACCAGGGAGAACTGCTGATTCAGTCGTGCAATTTCCCATGGCTCGGACAGTATGTCTGCGCTGCAGGATGGCTCTTGGTCAGCGGCTAGCACCTTCAAAAGCACAGGCCTGATCAAGGCGTCCTCTTGCGCTGTCATCGGGCGCAGGCTTTTATCCACTACCGGGGCACGGTTGATAACTGGCGCAGCAATAGGCGCCTTTACCGAAGACTCACTGCCTTTTCCTTTACGCAAAATAGCGCCTGGGGTATTTACCCGCCCTTGAACATCGTCCATTTTCAACAAGACCGCACTTGAACCGGCTCCCGAGAACGCATAGGTGCTGCCATTCTCACGAAAGGAGATTGCCTGATCTTTTTGCAAGGCTGTCAAAAACAGGGCTAACTGTGCCTCGTTCATTTGCCATGCCTCGTCACTCGCAAAACTCAGTGGACCTGCTTTACGGCCCGCAATAACAAGTTCTGGTGCTGAGCCTTTTTGCCACTGGGCATCACTATAGTGGGCAAGCATGACTCTATTGGCCACCGGCTCTCCACTGCCCGCTTTACGAGTCAATAAAACCGTTGAACCGGACTCTTCACCATCAGCAGCGTAACCGGCAGCACGGCAAGTTAGCGTGTTATCGCAGCTCAGGTCCCAGTCCTTATGGGAAAACGAGACTGACGCAGCATGAGCCGCTGCACCTCCCATACAGAGTACGAGCGATATAGCGACTGTTCGTACTGAAAAAAACGCACTGCGATCTTGTTTCTGCCCGCTCATTTCCTCTCCTCCCTAAGGCCTTGTCTGGATACACAGCACATGTTACGTCGCCACGGTGCCAAATGCGTTTTCCCAAGCCTATTTCCGAAAACCACATTAAACGTCCGACCGCGTGTGTGCGTGACATTATTCTGTTCTATCGCCCTCTTGGCAAAGCTTGGCGCTATCTGGCTGAGCTGCGGACGCCTGGTTCACCCTGTTGCCGTTTGTGCTCTGGCAAACCCTTTGCATCGAATGCCAACAAAAAAACATGAAATGTCTATCAAGCGATAGATAATCAAACCTCATTCACGTCGAGTACATTCTGATGCGCAAATACCTGAATCCCATTGCAATTGGCTTGCTCAGTCTCCTTGCCGTTGCCAGCCACGCGGCTTCTACCGACTTTTCCGTCACCACTGAAGATCTTAAAAAACTGCGCTCGACTTCCGCCATGCCAGGCCAAGCGAGTCCTTCGCCAAGCACGCCCAGAGCTCCAGCCCAGGACTCGGAGTTCAGCAGAAACTTCCAAAAGGCACTGAACAATGAGGAAAAAGCACGCCAGGCGGCTCGCGAGCAGCAACTGGAGCGCAACCGCCTGCCTCAGCTTGAACAGAACAGGAACCCGGCCAATCGCTTCGGCCCGCCCGACAACAAGAAAGAAGACATGGGGATTTATTTTGATGCTGAGGGCACCGCTGCGACCTCTTGCCGAAAGGACGAGCTAGGAAAGACTCGTTGCAAAGTGCGTGAACTGCGTTAGAAACCTAGCCTCAGGCGTACCGTCCGCACGCTATTTTCAGGAACGAAACGTCATGGCTTATCGGCAAGCATCAGGCCAGCCAGCGATATAAGGCCGGGCCCTGCGGCTCTCACCACGGCTGCGCCGCACCATGCCAAAGTATCGAACATACCGTGTGCTGGCCCAGGCAGACAGGGTCTTAAGCTCATCCGCTCACCGTGCAAAAGGAATAGACACACGCCCAACTCGAAGACAGAACACCTAAAATTGATTCGGCTACTCAAACAGTACTGTTCGCATAAAAACGCATAGCTGCTAGTACATATTCGATGTATTTGCCTGCTGATTTTTTCACGACAATACGCCAAACAGCGAGTAACACAGCAACATCTTGGTGGAGAAAAAAATGCGAACTCAAGTAGCTATTATCGGAGCGGGCCCGTCCGGTTTGCTGCTGGGACAGATTCTGTCCCGAAACGGTATCGACAACATCATTCTTGAACGTCAAACGGGAGACTACGTTCTGGGCCGCATTCGGGCCGGCGTGCTGGAAAGCGTCACCGTCGATGCCCTGGAGCAGGCCGGTGTCACCGATAATCTGAAAAAGAACGGTCTAGTACACAATGGCTGTGAACTGGTGTTTGGCGACACCTCGTTTCGAGTCGATTTTGAAAAACTGGTCAATCGCCATGTCGTGGTCTATGGCCAGACCGAAGTCACCCGCGACTTGATGCAGGCACGTGAAAAGATCGGCGCAACAACCGTCTATGAAGCCCAAGAGGTGGCCTTGCATGAAGTAGAAAGCAGCCACCCTTATGTCACCTATAAGCACGAAGGGCAGACACACCGTCTGGACTGTGACTTCATCGTCGGTTGTGATGGCTTTCATGGCGTATCGCGTCCCGCCATTCCGGCCGATATCCTGAAAACCTACGAGTGTGTGTATCCCTTTGGCTGGTTGGGCCTGATGGCAGACACCCCACCGGTCTCGGACGAACTGATCTATGTAAAGCATGAGCGCGGCTTTGTACTGTGCAGCCAACGCTCCAAAACACGCAGCCGCTACTATCTTCAGGTGCCCTTGAGCGACAAGGTAGAAGACTGGTCCGATGAGCGTTTCTGGGACGAACTACGCACTCGTCTGGGGCCTGAACGTTCTGCCAACCTGGTCACCGGCCCCAGCATTGAAAAAAGCATTGCCCCTTTACGCAGCTTCGTGACCGAACCCATGCGCCATCACAACCTGTTCCTGGCAGGTGATGCGGCCCATATTGTTCCTCCCACCGGCGCCAAAGGCCTGAATCTGGCCGCCAGTGATGTCTTGTACCTCTCGGAGGCGCTGCTGGACTTCTACCAGAACCAGTGTCGCGACAAAATAGAGAGCTACTCGGATCGTTGTCTGAAACGCATCTGGGGCGCGGAGCGGTTCTCCTGGTACATGACGCGGATGATGCACACCTTCCCGGACATGAATCACTGGGATCACAAACTTCAGGCAGCAGAATTTAACCAACTGATGAACTCCGAGCACGGCGCCCGCCTGCTTGCCGAGAACTACGTTGGTCTTCCCTACTAACAAAAAACATCAAAATCAATCGTAACCAGGAGACGGATATGGCTTACCACAGGCCAGCAATACAAGGCTTCACTTGCCACGCTCTCAGAACGGCTCGCTTGCTGACATTGGCGGGCCTGGGAAGCTTGTGTTTGTCGACAGGCGCTGCCGCCGAACAAGCAAAGACACTGGGGCAGAAAACCTACGAAAAAACCTGTATTTACTGTCACGAAGCAGGAATCGGCCCGGAACTGAAAGGCCGGCAGCTTCCGCCCGAGTTCTTTGCCATTATTGTGCGCAGCGGCCTAAGAGCCATGCCTGCCTTTCCGCAGACCCATATCAGCGATGCCACCCTCAAGGAGCTAGGTCAGTATCTGTCTACCTCCCCGGCCCGGGTGTCCGCCAGCGCGACCAGCAAATAAGGAGCCTGGCATGAACAGTCAACGTCGTCAGGTTCTCAAAGGCATGGTACTGACAGGATCGGCCCTGGGCAGCCTGTGTTCGTCCGCCACTGCCTGGGCAAACCGTGTACAGCAAGCGCCCCCCCTGCATGTCATTCTTACGCCGGGCCAATGCGCGTCGGCATTTCTCAGCGGCGTACAGGCGTACCAGCCCGCGTCAGCCCCCCAGGTGCTGTACACCAGCACCGACTTGTCCTTTCTGCGCCAATGGCAAACCCTGCTAGAGCAGACAGGACCTAAAAAAATCCTGGGGCTGGTCGATGACGCCAGCGCCACCATTGTGATCGATCTGCTGCGCAGCGCTCAGGGCCGTCTGCATTGGCAGGCCCACCACGCACAGCTCAGCACCCGGGACAGCCAAGGTCTGGGCGCTGCCTTGGCCGGGGCCGCACCCATACAATCTGCCATTCAAAACACACACTACGTAAACGGCCATCACGTGTCGTTCATGCTCGAAATTTAAGGAGGGGGTCGTGCAAAACAACAAACAAATGGTGCTACCCAAAGGGGTAGATCAGTCCCAGTTTCAACAGGCGCTGACCCAGTTCCAGACCTTGTTGGGCAAGGAAAATGTCCTGCTGGAGTCGGCACAGATTCAGCCCTACACCAAAATCATGATGTCGGTCTCCGAAGAGGCGCATACGCCCTCGGCGGTGCTGTCGGCCACCACCGTGGAGCAGGTACAGCAGATCGTCAAGATCTGCAACGAATACAAGATCCCTATCTGGACCATTTCCACTGGGCGCAACTTCGGTTATGGCTCGGCCGCGCCCGGACAACGGGGCCAGGTGGTGCTGGATCTGAAAAAAATGAACAAGATCCTCCATGTGGACCCTGATCTGTGCACCGCTTTGGTCGAACCCGGGGTGACGTATCAGCAGCTCTACGACTATCTGGAGGACAACAATATTCCTCTCATGCTGTCCTTTTCTGCGCCCTCGGCCATTGCCGGCCCGTTGGGCAATACGATGGATCGTGGCGTGGGCTATACCCCGTACGGCGAACACTTCATGATGCAATGCGGCATGGAGCTGGTGCTGGCCGACGGTCAGGTATTGCGTACCGGCATGGGCAGTGTTCCGGGCGACAAGGCCTGGCAGGTTTTCAAATGGGGATACGGTCCCACTCTGGACGGGATGTTTACCCAGGCCAATTACGGCATCTGCACCAAAATGGGGTTTTGGCTCATGCCCAAACCTCCCGTCTATAAACCCTTTGAAATCAAGTTCGAGCAAGAGGCCGATATTGCCGATATCGTGGAGATGATTCGCCCCTTGCGCATTGCCCAGGTCATCCCCAACTCGGTGGTTATTGCCAATATTCTGTGGGAAGCCGCTACCTGCAATACGCGGCGCAGCGACTACCTGAGTGAACCGGGCGCCACCCCGGACAGCGTTCTGAAGCAAATCCAGAAAGACAAGAACCTGGGAGCCTGGAACGTCTACGCCGCCCTGTACGGTACACAAGAGCAAGTGGATGTGAACTGGAAAATTGTCCAGGAAGCAGTCAAGAAAATGGGTAAAGGCACGTTGGTGACCCAGGAAGAGGCGGGCGATACACAACCCTTCAAATACCGCGCCGAACTGATGTCGGGCGTGCCCAATTTGCAGGAGTTTGGCTTGTACAACTGGCGCGGAGGCGGTGGCTCCATGTGGTTCGCCCCCGTCAGCCAGGCCCGTGGCAGCGAATGCGACAAGCAAAAAACACTGGCCAAGACCATTTTGAACAAGCACGGGCTCGATTACGTCGGTGAGTTCATTGTGGGCTGGCGAGACATGCACCATGTCATCGATGTGCTTTACGATCGCAACAATCCACAAGAGACGGCACGGGCCGATGCCTGCTTTAATGAACTGCTCGATGAGTTCGAGAAAGAAGGGTATGCCGTGTATCGGGTCAATACACGCTTTCAGGAGCGGGTCGCCCAATCATACGGAACGGTGAAACGCCAGGTCGAACACGCGATCAAGCGCGCCCTGGATCCGAACAATATCCTGGCACCGGGCAAATCCGGCATTGACCTGAACAACCCGTTTTAACTTTGCCTATCTATCCGCAGCATTGCAGGAGACATAATGAACACCAGTCAACTACTGATCAATGGCCAACTTCGTGAGGCCAGTGGTCAACAGACATTTACGCGTCAGAATCCCGTTACCGGCCAAACCGCGACCGTCGCGGCGGCCGCCCAGCCCGATGATGTACAAGCCGCGCTGCAGGCCGCCGAGCAAGCCTTTGTGCACTGGTCAGCCCTGGGCCCCACCGAGCGCCGCCTGCGCCTGCTCAAAGCGGCGGACCTCATGGACGAGCGCGCAGCCGAGTTCATCGCCACGGTCCGTCAGGAAACAGGCTCGACCGACTCCTGGTATGGTTTCAACGTACATTTGTCGGCCAACATCTTGCGTGAAGCCGCTGCCATGACCACGCAGATTGACGGCTCCATCATCCCCTCGGATCTGCCCGGCAGCCTGTCCATGGCCTATCGCGTTCCCTGCGGCGTGGTCGTGAGTATCGCTCCCTGGAATGCACCCGTGATTCTGGCCACCCGTGCCATGGCCATGCCCCTGGCCTGCGGCAACACCGTCATCCTGAAAGCCTCCGAACAGTGTCCGGCCACCCATGTTCTGCTGGGACAAGTGCTCAATGACGCGGGCGTCGGAGCCGGCGTGATCAACGTCATTACCCACGCTCCCGAAGATGCGCCTGCTGTCGTCGAGCAGCTCATTGCCCACCCGGCCGTCAAACGCATCAACTTCACCGGCTCCACCAAGGTCGGCAAGATCATCGCCGCCACCGCCGCCAAATACCTCAAACCCGTTCTGCTGGAACTGGGTGGCAAGGCACCGGTTATTGTGTGCGAAGACGCCGACCTGGAGCAGGCCGTTGCCGGCGTAGCCTTTGGCGCCTACTTCAACCAGGGCCAGATCTGCATGTCAACCGAGCGTTTGATTGTGCATGAGTCGATTGCCTCGTCCTTTCTGGAAAAACTGGTCGCCAAGATCAAGACCATTCCAGTTGGCTCACCCGATCAGGCAGACACGCGCTTTGCCTATCTGGAAAGTGCCCAGTCTGCCCAGCGCATCAAAGCCCTGGTAGAGGACGCCGTTGCCAAAGGTGCCACCTTGCCGCTCCCCCTGAACATCGAGGGCGCCCTGATGCATCCGCTGATCGTCAATGACGTCACCCCCGACATGCAGCTCTATGCCACGGAATCCTTTGGCCCGGTCGTCACCATGACCCGCTATCACGAGGAAAGCGAGGCAATCCGCTTGGCCAACGATAGCGAATATGGCTTGGCGGCAGCGGTATTCACCCAGAATGTGAACCGTGGCCTGAGTATTGCCAAACAGATCCAAAGCGGTATTTGCCACATCAATGGCCCCACCGTCCATGATGAGGCCCAAGCCCCGTTTGGCGGCATGAAAGCCAGCGGTTATGGCCGCTTTGGCAGCAAATCCGCCATCAATGAGTTCACCGAACTGCGCTGGATTACCGTCCAGACGACCCCCCGCCAGTATCCTTTATAAATCTGGCCTGCAGGCCCGGGCGCAGGATCGGTCCCGGGCCGACCCTGCGCCCTGTTGTCATGCCTCACCCTGCCCCCGCACCGCTTGCTCCTTTTCAAAAAACCATGTTGCCCGCGCTGTTGGCGTTGGCAATCTTCATGCAAATGCTGGACGTCACCGTACTCAACACGGCGCTGCCCAGCATGGCCCGCGACCTGAACACCTCAGCCCTGCACATGCAGTCGGTCATCGTCAGCTACGTCCTGACTGTGGCAGTATGCATCCCCATCAGCGCACACCTGAGCGACCGTTTTGGCACCCGACGAATCTTCATGGCCGCCATGTTTCTGTTTGGCCTGGGATCGCTGTTGTGTGCCCTGTCCTCGCAGTTGTCCATGCTGCTGGTCTCCCGTGTGATTCAGGGCATGGGCGGAGCCTTGCTGACCCCAGTGGCGCGACTGGTATTGATGAAATCATTTCGCAATGCCGAGTTATTGCGTGTACTGAACTATGCCGTCATGCCCGCTCTGCTGGGGCCCATACTGGGGCCGCTGGTAGGCGGCTATCTGGTGCAATATGCCAGTTGGCACTGGATTTTCCTGATCAATCTGCCCTTTGCCCTGCTGTCCCTGTTTTTTGCCAGCAAGTGGATGCCTAACTACACCGAAAAGCCGGGAAAACTGGATCTGCACGGCTTGCTGCTGTTCATTGGCAGCGCCTGCCTGCTGACGCTGGGCTTTGAATTGGCGGGCCACATCGCCAGCCCCGCTTTGTCAGGGGTGTTAATACTGGCCGGTTTTTTTCTTTTGCTAGGCTACAAGCGCCATAGCACGCACAAACAAAACGCCTTGTATCCAGGCCATCTGCTGTCTGTACGTACCTATCGGATTGGTTTGAGCAGCAATCTGCTTAGCCGGATCGGCATGGCAGCATTGCCCTTTTTGCTGCCCATGCTGTTTCAGATCAGCTTTGCCTACAGCCCCGTACAATCCGCTTTCTTGCTGTTGCCCATGGCCATTTCCGCCATGGCAGCCAAACCCTTTTTGCACCCATTGCTGAACCGATTTGGCTATCGGTCCATTTTGCTCAGCAATACCATCCTGATCGGCCTGCTGATTACGGCGCTGGCTTTTATTGATGCGCAAACCAGTACCGTGTGGATCAGTCTGCACTTACTGCTTTTGGGAGCCGCCAACTCGATTCAGTTCAGCGCCGTCAACACCCTGACCATGGCCAGATTGCGTCCCTATCAAAAAAGCAGCGGCAATAGCCTGATGGCGGTAAATCAGCAACTGGCCATGGGTTTGGGAACCGCCATCGGTGCCATGCTCCTGCGCTACGGACAAGCCCTGTTTGGCGCCTCATCCGTACAAACGGCCACCACAGCCTTCCAGTTCACGTTTGTCATTGTCGGGCTCATTACCCTGAGCTCCGCATTCATTTTTCGACGCCTGCATGCCATGGATGGGCATAACATGACCCAAAAGCAAGGCGCTTAATCATCCCGACCAGGGAAATGTCGCTGGCAAATATCAATCAGGATCTGCCGCACTTTAACCTGGAGTTTGGTGGGCAAACGTTTGGAGGAATAGGCCAGGTACAAACGATTAACCAAGGCCGGCTGCTCGATTGGAATAGCCGTCAGTAAGCCACTTTGCGGGATGAACTCCAACACCGAGCGGGACAAAATGGCAGCCCCCATGCCTTTGGCCAACAATTGAATGATCACCCCCACACTGTTGATCTCAAACTCAATCTGCGGCTTCAGATTGAGCTTTTGCATCTCTTTTTCCACCAACATCCGAAAACTGTTGGACAGGCTGGGCATGATCAGCGGAATATCGGCCAGATCTTTAAGCGCTATACGGCTGCGTCCCTGCGCATAAGGGCTGTCCACACCGCAGATCAGGTGCAACTGTTCCTCGGCCAGAAGCTGCGTCTCCAGTGTTGGCGAGGAAGAAGGGTTATACAGCAATCCCATATTGACCCGATCCAGATGAATTTGCTCCTCCAGATTCACCGTCAGGGACTCGATAATCGTCAGGTGTGCATCGGGTAACTGTTCCTTGAACGCCTGCACGACATCCAAAGAAATGGTGCGCGCCACCGTTGGCGGCAAACCTAAATACATGTGCCCCGTCAGCTTGCCCTCAGACAGACTCAGATCCTCCTGCGCCTGCTCCAACTGGCGCAAAATCAAGCGGCTGTGCTTGAGCAAGATCTTGCCGGCGTCGGTCAACATGACACCGCGCCCGTGACGAATCAGCAAATTCTGCCGCAAATCAATTTCCAACTTGCGAATCTGCCGGCTCAGGACTGGCTGAGCCACATTGGTAAATTCTGCAGCTCGGGTATAGCTGCCCAGTTCGGCCACATGCGTGAAGTAGCTCAATTGCTTGAGATCGATCACGTATTCCATAGGGCGCTTGTCTTCGCTATGTTTTTTTGACATATCTACTAGTCGGGTTTCGTTCTTTTATCTTTTATCGGGCTTACTAAAATAGGTACGCATAGCAAGAGCGAATGGGAACACAGTCAATGTGCCTCGCAGTTTGCCTGTTTTTTCAGTGACCTATGGAGCACCACCTATGGCCAGCCAATATAGCATTCCTTGTATCCTGATGCGGGGGGGTACATCCAAAGGTCCATTCTTCTACGCCAAAGATCTGCCCGACGATATCCAGGAACGAGATCGACTCTTGCTCAGGCTGATGGGCTCACCCGACCGTCGTCAGATCGATGGCATCGGTGGCGCCCACGCCTTGACCAGCAAAGTGGGGATCGTGGACATCTGCAGCACCGGCCAAGCTGATTTGAGCTTTTTGTTTGCCCAACTGCAGCCCGACTCCGATCTGGTGGACACCAAGCCCAATTGCGGCAATATGCTGGCGGCGGTCGTCCCCTTTGCCTTGGAAAAAGGTCTGATCCAGGCGCAAGGCCCCACCACCACGGTCAAAGTCCTGACGCTCAATACCGGCATGGTCAGCGAAATTCAGGTGCAAACCCCCGAAGGCGTCATCAGCTACGACGGCGATGCCGCGATTAACGGTGTACCGGGCACCAGCGCCCCGATTGCCATCAATTTTCTGGATACGGCAGGCTCGGTTTGCTCGGGCCTGCTGCCCACGGGCAAACCCAAAGACACCATCACCGTTCATGCGGACGGCTTGCCCCCGTTCACCCTGGATGTCACCTGCATTGACAACGGTATGCCGCTAGTGATTTTCAAGGCGACCGATGTGGGCGTAAGCGGTCTGGAAAGCGTGGCTGAGCTCAACGCCAATACGCAACTGAAGCAACGCGTAGAAGCGTTGCGCCTGCAGATATCCGAACGCATGGGACTGGGCGATGTCTCGACCAAGAATTACCCGAAGATGACACTGATCGCCCCGCCTGAACACGGCGGCGCTGTGACCACCCGTAGTTTCATCCCCCATGTATGCCATGAGGCCATTGGCGTGCTGGCTGCCGTGACAGTGGGTACGGCCATCAAACTGCCCGGCACGGTTTGCGAGGGGATCGCCCGCTTCGAGCAAGCTCAAGGTCCAGTCACGCTATCGGTCGAACATCCCACTGGCGAATTCAGCGTCACGCTCGATAGCGACCCCGAAAACCCCGAGATTGTGACCAAGGCAGCATTGCTGCGTACCGCAAGAGCACTGATGCGCGGCGACGTTCTGGTCCCGCACTCGAACTAAACGCATTTCAAACAAAAAAAGAACACCGCAGGGCTTGCGCCACTGGGGTGGCAGGGGGTGGGCTGCGCCTGCGCATACGGTGCCCACCGAAAAACAATGATATTGGACGAGACAAACCATGACATCCCTAGCCAACAACACAGACCAACCCAGCCTTGATGTGCAAACCTTGCTCAACGAGTCCCCCTTTTCTGGCTTTCAATGGCTCATCTTCAGTTTGTGCTTTCTGATTGTGCTGCTCGATGGTTTTGATACGGCTGCCATCGGCTATATCGCCCCCTCGTTGATCGCCGAATGGGGTGTCAGCAAGCCTGCTCTGGCCCCCGTACTCAGCGCTGCTCTGTTCGGACTGGCAACGGGAGCCTTGCTGTCCGGGCCACTGGCTGATCGGCTGGGCAGAAAGACGGTGCTGGTCAGCTCGGTAGCGGTTTTTGCCCTCGCCTGCCTGGCCTCCGGTTTCTCCCCAGACATCTGGACATTGGCCGCTCTGCGCTTTGTGACCGGTTTGGGCCTGGGAGCGGCCATGCCCAACGCCGTCACCTTGATGAGCGAATACTGCCCCGATGCCCGCCGTGCCACCCTGACCAATGCCATGTTCTGCGGCTTTCCTCTGGGTGCCGCCCTGGGCGGCTTTCTGGCCTCCTGGATGATTCCCCAGTTTGGCTGGCGCAGTGTATTGATACTGGGTGGCATTGCCCCCCTGCTGCTACTGATCGTGCTGATCCCGAAGCTGCCCGAGTCCGTGCGCCACATGGTCGCCCGAAATGACTCCGCCGACCGCATCCGCCGAGCACTGGCCCCCATTGCCGGCAAGGCCGTGGACGGCGTCCAACGCTTTACCCTGAGCGAGACCAGCCCCCAGCCTGCCGCCAACAGTGGCATCGCTATCGTGTTATCGCGTCAGTACCGCTTGGGATCACTCATGCTCTGGCTGGCCTACTTCATGGGGCTGGTCATTTTCTACGCCTTGATGAACTGGATGCCCGTGCTGTTCAAAGAAGCCGGGCTTAGCTCCCAGACCAGCACCCTGGTCGCCGCCCTATTCTCCTTGGGTGGTGTAGGTGCGGTGCTCTCTGGCTGGTTGATGGATCGCTTCAACGCCAACCGCATCATCGCTCTGGGCTACGCATTGACCGCTGTATCCATCTGGTGGATAGGCCAGATGGCCGGACATCTGGGCGGCCTGGTCGTGGTCGTCTTTCTGGCCGGCACGCTCATGAATACCGCACAGTCCTCCATGCCTGCGCTGGCAGCCGCCTACTACCCCACTCGGGGACGCGCCACGGGCGTGGCCTGGATGCTGGGCATCGGCCGTTTTGGCGGCATTGCCGGTTCTTTCCTGGTGGCCGAGCTGACGGCGCGCGACCTGGATTTCAGCCAGATCTTTACCGTTGTGGCCATCCCAGGCGTCATCGCCATGGCCGCCCTCCTCATCAAGCAATACAGCCGTGCGCAGCCGCAAGGCGGCACGGTTACCCCCTCTCATTAACCCCTTAAGCATCAAGACGCAGGAGACCCTTCCATGATCATCGACGTACACGGGCACTACACCACGGCCCCCGCCGCACTGGGGGCCTGGCGCGACTTGCAGATCGCCGGCCTGAAAGACCCCAGTCAAACGCCCCGCGCCAGTGATCTGAAGATCAGCGATGACGAGATCCGCGAGACCATCGAGAACAACCAGCTCAAGCTGATGAAACAACGCGGCTCGGACCTGACCATCTTCAGTCCCCGTGCCAGTTTCATGGCCCACCATATCGGCAACTTCGAGACCTCCAGCACCTGGGCCGCCATTTGCAACGAACTGTGCTATCGCGTCAGCGAACTGTTTCCAGACCATTTCATCCCGGCTGCCATGCTCCCGCAATCGCCGGGCGTGGACCCCAAAACCTGCATTCCCGAACTGGTCAAGTGTGTAGAAGAGTATGGCAACGTCGGCATCAACCTGAACCCTGACCCGTCCGGTGGTCACTGGACGGCCCCGCCGCTGTCCGACCGCTCCTGGTACCCCATTTACGAAAAAATGGTGGAGTACGACATCCCTGCCATGATCCACGTCTCGACCAGTTGCAATGCCTGCTTTCACACCACCGGCGCCCATTATCTGAACGCAGACACCACGGCCTTCATGCAATGCCTGACCAGCGATCTGTTCAAGGACTTTCCCACGCTCAAGTTCCTTATCCCTCATGGTGGCGGCGCTGTGCCCTATCACTGGGGCCGTTTCCGTGGTCTGGCACAGGAGCTGAAAAAGCCCCTGCTGGACGAGCACCTGCTCAACAACATCTTCTTTGACACCTGCGTGTACCACCAGCCGGGCATCGACCTGCTGACCGAGGTTATCCCTGTCAAGAACATCCTGTTCGCCAGCGAAATGATTGGCGCGGTGCGCGGCATTGACCCCACGACCGGCCACTACTACGACGACACCAAACGCTATATCGAAGCCACGCTCAAGCTGAACGAACAAGAACGCCACCAGATCTACGAAGGCAACGCCCGCCGCGTGTTCCCGCGCCTGGACGCTGCCCTGAAGAAAAAAGGCTTGTAAGCCACCTGCAACCATTCACCAAGGAAACAACCATGTACGAACTGGGTGTCGTGTACCGCAACATTCAACGTGCCGACCGCCAGGCCGCCGATGCACTGGCAGCCCTGGGCTCGGCCACTGTCCACGAAGCTATGGGCCGTGTCGGTCTGCTCAAACCTTATATGCGCCCGATTTACCCCGGCCAGCAAGTCTCGGGGACCGCCGTCACGGTGCTGCTGCAACCGGGCGACAACTGGATGATGCACGTCGTCGCCGAGCAGATACAGCCCGGCGATATCGTGGTCGCTGCGGTGACCTCGGAGTGTAGCGACGGCTATTTTGGCGACCTGCTAGCCACCAGTTTCCAGGCCCGTGGAGCGCGCGCCTTGATCATTGACGCCGGAGTGCGCGATATCAACACCTTGCAGGCAATGAACTTTCCCGTCTGGAGCAAAGCCATCTCCTCCAAGGGCACCATCAAGGCCACCTTGGGTTCGGTCAATATTCCAGTCGTGTGTGCCGGCATGTGGGTCACGCCCGGCGATGTCATCGTGGCTGATGATGATGGCGTGGTGTGCGTACCCGCCGCCCAGGCCGCCGTCACGCTGGCCGCTGCCCAAAAACGAGAAAGCTTCGAGGGGGAAAAACGCGCCAAGCTGGCCAGCGGTGTCCTGGGCCTGGATATGTACAAAATGCGCGAGCCCCTGGAGAAGGCCGGGCTCCGCTATATCGACTGAAGGAAGGATGATGAGCCATTTCGAGAAGACTCCCGGCTGGCTAGACTGGTACGCCGCCCCCTCCAAACCCCGGCTCCAGTTGCCGGCTGGCGCGGTTGATGCCCACTGCCATGTGTTTGGTCCCGCTGAGCAATTCCCCTTCGCCCCCGAGCGCAAATACACTCCCTGCGATGCCAGCAAACAGCAGTTGTTTGCCTTGCGCGACCACCTGGGCTTTGCCCGCAACGTCATTGTGCAAGCCACCTGTCACGGCAAGGACAACCGCGCCCTGCTCGATGCCTTGCAAGCCTCACACGGCAAGGCCCGTGGCGTTGTCACCCTGGGCTCGGATGTCACGCAACAGCAGTTGGACGCCATGCACCAGGCTGGCGTGCGCGGTGTGCGTTTCAATTTTGTCAAACGTCTGGTCGATTTCACGCCGAAAGAAGAACTGCTGAGCGTTGCCCATAAAATAGCGCCTTTGGGCTGGCATGTGGTGGTGTACTTCGAGGCACAGGATTTGCCAGAACTATGGGATTTTTTCACCGGTCTACCGACCACAGTGGTCGTTGACCACATGGGCCGTCCGGATGTCAGCAAAGGGGCTGAGAGTGCCGAGTTCGACCTGTTCGTACGCTTGATGGCCGAACACCCGAACATTTGGTCCAAGCTCTCGTGTCCCGAACGTCTGAGCAAAAGCGGGCCTGCCGCCCTACATGGCGAGCAGCATGCGTATCAGGATGTCGTGCCATTTGCCCGCCGATTGATGCAGCAGTTCCCCGACCGCGTTTTGTTCGGCACTGACTGGCCCCACCCCAACCTGAAAGACCATATGCCCGATGACGGTTTGCTGGTTGACTACGTGGCGCAAATTGCGCCCAGTCCCGCAGAGCAACAATTACTACTAGTGGACAACCCGATGCGCCTGTATTGGCCAGAAGAGTTGACATGAATTTGAGGAGATAACGATGGCACTGGACAAACCGTACCAGGATATACCGGGCACGATTATTTTTGACTCGGAACAATCGCGTAAGGGCTACCACCTGAACCAGTTTTGCATGTCACTGATGAAAGCAGAAAACCGGGCCCGCTTTAAAGCGGACGAGTCCGCCTATCTGGATGAATGGCCCATGAGTGCAGAGCAAAAACAGGCTGTACTTAGCCGTGACCTGAATCGCTGCATGCAACTGGGCGGCAACATCTACTTTCTGGCCAAGATCGGCGCTACCGATGGCCTGTCCTTCCAACAAATGGCGGGCAGCATGACCGGGATGAGCGAACAGGACTATCGGGAAATGATGCTCAAGGGTGGCCGCTCCCCCGAAGGCAACCGCTACTTACACGAACAAGAAAAATAACCGGAACCTATCATGGCAAAGATCAAACACTCTGTTTATACCTCGCACGTTCCCGCTATCGGTGCCGCGCTGGACCTGGGCAAGCACACCGAGCCCTACTGGAAAAAAGTGTTCGACGGCTACGAATTCTCCAAGCAATGGGAGCAGGAAAACAAGCCGGATGTCATCATCCTGGTCTACAACGACCACGCCAACAACTTCAGCCTGGACCTGATCCCCACGTTTGCCCTGGGCACAGGCGCCTCTTTTGAACCCAGTGACGAGGGCTGGGGCAAACGCCCGGTTCCCACGGTACAAGGGCATCCCGAACTGGCGGCCCACATTGCCCACTCGGTCATTCAGGACGATTTCGACCTGACGCTGTGCAACAAAATGGAAGTGGACCATGGCCTGACCGTTCCGCTGTCGCTGATGTTCGGTCAGGTCGAACAATGGCCCTGCCCCGTGATCCCCTTGCACGTCAATGTGGTTCAGTATCCGGCCCCCTCCGGCCAGCGTTGTCTGGATTTGGGCCGGGCAATCGGTCGCGCAGTCGCCTCGTATGACGAAGATCTGAATGTCCAGATCTGGGGCACAGGCGGCATGAGCCACCAGTTGCAAGGCCCGCGCGCCGGACTGATCAACGCGCAATGGGACAACGAATTTCTGGATCGCCTGATTGCCGACCCCGATGCCCTGGCTCGCGTGCCCCATATCGACTATGTGCGTGAGGCAGGCTCGGAAGGCATTGAGCTGGTGATGTGGCTGGTCGCGCGTGGCGCCATGAATCCACACGTCGATGTGCGCCACCGCTTCTACCATGTGCCCGCCTCCAATACCGCGGTAGGACACCTGATCCTGGAAAACAAAGAGACAGCGTGAGCGGGCCTGGCCCCACGCTCTGAACGAAAGGAAATAGAAATGAAGAAAGTCAATATTGCACTGGTAGGCGCTGGCGCCTTCGGCATCAAGCACCTGGACGGCCTGGCCCGTATCCCCGAAGCCCAGGTCACCTATATCGTGTCCAGCACCCAGGCCAAGGCCCAGGAAGTGGCGCAAAAGTACGGGGTCCCCCACGCCTCGGGCGATCTGAACGAGGCGCTGGCCAGCAAGGAAGTCGATGCCGTCATCTTGTGTACCCCGACTCAAATGCACGCCGAACAAACACTGGCCTGCCTGAAAGCGGGCAAACACGTACAGGTTGAAATTCCCTTGGCGGACACCCTGGCCGGCGCCCAGGAAGTGCTGCAAGTACAACAGGAAAAAGGCCTAGTGGCCATGGTTGGCCACACGCGCCGCTTCAACCCCAGCCATCAGTGGATTCATCAAAAGATACAGGCGGGTGAATTGAACATTCAGCAAATGGATGTACAGACCTATTTTTTCCGCCGCAGCAACACCAATGCTTTGGGCAAGCCGCGTTCCTGGACAGACCATCTGCTCTGGCATCATGCCGCGCACACCGTCGATCTTTTTCAATACCAGACTGGCTCCAAAGTCATCAAGGCCAATGCCATCCAAGGCCCTATTCATCCTGAGCTTGGCATTGCCATGGACATGTCCATCCAGTTGCTGACAGAAAGCGGGGCACTGTGCACGCTATCGCTATCGTTCAACAATGATGGGCCTTTTGGCACCTTCTTTCGCTACATCTGCGACAAGGGAACCTATCTGGCCCGCTACGACGATCTGACCACCGGCAAGGACGAGGTGATCGACGTCTCGCAGGTGGATGTCTCCATGGATGGTATTGAACTGCAAGACCGGGAGTTTATCGCGGCCATTCTGGAAAATCGCGAGCCCAACTCCAGCGTGGCCTCAGTGCTGGCCTGCTATGAAACACTGGACCAGCTCGAAAAACAACTGACCGCCTAAGCCCGCACCGCCCCTTCCCGCAACACAGACTGCCGGCCCAACAGCGGCAAGCACATCATCAAGGGGCTTTATTGCACAGCAGGCAGGATGGCAAAACCCCCTACTTTGCCCCTGCCTGCCTCGATACTCACACGCAAACGATGCGGCTGCTCTGGGTCGTTCTTTTAAGCTCATCAAAGCGCAGCAGACAAACACTCAACGACTCGGACAACCCTGATTCCTGCAACTATGCACTCAAGTATTGATCCACCAGCTCAATCCAATGCTTGACCGGCGTGCGGCCCGCTCCATTCAAATGATTCCCGCAAGCCATATTGGCCGTAACAATCAGGTCAGGTTTGCTGCTCTCCAGCGCATCCATCTTGCGGTCCCGCAGGCGTCCGGCAATTTCAGGTTGAGTCAGTGAATACGTACCGGCTGAGCCGCAGCATAAATGGCTATCAGGCACCGCACCCAGATCAAAACCCAGACGAGTCAGCACCGCCTCGACTCGCCCCCCCAGTTTCTGCGCGTGCTGCAAAGTACAAGGGCAATGAAAAGCCAGACGTGGGCGGGTTTGCGTGTTCAGGCATTCCTCCAAAGGCTGCTCCTCCAGCACTTCGACCAGATCTTTGGCCAGCTCACTGACGCGGCGAGCGCGCTCGGCGTAGGCAGGATCATTCCTGAACAGATCCACATACTCTTTCACAAAGGCCCCGCAGCCACTGGCGGTCTGCACGATCGCCACCGCCCCCTGTTCGATCTGCGGCCACCAGGCATCGATATTTCGACGGGCCTGCTCCAAGCCCTGCTCTTGCGCGCCCAAGTGAAAGGACGATGCGCCACAGCAAGCTGCCTGAGCGATAGGCGTGACGCTGATGCCCAAGCGGTCCAGCACTCTGGCCGTCGCGGCGTTAATAGACGGTGCCATGGCAGGTTGCACACAGCCTTCCAGCATCAGGACGCGTTTGCTATGTCGCTGTGCAGGGCGCGTTAAATCCGCATTTTGCTTGGGCGGGATTTTTTCCTGTAAAGAAGATGGCAGCAAGGGACGCATGGTTCGCGCGACCCCCAACAAGGCACCGACGCGACCAGGTTCTGGCAGAATCTGCGTCAAGGCGACTCGCATGGCGCGATCCTTCAAAGGACGCTTGACTTTGGGCTCCAACGCAGCCCGGCCAATATCGAGCAAGTTGTGATACTTCACCCCCGAAGGACAGGTGGTTTCACAGTTACGGCAACTCAGGCAGCGATCCAGGTGGTGCTGAGTCAGCTCCGAGGTCACCTTGCCTTCCAGGAACATCTTGATCAGGTAAATACGGCCACGGGGACCGTCCAACTCATTGCCTTGATCCAGATAAGTCGGACAGGTGGCATTACAGAACCCGCAATGCACACAGGAGCGCAAAATGGCCTGGGCTTGCTCGGCTTGCGGCAGTTGTTGAGCCCATGATGTCAATTGTGTTTGCATGTGGACTCCAGCGAAGGAAAGAGACGACCAGGGTTAAAAATCCCAACAGGGTCCAGTTGTTGCTTCAAGCGCTGATGCCATATCAACAAGGACTCGGGCAAGATATCCTGCCCGGCGCCTGATCCAGACCAGCAACGGGCATGCCCTTTCATGGTTTGAGCCTGCTCATGAATCTGCTCGGCAGGGGCATCGGATTTCAGCCACAGTTGTGTCCCACCCCAGTCCACCAGAATCTGGCCGGGCCATGTTTGTACGGGTGCATCCACTGGCAAAGCAATTCGCCACAAGGTGCCGGGCTGCCTGAAAAACTCCAGGCGCTGTTCGCACAAATCATCCCAATAGGACAAGTCCAAGGCCTCCCCGCCGATTTGCTCCTGGGCCAACTGCACCGAACTGTCCCCCCCTTCCAGACGCAAATGCAAACGTCCGTCCTGCCATGCTGCACCCGTAATGGGGCGACTTTGGTCACGCCAGCCACGCAATAAACCCGCCATGTCTTGCTGAGCGACATCCAGCACCAGACTGGCGCGACTACGTGGACGCGGCAGGACCTTGAAGGACACTTCCGTAATCACACCCAAGGCGCCTTGCGCACCAACCATCAAACGCGACACGTCATACCCGGCAACGTTCTTCATGACCTGGCCACCAAAACGCATATGTGTGCCCATGCCACTGATCAAACGACAGCCCAGCACATAGTCCCGTAGTGAACCTACCCAGGGTCGGCGCGGTCCCGACAAACCACAGGCGGTGGCTCCGCCAACCGTGGCTCGGCCATCAAACAGAGGCGGCTCAAAAGGTAGGCATTGGCCTTGCTCGTTCAGGACTTTTTCCAATGCTTGCAAGGACGTCCCGGCGCGCACCGTGACCACCAGCTCCGCCGGGTCGTAATCGACCACACCTTCATGGCCTGCCAGACTCAACGCTTGTCCCTGCACGGCTTTGCCCAAAAAGGCTTTGGTGTTGCCGCCTTGCAGACGCAACGGGGTTTTCGTGGCCAGGGCTTGCTGAACCTGCTCCAGCAATTCAGCGCTGCGATCCTGATTCTTGTGTTCTACGGTACTCATCAGAATCGCTCCAACTCTGGGAAAGGCAGTTGCCCGTGATGGATATGCATGCCACCCATTTCGGCACAGCGATGCAGGGTAGGAATGTTCTTGCCGGGATTCAGCATGGTTTTGGGATCAAAAGCAGCTTTGATCGCATGGAAAAACTGCAGCTCGTCGTCGTTGAACTGCACACACATCTGATTGATTTTTTCTCGACCTACGCCGTGCTCGCCAGTAATTGTGCCGCCGACTTCCACACACAATTCCAGAATCTTGCCACCCAAGGCTTCCGCGCGTTCCAGTTCGCCGGGCTCATTGGCATCGAACAAAATCAGGGGGTGCATATTGCCATCGCCAGCATGAAATACGTTGGCGACACGCAGGCCGTACTCTTCGGAAAGCTCGGCGGTTTTCTTCAGGACATAGGCCAACTGACGACGCGGAATGGTGCCATCCATACAGTAATAGTCGGGTGAGATCCGGCCTACGGCGGGAAAAGCATTTTTACGACCAGCCCAGAAACGCTGCCGCTCCTGTTCGTCCCGAGCCACTCGCACCTCTTGCGCACCGGCCTGGAACAACACCTGCTCGACACGGGCCACATCGTCCTGCACATCTTCCAAAGCGCCATCAATCTCGCAAAGCAAAATCGCTTGTGCATCAACGGGATAACCTGCGTGAATAAAGTCCTCGGCCGCACGGATGGACATTTGATCCATCATCTCCAGCCCTGCCGGCACAATGCCCTGGGCAATAATCTGCGCCACGGCATCGGCCGCTTTTTCCACTTCGTCAAAACTGGCCAGCAGCACCACCGTACAGGGCGGACGCGCCAGCAACTTGACCGTAATTTCCGTAACGACGCCCAACATGCCTTCGGAACCGGTGAACAAAGCCATCAGATCAAAGCCGGGCGAATCCAGGGCTTCGGAGCCTAGAATCAAGCGTTCGCCTGTGACGGTAATGACTTCCAGGCGCAAAATATTATGTACGGTCAGGCCATATTTCAGGCAATGCACACCACCCGCATTTTCCGCTACGTTGCCACCAATCGAACAGGCAATCTGCGAAGATGGATCCGGCGCGTAATACAAACCAAAGGGTTGGGCCGCCTGAGAGATCGCAATATTACGCACGCCTGGCTGAACACGGGCAATCCCGGCTACGGGATCCAAATCCAGAATCTGGTTCAAGCGTGCCATCACCAGCAAAATGCCCTGCTCCAAAGGCATGGCACCGCCCGACAAACCGGTACCCGCACCACGGGCCACCACCGGCACGCCGACTTCATGGGCCAAACGCATTACGGCCTGTACCTGCTCCACATTACGAGGCAACACCACCAGCAAGGGTTTGGCGCGATACACACTGAGCCCATCACACTCATAAGGGTGCAACTGCTCATCCGTGTGCAGCACATCCAGGTCGGGAATATCATCACGCAAACGGCTAAGCAGCTGCATTTTGTCCACGCGGGGCAGCACTCCGTCCAGTTTTTCGTCGTAGCGCAAGCTCATGACGCCTCCTGTCTTTTAAAGTCTCCTGAAACGGATGGTCTTTGATGCTGGCGGGCTTGTCCAGCCACCAGACTACTGGTCCGACCAGTTTTTACCCTAAGCGCGTATTAGGGTTTATCTTTACACTTAAAAATCAGACAGATAGATAATCAGCTTGTTATCATTTTCACACGCATACAACTGGTCTGACCACGAATGAACATGCAGGAACCCAAGCGTTTAGAAGTCACCGCCGAGCTGGTCGCCCAACGCATCGAAACATTTATTATGGATGGCGTCCTGAAACCGGGACAAGTTCTGCCGTCCGAGCGGCAACTGACGCAACGGCTAGCAGTGTCCCGCTCTGCCCTGCGGGAAGGACTACAAATCCTGCGCGTGCGCGGCTTGATTGAAACCCGACATGGCAAAGGGTCCTTCGTTGCCAACCTGATTGACTCCACTGTCAGCAAACCGCTGGAGCATCTGCTGCAAGCGCAAGGGCGCACACTGTATGACTTGCTGGAAGTGCGTGAGTTATTGGAAAGCGAGGCCGCCCAGTTAGCTGCCTCCAGAGGGACAGAAGCGGATCACATCATGATAAGACGGCGCTTTCAGGAACTGGAAGATCTGCAAATGCAGGATGCGGCTCCTGAACAGGTTGCTCGTGCCGACCACGCTTTTCATGCCGCTATCTGTGAGGCCTCGCATAATCCGGTGCTGGTACACATGATCAGCCTGTTCAACGACTTGATGTTGTCCACGGTACGCGTGTCCGTGCAGCACCTGTACCCCGATCATGATTCCAAACGCAGGCTGGACAGACAGCATGCCCGTTTATGTAATGCCGTCACGCAAGGTCAAGCGGACTTGGCCCGACGCGCAGCCAAAGAACATATTGATGGAATTCGGCGACAGCTTCAGGAGATGGAGGCCAAACAGTTACGCCTGGAGCATGCTCGGCAGCGTCTGAATGGCCTCTAGGTTGTGTGGGCTTACTTCGCCAGCAGATTGGCCAGCATATAGCCTGATCCAGCCCCTGTCCCTGCACCCGGCCAGGTCGAGGCACCGCATAAGTACAGATCCTTGATCGGCGTCTTGTATTTGGAGTAACCGGCCACTGGGCGAAAGAAAAAGTTCTGATCCAGGTGGTGGCTACCCGAGAGGTTATCACCACCAATCAAGTTCGCATTGAACTGCTCCAGATCCTGGGGCGACATGATGTGGCGGCCCAGAATCTTGCTGCGCAAACCGGGCGCATAGCTTTCGAGCAAATCCAGAACCCGCTCTGCATACGCCTCTTTCAGCTGTGACCAGTCGCCGGCCGCAATCTGAGCAGCAGCATCGCCTTTGACCTGAGCAGGTAGCACACGCACTTGAATCCACAAAGTATGTTTCCCCGCCGGGGCGCGGGAAGGATCCAGGGCCGTACCCTGCCCAACCACCAGCACAGGCTCGGCAGGCAACAAGCCTGCGGCGGCTTCAGCGTAGACACGGCTCATCATGGCCATATCGGGCGCCAGATGCACGTAGGAGAAACGCTGCAGCTCGGCACCGGCTTTCCAATCAGGCAAGCCATCCAGCGCCAAATGAATCATCATGGTGCCCAAACCGGGGCGGAAGGCATCGACTTTCTTCTGATAATCTTTGGGAACCGCAGCGGACTGCACCAGACGACCAAAGACGAGTTGAGGATTCAGATTCGCAATCACGGCCTTGCGCGCTTTCAAGCGACGACCATCGGCCAGAACGACACCACTGGCTCGACCGTTTTCCTGCTCAATCGTTTGCACGGGGGCATTCAATAGCAGCTCCCCGCCCAACTCCTGCAACAAACCCGTCATGGCACGAATAATCGTATCGGCACCGCCCTGCCCGATCACCATACCGAAAGCTTGATTAGCCATGGATTCAAGGTAAGGGAACAAGGCACCACCGGCAGTGTCTGGTGTGAAATCCACATGCAGCCCCCAGGCTGCCATCATGGCTTTCAATGAGTCGCTCTCGAAATGGCGGTCCAGAAAGTCACGAGGCGTCGCCAGCAGCAATTGCATCAGCTCGGCCACGCCATCCTTGCCCAGCTCACGCCAGCTCTTCCACGCGCTTTTGAACAGGCCCATGGAAGGCATAGGGCTACCCAGCACCGCAAACAAATGAGGAGCTTTACGCTGAAAGTCCTCCAGCATGGCTTGCCAGGCCTGAGCGTCTTTTTCAGAAACCGCACGAATGCGCGCCAAGGTCGTTTCCAGATTCGTGCTGACACCCAAATAGCTTTGATCCCGGAACACACTGGCAAAGCAATGCTCTGCGGGGACGAAAGCCAGACCATGGCGGCCCAAAGCATCCTTATGACGCTGGAAAAACGCAGAGCCGGCAAAAGAGGACAGGTTCATGGCACATACGTCATGCTTGAAGCCCGGCAAGGTCAGCTCTTGAGTGCTGACCGCACCGCCAGCCGAACTTTTGGCTTCCACAACTTGAACCTTCCAACCACGGCTGGCTAACTCCACAGCCGCCGCCAGGCCATTGTGCCCTGCCCCAACCACAATCGCATCTACTGTTGTCTCTGCACTCACCACAACTCCTTTAGCTCTAAACTATTTTGTTGTATTTTACGGTGCAAACTCCAAAGCAGGTAAAAAAAGCGCCTCCTTATCCACCGCCTGCTCAGGCCACGTTGACACGCCACCTGATACCGGCAAGGCTCAAAACGTAATCAACGGGAAATGCTGCTGAATACCTCTTCGGACGGTCTCTTTCAGGAACTCCTGAAACATTACCCGCGTATGTTCAACAAAGTCTTGAGCCAGGGCACTATTACTCAGCAGATAAATGTTGCGGGAGTAGCGTCCGTCAAACACATTGCGCACAATCAGATGGGGAGACAAGGCGGTAATCCCTTGCAGACTAAAGGCCGAAATCAAGCCCCAACCAACCCCGGAGGCGACCAGCTTGGAGAGCGTATCAAAAGAGTCAACATAGAGCGTATTGTTGACCGTGATGTCGTGCTTTTGAAAAATGGATTCTATTCGACGACCAATCTGGGAGCGCCTGTCATAGCCGATATAGCTCAGTTGCTGAACCATCTCATTAAAGGTGAGGCGGGCGTGAATACTGGGGGCAATCAGCACATACGGGTCTTGCACCAACAAAGACGCGCGACAGGCGGGCGTACCCGAGGCCACGTGCGTGCTTACCAACAAGTCCAGCTCGCCCGCATTGAAACTGGAATCCAGACTGCTGATCACCCCCGATTGCACATGCAGTGTTTGAGCACGATCAGAGAAGTTCTCGACAATGAACGGTGCCAGAACCGAGGTAATTGAATCGATGATACCGATACGCAGATGCTTGACCTGAGAGGAATGGCTGAACTGCAGAAAATTCTGCATATGAACCGCTTGCAATAACCAGGACTGGCCCAGTTCGAGCAGTTTTTTACCAGCCTGCGTCAGTCTGACCGGGCGGTTCTGACGCTGCACCAACAACACGCCATAGCTCTCCTCAAGCTTGGCTATATTCTGCGAGACCGCCGCTTGGCTAAGCTGCAATTGTTGTGCGGCAGCGGAAAAACTTCGCGTTTTTCCCACTGCCACCAAAGCCTGGATCTGTCTTAATTCAAATCCTATTTTTTCCATAGACCTGTGAAATGAACTGCGGGTGTCAGGCCGCCTTCAAGCGCAAGGCACGCCCCTTGAGCATTCGACCGATCACGCCCACTACGATCATATAAGCGACCAAGGCAGCCATTGTTTCATAAATGAAACCCTGCAAAATCAGTCCAGGCATGAACGAGATCAAAATAATGTCGAATACAGCGCCGGGCACATACGCAATGGCGTAATCGTCCAGAATCGACGTTTTACGATCCGGGTCGGCAATGCGTAAGAGCAAAATGGCAATCGCCACCGTGCCCGTCATCCAGCCCCACGAAAACACACCTTTCTCGAACCAACGTTCGTCGAGCATGCGAGGTGCCACATAAAACACCATGAACAGGCACAATAGCAAACCGATGATCATCAGTGCCAACAGGGGAACAGCATAGCTCAACAGCACAGTAATCTTGATCGACGCAATCCCAAAGACGATCAGATAGTCCGTTGCCGTACTGGAGACATGATTAAATAGCTTGACGTCAAAATGCTGAAGCAAGCCCAGTCGATCCAGCAAGGATCGGCTGACCGTTCCAAGTAAAAACGCGCAGGCAAAAGTCGGCACGGAAATAAAGTCATTCAAACCAGACAGGTAAGAACTCAAATAGTATGCACCGGCGGTAATCAGCAATATCAGTGCAATATGCAAGGACAAGGCATCAATCGAGGAAGCCGACACTGTCTCTTTGCCAATAGCCACACGGTCTGCCGCCTCAATCAAGCCCTTGCGATGATGCTTCTCCATTTGTTCAAATGGGGTCAAACCACTGATCAGACCTTTGCGGGCGCCATAGCGGATAATCGCCAGACCAATCAAAATAGCGGCAAACACCCCTACCGTTGCCGAGGTCAAAGCCAAGGTTGTGGCATCTGCCCAGCCCAACTCGGCAAACGAGTTCCCCATCGCCACAGCAGTTCCATGGCCCCCCATGAAACCAGCAGGCATGATCAGCCCGAAGGCAGGGGATAGATCCGGCCAGAAGTAGGTAAACAGCAAAGCTCCTGCCACCAACCCCAGCAACCACTGCGATGCCGTTGCCATCTGATTGAACGCCCATAACTGTCCGGATCGTGACACCAGCAATGACGGTGCAGGAAAACGGGTAGAGAGCCCAACGCCAGCAAAAATAACAGCGATCAACATCCCGCCGTAAGCGTTGAACGAACCGGAGAACGGCAAAATATCAGCCCCCTGTGGTCCCAGCGCCAGGCCCAACAAGCCAGCAATCAGGGCGACCGGCATAAACAGCTTTTGTACCAGGGTGACATTGGCCCGGATCAGTTTGCACAGCAGGATCAAACCGCTGGCAATGCCAAAATCGATGGTTAAACTCCAAATAGTCATTCAATATGCTCCTCGTTATTGTTAGTGGCAGAGCTTATAGCTCACTGGCAGACGCACGCCTGGCCAAGACCATGCGTGCGTTAACGCCGATACTCAAGAAAGGTTCAGGGGGGTTGATAGCGGGTTTCTGGCTGATCTCCAGCATGTCCGACAGGCTCTCGGAGTGCTCACCCAAGGCCAATTGCGCCAATAACTTGCCGGTAATAGATCCCCGAGTGGCCCCCACGCTTTGGTGGACACCCGAAAAATAAAGATTGCTATCCAATTGGCCAAAGAAAGGCTGGTAATTACGCGACAAGGCGCAAGCTCCGCCCCAGGTATAGTCCAGCGTCAAGTTTTCCAGTGATGGATAGCGCGCCTGCAGACCTTGCAGATGGCTGTCCCGTATGGCACGTCGGCTCTGGAGGTCGTCATGGTACTTGGGGACAAACTGGTAACTATTGCGGATCACCAAGCGTCGGTCACGAGTCAAACGCAGAGTTGTCCCACCATGATCGGCAGGCGTGGCCCCCCAAGAATGCTGCTCCCGAAACAATTGCATTTCCTGCAGGCTCAGGGCTCGGGTCATGCTGGCATACGTCATGGTCGGCAACATGCGAGAGCGCAAGTAACCAAACTCCTGGGTAAAGATATTCGTTGCCAGAATCACCTTGGGACTCTGGAACACCGCATCTTGGGTATGGATATGATATTGACCATTGTGCTGTTTGAACTCCAGCACAGGGTGCTCTTCATAGAGCTCCACATTTGCCGGCAAATGCTCGGCCAGCCCATTGACTAAAGCCGCAGGCTGTACAAGCACCGAACGCTCTGTATAGATAGCTTGGCTGTAGTAGGTCGAGCCCAGCACTCGGGCAAGCGACTGCCCCTCAATACGCTGGTAAGGGTAATCAAAATCATCCAGCAAGCTGGCGTAATCGTTCAGAAATGAAATGCCACGCTGCCCGACCGCAACCTGATACTTTCCAGCCTCTTCCCAATCACAGTGGATCTGATGTTGCTGTACAGCCGATCGCAAGTCCTCAATCGCCTCCAGATTAAGTCTGTAAATCTTTTTCTTGCGCTCCAGGCTACCAAACTCCAGGTCACGCTTATGGGGCAGATCAATCAGGAATCCTGAATTCCGGCCCGAAGCCCCTTGCCCAACCTTCAATGCTTCCAGCAATACGACCCGATGCTGAGGCTTTAACAAGGCATAGGCACGAGCAGCTGCCAAACCCACAAAGCCAGCACCCACAATCACCACATCTGCCGCCTGTGTGCCGTGAATTTGGCGACTGGGGCGACTGACTGTCAGCAACTTATACCAGCCACAGCGGCTGTCATCACGGGGCAAAATAATAGACATGATCAGTACGAAAAAATAATGGATCATGGATATATACCGCGCCCACAATCACACTTCATCTACTATCAGCCCACCGCTCACAAGATAAGCGATTCTTATAATGACAACACCCTTCACTATCGACTCAAGGACTACTCAGCACGCTACAAAAAGCGAGGTACACGCCCACCTGCACACCCACCCATACCCTACTCAGGTAAAGAAAAGTGCGCTTATGCAATTAATCTAAAACGCTTGGCTTGCTTCAGAATTTGACTCTTTCCCGCTTACTGGGCAAGAAACAGCCGAGCATTAAATGCTGAACTACGCCTCCCCGTACTTCCCCACCACAAGTATGCAACTGCCTTGCGAATCAGTCCTCTTGCCGAGGGGCAAGCCGAAGCAGACACGAGTAAGCCGTACAGAAGAAGAAGAAGAAGAAGAAGAAGGGAGACAAGGTGCCCAGAACGGGCCAGGAGGAAGGAAGGGACGTCCGACCGATGATTGCAGGGATCCGGTCTTTACTGCCGCCAGACCACGGCTGGGCAGCAGAGTGTACGCGC